>NZ_JALJVY010000003.1 GCF_024168485.1 Sphingobium sp. OAS761
CTTGGTGCGTCCGATACGTCGGGGAACAGCCCCTTTTTGAGCAGGCTGGCCGCCGTGCGGTGTGCCTTGAGATGGGTCGCATCGATCATCAGTTGATCCGGCTTGCCACCCTTGGCGGCCAGGGCTGCGAAGATCCTGTTGAATACGCCCAGCCGGCTCCAGCGAATGAAGCGGTTGTAAATCGTCTTCGGGGGACCGTATGCCGCCGGCGCATCGCGCCACCGCAAGCCGTTCCTGATGACGAAGATGATCCCGCTGATAATCCGGCGATCATCCACACGCGGCACTCCGTGCGACAGCGGAAAATAGGGCTCGATCCGGCGCATCTGCGCCTCCGACAACCAGATCAGATCACTCATGGCAGCACTCCTTGAACCGCCATTGAATCAATCAACCTCACCTCACACAAGCAATTTAATGGGTCCTGAGCCTAATTCTCGCAGTCAGACCCTGGAGGGGAATGCCTTCCCCTGCCGCCGCGCCAAAGTCGCGGCGGACCCCTACTGCGGGCGGCTCCGCCCCCACAACGCCCCCAGAGAGTAAGAGGAAGGCTGGATTTCCGTGACGGGTAAGGGCTGAGAGAGAGGCTCTCGGCGCCCGTCGCGGAGAATTCTCATGGCGACGATCCTCACGCAATCCGACACTTCCCGGCCGGCCTCCGGCGCCTACAAAGTCGATATCTCGCGCGGCCAACGCATCGGCCGTGTTTCATCCGAATGGTTCTCGCGGCCGGACGACGAACGCTTCCTGTCGCTGACCAAGCTTCATGCTGCGGTGAAGGCCCGCGCTGAGCGCGCAACCACGCGCACCGTCGAAACCCGCGAGGTCCGGGTCGAGGCCAGTCGCGACGACACCGAGCGGCTCGCACTCATCGTGCCTGGTCGCGATCAGCCCGTCACGCCGACCCATTGGTCGTTCGGCCAGCTCTGCAGCCTGATCGGTGCCCCCTCGGGCTATCTCCGGCAGCTTAGATTCCGACGAAGTGTTGAATGGCATCATTGAAGGTATTCGCCACTTTGGCCGTTTCCCAAGCCGCCACGAATTGATGATGTATCGCCAAACCAATCCGGCTGTTCCATCCGATAATGCGATCAAGAGACACTTCGGACGCCGCGACGACCTGATTTCAGCATTGGCGAAGCGTGCGGCAGATGATCCCGCCTACGCCGATATTGCGCCCTTGCTACCGGCAGTCGTTCCGAAGCCAATGACGCCCCGCGCTACGGCCAAGCCTGTTGACGGCTATGTCTATCTCATCAAATCGGGCGAGTTCTATAAGGTGGGTCGAAGCGACGACGCCGAACGTCGGTTCAAGCAAATCAGCATCGCTTTGCCGGACAAGGCCGAACTGTTCCATACGATCACGACGGACGACCCGCCCGGCATTGAAGCCTATTGGCATCGTCGCTTCGCCGAGCGCCGTGCAAATGGGGAATGGTTTAAGCTGACAGTGGCGGACGTGGCAGCTTTCAGACGGCGGAAATTTCAATGAACGGCACGATAGTCGTCGCGATCATTACGGTTGTGGGCACCATCGTTGCCGCCGCAATCACGTCCTATCTAACCAAGGCGAAGGACCGCGAAGCCGAATGGCGGGCTGTGAAGCTGACGCACTATAAGCGGTTCATGACGGCGCTAAGCGCGATTGTCGGGCCGACACCTACGCCGGAAGAACGGATCACGTTCGCCGACGCTGCCAACGACATATTCCTTGTCGGCTCGCCAGCCGTGTTGGTCGCGCTTCGTGCATACCTTGATGAAACGTCCGATTCGAACAGCGGTAAAGTCGTTGATTGCCACGACCAACTGTTGACCGCCCTAATCTTCGCCATTCGCGAAGACCTTGGCCGGAAGCCCAATCGACCAAATGAGCCGTTCGAATTTCGTATGTGGTCGGGCAAACCACGCGCCTGAAACACTGCCAAATCGTTCGCGGTCCTATGCCGGTCCTTGCTTGAATTTACCGATGAAATTTACGAACGAATATCGCATTGAAAATGCGCTGATAAATCCAAATCACGCACGAAATGCCGTCACCTTTGGAGGGTTGGGGTATAGGGTTCAGCCAACAGTTCGGGGGATATTCAATGAAATATGCAGCGATAGCGTTGGCAGTTTGCGCTTTCCTAACGGGGCTTCGCGCCGCCCGACTGCGGTATCTCGCGAGCAAGGTTCAGGTCATGCCGTTTTGGAGCGACGGACAGGCGCGCCATGGCCCATTCCTGAAGGTCTTCCGGGGTATAGATGGGGACCGGCTTCGGCATCCCTGATCCTGAATATGTCTTCGACGGGCCGCTCGACGCCCGTAAGGCCACCCTCGCCCAGGCCCTGGCGGATACGAGGTGCAAGACCTTCCGGTATCCCTACGACTTTGGCGATGCCTGGGAGCTAGGCATGCGGCCGCCCGAAAGACTGTGGCGGTCCATGGGGCTATGCCGAAAAGCTTGAAACGCTCGGCGATCCCAGCATGAATATCATGAAGAAGCGCTTGAGACCCTCGGCGACTATCATGATCCCAATGCCAAGCCCGATATCCCCCTGATCGAAGCAAGGCTGGAAGCGCTCGCGAAAAAATGGGCGCGACGGACACGCCGGAAAGCCTGACGGGCCGGGTCAACTCCACCTTCCGTCAGCGCTTACGCAACACATACGATGAGACTGAGAAACAGGAGTGCCACACCATTGGACCGGAGCGTGAACAGCGCCGAGCGCACAAACAATGGCCTGCTGCCGGTTCTACTGTCGCCGTTTGCATCTTCTGCTGCGCCGGGAGGGGGTCGAGAGCCTGCCCTGATCGAGTTTCAGGGATGACGATTGCCGACCGGACACCCGCGGCGGTGGCTTCAATCACCAAACTTCAGCGTCATTGCCCGCCCGTCGTAGGTGACACTGCGATCGGCGCGCGCTGGCGCTATGGCGCTGGCGTTAGCCGGATTGACGACGACGATATTCAGCCGTCGCTGCTGGACCATGGCGGGAAAGCTTCCCTGCCGCGCACCGATTGAAAACGTCCGCTTCGCATCGTCCCAGCGCAGTTCGTAACGGGCGGATTGGCCGCGCTCATATGCATAGGTCTCGTTGTCGTCCTCATGCAGGGTGAAGCGTCCGTCCGCGCCGGGATAGACCCGAATCTCCAGCGGCGCGTCCGGTTTTTCGGTCGCATATTGCACGACCGGCCCCATCGGGATGATCGAGCCGGCGCGGACATAGAGCGGAATGATGTCCAGCGGCGCTTCGCGGGTCACACTTTGTCCACCCCGGTGGAGGCGGTTCGTCCAGAAATCATACCAGTCGCCCCCCTTGGGCAGATAGGTGGCCATCGACAGATCGTGCGAGGGTTTGGCGGCCGCCATGGCCCGGAACTCGCTTGGCGTGCGCCACGCCAGCCGCAGTGACCGGCCGCCGCCGCTTTGATAATAGTCGATGCGGACAGGAACGCGCTGTCCCTTGCGCAGCATGCGCTTCACGCCGGCATAGCGATTGCCGCCGTCTCTCCAATCCTCAAGGACTTTCTCGCCGTCCAGATACAGGCGGTAACCGTCATCGCCCGACAGACCGATCTCATACTCGCCGTCCTCCGGCGCGACCAGTTCGCCGTCCCAGCGCGCCGAGAAGTCTGTGAGAGCCGCAAGCCCGGCGGGCATTTCCGCCAGCGGCGGCCCCGGCCAGATATGATCGACCCGCTCGTCGATCGATGGGGGTCCTTTGGGCGTATCGAAGTTGCGACCCTCAAAATATTGAACACTCAGTCCCTGTTTGCCATCGCCTGTACGCAGGTACGTAGCGGGGATCGTCGCGGGGGGCGGCGGCTGGATATGGTACATCGGCCGGGTGACGGGGTGGACCAGCAGCGACGATCCGAACATGAAACTGTCATTGATGTCATAGGTCGCCTTGTCGGCCGCGAAGTCCATCGGCAGCGGCCGCATCAGCGTATAGCCGTCCGACGTCACCCTGGCGCTCAAGCTGTAGGTATAAGGCAGCAGGCGGTAGCGCAAATGGACGGTGTCCAGCAGCGACTTGTACATCGCCGGGTCCATATCCTTGAAGATATAAGGCTCGCGCTCGATGCTGGTGCCGTGCACGCGCATCAGCGGATTGAAAGCGCCGTACTGGAACCAGCGCGCGAACAGTTCGCGGTAGGCCGGGTTCCTCTCCCCGCCTGGAAAATCATCGACGAAGAAGCCGCCGATATCCTGTGTCCAATAGGGATTGCCGGTAACAGTGACGTTGACGCCACCCGCGACCTGCTTCTTCAGCGTATTCCAGCTCGCCATGGTGTCGCCCGACCAGGATGCCGCCGCCGTCCGCTGCGCCCCCGCCCAGGCGGACCGCGTCAGCGTCAGTACGCGCTTGTCGCTCGTCGCGCGTTGACCGTCATAGGTGCCCTGCGTCGTCAGCAGGGTGTAGGGGTTCAGGTATCGCGAAAAATCGCCCATGGCGTTACGCCCCAGCGCCTTGGTGTCGACGACGTTAGCATGCGGATCCCACATGGCGGAGCTGGCCTCCACCTCCGTTCCGTCCATCCACAGGGCATCGACGCCCTTGTCGAGCAGGCCAGACTTGACATACTTGAAGTAGATTTCACGCCCTTTTGCGCTGTACGCGTCGTAAACGCGTGCCTTCTTCGAAATCCAGTGCAGCGGCTCGAAGCGCAGGCCATGCTGGTCCAGCTCCTTGGCCAGTGGAGTATCGTTGCCCACTGATGGCCAGATCGAGATCATGATCTTCATGTTGAGGGCGTGGATGGTCCGCGTCATCCCCTCCGGATCCGGGTAGCGTTCGGGGTTCCAGACCATGCCCGACCAGGTGCCGTCCTTGTCGCTGCCCCAATATTGCCAATCCTGTACGATGTAATCGAGCGGGAAGCGTTCCTTGCGGAAGGTGCGGGCGACCTCGACCAACCGGTCCTGCGTCGGATAGCGCTCCTTGCTCATGAACAGGCCGAACGCCTGTTTGGGATACATGGGCGCCTGCCCCGTCAGCCGGCGATAGGCGCCGACCACATCGTCCATCGTATTGCCGGCCATCAGATAATAGTCGACACCGCCCGGCGCGTCTTCGGCCCACAGGCGCGCGCCTTCGGCGTCGTCGGCGAAACGCATCTGCGAATAGGTGTCCCACATGACGCCATAGCCTTCGGTCGAGAGCATGACGGGAATGATGATGCCGATATTGGTCTGGACGAGCAGCAGGTCCTTGCCGCGCCGGTTCACCTCCTCATCGTCGGTGAAGCCGAAGCCATAGATGCCCTCGCCCGGTTTCAGCGTGAAGCGGTTTTCGACTTCATAGGTTGGGGCACCGGCGACGGTGCGCCCACTGATCGACTGCGGCGCTCCCGCCTTTTCGCGCGTCAGCACCCGTCCTTTTGCGTCGTAAAAGCTGATGGCTCCGTCCCGCTTGTCGATTGTCACGCGAACTTTGTTGCCGGTCAGATCAAGCGTCCCGTTGGTTTCGGCGATGGCGAAACCAACGGATTGCGGTCCACCCGTCACAACCAGACTGCGGTGATCCCAATATGATCGTCCCAGACTGGCGTTCACGCGCACCACATCGGGGGCATAAAAGACGATCGTCTTGACCGTTCCGTTCAATTGAAACTGAACGCCATTGCGCAGTTTGACGAACCGGAAGTCGGGCGAAGGAGAAACAACGGCGTCTGCAATCTGGCCGTTTGCAGAAAGACCGGTATCCAGATGGCGAGCTTGCCCCGAGGCAGTAGATGGGAGCGCAACGCCAGCCGCGAGGATCAGAATGCAGCGGAGAGGTTTCATTTTTCTCGCCTATTTTGTCTGAGTATTTATGTCGATACATAAGGGGCAACTGGAGGCCTTATCAAGTCGATTTTCGGCGGCACAGATAGTGACGGTTGCAATGCAGCCGAGGCCTGGGTGAGGAGTATCGCGCAGAAACCGGTTATTTCCGGGTTGGCATAACCAGAAGGTAGCGCTATCATTTGTAACGGCGAGCGTACGTTGCGAGGTTGCCTCGTTGTCCATCGCAGGCAAATCATGCGACGATTTCACCATAATGTCAGACAAAGAACGGTTTGGGGGGATAGCGTTGAGCATCAGAAACGGGCTTTGCCGCAGTTTGCATCTCAGGAGTACTGCGGTGAGGTGGAGCTGCTTTCGCGCTATCGCCGCGACTGCGTCGGGTTTGGCGCTCTACCCCGCTGCGGCGGCCGAGCCTGCTGCCATCGCGTGGCATGATCCAACCTTGCCGCCCGCTCAGCGCGCCGCCGACCTCGTGTCCCTGATGACCCTCGAAGAGAAGGCGGCCCAGCTCCAGAGCAAAGCGCCAGCAATAGAAAGACTGGGCGTCCCGGCCTATCACTGGTGGAGCGAGGGACTGCACGGCGTCGCGCGGGCTGGCGAGGCGACGGTGTTCCCGCAGGTAATTGGTATGGCCGCTACCTGGAACCCCGATCTGTTGAAGACGGTCGGCGATATCGTGAGCACCGAATTCAGGGCAAAGTTCCGCCAGACGGTCGGCCCGGACGGGAGCAGCGACATCAATCGCGGGCTCACCGTCTGGTCGCCGAACGTCAACATCTTCCGCGATCCGCGATGGGGGCGCGGCCAGGAAACATATGGCGAGGATCCGTTTCTGACGTCACGGCTGGGCGTGGCCTATATACAGGGCCTTCAGGGGTCCAACCCCAAACAGCCGAAGGTCGTTGCGACCGTCAAGCACTTTGCTGTCCATAGCGGACCCGAGGCCGACCGTCACCGGGAGGATGTGCATGTCCGTCCGCGCGATCTGGTGGAAACCTATCTTCCCGCCTTTCACGCGGCCGTGACGGAAGGGCAGGTTCAGTCGTTGATGTGCGCTTATAATGCCGTTGATGGCGTGCCGGCCTGCGCGAGCCAGATGCTGATGCGGGATTATCTGCGCCGTGACTGGGGCTTCAAGGGATTCGTCGTGTCGGACTGCGGCGCGGTGGCGGACATCCACATGGCCGGCGCGCACGGCTATGTGGCTACCCCGGAGGAAGCGGTGGCCGCAGCGGTAAGGACCGGCACCGACCTGTTGTGCGAATTCGGCAGGGAGGGCACCGCCGATCCGGGAACGACCGTCCGTGCGGTGCAGCAGGGACTGCTGGCCGAACAGGATGTGGACCGGGCGCTCACGCGGATTTTGGAGGCGCGCTTCCGGCTCGGCCTGCTCAATCGCCCGCAGGACCGCCCGTTCTCCGAAATTGCGGCTAACGACTATGACACGCCTGCGCATCGCGCCGTCGCATTGGAGACGGCCCGGCAATCGCTGGTCCTGCTCAAGAATGATGGGCTGCTGCCCCTGAAGGCGCCGCCGCGCCGGATCGCCGTCATTGGACCCAACGCCAACAGCGTTGAGGCTCTGGTCGGCAACTATAATGGCACCCCGACCCGTCCGGTGACCATTGTGGACGGGTTGAGGGCGCGGTTCCCCGAAGCGACTATGGAATTTGTCGAGGGCACGGGCTGGGTTGCCCCGCCGCTTCACGACGTTCCCGAAACCAGCCTGTGCGCCGACTCCCAGTGCAAGGCGCCCGGGTTGAAGCTGGAGCAGTTCGGCAACACCGATCTTTCCGGCGATCCTTTGAAGGTGGAACAGGCTCCGCGTGCCCAATTCCTCTGGGGCTGGCCGGACGAATTCGACCGCCGCAGTTCGGCGCGCTGGACCGGCTATCTCCGTCCGAGCGAGACCGGCATCTACAATTTCCGGATGAAGGGCAATCCGGGTTACCGCATCTTCGTCGACGGACGATTGGTAACGGACATGTGGGACATTGCCTGGCCCACCACGAAGACTGAGATCGCGCTTCAGGCGAGAAAGACCTACAGGCTCGTCGTCGAGGCGCGGCAGAACGGCTATTCGGGCGAACAGAGCCTGCAATGGAGTCCGCCCAGCAGCAATGACGATGCGGCGCTATCCGCGGCGCGCAACGCCGATCTCGTCGTCTTTGCCGGGGGCCTTACCGCTGAACTGGAAGGCGAGGAAATGTCTGTCAGCGCTCCGGGGTTTTCGGGCGGCGACAGGACAAGCCTCGATTTGCCCGCGCCACAGCAAAGGTTGCTCGAACGGCTTTCGGAAACAGGCAAGCCGATCGTCTTCGTGCTGATGAGCGGTAGCGCGGTCAGCGTTAATTGGGCAGACAAGCATATTCCGGCGATTGTCCAGGCCTGGTATCCCGGTGGCGATGGCGGCACGGCTGTGGCGCAGCTTCTCGCCGGCGATTTCAGTCCGTCGGGGCGGCTTCCGATCACCTTCTACAAATCGGCGGATCAGCTTCCCCCGTTCAAGAATTACGACATGGCCGGGCGCACCTATCGCTTCTTCGGCGGCGACGCCCTGTATCGTTTCGGACACGGGCTCAGCTACACGCGCTTCGATTATGGCACCGCACAGGCCGACCGCCGCAAAGTCCGGGCGGGTCATGGCGTCCGCGTGTCGGTGGATGTGCGCAATTCCGGATCGAGGGACGGGGCCGAAGTGGTTCAGGTCTATGTATCGCGCCCCGGCCACGCCGCGCCGTTACGATCACTTGCGAGCTTCCGGAGGATTTTCCTGAAGGCGGGCGAGACCCGGCGCCTGACCTTTGATCTGGATGCCAGCGCATTGAGCAGCGTCGATGAAAAGGGTCATCGCATCGTCACGTCCGGCGCGGCGGACATTTGGATTGGCGGCAGTCAGCCGCCGGAAGGCGATGTCGATCTGCAAATGCAGGGTACCGCGCTACGGCTCGAACTGATTGGCAGCAAGACGCTCGCACCATTCGAACTCTGAAAAGCAAGACCGGTCTTCATATTGATGCTTGAAGTATCGGAATATACTCATACAAATGCCCGCGCCATCGCCTCATATGGCCGAAATCTGCGGTGCAAACGGGAGAAATCTGGGTATGTCGACCTTCAGCCGCCGTACGATATTGGGTGCGGGATTCGCGCTCGCCGCCGTTCCCGGCGTAGCGCTGTCAACGCCGAGCGACGAAACAATCGATCTTTGGCCCGCCGATCCGCCGGGCGCGACCGGCGCGCGCATCGTCCGCAAGATCGACGACCAGTCGCACGACCCCGCCAGGCCCGACCGCTGGATCAGGGGCATCGACCGGCCGGTGCTGGTGGTCCGGCGACCTAAACATCCCAACGGCGCCGCGGTCCTGGTGATTCCGGGCGGAAGCTATTGGTTCCTGTCATACGACAATGAGGGGGTGAGCCAGGCCGACTGGCTCAACGAACGCGGCATCACCGCATTCATCCTGCTCTATCGCCTGCCCGCCGAAGGCTGGCGGCAGCGTGAAGACGTCCCGTTGCAGGATGCGCAGCGGGCGATGCGGCTGATCCGGCTTCGGGCAGAACAGTTCGGAGTGATTCCAGATCGCGTGGGTGTGCTCGGTTTCTCCGCCGGTGGCCATCTGGCCGGGTCACTGGCGACGCGCCATGCCGAGTCCGTTTACACGCCGGTTGACGAGGCTGACCGCCTTTCGGCGCGGCCCGATATCGCCGGCCTGATTTATCCGGTGATCAGCCTTGATGCGCCGTTCACTCATGCGGGATCCCGCGCCGCCCTGCTTGGTCAGGAACTGACGGAAGCGTCCCGCAAGGCTCGCTCGGTCGAGCTTCGGGTCACCAAGGATACGCCCCCGACCTTCCTCATGCACGCCGCCGATGACGGGCTGGTGCCTGTCGCCAACAGCATCGCCATGTTTCAGGCAATGCAGGCGAAGGCGCGTCCCGCCGCGCTCCATGTCTTCGAGCGAGGCGGCCACGGCTTTGGCGTGCGCCTGCCGGCGAGCGAACCCGCGTCGGTTTGGCCGAAGCTGTTTGCAGCCTTCGCTGCGCGGCACGGCATTTCCCCCCAACAGCAGGACTGATCCACCGCTGCACAGTCAACGGGCTTGAGAAGAGCGTTAATGGGCAGCCAGTAATCCAATTTGGCAATGAGGCGCAGGGAATGCATGGCGGCCGCAGGATCGGCTGCGGCGCTGGCGTCGGCTGCTCAGAGCCGGAGCAGCAAGACCGGCGGCAACCAACTACGACGATTCGGACTGGGCCAACGTCGACCTGCGCGGCGGACGCGAGGTTGCCCGCGCCGTGGTGGAAACGACCGGCACTCCGGTGGCGCTGCGCCTGAAGCCGGACCGGATGCTGTTGGCCGGTGATGGCGAAGACGTCCAGCCGCTCACGGTTAATGCGGTCGATGCCGATGCCGATGCCTGTGCGTCAAACATTGACGGGCCGCATTCGTTCAATATACTCATACAAATAGGGTTCAGGAGAGGATGGAATCATATGCCCGCACTGCCCGGCACAACCCAAGTCACCGTCCAGCCGCACGAAAAATCCGGCGGCTACGGAAAATCATTGGCACTGCTCGCCAGCCTTTTCTTTATGTGGGGCTTCATCACCGTCATCAACAACACGCTGCTGCCGCACCTGCGCAGCGTGTTCGAGCTCGATTATACGCAGACGACGTTGATCGAATCGGTCTGGTTCATCGCCTATGCCGTCGCATCCATGCCCTCGGCCTTTCTGATCGAGCGTGTCGGATACAAAAAGGCGATCATCATCGGGCTTCTGGTCATGGCGACAGGCGCGCTGGGCATGGTCCCGGCCGCCCGCATCCCGTCCTATGAGATCACCTTGTTCGCGCTGTTCGTGATCGCATGCGGCATCGCGCTGCTCCAGGTGGCAGCCAACCCCTATGTGGCGGTGATCGGACCGCCGGAATCGTCGGAGTCGCGCCTCACCCTGGTGCAGGCCTTCAATTCGATGGGGACCTTTTTCGCGCCCTATTTCGGCGGCTACCTTATCCTCAGCCGGACGACCGGCGGCACCTCGCTCGAAGGCACCCAGATCTCCGCCGCCGAGCGGCTGGCCGACGCACAGGCAACCCAGTTGCCCTATATCATGGTCGCAGTGGTGCTGGTCATTATCGCCATGGTCTTCTGGCGCGCGAAGCTACCCGCCTTGGGTGCGGCAGCCCGCCGCGCCCACGCCTCCGAGCGCACAACCATCCCGCTGTGGAAAGTCTGGGCGCACCCGATCTACAAGCATCGCAATCTGGCGTTCGGCATCCCGGCGATCTTCATCTACCTGATCGCCGAAATCGGCGTCGCGAACCTCTTCATCAACTTTGCCATCCTGCCCGAGATCGCCGGCATAACCCCTGCGAAAGCGGCCAATTACCTGGTGTTGCTGTGGGGCGGAATGATGGTGGGCCGCTTTGCCGGTGCCTTCATCATGCGCGCCTCTCCCGCCAGCAGGGTGCTCGCCACCTATGCCTCGGCCGCTTTCCTGGTCATGATCGGCGCCGCCACGCTGCATGGGCCGCTGGCGATGTGGTGCCTGATCCTTGTCGGATTGTGCCATTCCATCATGTTCCCGGCCATCTTCGCCATGGGGATCAAGGGTCTGGGTCCGCTGACCGAAGAAGGATCGGGCCTCCTGATCATGGCGATTGCCGGCGGCGCTTTGGTGGTCGTGCAGGGCTGGCTGGCCGACACCGTCGGCTTGCAGAACAGCTTCTGGCTCACGGTCGCGTGCGAGGTTTACATCATCTTCTATGCCTTGTGGGGCAGCAAGCCTACCCACGCCCTGCCGCCGGAAGAACTGCGTGATCCGGAGCAGGCATAACCAGCCGGATTGCGGATCATGGCAGAAATCAGCATAGTTGGGGATTGGGGCAGTACGCACCTTCGGCTCTGGCGCCTGGAGGGAACCAAGGTCACGGACAGGCGGGAAGGTCCTGGCGTGATCGGCCTCCAACAAGCTCCGGCCGATGTGTTGTTGGAGGCGATCGCCCCCTGGCGTGCGGTGGGCGCCAGCCGCGTCACCTTGTGCGGCATGGCGGGCGCGCGTGGCGGCCTCTATGAGGTCGGCTACGCCCCCTGCCCTCTCGATGCCGCGCAATGGGCAGATCGGGCGGCCGCCTTCACACTTCACGGCCTTGTCGTTCGCATCGCCGCCGGTTGCGCTCATGAACGCAGCGGCGGCTTTCGCGACCTTATGCGCGGAGAAGAAACGCAGCTGTTCGGCGCGATGGCACTGGACGCCGAACTGGCAGCGGGCAGGCACCTGCTGATCCTGCCGGGAACGCACAGCAAATGGGCCGTTGTCGAAAATGGCCGCATCGCAGGCTTTCGCACCTTTCTGACCGGCGAACTGTTCGCCCGGCTCCAGGGGTCCAGTCTTCTGCCCGGCCCGGCGGCTGCACAAAGCGACGACAATGCGGCCTTTGCTGCTGGCGTAGAGACGGCGCGCGAAGGCGGGTTGCTTGGAAATCTGTTTCTGACCCGTTCCGCGCAGGTCGATGCGGGGCAGTCGCCCCAATGGGCATCAGCCTTTCTTTCGGGCCTTCTGATCGGAAGCGAATGCGTCGAAATGGTCGGCACCACCCCTCCCTCTTCGCCGGTCCGCATCATTGGCGCACCCGGCCTGGCGGAGCGTTATGCAGCGGCACTGATCCGGTTCGGAACCCGTACCGAACGGCCTGACGCGGATGCCTGCACTCTGGCCGGATTGAGGATGATCGATGCCGACAATTGACGAACTGCTGGCGGCGGGCGCTCCGCCCATTATCGCGATATTGAGGGGTATCCAACCGGACGAAGCGATTGCCGCGGCGATGGCGCTGATCGGCGCGGGCATTCGCATGATCGAGGTACCGCTGAACTCGCCCGAGCCGCTCAAGAGCATCGCGACCATGCAGGCAAGCTTTGGCGAGAGCGCCTTGATCGGCGCGGGTACGGTGCTGACCGTCGAGGCGGTCGATGCCGTAGCCGATACGGGCGCGCGCCTGGTCTTCACGCCCAATGTCGCCTCCCCCGTCATCGCGCATGCGGTGGAGCGCGGGCTGGAGATCATGCCCGGCTGTATGACGCCGACTGAGGCTTTCGCTGCCATCTCCGCAGGGGCGTCGCGGCTCAAGCTCTTCCCAGCCGCGACGCTTGGCATGGGCCATTTCAAGGCGATGCGCGAGGTGTTGCCGAAAAATGTCGGGGTCTGGGCGGTAGGGGGCGTCGACGAAACCAATGCCGCCGCGTGGATTGCCGCCGGGGCCGCAGGCGTGGCCGCAGGCGGCAGCCTCTATCGTCCGGGTCGCTCCGTCGAAGAAATCGGCCGGATTGCGCACGATCTGATCGCAGCGCTGCGGTGATCTGTCCGCGAGCGATATTCCGCTTGTCTATCGGCGCATAATTTGCGATTTGTCTGAGTATATTGAGCGACCCCGGAGAGGCTTCTATGACGGCAACACTCGGCACTATTGGGAAGGTAGCGATCGCAATGACCGTCGGCATCGCCTCTCCCACGCTCGCCGCCACCGCGAGCAAGCAGACCTTCGGGTCGCTCGCCGACGGTACGCGGGTCGAACGCATCACCCTGACCAACGCCAACGGCGTATCGGCCGGCGTGATTACGCTGGGTGCTACGCTCCAGTCGCTGATAGTGCCGGACCGCGACGGCAAGCCGGGCGATGTCGTCCTAGGCCACGACACGGCCCAGGAATATCTGGTCAAACCGCAATTCTTCGGCGTCAGCGTCGGACGTTATGCCAATCGTATCGCCAGGGGGCGCTTCAGCCTCGACGGAAAGGAATATGTGCTCGAAACCAATGACGGCCCCAACCATCTTCACGGCGGCTTCAATGGATTCGACAAGCGTATATGGACGGTCGAGTCGCTGACGAGCGGTTCCGAGGCGCGGGTGGTGCTGCGCTATGTCAGTCCCGACGGCGAAGGCGGTTATCCCGGCACGCTGACATCCACCGTGACCTATGCGCTCAATGAGAAGAACGAGCTTTCGATCGAATATCGCGCCACGACGAACAAGCCGACGATCGTCAACCTGACCAATCATGCCTATTTCGACCTGTCGGCCGGCACCGCACCGGGCGGCGTGATGGACCACAAGCTGACGCTGCAGGCCGAGCGCTATACGCCCGTGGATGCAACGCTTATTCCGACCGGAGAACGGCGGGCGGTCGCCGGGACGCCCTTTGACTTCCGCCAACCCACGGCCATCGGTGCGCGCGTGCGCGACGGCCGCGATGACCAGATCCGCACCGGAACGGGCTATGATCATAATTTCATCGTCAACGGCACGGCAGGAACATTGCGTCCCGCGGCCCGGCTCGAAGATCCACTGTCGGGGCGCGTGATGGACATGCTCGTCACCGCGCCGGGCTTGCAATTTTATTCAGGCAATTTTCTCGACGGCAGCGTCGCAGGGAGGAACGGCCGCATCTACCGCCAGGGCGACGGGCTGTGCCTGGAACCGCAGGTGTTTCCCGACGCCCCGAACAAGCCCGATTTCCCGTCGGCGCGGCTCGATCCCGGGCAAACCTACGTGAACAAGATGGTTTTCCGCTTTTCCTCATCCGGCAAATGACCGGCCCAGAAGGTTTCCGCAGAACATGACAGACGATATTTCCCACGAGCGACCCAAGCTTCGTTCGCGCGCCTGGTTCGACGACCCAACCAACACAGACATGACGGCGCTCTACCTGGAGCGCTACATGAATTTCGGCCTGTCACTCGAGGAACTTCAGTCGGGCAAGCCGATCATCGGCATTGCGCAGACCGGCAGCGACCTGTCGCCTTGCAACCGCCATCACATCGTGCTCGCCGAGCGTGTGCGCGAAGGCATTCGCGAGGCAGGCGGCATCGCGATCGAATTTCCCGTCCACCCGATTCAGGAAACGGGCAAGCGCCCGACGGCCGGGCTCGATCGCAATCTCGCCTACATGGCGCTGGTCGAGGTGCTGTTCGGCTATCCGCTCGACGGTGTGGTCCTGACCATCGGCTGCGACAAGACGACCCCGGCCTGCCTGATGGCGGCGGCGACGGTCAACATTCCCGCGATCGCCCTGTCGGTCGGCCCGATGCTGAACGGCTGGCACAAGGGCGAGCGCACCGGGTCGGGCACGATCGTGTGGAAGGCGCGTGAGATGCTGGCGGCGGGCGAGATCGACTATAAGGGTTTCATCAAGCTCGTAGCCTCCTCCGCGCCGTCGACCGGCTATTGCAACACCATGGGCACCGCGACGACGATGAACTCGCTGGCCGAGGCGCTGGGCATGTCGCTGCCGGGATCGGCGGCGATCCCCGCGCCCTATCGCGACCGTCAGGAGTGCGCCTATCGCACTGGCCTCCAGATCGTCGAGATGGTCGCCACCGACCGCAAGCCGAGCGACGTGATGACGCGCGACGCTTTCATCAACGCGATCCGAGTCAATTCGGCTATCGGCGGCTCGACCAACGCACCCATTCACCTGAACGCAATCGCGCGCCATCTGGGGTTGGAGCTTTCGGTCGACGACTGGCAGACGTTCGGCCGCGAGGTGCCGTTGCTCGTCAATCTCCAGCCAGCGGGCGAATATCTGGGCGAGGATTATTACCGCGCGGGCGGCGTGCCCGCCGTGGTCTCCGAACTGATGAAACAGGGGCTGATCGAGGAAGGCGCGCTCACGGTCAACGGACGGACCATCGGGGAGAATTGCCAGGACGCGATCATTGAGGACGAGCGGGTGATCCGCCCGTTCGGCCAGGCGCTGAAACCCGCGGCCGGTTTCTCGGTGCTGCGCGGCAATCTGTTCGACAGCGCCATCATGAAGCTCTCGGTGATCTCGCCGGAATTTCGCGAACGTTACCTGTCTAACCCCGAAGACCCCGACGCATTCGAGGGTCCGGTCGTGGTGTTCGACGGCCCCGAGGACTATCACGACCGCATCGACAATCCTGCGCTCGGAATCGATGCGAGCACATTGCTTATCCTGCGCGGCGCAGGACCGGTCGGCTTTCCCGGCGCGGCCGAGGTCGTGAACATGCGGCCGCCGGCCTATCTCCTCAAGGCGGGGATCCACGCCCTTCCCTGCATCGGCGACGGAAGACAGTCCGGCACCTCCGGCAGTCCGTCCATTCTCAACGCCTCTCCCGAAGCGGCGGTGAACGGCGGACTGGCGCTGTTGAAGACCGGCGACCGGGTCCGCATCGACCTGCGCAAGGGCGAGGCCAACGTGCTGATTTCAGACGAAGAGTTGGCCCGGCGGCGGTCGGAGCTTGAGGCGGCCGGTGGCTATAGCTACCCAGCGCACCAGACGCCCTGGCAGGAAATGCAGCGCGCCGCCGTCGGCCAGATCGAGACAGGCGCCGTGCTGGAACCGGCCGTAAAATATCAGAAGCTCGCGCAGACCATCGGTGTGCCCCGCCATAATCATTGATACGAGCTGCACAGGGCCGCGTGTAGATATATACGCGGTCCATTAATGGGGCCCGGCGTTTGTTCGTCGGGCCCCCTTTTTGTTCAGTCACCGACCAAAGGACGAATCCGGTCGAACGCAGCGATCCTAGTCCACCGCGACGACGGCAATCGACTTCGCGGGGAGGTCGAACACCAGCTTGCCGCCCACGATCTTGCCCGAATAGCTGACCGGCTTGATCGCATCCGGCTTTTGAAAGCTGTTGTGCGCGTCCATCGTGGCGCCCGTGAGCACCCGGCCCGTCGCCTTGCCGGATAGATTGGTTGTGACCCGCATCGCCTTGTGGGGATCGACATTCACCAGCGACAGCCAGAGCTTGCCGTCGGTCCCGCGCGCCGCCGAAACGTCGACCGAGGGAATGCTGACCTCGCCCAGCACATAAGGGGGGGCTGCCACGGTCGCCGGATAGGGCGTCGCCCCCTGGAAGGGCACATACATGTCGAACAGATGATAAGTGGGGGTGAGGACCATCTTTTCCTTGTCGGTGAGGATCATCGCCTGAAGCACATTCACCATCTGCGCGATATTCGCGATCTTCACCCGGTCGGTGTGCCGATGGAAAATATTGAGCGTCAGAGCCGCGACCTCCGCATCGCGCAGGCTGTTCTGCTGATAGAGGAAACCCGGCGTTGAACCCGGTTCCTGATCATACCAGGTGCCCCATTCATCGACCGCCAGGATCACCTTCTTTTCGGGATCATATTTGTCCATGATGGCGCTGTGCCGCGTAACCAGTTCGTCCATGGCCCGCGCGTTCCGGAGCGTGCTCGCCCATTCCGCTTCGGCAAAGCCCGTCGCCTGCCCCTTCGTCGCCCAGTCCTTGGGGATGGTGTAATAATGGAGGCTGATCGCTTCCACTTGCGTCCCGGCACGCTGCATCAAGACTTCTGTCCAATTATAATCGTCGGCATTCGCGCCACTCGCCACCCGCACCGTACCGGGCGCATGAAGCCCGGCATAGGAGCTGAAGCGGCGCACGAGATCGGCTGCATATTCGACGCGCATCTGGCCACCGCAGCCCCAGCTTTCATTGCCGATGCCGACATATTTGACCGACCAGGGCTTGTCCCGGCCATTGGCGCGGCGTTCCTGCGCCATGGCGGAGGCGCCGCCAGCCGTCATATATTCCATCCATCGCGCCAGTTCGCGCGGCGTGCCCGATCCCATATTGGCCGCAACATAGGCGTCGGCGCCGATCAGTTCGACGAAGTCCATGAATTCATGGGTGCCGAAGGCATTGTTTTCGGGCACGCCGCCCCAAAATTTGTTCAGGCGCATCGGGCGTTTTTCGCGCGAGCCGATCCCGTCGCGCCAATCATAATCATCGGCGAAACAGCCGCCCGGCCAGCGCACCATCGGCACCTTGATCTTGCGGAGCGCCTCGACGACGTCGGTACGATAGCCTCTGACGTTGGGAATATCGGAATCGGGACCGACCCAGACACCTTCATAGACGCCGCGCCCCAGATGTTCGGCAAATTGGCCATAGACGGCGCGCTCGATCTTCGGCCCCGGCTTGCCGATGTCGACCGTGACCTTCACATCGACTTGCGCTTGCGCGCCGGTTGCCATGATCATGGCGGAGGCCGCGAGCACGGCGCGATCCAGAAACTTCATTTTTCCCTCCCTGATTGCCGCTTCATATCCAGTCGAACGGCTCGACGACGGTACGCCGACCGAGCAGGAAGGCATCGGCCACCAGACGGAAAGGCGTCAGGTCGATGTCGCTCCTGCCCGCGGCTATGAGCTGCGCGAAATGGCGATAAAGCCGTGGATATTCGCCTTCGTTCCCTACATCGACGGCTGCTCCATCGACCGCCATCCGCGAAGCGCCGTCGGTCAGGGTGAGAAGGCCGTGATCGGTTTCGATATCGATCATCCAGGTCTGCGGACCACGCTGGTCGAAATCGAACGCGACGCGAACCGGAACGCCGGCGCTGTCGAGATGCAGGTCGGCAGCGATCGGCGCCTGCCGGTTGGCGGGGAAGCGCAAGTCCGCCTCCTCGAGAATCAATCCGTGCGGCAACAGCCGCGTAATGACCGACAGGGCGTTGATGCCGGGGTCGAACACACCGATGCCCGGCTCCCAGATCCACTCCTGGCCCGGATGCCAGAAACGCACGTCTTCCTTCCAGTTGACGGTGACATTCCGGATCGTCCTTCCGCGCAACCAGTCAAGAGCGGGCGCCACCCCTGCGGCGGCACGCGAGTGCCAGGACGCGAAAAAGGTTCGTCCCGCCTCGGCCGCCATTCTTGCGAATGCTTCGGCTTCGCTCAGCGTCGCCGCCGGCGGCTTTTCGATCATGACGTGAAGCCCGTGTCCCAGCGCCTGCTCGACCAGCGCGAGCCGACCGCGCGGAGGGGTGCAGATCGCGATGGCCTTCACCTGCGGCATGGCGGCCATCATGGCGTCGATGTCAGGAAAGGCTGGAATCCCCTGCGGCGCCTCGTGTCCCGTCACGGCGGCGACCAGTTCGAAATCGCCGCTCTCCGCCAGCGTCGGCACATGCTGATCGCGCGCGATCTTGCCGATCCCGGCAAGCGCTATGGGCAGAGCGCTCATAGCGGCAATATGCGCGTTTGCGCCGCCTCGGCTCGGCCGAGCGGGTTGCGCAGCGGCATGCCGAACGGCGCGGCCGAAATTTCGAAGACATCGCCGTCATGCAGCGGGAAATTGTCGGTAAAGGACAAGGTCGCCGTCCCGAAGAAATGGACATGGACGTCGCCGGGGCGACAGAACAGGCCATATTTGAAATGATGATATTCCAGATTGGCGATGGAGTGGGCCATATTGAACTCACCGGTGACGAAAGGCCTTTCCCACACTGTCTCACCATCGCGCATGATGCGGCTCATGCCCTGCACATCCTCCGGCAACGGGCCGGTCAACAGCTCGGGGCCGATCGCCGCCTGGCGAAGTTTGGAATGGGCGAGCCACAGATAATTGCCGCGCTCAATCACATGGTCCGAAAATTCATTGGCGAGCGTAAAGCCCAGGCGCCGCGGCACGCCTTCGTCGTCAATGATGTAGATGCCTGCTATTTCCGGCTCTTCGCTGCCGTCCTGCGCGAAAGCGGGGGAGATGAGCGGAGCACCGGGCGGCACCAGGCAGCTGCCGTCGCCCTTGTAGAACCATTCGGGCTGAACGCCGGGTGTGCCATCAGCCGGTTTGCCGCCTTCAAGGCCCATCAGGAACATGCGCAGCGAATCGGTCATCGCGCCGGCGGCCGCAGCCTTGTGCATCTTGTCGCGGCCCTCGGCCGAGCCCAGATGTGTGAGCCCTGTTCCGGTCAGATAGAGGTGCGCCGGATCGGGATGGTCGATCGGCGGCAGGATGCGCCCCTCGTCCAACGCGAGATCAAGGTCCACCGGCTCGCCCTTGCGCGCGAGTGCGGCCTCAGCGAGCGATACGCCGTCCGCGAGCGCCCGCCGCGCCAGATCATAGCTGGTGGGCACGCCCTCCACCTCGAACGGCGCGTGCTCGCCGCACGCCGCAAGCACCCGCCCGCCGTCGACTCTACGCAACTGTACCAACCGCAATGCCATTGTCATCGTCCCGCTATCCTGCGCCACATCATTCGGCCAGAAACCGGCCGTCCAGCCGGTGCGGAAGCCCTCGCTGCGCGCCCGGCCTGAGCAGATCGGGGAGCAGGCTGGCCGGGAAGTCCTGATAGCAGACCGGGCGCAGGAAACGCTCGATTGCGCGTGTTCCGACAGAGGTGCTGCGGCCATCGGACGTGGCGGGAAACGGTCCGCCATGCACCATCGCGTGGCACACCTCGACTCCAGTGGGCCAGCCATTGGCGATCAGGCGCCCGGCCTTCTCTGCAAGCTGCGGCAGCAGGCGCGCCACCAGCGGCTCATCGGCGACAGTGAAATGGACCGTCGCGGTAAGCTGCCCTTCCAACCTTGCGATGACGCGCGCCAACGCCGCCTCGCCGGCGCAACGGACAAGGACGGACGATGCGCCGAACACTTCTTGCGACACATGGTCGTCAGCCAGGAAGTCGTCGGCCGAGGCCAAAAAAAGCGCCGCTTGCCCTTGATGCGGGCCCTGCCCTTCCCTGCCGCGCGCGAGCGGGACGACGCAGGCATTGTCGAGCAGTTGGCCGACGCCCTTTTCAAAGGCGGCATGGATGGTCGGCGTCAGCATCGTCGCAGCCGGCGCTTCAGACACGGCCTGCGCGGCCGCGGCCAGAAAGCGGTCGAGCGCCGGACTCTCCAGCGCAAGCACGAGACCGGGATTGGTGCAGAACTGACCCGCGCCCATCGTCAGCGACGCCACATAGGCCGCACCGAGCGCTTCGGCTTTCTCCTCCAGCGCCGCCGGCATCAGCAGTACGGGGTTGATCGCGCTCATTTCGGCGTAAACGGGAATCGGAACAGGGCGTGCGGCGGCGATCTTCATCAGCGCGAGGCCGCCACCCCGCGAGCCTGTGAAGCCAACCGCCCGGATGCGCGAATCGGCGACAAGCGCGGCCCCGACATCGTTCGACACCGCGTTCAGCAGGGAAAACACGCCTTCGGGCAGACCCGATGCAGCAACCGCGCGGGCGATCGCGCCCGCCACCAGTTCGGATGTCCCGGGATGCGCCGGATGTCCCTTGACGACTACCGGACAGCCCGCCGCCAGAGCGGAAGCCGTATCTCCGCCCGCCACCGAGAAGGCGAGCGGAAAGTTGGAGGCTCCGAACACCGCCACCGGACCGAGCGGCTCGTTACGCGAGCGCAGGTCGGAACGCGGCAACGGCTGCCTGTCCGGGATTGCGGGATCGACGCGCAGCCCCAGCCAGCCGCCGTCGCGCACCTCGGTCGCGAACAGGCGGAGTTGCCCCACCGTCCTGCCGCGTTCGCCGGTCAGCCGGGCGGGAGGGAGTCCGGTTTCCAGATGGGCTCGTTCCAACAGCTCATCCCCAAGCTCCTCGATATTGGCAGCGATCATCTCGAGGAAAGCCGCGCGTTCGGAAAGGGGCCGCATCGAATAGTCTCTAGCCGCCGCCTCGGCGAGCTCGCAGGCTCGACTCACATGCTCGGCGCCCGCGAGGCTGAACGGCGGCTCCAGCGGACGGCCGGTTTCGGCCTCGATTCCGCGGAATTGCTCGCGGGAAGCCAGGCGCTCCTGCCCAATGAAGAATTCGCCGGTAAGTGTCACAAGTGTCTCCCAGAGCTTCCTACCAGTCTCCGGATAATAACTCAGACATTAATATGCAAGGCGCGACATGCCCGCACACCACGGCCATCAGCCACGGCGACCACCGACATGGCGAATTGGCTGTCAATCTCTGGAAAAGGTCACCTTCCGACGTTGCGCGTCAGGCTCGGCGAGCGGCGTGATATCCTGCAATGCCAAGTTGACAAGATCGGTCATAGCGGCGCGCGCTGCACCATCATCGCCCGCCGCCACCGCATCGAACACCCGGCGATGATCGGGAATGGCATCGCGCCGCAGCGGGGCATGGCGCAGCTTGAACACCGTCGTCCAGGCTACCGCCGCACCAACTCCGCTTGTGAGGGTAATCAGGAAGGGATTGCCGGACGCATCCAGCAGCGCGGCGTGAAAATCCTGGTCTGCCTGGCGCCCCGCGTCGGTAGCCAGCGTATGCTCTTTCATAGCTTTGAGCGCGCGCTCCATCCGGAAGACCTGCTCGTCGGTTCGTCGCATCGCAGCAAGCGCCGCCGCCTCCGGTTCCACCACGCGGCGCAGTTCGAACAGGCTTTCCAACAACCTCGCGCTGGGTTCAAGTTCGAATATCCATTGCAGCACATCGGGATCGAGCATGTGCCATTTTGCGCGTGGGCTAACCTTCGTTCCCGTCTTCGGCCGTGATTCCACCAATCCTTTGGCAGACAATATCCGCAGCGCCTCGCGATAGGCCGTGCGCGAGATCTTCAACCGCTCGCTCGCCTCGATTTCGCCCAGCAGCAGTTCACCGGGCGAATAGCGCCCGGATACGATCGCGACGCCCAAATCGTGGGCCACCGACCCATGAATGCGCAATCGCTTGTCTCCCGGAGCCGAGTGTGCGCCTTTTGATGCGGTCAGATCTTCCATACTCATAGTGTAACGCTGTTCCGCGCCGAGGCAATGTCGTGCGTGGCGACAGAAGCTTGATGACCAAGCAATCCGTTTTGTACGAGAAATGGGACGATTCGCACCGAATGGTCGGTCGCCGCCATCGGTGGCCGGTGATCGGCTTTCGTTTTGGGGAGGGGGCGCAACAGATGCATGAGACCATGTCGACAACGGAAATGTTCCTTCTGGCGCTACTGATCATCTTCAGTCTGCCCTATCTTGTCTGGCGCCTGACCAGCATCGATCGGTTCGCCCCCCTGGTCGTGATGCAGATCATCGGCGGCGTAGCGCTCGGCCCCGGTGTGCTCGGCGCCGCTTTCCCGGCCTACTATGCTTTCATATTCCGCCCCGCTGTGGTGGAGACTCTCAACGGCATCGCCTGGTGGGGGGTGATGATCTTTGTCTGGATCGCAGGCCTCGAACTCGACCTGAAACAGGCATGGCAACGCCGATTGGAAACAGGCGTGTGCGCCGGATTGGCGCTGGTGGTGCCACTCGCGTTCGGATGTGCCGCCGCCATCCTCCTGCTCGCGCTGAAGGACGGATGGGGCGGACCGCTGGGCGCGCGCTGGCAAGTCGTGCTGGGCATCGGCATGGCCTGCGCCGTCACCGCTCTTCCCATTCTGGTCCTGTTTATGGAAAAACTCGAAATATTGAGGGAAGCGATGGGGCAACGCGTCCTGCGTTATGCGAGCTTGGACGACATCGCCATCTGGAGCATCCTGGCCCTAATCCTGCTTGATTGGAATCGTATCGGGCGGCAGGCCATCTTTATCATCGGCTTTGCCGCGACAGCGTGGCTCATCCGCAAAGTGACGCGGCGCTTGCCCGAATGTGATCGCTGGTACGGCGCGCTTGTTTGGCTGGCGGCTTGCGGCTTTGCTGCGGATTGGTGCGGACTGCACTTCATGGTAGGCGCATTTCTCGCGGGCGCCGTACTCGACGCGGAATGGTTCGACCAGGAACGGATGGCCCTTTTTCGCGACCATGTCCTTCTGGCCGTCATGCCGGTCTTCTTTCTGAGCACGGGATTGAAAACGAATTGGGACGCGGGCGGCTTGGCGGTTTTCGGTGCCGCAGCGCTGCTGCTACTGGCTTCGGTGAGCGGCAAAATTCTCGGCCTGAGCTTGGCGGGCAAGGTCCTGAAATGGCCGAAGGGCGAAGCGGCCCTGATCGGTTGGCTGTTACAGACAAAAGCGCTCATCATGATCATCTTTGCCAATATCTTGCTGGATCGGCAGATCATTTCGCCCGAAACCTTTACCGCCCTCTTGTTGATGGCGATAGCCAGCACAATGCTCACCATGCCGGTGGTGACGCCCAAGCTCAGACAATTGAAACACGGCGCGTCTCAGGTATTTTAGCCATGGCATGTAGCGCCAAGACTCACAGCCTGATCCACTGCCGTTATCCGTCCCATTGGCCGAAATGATCGAAATTCGCTTGACAGCGCAGCCTCTGCACGAAATGTTAGCGTTATCATAAACGTCCGGCGAGAGAGGATATACAGGTGAGCGAAGCTCCCTCAGCGACCGATTTGCTTTGCACGGACTGGCGCTCGGCCGCTTTTGTCGGACGAATCTCCACTCTTGCCGGTCCTTCACCGATCCTGATCCGCGACGGGTTGGTATACGATGTGGTAGCGACGGCGCCGACCGTAGCCGCGCTTCTGACCATGGAGCACCCTGCTGCTGCAGATGGCGAATGCCTGGGTGTACTCGACGAGCTTCTGCCCGACCTGCCCCTCCTGTCGCCAGTCGATTTGCAATGTATCAAAGCCGCCGGCGTAACCTTTGCCTTGTCAGCGGTGGAGCGCGTGATCGAGGAGAGAGCGCGCGGCGATGCTGACGCCGCTGCCGCAGTGCGCGCGAAACTGGAAGGCCGGATCGGAGGCAGCATTCGATCCGTCGCACCAGGCTCACCAGAGGCTGCCGCGCTCAAAGCGGCACTCACCGACGAGGGGCTCTGGTCACAGTATCTGGAAGTCGCGATCGGCCCCGATGCCGAGATTTTTACGAAAGCCCCGACCCTTTCCACCGTCGGCTGGGGAGCGGAAATCGGCATCCGTTCAGATTCGTCATGGAACAACCCCGAACCCGAAGTCGTCCTGGTCGTCAACCCGCATGGGCGGATCATGGGCGCCACACTGGGCAACGACGTGAACTTGCGGGATTTCGAAGGGCGTAGCGCCCTCCTGCTGGGCAAGGCAAAGGACAATAACGCGTCCTGCGCCCTCGGACCGTTCATCCGCCTGTTCGACCGAACTTTCACGATGGATGATGTGCGCGATGCGCAAGTCGAGCTTACGATTACCGGAATCGATGGGTTTCACCTGACCGGTCTCTCCTCGATGCGGGAGATCAGCCGAGATCCCGAGGAACTCGTTAGTCAGGTTCTGAGCGAGCATCAATATCCCGACGGCTTTGCGCTGATGCTCGGCACGCTGTTCGCGCCGACGCAGGACCGGGACCAGCCCGGCCGCGGCTTCACGCACAAGGTTGGAGATGTCGTGCGGATCTCCACACCGAGCCTGGGTACGTTGGTCAATCGCGTCACGACATCGAAGGCCGCCGCCCCGTGGAAGGAGGGGATCACTGCACTGATGGCGAACCTTGCCAGCCGTGGCCTGTTGCAGACGAACGGAGGGCGCGCGCATGGTTGACCCAAACCCGATCCGTCCGTTCCACCTTCCCGTTCTTGCCGGAGATCATTGTTGTTGAATATCAAATCCCCAACTGCGGAACATGCCGCCTATCCCAGCCTGGCGGACAAGCGTGTGCTTGTGACCGGCGGTGGCGCGGGCATAGGAGAAGCGCTTGTCGAGGCCTTTGCGCGTCAAGGCGCGCACGTCCTGTTTATCGACATTTTGGACGTTCCGTCGCAGACACTCGTCCAACGCCTCGCTGCCAAGGCTGCCCACGCCCCCATATATCGCCATTGCGACCTGCGTGACATTGACGCCATCAGACGCACGATCGCCCAGCTTGAAAAGGAAGTCGGTGGGGTTGACGTTCTGATCAACAATGCTGCCAACGACGACCGCCACCGCGTCAATGATGTCACGCCCGAATATTGGGACGAGCGCATTGCGATAAACCTGCGGCACCTGTTCTTCGCCGCACAGGCGGTCGTTCCGGGTATGCGGCGAGCAGGCGGCGGCGCCATCATCAACCTCGGATCGATCAGTTGGCATCTCGGGCTTGCCGACCTCGTCCTCTATCAAACTGCGAAGGCCGGGATAGAGGGTCTAACCCGGGGGTTGGCGCGTGATCTTGGACCGGACAATATTCGCGTCAACACGATCGTTCCCGGCAACGTCCAGACTCCACGTCAGCAGCAATGGTATACGGCGGAGGAGGAAAAGGAGATCGTGTCAGCCCAGTGCCTCAAGGCTCGGATCCAGCCCGAAGATGTCGCCGCACTTGCCCTGTTTCTCGCTTCCGACGATGCGCGCATGTGCACCGCCCAGCAATATTTCGTCGATGCAGGTTGGCGGTGATTACAGGTTCGGCCAAATCCGTTTGCAAGGTCGGCGCCAAACTGGGCGAAGGGCCGTGCTGGTCCGACACCGAACAAAAGCTCTGGTTTGTCGATATAAAGGATTTGAAGATCCACCGTTTTGACCCTGAGGCCAATCGCCTCGACAGCTGGGCAGCACCCGCGCAGCCCGGCTGGATTTTCCCTAGCGGAAACGGCCGGATGATGACCGGGCTGCAAAGCGGCATTCATATGTTCGATCCCTCAAGCGGTGGCTTCGAACTGCTCGTTGAACCCGAGGTGCCTGAGCTTGGCAACCGGCTCAATGACGCCGTTACCGACTCTTCGGGCGCTGTTTGGTTCGGCACCATGGACGATGGCGAGGCGCGCGCGACAGGCCGCGTCTATCGCTTCGCCGGTGGTGAAGTCGTCGCGACCGCCATTCCACCGTGCGCGATAACCAACGGTCCGGCGCTGTCGCCCGACGGAAGCATTCTCTATCATGTCGATACGCTGGGCGGAACGATCCATGCCTATTCACTTGAAAACGGGCTGCCGGTTTCGGGCCGCTGCCTCGTCGCCATCGACCCAAGTCACGGCTATCCCGACGGACCTTCCGTCGATGCCGAAGGCTGCATCTGGATCGGCCTTTTCGGCGGCTGGAAGGCACATCGCTACGCGCCGACGGGCGAGTTGCTCGCCACAATAAGCTTTCCCGTGGCCAATATCACCAAGATCGCGCTCGGGGGCGCGGATCTTTGCACCGCCTATGCGACAACCGCCCGAAAGGGGCTTTCGGCAGCCGAGCGCTTGCAGCAGCCCGATGCCGGCGACCTTTTCACATTCCAGGTCGATGTGCCGGGCCTTCCGGCGCCGAAAGCGGCACTTATCAACAGTTAGAACAAGATTGAAGCGCGGCGCCCGGACAGAATGGCGCGCGCCGAGGGGGAGGAATGAAATGCGCGAAAATGTGTCAGGACAAGTCAATATGGCCTTTATCGCCGCCATCGTTTCGGTAGCGACGATTGGCGGCTTCATGTTCGGTTACGACAGTGGCGTCATCAACGGAACGCAGGACGGCCTTGAACATGCGTTCGACCTGAGCAAGCTCGGCACGGGCTTCAATGTCGGGGCGATCCTTGTCGGATGCGCGTTCGGCGCTTTCGGCGCGGGGCGTCTCGCGGACATCATCGGCCGCCGGAGCGTGATGATGATCGCGGCCATTCTGTTCCTGTTCAGCGCGCTCGGCGCCGGTGCGGCGCCCACTTCGTCTTTCTTCATCCTCGCCCGCCTCATCGGGGGCCTGGGTGTCGGAGCAGCGAGCGTCCTGTCTCCAGTCTATATCAGCGAAGTGACGCCGGCCTCGATCCGTGGCCGCCTGTCGAGCATCCAGCAGATCATGATCATCACCGGCCTGACAGGCGCATTTGTCGCCAATTATGCGCTTGCCGCCTCAGCGGGCGGCTCACAGGCCGAATTCTGGCTTGGTTATCCCGCTTGGCGCTGGATGTTCTGGATGCAGGGCATTCCGGCGGTCATCTATTTCATCGCACTGCTTTTCATCCCCGAAAGCCCGCGCTACCTGGTCGCACGGGGGCAGCATGACCGGGCCCGCGCCGTACTGACGCGCCTGTTCGGTCCCGCCGAAGCAGGCCGCAAGATCGCGGAAATCGACGCATCGCTGGCAACCGATCACCATCGGCCCAAGCTGTCCGATCTGGTTGACCGGTCGACCGGAAAAGTCCGCAAGATTGTATGGGCGGGCATCGGCCTGGCCGTATTCCAGCAGTTCGTCGGCATCAATGTCGTCTTCTACTATGGGGCCGTGCTGTGGCAGTCTGTCGGCTTCAGCGAAAATGATGCCCTGCTTATCAACATTCTGTCAGGCAGCCTGTCCATCCTGGCCTGCCTGACCACTGTCGTCCTTATCGACCGGATTGGCCGCAAACCGCTGTTGCTCATCGGCTCGGCAGGTATGGCGGCCAGCCTCTCGACGGTGGCGATCGCCTTCTCCACGGGCACGCTGGAGGGCGGTTCGCTTCAGCTATCCGACGCGGCCGGTACGGCGGCGCTGATCGCTGCCAATCTCTATGTCATCTTCTTCAACCTGAGCTGGGGTCCGGTGATGTGGGTGATGCTGGGCGAAATGTTCCCCAACCAGATCCGGGGTTCCGGCCTTGCGGTCGCGGGCTTTGCCCAATGGATCGCGAATTTCGGGATCAGCGTCAGCTTTCCGGCGCTGGCCGCCTCGATCGGCCTTGTCATAACCTATGGCTTCTACGCGGCTTCGGCGTTCATCTCCTTCTTCTTCGTGCGGGCCATGGTCCACGAAACGCGGGGACTGGAGCTGGAGGAAATGAAGGGCTGACGAGCGGTCCGACCGTCAAAGCCCTTCGCCGCCAAAAGCGCATGGCGGCAATTATACGCGAATAAGGAAAGGAAACTGGCAGTGATCTCTATCTTGCTGGCAGCGGCGGCTGCGCCCGTCGCGGTTGCGTCACCCGATCAAAGCATTGTCATCAGTGTTGCGCCTGACGGCAAAAGCTATTCAGTGACCCGCAAGGGTGAAATCATCCTGAGGGATGCGCCGCTCGGTTTGGACATGGCGAACGAGCCGGATTTTTCGGACCTGAAGCTGGTCGGTGTGCAGGAACAGGCGGTCAATCGCACCATCCCGCTTACCGCCACGAAGGCGAGCGAAGCCCAGGATCACTATAACGGCGCCGTCATCCGCTTTCGCGAAGCCGGGGCGAGCGGGCGGACCCTGTCGATCGAGGCGCGCGCCTATAATGAGGGCGTGGCCTTCCGTTACGTCCTGCCGGACGGCAAGCCGGTTGCCGTCGCGGGAGAAAAAACCGGCTTTCGCATGACCGGCGACACGCGCTGCGAGGTGACCGAATTCGCCAGCTCGCACGAACTGGCATGGAATTGGGTGAAGATCGCGGCACTCGATCGGACCAAGCTCTATGATCTGCCCATGCTCTGCGCGACAATTTCCGGGCGGACCCATTTCGCCTTGGCGCAGTCGGGGATCGAGGGCTATGCAAGCTCCGCGCTGAAGCCGATCGAGGGCGGCGTGAACGTCCACCTGTTTTCGCCCAAGGATCGCCCGGATGTTGCGGTCCAGTCCCCCGATGGACTGCACAGCGCATGGCGCATCATCATGGCAGGCGACCGCGCGGGCGACCTGATTGCCTCGCCCCTCATCGGCAATCTGTCGCGGCAGGCCACTGGCGATTTCTCCTGGGTGAAGCCGGGCAAGGCGGCGTGGGACTGGTGGTCAGGCCCGTCCACCTCCGAAAAACCGAGCATGGAGCGTTATCGTCGCTTCATCGACTTCGCAGCGCAATCCGGCTTCCGTTATTTCATGGTCGACGCCGGCTGGGCGTATAATTCTGGCGAGTGCTGCGGGGTTGAACCGAACCCGGATACGGATATCACCCGCGCCGAACCCGGCATCGATATCCCTGGCCTGGTGCAATATGCCAAAGGCAAGGGCGTGGACCTGTTGCTCTGGACGCATTGGGCCCATCTCGATCCGCGCATGGACGAGGCGCTCGACATCTACCAGCGCTGGGGCATCAAGGGCGTGAAGGTCGATTTCATGGAACGCGACGACCAGCAGATGGTCGATTTCTATGTGCGCGCGGCGGAAGCGACGGCAAAACGGCACTTGCTGCTCAACATGCACGGCGCCTTCCCGCCTTCCGGGCTTCAACGCACCTACCCCAATTACATCACGCAGGAAGGCGTGATGGGCGCCGAATGGAACAAGTTCGGCTGGGGCCGCGTAACCCCCACGCACAATGTGAAGCTTGCCTACACGCGGATGCTGCTGGGGCCGATGGATTATACGCCCGGCGGTTTCCGCAACGGCGCGAAGGCCGCCGGCCCCGCAGACGGCTCCATGCCGACGACCCTGCATACGCGCGGCCAGGCGCTAGCCCAGTATGTGATTTATGACAGTCCGCTGCAGATGGTGTCTGATGCGCCCGAAGCCTATGTGAATGCCAACGGCTTTGACTTCATCAAGCAGGTGCCGACCGCCTGGGACGAAACCCGCTTCATTGAGGGAACGCCGGAGAGCCATATCGTTCTCGCCCGCCGCAAGGGGAAGGACTGGTATATCGGGGCAATGACGAACGAAATGGCTCGGAACGTGGATATCCCGCTATCCCTGCTTGGACCCGGACGCTTTGAAGCGACGATCTGGCAGGATGGCGCCTCCCCCAATGATGTGGATCGCACGACGCAGCAGGTCACCGGCCGCGATACGCTGTCCGTCCAGATGAGCGCGGGTGGCGGCACTGTCATCCATATCAAGCCCATCGACTAAACCAGGCCGATTGCGGCCGCCCCGCCCTTCCAGCCCGGCGGCAGCACTTCCGAACTGCGTATCTGCCGGGGTTAACGCGGGCCGCGCAGTAACGCACCGCCTCTCGTTAGCGGTCATTCCGCCGGAGGACTGACCGTCCCAGGCGGCAGGCTGAGGAGCGGGGCGTTCGGATCGTAGGTCCAGACAGACTCGTCGCGCAGGTCCCCCGAAGACAGCTCGATCCGGTTGCTTCCAGGCGCCAGGGTCACGTCGGTCCAGGCCGCTACATGATCTATCACTGGCATTTCGGGGAGCGCGCGGCCATTCACCGTCAGGCGAACCGCAGGTTGATTGCTGTAGGCCCGAATGGTCACCCGAGCTTGCGTCCGATAATCATGGCGGCGCTCGGTCAGGTGCAGCATCGGCCGCTTGGACCAGTTGGCCTGATACCAATAATAGGCGTCCTTGCGGACGGAGCGGTCATAGGTCACAAGCCCCTTGTCGTTGATGCCATCGCGATCCCCTTCACGACGCCCATCCGAGGCTAGGTCGAAGGCGACCCATATGAACGAACCCCACAGAAATGGCAGATCCCTGATCTCTCGCCAATTCTGTTCATGATAAAGCGTCTGATATTGTTCGGGATGCCAGGCGCTCGTCGTCACCGGCGGGGCGGGATCGCTTTCCTGTGCGCGGATGCCGCCGCCCGCGCCATATTCGCCGACGGCGAAGGCACGCTCCGGGAAGCGCTCATGGAATTTCCGCGCCCATTCGCCCAGCGAGCCCTTCTGGTCGGGATACCAGCCGAAATAGCGGTTGAAGGCGCTGATATCGGCGACCAGCGCCTTTGGGTTGTCATCATTCTGACAGCAATGCGCGTAGCTCGTCGGACGGGTCGAATCGGCGGCGCGGACCGTTTCCTCAGCGCGGCGCAGGACCCGCAGCACGTCATCGCTTACCTCATAGACCTCATTGCCAAGTCCCCAGACCGCAACGGAGGGATGATGGGCATTCTGCGCAATCAATTCTCGCATCTGCTGAGCGATATTTTGCTCGAACGCCTCGCCTTTGTCGATCACGCCGTTCAGGGGAATTTCCGTCCATACCAGAAGGCCCATACGGTCCGCCTCTTCATAAGCACGCTGCGGATGTTGGTAATGCACAAACCGAACTGCTGTCGTGCCCATGTCGGCAATGATCCGCATATCCTCCGATATTTCCTCGTCGGTAACGGCAGTTCCGCGTCCGGGTCTTTGGGCGTGGAAATAGTTCACGCCGCGCAGGCGATAGGGCTTGCCGTTCAGCAAAAGCCCCTTGTCAGCCGTCACGTCGATCGAACGGATGCCGAGCGGCAGCTCGACGCGGTCGCGCAACCTAGCCTTCGCATCAGACAGCGTAACTACGACCTTGTAAAGATAAGGATCGGCAATGCTATTCCACAGGTGCGGGTTCGCCAGGGCCAATTTAGCGGTCACTTCGCTTGTGTGGCCTGGAAGCAGCCTAGCGCGATCTGAGGACCGAGCGACCGCCCGCCCCTCTGCGTCATGGAGGCTGATCTGATAACGCACACGGGCGTCAGCCTTAGTGTCGTTCGAAAGACGCAGACGCGCGCGAATCAAGGCGGCGTCCGCCGTAACCTTCGGCGTGGAGACATAGATGCCAGGGCCACCGTCATCCATCATGTCGAAATGCAGCGCGTCTGCCGTTACCAGCCAGACGCGGCGATATAGTCCCCCGAAAATTGTGAAGTCCCCGCCCAGCGGAGCAATGTGCGACAGATGGCTGTTATCGACGCGGACGGCAATGCTGTTACGGCCGACTTGCAGCGCATTTGTAACATCGAAGCGGAAACGGGCATAACCCCCTTCGTGTCGGCCGATCCGGCGCCCGTTGACCCATAGATCGGTCGCCAACGCCGCCCCGTCAAATTCGAGGAAGTAACGGCGATCCGGCGTCTTCGCCGGCATCGTCACATGCGTCCGATACCAGGCGGGGCCTCGATAATAGTCTCCGCCGTCATCGCCATCTCCGCCATTGAAGCTGTTGGGCAATGTGACGCGAGACCAGCTTGGGTCGTCATAATCGGATGACCCGGCGCCCGCAGCGTCTGCGCGTTGGAAAGTCCAGACGCTGTCGATTGGCGTCCTGCCGCGCTCCGCTGCCAAAGTCGGCCCCTCGGCCCAGAGGCCGGAAACGATCACCAAGAGGACCAGCCGCGCTTTTGACCGCCGAGCCATGAAATTGGCGATGCAGCCGGACATGGCGACTAACTATCTCCCAAAACCCGTCTCACCGACATTCTTGTCGCATTCAATCGGGCGACCGCGAATAGAGCGATAGCCGATCGCTACGCCGCCGTTAATCGAGACGCATGTTATCGCTATCATGAAGCGATAGCGATGTCCACTGGGGCAAAGCGACCATGCCGTCGCAAGATCAAGCGGACCTTCAGAAGAGGGTCAGAGACTATGCCCGACGCGGGTCGCACCCAATGTGCCAGAGGGCTTGCCGGTCGGTGTTCCGACAACGGCTGATCTCGATATATCGGGGTGCCGTGATTTTTCTGAATCCCGGAATATGGGAAGCGGTGAAAGACCCTGCAGCGGTCAACAGGATGAGGACGGTTACGAAATAAGTGCGGAGGCGACCGGGCCGGCAAGGTCAACGGGCGCCAGCTTGCCGCATTCGCCGCACACACCTGCTATTGCAGAGGTGCGGTCGTCTCGCGAGGAATCAGCGTGAAATCGACAATTTCACGCTGTTCGAGCGGTTCGCCACCATTGCGCGATTCAATGTCCGCCATCAGCATTCGGAGCGCCGCGCATGACATGTCCGCAATCGGCTGGCGGATCGTAGTCAGTTCCGGCCAGATGGTCGTGGCGAGAGCAGTATCATCGAATCCGCAAACGGTGAGTTGGCGGGGCACGTCGATTGCCCTGCGATGCGCTGCCGCAACGGTTGCGGCCGCCATATCGTCATTGCTGGCAAAAATCGCTGTCGGAGGCTCGGCAAGGTCGAGCAGGCGTTCGGCGGCGACAAGACCCGATCGATAGGTAAACAGGCCTGGCGCGATCAACATGGGATCTTCGTCGATCCCCGCCCCCGCGAGAGCCGCGATATAGCCTTCGCGTCGACGACCGCTTGCGGCCTGATCCGGGCTTCCCTCGATAAAGCCGATGCGCCTGTGTCCAAGCGACAGAATATAGTCGGTCATCGCGCGCGCAGCGTCGAAGTCGTCAATATTCACCGATGAAATGCCCTCTATGGGCCGACCCGAAGCAACGGCGACAGCAGGGATCCGTTCCTTGCGCACAAGGTCGACCAATTCCCGAGAGTTGCACAGGGGGGGGGGCAGGATCAGTCCGTCGATGCGGCTTTCAAGTAAATGTCGAGCGGCGGCGACTTCGCTCCCGACATCGCATTTTTCGACGATTAATTGGACATCGCTCCGGCGTGCCTCGTCCAGGCTGCCGACGAGAAATTCGCTTAAATAAGCGGCGCTGGGGTTGCTATAGAGCAGCCCGACCCGCCGATTCTCACCGGCCGCCAGCCGCCGGGCTGCCAGATTGGGCGAAAAGCCAAGGTCAGTGATCGCCGTCTCCACTACTTCGCGCGTTGCCGACCGGACATTCTTCCCGCCATTGATGACGCGCGACACGGTCATCGGCGAGACACCTGCCCGCGCAGCGACTTCGCTGACCGTTACCGCCCCACGACCGCGCCTCGACGCGCGTCCCGATCCATTATCATTCGCCATGCTCGGTATTCTATCGTTCACGATACAATTTGGCCAGCGCGCTGCCGGGAGTCGCACCAAACGCAAACCAACGCCGATTTGGGGGTTGATAGCGCTCCCATTTAATATGTATGAGTAATTGGAATTGAAGAAGAGGTTTTTGAGGGAGAGTGGGTGAGATGTCGGCAAAACGCGTGCAAACCGCCCTGTGCGGCGCTTCCATAGCTGTCATCTCTTTGGTCGTTCTGGCGATGCCCGCCGCCGCGCAGCCGACCCAGCGGGGAATTGCTCATCCTGCTTTGTGGCCAAGAGCAAAGAGTCAGGGCCTGATCGATCCGAAAACCGAGGCCCGGGTCAACGCCCTGCTAAACCGCATGTCGCTTGAGGAAAAGATAGGGCAGATGATCCAGGCTGACACGGCTTCGATCAAACCGGAGGAACTCCGCACCTATCCGTTGGGCTCGATCCTGGCGGGAGGCAGTTCGCCGCCCGTGAATGCGCCTGACCGGTCACCCGCCGGGCCGTGGATCGAGACGGTCCGCGCCTTCAACGCCGTGGCGATGGAAAAGCGGCCAGGCCATATATCGATCCCGATCATGTTCGGGATCGACGCGGTGCACGGCAACAATAATGTCGTCGGCGCGACCCTGTTCCCTCACAACAGCGCGCTCGGAGCCGCGCACGACCCCGACCTGATACAGAAGATCGGCCAGGCTACAGCGCGGGAAACTGCCGCGGCCGGCATCGACTGGGCGTTCGCTCCGACTCTGGCGGTCCCCAGGAACGACCGGTGGGGCCGGACCTATGAGGGCTATTCCGAAGACCCCGAACTTGTCCGCTCCTATTCGGCCAGAATGATCCAAGGCCTGCAGGGTGCACCCGGAAAGGGCAAGCTTCAGAACGGCTATGTGTCGGCCAGCGCCAAGCATTTCCTGGGTGACGGCGGCACCACCAACGGCACCGACCAGGGCAATACAGACGTTCCGGAAGGCGAACTGATCGCCGTTCATGCCGCAGGCTACCCACCCGCCATCAATGCCGGCACCCGCACGATCATGGCGAGCTTCAACAGCTGGCAGGGCGTCAAGATGCATGGCAACAAGAGCTTGCTGACCGGCGTGCTCAAGGAACGCATGGGCTTTGACGGGTTCATCATCGGCGACTGGAACGGTCATGCGCAAATACCCGGCTGCACGGCCACGGACTGCCCGGCAACCTTCAATGCCGGTCTCGACATGGCAATGGCGCCCGACAGCTGGAAGGGCCTTTTCGAAAACACGGTGAAACAGGTTCGCGACGGCGTGATCCCGATGGCGCGGGTGGACGATGCGGTGCGCCGTATTCTGCGCGTCAAGTTCAAGGCCGGCCTGTTCAACCCCGCCCGTCCGTTTGAAAGCCGCACCGATGTCATCGGTTCGCCAGCGCACCGGGCGATCGCCCGCGAGGCGGTGCGCAAGTCGCTGGTCCTGCTGAAGAATGAAGGCGTGTTGCCGGTAAAGGCTTCGGCCCGCATCATGGTCGCTGGCAGCGCGGCGGACAATATCTCGCAGCAGTCGGGCGGCTGGTCTCTTTCCTGGCAGGGAGATGGCAATACGAATGCCGACTTCCCCAACGCCCAATCCATCTATGCGGGCATCGCCGAAGCGATGAAGGCTGGTGGCGGCGGTGCGACCCTGAGCGTTGACGGGAGCTTCACGCAGAAGCCGGACCTTGCCATCGTCGTGTTCGGTGAGAAGCCCTATGCCGAGGGCCTTGGCGATCTTCGCAGCCTTGAGTTCGAGGCAGGCGACAAACAATCGCTCGCATTGCTCAGGAAGCTGAAAGCGGCCGGAATTCCCGTGGTGTCGGTGTTCCTGTCGGGCCGTCCGATGTGGGTCAATCCCGAACTCAACCAGTCTGACGCCTTCGTCGCGGCCTGGCTCCCCGGCAGCGAGGGCGGCGGCATCGCCGACGTCCTGATCGGCGACGCTCAGGGAAAGCCCAGGAACGACTTTACGGGCCGCCTGTCCTTCAGCTGGCCCAAGACCGCCGCCCAGTTCACTCTCAACAAGGGACAGCCCGGTTACGATCCGCTGTTCGCACTCGATTACGGGCTGAGCTATGCCAAACCCGGCGCGGTGGGCCAACTGAGCGAAGTTGCGGGCATCGATGCAACGCCCGCCAACAAGAGCCGCTATTTTGCCGATGGACGGGTGCACACCCCGTTTTCGCTGGCCGTCAACACCGGCATTACCAAGCGTCCGGTTGATTCGCCGAGCAGGCAGGAAGGCGCAATGCAGCTTGACTGGAAAGCGGGCGAAACCGCTCGGGCGAGCATTGATGGCGAGGCCGTCGACCTGCGCTTCGAATCCAGCGCCGAAATGATGCTGCAGATGACCTATCGCGTCGATGCGTCAACCACCAGCCGGGTAAGCCTTGCGATGGGTGGGGCCGCCGTCGATGCAACCGATATCTTCAAGAGCGGCGAAGGCTGGCGGACGGTGCGCATTCCGTTGAAATGCTTCGCCGAAATCGGTGCGGACATGGCGCATCTTCGACCGGTATGGGCGCTGTCCGCGACGGGACCCCTGACGGTCTCCTTCGCGGAAATTGGCCTCGCAACGCAAGCGCCCGGCAGCATCTGCCCGGCCAAGCCGTAAAAGCAGCGACGGAGAATTGCCGTGCATCGATTGACCCGCTGGCTGCTGCCATTCGCCGCCTTGTCGATGATGGCCGCTCCGGCGGCAGCCGAAGACAATTCGCTTCCGCGCCTTGAGAACCGGGGCGGTCAGCATGCTCTGATCGTCGATGGCAAACCCTTCCTGATGCTGGGCGCGCAGGTCAACAACAGCGCCAACTACCCGGCGATGCTCCCCGAGGTCTGGCCCGCGATCGAGAAGATGCACGCCAACACGGTCGAAGTACCCGTCGGCTGGGAACAGATCGAGCCCGAAGAGGGCAAGTTCGATTTCTCCTTTCTTGACGCCCTGTTGCCGCAGGCGCGGGAACGCAAACTGCATCTGGTGCTGTTGTGGTTCGGTACCTGGAAAAACACGGCGCCAAGCTATGCGCCGGCATGGGTGAAGCTGGACCAGAAACGCTTTCCGCGCATGATCAACGCCAAGGGCGAAGTCCACTACGCGCTCTCGCCGCACTATCGCACAACGTTGGAAGCGGACAAGCACGCCTTCGTCAAGCTGATGGAATATCTAAAGAATAACGACCCGCAGAACACCGTTATCATGGTGCAACCGGAAAATGAGGTAGGGACCTACGGCAGCGTGAGGGACTTCTCTCCTGTGGCGCAGAAGCTTTTCGACGGCCCCGTTCCCGCGCCCCTGCTCAAGCAGATGAAGAAAAAGCCCGGCACGTGGCGGGATGTGTTCGGGCCAGATGCCGACGAATATTTCCACGCCTGGTCGATAGCCAGCTATACCAATGAGATCGCCGCTGCCGGCAAGGCGGTTAAACCCCTGCCCATGTATATGAACGCTGCGCTGGCCTCGGCGTTCGGCCGCCAGCCGGCCACGACCTATGCCAGCGGCGGTCCGGTGCATCATGTCATTGACATATACAAGGCCGCGGCCCCGGCGATCGATATCGTCGCGCCGGACATCTACGCGCACGATCACTCGGACTACATGGCCTATCTCGGCTATTATGACCGGCCCGACAATGCGCTGTTCGTGCCGGAAACCGGCAACAGCAAGGACTTCGCCCGCTTCTTTTTCCCGACCGTCGGCAAGGGGGCGATCGGCTTTGCCCCCTTCGGGATGGATTATACGGGCTATTACAACTACCCGCTCGGCGCCAAGACGCTCGACGACGGGACGATGGAAGTGTTCGCGCGCAATTATCGCCTGTTCGCTCCCATGCAGTGCGAATGGGCGGCATGGGCGGCCCAGGGCAAGACTTGGGGCGTCGCCGAACCGACCGACCCCAAGGCCGAGCACACGCAGTATATCGCCATGGGCAAGTACAGCATGACCGTCACCTTCGGTCAGTGGCAATTCGGTAGCGACAAGCCCACCGGTAATCCGGAGCCTTCGGGCGGCGTGGCGGTGGCTCAGCTGGGCGAAAACGAGTTCCTGGTCACCGGTTTCCACTCCCGCGTCTATTTCGGACTGGGCAAGCCCGCGCCGCTGGAATCGATGATGCTGCTGCGGGTGGAGGAAGGCTATTTCGACAAAGGCAAATGGGTCTTCCGCCGCGTGTGGAACGGCGATTCCATCGACTATGGCCTGAATTTCACTGACCGCGAGCAAGTGCTTCGGGTCACCCTCGCCACCTACAAGGGCACGCCGCCCATCCCCGTCGGCAACCCCAATTGAAAAACCGGAGCAGGATCATGAAAACGCTTTCCCGTCTCGCCTTGTGCGCGCTGCTTGCAACGTCAAGCACCGCCGCACTCGCGGGCAGTTTCCAGAAGGTCGACCACGGGATCATCGTCTCGCCCGACGACGGCCCGGCCAAACGGGTTCGCATTCTTGCCTTCGGGGATGAAGCCTTCCGCGTCACCGCCATTCCAGACGAGAATTTCGAGACCGCGCCCGATGGCTTGATGGTCACGGCAAAACCGGACGGCAACCCGGTCATCAGCGTGAACAAGGGCACGGTCACGCTAAAGCTCCCCTCTGCGACGGCACGTGTCAACCTGACCAGCGGCAAGGTCAGCTTCCTGGACGGCAGTGGCAAGGCCATTCTCAGTGAATCGTCACGCGCAGCGTTCGAACCAAAGACGGTTGAGGGTCAGAAATTTTTCGGCGTTCGCCAGCAGTTCAACCGCGGCACGGATGAAGCCTTCTACGGCCTTGGCCAGCACCAGAACGGGCAGATGAACTATCGCGGCGAGGATGTCGAACTTGCCCAGCACAATATGGACATCGCGGTTCCGTTCGTCGTTTCGACCCGCAATTACGGCCTGCTCTGGAACAACACTTCGATCACCCGCTTCGGCAATCCCAAACCCTATGCCCTGGCTGGCAGCAAAGGAAATGGCCTGAAGGTCACCGGAACCGACGGCAAGCCCGGCTGGACCGCGCAATATTATCTGGGCGACAAGCTTGCCGTCACGCAGAGTGAGCAGGTCATCAATTACCAGTATATCCGCGACAGCATGCGCTGGCCGGATGCCGCCAGGGCACAGACCGTCGCCTCGACCGCCGGACAGAATACTGCCGGCAACGCGGTCCAGACGCAGCGGGTGATCTGGACCGGCAAGGTCACTCCCGACAAGAGCGGCCTCCACCGTTTCCGCCTTTATTCGTCGAGCTATGTGAAGGTGTTTGTCGACGGGAAGGAGGTGCTGGAGCGTTGGCGGCAGAACTGGAACCCCTGGTATAATAACTTCGATATACCGATGACAGCGGGCAAGTCCGTCGATATCCGTGTCGAGTGGAACCCCAATGCGGGCTATATAGCGCTCGACCACAACGATCCGATCCCCGACGCGGATCGTTACTCGCTCTCCTTTGCATCCGACCTGGGACGCGCGGTCGATTATTATGTGACCGCTGGCAAGAACATGGACGGCGCGATCTCTGGCTATCGCAGGCTCACCGGCAAGTCGGTGATGCTGCCGGAATGGGCCTATGGCTTCTGGCAGAGCCGCCAGCGCTACGAAACGCAGGAAGAACTGCTCGGCGTCGTGCGTGAGTTTCGCCGCCGCAACCTACCGCTCGACAATATCGTCCTCGACTGGCGCTATTGGGAGGATCCAAACTGGGGGTGCCATTGCTTCGACAAGGCGCGCTTTCCCGATGCCAAGGGCATGGTCGACGAGGTCCACGCCCTCAACGCGCAGATCATGATTTCGGTCTGGCCGAAATTCTATCCTACCACGGACAATTACAAGGAACTCGACAAGGTCGGCGGCATCTACCGGCGCATGGTCGAGCAGCGCCCCGGCGAACCCAAGGACCCGTACTATATTTCAAAGATGTACCGCGACTGGGTGGGACCGGGCTATGCCAGCGCCTACTACGACCCCTATAATCCCAAAGCGCAGGACATTTACTGGCGGCAGATCCGCGAGAATTTGGGCGACATGGGCTTCGATGCCTGGTGGCTCGACGCCGATGAGCCGGATTCCCACTCGAACATCTCGATCGAGGAGCGCGCCTACCGCATGGGTCCGACAGCGAAAGGCCCGGGTGAAGCCTTCTTCAACAGCTACCCGCTGGCGCATAGCGAAGGCGTGTATCAGCACCAGTTGGCGTCGAAGCCCGACGTGCGCCCGTTCATCCTTTCGCGCTCCGGCTTCGGCGGCACCCAGCGCGCGGGAACGGCGGTCTGGTCCGGCGACGTCGTGTCCCGCTGGGACGATCTCAAGGATCAGATCTCGGCGGGGGTCAATCTTTCGATGTCGGGCATCCCCAACTGGACGCACGACATAGGCGGCTTCGCGCTTGAGGATCGCTACACGAACCAGGACCCCGCGCATATTGACGAATGGCGCGAACTCAACCTGCGGTGGTTCCAGTTCGGCGCCTTCTCCCCGCTCTTCCGCAGCCATGGTGAGACCCCCAAGCGCGAGATCTATGAGATCGCGCCCGAAGGTTCGCCCATGTATTCTTCCATGGAATGGTACCTGAAGCTGCGGTACCGGCTGATGCCCTATATCTACACGCTCGCGGGCGACACATGGCAGAAGGACGGCACGATCATGCGCGGCATGGTCATGGATTTCCCCGCCGACCTCAAGGTCCGCAACATCAACGATCAGTATATGTTCGGCGGAGCCTTCCTGGTCGCGCCAGTCACCGAGTTCAAGGCTCGCAGCCGCAAGGTATATCTGCCCGCCGGCGCCAACTGGTATGATTTCAACAGCGGCGCCTATCACAAGGGCGGGCAGGAAATCATCGCTGATGCGCCCTATGAACGCATGCCGCTGTTCGTGCGCGCCGGTTCGATCGTGCCGACCGGGCCGCAGATCGAGTACACCCGCGAGGAACCCGATGGCCCCATCGTGCTGCACGTGTTCACCGGCGCTGACGGCAGTTTCTCGCTCTATGAGGACGATGGCACCAGCGAGAGATACAAGCGCGGCGAATTTACCCGCATTCCCATCCAGTGGAATGAAGCCAAGGGCGAGCTGACCATCGGCAAGCGCGAAGGCGGCCATGACGGCATGACTTTCAAGCAGGCCCTTTCCGTCCGTTTTTATGACAAGGCTACGGCGCGGCCGATCGACTTCGCGGAGAACGGGGCAACCTCGCTCGTCTATGATGGAACCGCCATCACAGTCCGCAAGCCCTGAGGAACGGCACTGACGGGGTGTCGCTTCGGCGACATCCCGCGCGCTTCACATAGAGGCGTACAATAAAGAAGCCGAGCGCAACAGCATCGCACCCGGCTCTGTTCATTTTCATATCATCCTGAAAACCTGAACCCAGGCCCTGCTGACCAGCCCCTCCCCGCGCAAGCGGATGACTGGCACCATCTGGCCCGGCTTGGCTGCAGGCAGGTTCAGCACCAGCGCGTCATCCTCTTGTTTCCACGAGAATTTACCGCCGCCGACGATCTCGGCCTTTGCGATCGTCGAACCGGAGAGCACGAAACCCGAGCGACGCGATGTGCAGCCTGCTCTTGGGCCAGAACATGAGCATTGCATGGAGAGCGCCCTTGTTGACGGTGTCGCGCGCATCCTGCTCGGTAAAGTCGCATTCGGACATCTCCTTCCAATTTCCGCTTGCGTGCGGATAAGCGTTGTTGGTAACGCTACCATAGAAGACCGTAGAGGAAGAGGATATGGGACGCCGATGGGCCGTTTCACACGGCCGGAGGTGCGCCCGCCTGCAGAAGCTTTCTGAATGAAAGGCACACCATGAAAATCGTTCCGGCACTCCTTCTGGCGGCGCTGCCTGCTGCTGCAAATTCAGCGCCGCTCATTCTTGACCCGGCCTATACCTCCCACGCCGTCTTCCAGCGCGGCCGGGAAATCCCGGTCAGCGGTACCGCAGAGCCGGGAAGCAACATCGGCGTCACTTTCGACGGTGAAGCGCATACCGCCAAAGCGGACAGCAAGGGCCGATGGCAGGTGACCCTGCCCCGCCGAGAAGCGGGTGGTCCCTATGTCATGAAGGTTAGCAGCGGCGGCGAGGAGCAGCGGCTCGATGACATCATGGTCGGCGATGTCTGGCTCTGCTCGGGCCAGTCCAACATGGAGTTCGCACTGCGCTATGCAACCAATGCCATGTTTGAGGTGCCTTACTCCACCCGTCCGATGCTGCGGCTTCTGAATGTGCCGCGCCAATCAAGCACGACGCCCCAGCAGCGTTTCTCGGCTCCGGCCGCTTGGCAGCGTTCGGCACCGGAGAGCGCAGCCGACTTCTCTGCCGCCTGCTATATCATGGGTCGTGAACTCCAGGACAGGCAGAAGATTCCGATCGGTCTGATCGCGGCAAGCTGGGGAGGGTCGCCGATCGAAGAATGGATCAGCCGCGACGCGCTGCAGACGCTGCCGCGTTATCGGGCTGACCTTGCGCTGATGGACCAATATGCCCGCGATCCGGGTAACGCCGCCAGCACCTGGGCAAAGCTGTTGCAGCAGTGGTTGGGCGGCGACGCCACCGCGCCCGCCAAGGCGGTCTGGCGCACGGTGCCGAACAAGCAGATGTGGGAACAATGGGGTGACCCCGCGCTCGCGACCTTCGACGGAATCGGTTATTACCGCGCCCGTGTGAAACTGACCGCGGCGCAGGCCGGAAAGCCCGCGCGTATCGTGATCGGAGCGGTCGACGACATCGACGTCACGCGGATCAACGGCAAGATCGTGGGCGCTGACCAGGGCTGGCAGAAGAAGCGGGATTATGAGGTGCCCGCCGGCGCGTTGAAGGCCGGTGAGAACATCATCGACGTGATGGTCGTCGACACGGGTGGCGGTGGCGGCCTGGTCAGTGAGGCGGCGCGTACGCTCACCCTAGGTGACGGCACGGTCCTGCCGCTTTCCGACTGGACCTTCGCCAAGGGACGGACGCTCAAGAATGGCGAGGTGCCGCCCAGCGTGCCGTGGACCGGCGGCGCCGGCCGTACAACGCTTTTCAACGGCATGATCGCGCCGCTGCGCGGCTATCCCCTGACGGGCTTTGCCTGGTATCAGGGTGAGGCCAATGTGAGCGACGCCAACGGGTATGCCGAACTCATGCCCCTGCTGATTGCTGACTGGCGCAAGCGATTCGACACAAAGCCCTTCCTGATGGTCCAGCTCGCCAATTTCGGGCCGCTTGCCTCTGTCCCGTCGAACGACAACTGGGGGCAATTGCGTGATGTCCAGCGCCGCGTCGCGGATGCCGATCCGCAGGTCGGCATGGCGAGTGCCGTCGACATCGGCCAGGTCGGTGACATTCATCCCACCAACAAGCAGGACGTCGGCAAGCGGCTTGCCTTGGCGGCCCGGCACATCGCCCTTGGCGAGGACGTCGAAGATCGCGGACCAGCGCCGATTTCGGTTGCGCGGACAGCAAAGGGCATCGCGGTTCGCTTCGCCCATGGCCCGCTCAAGCTGGTAGGTGGCGGGTCGGCAATCGGATTTGAACTGTGCAATGCCGCGGCCAGCTGCCGATTTGTAAACGGCGAACTGGACGGCGAAACCATCCTGTTGCCGGTGGATCCCGATGCGCGGGAGGTTCGCTATCTCTGGCAGGCCAGTCCCATTGTGAATCTCTACAATGCAGCGGACTTGCCAGCGACCGGATTCTCGATGCCCATAAAGTAAAGGCACGGCCTTTCGTCGAAACACCCAGGGTTCAGTCCAGTATCCGGCGAACCAGGCGGCCGTCCGTGGCCGCGCCCACCGACGCCAGGATTCTTGCCGAGCCGCGCGAAGACCGAATCCTGGAGCAGCAATTCGGCTGATGAATCCAACGACCCGGCACCAACTGAGCGACGAACGAGAATGGGAGAGATGCTATGAAAATCCGGCGTTGCAGCCGCAGGTCAGCAATGGCGCTGCTGGGGTGTTGCCTGCTGTTTCCCAACCAGCCGCTTTCCGCCCGTCCTTCGATGGCGCCACAGGCCGCGCCCTATACATGGCATACGCTACCCTTCGGCGGCGGCGGCTTTGTCGACGGCTTCGTCTATCATCCGCGCGAACAAGGCATTCTCTATGCGCGAACCGACATCGGAGGCCTTTACCGGTATGACTATGCGGCCAAGCGTTGGCTTCCACTGCTGGACCATCTAAGCCGTCGAGACGGCGATCTTATGGGTGTGCTCGGCATCGCGATCGATCCCGCAAATCCTGACAAGGTCTATGCCGCCTGCGGGCTTTATCTCAATCAATGGTCGCGCAAGGGTGCGATTCTGCGCTCAAATGATCGTGGAGGAACTTGGCAAATTACCGAACTGCCAATCCATGTAGGCGGCAATGCCGACGGGCGCGGCAGCGGCGAGCGCCTGGCCGTCGACCCGCACAATCCAGACGTCCTCTATTACGGTTCGAACGAAGATGGGTTGTGGATGAGCACCGACGGAGGACGTAGCTTCAGTCGATCTCGTGCGTCTCAACGTTCGTTTAGCCTGATCGCGGCCGACCCTTCCGATCCCTCGTCCTTGTGGGCGGGCACAGCCGATGGCGCGGGCGCTCTTGTGCACAGCCGGGACGGCGGTCAATCCTTTGCGGCTGTCGCCGGCCTTCCTGAGATGGTGCCGCAGCGCCTTGCCTTTGCGCCCGATGGATCAATGTACGTCGCTTTTGCGAAGAGCGACGGGCAAGCCGCGGTCAATCCCGGCCATGCCGTGAACGGGGCCGTTTGGAAACGCGATGCCAAAGGCGGCCAATGGCGGGACGTCACACCAAAAGGCCCCTCGCCCGATGCGTCCGGAGGCTTCTCCGGGATCGATGTGTCCCGCGATGGCATCGTCGCGGTATCGACGTTGGACCGTTGGCATCCGGGCGACGACATCTATGTGTCTCACGATGGCGGTCAATCTTGGACCGGGTTGCAGGATAAAGCGCGCCATCTATCGGAAGGCTATCCCTGGCTGGTCAATTACCTCAATGGCAAAGACGACATGGGACACTGGATTTCAGACCTGAAATTCAATCCATTCGATGCCGAAGAGATGATCTATGGCACAGGCTTCGGCATCTGGATGAGCCGCAATTTTACCTCAGCCAAGAGCGACCAGACAGTCGATTTCGACTTTGCGGTCCACAATCTCGAAGAGACAGTAAGCTTGCAGCTGGTGTCACCCACCCGCGGCGCCAGGGTGATGTCCGCGATGGGCGATGTCGCGGGCGCGGCTTGGGATGACCTCGCCCATTCGCCATCGGCACGCCTCTTCACACCCAATAAGGAGAATAACTTCAGTATCGACTATGCAGGATTGAGGCCCGAGATCTTGGTTCGGACCACCGCCAATTCACCGAACAACGGTTTCCGTTCACGCGATGGTGGCGCGAGTTGGGAATCATTCGCTTCGACCCCCTACAAGAGGCCGACAGGAGGTGAAGGGTGGCGTGGTCCCGGCAGGATCGCAATCTCGGCCCGCGGAACAGCACTCGTCTGGGCGCCGGAAAAGGACGGAGCCCATTATTCGACGGATGGCGGAATGAGTTGGCAACGGTCTTCCGGGTGGCCGGTTGACGACGGGCAAAACCTGCAACCTATTGCCGACAAGGTGTATGACGGCATCTTTTACGTATTTGACCGGTCCACCTCGCGCATACTGGCAAGCGGCGACGGCGGTGCGCAATTTAACGTGCTCGTCGATGGGCTGCCAAAGCTCGAGCCCTGGCAGGGCGCCCAACTGGCCGTGGTGCCGAGTCGCGGCCGAGACCTGTGGCTGGCAACCTCGTTGGGCCTCTTCCATTCACCCGACAGTAAGTCGAAGATGGACCAGATAGGCAATGTGGATGAATCTTGGTTGATATCGTTCGGCGCCGCGACGACCAAAAATGGCTATCCCGCCATTTTCCTGTGGGGCAAGGTCAAGGGCGTAGAAGGTTTGTGGCGATCGGATGACGAGGCTGCGAGCTGGGTGCGGATCAATGACGATGCCCATCAATATGGCGAATTGCGTGCAATTGCAGGCGATATGGTCGAACCGGGCCTCCTTTATATTGCGCCGCACGGCCGAGGAGTGATCGTGGGGCGGCCGTCGGCTCAACCATTCTGATCCTTATGGTCCCGACCGATCTGGACGGGAGGCCTGGTGCGTCACCAGCCGCGATAGGCCAGCGGATTTTTCATCGGCCAATAGTTATGTTATCGCTACCACATTCTGCTTGACTAATCAGACAAATGGACAGATTAAAGTTCCATCCGCGAAAAGACGGACGGGGAAATATCATTCTGGGAGAGGTGGCCGGAAATGTTTGCAATAAAATTTTCGGCGGGGGTCAGTTGCGTTGCGCTCGCAATATGTGGCGCTGGGTTGACGTCGCCCGCCTATGCACAAGATGCTGAGCCCGAAGCGGCATCCGCCGCCAAGAAGGACGATGAGGCCATCATCGTAACGGCTCGCCGCAAAGCGCTCGAAACCGCGATCAACATCAAAAGAGACGCCGATACGATCGTCGACTCGGTGACGGCGGACGAGGCCGGCAGGCTTCCCGACAATTCGATTACCGAGGTTCTTCAGCGCGTATCGGGTGTCTCGATCTCACGTTTCACCGGAACAAACGGCGGTAACACCGCATTCCAGATCGAAGGCACCGGCATTACCGTGCGCGGTCTTCCCTTCAATTCGAGCACGCTCAACGGGCGGCAATTGTTTAGCGCCAACGGCGCAAGCGCCATCAGCTGGAACGAAGTCACGCCCGAGTTGATGGCAGGGGTGGACGTCTACAAGGCGTCGCGCGCCGACATGATCGAAGGTGGCGCGTCGCTGGTCGATCTTCGCACGCATGTGCCGTTCGATTTCAAGGAAAGGCAGTTCAACGTCACCCTGGGCGGCAGTTACGGCAGCCAGGTCGCGAAGGGCTCTCCCAACATTTCCGCCATGTTCTCCAAGCGGTTCGACACGGGAATCGGCGAAATCGGCGTGCTGTGGGATCTTGCCTACAGCCGTCTGCACCAGCAGAGCAGCAAGCTGCAGGTAGGCGCCATGTTTGCCCAATATGTGCCGACCTCTGTACGCGATGACGGGCTCGCCTTCGTTCCCGGTTCGATTCAGTGGGATTATAATCGGAGCAGGCGCGATCGCCTTGGCGCCTACCAGGCCATTCAGTGGAGGCCGTCTTCGAACCTGACGCTGACCAACACCCTATTCTTCTCGCAATACACCGCGGACAGCTACGGAACCAACGGTTCGGTGGGCCGGGACCCACGTCCGACGGTTGCACTTATGCCTGCGGCGGGCAGTCCGGTTGAATATGATGCCAATGGCGCCTTTCGGAAGGGGACGCTGACGGTCGCGTCTACCGGTAAGTCGCTGCCGTTCGAGAACACGACTTTCGGTATCGGCGACTGGTTCCCCTCCCAATATCTGATGGATTGCGGCGCCACCTACGGCGCGCCTGCATCGACACTTCAGTGGGACTGGTCGGTGGATGGCAGCGCTCCGATCGTGCCGGGCGGTCCCCGTCTGGTGCAGTGTACGGCTCCCGCAGCACTGGACCCCAGCAGCAGTTCGTCGATATCGCACAGCAAGAATTCCACGCTGGATATTTCGCAGAGCTTCGTCTGGACCCCCAGTGACCGGGTGGCGGTGCGCGGCGCCGTGCAATATGTCGACTCCCGCATGACCGGAAAGCAGTTCAATGTCGGCCTCAATCAGATCAACCCGGCGATCGACTCCATGGACGTCGACCTGACCGGATCGCTTCCTGTGGTTTCCGGCCTTTCTCCTGCCGACTTGCTCAATGCGTCGACAGCCTATCTTTCCCGGTTCGCCTATCATGAGCCCGATAACAAGGGGACCATGCTGGCCGGCAACGTCGATCTGGAATACAGGGTCAGTGACGATGGCTTCCTGCGCGCGATCACCGTCGGCGCTCGCGCCTCCAGACGAACCGAACATGACAATTTCGTGGGAACCTATTTTGCTCCATTGGGTCAGAACTGGCTGTCGAAACCGTCAGGGCCGGAGTGGGCTGCGGCGGGGCCGGGAAATATTCAGTTTCTCACCAATCCCCATGTCCGGCAGTCGGATTATGAGGTTTCGAGCTTCCCCAACTTCTTTGACGGCAAGGTTGCCGTTCCCGCGCAATTGTTTGTACCAAGCCGATCTCTCATGGAGAGCTACGACTGGTACCATTTGCTTCAGACCTACAATGGTCAAATTCCGGGCGGAACCGCAGATGAGTATTGGACGGAATATATCGATCAGGGTCTGAACGAGACCCGGAGCCGTATCAACACGATTGCTGCCTATGCTCAGGTCAAGTTCGCGCACGACCGTATCGGAATTATTCCGCCATTCTCGGGTAATATCGGCGTTCGTATATTCCACGACAAGCTGCGGGCGAGCGGTCTTCTGAGTACGCCGACCGCAGAAAACCTCGCTCTGAGCGAGGCAGACAGTAATGCATATTTCGCCGCACAGCAGGGTTTGCCCGGCGCGACATTCCCGACGCTCTATTCGCTCACAGCGGCTTATTCCACGCAGACCCGCAACTATGAATACACGCGGGTGCTACCATCGTTCAACATCAAGTTCGATGTAACCAACAGGTTCATCGTTCGTGGCGCGGCGTCACTGTCTTCGGCTCCGCCGAATCTCAACGACATCCGTGCGGGCGGTTTCATCGGCGCCAGGACGATCGCCAATCCCACCAACCCGCTGGCGCCCTCTATTCTCACAGGTGTTCAGGTCAGGGACGGCGGCGCAAATCTGAAGCCGACCATGATTACCAGCCAGGATTTGTCGTTCGAATTTTATCCGTCGTCGTCCAGCTTGGTCTACCTTGGTCTGTTCGCCAAGCAGATCAAGGATCAACCGCAGTTCTACTCGTTCATCCAGAACAATCTGCCCATTCCGGCGGTGGCTGTTGACGGTGATCCGGATGATCCGGTCGAGACGGATGTAACGCTGGATCTTCCCTGGCTTTATCTGCAGAACAGAACGGCGCCGAAAAAAGCTACTATCAAGGGTTTTGAGATCGGCGGCCGCACGTTTTTCGACAAGCTGCCGGGATGGCTCAGCGGCTTCGGGATCGAGGGCAATCTGACCTTCATCGACAGCAAAAACCCTGCGCAGCAAGCCAACAGCGTCTTCGGTAACGGCCCGGGTGGCGGCCTCAATCCGGATGGCACGATTCCGCAAACCTACCCGAACCTGCCCTATGCCGGCCTGTCGAAATGGGCTTACAATATCCAGCTGCTGTACAGTCGTGACAGGGTCAATGTCCGTCTAGCATACAACTGGCGTGACAAGGCGTTGCTGTCGACCAACGTCAATCCGCTGTCCTTTGCGACGAACGGCGGCAATCCCTACACGCTCAACACCAGCGGGACCAACTTTGACGCGGATCATTCCTATCCGGTATATAACATGGTTCCGGCGTGGATTGCGGCAGCCGGCTATCTGGATCTGGGTTTGGACTACAAGGTGAGCGAGAAGGTTTCCGTCTCGTTCAACGCGAACAACATTCTCAACACGATTTCGAAAACCTATCAGGAGCCTGTACCGGGTGTCTTGCAGCCTTATGACTATAACGTCAGCGATCAGCGCTACGACCTGTCTGTAAGGGTGAAATTCTGACGGTCTGAGTATTGAAGGGTGCTTCCCGACGAGGCACCCTTCTCATTTTCGAACGCCCAATAGCCCCAGACCTGTTCAGCAACACATGATGTCGGGCATGTTCATGATGAGGCGTATCAATGAATAATGGTCATCTGCGGGACATTGTCATTCTGGGTGGCGGTGCCGCAGGGTGGATAGCGGCCGCGCTGCTGGCCAAGAAAATTGATCGCCATCAAACCCGCATCACTCTCGTCGAGTCAGAGGAAATCGGGATCATTGGCGTTGGGGAAGCCACGGTTCCGCTGTTGACGCAGTGCAATGCCATGCTGGGGATTGATGAATTCGATTTTGTCCGAAAAACCCAAGGCACGTTCAAGCTCGGCATTGAGTTCTGCGACTGGGGCGTTGCCCGAAACCGGCATTTTCATGCATTCAGCGATTATGGCCATGCGGTCGAGGGGATATCGACCCACCATTATTGGCTGAGAATGCGGCAATCAGGCGAAGATTGTCCCATTGACGATTATTCCTTTGCCTACGCGGTCGCGAAAAACAACAATTTCGCTCCCCATAACGAGCGCTATCATTACGCCTATCATTTTGATGCTTCACTCTATGCCCGCTATCTGCGCGATGTCGCAACCGAACTCGGGGTGCGGCGTATCGAAGGCAAGATGACGCACTTCGATCTGGATGGCGGGTCCGGCAATATTACCGCTATCCATCTTGCTGATGGCCAGACGGTTCCCGGCGATCTTTTCCTGGACTGCACGGGTTTCGCATCCGCACTGCTGGGAAATGCGTTGGGCACGCCTTTTGTCGACTGGTCGCACTGGTTGCTTTGCAACAGCGCCATCGCGGTGCCATCAAGACGCACCGGCGAGCCCATGCCGTTTACCCGATCTACCGCGCACGCGGGAGGCTGGCGCTGGACTATCCCGCTGCAACATCGCAGCGGCAATGGCATGGTCTATAATTCGGATTTATGGAGCGACGAAGCGGCGCGCGAAACCTTGCTGGGCAGTATCGACGGCGAACCGCTGGCTGATCCACGGCTGTTTCGCTTTACGTCGGGGCACCGCAAGCAATTCTGGAACCGCAATTGCATAGGGATCGGTTTTGCATCCAGCTTTCTTGAGCCCCTGGAGTCGACCGGTATACAGTTGATCGTCATGGGGGTTTTGAAGTTGCTTAAATACTTCCCCCAACGGACTATCGATCCCGTTCTACGCGACGAATATAACCGGATCTCCACACGCGAGATCGAACGCATCCGCGATTTCATCATCGCGCACTATTATCTGTCGCGCCGTCCCGAACCGTTGTGGTCGGCGTGCCGGAACATAGAGATACCCGACAGCCTTCGGCACAAGCTTGATGTCTGGAACGCCAGCGGCCAGGTCGCCCTGGAAGATTCCGAATCCTATATGGAACCGAGCTGGGTCGCCATCCTGTTGGGCAACGGCGCCGTTCCAGAGCGCTACGCCGTGGCGGCTGATTTCCATCCGCTGGAGCAGATCCGCACGGGTCTGAAATTGCGGCGCGAGGAGATCATGCGTTCAGCGCAGGCAGTCACTTCACATCAGGATTTCATCGATCGCCACTGCAAGGCCCCCCAAAAGGCGCTTGTATAATATGGACTCTGGGCGATCCCTTCCTTGCGGCACACGGTTGGCGATGCTGTCACGCCGCAGCCCTTCGAGCATGACTGGAAATTATCGTGAACAGCTTTCTGAAAATTCACTGGAAGTTTCTGACATGCGTCGCGCTCCTGAGCTTGCCGGCCGTCAGTGCCGATGCAAAGGTGGCAGCGCCGCAGACTATCTGGGCCAAGGCCGATGTCGACTATACCCAGTATCGCGCCGACGCACTGGAATGCGGGATGCAGGGGCTGGCGGTGAACATCGACAATAGCGAGGAAGTGAAGACGCTGGCGCGGGCGTCACAGCAGCTGGAGGCAATAGACGCTTCCGCTCAGGCGGCCTTGAGCTTGGATGCCGGGCAAATGGGGCGGTCGGACGACAGTCCTGTTTATGTGCACAATGGTCTGGATATTGCCGCGCGCAAAGGCGCTGAGCAGCAGGCGGTCATCGCCACCGCCAAGCCGGAGGAGCAATATGCGCGGATCAAGGAAATGATGTTCAAGGTCGTGCGCCGGTGCATGGTTAACAGGGGCTACGCCAAGATTGTTCTGACCGAAGATCAGCGCAACGAATATAGCGACATGAAGGGCGGCGCCGATGCGCGCCGCGCCTACATCCACAAATTGGCCAGCGATCCCCAGCTGCTCGAAACCCAGCGAGAAGCGCCCGCTCAGTAATGCCGTCCAAACTCTGGATAACCGCGCCCGCTTACGCCGGCGTTCCTGCTTCCCGCACCAGAGAGCTCGATGAAACAACGGATGAAGTGGCTGATGGTGCTGGCGGCAGCTCTGCTGGGCATTGCCGCGATCGCGCCAAGCCAAGCCGCCGCGCGCGCGGATGAGGAGCGTTCGGCGTCGGTCGCGCGCGAACGAAGCAATTTCAACGCCGATTGGCGGTTCCACCTCGGCGATGCGCCGGGCGCAAGAGAACCGGGATATGACGATGCCGATTGGCAGTCAGTCGGCCTGCCGCACAGCTTTGGCATACCCTATTTTCAGGCGTCTCAATTCTACACCGGCTATGGCTGGTACCGGAAACAGCTGACCGTTCCGGGCGCATGGCGCGGCCGGCGGATCTTCCTTGAATTCGAAGGGGCATTCCAGGACGCCGAAATCTTCGTCAACGGCAATCCGGTCGGCCGCCATCGCGGCGGCTATACCGGCTTTTCCGTCGACGTCACCGCAGCCGTGAGGACGGGCGAAAACAGCATCGCGGTGCGCGTCAACAATCTCTGGGGGCCCACCCTTGCGCCGCGGGCGGGTGAGCATGTGTTTCAAGGCGGCATTTATCGCGATGTCTGGCTGGTGACGACCGATCCGGTACATGTCGCCTGGTACGGGACCAAGGTGACAACGCCCGAACTGTCCGAACGGAGCGGCAGGGTCGCGATCGATACCGAAGTGCGCAACGATGGCACGAGACCTGTGACCTTGTCCGTGCGCACTGACATCCACGATCCCGCCGACAAGATCGTCGCGACGATGAACGGCGGCGCGGAGCGGCTTGCGGCGGGTGGCATCGCGACGGTGAGCCAGCGCTCCGGGCCGATCATCGCCCCGGCGCTCTGGAGCCCGGAAACGCCCGTCCTCTACAAGGCGGTGACGACGGTGATCGCCAACGGCCGGCCTGTTGATCGCTACGAGACCGATTTCGGCTTCCGCTGGTTCGAATGGACCGCCGACCGGGGCTTTTTCCTCAATGGCAAGCACCGCTATTTCAAGGGCGCCAATGTCCATCAGGACCAGGCCGGCTGGGGGGATGCCGTGTCCAACCGCGCCATGGAGCGCGACGTGCAGATGATGAAGGATGCGGGCTTCGATTTCATCCGGGGCTCGCACTACCCGCACGATCCGCACTTCGCCGGGGCGACCGACCGGATCGGCATGTTGTTCTGGTCCGAAACACCATTTTGGGGCATCGGGGGCTTCGGAGCCGACGGCACGTGGATGGCAAGCGCCTATCCGGTCGATCCCAAGCACAGGCCGGGCTTCGAGGATAGCGTCAAACAGCAGCTGACCGAGATGATCCGCATCACGCGCAATCATCCGTCGGTCATCGTCTGGAGCATGAGCAACGAACCGTTCTTCTCGGCGGGCGAAGTCATGCCGGAGGTGCGTCGCTTCCTGAAGGAGCTGGTCGCGCTGAGCCACCAGCTCGATCCCACGCGGCCTGCCGCGATCGGCGGCGCGCAGCGGGGCGAGATCGACAAGCTCGGCGACATCGCCGGCTACAATGGCGACGGCTCCGCGCTGTTTCCCGATCCCGGCATCCCCAATGTGGTGTCCGAGCATGGATCGCCCATGTTCGACCGCCCCGGCCCCTATGAGGCGCCCTGGGGCGATCTGGTGAACACGCCCGGCGCCGCGAAAGGCGTCGAATATTCCTGGCGGCTCCCGTGGCGCTCGGGCGAAGCTGTCTGGGCGGGGTTCGACCATGGTTCGATCGTCGGGCGCCGGTTCGGGTCGATGGGCGTGGTCGATTATTCGCGCCTGCCCAAGCGCAGCTACTATTGGTTCCGCAACGCCTATCGCGGCATAGCGCCGCCGCAATGGCCCGAGGCAGGCAAGCCGGCCGGGCTGCGCCTGACCTCGAGCAGCCCGGTGATCGAGCGGGCCGACGGCACCGACGATGTGCATCTGGTGGTGACCGTGGTCGATGCCCACGGCCGCGCGCTCAGCAACAGCCCGCCCGTGACGCTCTCCATTGAATCTGGCCCAGGCGAGCTCCCGACCGGCCGCACGATCCGCTTCGCACCCGACAGCGACATCCCGATCCGCGACGGGCAGGCGGCGATCACGATGCGCAGTTGGCAATCGGGCAAGAGCATCCTGCGCGTGAGCTCGCCCGGCCTCAAGGATGCTACGCTGACCATCGAAACGACCGGCGGCCCCGCGTTCGTGCCCGGCGTGACTCCGCTGGCGCCCGACCGGCCTTATGCCGAGGCCAGGCGAACCGACGCCGAATTCATGTACTTCCCCGACGCCATATTCGGGCAGGACAACCCTACCGGCGCGAGTTCCAGCGCCAGCGGCCACTCATCCCGGCTGGTCAATGACGGCGATCCGGGCACCTGGTGGATGGCAGGGGAAGGCGATGATGCGCCATGGGTCTCGATCAGCCCGGAAAAGATCCTGCAGTTCCGCAGGCTGGAAATCACCTTCCCGCAGCCCGGCAATTATCGCTTTGTCGCGGAAGTAGAGGACCAGAATGGATTGTGGGTCGCCGTGGCCGATCAATCGGCTACCGCCGATACCGCGCAGACGCGCACCATTGACGTGAAACACGTGATCGGTTCGCGCCTGCGGGTCAGGATCGAGGCACCGGCGGGCGCGCCCGCCGGTGTCGCCGACATCCGGATCGTCGGCGCGATGTAATACGAAGCTGCTGAGATGCTGGCGCATCTCAGCGGCCAGGGATCAGCCGAACAGTATCTCGAACGCACTGGCGTGTCGGGCAGCCATTTGCGATGGCAGGTCGATGACCAGCGCCTGTCCCGTCTGCCGGAACGTCAGGTCACGCCGGAGCCCCAGCAGACGCACGCGGCGCACCGCACGCGGTTCATTCGGATTATTCCTGGCCAGCGACATGATCTCCAGCTGGCCAGCGGGTTCGCCCAGCGTGATCGCGTAAAGTGCTTCGCCCTTCGTGGTAAACCGGATGTCCCGCGGGGTGTAGTCGCCACTCTCCTGGAACATGCCTGCTGCCGTCTCGGTCGGGCCTTCGCCGAAGATCTTCCAGGGCCGCGTGCCGTGGATCGCGGGGGAATTGACCTTCATCCAGGCGGCGAGGTCGGCAAGCAGGCTTTCCGATTCAGGCGGCAGGCTGCCGTCGGGATATTGCACGATGTTGAGCAGCATGTTGCCGTTCTTGCTCACGATATCGGCCAGCATCGTCACGACCTGCGCCGACGTCTTGAAAGGATGCGTTTCGCTGAAGAACCAGTCGCCGTTGGACGTATCGGTCTGCCACGGCAAGGGATTGATGCCCTTGAGCACGCCCCGCTCCACATCCTGCACGGAGGCTTCGGCATGGAACTCGCCCGAACCCGTATCCTTGCAGGCGTAGACTGCGTCCAGTTTCCCTGACCGCGCGATGCTGCGATTGTAATAATGCGCGACCAGCGACCGGCCGATCTCGCCGAACGGCAGGCCGCCGTCGGAATAGAGAAGATCGGGCTGGTAGCTATCGATCAGGTCGCGAATGCGTTGGAACCACGTCTGTTGGAAGGCACGATTTGTCGTGTACCAGCTTTGTGTCGTGTTGCGGAACGGCTCGTCACGATTGTCGTGATACAGGTCCGTGAATTTGGGATCGGCGCCGTCATAGGCCATGCCCAGCTTCGGCCAGAACTGATCATAAAGATGATTGGGATACCACCAGGTGTAGCTGGCGCCCAGATGCTCGGATACGCCAAAGCGCAGGCCGTGCGCACGCGCGGCCTTCTGCCAGTCGCCCACGATGTCACGCTTTGGCCCGATTGCCGTCGCATTCCAGCGATGATGGGTTGACCGCCACAGGTCGAAATTGTCGTGATGCACGCCCATTGAAACGAAATATTTCGCTCCGGCGGCAGCATATTTTTTCATGAGCGCATCCGGGTCGAACTTTTCGGCCTTCCAGAGCGGCAGGATATCCTTGTAGCCGAACCCGGACGGATGGCCGTAAGTTTTGACATGATGGTCATAATGGGGGTGGCCCGGCACATACATGAAGCGGGCATACCAGTCGCCCTGGCGCGGCACCGCCTGCGGTCCCCAGTGCGACCAGATGCCGAATTTGGCGTCACGGAACCATGCGGGCGTTTCATAGCCTTTCAGCGACATCACGCTGGAATTGAAACGTCCCGGCAGAATCGAAGGCGCGGCTTCAGCGCCCGCCCCGCCCGTCCTTGCCCGTGCGGCCGCACTTAGCCCGCACGCTGCGATCGCCGCACCGCCCAGGATTTCCCGCTTGCTGAAATCGGCCATTTTCTCTCCGTCCTCTCATCTCCGCCCGGCGGGCAACCGGGACTTTTCCGTTTTGTCATTGCCCACAGGTGCCGTTACCGTCCTTCGCGCGCGAGGCGGTCCACCAATTGTCGCGCCCCGCACTTCAAACCGGATTCGGCCTTGCAAGACCGGGGTTCCATTTCGACCATGCAGGTCCTTGTATTCGCTAATAGGTAGCGCTACCATAAACTTCGTCGATGCCAAGAGAATTCTGGCAGAGGCAAATGCCGGCATGGCTGGCCAACAACGGTTGAAGAGGACAGGGTGCGAGGGTTTCCATCAGCAGGTGGTCGGTCGAGCCCCGAATTCCGAGCGGGTGTGGTGCGGGCTTTTGCCGCCCCTTATCCCGCATCGGTCCCGGCGATCATCGCCTGTTCTCGGCCTGGACGGATGGAGGACGGTGCCTGATGAAATTTCTCTCCGGAACAATGCTGGCGGTCGCAATGACGGCGAGCCTGTCGCTGCCCCTGGCACAGGCGCAGGCAAAGGATGCGCGTACAATCGCCGCCGACATGAACGCGATCGCGGGACCGATGAGCACGGCCTGGCAGGATTGTGTGGGCTCGGGTCATGCCGGCCTGTTGCTTCGCAAGGAAAACCAGGACCAAATGCGCCTGGTGCATGATGAGACCGGTTTCAAATATATCCGCTTCCACGGCATTTTTACGACCTACACCGATGCCTATCGCGAGATTGACGGACGGCCCTTTTATAATTTCGACCGGGTGAACCAGGTCTATCGCGCGGTGCTCAAGGCCGGTTTCAAGCCCATGATCGAAGTCAGCTTCATGCCCAATGATCTGGCCTCGACTGACCAGACTATCTTTTACTGGAAGGGCAATGTGTCGCCGCCCAAGGATTGGGGCAAATGGTCCGATTTCATCACGGCCTTCGTCCAGAATCTGGAAGCCAATTTCGGCAGGGAAGAGGTGGAAAGCTGGCGCTTCGAGGTGTGGAACGAGCCCAATCTCGACGGCTTCTGGGTCAATGCAGATAAGCAAGCCTATTTCCGGCTCTATGATACCACGGTTAAGGCCATTCGCGGCGTGAACCCGGCGCTGAAGGTCGGCGGCCCGGCCACCGCGGGCGTGGCATGGGTTCCTGAATTCATCGCGCATGCGCAAGCGAACAATGTGCCCGTCGATTTCGTCGCCACCCATACCTATGGCGTGGCCGGAGGCTTCCTCGACGAAAAGGGCGAGGGCGATAACAAGCTGGTTCCCGATCGCGACGCGGTGATCGGCGATATCCGCAGGGTGCGCGCCGAGATCGAGGCCTCATCCAAGCCCGGCCTGCCGCTCTACATCACCGAATGGAGCACGAGCTACAATCCGCGCGATCCCATTCACGACGCCTATCTGAGCGCCCCGTTCATCCTCAACAAGCTGAAAGGAACCGAAAAGGACGCGCAGTCCATGAGCTACTGGGTCTATTCCGATCTGTTCGAGGAACCCGGCCCGCCGCCCACGCCATTCCATGGCGGCTTTGGGTTGGTCAACCGCGAAGGCATCCGCAAATCCGCCTTCTTCGCCTATAAATATCTCAATGCGCTTGGTTCGCAGGAATTGCGCAACAGCGACCAGGAATCCTGGCTGACGCGCGAGGGAGACAATTTCGCGGGGGTGATCTGGAACTATGCGATTCCTGATCAGAAGGAGAGCAACCGCCCCTTTTACACCAAGATTCACCCGGCGGCGAAGCTGGCGCCGGTCGAACTGAACCTGTCCTCGCTCAAGCCGGGCAACTACAGGCTGCGGGTCTACCGCACCGGCTACAAGGCCAATGACCCCTACACCCGCTATATGGAATGGGGTCGCCCCGACAAGCTGACGCCGGAACAGATTTCCATCCTGCAGAACCTCACAAAAGACGCGCCCGAGGTCGACCGGACAGTGACAATCGGCTCGGATGGAAACTTTCGTCGCAACATTTCCCTTCGGACCAACGACGTGCTGCTGGTGCAACTCGACAACATCGGCACGTAGCTGTTCAGTGAATCAAGAAGAAGTTGGGCTGCCCGCGGCTCGTCTGGGCGCCTTTTGTCTTTTTGAGCGATCTGTAATTGTAACGGTTTGTGCCGGTCATGGCTTCATCCGCGCGCATGCGCAACGAAACTGCCCGGCTCTAATCGCATCTGAAGGACAGCCGGGGAGCACGTCACACGTCACAGCCAGCTCGACATTGCGACAGCAGTGCATCGGGCAAAGTGAGCGGATCGAAATGCCAGATTCATATCTCGTTCCGCAACTAAGTCGAACAACCTGCCGACAAAGCAGGATTACTCGATAGGGCATATTGACGGCCGGGGATCACCTTGCTGATCCCCGGCCAATTGATCACCAATTAAATCTCAGCGTGGCGCCAAATTCACGCGGCGGCGTGATATTCGCCAGGCGGTAGCCTGAGTCGAACGGGATGGTACCAAAGCTTTCGAGACCCGGCAGTGCGCTCGTTCCAATCTGGAAGTTGCCCTGTGACACCCGCTGCGCACGCGTCTGGTCGAGAAGGTTCTTCACGAACAGGTTGAGTTCCCAACGGTCCTCGCCGCGAAGGCCAACGAAAAGATCGACTTTTGTGAAATCCCGGTAGGTATAATTGCTGTTTTGTGACTTATAGCCCGGCCGATAGGACAGAAGACCGCGGATGAATGGGGTGAGTGAACCCATGCCAAAGCGGACTTCGCCATTACTCGTCAGGCTGAACTTTGGCACATCGGCGATGCGATCGTTACGAGCGCAGACAGCAACCTGTTCGGTTCCGGGCACGCTGGGCGTTCCGATTGAGTCCGGGACGCCGTCACCATTATAGTCGTTACAATAAAGTTTAGCGTTATCGTAGTGGGCATCCGCGTAGGTCGCATTGATGTTCAAGTCTACCCATTGAGAAGGTTGAAAGCCGAGTTGAACTTCAACACCCTTGCTGATGGCGTCGCCGAAAGTCGGCAGCGGCGCAGCCGCCGTGTCGACGGCACCTGGCACGCGTGACGAATTGGTCGTTAATGACGGAGCGAAGTCCACATAGTTTTTGAACTTCTGGTAAAATGCGGCGATGTTAAGGGTGACCTTGCGATCGAACAAGCTGGACTTGAGACCGACTTCAACCCCGTCCGACGTCTCGTCAGGAGTTTGCAGATATTGCGGATCGAGTGGAGTCGAAACACCTGTGGCTGCGACACCCGGACGGAAAGACCGACCGTAGTTTGCATAGATGTTCAGATCAGGGTTTACCTTCCAGCTGATGGCCGCACCGCCGGTCAAAGCGCTCGGCTTCACTACACTTACTGTAGTGGTATCAGTGCCAATGGCCGGGATGATGAGGCGCTGGGAACGGGTCGTCGTACCCCAAGTTTGGCGGAGACCGCCGGTTATGGTCAAGCCATCAACCACTTCATATCCGAGCAAACCTGACACTGCATAGGATTTGCTGAGGATCGGGAGTATGACCGACACATCGACGGGAAATACGAAAATCTGCGGAGGCACCGGCCCCGGGCCCGTCATTCCGGGGAAGATCGTCCCGAACGGATCGGTGAAGAAGGCGTCGTTGCTCTGGTTCACGCGGACGTCGTTGAACTTCGAATAGTCGTAGTTAGCTGCAATGGCCCAGTTCAGACGAGAGTCGCTTGGCGATTGAAGACGGACTTCCGCGGTCCAGAGATCATAGGGTGTGTGCACATGCTGGTTCAGCTGATAGCCAGGGACCGCATTGCCCTCGTCCTGGTCGCGCTGCTGCTCCAGACGTGTTTTTTGATATCCCCCGTTGAATACCAGTTCGCCCCAACCAAAATTATAATTGGTGTTGAGCGTGATCAGATGCGTTTCATTGGTGAACCGCAACGCACCTTCGTTAACCGCCAGGCGGTCTTTCAAGCTGATCGCAGGACCGCTGCGTAATGGGAAGAAGCTGCTCGGGCTTGGCTGATTACCAGAGCCGAAGACGGCACGGAACGGGCGCGTATCTGTCCAAAGATATTGATAGACCAAGTCCGCACGGAATTCGGACGATGGTTGCCAGGCAAGCGAAATACGCCCGCTCATCGTTTCGTTGTAGGATTTACGCCCGTCGACATTTTTTACCTGACCGGCGCGGTTCCGGTCATATAGGAGCGCGCCGCGAACAGCCAGGCTGTCCTGGATGATCGGCACGGACGCAGCACCCTGGAAGTTGTAGGCATGAAGGTCGCTGGCCGCTGCCTGTGCGTAGCCGGCCGGCTTGCTCAGGTCTGGGCGAGCCGAGCCTATGACGATCGAACCAGCGGGCGACACCTTGCCACGGAACAGGCCCTGAGGGCCGCGCAGGACCTGGACTTGGCCGATATCGTATATGGCGCTGAAGAATGTGTTGGGATCAACGTCGATTTCGTTGAAATAAACCTGAACTGCGTCGCTCGATCCGCTGTCCGGATTGAAGGAGATGCCGCGCAATGTCGCGATGTTGCTGCGACCATCGCCATTTTCCAGTGTCAGGCCTGGAACGACGTTCTGGATATCCTTGACGTCGAACAGGTTGAGCTTGGCGATCTCCTGTCCTGAAACGACATCGACTGCCAAAGGCGTTTCCTGCAGCGTCTCTGCACGGCGCGTGGCGGTCACGATGATTTCCGAAACATCCGACTCTGCTGCGCCCTGCTCCACCTGCTGGGCCGCCGCGCCGCTGGCGATGGCGAGCCCGCATGCACAGCTCAACAGGCCGATAAGATGATGCCCCCTTCGTCCCTTCATAGTCCCCTCCGTTTTGATGGCGATTTGCCCGTTAGTTAATAGCGGCCATCTTAAAGGAAGGGTTCGCGCGCCATAAGCGCCCATTCCACCATGTGGAACAACGCTGGCGACCCGGCGCAGTAGCGCCTGGAAGCTATCCAGGCGCTACGCCCCCTTTAAGATGCGCATCATCCTCACGCCAAAAGTGTGGGCAAGATCAAATGCATCTGTCATTCATCCCATGATGTGGGACGGAACCATTGACCCTTCCCATTGACTTGCCATCACTATCTCTGTTTCTTCAAACAATAGATAGGACGATGCCGGTGATCCGGTTACGGCGCACGTCTTGGGGTCGCGAGCCCTCATATCTTTCACCATCCTCTGTCCCGCCGCTTCGCGCTGCTACAGGGGCGTTGCGCTACTTATCTCGCAATGGATGGAGGGAGGGCGTAAGACCGTTGTTCAGAAGCTCTGCGCCGCAATTTCTATGCTGATGCGTTGCGCGGCGCTCATCAGCGCCGGGCCGAGAATATCAAGTCGCTCGCGGGTGAGGTGCGACGATCGATCCGAAATCGACAGCGATCCCTTGGGCAATCCGTAACGGTCGTTCACCACCGCCGCAACGCAACGCAGCCCGTCGCTATGCTCTTCATCGTCGAATGCATAGCCACGAGCGCCTATCTCCGCCAATTCGCGACGGAGCCGATCACCATCGATGATGCTGCGTGCGGTGCGCGGCTTGAGCGGCGCACTGTCAAGATAGCGGTCGAATTCGGCCCTGGACCATTTCGCCATCAGCACCTTGCCCGAAGCAGTGGTATGCAGCGGTAAAACAGCGCCGGGCCGTGCGGCTGTCTGGCGGAACCCGTTCGTGGCAGCCTGCCCCACATAGCAGACGCCTGTGCCCTCTGGCACGGCGATATTCACGCAATGCTGCACTTCGGACATCAGTGATCGCATGATCGTGCGGCCCAACTGCCCCAGGTCGCGCGTCTGCGCGAATACGGCCCCTACCGTAAAAGCCTGGACTCCGATGGACCAGCCGTTCCTGCGCCGATCAAATGCGACATAGCGAAGCGCCTCCATGGTCGTCAGCAGGCGATGAGTGGTGGATCGGGGCAGGCCGACGGCGCGAGACAAATCGCTGAGCGTCATGTTGTCGCTCTTCGCCAGTTCATCCAGAATGCCAAATGCCCGTACCAGCGACTGAACTCGCCCGAGCAAGCCGTCTTCCGGTTCTTGCTGACTATCCGCCACGCCCGTTCCTCACCTTGCCTGATCGCCACCGCACAAGCGGCAATCTATCGAACTGGTATGACCTGTTAGCCCGTGTTTGTCGAGATATTTTCTAATTCAAGAAGTCGCCGCGCCTTAGATCGACGCGTTCCATATTATGGGATGGTGAATTGTGGACGGCACAGCTTGGGCTATTTTCACGGCCGCAAGGAGAAATGATGCCCGAAATATTACCCCTTGATCGCCGCACGGCCCTTGCGTTGGGCGCTGTCGCCCTGCTGTCCGGGATCGAACCCGCCTTCGCGCGCCGACTAAGCAGCGACGCCGCGCCCAATTGGGCCAGCGAACCCATGCGCTGGTTCCAGCTCGCCTTCACCGAAGATGATCCGGGCCATTATGAACCCACATTCTGGACTGACTATTTCCAGCAAATCCACGCCGATGGCATATGCCTGAGTGCCGGGGGGGGCATTGCATTCTACCCCACGGACATTCCCTATCACGGCATGGCGCAGGGCGTCGGCAAGGGCGTCGATCCATTTGGCGACATGGTGACGGCTTGCAAGAAACTTGGGCTGCGCGTCCTCGCCCGCATCGATCCGCATGCGATGAACGCTGCCGCCGCCGCAGCCCATCCCGAATGGGCGCTGACCGGTCCGGATGGGAAGATCAAGCAGCATGGCAGCGCGCCGGACCTCACGCTGACCTGCGCCTATGGCCCTTATAATTTCGAACTGATGCCAAAGGTGATCGAGGAGATCGCGCGCCGCTATCCGGTGGATGGCTTCTTCGGCAATCGCTGGAACGGGAGCGGCACCTGCTACTGTCACAGTTGCCGCACGCTCTATCGCGCCGCGTCGGGACAGGACATCCCGCTCGATCCGGACCCGTCCAAGCCGGAAGGGCGACGCTATGCTGCATGGATTGAAGAGCGGCTCTTCTCCCTTGTCGACCTGTGGAATGCGGCGGCGCGCAAGCACCGACGGGACGCCTTCTTCACACCTGGCGGGGACCGCAGGGGTCTGGTCGACCTGAATGGACCAGCCCTGTCGAAACGCCTTCCGCTTGCTTTTTGCGACCGTCAGGCACGATCGTCGGACAGTTCACCTTGGGGCACCGGCCCGGAGGTCTGGGGCGCCGGTCGCTATACACGCGAATTGCGCGCCTTCATGAAGGACAAGCCGGTCGGCCACATCATCTCCGTGGGGGTGGAGGAGGCCTATCGGTGGAAAGATTCGGTACAGAGCCCGGCGGAAATACGCATCTGGGCCGCTGGCGCGATCGCCCAGGGTGCGCGCCCGTGGATCACGAAGTTCAATGCCAAGCCTCTGGACCGTCGCTGGATGGATGTCGTTCGGCAAATCTACAGCTGGCATCACGCCAACGAACCCTATCTGCGCAACACCGGAAATCTCGCCCGTGTCGCATTGGTGCATACGCCCCGCACCACCGCTTATCTCGGCGGCTGGACCGGGCGGGGAAAGCTTGAGGAGCATGGTGACGGCTTCTACCAGGCCGCGCTGGAAAGCCGGATCCCGTTCGACCTGATCGACGAGGATTTCCTGGACGCCGACAGCCTGTCGCGCTTTGACACCATCATTCTCGCAAACGCGGCGGTGCTGTCCAACCGGCAATGCGATCACGTGCGTGCCTTCGTGGCGCGTGGGGGCAGCGTCATCGCCACTTATCAAACGTCACTTTACGATGGCGAGGGAAGGCAGCGAGCAGATTTCGGGCTTGCCGACCTGTTCGGATGCTCCATCGCGGGCAAGGCCGAAGGACCGATGAAGAACGCCTATCTGACCTTGCGTCACGCCCATCCGGCCATGGCCGGGCTCAGCGACATCAGCCGAACCATCGGGCCGTTGTTCCGCCTGCCCGTCACCGCGCGCGATCAGCGGGACGTCGCCTTGACGCTCGTGCCCAGCTATCCCGACTTGCCGATGGAACGGGTGTTCACCGATCGCGCAGAGAGCGACATACCCATGGCGATCTGCCGTCAGGTCGGGCGCGGCCGCGTTGTCTATCTGCCGATGGACCTTGATCGCAGCTTTGCGGAACTTGGCCATGGCGATCATCTGACGCTCTTGCGCGCGATGCTTGCTTGGGCGCACGAGAAAGCGCATCCGTTGCAAATCGATGGGCCGGGCCTGCTCGACATCGCCTGCTGGCGGCAGGAAAGGTCCATTACCGCACATCTCATCAATCTCAACAATCCCATGGCGATGCGCGGCAGCTATCGCGAAGCGATCCGCACCGGCCCCTATCGGGTCCGCTTGCAACTGCCCAAAGGCAGCCGTGCCATGCGGGCTCGGCTCCTGACAACTGAAGCCGACGTGAAGCACCGCACAACGGATGGCTGGATCGAAGTCGAGGTGCCGTACATCGACTTCCATGAAGTGGTCGCAATCGATTTGATCTAGCCTTTCAGCTTTGTCCAACCGTTCGTCCCGAGCCCATCCAAGGCCTCTTCTATGCTCAAGAGGGAATCAGCCGTCATGATCGACCGCCGCGACATGCTAGCTCTGGGTACGTTCGGTGTACTCACTCTTGGCGCCTCATCGCTTGCCGACGCCGCAGCCATCACGCCAGACCAAGTCAGCCTCCCCTTTCATGGACGGCAATTACACGTCCTCGACCTCACCCACCGGCTGACCCGCGCATTCGCGTTCACGCCCGGTCGCCTCTCCATGGAGGCGGTGGAGGGGTCGGGAACCAACGCAGGCATGGCGCTTAACCGCATATCCATCGTCGAACATACCGGCACCCATCTCGACGCGCCGCGCCATTTCTCGCCGAAGGGTGCGTCAGTCGGCGACATGGCGATCAGCCAGTTGATCGTTCCGCTCGTGATCATCGACATCAGGGAAAAGGCGAAGGCGAATCGCGACGCGCGAGTGGAGCCGAAGGACGTCGCCGCCTGGGAACACCGCCATGGACGCATCCCGGCTGGTTCCTGCGTCGCCATGCTATCGGGATGGGACCCGCTGGGCGCCTTTGCCAATTACGGCAGCTTGCCCCCGGCCGAGCGGCGCAAGAGCCCGGGCTTCGATGCCGCGGTCATGGACATTCTGACGAAGCGAGACGTCATCGGCATCGGCGTCGACACCATGTCAATCGACGCGGGGCAGGCGATGCCGGCCTTCCCCGTGCATCAGGCGTGGCTGCGAAGCGGGCGCTGGGCGCTGGAGGGGCTGGCCAATCTGGACCGGGCGCCTGCCGCTGGTGCCCTGCTGTTTGCCGGGGTTGCGCCGCTCGAAAACGCCACCGGCATGCCTGCGCGGGTGATCGCGCTCTATTGAACAGGCGCTGCGACGCCTGCCCGTGCAGAGGCGGACGTCGCAGCCAATACCGTCAGGCGCGCATCAAAGATCCGCCATTGACGTCAAAGATCGCGCCGTTGATCCAGCGGCCATCTTCCGACAGCAACATCGCCACGACGCCCGCATGATCTTCGGATTCGCCCAGACGGGTATGCGGCGTGCGCGCCATGAAATAGTCGGCCCATTTCGTGGCCTCCTCGGCATTCGCTTCCATCGCCTTCTTCATCTCGCCGGTCACGGTGAAGCCTGGTGCGAGGACATTGGCGACGACACCTTCCTTGCCCCAGCGTGCACCGACATGGCGTGCAAGCGCGTTCACGCCCGCCTTCGCCATGGCATAGCAAGGCCGCGTCGGCTCGCCGCCATGTGCCGAGCCGGAACTGGTGTAGACGATAGCGCCCTTGCCGCTCTTGACGAGATGCGGAAGGACGGCGCGGGTGCACAGCAGGTGCCCGCGCAGATTGACCGTAATCGTCCGGTCAAAGGTGGAGAGATCGATTGCAAGCGCATCGCTATCCTCCATGATGACGCGCAAATCCGCAGCGTTGATATGCGCACCGTCGAGCCCGCCAAAGCGGCTCACTGCCGCTTCGGTCGCCTTCTGCACCGACGCTTCATCGGCGATGTCGACATGTACGGCGAAGGTTTCCCCGCCCGCCTCTTGCGCCACCTGCGTCGCGCCATCGATGTTGATGTCGGCGGCGCAAACGCGCGCGCCTTCCGACGCCAGGCGCCTGACGGTGGCGGCACCGATTCCGGTTGCGCTGCCGAACACGATGATACGGCGGTCTTTAAGACGATTGTTGGTCATAAGCATCCTCCGGAGAAGTTATTGGGTGTGCGAAATGTCTGCGGTTAGCAACCACTCACCAAGTGGTTAGCAGCCCGCTCAAGCGCAGTCACCATGGCACTGTGATCCTTTTCCCCATCTCCGTAGGCCGCGCAGCTGCTGAAAAGCTGCTGGGCATTCGCCGTCGCGGGCAGCGATATGCCCAGCGATCGCGCACCTGACAGGGCGAGATTCAGGTCTTTTTGATGTAGCCGAATGCGGAAGCCGGGATCGAAGCTGCGGTCGATCATGCGTTGGCCATGCACTTCCAGCACGCGCGATGCAGCAAATCCGCCCATCAACGCTTCCCGCACCCGCGCCGGGTCCGCGCCCGCTTTCGATGCGAAAACCAGCGCCTCCGACACGGCTTCGATGTTCAGGGCGACGATGATCTGGTTGGCAACCTTGGTAATCTGTCCCGCGCCAACCCCACCGACCAGCGTAATGTTCTTGCCCATCAGTTCCAGCAGCGGACGGACCTTGTCGAACACTTGCTGCCTGGCACCACACATGATCGTCAGGGCGGCATTTTTCGCGCCCACCTCGCCGCCTGAAACCGGCGCATCCACATAATCGCACCCGAGCGCCTCGATCTTCTCCGCAAAATCGCGTGTGGCGATAGGGTCGATCGAGCTCATATCGATGACGGTTGTGCCGGGCTTCAAACCCTGAGCCACACCATTCTCGCCGAACAGCACGCGTTCAACGTCCGGCGTGTCGGGCAGCATCAGGATCAGACACTCCACCTCCGCCGCCACCTCAGCTGGCGTAGCGCATGCGATCGCGCCGCCTTCGCGCAATTCGTCGGGCATAGGGGTACGATTGGCGCTGCTGAACATCGCATGCCCGGCCGCTTGCAGATGCCCGGCCATCGGACGCCCCATTATGCCAAGGCCGATGAATCCAATCTTCATATCATGCGCTCCTGAATTTCAGATAATTGCGCGCCCAGCCAAGTCCCGCTTTCGTGTCGCCCGCAGGTCGATATTCGCACCCGATCCAACGGTCATAACCAAGCGCGTCGATATGGCTGAGCAGCCAGGGATAGTTGATCTCTCCGCTGCCCGGTTCGGCACGGCCCGGATTGTCGGCGAGCTGCATATGCCCGATCCGGGGCAGCAGGCGTTCGATCGTGCGGGCAAGGTCCCCTTCCATGATCTGCATATGATAAATGTCATATTGCAGGCGAACATTGGGGCGCGCCGCTTCGTCCATGACGGACAGGGCCTCGTCAGTCGTGCCGTAGAAATATCCCGGGATGTCGATCCTGGTGTTGATCGGCTCGATCAATATCTCGACCCCATCAGCCGCAGCCAGTTCGGCAGCGTGCACGATGTTGGCGACCAGCGTGGACCGGCATTCGGCACTGGCAGGCGCCTTTCCGGCCATAAGGTGCAGACGCGGGCAGCCTAGCGCTCGGGCATAATCCAGACCCTTGGCCACCCCTGCACGGAATTCCTCCACCCGGTCAGGTATGGCCGCAATACCTCGCTCGCCCCCGGCCCAGTCGCCCGCAGGGAGGTTGAACAGCACCACCTCAAGCCCGCAATTCCGTGTGCGTGCGCCCACATCGGCCGGATCATGGTCGTAGGGAAACAGGAACTCGACACCGGAAAATCCAGCCGCTTTTGCCGCATCAAAGCGGTCAAGGAACGGCAGGTCCGGGAACATCATCGACAGATTAGCTGCCAGCTTCACCATATCTCTTCCCTCTCATATCGTGCCGGTCAGAACGCGATGCCCAGCACCAGGTCCATGACGTTGGTTCCCGTCGGGCCGGTGCGGAACAGGTCGCCGGTGGCCTCGAACAAGTGGTAGCTGTCGTTGCGCGCCAACATCTCTTCAGCGTCGAGCCCGGATGCGCCCGCTCGCTCGCGCAGCGCGCCGTCGGCAAACGCGCCTGCCGCATCGGTCGGCCCGTCGGTGCCATCCGTACCGGCGGCGAGCAGCGCGGCATTATCCTCTCCCGCCAGCGCTAGGCCCGCCACCAGCGCAAATTCCTGGTTGCGCCCGCCCAGACCGTCGCCCTTCACCTGCAAAGTGGTCTCCCCGGCCGATATCAGCAGCGCGGGGCGATCCTGCGGCGGCACTGCCCGTAGAGCCGCCGCCATCTTCAGCGCGGCGTCATGGGTGTTACCCGCCATGACTGGATCCACGTCGCAGACGGCCAGCCCCTCCCGCGCCGCTATGCCGTGCACCGCCTCGACCAGCATGGCGCTATCCCCAAGCATCAACTGCTCCTGACGCCTCGCGGCTTGAGGGACAGGGTGAGCCTCTTGCGCCAGCGCGTGGCGGATGGACACAGGCACCGCTTCCTCCAAGCCATAGCGCGCCAGGATAGCCGTCGGACGCGCCAGGTCCTTCCTGCGTGCGATGGTCGGCCCCGATCCGATCATGCAAAGGTCCCCGCTGGGAATGTCCGACATCAGCAGCGTCAGCACCGATGCGGGACCAATATGCTCCAGCAACCCGCCGCCCTTCACCCGCGACAGCCGCTTTCGCACCGCGTTGATCTCCTCGATCGAGGCTCCGGACCGCAGCAGCAGGTCCGTCGCCGCCGCCTTTTCCTCGAGCGTCACGCCATCCGCAGGGGCAACCATGAGCGCCGACGCACCACCGGTCAGCAATACGATAACGGTATCGCGCTCCGTCAGTCCTTCGACCGTGCGCAACATCTCGGCGGTCGCCTCTACTCCCTGCTCGTCGGGAATGGGGTGCCCCGCCTGACGCTGCCGGATACGCGTCAGCATCGGCTCGGCATGGCCGTGCTTCACGATGATGCAGCCGTCCGAAATCCGGTCGCCGAGCAGTATCTCCAGGCCTTTGGCCAAGGATCCCGCCGCCTTTCCCGCGCCGATCACGATCAGGCGGCCATCCGGATGCAAGGGCCAGTCGATGATCTTGCCCTGGTGACTGATGCGCCAGTGATCACCCTGCGGAGCGCCCAGCGCTTCGACCAGTCTGTCCCCCCGGACTGACTCAAGCGCCTCCACGTAGATATTCTTCAGCAGCGCGCGGACGGCCACCCCCTGTGGAAGATCGTGCATGTGTTCAGGGCACCAGCAGGGTAAAGGGATAGACATAGGCTTGCAGCATCACGAACAGCCCGATCAACGCACCCAGCACCAGGCTGTGAACGAAGACATGGCGCAGGATTCGGCCTTCCTGACCGAACCATTTGGTGGCGGTGGAGGCAACGACGATGCTCTGCGCATCGATCATCTTACCCATAACGCCGCCCGCGCTGTTCGCCCCGGCCATCAGCACGGGTGGCAGGTTCAGCTGCTCCGCAGTGATCTTCTGCAATCCGCCGAACAGCACGTTCGACGCCGTATCCGATCCGGTCACGGCAACGCCCAGCCAGCCGAGCATGGTGCCGAAGAAGGGATAGAGCACGCCCGTCGCCGCAAAGGCCAGCCCCATGGACGCGTCGATGCCGCCAAACCGGGTGAGATAGCCCAGCGCCAGCATAGCCGCGATGGTGAGCAACGATGGCAACACCAGCTTCCATGTGCGCATGTAGACAAGGCCGATCGTGCGCGCCGGCACTCGCAGCAGCAAAGCAGAGGCAATCGCGGCCACCAGAATCGCCGTGCCCGTCGCCGACAGGAGATTGAGGTTGTAGACCGCTTTTTCAAATTCCGGCGCGCTGACGACCGGGGGCAGCCGCTGGATCACCCCGTCCAGCCCGGCAAAGGGCAGGCGCAACGCAAAAATGCCGTCCAGCCCCTGCTTCATGAAGGGGATGCCCCACAGGAAAACGCAGCCGGTCAGGATGATCCACGGCATCCATGCGCGGCGGACGGCGGCTGGGTCAGGCAGCGGCTGGGCATGGGCTGCATCCGCCGTCGCCGCAACGTCCCGCTCATCTCCCTCAGCGAGCTTCGCCTCATTGACATGCATGACGCGCGCGGGCCGCCAAATCCGCAGGAAGGCAATCAGCGCGGAGATCGAGGCGAGCGCGGCACCGATGGAGGTCAGCCAAGGACCATGAAGATTGGAAATGAGCAGCTGCACGACCGCAAAGCTGACGCCGGCGACCAGGACGGCTGGAAGAACTTCCATCGTGCGCCGCCAGCCGCAATAGGCGACCAGCAACCAGAAGGGTACGATGACGGCAAAGGGCGTCATCTGCCGTCCGACCATCGCGGACAATTCGAGCAAGGGAAGACCCGTTACGCCGGAAAGCGTGACCAGCGGCGTCCCAAGCGCGCCGAATGCGACAGGCGCGGTATTGGCGATCAGCGACAGTCCGGAGGCCTGCAATCGCGTGAAGCCGAGCCCGATCAGCATCGCTCCTGTCACCGCGACCGGCGTGCCGAACCCTGCCGCGCCCTCGAAAAAGGCGCCGAAGCAGAACGCGATCAGCAGCAGCTGCAAACGGCTGTCAGCCGTGATCGATGTGATCGCGCCGCGCAGCACATGGAACTGCCCCGTGGTCTCCGTCAACTGATAGAGGAAGAGGATGTTCAGCACGATCCAGCCGATCGGCAACAGGCCATAGGCGGCGCCAAATCCCGCCGCGCGCAGCGCCAGGCCAGCGGGCATGCCGAAAGCCAGCACGGCAACGGCCAGACCTGCACCAAGGCCCAGGAGTGCGGCGATGTGTGCCCGCACATGAAAGAGACCGATAGCACCAAGCAGCACCACCACAGGGATGGCGGCGACCAGTGCGGACAGCAAGCCGTTGCCGAACGGATCGTAATTCTGCGCCCAGATCATCGCGCCACCCTTGCCCTGTTGTCGGTCAACGTCCGCTTCAATCGCGCCGGCTCTGTCGGTTCGGCACTCTTGGCCAGCCGTCGCTAGGCTGGAGCGCATGGGAACGAAACTCGCCTTTCCGCGATGCGGAACAGATCGGGCATTCAGAGGCAAACTGTTCCACAGGGCGGAACGCCGTTCTCAGGAAGATTGTCGGCCTGACACAGTCGGGGCAGACTGTTCTTTGGACGTCCTAGACAGATCAGGAGCATGAGGCGGGATGGAACTGAAAGCGAACGGCGGGATTTCGCGCCGCGATCTCGTGCGCGCCCTGCCCGCGACAGCGATTGTGGGCGCACTTCCCAATCAGGCCTGGGCAGCCGTGGAAAGCGGCAGCTTTGATCGGCGGCGATGGTGGGAGCAGGAATATCGCATCCTCCAGACCAATCTGCGCGAGATCGACGTGCTGGAAGATCCCCGGAAAATCGCGCGCGAAACCCGCGCTTTCGGCGCGAACGTCATCGTGTCAAACATCGGTGGTATTGTCGCCTTCTATCCTACCCAGTTGGCGCTCCATTATCGCAATCCGTTCATGAAGAGCGACTTCGCAGGTGAAATGGTCGCCGCCGCCCATGCAGAGAGCCTGGCCTATATCGGGCGCTTTGATCTCTCCAAGGGAACGAAATCTGCCTATGACGCGCATCCCGACTGGTTCATGCGCAACCGCGACGGTACTCCGCGCGAATATGCCGGGACGTACCAGGCGTGTCCCAATGGCGGATGGGCGCAGGACTATAGCCTGCAAATCTTGAAGGAGGGCGTCGAGCGACACGACGTCGACGGGCTGTTCTTCAACATGACCGCCTTTGCCCGAACCGACTATGCCGATGTCGATCACGGCATTTGCGTATGCGACAACTGCAAGCGGCGGTTTCGCGAGCTTTACAAGCTGGAACTGCCCCGGACCGATGATGGGTCCGATCCCGGCTGGGGCGCCTATCAACAATTTCAGTCGCGCATCATGGCGGAATTGTCAGCAAAGGCGCGCGACGTCATAAAGGCTGCACGCCCCAACGTGCCGCTGATGGACTTTTTCGGCGGCGTGGTCGCACGCGGAGAGGTGCAGCGGCGTGTTTCGCGCAAAGCTCCGGAATGGCCCTATGCGATGGGAGAACAGACGCGCGCCTTGATGGCGCTGGCACCCGGCAAGGCTTTTTCCGCAACCTCCACCGCGCATATGGACTATCCATGGCGGCAGGTGACAGAAAGCGCGGACAATCATCTGCTGCGCTTCGCCCAGGCATTGGGCACGGGAGCCAAGCTCGACCTTTACCTGATGGGCACGTTGGGTGATCAGGACGACCCGCGCTATCTTCCGCCAATTTCGCGCCTGTTTCACTGGCATGCCGCCAATGAGCAGCATTATGCCGGACTGCAACCGGGCGCACGGGTCGCGCTCTATAATATGGGTTCGTTCTTCCAGTCGGCCGGTACCGGGATTGCCCGCTACAGCACCAATGCGCAGCGGGGCGCTTATCAGGCGCTGGTGGACGCGCGCCTGCCCTTCTGGATGACCAACGGCATGCAAGTGGCCAAGGCGACGAGTGATCGCGCCTATGATGTCATCATCATGCCGCATATCATGAAGTTGGATGAAAGCGACGCCACCGCTCTCGACGCCTTCGTGGCGGCCGGTGGCCTGATCATCGTCACCGGCTATACCGGTGCGCTGGGAAAGGACGGCAAGCCGCGCAGCAGCCCGGCGATGAAATCAAGCCCGGTCAGCAGCTTTGGCCAACCGCGCAATGGCCATGGCTGGTCGCTCGACATGAGCAAGGCGGCCATTCCCATGGGACCGGGCCGGATGCCCATCGACGAGACTTTCTTTCCGGTTACGCCTCGTAGCGGCGCGATGAACCTCATCCCGTTCGCGCCGGATCAGCGCTTCGGCCCGCCTGAATTTGCCTATGCCCGCCCCGGCGAAGCGGCGCGAACCGACGCGGGCGCGCTCGTGATGCCTTATGGCAAGGGACATCATGTCCATGTCCCCTGGCTCCCCGACTGGCTCTATTATCGAGACGGGATCGACGCGCACCGTGTGCTGTTCGAAAGCCTGATCGCGCGTTATGCCCCGCCGCCGCCCCTCCTTCTGGAAGGCCCCGGTCCGATCGAGATGATGGTGATGCGGCAACCGGCGGCGGGCAAGATTCTGGTCCACATCATTAATTACTCAGGCCAGCGCAACACCCATTATGGCGATCCGGTGGTCGCCCAAGGCCTGAAGCTTGGCGTGCGTGGCCCGGTGGGAAGCAGCGCCCGGATGCTGGTGGCCGGGAAGGCGGTCCAAGGCAAACGGCGCGCTGGCGATCGCGATCATCTGTGGTTCGATCTGCCGCCCGTCGATACGTTTGAGGCGGTGCAGCTCACTATGACCTGACAACGGTACCGGGGAGAGGCGGCTGACCGCCCCTCCCCACCCTAAGCCTGATCAGAAGTCCGGAGCGAGGTCCATCAACACGATACCCTGGCCAACGCCTGCGTCGATCACATCGGCCGACCCAACCTGCGCAGCGATCATTCGGCCATCGCGCCGCACCACAGGATTGCCGTATTTCCACCCGCCATATTGCACGATGTTGGTCATGCGCGTGTAGCGGGGCTTTTTGGGATCAAGATCCAGTACGCAAAGATCCATGCCCTTCGAACGATCCTGCGCACATTCGACCAAGGTCCGTTTGCCGTCGGGGAAAATTCCCTCAACCTCGTTATACAAGGTCGAAGGTGTCGGATATTCAGTGATCTTCTTGGTCGCAAAGTCCACTGACATGACTTTGGTCTCGACGCCTTTCGGACCCTTGCCATAATAATAGCAGGGCATGGTCAGTCCCTTATCGCCCGGCAGGAAATCCTGCGCTTCTACGAAGCATTCGGTCGTGGTGATGATTTCCCGTACATCTTCAAGCTTCGCCGACTGCCCGTCAACCGCGACCCGCCCGGTGTAGATGGTTGTCGATGGCGGCTTGTCGCCCGCCGCTGCCTTCACTTCGGCCCAGGCGATCATGTTGCTGCGCGGGCTGACGGCAATCCCTTCGAACACGGTGATGCCCAGTGGTACAGGCGCGCTCATCGCCTGAGCGTCCATCCAGAACAACTGGATACGACCGTGCCGCGTTTCTTCGCGCGTCTTGCCCAAAATACGCGGGCCGAGCAGCATGTAGCTGCCGTCAGGAAGATAATGGACCCGCAAATAGCCTTCGCTGGCGGCGTGGCTGGTCAGGTTGCGCGTGCGGCCTGTCGTCATGTCATATTCGAACGCGTCACCATAGGATTTGCCGATGAACGCCAGCCTGTCTCCCTTGGCCGAAAAGACGGGGCGTTCCCCAAAGGCGGATATGAGGCGCTGCCCGGGTGGCATGTCCTGAATGGGATTGCCCGGCTTGTCCCCCAGCGGCATCGTCGCGGGCACGGCCTGGCCGCGTGTAAAGGTCTGCGCCGTGAGCGCCGACAGGGGTATTGCCGCCAAGAGCGTGGCGGCCAACATCTGCTTTGCCTTCATGGATCTTTCTCCTTGCCCTGCGGATGCAACTTGCCCGCTGCCGCAAGTCAAGCTGCGCCCGTGGATGTCTCACCATATGGACGGCACGACTTAACCACTGGCCAGAAAAGGTGGCGAGCGGTAAAGCCATGCTATGACCATCGAGTGCGCCGCCGTCACCATAGAGCCGGAGACTTCTGGATATCGCCGGGTGCTGGCGCATCTGCGCGACCTGCTCGTGAATGGTGGTGTAGAGACCGGCCAGCGCCTGCCGGGCGAACGGGAACTGGCGCTTAACCTGGGAGTAAGCCGCCCTGCCGTGCGGGAAGCCGTGCGCGCGATGGAAATGATCGGCGTACTGGAAACGCGCCATGGCCGCGCCAGCACGGTGCGCATCCCCGACGCGTCGGTTCTAGGCGAGTTCTTCTCGCTGGCCCTTGCCCAGCAACCCGCCATCATCGATGACATTGTCGAGGTTCGGATCGCGTTGGAACGGCAGGCCCTGCGCCTCGCCTGCACGCGGGCGACGCCCGAAGACCATCGCAACCTCGAACGGGCGCTGGAGGAAATCGAAGCGACCATCAATGATGTGGCGAGCGGGGGGCGCGCCGATCTTCATTTTCACACGCAGATGGTCGCCGCCGCACATTCGCCCGCATTGTCGACGGTTTACGGCACGATCACGCATCTGCTGGAACGCTCGCACGTCGAACGGCGCAGGCGAATATCAGACAGCCCGAAAGCGCGGGATTATCTGGTCGATCACCACCGTAAGATTTACGACGCCGTCCGTGCCGGCGACCAGGCCATGGCCGACGATTTGATCCTTAGCCATTTCGCCATCGGCGCCGCCTGGAAAATGCAGGAAAGCCGCACGCACGACTAACCGTCGATCAGGATCGCACGAAAATCATTGACGTTGGTGCGTGTTGGCCCGGTGAAAACCAGGTCGTCCAACGCCTTGAAGAAGGCGAAGCTGTTATTTTCGCGCAGCATCCCGCTTCCCGAAATACCGGCGGCGCGGGCGCGCGCCAGCGTGCTTTCATCAACGATCGCCCCCGCGTGCCCGCCCACGCCATCAATGCCGTCCGTATCGCACGCCAGTGCGGAAATGCCGGGCGCGGCGTCCAGCGACTTGGCAAGGCTCAGCATATATTCGCTATTGCGCCCCCCGGTACCCGATGGGTTGCCGACCAGCACCGTGGTTTCTCCGCCCGATAGCAGCGCCCAGCGTCCGCCCTTGCGCTGGTGGTGCAGGGCAATCGCGGCGTGAACGATGCCAAGTTCAGTCGCATCGCCTTCGAGGTCATCGCCCAGATAGACTGGCTGATATCCCGCGGCCCTGGCCACCTCTCCCGCAGCCTCCAACGCCATGCGGTTACGCGCGACGATCCGCGTGTCCGCCCGCGCAAGTTCAGGCGATCCGGGGCGCGGCGTCGCGTGCCGATCATCGTGCAACACCGCCATCACATTGTCGGGAACGGCGATGCGATAGCGCTCGATCACCCGGCGTGCATCCTCCAGCGTCGTGCGATCCGCCACGGTCGGGCCGGACGCGATCAGCGCAGGATCATCCCCCGGCACGTCGGAAAAGGCCAGGGTGACCACCTGCGCCGGATGAGCCAGCGCGGCCAGACGGCCACCCTTTACCTGCGACAGGTGCGTGCGCACGCAATTGATCTGCGAGATGGTAGCCCCACACAGTAGCAGTTCGCGCGTCACCCGGCGCTTGTCATCCAGCGACACGCCGTCGACGGGCAGCGCCAGCAGCGCCGATCCGCCACCTGAAATCAGGGCCAGCAACTGATCCTGTTCGCCAAGCCCGCGCACGGCTTCCTGGATCATCTGCGCCGCCTGCAAGCCGTGCTGGTCTGGCAGGGGATGCCCCGCCTCGATGATCAGCGCATCCGTTGGCAATGTGCCGGGCGGCAATCCATGGCCATAAGGAATGAGAATGATTGCCTGCGTCCCCGGCGAGGAGTGACGAAGGGCGACGCTGGCCATGGCCGCCCCTGCCTTGCCCACCGCCAATACAAGCCGCCGGCCTTGCGGGGGTGGCGGCAAGTGCGACGGCAGACAGCGTTCAGCCGACACTGCTGACAGGGCGACGTCGAACATCTCCCGCGCGAGCGCGATACGCGCCGCCTTCACCTTGTCCCCGTCCGTCAATGCCCGTTCCTCGCCCGCCGCTATTCGCTGGCCTTACAAAGCGGTGCGCGAACCTGCAAATTGCAACTTTTGCAGGCTCCGGCAATTCCATCTGGCGGAACACGTCAAAGCATATCTACTCGGCCTTGTTGCCCAGCAGCAGGCGCGCCTGCGTCCCCCAGGCACCGACGAACAGGTCTTCGACGCCGTCTCCATTGACGTCGCCTTTCGCCATGCTCCAGCTGCGCCCTACAGCGGCGGGCGGCACGACGGTCGCCGTCACGTCGCTGAAGCGGCCCTTGCCATCATTGGCATAGGCGCGCAGCTGCAACGGCGTGAACCCGGGCACATCGATCGCCCCGACGATCAGGTCGGGATGACCATCATGGTTGAAATCCATCACCATTCCGCCCCAGCTGGAGAAGCGGTTGACGGGTAGCCGAGACTTGGTTTCGTCGCGGAACCGGCCACGCCCCTTGTTGATCAGCAGCCGCGCTTGCGGGTCCTTGTCCCATTTCTTGTTGTTGCTGGTAAGGTTCAGGAACAGGATATCGGGCCGCCCGTCGCCATTGGCGTCGAACATATGCACCTCGCGCGTTTCCATCGGCGTCCGAAGCTGGAGACCTTTTGACGCCTCACGAAAATGCCCTTTGCCGTCGTTCAGCAGCAGACGGTTTGGCGGGCTTTCGTTGGCGACCACCATGTCGAGATCGCCGTCGCCATCGACATCCGCCAAAGCCATGTCCTGCGTATCATCCTCATAGGCAGGCAAGTGCGTCGACGTGGCGTCGATGAATGTGCCGGGCCGTTCGGGATCGTTAAGCCAAAGGAAATTCTGACCCGAAGCGCGGGGTTTGCCGGGGCGCTCCTCCGCCGAATTGCCCACGATGATGTCGGGCAAGCCATCGCCATTGACGTCGGCCACGGCCAGGCCATTGCCCTCGCTCATTTCAGGCAAGCGCTCCGACGCTTCGGTAAACACCCCTCCCGGCCCGCCGAGGAACAGTTGGTGAGCGTGATCCTCCTCGGCAACGAAGATCAGGTCGGGATATCCGTCACGATTGAAATCCGCCGACAGCACATGTTCGCTATCATGCGCCTTGGTGCCGAGGGCGCCCTGCTTCCAGGTGAAACGCCCTTGGCCATCATTGATATAAAGCCGGTTTGCGCCCATCTCGACGGCAAGCACCGCGTCCAGATCGCCGTCGCCATCCACGTCCACCAGCGCAACGTCCAGCGCGTGGAGATATTTGGAGACGGGGACATGGGTGTCGGTCACATCGTCAAACAACAATGTAGCTGCGGCTTCATTTTGCGCTTGCCCGGGCGTGGCGCCCACCATCAGGAAAGCCAGGATAGCCGTGCGACTGATAAGGCGTCGGCTCACCGTCCGGTTTCCAGCGTGCGAAGAAAGGAAAGGCTCTTGTTGAGGGAGTCGATGCGCGCGCCGGGGAAAGGCGGCTCTTGCTCGACAAAGAAGTTGCGCACGCCCGCGCCGCGCGCCGCTTTCAGGATGGCGGGCCAGTCCATCGTGCCGGAACCGACTTCGGTCGGCTTCTGCCGCATGTGGTAATTGACCTCCGTCCCTGCCGCGATGTCCTTCACATGCATCTGGGTGAAGCGGCCACGATAGCGTTTGAGCCAGACGACGGGGTCCTGCCCGGCGGCGGCCAGCCAGCCCGCATCCATTTCGAAATCGACAATGCTCGGGTCCGTCCTTTCCAGCAGGATCTGCAAACCGGTCTTGTCCCCCAAGGGCGCTAATTCGCCGTTATGATTGTGGTAGCCGATGCGGATGCCATGCTTTTTGAGCCCGGCGCCCTTCTCATTGAGAAAGTCGGCCATGCGCTCGTAACGGTCGGCGGTGATCGGCGGCCCGTCCGGCTTCATCAGCGACATGAAGGACACCGGCGGGCCCCAGACCGGGTCCTTGGGGAACTGGAACAGCGGCAGCACGGCGTTGCGCGAACCCAGGATATTGAGTTGCTCCACCAGCTTGTCGAGATCATCGAAGTTGAGCGCGCTTGCCCCGGGCACCGACGAGGAAGCGGCGACATGCGCGCTGCGGCATTTAAGGCCCGCTCTGTCCAATCCAGCACGGAATTCCGCAGCCGAACGCCGGTGCAGCGACGCAAGCTCCACGGACCGGACGCCTGCCCCTGCAATACTGGCAAGCGCGCCGTCAAAATCGCGATTGAGGTCCGGATCGAACATGTAGAGCTGAACGCCCGCGCCGTCCTCGCCAAGCAAGGACGTAGACTTGCGCCGCGCCATGGCGGGCATGCCGGCAGCCAGCATCAACAAGGCAGAGGATTTGAGGAGGTCGCGACGGTTCATCGGCAGTGTCTTTCAATATGGAAGGTTCAGGCGAGTGCGGCCTTGCGGCTCGCCTCGCGCAGGACGGTTTCGGGATAACGCATCATGCACAGGACCACGCCAAGGGAAAACAGCGCGGGCACGATGCCGATCAATGTGCGCAGCGGCAAAGCGTTGCGCGGGTCGCTGGAATGGGCGGGATCAAAGCCTAGCCAGCCAAGCAGCAGAAACGCAAGGCCGACCGCCAACCCAAGCGCCAACTTCATCGACCCGTTGAGCGTTGCATATAGCAGACCCGTGCGATCGACGCCAAAGCGGGCACGCGTAGCGTCGGCGACGTCGGCCATCAGGGCGCGCGGCAGGAACCATGCGATAGGAATGCAAAGGCCGAGCGCGGCGACATTGGCCGCTGTCAGCCAAAAGGCGTTTGCGGGCTGCACAGCCATAAGCAGTTGGAGGGCAGCCTGTATCAGGGCGCCGACTTGCAGCGCGCGCGCCTTGCCGATCCGCCCCGCAAGCTTTGCAAACAGCGGCGTTCCGGCGAAAGCTGCGGCATAGGCGATCAGGATCAGCGTGCTCGCCGCCGCCCGGTCAAACCCCAGCTGCCCCATGTAGAAAAACAGCGCCACAGCGTTGGCGACGCCGGTCGACAGGGCAATCAGCAGGTCCGCCAACACCAGCCGCACGACCGACCCCTGCGAAAAGAGCGCGACATAATCGCCCAATGCAAGGACAGATTGCGCGCCTTCCGCCGGCTGCTTTTCCGGCGTGCTCTTAAGCGCCAGCAGGATCGCTGCCGGGATAAGCACGATCATGACCCAGCCCGCCGCATGCATGCCCGCGGCCGGATCGTCCGGATAGGCACGCGCTACCAGCGGCAATATTGCCAGGATCGAAAACTGGCCCGCCGTGGCGAAAATCTGCCACCAGGCGAAGATGCGTGTTCGCTCCGCCGCGCCAGTCGCAAGGGTCGCTGTCCAGGCGAGGTGCGACAGCACGATCATGGAAAATCCGATGAAGGCGATGAACAACCATGCCCACAGATAGGGCATGCCGACTCCCCGCTCCGCTTGGAAAAGTGCATAGGTCGACAACATCAGGATCGGCGCGCTTGCGGCCAGCCAGGGGCGGTACCGCCCCCATCGTGATCGGGTGGCGTCCATCATCCCGCCGAGCAACGGGTCGATCATCAGGTCCAGCACCCGCACAGTCATGAAGGCGGTGCCGACCGCAGCTACCGGCAAAGACAGCGCATTGGCGTAAAATTCGGGGAGGAAAACCGTGACCAGGGTCGCATAAGCCTGGATCGCCAGCGCGGTGATGCAAAAGGCCGCGAGCCTGCCGCGCTCCATCGCGCGCCCCTCGGTCTGCATCATTTGGCTCCCCCCTTGATCGGATTTTGAACTGGTAATACCACAGAGATATTAAAGCGCCAGTGAGCAGTTCGATTCCGCCAGTAAAAGACTGCGGAAGCGGAGCTGGCAAGGGTTCCGGGGGATCAATGCGCAAACCAGAAACATTGCCAGGTGACGAACGGCATATTCCCTTCCGGGACGTCATCGGCTTTGCCAACGATCATGCCGGTTTCCCGCTGCGCCTGCCGGTGCTCGACTTGCTTGGACGCCATAGCGAGCGCATCATCGATGTCGGCGCGCAGTCGGAAGAACCGGTGGACTTTCCCGACATCACCCGCCGCGCGGTCCAGGCCATACTCGACAAGCAGACGGATCGCGTCATCCTGTTGTGCGGAACGGGTGCTGGGGCATGTATCGCCGCCAACAAGGTACGCGGTATTCGCGCAGCCGTGGCGCACGACACCTATGTGGCACGGCAGGCCGTCGTGCATGACGACGTCAACGTATTGTGCATCGGCGCATGGATTACCGGGCCGCAGATCGCGCTCGACATCATCCGCCATTTCCTGGCAGCGCAGTTCAGCGACGAAGAACATTTCCGCCGCCGCGTCGCAAAGCTCGCCATGCTCGAACAGGGCAGTTGACCATGGCGGGCAAGGTCGTCGTGCTGGGTAGCGTCAATGTCGACCTTCTGGTCAGCACGCCGCGCCTCCCCGCTCCGGGAGAAACCGTGTCGGGAATCAGTCTGACCCGCCAACTCGGCGGCAAGGGCGCTAACCAGGCAGTCGGCGCGGCCCGCGCCGGGGCGCCCTGCATCTTGCTGGCCGCTGTCGGACAGGATGGGGACGGCGCCAACATGGTGGCAGCGCTTAACGGCTACGGCGTCGATACCGGCCGCATACGCACCACGGCCTCCACCACGGGCTGCGCGGTGGTGGCGACATCGCCGCAAGATAATCAGATCATCCACATCGCAGGCGCGAACAGCGACGTCGACACCACGCTGGCCGCAGAAGCCGATCTCGGCCCGGAAGATGTCTGCGTCGCCCAGATGGAAACGCCCATTCCAGCCACGGCCGCCCTGTTCCAACATGCTCGGGCCGCAGGGGCCTGCACCATCCTCAACGCCGCACCCGCATCCACCGCCGCGCTTTCCTTACTATCGCTCTGCGACCTTCTGATCGTCAACGAAAGCGAATTGGCCCTGCTGGCGGGATCGCGCGCCGAATTGATGTTCGACGACGAAAATCTGCTGTTGAGCAGACACCTGCTAGGATTGCAGCCTGACCAAAGTCTGCTCGTCACCCTGGGCGCTGACGGTTTAGCGATCGTTGAGGAGGATGCGATCCAACGCATCGCGGGGCGGCGAGCGACGGTGGTCGACACGACAGGCGCAGGCGACTGTTTTTGCGGCTATCTCGCCGCTGGCCTGGCACGGGGCGACCCGACGGACCAAGCCGCTATTGAGGCCAATGCCGCCGCGGCCATCGCCGTCCAATCCTTCGGCGCGGCGTCCTCGATCCCCAACCGCGCGACGGTGCTACAAAGCCTGGGCAGCAGCCCCGCCCCTGCCTGCTGAAAATATCGATAAAAGGAGCCTGAATCGTGAGCCATTCCCTGCACGGCGATAAGCCCACTGTCGCCGCCCGCGTTGCAAAAGCGGTCCTGCTCACAGCAGCCCTGCCCCTGACCATATCCGCTGCAACGGCCAAGGACGACGGCATCGACTATCTCACAGCACCCTTCCATCAGAAACGGCTCCTGGACTGGGGCAATCGACCCAACTGGTCGCCCGACGGCCGCCGCATCGCCTTCACAAAGGACGACCTTGTCGACGGCCCCGCCTATGAGGTCGACGTCCGTGCGAAGAAGGTCCGCTGCCTCACCTGCAAGTTCGGCGATACCCAGTTCGTCACCCGCATATTCTATCTGCCCGACAACAGCTTCCTGATCGAGGCCGCCCCGGGAATGAAGGGCGGCAGCGGCGGGGCAGCAGATGCAGCGCGCACCCAGCTCTTCTGGATGTCAAAGTCGCTCGCTCGCCCGGTGTCACTCGACAGCGGCGTCATGGGCGACATCGCGATCGCACGCAAAGCCAATGCCGATGGATCGGTGGACATCGCCTGGTCGCGCCTGACCGCCACTGGCCTGGAACTCACCAAGGCGCGCCTGGTTCATGACGGACGCACCGCACGCCTCGCTGACCCGCAGGCGCTCTACACCTACCGTCCCGGCCAGCCAGGGCCCGCCAGCTTCCCCGAAGCCTATGACTTCATTGACGGCGGGCGGAGCGTCATGTTCTGGACAACCGAAATGGACGCGCTCGACAGCGAAATGTACAAGGTCGACATTGCGACTAAGGTCGTAAGCAAGGTCTACGCAACCCCCTCCCACAACGAAACGCATGTCTTCCCGGACGAACGCTACGGGCTGGAAGAAGCGAATATTCATTCCGATCCGGACGGCCCCTATCGCGGCATCAGCGCCCACATCAAACCGGGCGTCGAGCAGATCCTGCGCTTCGCCGGTAAAAGCAACGCAGCGGAGATCGCCGCCGCCAACTCGGGCAAGGGTTTCGATATCTTCGTCATCACAATGGACGGCAAGTCTCGCCGGGCTCTTACCAATGTCAGCCGGTCCGGTGCACAAGCGCATCAGTCCATCGTGTCTCCCGACGGCCGCCGCATAGCTTTTGCGATCAAGGATCCCACCGGAAAGTCAGCTCATGCAGCAGGGCTCTACATAGGAACCTTCAGTGATTGAGAAGCAGTGCGGCCGGAGGTAACCATGTACCGGCGCGGAATTCAAGGATCACCTCGCGGCGCGAATTGCTCCAAAGCCAATTCGATCCTGGTCCGTTAGCGCAAAGATCCTTGGTTCCCTACGGGAGCATTATCACCGTTTCGTCAAAACCTGTCTTGCAAGAACGGGAGGCCGTGATCTGCGGTGCTTGCGGAAGATAACAATTCGAAACGAGTTGGCAGGTCACCGAACTCATCCACCCTTCGCGAAATCGTCGAAAGCCCGGTTGGTCACAGGGATAATGTGTCGCGCGATAAACGGCGCGCCCTCCGACGCGCCTTGCTCAGGATGCTTCAGCGCGCATTCCCATTCAAGAACTGCCCAGCCGGGAAAGTCATATTGCGCCATCTTCGAAAAGATCTGCCCGAAATCCACCTGCCCGTCGCCCAGCGAGCGGAAGCGCCCCGGGCGATCGACCCAGGATTGATATCCGCCATAGACGCCGGTCCGGCCGGACGGACGAAACTCGGCATCCTTGACGTGGAAACTCTTCACCCGCGCATGATAGATGTCGAGAAATGCCAGATAGTCGAGCTGCTGCAACACGAAATGGCTGGGATCATACAAGATATTGGCGCGTGGGTGCTGATCGACGCGGTCGAGGAACATCTCGAACGTCGCCCCGTCGTGCAAATCCTCGCCAGGGTGGATCTCAAAGGACAGGTCGACTCCGTTTTCGTCGAACGTGTCGAGGATCGGCCGCCAGCGCCGCGCCAGTTCATCGAAGGCCTCTTCGATCATCCCCGCCGGTCGTTGGGGCCAAGGGTAGAAATAGGGCCATGCCAGCGATCCTGAAAAAGTCGCATGGGCGGTCAGGCCCAGCCGCCGACTGGCCTGCGCCGCCAGCTTCAGCTGCTTTATCGCCCATTCCTGCCGCGCATCGGGACGCCCCCTGACTTCAGGCGCGGCAAAGCCGTCGAACAGCGTATCATAGGCCGGATGCACCGCAACCAGCTGCCCTTGCAGGTGCGTGGACAACTCGGTGATGGACAGGCCCTTATCGCGAAGTTTGCCCAGGATTTCGTCACAATAACCCTGACTTTGCGCCGCAGTGGCCAGATCGATGAAGCGCGGGTCGTTGGTCGGGATCTGCAACCCCTTGTAGCCAAGGCTTGACGCCCAATCCGCAATCGCGTCCAGCGAGTTGAAAGGCGCATCGTCGCCAATGAACTGCGCCAGGAAAATTCCCGGCCCCTTGATCGTGCGCATATAAGTTCCTTCAGACGATGAGAGGGACCCAGCCGCTTTCGTTGCGGCTGGCGTGAACGGCGGTCTCGATCAGCGCCATGCCGCGCAGGCCATCGGCCATGCCGGGCAACAGGGGTGCCGTGCCACCGCGCAGCAGCGTGGCGAAGTCGCGATAGAGATTGGCGAAGGCTTCCAGATAGCCTTCCGGATGCCCACCCGGTGTGCGTAGACCTGCCGTCGCATCCACGCCCAGAGACGCATCGCCTGCCTGGACCAGCTCCGTGCGCCCATCGCCATGATGAACGACCAGCATGTTGGGCGCTTCCTGCCGCCAATCGATCCCACCCCGATCTCCGTGGATACGCAGGCGCAGGCCGTTGCGCTCGCCGATCATGATCTGCGAGGCGAACAGCGCGCCGCGCGCGCCGTTTTCAAAGCGCAGCAGCAGTTGGCAGTCGTCGTCCAAAGCGCGGCCGGGCACGACCGATCCCAAATCAGCGAGCAACTGCGTCACACGCAGCCCGGTGACGAATTCCACCAGATGAAAGGCGTGGACACCGATATCCGCGATGCAGCCGCCCGGCCCGGCGCGCTTGGGGTCCAGCCGCCATGCCGCCTGCTTGCTGTCCGCCTCGGTAGCAAGCCAGCCCTGGGGATATTCGACGATCACCTTCGTCACGCGGCCGATGTCGCCCGCCGCAATCCGCACCCGCGCCTCACGCACCAACGGATAGCCTGAATAGGTGTAGGTCAGGGCATAAGGAACCGCCGCGCCAGCCACGACTTCGGCGAGTTCGCGCGCTTCCTCCAGCGTCGCGGTCGCCGGCTTATCGCTCATCACGGCGATGCCAGCCTCCAGCGCGGCGCGCGCGGCAGGCAGGTGATGATGATTGGGGGTAGCGATCGTGACGAAGTCGATCCCATCGGGCCGCGCTGTTTCCGCCTTCAACATCGCCGCGAGGTCGGGATAAGCGCGCGCCGGATCGATCCGGAAAGCAGCCCCCGCCTCCGCCGATCGGGCAGCGTCACTGCTGAACGCGCCAGCGACCAGCTCAATCTCTCGGTCCAGTTCAGCCGCGATCCTGTGCACGCTGCCGATGAAGGACCCAGGGCCGCCGCCGATCAGGGCAAAACGCAGGCGTCGGCCATTTTTGTCGTTCTTCACTCTTCAGACCTCTCTGATCCTGATGTTCCGCCATCGGCAGGCTGCTCCGGACCCCCAGCGGGCCTCGCCGAAATGGGAATCATGGTCATGCACTTCGAATGCGATATGGCCGCGCTCCCCCAATAGCGCGGCGACGGCGGCGGGGTCATAGCCGGGCGATTGCAGCGCGGCGGTGTCGACTTCGGCGATCCGAAGCTCATTCACCCAGGTCGTGATGACCGGCAGCGCGCCGCCCACGCAGCGGATGCGCAACGCGTTCCAATCGCCCCATCTCCAGACGCCCAGAAAATCCTCGACCTTCGCGGCGTAGGAGAGGCGCGCGATCTTGTCCGGCGTCACCGGCTCCGCGCTGCTCGCCGGATCGTCGGCCCTAAGGCCCATTGGTCGGCCCTCACTGTCCGGCACGGCATCGATCGCAAAAGGCACGGCGGAAAAACCGGCCAGGCCGTTGCCGTAAAAGCCGCCAATGCCGCCCGATGGACGATGATCCACCAATATCTGGAAGCCTTCCCAGCTGTCGCGCCGGCGGCGCACCATCACGCCGGTATCGGCAGGCCAGTCGGGGCGCATCTCCAGCGCCAGTTCGAAATCGCCGAACGTCTTTTCTGACAGCAGATAGCCGCCATAGCCAGTCTTTGCCTGACGCCCCACGATCGCTCCATCCTCGACTTCCCAGGTCGCCGGATGCGCCTCCGGGTCGGCAGGCGTTTCGACGCCATATTGCGCCATCAGGTCGGTGACGGCCGGTCCTCCCGGATTCCAGCTGCCGTAGACGCGGGGAATGGCCCGCCATCCGGCAAGCGTGTGACCGTCGAACAATGTGCGAAATTCGCCCGTCATTTACGCCCGCCGCCGTGGCCAAGCAGAAGTTCGATCTCCGTTTCCAGCGCCGCCGCCATATCGATCGAGCGATCGACCAGCCAGCGCACCTGCAAGCCGTCCGACTTGGCGATCAGCATCATCGCAGCATGATCGGCATCGATTGCGGCGGCTACACTTCCCACGGCCTGGCGCCTGCGGATTTCGTCAGCGATATAGGATTGCAGGACGGCAAAGCGCGCCCGGAAAAACTCATGCGCAGGGTGGGATGCGTCCACCGCTTCGGCAGCGAATGCGGTATAAAGCTGCACCAGCCCCGGCGTATGGGTGTTGCGCCTGACCCCCTCCACCAGTCCGGCGAAGACGTCCTTGTCGGCCGTCAATTCAGCAGCATTGCCCTCGTCCCACATGCGCAGCACTTCCTGCAGCAGCATTTCGCGCGTCGAAAAATAGTAAATGATGTGCGCGCTATCGATCCCGATGCTCCGCCCGATCTGACTGAGCGACGCGCCGCGATACCCTTCGCGGCTGATCACATCGACCGCCGCGCGCAGGATTTCGTCCCGCCTTTCCTGGCCTTTCGCATAGGGTCCGCGCCTTTTCATTCCGTCGCCATAACAGCACGATCGCCGAAAATATAGTTGTCCTTAATTTTCAGCGTCGCTATAGATTCCTTCAAAGCGGTGCAAGCCGCAACGGAGGATGTCCCTTGAAACGCATCGCAATCAATCCGCTCCCCTGGGTGACAGGCCCGATGGGGCCACACGTGACTGAGCAGAACCTGCGCGAAGCACTGGCCGATCTGGTGCAGACAGGCTTTCGTTCGCTTCACACAGATGTGCCTGCGAGCCTGACCGTCGCGGAATACAGGTCGATCCTGGACGAATTCGGCTTCACTCCCGCGCCGGGCTATTTCGCCGGGGATTTTCATATCGCCGATAAGCAGGCAGCCATTGTCGAGCAGGCGAAGGCGCATGCCGGCACGCTGGCCGCGCTAGGCGTGCACAGCACGTTCGTCGCGGGCAATATCGACATGGCGCGCTTCGCCAATCCCGCCGTCGGCGACAACGCGTCGGCTGAACGGACCAAGCAGATGGCCGAAACGCTCGCTCTTTTAGCCGATGCCGGCTTTTCAGAAGGCGTCCGCTTCGCTCTTCACCCGCATATCGCGATGATCGTCGAGACGGAGGAGGAAACACGCGGCGTGCTCGACATGACTGCCGGATCCCACCTCGGTTTCGGGCCTGATACCGGCCATTTGCTCTGGGCCGGAATGGTGCCGGAACGGATCATCGCCGACTATGCCGACCGGCTGGTGGCGGTGCATCTGAAGGATGTCGATCCCAACGGCTTCCGCCAGACGCTTCGTTACGAAGATGATTATATAACGGCGATCGGCACCCGGCATATCTGGAGCGAGCCAGGCCGTGGCATCGTCAATTTCGATGCCGTGTTCGACGCCCTGCCTGCCGGTTTCGACGGATGGTTCGTGGTGGAGGTGGATGTGCCGAACCTGCCCACGCCGCTGGAAAGCAGCCGCGCCTCCTATGAATTTCTCGCTTCCCATCCCTATTTCGCTGGAGCCACGGCATGAACATGGTCAAGCCGTTGGGCGTCGGCTTCGCGGGCGCGGGCCCTGTCACGCAGGCGATCCACCTGCCGACGCTCGCCCATCTTCCGGATCTGTTCACGCCAGCCTGCGTGATGGACGTCAACGGCGATCTGGCTGCGGCAGTGGCAGCCGGTGCAGGCGCGCGTTCCGTCACCTCGCTGGAAGCGATGCTCGCCGACCCGGCTGTGGATGTCGTCGCTGTCTGCAGCCCGCAGCAGTTCCACTCCGATCAGGTGATTGCGGCCCTGCGCGCAGGCAAGAAGGCCGTGCTATGTGAAAAGCCGCTGGCGAACAGCGCTGATGAAGCGCGGGCGATCGCGGAAGTATCGGCGGAAACCGGCATTCCGGTGATCCTGGGCGCCATGCATGTGTTCGATCCCGCCTGGAGCGCGGTGAAGGATATGCTGGGCGATCTTTCGCCTAGGGCACGCAGCATCCGCTCCAGCATCGTGCTGCCGCTTAACGACCGGTTTGAAAATTGGGCGACAGAGGTAACCGGGCGGCCCGAAACGGCTTTCTCCATGCCCGGCGAAATGACGCCGGATGTGATCCGCCAGATGTTCCACACCTTGATCCTAGGCTTGGCGGTGCATGATCTGCCGCTGGTGCGCGCCTTCCTGCCGGATTGGCGCGACCTTGAAATCTGGTCGGCACGCCAGCTCGCGCCTTTCGGTTATCTCATCGCCGGTCATGCGGGCGGTCGCGCGGTGCAGCTTGCCGGGACGATGCACGGCCATGGCGAAGCCTATTGGGATCTGGAAGTCGTCACAGACACAGAGCTGCTGCGCATCCGCTTCACGCCATCCTATGTCCATGGCGGTTCGGCAGTCGCGACAATCACCGATGCGTCAGGCGCCGTCCGCCAGATCGGCCCCTTCGACCGCAACGGCTATGTCGAAGAATGGCGGGCGCTTCATGCGGCTGCGCACGGTGACCAGCGCGCCGTGCCCTCGCTCGACACGGTCGCGGAAGATTTCGACTTCGTGATCGATGTCGCCAACAAAGCCAGCGCGAGCGCGATCGGAGAGCTGTCATGACCCTTTCACTGACCATCGCCGCCGAAGCGCCCGGTCTTCAGCAAAGGCTCCGCAAGACGCTCGCCACCCTGCCCCTGTCCTACCGCGCAGCAGCTGACGGCGACACCGCTTCGGTCATGCTTATCGCCGGGGACGGCGACTGGGCGGCACGCGCGGCGGCGGCCATCGACGCGGGTGCGCGCGGCGTCATCATCGCCGATCCGGGCATGACGGGCACAGACGCGATCCTCACCCTCGCCGATCGGACCGAGCAAGCCGGTGCGGTCGTGGAACTGGCGGAACGCTATGCGGGCGATCCGACACTGCTGCGCCACCGTGCCGATCTCATCCAGCATCTGGCGGCGACGTCCACTATACTGATGAGCCAGGTTGGTGGCTTCGCCACCCCTGCCGATGCCGCGCTGGACATGGTGCGCACGGCGCACGCGCTGGGGCAACCGCTCACCCTCACCCATGTCTGGCAGGCATCCCATGCCGTGGTCGTGCGTGGCACGGCGGGCGAAAAGCTCTTCGAAGGCATGGCCACGACCGGCAGCGGCGGCGTTGGCCAGCGAATCGACGCGCTAGGCTTCGGCCGCACGCTGCGTCTGGCGCTACGGGGCGATGGATCGGCCAGCCCTTCGGACCTCAGAATTGCGAACGCCAAGGGTGAACGGAAACTGTCGCCGGTTTACGAAAGCGTGGACCGTTCTGCATGGGTGCGGGCGCATGCCGCGCTCGACAGCGGCCAGTCGACCGGCCAGCCATTAAGGCAGTTCGCGGCCGACATTGCCATGATCCAGGCCCTCTGAATGGCGAGCACGGCCGACGGTCGCGCAAGCGGCGCATTCATCGCGGCCTATTGGATCGCACAATGCGGCAACTGGCTGGGCCTCGTCACCCCGGTCACGCTGACGATCGCCATGCGCATCGCGCAGATCGCCGATCCCGCGCACAAGATGAGCCAGCTTGGCATGATCCTCGGCATCGGCGCGCTCGCCTCGATCATCGCCACCCCGGTCTGGGGCCATATTTCCGATCGCACGACGGCGCGCATCGGTCGGCGCAAGCTGTGGATGATCGTCGGCGTAGCGGGAGGCGGCGCGGGCTTGCTGATGATGAGCGCCTCGAGCAATATCATGCTGTTCGGCCTGGGGTGGGTCATTGCCCAGATCGGCTTCAACGCCAATCAGGCCGCGCTCAACGCCCTTTTGCCGGACCAGGTGCCTGAAGGGCAGCGGGGCCGGGTGTCCGGGTTGCTGGGCCTCACCATCATCGTCGGGGTGGTGGCGGGCACATTCCTCACGCAGTTCACGGCGGGAAGCCCCTATCTGCTGTTCATGGCCCCTTGGTTGGGCACCGTCCTCAGCCTCGCCGTGATCCTGCCGATGTTCAAGGACGGGCCTGCCTCCGCCACCGTGCAGGCGTCCGGCGGCCTCCGGCAGTTTCTCGCCTCGTTCAGCATCAACCCGCGCGAACATCCCGATTTCTACTGGGCGTGGATCAGCCGCTTTCTCGTCATCATGGGCATGTCCTATATTCAGGTCTACGCCGTCTACTTCCTGTCCGATCGGCTTCATCAGCCCATGTCCGACATCCCCCGGCTGATGTTCATCAATGGCAGCATCGGGGCAGCGATCACAATCGCGGTTTCGCCCATCTCGGGATGGCTTTCGGACAGGGTGGGGAGGCGCAAGCCCTTCGTCATCATCGCCGCGATTATCGGGGCCGTTGGGCTTGTGACGATCGGCATGGCGCAGACCGTGCTCCAGTTCCTGATCGGATCGGCCGTCGCGGGCGTCGGCATGAGCGTCTATTATGCGGTTGATCTCGCCCTGGTCGCGGCTGTGCTTCCCGACCCGGACAACAGCGCCAAGGACATGGGCATATTCCAGATCGCCAACACCCTGCCGCAATCGCTGGCCCCGCTCATTGCCCCGATCTTCCTGGCGATCGGCGCCGTGCAGGGCGGCAATTACTCGGCGCTGTTCATCGCAGCATCCGCACTTGCATTGGTCGGCGCCATGGCGGTCATACCGATAAGGAAGATTTCTTAAAGAGTTGGTCCAGAAAACCAGGCGAATGAATTGGCTGCCGCGGAAGATATTATGGACGGGCTCGGCCCTCGTCCATTGCGGCAGCAGTATCCTGTTGCCCAGATCGTGGCCGGCTTTGCCGCCTCGGTGCAAAGTCGCCGGCCAGCCATAAATAGCCTTCGCGAATGACCGTGTTCACCGGCGTCAGCCAGGCGCCGACACATGCGCCGGCGATGCATTCTCCGGTCGCGATGGAAAAGAGCGCGCCGTGCGCGCTGCACCTGATCAGCGACCCGTCGGCGTTGAGATATTCATCCTTCCGCCACGCCATCTTCGCCATTGGAACATGCGGGCAAGCATTTCGATAGGCGTAGACATCCTCGCCGCGACAGATGACGAACATCGTGTCGCACCCTTCGTTCAGGGGATCCAGGCCGCGCGACTTTCCGTCGGCCAGATCGCTGACCCGGCAAAGGGCGCGTTCCACGATCGATCAATCTGCCGCTCAGTGCTTGTCCGGAGGGCCGCCCGGGAAGAACTTCTCGACGTTCTCGAACAGGAACATCTGCGATGCCTCCGCACCCGGCGTGGCTATGCGCGGGATCCAGTCGTCGTCGTGCTTGTCCATGTCGGCATCATATTCAACATGGCAACCCATGGGCGAATTGAAGTACCAGAACCAGTTGGAGCCGAACTTGTGTCGCCCTGGTCCCCAGAAGCTCTCGTACCCCTTGTTCACGAACCGCGTCCCGGCAGCCATGAGCGCTGTCGGTCCCTGCACGTGGAACGCCACATGCTCCAGCCCCTGCATGTGGGGCGGGGTCTGCAGCAGGAACAGGCAATGGTGATCATCGTTGGAGCGCGGGCGCAGGAATGGAGCATTGATCTGCCCCCCGCTGAGTGGCCCAGAGACTATGATAGTCTGGACCACGAAAGGGACGACGAATGCCGAGCAAGAAGCACAAGCCGGAAGAGATTATCGGCAAGCTGCGTGAAGTTGAGATTATGCTGGCACAGGGAGCGAGCACGGCCGAAGCCTGCCGCCGGATCGCGGTCAGCGAGCAGACCTATTATCGCTGGCGGAAGGAATATGGCGGGCTGAAGACCGACCAGGCGCGGCGGATGAAGGATCTGGAGAAGGAGAACCAGCGGCTTCGCCGTGCGATTTCCGATCTGACCCTGGACAAGCTGATCCTGCAGGAGGCGGCAAAGGGAAACTTCTAAGCCCCGCGCGGCGGCGACGCTGCATTGATCATGTGCGACGAGATTTGCCGATCCGGGTGTCCGAGCGATGGATATGCCGGGTGCTGGGTCAGCATCGATCGACGCAGCGCAAGGTGCCGCGCGGGGCGGATGACGAGCAGGCGCTGACGGAGGCCAGCCGGGAGTGCCTGGCGCTCGTCGTGGCGCGTCAGCTCAAGCATGAGGATGTTCTGGCGGCCTTAGCCGACCTGTTCATCTCGCGCGGCCCTCCGGCACATATACGGTCCGATAATGGCAGCGAATTTATCGCGACCGCCGTCCAGCAATGGCTGGGGCAGATCGGCGTGAAGACGCTCTACATCACACCGGGATCACCATGGGAGAATGGCTATAACGAAAGGTTGGGCTTCGCCCGGCCTGCGGCTCAACGGGTCGCTTCGCGACGAACTGCTCAACGGCGAGATCTTCTACAGCCTCGTCGAAGCCAAGGTGCTGATCGAAGCTTGGCGGTGGCATTACAACACCGTCCGCCCGCATAGCAGTCTGGGATACCGACCACCGGCACCGGCAACGGCGACACCGCCATATCCGGCCTCCGGTTCCGTTTCGCTCCACCTCCGTCCGGATATGGCGGCGATGGGCTTAATCCACCAACAAACCAATCGGTCCACTCGGTGGGGGCAGATCAAGCTATTCGGATCAGGTCGCACAGGAAAAGCTCGACTATTTTCGGGAGAAGCGTGGCGATGACTGAGTTCGTGATCCCGGTCTCACCGCAGGCGTCCGCGCCAGTTCACGGCGGAGGCCGCTTCCCTGTGCGTCGCATCTACTGCGTCGGGCGCAACTACCTGGAACACATCCGCGAGATGGGCGGTGATGAGCGCGAACCGCCGTTCTTCTTCCAGAAGCCTTCCGATGCGATCGTGGCGGCAGGAAGCCCCCGACCGGGAGACGATCCGGCAACGGTACCCTATCCGCCGATCACCGCGGATTTCCAGTATGAGGTCGAACTGGTCCTGGCGATCGGCAGGGGCGGCACCGACATACCCAAGTCGGAAGCAGCCGGTCACGTCTACGGCCTTGCCGTCGGCATCGACCTGACCCGGCGGGACGTGCAGGTGGCAGCCCGCAAGAGCGGCCGTCCCTGGGAAATCGGCAAGTCGTTTGACCATAGCGCACCCTTGGCCCCGATCATCCCCCTGACCGGCGACCTGCCGACTACGGGCGCGATCAGCCTCGAGGTCGACGGGGTGGAAAAGCAGTCGGGCGATCTCTCGCAGTTGATCTGGAACTGCGCCGAGATCATCGCCGAGCTCTCTTCTCAATATCGCCTCGAGGCCGGGGATCTGATCTATACCGGCACGCCGGCCGGGGTCGGTCCGGTGGTGCCGGGCAATGTCATTACCGCCCGTGTTGAAGGATTGCCGACACTGGCGCTCAGGGTGGAGGGGCGCCCATGACCGCGCAAATACCGCCGCGCAGAGCCGGCAATGAGGCCGATCGCTTCGGCCGGGTGTCGCAGTTCTTCCACTGGACGACCGTCGCGCTCGTGATCCTCGTTTTCGGCATCGGCCTCACGCTCGACAATTGGCCGCGCGGCGATGCCACGCGCGAGGCTGTGATCACCGTCCACAAGTCGGTCGGCCTGACGATCCTGCTGCTGACCTTCGGCCGCATCGCCTGGCTCCGCCGCTCGCCGGCACCGGCGCCAGCCGACCGCCTCGCCCGATTGGAGCGCTGGACCGCATGGGTCGTTCACAAGTTGCTCTACGCCGTCCTGCTGTTGTATCCGCTGTCTGGCTTCGTCCTCTCGCAGGGCGCCGGCAAGCCGGTCGGGTTCTGGGGACTGTTCACCTTTCCCCAGCTGGTCCCCTACGATCCTGCCGTTTCCTCGGAGCAGAACCCGTGGGTTATCGGGGCGGATGAGGTCCGTTCGCTCGCTGCCGAACTACCGCAAGCCATCGGCGTGCCGACGGACGTGACCGATCAGGCGCAGCTGGCCGCACTGGTCGAAACGGCCGAGCAGCGCTTCGGCGGGATCGACGTACTTCTGTGCAACGCGGGCATTCCCGGCCCCTTCGGGCCCATGGCCGAGGTGAGCGAGGAAGAACTCGAGGCCCTGCTTGCGGTCAATCTGAGACACCCCTTTCACTTGTCCAACCTGGTTGCGCCGCGCATCGCCGCGCGCGGCGGTGGCAGCATAGTGCTGACCGCGTCGATCGCCGGTCTGCGCGGCAACCGGGGGGTGGGCACTTACGGTTTGACCAAGGCCGCTTTGATTCAGCTGGCGCGCAACCTGGCCGTCGAATGGGGTCCCCACGGCGTTCGCGCCAACGCCGTTGCTCCCGGCGTGATCGCCACGAGCTGGGCCAAGAATATCCTGTCAGATCCCGATGCCACGGCCCGCCGCCTGCAAATGACGCCGCTGCGCCGCATCGGCGAACCATGGGAGGTTGCCACAGCAGCACTGTTCCTTGCCGGCCCGGGCGCGGGCTTCATCTCTGGCCAGGTTCTGGCGATCGATGGCGGAACGGTGATCACCGATGGCAGCTGACCCCCGGCAACTCGCCAACCCCGTGGGTTCTTGTTGCTGTCAGACTGTGCGGGACCAAGCTATTCGACGGCAAGCACCGGAGAGGAAATTTCGGTGCTAGCGGACTTCGCCCGTGGGAGACCACTGGCGCGGAGCGATGTCTTTGGCTTGGGCTATGGACCATCAGAACCGCCTCTGCCCGGGGTCGACCTTCTCGCAAGTGCCGAAAAAGTCCTGCCCCGTGCCCTTGATACTGATCTCGCCAGTCCGGCGGTCGATCCTTAGCTTCGGCTTGTTCAGCCCGTTTAGCCGATAGCTGGCGCGGATTTCGTCGGCGCCGACGATCAGATCATCGAGCTGCCACCAATGCTGGTGATCGCCGCCCGAGTTAAGCGGGGGAATGAGTTTCTCGGGCAGGCGGATACGGCCATCGTTGCCGTAGATCTGGAGTGTCACCGCCGACGAGAAGCCCTGCATCTCCGTCTGTACGCCACTGCGCGTCCGATATTTGTGGTCATATCGATCCCACTCCAGCGTATTGACATAGGCGGATCCGAGCTTCTCGCCCTGACCCGAGCAGATCAGGTTGATTGCGTCGCCCGATTCCGACTGCGCGATGGCCGGCGCCCCAGCCAGTCCGGCCATGGCGGTTGCAAATAAGGTTGCCGCATGCATCTCTGTTCTCCCACTTATTTTGCGGAAAGATGCCAGACTCGCCCGCGCCAGGCCAGCTTTTGCTTAGTGGACGATGGCCGCGGCGAGCACGAACAAGACGATGCTGTAGAGGGAGGCAATGCATGCGTCGCCAGCTCCGACAAGAAAGGACACATGCAATTTGCGCGCGAACCAGCGGGCCTGAGTGGCGAGATACCAGAGCGTACCAGCACCAATCACCACTGCCGAGATGATGCGTACATCGGCAAAAGCCAGATTCGGAGCCAGGGTGCCGATCCCCAACATTAAAGCGAAAGGCGCCGCCGTATAGCATTGCGCGTAAAACGGCCGGCGCAGGCTGGCATGGGTTAACCTTGTGCGCTGCCGACGCAGCAGGCGAACCGCCATCATCAACGGAAATAGGCTGAACAGCAGCATCCTGAGCGCCAGGAGCGCCAGGTCGCTGTCGACCAGAGCCGCCAAGCCATGCATGTCGGACAGCAGCGGGTTGCGCGCTACCGTCGCGACTTCGATGCCGTGCGAAATGAGCAACGTCAGGAACAGGAAAAGTGGTGGGCGGATCGCATCGTCATATTGCTCGTCCGGCCGATCGGAAACTTCGCTATCAGCATATTCCATCATTTTCTGGGGCCGGACGACCGAACGCCACAAGGTTATCGGATAGAAAACAAGCCAGCTCATGACGCTGTAAAGCGCCTCGTCGAGTGACTCGATGATCTTCATGAAATCCATGCGCACAGCTTCGCGCGTGCGGCTCAGCCTGTCGAGTGGATTACGGAGACGATCAACAGATGACGGTCATCGTGGGGGAAGCGGCGACGTTCGGTCGGCAGATGCTCCGGGCATTCGTGCCGATCCGGCATAACATAAGCGAACGAGGGCTGCCGATGACGGCAGACGTTCTGCGTGTTGGGGTGGTTGGTCGGGTGGGCGGCGGTGTCCGTGCCGGCTATCTTGTTTTCTTAACATGCGCCCCCATATGGATTGGGTTGGCATCCGCACGATGCTCAATCGCAAATTGGCAGCGCTGGCTCCCCGCTTGTGAAGCGACGACATATCGTCGCGGTCCAGCGGCAGGATGCACGTCATGACATTTCGACCGCTCCACGATCGCGTTCTCGTTCGCCGCAAAAACGCTGCTGAGGCATCGCCCGGTGGCATCATCATCCCCGACTCAGCACAGGAAAAGCCACAGGAGGGCGAGATCGTCTCCGTGGGCGGCGGCATCAGGTCGCAAGGCGGTGTCATTGAGCCGCTGGACTTGAAGGCCGGCGATCGCATCCTGTTCGCAAAATGGTCCGGGGCCGAGGTGCGGGTGAATGGGGAGGACCTTCTCATCATGAAAGAGAGTGACGTTCTGGGCGTCGTCAGCTGACCCCCCCTCTTCCTTCCGGCGCCTGTTCAGCGTTGACCGACCTACCTTAAAGGATCACCAATCATGTCAGCCAAGGACATAAAATTCTCGCGCGACGCACGTGAAGGCATCGCGCGCGGCGTCGATATTCTCGCGAACGCCGTCCGGGTGACGCTCGGTCCCAAGGGGCGCAATGTCCTCATCAACAAAAGCTTCGGCGCTCCGCGCATCACCAAGGATGGCGTGACCGTCGCAAAGGAAATCGACCTTCCCGACAAATTTGAAAATATGGGCGCGCAGATGATGCGCGTTGTCGCCTCAAAAGCCCACGACCACGCCGGTGACGGCACGACCACGGCGACCGTTCTTGCACAGGCCATCGTGCGCGAAGGCATGAAATCCGTGTCCGCCGGCGTCAATTCCATGGACCTGAAGCGCGGCGTGGACATCGCCGTCACGGCTGTCGTCGCCGAACTCAAGGCACGTTCCAGGCCCGTTTCGAACAACCAGGAGATCGCCCAGGTCGGCATCGTCTCTGCCAATGGCGACGAGGTGGTCGGCCGCAAGATCGCCGAAGCGATGGAGAAGGTCGGCAAGGAAGGCGTCATCACAATCGAGGAAGCCACCGGCGTCGAGTTCGAATTGGATGTTGTCGAGGGCATGCAGTTCGATCGTGGCTATCTCTCGCCCTATTTCATCACCAATGCCGAGAAGATGTCGGTCGACCTTCAGGACCCGTATATTCTGATCCACGAGAAGAAGCTGAGCAACCTGCAGCCGCTTCTGCCCATCCTTGAAGCGGTGGTGCAGGCTGGGCGGCCGCTCCTCATCATCGCCGAAGATGTCGAAGGCGAAGCGGTCTCCGCGCTCGTCGTCAACAAGCTGCGCGGCAGCCTGCATATCGCGGCCGTGAAGGCGCCCGGCTTTGGCGATCGCCGCAAGGCCATGCTGGAGGATATCGCTATCCTCACCAATGGAAGCATCGTTGCGGAGGAACTCGGCATCAAACTGGAGAGTGTCACGCTCGACATGCTCGGCAGCGCCAAGCGGGTCGTAATCGACAAGGACAGCACAACGATCATCGATGGCGCGGGCGATCAAGGGGCGATCAAGGGGCGCGTCGATGCGCTTCGGGCGCAGATCGAGACGACCGCCGGCGATTATGACCGCGAGAAATTGCAGGAGCGGCTGGCCAAGCTTGCCGGCGGTGTCGCCGTGATAAAAGTCGGCGGCGTATCGGAAACCGAGGTCAAGGAGCGCAAGGATCGCGTCGATGACGCGCTGCACGCAACCCGCGCGGCGGTCGAGGAAGGCGTCCTCCCCGGCGGCGGCACCGCGCTGCTCTATGCCTCCAAGGCGCTGGATGGTCTCAATCCTGTCAACGACGACCAGCGGCGCGGCATCGATATCGTGCGCAAGGCGCTTCAGGCTCCGCTGCGGCAGATTGCCGAGAATGCCGGGCACGACGGTGGCGTGATCGCCGGGCGCCTGCTCGACGATCGGGATGAGAATATGGGGTTCAACGCCCAGACCGAGACGTATGAAAATCTGTTCCAGGCCGGCATCATCGATCCCACCAAGGTCGTGCGGGTCGCGTTGCAGGACGCGGCGTCGATCGCGGGGCTGCTGATCACCACCGAGGCGGCCGTCGCCGATCTTGGCGAAGGAAGCAGCGGCCCCCCCAAAGCCGGCGGCATGGGATATTGATCCACTCTCAATATGGTGCCCTGCGCGCGCAATCGAAACCGCAACACGCGCCTGGCGAGATGCTGTCGAGGAGGAATGCCCCATGATCCACACATCCGCTTTCTGCCTGGCTCAAGAAGCCGTGCAGCGTGATCGCGCCGCAACCGCAATCCTCAAGAATGTCCAGATGATCGCGACGTCCGCAGCCGCGGCATGGGCGCGCGAAGCTGCCAGCGCGCTGCGCCGTGAAGCAAAGCTCGGGCGCGAGGATCGATTACCGGCCCCAGCCTCGCCGTCCGAGAGTAAAGAGGATTTGTGGTTCAGCGAAAATCCCGACCGCGGGTTGGCAAGCTGATGGTACTGCGGACCACCAAATCTTCGTTTCTCAAAGCGCTGATATTTCAGTCGCAATCCGGCGCTCTTGATCCGGCAGTCTAAGGATGATGAATGCTAATTCGAGCCGGATATGATATCGCCTTCACGGTCGACCAGGCCGTTCCGATGCTGGCGTTGCTCAGCATTCACCCCAGCCGGAACCGGGATCTTCGCAGCGCCCAGCGGATTTTCACCCAGCCCGATGTGGCCGCCTATGATTATGTCGACGGGTTCGGCAATATCTGCACCCGGCTCACCATGCCGCCCGGCGGGATCGCCATATCCTGCGGCTTCGTGATCGAGGACAGCTTTCTGCCCGATGTGACCGCGCCGAAAGCGATACAGGTGCCGCTGGAACAAATCCCCGACGATGCTTTGCACTTTCTGCTGGGTAGCCGCTATTGCGAGACGGACCGCCTGTCCGATCAGGCATGGGGCCTTTTCGGCCGCACGGCGCCCGGCTGGTCGCGGGTCCAGGCGATCTGCGATTATGTGCATGAGCGTATCCGCTTCGACTATACCGCCGCGCGGCCGACCCGCACGGCATGGGACGCACATGAAGAAGGCGTCGGCGTCTGCCGGGACTATGCGCATCTCGCCATAGCCCTCTGCCGTTGCATGAACATCCCGGCGCGATATTGCACTGGCTATATGGGGGACATGGACTTGCCGGCGCTTGTCGGCGACATGGACTTTTCTGCCTGGTTCGAGGCCTATCTCGACGGCACATGGTATACGTTCGATGCGCGCCACAATCGTCCCCGGCGTGGTCGCATCCTGATGGCCCGCGGGCGCGATGCCGCTGACGTGGCACTCACCACGACCTTCGGCACCGCCAGGCTTACGCGGTTCGACATCTACACCGACGAGGATCGCCTGGGGCATCTCGCGCCCTGATAGTCAACCCAGCCAAGGAGAATGCGAATGGCCAAAGGCCAAAAGAAATCGAACCGCGAAGTGCGCAAGCCCAAGGCCGAAAAGCCGGGCAAGACAAATGCGTCCAATCCGTCGACCAAACCCGGTGTCGTCGGCATCGTGACATTGAAGAGCTGATGTCGCGCAAGTTCACGCCACGCAGCGGGGTCAAGCTTTCCGAAGGGGAAGCCAGGCGCCAGAGCCGCGTGACGAAGCTCGCCCTGGACAAGCTGGGCGCATCCGCCGCTATCGTCTTTCTGAACGGCCATTTGGACGATCTTTCGGGCCGACCGATCCAGCTTGCCGTGGCCAGCGATGAGGGTCTCGAGTCCGTCGAGCGACTGCTGGCTAAGACGCCCGCGATCGCGCGATAACGCTCTATCTCGCAGGCGCTAGGCGCGCGCCGCTGCCAGAATGGCATCGGCCAGTCGCTGCGCCCAGCCAAGCTGACCGGCTTCGGTCGAGATCAGGTCCTGCCGGACTTCGATCTCGGCATAGCGCAATGCGCGCGAAATGGCGTGGCGGGGTATGGTATAGTCGATGTCGTCCATCGCGTAGGGCTCATTGTCGCCGACCGTGATATCGCCCCATCGCGCCAGGGCGTGCAGCATAGCTACTGCGATGCCGGTCTGGCCATGGCTATACAGGATGCCGATGTCCCAGGGCCGCGTCTCGCCGTCCATGATCGGCGTAAAGCTGTGCAGTGACAGCAGGATAGTTTGGCGACCGGCCGCGAGGCGCGCGTCGATGATGGTTTCGAGCGCGGCATGATAGGGCCGATGAATAGTCGCGATCCGCGCCTGCCGCGCGACCGCGTCCAGTCCTTCGTTGCCTGCGATAGTGGTGCCGTCGGACACCGCCGGCATCGCATCAGGCCGGTCCGGATCGCGGTTGCAATCGACGACCAGGCGCGAATAGGTCTGATGCAGGAATGGCGCATCGAGCAACAGCGCCAGTTTCTGCCCCATACCAAGAACGCCTATGTCCAGCGCGATGTGGCGCGTGCGATCGGCGGGTTCCAGTCCCATGTCGCCGAGCGCGCGGGGAATGGCCGAACCGGCATGATCGCCGATCAGCAGGAACGGCGCGGCGCCCTCTGCGTTGAACAGCATGAACGGCGCCGGATCATCCGGGCCCAGTAGTCTGTCCGCTGCGCGCCCGACCGTCAGGACCCGAACCCATGCCATTGCTGACGATCCGCCATGTTACTGACTATCGCTACAAGGCGCCGGTATCGCTGGGTGAGCATCGCATCATGATGCGCCCGCGCGAGGCGTTTGACCAGCATTTGCTGTCCGCCCGCCTGGATATCGATCCCAAGCCCAGGGAACTGCGTTGGCTGCATGACGTCTTCGGCAATTCAGTGGCGATGGCTCTGTTCGAACGAAGGACGTCGCAGCTGACGGTCACGAGCGAGACGACGCTGGAACATGCGCCGCTGGCGCAAGGGCAGGTCGATGTCGAACCCTATGCGCGGCTCTTTCCGTTCACCTATTCCTCGGAGGACATGCCCGATCTGCTCCGGTCGATCGAGCGGCAGCATCATGACCCCGAACGTATGATCGACAATTGGGCACGCAGTTTCGTGAGCAACCATGGCGATACGGAAACCATCGCCCTGCTCACCGCTATGGCGACCGGCATCAAACGCGATTTCACCTATGTCCCCCGGCACGAAAAGGGCACCCAGTCGCCGATCGAGACCTTGAGGAAGCGGCAGGGCACCTGCCGCGACTTCGCCGTGCTGATGATCGAGGCGGTGCGCGCGCTCGGCTTCGCCGCGCGGTTCGTGTCGGGCTATGTCTACAATCCATCGCGCAAGGAAGACGTGCTGGGCGGCGGCAACACCCATGCCTGGGTGCGGATCTTCCTGCCCGGATCGGGCTGGGTCGAATTCGATCCGACCAACGGCATCATCGGCAATCGCGGCCTGATCCGCGTCGCCATCGCGCGCGATCCCTATCAGGCCTTGCCCTTGTCCGGCACATGGTTCGGCTTGCCCGCCAGCTATCTGGGAATGGACGTCACCGTCGATGTCTCGCGCGCCGATCCCGCCAGATTCCCGCGCTCTTCCCATGGCGCCATCAACAGCCGCCCCGTCGGCTCTTCAGGAAAGTGACATGCATGCTGATTCGATGCGGATATGACATCAGCTTCCAGGCCGAAACCCAAACCGCGATGATGGCGATGCTGAGCCTGCATCCCTCGCGCCATCAGGATCTGCGGACGGCGCAGAGGCTGACGATCAGCCCCGACATCCCGCTCTATCATTATGAAGACGGTTTCGGGAACGTGGCCACGCGCCTCACCGTTCCGCCAGGTGGCGTCACATTGTCCTGCGACTTCGTGATCGAGGACAGCGGTGAGCCGGACCGCCGCGCGCCGACGGGGGCGCAGACGCCGGTAGAAGACCTGCCGGACGACGTGATGATCTTCCTGCTCGGCAGCCGCTATTGCGAGACCGACCGGTTGATGGACGTGGCCTGGGCCAATTTTGCCCATTATGGGACGGCCAGCGAGCGCGTCGATGCGATCGTCGATTTCGTCCACAATCATATCGAGTTTGGCTATCATCATGCCCGGCCCGACAAGACCGCCTGGAACGGCTATCAGGAACGGCAGGGCGTCTGCCGCGATTTTGCCCACCTTGCCATAACGCTGTGTCGGTGCATGAACATTCCGGCCCGGTACTGCACCGGTTATCTGGGCGATATCGGCATTCCGCCGGTGGACGCGCCGATGGATTTCAGCGCCTGGTTCGACGTCTACATCGATGGCCAATGGTATACGCATGATGCCCGCCACAACCATCCCCGGATCGGCCGCATCCTGATGGCGCGCGGTCGTGACGCCACCGACGTCGCCTTGACCACGGCCTTCGGACCAGCGACGTTGACGGGGTTCGAGGTCCATTGTGACGAGGTGCCATCGATTGACTGATCTCCCCGTCCTTTTGCGACCATGGGACGGCCCGCTCGGCGCGCCGCCCTTCGCGCAGGTGCGGCCCGAAGATTTTCCGTCGGCTTTTGATACGGCCATGGCACGGCATCGTGCCGAGATCGCGGCCATCGCCGACCAGTCCGCCGCGCCCGACTTCGACAACACGATCGCTGCGCTGGAACGATCGGGCGAGGCGCTGGCGCGGGTGCGTCGGCTGTTCTGGATCCTGTCCTCTACGCAGGCGACGCCCGACATGCGTGCAATTGAGGGCGACATTTCGGCGCGGCTGAGCGCGCATTCCACCAGGATCGGCCATGATGACAGGCTCGCCGCGCGGATCGCAGCGGTTCATGCGGGGCGGCATGACGCCGGCCTGAATGACGCGCAGGTCCGGTTGGTCGAAACGACCCATGCCGGTTTCCTTCGCGGCGGGTCGACTTTGGAACCGGCGCAAAAGGCGCGTTTCGCGGAGATCGACGCGCGCCTTGCCGCGCTCGCCGTACAGTTCGGGCACAATGTGATGGCCGCGACCGGCGCCTGGATACTGGACCTTGGCCCGGACGATCTCGCTGGTCTGCCGCCCGCGCTGCGCGCGGCGGCCGCCGGGCGCGCCACGGCGAGCGGTGCGCAGGGCCGCTATCACGTCACGCTCGACCGCACGGACTATGAGAGTTTCCTGACCTTCTCGGCGCGGCGCGACCTTCGCGAGCGATTGTGGCGCGCTTTCACCGATCGCTGCGACGGTGACGTTCACGATAACTGGCCGATCATTGGCGAAACGCTGGCTCTGCGGCGCGAGCGCGCCACCCTGCTCGGCTATGGCGATCACGCGCATTATGCTCTGGAAGACAGCATGGCGAAGACGCCCGATGCAGCCCATGCGCTGCTGATGCAGCTCTGGGAGCCGGGCAAGCGCCGCGCTGCCGAGGAAGCGGTGGAACTCCAGGCGCTGGTCGACCGGGAAGGCGGCGGCTTTGCGCTCGCCCCCTGGGACTGGCGCTATTATGCGGAAAAGGTGCGTCAGTCACGCTATGCGCTGGACGGGGCGGCGGTGGCGCAGCATCTGCGTCTGGGCGCCGTTCGGCAGGCGGCGTTCGACACGGCCGCCAGGCTCTATGGCCTGCGCTTCATCCGCCGCGCCGACATCGCCGGATATCATCCCGACGTCTCGGCATGGGAGGTGAAAAACGAAGAGGATGCGCCGGTGGGGCTGCTCTTCACCGACTATCTGGCCCGCCCGGAAAAGCATGGCGGCGCCTGGATGGGCAGCCTGCGCGTGCAGGAGAACATGGACGGCGACGTGCGCCCGATCGTTTATCTGGTAGCCAATTTTGCCGCCGCGCCGCCGCCCGACACCGCCGCTACCCGCCTGTCGATCGACGAGGCGCGCACGCTCTTCCACGAATTTGGCCATGCGTTGCACGGCTTGCTGTCCCGCGTCACCTATCCCAGCCAGTCGGGCACCGCCGTCGCGCGCGACTTCGTCGAGTTCCCCAGCAAATTCATGGAGAACTGGATCGTCAGCCGGGAAGTATTGTCGGGATTTGGCGTACCCGATGCGCTGATCGCGGCGATCCATGAAGCGGATGCCTATGGCCAGGGATTCGCGACGGTGGAACTGATAAGCTGCGCCCTGGTCGATCTCGCAATCCACCGCGTGCCGGAAGCCGCCGCCGATCCCCGCGCCGTCATCGATGCAGAACTGGGCAGGCTCGGCATGCCACGGGAAATCGGCCTGCGGCACTGCTTTCCCTGCTTCACGCATATTTTCGATGGCGGCTATGCCAGCGCCTATTACAGCTATGCCTGGTCGGAGGCGCTGGACGCCGATGCCTTTGAAGCCTTCCTGGAATCCGGCGACATATTCGACGCTGCTCTGGCGCGTCGCTTCCAGCGGGAAATCCTCGAACCAGGCGACAGCCGCGACCCTATGGCCTCCTTTCAGGCCTTTCGCGGACGCGATCCTGATCCAGAAGCGCTGATGAGAGCGCGACATCTTTTGCCAGGCTGATTTGAGGCGCACCTGCTGTCTTGGTGTCTCTCGTGTTTCTTCCGCCGCCGAAACTTCGGCTGTCGCCATTGCCGGCCGTATAGATTGTCGTGGGGCCGGCTCCGACGAAGGAGATGGTGGGGTCCATGCCTGCATGATGTTCGGCGATGGTGTTCGGTTGCCGGCACATCTACGCAAATCATACTGATCCAAGTCAATGTCGAGGGACTTTTCCTGGTCGCCGTCGTTGAGGGGGTGTCGGCTTTGCCCCAACGCCGTGCTTAAAGACAGGAATTATCATGCCCGAGAACAGCCACGACATTTCCACCCTCAACGGCCTCATCGCCACCACCCTCGACAGCGTGAAAGGCTATAATGAAGCCGCCAAGGAGAGCGAGACCGGCCGTTACGGCGCGCTCTTCACTGCGCGCGCAAGCGAGCGCCAGCAAGTCGCGACCCGGCTGCAACAGGAGGTCGCGACGCTGGGCGGCAAGCCCGAAGACGACGGCACCGTCGCGGCGGGCGCGCATCGTCTTTTCATCAACCTAAAAGCGGCAGTTACCGGCCATGACGACAAGGCGATCGTCAACGAGGTCGAGGCCGGAGAAGATCATATCAAGGCCAAGTTCGAGGATGCGCTGGCGGATCGGGAACTGACCCCCGCTGTGCGCTCACTGATCGAAACTGCCTACGCGTCCGTCAAGGAAGGCCATGACGAAATGCGCGACCTGAAGCATGCGCTGCGTGATTGAAGCGGGTGGCGGGGGAAACCCCGCCTCCTTGCGGAGGGAGGCACCTATGGTTCGATGACGCTGGCTGTGATAGCCGTGCCTCTCGCGCGTGCCCCTGGTTGCGCGTTTTGATGATCCTGGGTGTACGCGTATCCATATGATCGAGTTTATTTCCCTGTTGCCGGGTCGTTCGTTTTGAACGCTTGGGACCGATCCGCGTCTGTCGCCGGACGACTTAACGCTCGTTCGGCGGGCACAGGATCGCGCGCCATGCTGTTCGCGCATGGCTTCGGCTGCGACCAGAATATGTGGCGTTATGTGGCGCCGGCGTTCGAACAGGATTTCCGGACGATACTCTTCGACTATGTGGGCGCCGGCGGATCCGACCTCACGGCCTATGACCCGGAAAAATACGCGACGCTGGAGGGATATGCCGCCGATGTCGTCGCGCTGGCGACTGAGTTGGGTGTTTCCGATGGCGTGTTCGTCGGCCATTCCGTCAGTGCGATGATCGGACTGATCGCCGCGCGAAGCGCACCGTGGCTTTTCTCGACATTGGTGCTGGTGGGGCCTTCGCCCCGCTATATCGACGATGGTGACTATGTCGGCGGGTTCAGCGAGGAACAGATCGCGGAACTGCTCGACTTCCTGGATACCAACCATCTGGGCTGGTCGCAGGCCATGGCGCCGGTGATCATGGGCAATCCCGATCGGCCCGAACTGGGCGAGGAACTGGCTGCCAGCTTCTGCCGGGCCGATCCTGAAATCGCGAAACGCTTCGCGCGCACGACCTTCATGGCGGACAACCGCGCCGACCTGGGCGCTATCGACGCGCGCGTCCTCATTCTCCAGTGCCGAGACGATGTCATCGCCCCGGAAAGCGTCGGCGCGTTCGTTCAGCGTTCGATACCAGGCAGCGAACTCGTGCTGCTCGACGCGACGGGTCATTGCCCGAATCTGAGCGCGCCGGCCGAGACCATTGCTGCGATCAAAGCCTTTGTCTGAGCCAGGGGCAAAGGCGTTCCCCGACGCCGGGATCGATTTCAGGCAACTATTCGACGCCGCACCTTGCGGATATGTGCTGGCCGAACGAGACGGGCGCATCATTCGCGCCAACGGGACTTTTGCGGCGTGGATAGGTCGACCGGCAGAACAGCTTGTCGGCCAAAGATTCTCCGACCTGCTGCCGATCGCGGGCAAGATTTTCTATGAGACCCATTTCGCGCCCACCCTGCATATGCTGGGCAGCTTCAGCGAAGTGGCGTTCGATCTGGTCGATGCCTCTGGAGAGCGGTTGCCCGTCCTCGTCAACGCAACGGGCGGTCTCCACGATGGTGAGCATGTCCAGATCCTGCTGGCGATCTTTCGCGCAACGCAGCGTCGGCACTATGAGCAGGGCTTGCTGGACGCGCGCGACAAGGCCGAGGCGACGGTCGTGAGCGAACGGGCTACTTCCGAACTGCGCGAACAGTTTATCGCCGTTCTGGGCCACGACCTGCGCAACCCGATCGCATCGATCGCAAGCGGCATCCACATGCTGGCCAAGGAGACGCTCAGTCAGCGCGGTAGCCGGGTGGTTGAACTGATGGGGGGCAGCGTGCTGCGCGCGACGGCGCTCATCGACAATGTGCTCGATTTTGCCAGGGGGCGGCTCGGCGGCGGCATCACTCTGGATCGGGATGCCGAAGAACCACTCGAACCGGTCCTTCGCCAGGTGGTGGCCGAACTCCGCTCCATCTCGCCCAAACAGACGATCGAGACGCGTTTCGACCTGAACGAGCCGGTCGATTGCGACCGGATGCGCATCGGGCAATTGCTCTCGAACCTGCTGGGCAACGCACTGACCCATGGCGCAAAGGATCAGCCGGTCGCCGTGGAGGCGTCAACTGCCGGTGACGAACTCGTGATTGCCGTGTCCAACGCGGGCCAACCGATCCCGGCGGAAGCGTTGGAGAAACTGTTCCAGCCATTTTTCCGTGGCGATGAGCGGTTGAAGCAAGGTCTTGGGCTGGGCCTGCACATCGCATCCGAAATCGCACGCGCCCACAACGGCACCCTTGTCGCGCGGTCTGACGCAGTGGCGACGACTTTTATCTTCACCATGCCTCTGGCTATTTGAGGTATGACGTTATCAGATCGCGAATTATCTGAACCTCTGTCGATCTGAGACATTCACGATATTGGGCATTCTCCCGGAAGGAACTCCAGACGTGGCAGAACGCCAGGCAATGCCCACCATCCTTGTGGTGGAAGATGACGCGCTGGTCCGGATGTACGGAATGGTCGTATTGGAAGAGGCCGGTTTCACGGTGCTGGAGGCTGCGGATGCGGACGAAGCGCTCCTGATCCTGGATGGCTTGATCGCTGTCGATCTGCTGTTTTCGGATATCGATATGCCAGGCAGCATGAACGGACTCGACCTGGCGTGCGTGGTGCACGAACGCTGGCCCCGGGTGCGCCTGGTGCTGACCTCGGGTCATCACCGGCTTCCCGAGGGGCAGTTGCCGGCTCAAGGCAAGTTCCTACCCAAGCCCTGGGCGCAGGATGTGCTGGTCCGGCAAGTGCGGGAGCTGCTTCACGCGTGATTGCGTGAGCGACAGCAGCCATGAGGTGCCCAGGAATATGGCGGCTGTCCTCCTGTTCGATATTGCGTGGCGCCACCCTTCTTGGATGGAAGCCAGCAAAGCACTCTGCATTGCCACTCAATATGCCACGCCCAGCTTCGACCTGCTGTAGATTTGCGAGCCAGTAAGAACAAATTGCCGCCTTTGCTCTTCGCATCATACCCCAAGCGACAACAGTAGATTGCACACCGGCCCGCGCGCCTAGTATCGAACTCTCATCGACATTTCGCTTGATGGCACAAAAAAACCAAGAGTGGTCGGCGGGGCTTGCAATCGAACGGGTTCGTGTAATATCTCTTCGGGCTTGAGGAGGCGGGGGGTAAGTTGCTGACCTCACCCCCACGCAGCACGGGCGCGTTTGGCCCGGATGCGTGAATTCGCACGGTTCAAGCGCCTATAATAATAAAGCCTTAGGGGAGCGAATGATGCAGTCCCGCGAAACTTTATCGTCGACACCCGTTCGGCCTGACGGCCAAGCGCGTGCAGCGGTGACGCCAGAGGCTCCTCCATCAAACCGGGCTGCAGCTTGGCGCAGGGCTAAGACGTGGTGCTACGTCAACCTCGCCGATGGGGCCGTCGCAGATTCGGCATGGTGGACCGACCAATGGAGCAGATCCTCGGTCCAAGGTGTCGTCCTCCCCGCGGGTGACGGGATCGAAGGGCTTCGCCGGCTGACGAGGCTGGCTCAAGCGGCGCGGGCCGCGGGCCTGGCGGTGCTGGCCAGCGTGACGGTCAAGCCGCTGACGCGCGAAGACGTCGCCGCGAACCCGGCCTGGGTCGCACGGGATGACAAGGGCGAGCCAATCGCGGTCGATACCGGGTACGCCGCTTGCGTGAACGGCGGGTTCTTCGAAGCCGCAATGGCCGACAGGGTTATACAGGCGGTGACGCAAGCGCCTGTGGACGGTGTGCTTGGCGTCGGCTGGAGTGGTCTGGGCTGGGACAAGGTCTGCTATTGCGCCGCCTGCCAGAGCGGTTTCCGCGCGGCTGCCAGCGCCGATCTGCCCCTCGCCAAGGATCGGGACGCCGCAATCTTCGACCAGTGGGTCGCCTGGAACCGGGCGCGCCGCACCGAGATGTGGCGGGCCAACGACAGGGCGGCGAGCCGGGCGAACGGCTCCGCGCGGTGGATCGGTCTGATCCCGACGGTGCGAACCGAGCAGATCGCGCGCTTCCAGGATGTGGCAGCGCTGGCTGCCGAGGCGCCGATGCTGTTCGTCGAGAACGCGAACACCCCGCGCGTCGGGCGATTTGGCGAGCTGGTGGACGACGGCCTCTATCTGGCGGACCTGGCGCGCGGGAAGCCGATCATACTCCTGACTCCCACCTATCACCGAGGTGTTCGGACATTCGCAGCGGCCAGCGCCGCGCCCGGCGAGGTCCGCCTGGCAATTCTGGCCGGCCTGACGGGTGGCCTTGCCCCCGCTATCGAGCTGCCGGCGAACCTGACCTCGGACGTTCGCACGCTGTCCGTCGCGACGCCTGTGATGAACTGGGCGGCTCGGAACGGTGAGCGCTGGGGCGGGCCGCCGGCCCCGGCGAGAATCGCGCTGGTCTGGTCGCCGACGTCAGCGATGCTCTACGGCCGCGAACGGGGCCAAAGGCTCTCTGAAGCCCCCTTTCGCGGCATGGCCAAGGCGCTGCGCGACGCCAACTTGCCCCACGAGGTGTGGGACGAGAGTCGCCTCAGCGCAGGTCTGGGGGGCATCGACGTTCTGATCCTGCCTGAGGTGGCGGTGATGAGTGACGCGCAAACCAAAGCCGTGCGCGAGTTCGTGGGCAGCGGGGGCGTTCTGATCGCGACCGGCGTCACCAGCCTCTACGACGTGACCGGGCGCGCCCGCGGCGACTATGCGCTGCAAGACGTGTTCGGCGTCAATATCCAGGGCGCGCCGCCCGCGCGGCAGGCGTCGCCCGCCAGGCACGACTATGTCCGGCTGAAGCCGGAATATGCGGCGCGGACGCCCGGCCCTCACAAAGCCGGCGAGCGCGCCGAGCCGGGAGCGCGCCACCCGATACTGAGGGGCTTCGACGCCACGGACCTGCTGCCGTTCGGCGGCATCCTATGGCCGCAGGCGGTGGCGGCCGACCGCACGGTGCTGATGACCTATGTGCCGCCATTTCCGAGCACACCGATCGATGAGGTCTACCCCAGGGTAGAGCGAACGGATGTACCCGGCTTGGTGGTCGGTACGTTCGGCCGGGGCCGGGTCGCGTACATGCCCGCAGACTTCGACCGGCGGTACGGGATCGACCCCATCACGGACCACCGCATTCTCCTGGAGAACCTCCTGGCCTGGGCCACCGGTCCAGCGGTCCCGCTGCGCGTGGTCGGGCCAGCGAAATTGGTCACCAGGCTCGAGCAACGCGGCGATGGTCTCGTTCTTCACCTCGTCAACCTTACCGGGGCAGATAATCAGGCGGGCGCGGTGCGACAAACGACGCCGGTCGGGCCACTGCAGGTGAGTGTCGTACTGCCGCCCGGCACAAACCCCGCGTCCGCGACGCTGCTGGTGGCCGGTCGGCGAGCGCCCATGCGCATGGAGGGGGGCCGGGCCGTGTTCGAGCTGGATCACCTGGCCGAGCACGAACTGGTGGTGCTGGCGTGACACTGATGACCGTCGAGCGCGAGCCCGTCCTCCTTCCTGCCGCTGTTATGCTGGAGCGCCGCACATGACATTGTCTCGCCGAGAATTCATCGCCACCACGGGCGCGGTCGCTCTGAGCGCGACGACGGCCCGGGCGCACACGCAGGCGGGCAAGGAGCTCTGGTTCAACAAGGTCACCCGGTGGGGGCAGACCAACACGAGCGCGATGGACGTCCGCAATTACGACGTCGACTTCTGGCGCCGCCAGTGGCAACGCACCGGAATCCAGGCAATTCTCCCCAACGGCGTTGCGGGCTTCGCGACATTCCCGAGCCGCAATCCGCTGCTTGAGACCAGCGAGTTCGCGCCCGATCGCGACCTGCTGGGAGAATTGACCAAGGCGGCGCGAGCCGACGGTCTCTACGTGGTTTCGCGAATGGATTCCGGCGTCCTCAACCCGAAGATCCGCGCCGCCTATCCGCAGTGGCTGACGCGCGATGCCAAGGGCCGACCCGGCCAGACCATGTGCATCAACAGCCCTTTCCGGGAGACCCATGTCTACGCGGTGTATCAGGAAGTAATCGAGCGTTACGGGGTCGACGCCTTCACCGACAACGCCGGGGTCTCGGGCGGCCCGCTCTGCTATTGCGACTTCTGCAAGACACGCTGGGCGCGCGAGGTCGGCGGCGCGATGCCGACCGGCCTCAGCCTGGATGATCCGATCTATCGCCGCTGGCGTCGCTGGAACACCGCCGTCACGATGGAGAACTGGGAAGCGACCAATGCATTCACCAAAAAGCTTGGTGGGCCGGGCTGCGCCTATCTCGGCCTCGTTCGAAAGTTCTCGACCCTCAATCGTGAGATCGCGACCCGCGCCGATCTGCTGATGATGGACTGCCAGTCGCGCAACGACGCGGCCAGCTTTCATGAGCACGCGGACGAGGGCCGATACATGCGCTCCATCCTCGGCTGGGACAAGCCGGTGGCGGTCGCTTCGTCGATGACTCACCATAGCCATGGCTACTTCCGGCTTACCGCCGATCCGGCGTTCGAAACGCGCATGTACATGCAGGCCGGGTTCGCCGGCGGCTTCAACTTGTGGTGGCACCATCCGACCGCCTATTCGGAGGACCGTCGCTCGTTCGAGATCGCCGCGCCAACCTTCGCCTGGCAGCGCCGTCATGAGGCGTTACTTACCCGCGCAGTGCCCGTAGCGACGGCGGGGGTCGTGCGCTCGGACGACAACGCGGTCTTCTTCGGCCATGACGCGCCGGTCCTCTATCAACCGGGATATATCAGCCGGGTGACGCAGGTGCCCTATCGCGGGATGGTCAAGGCGCTGTTCGAGAGCCGGATCCCTTACTATCCGCTGCACATCGCCGACCTGGCGCGACACGCCAAGGATCTGCCCGTCCTGGTGTTCCCGAACATCGGCGGGATGACGGACACCGAGTGCGCCGCGGTCCGCGAGTACGTCCGCGCGGGCGGCTCGATCCTCGTCACCGGCATGACCAGCCTCTACGACGGCGACGGGGAACCGCGTCCCGACTTCGGACTGGCCGATGTCCTCGGCGTCAACATTGCGGCGGCCGCGCCAAAGCGCACTTTCTTCGCCGAGGCCATGGAGGACAGCTATTTCGCTCTTCCACCGGGCAACGGCGGCACCATGCGCCATCCGGCTCTGGCTGGCCTCGATGAGACCCAGGTCATTCCGTACGGCGGCAGCGCCATTGCGCTGCGGGTGGCGCCGGACCGGCAGGTCCTGGCCACTTTCGCCATGGCCAAGAGCGATGGCACCCCGACTGGCGACAGCGAGCGTCCCTGCCTCATCGTCGGGACCTTCGGCCGCGGGCGTGTAGCCTTCATGCCAAATGACCTGGACCACAGATATCTGGATGATCCGCATCCGGACCAGGCGCTGCTGATCGGCAATCTGTTGCGTTGGTGCGCTGGCGAGGGACCTTTGCCGGTCGAACTCGACGGGCCGGGCTATGTGGGCGCCTACTTGTACCGGAAGAACGGCGCGTCCCTGGTTCACCTGCTGAACGGGTCCGGCATCGACAATGGCGAACAGATCGCCGAGCGCGGCTATCCCGTGGGGCCCCTGAAGGTGAGGGTCAAAGCGCCGGGACGGGGAACGTCCGTGAAGCTGGCGACCAGCGGAGCGGTGCTTCGCGGCACGCGCTCCGGGGACATAGTGGAGTTCACCCTGCCTCGTCTCGGGGAATACGAACTCGCAGTTGTGGAATGAGACGCCGCCGTTGCGCGGCGCGATGGCGCGCGCGGGAAAGTAACCGTCGTTGCCATCAGGCCAACCGCTTACGGTGGCGTGTCTGGGTTTGCGCATAAGAATGATTTGAAGGAGACCGACAATGGAGCGCTATAACATAATAACCCGACGATCCCTGTTGACCGCGGCAGCCGCTGTCGCGGCGTCCGGGCTGGCCGAAGGCGTGACTGCGGCTGCGCCGGCGAGCGGCAATCGCAAAGCGACGTATCCGGCGGGCTTCATGTGGGGTGCTGCGACATCCGGCTATCAGATCGAGGGTAATGCGGTCGGGGCTGATCTGTGGGTGCTCGAGAACGTGAAGCCGACGATATTCTCCGAGCGTTCAGGGGACGCCTGCGATTCCTATCATCGCTACGATGAGGACATCGCGCTCCTGAAATCGTTCGGACTTGATACGTATCGCTTCTCGCTGGAGTGGGCCCGGATCGAGCCGGAGGCCGGCGCGTTCTCGATCGCTGAGCTCGACCATTATAAACGCGTGATCGACGCTTGCCGCCGGAACGGCGTAAAGCCCGCCGTCACCTTCAACCATTGGTCCTGCCCGCGCTGGTTCGCGGCCGCCGGAGGCTGGAGCAACGCCGAATCGCCCCAGCTGTTCGCGCGCTTCTGCGCTCGGGCGGCGAAGCATCTTGCCGCCGGAATGGAAATCGCGATGACGCTCAACGAGCCCAACGGGCTCCAGGTCGTCGACTGGATGCCGGGCATGGATGCGATGATGGGCCAGATCAAGCCGATCGCCGAGCAAATGACTGCGGCTGCGGCGAAGGCCACCGGTTCCGATCGTTTCGTCACATCGATGGGGGGCGGTTCGCGCGAGGTGCGCCCGAATTTGATAGCAGCGCATGAGGCCGCTTACGGCGCGATCAAGGCCGAACGGAGTGACCTTCCTGTCGGGGTCACCCTTTCCATGGTCGATTTCCAGGGGAAGGGCCCGAACAGTCGGGTCGAGGAAGCGCTCAGCGACGTCTATGGACCCTGGCTGGAGGCGATCCGGAGGGCTGGCGATTTCACGGGCGTGCAGAACTACGGTCGTACGCTTATCGATGCCAAAGGACCGGTACCGGCGCCCCCGGAATTCGAGAGGAACGGAGGCGGCGACGAATTCTATCCGGCGGGACTGGGAAACATGGTGCGCTACGCGCATGAGAAGACCGGCAAGCCAGTCTGCGTGACCGAGAACGGCATCAACACGAAGGACGACGGGCAGCGCATCCGCTATATCGACGGCGCGTTGGCCGGATTGCAGAGCGCCATCGGGGACGGCGTGCCCGTCCTCGGTTATCTCCACTGGTCGCTGCTCGACAATTTCGAATGGATGTCCGGCTATGGGCCCACCTACGGCCTGGTCGCCGTCGATCGAGCGACCTTCAAGCGAACCCCTAAACCGAGCGCCTATCATCTAGGTGCCATAGCGCGGGCCCAACGAGCATGAGCGCTTGCGGCGCTCCTGCCGAGATGTTCAGGGCACTGCGGCGCGTGAGGACCATGCCATCACATCCATGGGCCCTGGCCTGCGGGGAACCACGTGCCGCAGACGTCGCGAGAGCTACCGATCCTGCAGCAGGCCGGGCTATGGATCTTGCCTCAACTCGCCTCTCCCACGTCTTAACCTATCCGAAGTTCGTCGTCTTCGCTCTGCCTGAAAGGAGGAACTGACCTTCATGTTCATTCATATGTTCGCCTTTCGTTGGAAGCCTGAAGCGTCGCAGGCGCAGAAGGATCGCGCCCTGGCCGACATTCAGGCTTTCCAGGGGCAGATCGCCGGGCTGATCGAAACCGCATTGGGGATGAATCAATCCCCGCGCGGCGGCGGCTATGCACTGGGCGGCGTTATGAAGTTCACTGATCAGGCAGCGTTCGAAGCCTATAATGACGCGCCGGAACATCAGGCGCTACTGAGCTGGCTGGTGCCGCTGATCGAAGCCATCGAGATCGATTTCACCGTCTGATCATTTGCTTGTCATCGAAAAGGCGGCCGGCGAACGTTGGACGTCAGCTTCTTGCAAGAGCTCGCGTTCGACATATCGCATGCGAACGACTGGAAAGTCCCAGTCCCGCCACCCATCGATGATGTTCGATCTCCGCCTCGACCCGAGCCATTGCGCTCGGCAACCGGCTTGAGGCGATTTGAGGCTGTCCGTCCAAAGCGACCGCCAAATTTCGGTGCGACCGATCAGGGCGCGAGCATCATGCGGAACGCGGCGGCGGCAGTAGAATTGAGTGCCCCGGACACATAGCCCGACAGGCCGATTGTGTAGCAGTTGTGTGGGGCAGGCGCTCTCTGGGGACCGTCTCTTCGACGATCCCCCAGCATTTTCAATGCCATGAGAACAAATGGTGCCCCACAGGCAACGAAGATGGGCACTTAGATCATTGGATAATTTGCGTCAGGCGCTGAAGGGCCAATCAAGATTGTGACCTATACGCCATATTCCGCAACATCGTCTTCGGAAGGCCAGGGTGGGTATATGATTGGCTTCTCGCCAAAGTGCTGCCGAACTGAACGCGCGCGACGCTCCACCACATCCTCGTTCGGATCGATTGCGTCAGGATAGATGTACGCGACTTCAAACCTGCCGTCGCGGACCAGATACTCCAGTTCCATCCACCGATTCTTGCCCTCCTGCAATTCCCATAGATCGAGAAGCGCGTAGGGCAATCTCTCGTTGACCGGCCACCGATAAAGAACCTGATTGCCGAGTTCCTTGAAGATTGATTCGCCAATCATATTGTGATCGAGCTGAGCATATAGCAGTGTGGGCTCGGACGGATATTCGCGATCCTCCGCCAGTAATCTTCCGATCTCGTTCAGCAATTCCTCGGGATCATCAGTTGCCACCATTTCTCTCCGATCGCTCGTTAGGAAATTTCACACTTTTGGCGTTTCCATCGACTGTCCACCACACGTCGATCACCGTTGGTCGAGCAGAGGCTCCGTCAAACCGTGGGACGATTTTGACCGTGACAGCCCTCCCGGCACGCTTGTCTCTCGCCCACTCATCCTCAAGTACTCGATAGCCGCCCCGATTGAAGTTTGCATCCTGCGCAAAATGGTTGAATGACTCAGTCGGGCCATTAAAGCGCGACGCGATGTAGTGACCGCCATCGTCACTTGCCCGGCGTTCGATTCCCCCCGCTTGCCGTTGCGAGACTCGAGAGCGGATAGGCACATTTGCAACCGTCAGCGCGCCAGAAACGCGCCGCGTTCTCTCTCGCGAATCGATCTAGTATGTATAACCGTTGCGGATGACCGCACGAAACGGCGGCTCCGAGGCTACGGCAGGTCGCGCGGAACTACTACCACTCGACTGACTGGCAGGGGCGGTCGCCGCTGTGGCTCTTTTTTTTTGAGTGGCGGAAATGGGTTTCGACCGGGATCTTTTCCACGTGCCTGTTGCCCCGCCACCGCCAAAGCTCCCGCCTCCACCGTGGTATCGTCCTGTCCCGGCGAATGTGAAACGCCCATCTTCTGGATCATGCCAGGGATTGAATTTGCACTCGATCCCATCGCCCTTTGAACGGGAAGGCAGCCTTCCTGTACGCAACCATATCGGAAAGGCGCGACGCCATTCCTCTTCTGATACTTCGATCATGCCCCGTCACCTCTGAAATGAGGTGAGAACATTTCATAAACATTATCCAACAAGTCAAGCCGGTAAGCAGCACTTCCCGCGCTATTGATTGAATATGTGTAGGTCCTGCAGACGATTCCGAAGGTGCTGATCAACACCACCGATTCTTAAGCAGTCATTTATGGGGTCTGTCGAAACCCAGCTTTTGCGCGGATTTCAGAAAATGGTGCCAGAAGAGCTTTCGGCCGGGCGACCTAAGCGATTGATTTCGAAGTCAAATCATAGACTTACGAACTCGCCGAGAGCATTAATAGCACGATCTGGATTCGTGGAAAAGGCTGGACGTCATCGGACGCGATGGTTCGAGTCCTGATTGCGCCGGTTTAGGAGGTTCAAAGCTGAGCGGGCAGTGCGTCGCGATGCCCTCGCTGCAACCGGATGACATGTGACGAAACCTCTGATAAAGATGCGATCCATCAGAGGATTCGTCACATGGCCTCGAGGCCCATCTCGCAACGGACAAAGCTTCGCAGTCTATTTACCGCCCATACAATGAGGCGCGCGGGAGAGCTGCGTGCCGCCGGCATCGGCCCGCAAACGATAGCGCGGGCCGTCGAGGAAGGTGAACTCGAGCGCATCTCGCGTGGCCTGTATCAACGGCGCGGCTCAGAGATTGAAGAGCACCAAATACTGGCTGAAGCTGCGATCCGGGTCCCCAAGGGCGTCATTGCCCTGACCTCGGCGCTGGCCTTTCACGGCCTGACTGATCAAATGCCGAGACGGATATGGATGGCGATCGGCGCGAGCGATTGGTCGCCAGTGCAATCCTATCCGCCACTGCGGATCGTGCGCTTCACCGACCCCTATCTTCGCCAGGGCGTCGAGCATCATACGATCGCCGGCGTAAACGTACCTATCTATTCGATCCCCAAAACCCTCGCCGATGCGTTCCGCAATCCCAAGCTGGTCGATCGCTCGGTCGCAGTCGAGGGCCTGCGTGCAGCAATCGAGCAACGCAAGGCGACGCCGAGCGCAATCGCCGAAGGAGCCAAGGCTGGCGGTGCATGGAAGACTATGCGCCCTTATCTCGAGGCCCTCACCGCCAATGGCTAGATCGCCCGCCAACCTCGCCAAGTCGGTCAAGGATCGCCTGCTCAATATTTCGCGAAGAGAAGGCCGCGCTTTCGACGTTCTGCTGGTCCGCTTCGCGCTCGAGCGCCTCCTCTATCGGCTGTCGGTCTCGGAATATCGCGAGCGATTCGTGCTCAAGGGCGGAATGCTGGTCACGGCGTGGATCGACGACGACAATCGAGTCACGCGAGATGCTGACTTCCTGGGCTATGGCGACGCCAATCCCGACAAGCTGGTCGCCGACTTCCGGGCAATCATGCAAATTGAAGGAGACGACGGCCTTGTGTTCGACGCCGATGCGTTGGTTGCCAGAGCGATCCGCGAGGAAATGGAATACGGCGGCGTCAGACTCAAGACGGCGGCCTATCTCGAGCGCACGCGAATACCCGTGACGATCGACATCGGCTTCGGCGATGCGCTGGCGGATGCCGCTCAACAACTCGACTACCCGACGCTGCTCGATCTCCCTGTCCCGCACATTAGATCCTACCCGCCGGCGACGGTCATTGCCGAGAAGTTCCAGGCGATGGTTGCGCTCGGTGTGCTCAATGGCCGGATGAAGGACTATTATGACCTATGGGCCATCCCCAGGAATCTGGAGATCGCCTCCGAGGATCTGGATGTGGCCATCCGCGCGACTTTCGAGCGGCGCGGAACACCTATCCCTACCGAACGGCCGCCCGGGCTTTCAGCCGAGATGATGGAGGACGAAACGAAGCAGCTTCAATGGCGTGCTTATGCCGCTTCGATCGAACTCGAAGGCCTTGGCCTGAATTCCATCATTGATGCGGTGTGGAATCTTGTAGGGCCGTCGTGCAAACGGCTGACGGCAAAGACTGGCTGATCAACCTTCGCAGCCGACTTGATCCTACCGCCATGAAGCCGAGGCGCCCATTTTGACGACGGAAAGCCTTCTATAGATCAAATCATGGGATATTTTGATCGATAAGTAGCCGGGTTATCGATCACGCGCCAAGGCATGGATGCCTCGTCAGCCTACCTTTACCGCTCCCCAGTCCAGTCCAAAGCGCGCGAGATATTTTCGCAGACGATCGGCATCGTTGGAACTGCTGCGTCGGGCGCGTGATGCATTAAACAGGGTTCGCCCCGCCTCTGACAACGAGCGGCTTGCGCGGCAGACCCGAAGCGCCTCGGCAAGCTGAACGCGATCGAACAAGTCCATCTCGACAATCGCCTGCTCGTCGAGCACATCCGTGAGGATGCCGGCACCATTGTCCACCTGGCCCGACCAGAGTCGGCGGAGGCGCCCAATTTCCGCTTCCACGCAATCGAGATCGATCCGGCCCTTGGGGCTCAGCGTCGCCATGCGTGTGATGCTGGCAGCCAGGTCGCGAAAATTGCCGGGCCATGTCGCTTCGGACCCGTTCGCGAACGCGAGGTAGCGCTGTCGGGCCTCCTTGTTGAAACTGGCCCGATCCCCTTCGCGCTCGGCAAACCGGTCGAGTTCATAGTCGAGATTGGGTTCGATATCCTCGCGCCGGTCGGCCAGGCCCGGCAAGCGGAACGTCCAAAGATTGAGACGCGCATAAAGATCGTCGCGAAACGCACCCGCCGCGACAGCCTCGCCCAAATCGGTGTTGGTGCCTGCGATCAGCTGGAAGTCACTCGACACTTCCTTATCGGCGCCGACCGGCAGGAAGCGCTTGTCCTCGATCGCCCGCAGGATCATCGCCTGCTCATCGAGTCCGAGTTCACCGATCTCGTCCAGGAACAACATCCCTTTGTCGGCCGCGCGCAGCAGACCCGGGCGATCGGCGACCGCGCCAGTGAACGCCCCTTTGCGATGCCCGAATAGTGCCGACATCGCACTGTCGCCCTTCAGCGTCGCGCAGTTCACCTCGACGAACGGTCCTGCAATCTGATGCTTGAGCTTCTTCAGCTCGAAGATACGGCGCGCGAGCAAGCTCTTTCCGGCACCGGTCGGCCCCATCAGCAGGATTGGAGCCTTTGAGCGCAAGGCAACCTGTTCGATCTCGTCGATCATACGATTGAAGGCGGCGTTGCGCGTGTCGATGCCGGATTTCAGGAACGACGTGCTTTCCGCGCTAGCGACGGCGAAGCGGGTCGCGATGCTGTCGTAGCGCGAGAGGTCGAGGTCGATCGTGTTCCAGACGCCCGCGGGATTTAGCGTGCCGCGCTCGGGCTGCGTCTGAAGCAGTCTCCCGGGCAGGTAACGTGCCTCGGTCAGCAGGAAGAGGCAGATCTGCGCGACGTGCGTGCCGGTCGTGATGTGGACCAGATAGTCCTCCGCCTCGGGATCGAGCGGTTCCGCGCGGGCGAAGTCCAGCAGTTTCCCATAGACTTCCTCGAAATCCCACGGGTCGCGGAAGTCGAGCAGGCGCATCTCGACGTGCGTCTCTGGCGAGACCGAGGCGATGCCTGACGGACTACATCGACTTCTAATCGCCAGGTCGCGGGTTCGAGCCCCGCCGGGTCTTCCATGGACCCGTAGCTCAGTTGGTAGAGCGGGAACGTTCGTCAAACACCTGGTCGCCATGGACCAATTCACAGCTGGCGAATGCCGGCGGGACTACATCGGGAAAGGCTGAAAGGCCGAGCGGTTCGAATCCGCCCCGGAGCAATCCGGGATGTCCCGCCTACCCTCGTCGCCAGCACCAGACTCAACGTCGGCGAATGCCGGTGGGACTACAGGTCAGAGCGCCTGCCGCAAGGCAGGAGGTCGGCGGTCCAACTCCGCCTCCGGTTCGCCGGATAGCTCAGGGAAATGTCTCGCCACGTTTCGTCGCCGGCACCATGATGAAGCAAGGAGGTCACGATGACCGAAGCAATGTTCGACTACCAGCATGTCGAGGGCGGCGTGCCGATCAAGATGTGGACGCGTGGCGTGTCGGTCGAGGACGGCGCGCGGGCTCAGCTCATGCGGGCGGCGCAGATGCCGTTCGTGTTCAAGCACGTGGCCGCGATGCCAGACGTCCATGTCGGCATCGGCGCGACCGTGGGTTCGGTGATCCCGACCAAGGGCGCGGTCATTCCGGCAGCGGTGGGCGTCGACATCGGCTGCGGCATGATGGCGGCACGTACCTCGCTTGTTGCGAGCGACCTCCCGGATAACCTGGAAGCCATCCGCTCGGCGATCGAACAGGCTGTGCCGCATGGTCGGTCGGTCGGTCGCGGTCAGCGCGATCACGGTTCGTGGGGCAGCCCGCCGCCGGCGATCGTCGAGGCGTGGGCGACCCTCGTCCAGCGCTTCGAACGGCTCACCGACAAGCATCCGCGGCTCAAGAACACGAACAACCTCGTGCACCTGGGCACGCTCGGCACCGGCAACCACTTCATCGAGCTCTGCCTCGATGAGGAACAGCGGGTGTGGGTGATGCTGCACTCGGGCTCGCGCGGTGTGGGCAATGCGATCGGCACGTTCTTCATCGAACTGGCCAAGCAGGACATGCGCAAGTGGTACATCAATCTGCCCGACGAGGACCTCGCCTACTTCCCGGAAGGGACCGATCATTTCGACGACTATGTCGAAGCTGTCGGCTGGGCGCAGGACTTTGCGGCGCTCAACCGGCGCATAATGATGACAAATGTCATCGCCGCGCTCCGGGGCCAGATTGCCAAGCCGTTCGACGCGGAAATGGAGGCGGTGAACTGCCACCATAACTACGTCCAGCGGGAGAACCATTTCGGGCAGAATGTCCTGGTCACCCGCAAGGGCGCCGTGCGCGCCGCCAAGGGTGTGATGGGCATTATCCCGGGTTCGATGGGCGCCAAGTCGTTCATCGTGCGCGGGCTGGGTAACCCGGAATCGTTCGATAGTTGCTCGCATGGTGCCGGTCGGGTGATGAGCCGGACTGCCGCCAAGAAGCTGGTGACGCTCGACGAGCATATTGCCGACACTGCCGGCGTCGAATGCCGCAAGGACGAAGGCGTGATCGATGAGACGCCGAAGGCCTACAAGCCGATCGAGGCCGTAATGGCCGCGCAGTCGGACCTGGTCGAGATCGTCCACACGTTGAAGCAGGTGGTGTGCGTCAAGGGCTAGCGCTCGTGGCGCGCACCACCACCCAAAAGAGAAGTATCATGATCGAGATCGACGGTTCGGAAGGTGAAGGTGGGGGGCAGGTCGTGCGCAATGCGTGCGCGCTGTCTCTCGTCACCGGCCAGCCGTTCCGTATTACCAATGTGCGCGGCAAGCGCTCGAAGCCGGGGTTGATGCGCCAGCACGTGACCGCGATCGAGGCGGCGTGCCGGCTCGGCAGCGCCCACTGCGAGGGCCTGACGGTCGGTTCGTCCGAGATCACCTTCGAGCCCGGCCATGTGCGGCCCGGCGAATATCATTTCGCGGTCGGCACGGCGGGCAGCACCGGCCTTGTGTTCCAGACCGTGCTGATGCCGCTCGTCCTTGCGGACGCACCGTCGCGCCTGGTACTCGAGGGCGGGACGCATAACATGCTCGCGCCGCCGTTCGACTTCATCGCGAAGAGCTTCGTGCCGATCATCGAGCGAATGGGGCCGCGCATTTCCGTGCGGCTCGTGCGTCACGGTTTCTACCCGCGCGGTGGTGGTCGGATCGAGGTGGAGATTACCCCCGCGCCCCTTGCCCGGATCGATTGCCTCGAGCGTGGCGCCCTGCTCTCGCGATCCGCGACTGCGGTGTTTGCTGGCCTGCCATTCGACATCGCCGATCGCGAGATCAAGACGGCACGGAAATTCCTGGCCGATTGGCCGGAAGAGGCGTTCGCCGTCCGTGAACTGCCGGCCGAGCAGGGGCCCGGTACGATCCTCCTGCTGGAGGCGGCGTTCGAGCAGGTGACCGAGGTGGTGAGCGGTTTCGGCAAACTCGGCGTCTCGGCGGAGTCGCTCGCCAAGACCTCGGCGCATCGGATGGCTGGCTATCTTGCAAGCAACGCGTTCGCGGGGCCTTATCTGGCCGACCAGTTGCTGCTGCCTTTCGCCCTCGCTGGCGGCGGCAGCTTCACGACGGTGAAGCCCAGCCAGCACTCCCTCACCGCACGCGACGTGATCGAGCGGTTTACCGGGCAACGCTGGGTGTTCGAGCAGCAGGCAGATGGCTGCCACCTCGTTCACAAGCGCGGGCGGGATAGCTGACGCGCGATGGCACCGGGAGCGCCGCTTCAATGTTTGAAGCAGTGCTCCCGATGCCATCTGACGAATTGCTGGTGCGGGCGATCGGCTTCTCGCATCGGCATCAACAGGTGTCCGCTGCTATTGATCACGCCGCGGATGCTCTCCTGGTCGTTTGCCTGTCGCGACACCAGGATCTGGAGCTCGTCATCGAGCCCGATCAGCCCTCGATCGAACATCCAGTGCGCCGTTCCGGACAGGGCAAGACCGTTAGTGACGATGTCGGGTCCGTTTTCTTCGACGGGGCGAATATGTGCGGCCTCCACCTCGGCCCGCCCGCCACCGTTGATGAGCTTCAAACCCGTGACGACGCAGCGTTCATCATAGGCGCGCAAGACGATCCGCCGGAACACGCGGTCCCGAACGACCCGCGATACGAGCGAAGCAACTCGCGCCCGCGCCTCGTCAACCACGAAGGGTGCGCGCTCTTCGCGCAAAACAGGGCCGGCATCCGCAGTCCCGGTTCGCGGCAGCAGCGGACTATCGTCGGCGAGGCCCGCCTCGACGATCCGGCTGAAATCACCTGACGACAACCCGCGGACCGCAGCCTGCGCACGTCCTGAAACGCGCCCCGCATCGTTGAGAACGCCGCGTTCGATCGGTCCGCTCTCGTTTGCAAATGGGACCGGCGTGGCGAAATCGAGGTAGCTTCCTGGTTCGATCAGCGCGAGGTACATGCCAGGCGTTGATGGATCGGGGACAACACGCTCTACTTTGGCAACAGCATAATAGCCTTTCGTATCAGGCACTTTCCGGGGTTCGTAATATATGGTCCAGTCGCCGACACATGCCTGCGCGCGCTCCAGATACTGCCTCGGAAACTGGTACCGCTCGGCTGGTGTATCGTCATAGATCGAGTCGGATCTGTGGATGAAAACGCCGAAAGCCATGCGTTTTGATAACCATTAGCGCGAGGCGGCGAAACGAAATCTGATTGTCAGGCCCCTGAATAGCGGGGCAGGCCGCGCAGTGTTCAGCCCAGGGGCTATGCAGCCCGAGACTGATCCTGATCTGCAGAGGGTGAGACCATGCGTGAACCATCCAGACGACGCCGGACGTTCATAGACGTATGCGGATTCAGAAGAGCTTGATCGCTGGGCGACTAAGCGGTTGATTTCGCAATCAAATCATAGACTTGCGAACTCGCCCGAGGGCACTAATAGCACGATCTGGATTCGTGGAAAAGGCTGGACGTGAATGGACAGGGCGGTTCGAGTCCTTCCGGGCATCGGGCTGGCTGGGGTTTGTCCGAAATATGACTACAAATTTCGGACAGGAAGGCGTGTAGCAGTCCCTATATCAGCGACTTCTCGAGCGCGCTGAGAGGCTCCGCAAATATGGAGCGGCAAAACCGGTTGGACGGATGATTCGGGGGCACGATTCCGATCGTCCAACACAATAACCTAATTTACGCTCGACACAATAACCTAAAAATGGCACAGCACAAAAACCTAATAACCGCGCGACACGAAAACCTAATGGTTGCGCATCATCGAGGGTGAATGCCGTGGCAACTCCCCAGCAAAAGCTCGCGGACGCGCTCGATACGCTCCGCACGCTTCAGGACCGCAACCTCGTCGCCATCCGCAGCGACGATCTCAGTCGGCCCCAGCGCGAGCTGCTCATGAAGCAGGGCTTCCTGCAGGAAGTCATGAAGGGCTGGTATATCCCTGCACGGCCTGATGCGGGCGCTGGCGAAAGCACGGCCTGGTATACCTCCTATTGGGGCTTCTGCGGCGCCTATCTGAACGAACGCTTCGGTGAAGACTGGTCCCTCTCCCCTGAGCTCTCGATCGCGCTGCAAACGGGAAATCGCACGGTTCCAAAGCAGCTCCTCGTGCGCACGCCGAAAGGCGGCAACAAGCCGACGGCACTGCCCTTGGGCACTTCCTTGTTCGACGTCCGTGCGGCGATCCCGACACCGGAGGATGCCGCGGCACAGGACGGGTTGCGCCTCTTCTCGATTCCCGCTGCCCTCATTGCGAGTGCACCCGGTCTCTACGAAAACAATGCGATCGACGCCCGAGCAGCCTTGGCGACCGTGCGGGACGCGTCCGAATTGCTGGGACGATTGCTCCAAGGAGGCCACAGCGCGATCGCCGGCCGTCTGGCCGGCGCCTTCCGCAACATCGGGCGCGAACGCATTGCCGACGACATTTTGAAGGCGATGCGGTCGGCAGGCTATACCGTGCGCGAGCAGGATCCGTTCGCGACAAAGCTCGAGACTCTCCTGCCGGCGCGTGAGCGCTCTCCCTATGCGGGCCGGATCCGCCTGATGTGGCAGGAGATGCGCGGAGCAGTCCTTGAGCGATTCCCACCGCCGCCGGGCCGCCCCGCCGATATCGGCGCCTATCTCAAGCGCGTGCAGGACAGCTACGTCACCGACGCCTATCATTCGCTATCGATCGAGGGCTATCGCGTCAGCCCGGAACTGATCGAGCGCGTCCGCAGCGGCACGTGGAATCCGGAAGCCGACGAGCAGGATCGCGAATATAAGGATGGACTGGCCGCACGCGGCTACTGGCTCGCCTATCAAGCTGTTCTCAAAAGCCTGAATCGCGTCCTGGCCGGCGAGAATCCTGGCCTCGTCGCCGACGAGGAGCACGGCGACTGGTATCGCGAGATGTTCACGCCGAGTGTTACCGCAGGATTGATCAGCGCGAGCGATCTCGCCGGATACCGCAACGGTCAGGTCTATCTGCGCGGCTCGATGCATGTACCGCTCAACTGCGATGCTGTCCGCGATGCGATGCCGGTGTTCTTCGAATTGCTAAGCGAGGAAACCGAGCCTGCGGTCCGCGTCGTCCTCGGCCACTTCATCTTCGTCTACATCCATCCCTATATGGACGGGAATGGAAGAACCGGCCGCTTCCTGATGAATGTCATGCTCGCGGCTGGCGGCTATCCGTGGACGGTCGTGCCCGTCGAGCAGCGCGCCGATTATATGGCTGCGCTTGAGGAGGCCAGCGGCCGGCAGGACATTCGCCCCTTCACGGAGTTCCTGGCGCAATTGCTGGACCGCGAACTGAAGGGGGAGCCAGTCGCCCGGCTTCCGAAAGCGTGATTGCCGAGGCCGGTCATAGCGCTTCGAAATATGCGCTCGCATTATACCAACGGTATATTCCGAGCATAAATTTCAATGCTTCGAGGCAGACCGGTTCGCACTGAGACGGCCACCGTTGCCGCATTTGGTGCAGATCGGGCGTGACGGTGAATCATCGATCTCACTCAGACGCCGGCCTTGGATTATTGGCCTCCGTCAATTTCGTGTCGTGGCGGCAAGAATTTTCTCGCATCTGAGATGCGCGAAAACCTCAAAAACTCACGGCGTCTGGGACACGCTGTGGGGTAGACTCTTGGCACAAAAATGCTGAAATCCCATCCGACCCCCTCTCACTTTTGTCAGAAAAACGTATACATATCTCTGACAAAGGAGACGCTGGTGCGTGGGACTGGTCTGAATCTGAAAGGGCAAATACTTGATCGGATGGAACAAGCCGCGCCATTCGGCGCTTGGACGCCGGTCGACTTTCTCGATCTCGGGGTACGTGATGCCGTCGATCAGGCACTCCATCGACTGACGCGCGAAAAGCAGATCCGTCGCTTCGCGCGCGGCCTTTACGACAAGCCCAAGACCAATAGCCTAACCGGCAAGCCCACGAATCCCGATTCTCGCGCCGTCGTCGACGCATTGTCGCGACGCGACCAGACCCGCATGCTCATCGACGGCATCACCGCAGCCAATGACCTCGGCCTTACGAACGCGGTGCCAGCGAAAATCGTCATTCATACCGACGCGCGCCTCAAATCTTTAAAACTCGGCAATCTCGTCATCGTGTTCAGGAAGACTGCTCCCAGCAAACTTTACTGGGTTGGACGACCGGCAATGCGCGTAGTGCAAGCGCTGCACTGGCTGCAGGACGTCCTGCCGCAAGATGGCGAACGCATCCGCGCACAGCTGCGCATCGTCTTCGGCCATCCCGATCATGGCGCTGCAATGGTCAAGGATCTGCACCGCGGCATGCACACTCTCCCGGCATGGATGCATGACTTTCTGCGCGATATATTGGGCGGACCATAAAACTAGATCGATGACGCGTTGCGCCATGGGAGAATCCCTCTCCCTCCGCCAACACTAGCTGATTTAATTAGATTTTTTTGAATGCCGGGCCTGGCAACCCGGTTTTTCAGGCGAACAAGTGCAGCCAATAGTGGTCTTTTGCGGTCGAACCGAGGTCAGCCCCGGGAAGCGAAAGCCCGCCTTTGGTGGGTTGTGGAACGGTCAAAGGACTTGTTTTGGTCTCAAGCTCGCCTGTAGTTGCCTAGCTCGGAAGGCGGATGCAGACCAACAACCGCGCCGCTTAGCGGCGCACGTCAACCGCAGCCGGCGCGGCCGTTGCCCTCGATTTAGATGTCCGCTCCTAGAGACACTCTGCGCTGTCGGCGAGTCCCGTTTTCGAGTGGGTTTCATTCGCATTCTACCGCTGTCGCGCTTTCCGGTGCACACTAGCCCGACCGCGCCCAACAAGGATCACACATGTTCATTGAACGAATCAGCTTGGAGAACTTCCGATGCTTCGGATCTATTCCAACGACGATTGATTTGACATCGGGTCTGACAACCTTCGTCGGTGTCAATGGCGCGGGCAAAACTGCGGTCATGCAGGCACTTCAACGCCTATTCGGGATCACCGGCGATCACCGGCGGCTGCGTCGCCAGGATTTTCACATTCCGGCGGCCGAGCTCGTCGCGCCACTTCAGCGAACCTTGGCTCTCGAAGCAATCCTTGCCTTTCCCGAGCTTGATGGCGGCGGCGCGGACGCCGGGGCGATTCCGGAGTTTTTCCAGCAGATGGCGACCGATGAAGGCGGCCGGCTAAAGTGCAGACTACGTCTGGAGGCAACTTGGACGGACGATGGCTCGCTTGAGGGGACGATCGAGCAGAAATATTGGGCCGTCCGCACTTTCGGCGCGTTCGCGGAAGCGGACTGCATCGAACTGAAGGTTCTGGACCGCGCAAGGATCCAGATGATCTATGTGCCGGCGTCACGCGACGGTGCATCCCAGGTAACCGCCTTCCTGCGCGGGCGCCTGTGGCGCGCAATTAACTGGTCACAAGATGTAAGGGACACGTTTTCCAACGCGGGCGCCACGCTTAACAACGCTTTTGCCGGCGAAGCCGCCGTGGACATCGTGTCGGTCGCTGTGCGGCGACGCTGGCAGGAGATGCATACAGCCGGCACCGACACGACAGCGAGCTATCGGCCGAATATAAAGCCCAGTTCGCCTGGGACATGCTGACGCCGCTCTGGCAGACGATCGGACGCGGCATCCGCAGCCGGGCGCGATGCTCGCTTCCATCAACGCCGCCGCCTCGTGGAAATCCTGATCGCGCGCGAAGTCGATTGGTGTCCGACCGCTGGCGTTACGCCAGCCAGCGTCGGCGCCATGCGCGAGCAGAATGCGCGTGATTACGGCCGCGCGATCGGGATCGTCGGGCGGAAGGATGAACAACGGCGTCGGCCCCTCGGGGTCGGGAAGGGCAAGGTTGGCCCTTGTGGGATCCTCGCGGAGGATCGTTTCGAGCCTTTCGGCTTGGCCCATATAACCCAGCGTGCGGGGATCGCGGCTGAGCGGCGCGAGCCGTTCAGCGATATGCGGCTGGCCCATCTTGACCGCCCAACTCAGCGGCGTCCCATTCCAGCGCTGCTCCTGCAGATCGACATCGCCGCCCGCCGCAACGAGCAGATCGACCGCCTCGACAGACCCTGATTGCGCCGCGCGGTGCAGCGGGCTGATCCCATCCTCGCCGAGCCCATGGACCGAGGCCCCGAGCGACAGCAGCAGCGCGACGGCGCGGGCATTGCCGAACTCTGCGGCGACGATCAGCGGCGCCGGATCATCGATCAGGGCCGGATCGGCGGCAAGCATCGCGCGGACCCTGTCCTCGTCGCCCGCGAGACAGGCAGCCTGGAAGGCGTGGATACCCTCGAGCACCACGGGCCGGGCGCCATGTCGTTCGAGCAGGGCGCTCATTTCCAGAAAGCCCGACATCTGGGCGAGCGCGTGGACCGACTGGAGACGAAAGGGCTGGATCGTGTCGGGATTGGCGCCGTGGGCGAGCAGCCATTCGGCGCGCGCGAGATGGTTCTGGCCGGCCGCGCTGCCGAGCAGGAAATCGAGCGTGCTGAGTTCCAGATTCCCGCCCGGCCGACCGGCCGCCGGGTCGCTCCATTTATGCGCGGTGCCCTGCGCTTCGCTATGGCGCCAGAGCAACTCGTACCAACCGGCGTCGCCGGGGACGCAGCCGACATTGTACAAGGCCTGGAGATCGAAAGGGTCGGCGCCGGCCGCGACGAGCAAGTCGACGAGCGCCTCGGCTTGGGGATGGCTCGGCCTGTGCTGTTCGCCGAGCCAGATCGCGCCGGTCAGGATCTTGAACGGGCTGCCCCAGCCATCGTCGAACTGGAAATTGGGATCTGCCCCTGCATCGAGCAGCAAGCGTGCGATGGCGACGGCATTTTCGGTGTCGAGGCGGCCATAGGCGACATAGGCGAGCGCGGTCCAATTGAGCCGGCCTCCGGTCCGGGTCGCGGCTTTCGGATCGCGGGCCAGCCGCCGCTCCAGCTCCGCCAGGTCGCCGCAGGTGACGGCGGTGAACAGGCTATGCCGGGCGATGTCGGGATAAAGATCGAGGATGCGGCGGGCGATCCTGGTGTCGCCGTCCCAGCCATGGCGCAGCAAGCGGTCGAGGCGGTCGGCCCGATTGCTGCCGGTAAGCGCCAACTCCTCGATTGCGGCCTTGAGCGCCGTCCAGCTTTCACAGCCATATTCGCGGGCGAGCGCATGCTGGACGTCACGCAGTCCGGGTTCAGCAGGCGCGGTGTACCACGCCGCTGTCAGGCGAGTTTTCGCTTGCGGGTCGCCAGCCCTCAGGGCCTTGAGCCAACGCTTGGCATCCTTGCGGAGCGTTTCGACAGAGGTTCGGGGCGTGAGGACACGGGTCATCGTCAACCTTCCTTCCCATCGCCAAACGTCCGCTTACGAAAGGCCGGAAGAAGGGTTCGTAAGATCATATCGCTATGACTGGATGGGAGGATCTCCCTTGCCGCGGACAGGAGGCGCTCCAGATGCGCTCTGCCGCCGATCATTGGCGAGCTGCTGCCACGTGTCAATGCGAACTGGACGACCAGGCCCGGTCACGTCTTGACAATATGTTTGATAGCTAACATTTATGTTAGATGGCTAACAAAGATGCGATCCGTAAACACGACACCTTGGGTGCGTGGGCAAAGCGATGCTTTTTCGCGGGACGTGCGCTGATGGAAGAGGCCCTGCGGCCGCACGGCCTGGGCGCGACGCAATGGTATATTCTGCACCAGCTAGCGACGATCGGTCCGACGATGCAGCGCGAGCTCGCGCCGTTGCTCCAGATCGAGCGGGCGACAGTCAGCATCATCGTCTCGGCGCTGGTGCGAAAGGGTTTGGTCGAACAGGTTCCGAGCGACCTTGACCAGCGGCAGAAGCTGCTCCGCCTGACCCCGGCAGGAACAGGCTTGTGGGGTGAACTGCCCGACCTCGCTTTCATCCATGACGAGGCGTTTAGCGACTTCTCCGACGCCGACCTCGAAACAACGGCGCGGGTGCTGCGCGCAGCGACCGAGCGCCTCAATCACCGACTGAAAGGAAAGAAGGCATGACGATCCTAGTGACCGGTGCAACCGGACTGGTCGGCGAACGCCTGGTGCCGCGCCTCGTCGAAGCTGGAGAAGACTGCCGTGTCCTGGTTAGGGCAGGCAAAGCTGCGCCTGCCGGCGTGGAGGCCGTGGAAGGCGATCTGTTCGATCCGGCATCGCTGGCGGACGCGGTCGCGGGCGTTTCGACAATCCTTCATTTGGCAGCGGTGTTCCGCACAGCTGACACCGACTTGATCTGGAAAAGCAACCTGGAGGGCACGCGCAGCCTTATTGCCGCGGTGCAGGCCGATGCGCCCGATGCGCGCTTCGTGATGGCCAGCACCTCCAACGTCTACAACAAGAACAGCCCGCAACCGGGGCGCGAAACGGATGCGGTCGCGCCGGATGAGGCGTACCCGGCCAGCAAGGTCGCGGCCGAGAAGGCCCTGCGCGAAAGCCGCCTGAACTGGGCGGTCGTTCGGTTCCCCTTCGTCTATGGTGATGGCGATGGCCATCTGGAAATGTTGCCGAAGCATCTGAGCGCCTTCGGATTTCACCCAGCCAACCGGATGAGTACGATCCATCACCGCGATATTGCGACGGCAATGAAACTGGCCTTGGCAGGCGCGTTCGATGGCCGGATCGTGAACATAGCGGACGAAGCGCCCACAACGATCTACGAGCTGGTCCAGCTGGTCGGCCACACCATGGCCCCGTCTTTCGAGCCCATGCAGAACCCGTGGCACCTTCATATCGATGGCGCCCTTGCGCGTACCCTCGGCTTCCAACCGACCGTGAGGACAGTCTACCAAGCCGAGCAGGAAGGAATACTCTAAAAGCTGAGGTATGAGGGGCTGCGACAGCGCCCGCGACGGCTAGATCCAGTCCTTCCTGCTACCCGCCCGCACCGTCGTCAGAGAGCAGCTCAGGCTACGCTGAATGGACACCGACCGCCGGAACGCGTCGATCGTTCTTCCTGGACGCGGCCCTGACGGGGAAAGATCGGAGAGTTGCAATGATCGCGTCATCTCAGGAACGAGCCGCCACCGGCATGTACGAGCGATACATCGCCTGCCTGAATGGCCGTGCCTTGGGTGCGCTGGGCGAGTTCGTCGCGGACGATGTGGCTCATAACGGGCGCCCGCTCGGGTTGGATGGATATCGATCCATGCTCGAAGAGAATTACCGCGATATTCCCGACCTTCATTTCGATGTCGCTCTCGTCGTGGCGGATGAAAGCCGGATTGCGTCTCGAATTCGCTTCGACTGCACACCGAACGGAACATTCCTGGGCCTGCCGGTCGATGGAAGGCGCGTCGTCTTCCACGAGCACGCCTTTTACACTTTAGAGGAAGGAAGGATCGCGGAAGTCTTCTCCGTGATCGATAAGGCGGCAATCGAAACCCAGCTAAGGCCGTGAATCGCGATTCCGTTCAGCATTCTACGGCACCAGCGTCATCCGATCCGGATCAAAGGCCGGAACTCGACTGCGTCTCCACCGGCGTGTTGAGGAGCTGCTGCTCCCAAAGAAAAGCAATGCCGCTGCCGCCGAGATGAGAGATCAGGATTTCAGTCAGCGCTTCGACGTGCTCGGTGCGCGCCCAGTCCCGCTGCCACTCGCCCGCAAGCGCCATCCAGGTCATCATGTTCACGCCCGCCGCGATCATGCGCTGGATGGCAACCTCGTGAGACTCCTTGGTAACGCCGCCTGACGCATCGGTGATCACGGTCACGTCCCAGCCTTCACCGGCGGCCTGGATCGCGGGCATCGCGACGCAGACTTCGGTCCACAAGCCGGCAATGATCAGTTGCTTGCGACCGGTGGCCTTGACCAGGTCCACCACCTTCTTGTCCTCCCAGGTGTTCACCCAGGTCCGGTCGATCACTTCCTGGTCCGGGAAGACGTCGGTGATCTGCTTGAAAAGAAGGCCGCCACGGGCTGCGAGCACGCTGGTGAGAATGGTCGGAACATTGAATGCTTTCGCCAGCTTCGTCAGCGCGGTCGTGTTGTTGACGACCGTTTGAGGATCATGACTTCCCAGCCCCGCAAGCTGGAAGGCCTGATGATCGATCAGGACGAGGACTGAGTCCTCGGGACGAAGAAGCGAGTCGAGGCCGTTGCGAAAGCTCATGATGATCCTTTGGCATTTATCAGAAAGGGTCGCTGGCAAGCCCCGGGAGGTGCGTTGCCTGGCCTAAGCATTGCCATTCCCGCTTTTGAGACGGTAGTCCGGCTTCGAGACACACTGCGTCGCGCATCGGGGAACGCCGGATGGATATCGAAGAGTTGCGAACCTTCGTGGAGGTCGCCGATGCCGGGGGTGTTTCGCCTGCCGCGCGCCGTCTGGGCCTCTCGAAATCGATCGTCAGCCGGCGGCTCGCCCGGCTCGAGGCGGATCTCGGCGTCCAGCTGCTCGCACGGACGACGCGGGGCGCGGCGCTCACCGAGGCCGGGACCATTTTCCGGGACCATGCGGCACGGGTCTGTGCGGAAATCGACAACGCGAAGGAGATGATCCTGCCTGCCGGAGAGCTTCGCGGCCGGCTCCGGATCGCAGCGCCGCTGACCTTTGGCCCGACGCATCTGGCGCCCGTGATTGCAGAGATGGGGCGGCGCCATCCCAGGCTTGAAATCTTCACCTGCTACGCCGATCGCTTCGTCGACCTCATCTCCGAAGGATATGACTGCGCGATACGGGTTGGATTTCTTGCCGACTCCAACCTGATCGCCCGCCGGGTGGGGCCTATTCGCGGAAGCCTTGTTGCGAGCCCGAGTTACATCCGCGCCCATGGCGCGCCGGAGGAGCCGGACGAGCTGCTCGCGCATGAGGCCGTCATGCAAGTGAACGAAAGCTGGCAGTTCATGGATGGCGACAAGAGGATCACCATCCGTCCGCGGGGCCGCTTCAGGGCTGATAACGGGACGGCCCTGGTGTCCGCCGTCGTGGCGGGATTGGGCATTGCCTGTCTTCCCGACGGGGTCATCGAGGCCCATGTGAAGGCCGGCGAGCTGGTGCGGATCATGACCCGCTATCCCGTGCCTGAAGCCGGTATCTTCGTTATTCGCCCGCCTGGGCAGCATCCTTCGCGCAAGATACGGGTGCTGACCGAGATGCTGATCGAATGCTTTGGGTCTACAGCGCAGGAGGAGGGAGCCTGACGTAGGGCGGCCACCGCCTGTCGCCGCTGCCGGCCGCGCCGGGGCGACGGGCCTCATGCAACTGCTCCGGCCACCCGGTCGGAAAATGCGCAAGGCGTTCGCTTCTTTCCGGTCGAGGATCGCGCCGACCTTCCGCAGGTCACCCAGCGCTATCCGGCGTTTGCCCGTTCGCGCGCGAGGTCGACGAGCGCGCGAAACGCGGCCGAGGGATTTTTCCGCCCCGCATAATAGAGGCACAGCGGCGCCAGCTGCGGCATCCAGTCCGCCAAAAGATGGACGAGACGGCCGGCAGCGATATCCTCGCGCACATCCGCCTCCATCATATAGCCGATTGCTAGGCCCTCCAGCATTGTGATGCGGGTGAGGCTCGGTTCGTCGAGCGTGATCGGCCCGGCGACGTCGACCGGCAGCGGCCGGCCGTCCTTTTCGAAATGCCAGCGATACGGCGCGCCGTTGGGTAGACGGATCGCGATACACGCATGACGGTCAAGATCGCCCGGCGTGCGTGGCACGCCATGAGCTTCGAGATAAGCCGGTGAAGCAACGACAGCGTTGCGACGCGGTGGCCCGACGGGAATCGCGATCATGTCGGTCGGAACGAGATCGCGGCTGCGGATACCGAAATCGAAACCGTCCGCCACCACATCGACCAGCCGGCCTTCGGTAACCAGATCGATCGAGACCTGGGGGTAGCGCCGCAGAAAGGCCAGCAGCAAGGGTGCCAGAACCTCGCGCGCGGCTGTCGCGAACGCGTTGATCCGCAGCACCCCCGACGGCGTCGCCTGCTGCGAGCGTGCGATGTCCATCGCACCATGAATATCGCTGAGCGCCGGGCCGATATGGTCAACGAACCGGCGACCGGCGTCGGTCAGCGAGACGCTCCGCGTCGTCCGGTTGAACAGGCGCACGCCAAGCTGCCGTTCAAGCTTTGCGATACTGTTGCTGAGCGCGGTCGTCGACATGCCCAAGTCTACCGCTGCCGCACGGAAGGACCGATGGCGGGAAACCGCGAGGACAGCGTCGAGTTCTAGCAGGCTATGCCGCACGATTGTCCTCAGAAGCGGGATGTTACATCCCGATCTATCCCGCTTATCGCGACGAGCGTCCATCTCTATCTTTAGCGAACAAGGCGACATCCGCCGCGAAGTCCAGCTCATGGCCGCAGGATCGGGCGTCGCATCATGCGAAAGGATCACGACATGGCAATTGCGCTCCCGGCACCGATCGCCGGCTATTTCGAAGCGGACAGGGACGAGAAGCCGGAGGCGATAGCGCCCTGGTTCGCCGAGGATGCGATCGTCGAGGACGACGGCAAGACCCATGTCGGCCGCGACGCCATCGTCGCCTGGAAGGTCGAGTACACCAAGGCCTTTACCTCTGTCGCCGAGCCGTTCGCCATCGCCGAGGATGGCGACGAGGTCATCGTGACCAGCCACGTGACCGGGGACTTCCCCGGCAACCCCATCGACCTGCGCTATTTCTTCGTGCTGCGCGGCGAGCACATCGCCCGACTGAAGATCACGCCGTGACTGCGCGCCTTTTCATTCCCACTCCTCCGAAAGGGCCAAGAAAATGACGGACTTCCTCAATCTCGCGGGCAAGCGCGCGCTGATCACATCGGGCACGCGCGGTGCGGGCGCGGCGACCGTCCGTCTGTTTCGCGAGCAGGGCGCAACCGTCCTGACGACCGCGCGCTCGAAACCTGATGACCTTCCCGATCAGCTGTTCGTCGCCTCGGACCTGACTACGGCCGCAGGGTGCGACGCGCTGGCGGCGGCCGCGCAGGAGCGGCTCGGTGCGATCGACATCATCGTCCACATGCTCGGGGGCTCCTCGGCTCCCGCGGGCGGGTTCGCTGCGCTGAGCGACGAGGAATGGGACAAGGAGCTCGACCTCAATCTGAGGCCGGCGATCCGGCTCGATCGCGCGCTGCTACCCGCCATGGTGGCGCGCGGCAGTGGTGTCGTGGTGCATGTGACTTCGATCCAGAACCGGCTGCCGCTGCCCGAGGCAACAACCGCCTATGCCGCCGCCAAGGCCGCGCTTTCGACCTACAGCAAGAGCCTGTCGAAGGAAGTTTCGCCAAAGGGAGTCCGGGTGATGCGCGTGTCGCCGGGCTGGATCAAGACCGAGGCGTCGGTCGGGCTGGCCGAGCGGATGAGCGCGCAGTCCGGCGAGAGCATCGAAGAGAGCATCCAGCGGATCATGGATGCGCTTGGCGGCATCCCGCTCGGTCGCCCTGCCCACCCTGACGAGGTGGCGAACCTCGTCGCATTCCTCGCATCCGATCGCGCCGCCAGCATTACCGGGACGGAATATATCATCGATGGCGGCACCATCCCGGTCGCATGAGCGGCAGTTGGCTCCCGCTTATCTCCTCGCGATCCGATGCGTCTCAGGCGAACCGCACGCCGGTCATCTCCTCGGAGAGCGCCCACAGCCTCGTGGCGGCGGCGGGGTCGAGCGCTTGCCTCGGTATCTTGGCGATAGCGGGCGCTCCGCGCGTCTCGCCAAGATTCCTGGGACCGTAGTAGCTGCCGGGCCTGGTCTCGGGAGAGGTCGCTGCGAACAGCGTCGGCAACGCGCCTTGTGCTACCGGCTGGAACAGGAACCAGAGCAGCGAGCGGGTCAGCCCTGTCGCGCTCCAGCGGCCCGGGGCGTTGTGCAGCAGGTCGGTGCGGGCGATGCCCGGGTGCGCGCCGAGACTCGTGATGCCCCACGCGCCGCAGTCGCTGCGCCGCTGCAGTTCCAGGCTGAACATCAGACAGGCAAGCTTGGACTGGCTATAGACCGGCATCGCCCGATAGCTTGCGGTCGCGTTGATGTCGTCAAAGGCGATTCCACCGCTTCGCGCCGCGACGCTGGATAGCGTCACGACACGTGACCCGGCCGTGCCGCGTAGCAGCGAAAGCAGCCGGCCGGTCAGCGCGAAATGGCCGAGATAGTTGGTGCCGAGCTGAAGCTCGAAACCGTCGGCGGTCTCCTGCCGCTGCGGCGGGACCATGACGCCCGCATTGTTGATCAGGATGTCGAGCCGCTCATATCGCTCCGCGAACCGGTCGGCGAAGGCGGCGACCGAGGCGAGACTGGCAAGGTCGAGCTGCTCGAAGCGGATATTCGCGCCGGGCACCGCCGCACCTATCCGCGCGACCGCGTCGGCGCCCTTGTCCGGATTGCGGCCGGCCAGGATCACTTCGGCGCCCGCGCGCGCCAGTGCCAGGGCGTCTTCAAAGCCAAGGCCCCCGGTGCCGGTAACGATCGCGACGCGGCCAGTCTGTGGTGGGATATCGGACGTCTTCCAACTTGCCATGATCTGCCTTTCAAGAATCTCGCACTCAGTGTAAGATGCAGATATTTACACCCAGTGTAAGTTTCAAGGTCCAATGACGAACGGCATCGATCCAGCGCCGCAGGAAGGGACGCGCGCACGCAAGCGCCGGGAGACGCTGGCGCGGATCACCGAGGCGGGCATCACCCTGTTCCTCGAGAAGGGCTATGACGCGACCACGCTCGACGACATCGCAGCGCGCGCGGGCATCTCGCGGCGCAACTTCTTCTATTACTTCAAGTCCAAGGACGAGATCCTGCTCTCGCTCCAGAGCGGCATGGGCGAGATGATCGTCGACGCGCTCAGGCAGCAGCCCGTGGACCAACCGCCGCTAGAGGCGGTCCGCGACGCGGTGCTGAAAGTCTGCGCGATCTTCCCGACCGACGAGATGATCGCCATCGATCAGCTGATGCGAACCAACCCCGTGGTCCAGGCGCGCAAACAGGCGAGCATGGTCGAGCATGAGGCCACGCTCTACGCGGCGCTGCGCGAAAAATGGCCAGCGCCCGATCAGGCAATCCGGCTGCGCATGGTTGCGATGATGGCGATGGGCGCGATCCGACTTGCCACTGACAGCCTGCATCACGAGGGCGGTAAACGAGCATTCACGGACATCCTAGCCGGCAATTTCGCTGCGCTGCGCGACACCGCGTGATCAATTGCTGGGGGCCAAGATCGCTCAGGCCTGATGGATCTTCGCGGTCAGTTTTGCCGAGAGGAACCAACAGCTGGGGGCACTGCACCGGCTCACCCCTGGTCTCCAGCGTGTTCCTGGGTGCACCCGCCCGTTGCCCAAGTGATTGCGTCGGCTCCGGCCGGAAGAACCATCGGGCAGTCAGGATCGCTCGCGGCACGAAACACAGCTTCTGCCACATCACGCGCGGTCGTGACGTCTCCTGATCCTGCGGCATGAAATGCCGCCATCGTCTGATCTGCAAAGTCCTGATAGGCCTCAGGGAACCAGCCGCCCTTCGCAATCTGCTCCTGTGCGTTGGCGGCGAAGTTCGTCGACGGGGCCATGCCGGGGACGACGACCCTTGCGCGAATGTTGAACGGTGCGATTTCCAGCGCAGCCGACTCTGTCAACGATGTCACGGCGGCTTTGCTCGCGCGATAGACAGAGAGCAGCGGCAGGGGCTTATAGGTCGAGCTGGAACTGACGTTCACGATCACGCCAGACCGGCGCTCACGCATGGCTGGCAGCACGGCCTGCATGGTTGCGATCGTGCCGAACAGATTGGCTTCGAAGATGCGACGCACCACGTCCATCGGCGTGCCTTCAATGGCGTTCATCCAGCCAATGCCGGCATTGTTCACCAGCACGTCGATCTCGCCAGCCTCCGCGACGGCAGCCGCGATGCTGTCAGCGCTGGTGACATCCAGCGGCAGGACGCGCAGGTGCTCCGACACAGGCAAGGTGCTGGTGGCGGGGTCGCGCATCGTTGCGACAACGGCCCAGCCCTGTTCGAGGAAGTACAATGCGGTTTCACGGCCGAAGCCAGTCGAGCAGCCAGTGATGAAGACGGTTTTCATGGGGCCTGTCCTTGTGATGGGGTGTCTGTCGCTCTAAGATATGAAGGATCCTTCAGTTTTGGAATTCGCATATGAACCGACCGGCGCCTGACCTCCTGAAGCCCCGGAAAACGCCGCAACAGTCGCGCTCGGCGGCAACGATCGAGGCGATCCACACGGCAACCATTCAGGTTTTGCTGGCGGATGGGGTCGGACGGCTCACGACAACGCGCGTGGCGGAACGGGCGGGTGTTTCGGTCGGGACAATGTACCAATATTATCCGCACAAGCAGGCGCTGCTGTTCGCCATCGTCGAGCGGCAGCTTGATCTGATCGTGACCGCCATGCTTGGGGCCGTCGAGCGTCTGGAAGGGCACGATCTGCAGACCGTTTCGGATGGGCTGGCGACGGCTTGGCTCGACGCAAAGATGGCGGACCTCGTCTCGTCGCGCGCCATTTACGGCATCGCCGCCGAGTTCGATCTCGCCGAACTGATGAGCCGCGCCAAAAATCTCATGGTCGAGGCGATCAGCCCATTGCTCAGAGCGGTTCCCGATGCACGCTTTGCCGATCCCGATTTGACGGCCTTTATGCTCGCCGCGCTGCTTGGCGGAACGGTGCGCGTTGTCATGGAGGCGGGCTCCTCGGAGGATGACCTCGAGCGTTTGCGCCAGGAATTGCCGCGGGCCTGTCTGGGCTACCTTAAAATGGCCGCTTTGCAGCCTACGTCCCTCTGATGGATGACCGACAGCTATCGGGAAACCCGTAAGCTGGTTTCAACGACAGAAAAGAGGGCGGTCAGTGCCCACTTCAAATCTAGCTCGTCGAGCTGGGTCCTGCGACGGCGGAACGTGCAGCAATGAGCCAATCGATATGCTGCAGGAAATCGTGCAACACAGGCGACGAATTGTCCGCCCGGTATCCCGCAGCGATCTCTATCACCGGGGCAGTTCCGACAAGCGGCCTGCTCACGACGGACCGGGGCAGCAGCTTCTCGACATAGGCCGGCAGGAGCGTCAGGCCGCCGGTCGACGCGACTAGGGAAATGCCGGTCGCAAAGCTGTCCAGGAAGTGGCTGGACGAAACGGTGACGCCGCGCTCGCGCAGATAGCGCTCGACGATGCCGCGCAACACGTGCGGCGTGTCGGTGTAGCCGATAAAGGGATGGTCGCCGAGATCGGCCGGATCGATTTCGGATCGAGCGGCCAAGGGATGGTCTCCTGGAAGAATGACCACGATCGGTTCGGCGGCGATCACTGCATAGGTCACATCGGGCTGCGGCTCGACGCGAGAGAAGCCCAGGTCGATCTCACTGCGCTGCACGGCCTCCGCCACGGCGGGCGAGAAGTCGCTCGAGACGCGGAAATCGATTTCCTTGAGCTGATCGCGCAGGATCTGCGTGACATGAGGCAGCCACTCCACTTCCTGCCCGGTCAGGAAACCGACCGAGAAGCTCGCCTTGGCCGGCCGCGACACGCGCCGCGCAGCGGCGACGGCCTCGGCAGCCTGGGCCAAGGCGAGCCGCGCATGGTCGAGAAAGATCTGCCCGGCAGGCGTCAGGGTCACCCCGCGCGAGGTCCGGATGAGCAGCGGCGTGCCGACCTCTAGCTCCAGATCGCGAAGCTGGCGGCTGAGCGACGGCTGTGCAGTGTGCAGGCGTTTCTCGGCAGCCACGGTCAGGCTGCCTTCCTCTGCAACCGCAACGAAATAGCGTAGATGGCGAAGCTCCATAGGCCATGCCTAGCAGGTATGGCTGGAAAAGCTACAAAGTCTTTCCGCCGCGCCTTTCTATAGGGCATTTAAGCACCAGCTAAAGAGCTCTGGCCGGCGGATATGCCGACCAGGCATCGCCGACAAAATGAAAGCCATCCGCTGGGCCACGGCACTGTGCCGGCCCCTGTGAGCCCGCTTGTGCAGAAAGGAGTAGTCACATGACCTACGATCCATTCTCCGCGCTGACCTTCATCACCGGGCCGGCGATCCTCACCAATGCCTGCGCGATCCTGCAGAACGGCGCGACCACCCGTTATAATCTCGCCGTCACGCAGTGGCGCGAGTTTCAGGCGTCCTTCGCGGCGGACGAAGACAGGCTTTCCCTGCTCTACGTCGATCCCGATCGCGCCCTGTCGCTCGCCGAGCGGCGCATTCATCTGCAACTCCGGGCACTCGGCCTGCTCAACGCGGGCGTCGCGCTGTTCGGGGTGACCAGTATCTGCGGCCTGATCGGCGTCTTCCTCGTCCAGGCGCTCTCCGTGCCGCCCGGCGCCGTCAGCCTGTTCATGGCGGCCGCCGGCGGCGCTGCGCTCACAGCCATGCTCGCGGCGATCGGTGCTCTGTTCATCGAGGGCGCGTGCGGCCGGGACATGGTGCGGCTGCACCATCGCCTGAGCACGGTCGCACGGCGCCGTACGCCACTCCCGCAAAGGGCCGAACGGCCTGAGGCGTAGCTACCACCCCGTCGGCGGGCTGCCGACACATCAAGAACCACGAAAGGACTGACCAATGACCACCATTTCCATCGTTACCGGCGGCAGCCGTGGCCTCGGCCGCAACACCGCCATCAGCATCGCCCGCCACGGCGGCGACGTGATCTTCACCTACCGCAGCGGGGCCGAGCAGGCTCAGGCCGTCGTCGCGGAGATCGAAGCACTCGACCGCAGAGCGGTCGCGCTGCAGCTCGATGTCGGTGACATCGCTGCCCTGAAGCCGTTCGCCGACCGAGTTCGCACGACGCTCCAGTCCTGGGGTCGAGAGAGCTTCGATCATCTGGTCAACAATGCCGGCCATGGCGAGATGGCGAGCTTCGCCGAGACCAGCGAGGCGCAGTTCGACCAGCTGTTCAACGTCCACGTGAAGGGCGTGTTCTTCCTCACTCAGGCGCTGCTGCCGCTGATTGCCGATGGCGGCCGCATCGTGAACTTCTCGTCGGGTTTGACCCGGGTCTCCTATCCCGGCTTCTCGGCCTATTCGGCCGCGAAGGGCGCGATCGAGATCCTCACGCTCTACATGGCCAAGGAACTCGGCAGCCGCAGCATCACCGCGAATGCGATCGCACCGGGCGCAATCGAGACCGACTTCCTCGGCGGCGCGGTGCGCGACACGCCGGAATATAACGAGGCCTTCGCCAACATGATTGCGCTCGGGCGGGTCGGTGTCCCCGACGACATCGGGCCGGCCATCGCCAGCCTGCTTGGCCCTGACAATCGCTGGATCACGGCCCAGCGGATCGAAGTGTCCGGCGGCCAGAACATCTGACCCTCAACCCTAATCTCATCAACCGGTCGTCTTCCCGACGACAAGCAGGAGACATATCATGACCAATATCCTGATCGTTCTTTCGGCTGCGGACAAATGGACCCGTGCCGATGGCTCCATCTATGAATCCGGCGTCTGGGCGCAGGAGTTCGTCGATCTCGACGAAGCCTTTGTGCGGGCCGGCTTCAAGGTCGATCTCGCCAGCCCCGGCGGCATCGTGCCGACGATGGACAAGCGCAGCCTCGACCCCGGCACGGTCGGCGAGAAGGTTGCAGACCGCATGCGGGCCTATCTCGACAAAAATGCCGAGCGCGTCGAAAAGCCGCTCATCCTCGCCGACATCAGGACCGCCGACTATGACGCTATCGTGGTCCCCGGCGGACACGGCCCGGTCGAGGATCTCTACAGGGATCCCGACATGGGCCGCGTGCTGATCGAGGCGGACAAGACCGGCAAGGTCATCGCTGCGGTCTGCCATGGCCCGGCGGCGCTACTGGCGGCACGGGACGAGAACGGCCGCTGGCCATTCGCCGGCCGCAAGATGACCGCGCTCAGCGACGAAGAGGAGATCGAGTTCGGGACAGCGGAGAATGCGCCCTGGCTGCTGGCCGACACCCTGCGCAAGCAGGGCGCCGTGTTCGAGCAGGGGCCGAACTGGCACGCGCACGTCGTCAAGGACGGTAATCTGCTCACCGGCCAGAACCCGCAGTCGTCGGCTCCCTTGGCAGAGGTCGTCATCGCAGCGCTTCGGTAGTGGACCGAACGAAACTGTATCGGGCAGCCGGCGACAGCGCCGGCTGCCCGATCGACACCCACGGATGGCGACCTGATTGAACTCGATGAACAAGCGGCAGCTTCTGGCGGGCATGGCGTCGAACCCGCCTCCAATCTGACCAGTCCGTGCTGTCGGTCCCCAGAGGGGTATGCGCAGACCCCAGCGGGTCACTGATCCCAAGCACCCGGATGAGACAGACTGGCGGACAATCCTGAGGCACGCTTCCGCGTTGCCGGGAGAACTCGTCAGTCCCTGGAGATCATCCATGTCCTCTTCCATCCGCATGCACGCAAAGCCCTTTGCCGCTGCCCTGCTCGCCGTTGGCTCCCTCGGCCTCACCCTGACCGTACCGGCAACACCAGCCCATGCGCAGTTCGGCGGCGTGGTGTTCGACCCCAGCAACTATGCGCAGAACATCCTGACCGCCGCGCGTACACTGCAGACCGTCAACCAGCAGATCCAGCAGCTCCAGAACGAAGCGCAGATGCTGGTCAACATGGGCAAGAACTTGGAGACCATCGACTTTCCGCAGCTCGATGCGCTCAAGCAGAAGCTCGCCGAGATCGACCGGCTGATGGGCCGCGCGCAGGCCATCGACTTCCGCGTCGACCAGCTCGACGACAAGTTCCAGAAGCTCTTCCCGGAGGACTTCTCATCCGCGCTGCGCACCGACGCGCGCGTGCGCGATGCAAGGTCGCGCCTCGACGCCAGCATGGGCGCGTTCCGCCAGACGATGACCGTGCAGGCGCAGGTCGTCGAGAATATCCAGGCGGACACCCAGGCGCTGGCGGACATCGTCGCACGCAGTCAGGGCGCAGAGGGATCGCTCCAGGCCCAGCAGGCGACCAACCAGCTGCTCGCGCTCACCGCCAAGCAGCAGTTCCAGCTTCAGCACTTGATGGCGGCGCAATTCCGCAGCGAAGCCGTCGAGCGGGCGCGCCGCGCCACCCAGGCGGTAGAAGCCCGTGCCGCCACCAAGAAGTTCCTCGGTTCCGGATCGGCCTACACGCCCCGATAGCCCCCTCGGGCCGACAGGCCCGATCCGGACCTGCGATCGGCGGCGTTCCCTCCGCCGCCAGTCGCCGTCGCGGGGCGCGGTTCCGCTCCCCAGCCGCGTCCCGCGACATCTCTCAACACCAACCAGGAAGTGTAGCGCTTTGAACGACCTCAATGTCATCGACCGCTTCCTGCAGGCGTTCATCACCTACATCGACAGCGGGTTCGGGTTGCTCGGGCCGGACGTTGGGTTCCTCACCGCGACGCTGATTGGTATCGACATCACGCTTGCCGGCCTGTTCTGGGCGATGGGCGGCGAGGACAATGTCATCGGCCGGTTCCTCAAGAAGATCCTCTATATCGGCGCATTCGCGTTCATCCTGAACAGCTTCTCGACGCTCGCCGACATCATCTTCCGCTCGTTCGCGCAGGCCGGCCTGACTGCCGGGGGCGGAGTGCTCACGGCCGACGACCTGCTCAAGCCCGGGCGACTTGCCGGGACCGGCTTCTCGGCCGCGTGGCCGCTGCTCGGACAGGCCAGCGAGATGGTCGGGTTCACGACCTTCTTCGACAATTTCCTGACCATCATGGTGCTGCTGTTTGCCTGGGCGCTGGTGATCGTCGCCTTCTTCATCCTCGCCGTGCAGATGTTCGTCTGCATCCTCGAATTCAAGCTGACCAGCCTCGCGGGCTTCATCCTCGTGCCGTTCGCGCTGTGGAACCGGACCAGCTTCCTCGCCGAGCGCGTGCTCGGCAATGTCGTGAGCTCGGGCATCAAGGTCATGGTGCTGGCCGTCATCGTCGGCATCGGGTCCAATTTCTTCACCGAGTTCACCGAGGCGCTCCAGGGCCAGGAGCCCGACATTGGCCAGGCCATGAGCCTCGTGCTCGCCAGCTTGTCGCTGTTCGGCATCGGGATCTTTGGCCCATCGATCGCCTCCGGCCTGGTCGCCGGCGCGCCGCAGCTCGGTGCCGGTGCCGCCCTCGGCACGGCCGTTGGCGCGGCCGGTGTCACGATGCTCGCCGGGGGTGCTGCCGTTGGTGGCGCCCGCGCGCTCGGCGGTGCGGCGCTCGGCGCGGTTCGCTCGGGCACCGCGATGGGGTCGGCCGCATCGACCGCCTACCAGCTCGGCCGCGAGACAGCCGCCACGCCATCCGTGGGGACCGGGCTCGGCGGCGTGGCGCGCGCCGCCGGTAACGCTGCCAAGTCCCGCGCCAGCGGCGCGCTCGGGCTGGGCAAGGCTACAGCAGGCGGACGTCAGGCGGCCTGGAACGCTCTCAACCAGAACTCTCCGTCGCCGTCGCAGGGCGGACCGGGCAGCGGCGGGGAGACGGGAACGCCGACCTGGGCTCGCGCGATGCGCGACCAGCAGACCAATCGGCATCGCCGTCAGCTCGCCATCCACACGCTCCAGCAGGGCGACCGCGGCGGCGCGTCCGCCACTCCCGACATCAAGGAAAGGAACGACTAAGCCATGTTCTTCAAGCGAAGTGCGCAGCGCTACGGGCGCACGCCACCGCCCGAGACGCCGTACCAGCGCGCGGGCCAGCTCTGGGACGAGCGCATCGGCTCGGCGCGGGTGCAGGCGCGCAACTGGCGGCTGATGGCGTTCGGATGCCTTGCCCTGACGGCGGGCACGTCGGCGGGTCTCGCTTGGCAGTCTCTGCAAAGCCGCGTCACGCCCTATGTGGTAGAGGTCGACCGGCTCGGCGAGGCCCGCTCGGTGCAGGCCGCCGATGTCGACTACCGGCCAACCGATCCGCAGGTCGCCTGGCACCTGTCGCATTTCATCACCAATGTCCGCTCGGTGTCGCTCGACCCGGTGCTGATGCGCCGCGACTGGCTCGAGGCCTATGACTTCGCCACCAAGCGGGGCGCCCAGTTCCTCGGCGAATATGCCCGCTCGGCCGCGCCGTTCGCCAACGTCGGCGAGCGGACCGTGTCGGTTCAGGTCACCAGCGTCGTGCGGGCATCGGACAAGTCGTTCCAAGTGAAGTGGACCGAGACTGCCTTCGAGCGCGGCTCGCAATCCGGCACCAGCCGCTGGACCGCGATCCTGACTACCGTCACCCGCCCGCCGGCATCGGCCGACGTCCTTCGCAAGAACCCGCTCGGCATCTACGTCGACGCGATCGACTGGAGCCGCGAACTGGACGGCGAGGCACCCGAGCGCCCTGCGCCGACCGCGTTACCCGCGGACCTACCCTCGACTGTCGCACGCTCGATCCCCGCTGGCTCGCCGCTCGATCCCGCGTCCGACGACCCGGCCATCAACACCCAGGAGACGCAACCATGAAATCGGCCATCTTTCCAGCGCTCGCCGGAATTCTCGCCGCCACGCCGGCACTCGCCCAGCCCGAAACAAAGGCGGGATCGATCCGTCATGTCGCGACCGCAAACCGCGCGGCGACGTTCCGGCCGGCGCCGTCCGGGTTCATCGGCGGTGCGCAGGTCTATCCTTGGAGCGAGGGCACGATCTATATCGCCTACACGGCGCCCGGACTGGTGACCGACATCGTCCTCCAGCCCGGTGAATCGCTGATCGCGGTGGCGAGCGGCGATACCGCGCGCTGGGTGATCGGCGACACCACCAGCGGCTCCGGCGAGACGAAGCAAACGCATTTGCTCGTGAAGCCCTTCTCGGGCGGTCTCGTCACCAACCTCGTCGTGACGACAGACCGTCGCACCTATCATGTCCGGCTGGTCAGCACGTCGGCGACCGCGCTGTCGTCGATGCGCTGGACCTATCCGCAGGATGAATTGCTGGCGCTCCGCCGGAAGACCGAAGCCGAGCGAGCCGCCGCGCCTGTCGCGACGGGACTGTCGGTCGAGACGCTTCACTTCGACTACGCGATCAGCGGCGACAAGCCCGGATGGCGTCCGTTGCGCGCATTCGACGACGGCCAGCGGACCTATGTCGAGTTCCCCGCATCGTTGGCGAATAGCGAGGCGCCGCCACTGTTTATCGCCGACCGCGAGGGCAAGGCTGAGCTGGTCAACTACCGGCTGAGCGGCCGCTTCTACATCGTCGACCGGATTTTCGACGCCGCGGAGCTTCGTCTCGGCCTTAAGAAGCAGCAGATTGTTCGCATCGACCGCATAGCGCCATCGGCCAAGCGGAGGGGCGCATGACCGAGGCAACTGCACCCGCTTCAGCCGCATCGGGCTTGCCGCCCCAGTCCCCGCAGCCAAAGCTCGATCCAGAGACTTTGGCCATCCGCTCACGCCCGGCGCGTGCGATCCGCTTTCGCAAGGGCGCGATCATCGGCGTCGCGGCACTCGGATCGGCGAGCCTGATGGGGATCGCCTGGATGGCGCTCAAGCCGCAGGTGTTCAGGCAGGTGGCCCAGGACAGCGAACTATCGCAGCCATTGTCGAAGCCTGCGTCCGACGCGCTCTCCGGATTGCCGGCGAGTTACGGCGACGCGCCGAAGCTCGGGCCGCCGCTTCCCGGCGACCTCGGTCGGCCGATCCTGCGGGCGCAGCAGCGGGCGGGAGCCGAGGTCGCGCCATCGCCGATCGATACCGCGGAGGCTGCTCGGCAGCAGCGCCTCGCCGAGCTCAAGGCCGCGCGCGAGTCCGGCCTGATGGCGCAGGTCGCGACCGGCAGAGGCGTCGCCGCACCCTCGATGGCAGACGCGACCGCTGCGTTGACCGCTCCGCAACCTGTCGCGCCTTCCTTGGCGGGGACGCGAAAGGAGCAATTCGCATCCGGGCGCAACACCGAAGACGATCTCAATTCCGGCGGGCTGGTGGCGCCCGTGTCGCCCAACAGTCTCCTTGCCGGCAGCGTCATCGCGGCGAGCCTCATCACCGGGCTCAATTCCGACCTGCCGGGCATGGTCACCGCGCAGGTGACGCAGAATGTGTTCGACACGGTGACGGGCAACATCCTGCTCGTGCCACAGGGCGCTCGCCTCATCGGCAAATATGATAGCGTGGTGGCGTTCGGCCAGCGGCGGGCGCTGGTCATCTGGCAACGACTGATCCTGCCGGACGGCAGCTCGGTCCGCCTCGACAACATGCCGGCGACCGACGCTGCGGGCTATGGCGGGCTGGCGGACAATGTCGATTTCCACACATGGACGCTGCTCAAGGGCGTAGCCATTGCGACGATGCTGGGCGTCGGCTCGGAGCTCACCATCAGCGGCGAGAACGATCTCGTCCAGGCAATCCGGCAATCCGCCCAGTCGAACACGGCCCGCGCCGGCGACCGGATCACGCAGCGCAATCTCGACATCCAGCCGACGATCACGATCCGCCCCGGTGCGCCGGTCCGGGTGTTGGTGACCCGTGACCTCGTCCTCGCGCCCTGGCGCGGAAAGGCAGGCTGACATGGTCGACCTGAAACTGGGCAAGCTGCCGGATCGAACGCCGGTGAAGCTGTCCGTGACGATCACGCCGGACCTGCAGGCTGGCTTGCAAGCCTATGCCGTACTCTATGCCGAGACCTACGGCGTGGAGGAGCCGGTTGCTGAATTGATCCCGGCGATGCTGTCGACCTTCCTCGAAAGCGATCGCGGCTTCGCGCGGTCGCGCGAGGCATCGGCCCGGAGGGCGAAATGATCGAGCGCCCCTGGGAGAAGAAGATCGAACCGCTGACGGTACGGATATCGACGGCGGTGCGGATCACCGGGCTGAGCCGCTCACGGATCTACGAGCTCATCCAGTCCGGCGATCTCGAAACGACCAAGGTCGGGCGAGCCACCCTGGTGCAGTATCGCAGCCTGAAGCTGCTGACGGACAATGCCGGTCCCGTCACTGAGGGACCGGCCTGAAGCTGCCTGGGAATTTGCATCCCTAATCGTTGGTTGCGAACGATCCCGAACGGAAGCGCGCAGGCAAGGACCGCAGGTAATGCGCAGGTTTGTGCGTCGTGGCCTGTCAACTCGGCAGAATGACCGTTATAGTGGGCTTGGAAGGCTTTTGTGCCTGCTATAACGGTCATTTCCGCTGTAGTGAGCCATTGATCACCAGCTGCAGATTCGTCTGTTTCCAGTCTGGATGCCGGCGTTGCCAAACCTATGTGCGAGTGAAAATTGTTTCGGGTAGGCGGCTATTGGTCCGCTATGACCGGACCTTTTGAGCATTGTGCAAAATGCTCTCTTGATCGAATTTTACAAAAGTGCGATTTAGTCCGGCATGAACGGACCAAATGAAAATCGGCTAAAGCAGGTGCTCGATCAGGTTCCACCTGGCTTCCTCGTCGATTCGCGCTGGCTGACCGCTAGCGGCGTCGCAAAGAGCTCGGCCTCGGACTATCATCGCGAAGGATGGCTCGGTCGCGTCGCCCGTGGGGTGTATCGCCGTCCCTATCCGCAGGAGCGCTCGACGGAAGTCGTCGAGTGGAAATTGGCGGTGCTCTCCGCCCAATGGATCATGGGCTATGACTTCCACGTCGGCGGGATGACCGCCCTCAGTCTCGAAGGACATAGCCATTATCTTGGCCTCGGGCGCAGCGCGAACGTCTATCTTTACGGTGATGTGCCCATGTGGCTGTCCAAGCTTGCCCTCGATGCCCATGTCCTGCTCCGCCGGCGACAGCTGTTCGGATCGAATCCGTTTGGTATCGACGACCACGACTTCGACCCTGCCGCGAGGAATGCTCCTAGCCCATGGAACTGGCCTCTGCGGCGCTCGAGCCCGGAAAGGGCGGTGCTCGAAGCGCTGAACGAGCTCCCGGATGCGGAAAGCTTCCATAAGGTCGACATGCTCTTCCAGGGGCTCGCATCGCTTCGTCCTCGCCGCCTCGAAGACCTGCTGCAGGCGTGCAGGAGCGTGAAGGTGAAGCGGCTGTTCTTCCTGTTCGCAGACCGCCACCGCCACCGCTGGCTTGCCCATATCGACCGGGCGGGCATCGACCTGGGCAAGGGGCCACGCATGCTGGTCGAAGGCGGTCGCTATGCGGCGGCCTACCAGCTTGTCGTGCCGGAGGAATTCGCTGCCCCAGGTTCGGAAGAGGCGGCAGATGGCCCGTGAAGCCTATGTGGCGCAGGTCGCGCTCCTCGTTCGCGCGCTCCCATTGGTCGCCGACGAGCCCGAATTCGCGCTCAAGGGCGGCACGGCGATCAACCTGTTCTATCGCGACATGCCGCGGCTTTCGGTCGATATCGACCTCACCTACATGCCGCTCGACGACCGCGGCACGGCCCTGACAAACATCAGTGCCGCCTTCGGTCGACTGGCCGAGCGCGCGCAGCGCGACCTGCGCGGCATCGAGGCGCAGCGGATCAGCGGCGGCGGCGATGGCGATACCCGGGTCCTGCTGCGCGCCGCCGGGGCCGAGGTGAAGATCGAGGTTTCACCGGTGCTTCGCGGCACCGTGGTGCCGCCGCACATGATGCGCGTGACCGACCCGGTGGAGGAGGCATTCGGCTTCGCCGAAATGTCGGTGCTGGCCTTCGAAGACCTGTACGCCGGCAAGCTCTGCGCCGCGCTTGATCGCCAGCATCCGCGCGATCTGTACGACGTGCATCTCCTGTACGAGCATGAAGGCGTCACCGACGCGCTGTATCGGACATTCCTGATCTACGCCGCCTCCTCGCCGCGACCGCTCCACGAACTGATCGCGCCCAATCGCATCGACATCGACCGCGCCTTCGCCCAGGAGTTCGACGGCATGACGATCGAGCATGTTCCCCTTCAAACCCTGCTCGCGGCGCGCGACCGGCTGTTTCGCGATGTGGCGGACCGCGCGACCGGGGGCGCGGCAGAATTCCTGCTCTCGCTCCACGATGGCGAGCCGGACTTCGGGCTGGTCGGTCATCCGGCGGCTGCGGACCTGCCGGCGATAAAATGGAAGCTGCTCAACCTGAGAAAACTCAGGGACAGCAATCCGCAAAAGCATGCCGACCAGCGCGGCAGGCTGGAGGCTGCGCTCCGCTGATGATTCGGGACGACCGCCTGCTGCATCTCCGCTTCGCGCGCAAGCCGGGCCTGGAGGCCGCGCGATCGTGACGGCCCTCCTTCGTTGCCGAGGCGCCATGAGCGAGATGCAGGCTCTGTTCGGCGCCGAGCCTTGCGGCAAGCCGGCCTGGGAACCCCTGATCTGGCCCGGCGAGCCGGTTGTTGCCGTCACCGAACGCAATGGCCGGCGGATGATCGATACACAGGCCTGGGGCCTGCCGGCGGCGGCATTCGTCGACTCCGACCGGTCGCGCGCACATCGTGCCATCCTCTTTCCACGCGAACTTCGCGCGGACGCCGGCGCGCTCGTGGATCCCGGCGAACTCGAGCGCTGCCTCATCGTGCTTGAATCCTTCGCCTATCCTGACGGACCCGGCGGGCAGCGAACGCGCGCATGGGCGGGCCTGTGGGAACAGCCACTGGTCGGCTGGGCCGGCTTCTGCGTGCCGGGTGGCCAAGGTTGCGCAGGCCTTCTCGTCTTGGCCAATCCGCTCATCGAGCGCGCCAGCCGGCACATGCCGCTGCTCCTGCGTCCGGACGGTCACGACGCCTGGCTCGACGGAAGTGCGACGATCCTGTCGGTGGCGGCGGTCACGGAGGAAGCGGACTTCTTTCTCGAGCGCACGGACGAACGCTGGTCGACCGGCGCATCGCTCGACGACGAGGACTGAAATGCGGGGAGTGTGACAAAACCTCGGACTCGACGCGATCCTGTCCGAGGTTTCGTCACCCATATTGGGCTAGCCCATCGTCTTCCGACCGAAATCAGGCCGCAGTACCTTTCCGCCGTCGCGCAACAGGTCGAGATAGTCCGACCAGTGCTGCATCATTCGAACGCGTTCATCCCAATATTCGCCGCGAGCGTAAGCGCGCCGGACTTGGTTGGTATCGACATGGGCGAGCTGGCGCTCGATCGCGTCGGGGTTCCATTCGCCCATCTCGTTGAGCAGGGTGGCGGCCATTGCCCGGAAGCCGTGCGCGGTCATTTGGTCGGTCGTGTAGCCGAGCTTACGCAGCCCTTGATTGACCGCGTTCTCCGACATCGCCTTCCGCGGCTTTCCGAGGCACGGGAACAGGTATTTCCACCAGTGCGTATGCTCGTGAAGCTCCTTGAGCATCGCGATCACCTGCCGCGATAGCGGCACCCGGTGCGGTCGCCGCATCTTCATCCTCTCTGCCGGAATGAACCAGATCGCCTCGTCGAAATCGATGTCGGTCCATACCGCCTGCCGAAGCTCGCCTGGGCGAAGCAGCACATGCGGGGACAGGCGCATCGCCATGACCGTGACCTTGTGGCCGCGATAGCCGTCGATTGCCCGCAGCAGCGTGCCCACTTCGGACGGCCGCGTGATGGCCGCGAAATGCTTGACCTTGGGCACGGCGATCGCGCCGCGAAGATCAGCGGCGACATCCTTGTCGCACCGAACCGTCGCCACGCCATAGCGGAACACGCGGCTGAGCACGCTGCGCATGCGCCGCGCGCTTTCGTAGGCGCCGGTCGCCTCGACCTTGCGCAGGACGGCGAGCGCCTCGTGCGGGGTGATCTGCGCGATGGGGATGCTACCGATCAAGGGATAGGCCTTGGCGAGCAGCCAGCGGATCTTGTCGACGGTCACCGGCGCCAGGCCGTCCCGCTCGCATTTGACGAGCCATTCCTCGGCGACCGCCTCGAAGGTGTTGGCAGCGGCGTACTTCGCAGCGATCCGTGCGCGCTTTTTCTCCAGCGCCGGATCGATCCCCTCGGCAATCTTCTTCTTGGCCTCGTCGCGCCGGGCACGCGCTTCTGCGAGGCTTATGGTTGGCCATCCACCGAGATGGAGTTTCTTCTGCTTGTCGAGGAAGCGGTAGTTGAAGCGCCAGAGCTTCGAGCCGTTGGGCTGGATAACGAGATAGAGGTTTTGAGAATCGGATAGGTTCCAAGCCTTCGCTCTCGGCTTGGCGGCATTGATCTGGATGTAGGTCAGCATGGTCGTTTTCCCAGCAAGGCCGGGTCGATCCGAGGGCAACAAAAAGGGCAGCAATTGTGGTCGCTGCACATGCCCTTAGGCGGATTTCGCCGGACGGTGTCTGGCGATTCTCGGTCTAAAAATGCTGTGAAACCAGCCGCTTACTGGACTTGCCTGGACGCTACCAGAGCCAGTATTGGTGCCCAGAAGAGGACTCGAACCTCCACGACCTTGCGATCGCCAGCACCTGAAGCTGGTGCGTCTACCAATTCCGCCATCTGGGCACGGGGTAGGAGCGCGCAACTAGCCGGTGCCTCCGGGGCTGTCAACCGCGCGGCCGGCAATATTTTTCCCGCTTCTGGCGAAAGCTGCACTATGGCACGGGACCGGTTCCTCAAAGCGCGGAAAGACAATCGATGGATCAGACCCAGCTTTCGCCCCCCGCCCGGTTCGCGCGGCCGGACGGCGTGCATCTGGCCTATCGCCATCGCGCCGGGACAGGGCCGACGCTGGTTTTCCTGCCGGGATATATGTCGGACATGGAGGGCGGCAAGGCGGTGGCGCTGGATCGCTGGGCGGCATCGACCGGGCGCGCCATGCTGCGGCTCGATTATGGCGGCTGCGGCGCGAGCGAAGGGCGGTTCGACGCGGGCACATTGGCAAGCTGGCGCGACGATGCCCTTTTGCTGCTCGATTCTCTGGTCGAAGGCCCGGTCGTGCTGGTGGGATCGTCCATGGGCGGCTGGCTGGCGCTGCTCGTGGCGCTGGCCCGGCCGGAGCGGGTCGCGGCGATCGTCGGTATCGCGGCGGCGCCCGATTTTACCGAGTGGGGCTTTACCGACGCGGACAAGGCGCTGTTACAGACGGAAGGCCGGATCGAGGAGCCGACACCCTATGGCGATGATCCCTATGTGACCACGCGCGCCTTCTGGGAATCTGGACAGGCCTTGCGCCTGCTGGACGGTCAGATCGCCATCGATTGTCCGGTACGATTGCTGCAGGGACAACAGGATCCGGACGTGCCGTGGGACGTGGCGGTCGCCCTTGCCAGCCGGTTGCGTTCATCCGATGTGCAGACGCTGCTGATTAAGGACGGCGACCATCGCCTTTCCCGCGACGGCGACATTGCTTTGCTGATCCGGGCCGTCTCCGCCTTGCTGGACATGATCTGATGCCCCTTATCCTGCTGCCGCTGCTGCTTCAGGCCTATGACCCGGAAATCGAGGCGGTGATGAACCGCAAGGCAAAGGAGCGGCAGCAGGCCGCCGCCGCAGCCAGCCCATCCGAAGATGCTGCCGCTGCCCGGGATGGCAGGCTCCCCGTTCCGCCCCAATTCGCCGCGCCCTTTCAGGCCTGTCTGGAACAGGCGAACGAGGCGCCGGACGCGGGCATAGCCTTTGCCCAGAAATGGCGGATCGACGGCGGCAGCTTTTACGCCCGCCATTGCCTGGGCTTCGCCTATGCCCGGGCCGAGCGGTGGGCGCCGGCGGTCGTCGCGTTCGAACAGGCGGCGGAAGAGGCCGAACGGGGCGGCGAAATGACGCAGGGCGCGCGCCTGTGGGCACAGGCGGGCAACGCCGCGCTGGCCGGCGGGGATGCGGCAAAGGCCCGTGCCGATTTCGATGCGGCGCTGGCCCGCGGCCTGCCCGACGGACTGGAAAAGGGCGAGGTGCATCTCGACCGTGCCCGCGCCCTGGTCGCGCTGGGGGATATGACGGCGGCGCGGGAGTCGCTCGACACGGCACTCACCATGGCGCCGCAGGACCCGCTCGCCTGGCTGTTGTCCGCCACCCTGGCGCGGCGGACGGGCGAAATGGCGCTGGCCCGGGCGCATGTCGCCCGCGCGGTGAAGCTTTCGCCCGACGATGCCTCGGTCGCGCTGGAAGAAGGCAATGTCGCGATCTTGAGCGGCGAGGCGAACGTCGCGCGATCGGCCTGGGAACGTGCCGTCAGGCTGGCGCCCGATTCCCCCGCGGGGAAGGCAGCAGCCGACAATCTGACCCGCTTGCCACCGCCCTAGTGGATGGATTTCGACATTCGAGCGAGACTTGGCCTCGAACGGTATCGAATGTCGGAATCGGACCACCAGGCGCAGTTCCCCGCCCGTCGCCCGCTATTTTAGGTAAAAGTCGACCGTGGTGACGACGCGTACCTTCTTGTAGGGCGTGTCGCTCGACCCGTCGCCGCCGCCTTCGCCGTCGCGCGCGTCGATCGAGAAATAGCCCTGGGTCGCGCTCTTGATGCCGCCGACGCCTGCGCCGCTATCCTGGGCGAACTGTTCGGCGGCGGCGCGCGCATCCCTGGTGGCCGCCGCCACCATGTCGGGCTTGATGTCGTTGAGCTTGGTGAAGCTGTAACGCATGCCCGACCCTTCCTGTAGGGTCACGCCGCGCCGCACCAGGTCGAACTGCTGTGCGACGGCCTTTTGCGCGCGGGGGATGTCGGTCGTGCGCAGCAACATCCGCTGGGTGATGGTGATGGTGTTGACGCCGTTGTTGAGCCACTGGTTGACCCCCGCGCCCACCGGGGTCAGGTCGCCCGGCCGGAATCCCAGGGCCTGGAAATATGCGCGCAATTCCTTGGTATTGCTGTCGATTTCGGATCGCACTGCGGGCAGGTCGAAACCCGTGGCCGAATAGCTGATCGACCAGGTCGCCAGATCGGCGGTAACGTCCTTTTCCGCCAGGCCGCGCACGGTGACGGAACGGTCCGCCGCCTTCGCCCGCTTAAGTCCGTCGCCCAGCAGGTAGCCGCCGGCGACCACGCCGAAAGCCAGCAGGGCGGCGCTGCCCAGCATCACCTTGTCCCTTATGTCGAATGCCATCCGCTTTCCCCTTCCGTCCGGTGCCGTGCGACCTTATCTTGTAGGCATGTCTGCCATCGCCGAGATGAACCGTTGCTTTATAGCGACGAACGGAGAATAGCCATGCCCAAATATCTACATAGCATGATCCGCGTCACCGATGTCGATCGGACGATCGCCTTCTTCGAACTGCTCGGCCTCAAGGAACTGAGCCGGTTCGACAATGCGCAGGGCCGCTTCACGCTGATCTTCATGGCGGCCCCGGGGGACGAGGATGCACGGGTAGAGCTGACCTACAACTGGCCGCCGGAGGATGGCGGCACGCCCGAAGCCTATGATGGCGGGCGTAATTTCGGGCACCTGGCCTACCGGGTGGAAAATATCTACGACACCTGCCGGCGGCTGATGGACGCCGGGATCACCATCAACCGCCCGCCGCGCGACGGGCATATGGCGTTCGTCCGCACGCCCGACAATATCTCGATCGAACTGTTGCAGGACGGGCATCTGGAGCCAGCCGAACCCTGGGTTTCGATGCCCAATGTGGGGACATGGTGATGTCCATGCTGGACGTGGTGCGCATCCCGGTGCTGTCCGACAATTATGTCTGGCTGCTGCACGACCATGCCAGCGGCGACACGGTGGTGATCGATCCCGCCGTGGCGGAGCCGGTACTGGACGCGGCGGCGGCGCGCGGCTGGACCATCGGCCAGATCTGGAACACCCACTGGCATGGCGATCATGTCGGCGGCAATGCCGCCATCAGGGCAGCGACCGGATGCACCATCACCGGGCCGGCGGCGGAGGCGGCGAAGATCGGCACGCTCGACCGGACGGTCGGCGAAGGCGACAGCGTCCGGATCGGTGAGCATAGCGCCCGAGTGATGGCGGTTCCGGCCCATACCGCCGGGCACGTCGCCTATCACCTGGCCGACGACCATATGGTCTTTGTGGGCGACACATTGTTCGCGATGGGATGCGGCCGCCTGTTCGAAGGCACGGCGACGCAGATGTTCGACAATATGCGGCGGCTGGCCGCCCTGCCGGACGATACGATCGTCTATTGCGCGCATGAATATACGCTCTCGAACGGCCGCTTCGCCGTGCGGGTGGAGCCGGAAAATGCCGCGCTGGCGGCACGGGTGGCGGCGGTGGAAGCAGCCCGCGCGCGCGGCGAGGCCACCGTGCCGACGACAATCGGGCAGGAACGCGCGACCAACATCTTCATGCGCGCCCGCGACGCGGACGAACTGGCAGAGCGGCGGCTGGCCAAGGACGCGGCGTGACGGACCGGCCGCCATGGCATCGTCTCGCAGGACGGGTTTGCGAAGGAGAGACGCGATGCGCGGATGGATGATATGTGCCCCCCTGCTGCTGGCCGCCTGTGCCGGCGGCAATGTGCCCCGGCCGCTGACGGACAAACAGGCGGCGAAACTGGCCCAGGCGCTGGACGGCAAGGTCGCGGGCACGCCCGTCAGTTGCATCGACCGGCGGACGCAGAGCAACCTGACCGCCATCAGCGACACCGTGCTGCTCTATCGGGTCAGCCGCAAGCTGCTGTACCGGAACGACCTGATCGGCAGTTGCAGCGGTCTCGCACGCGGCGACATCGTCGTGACGCAGAGCTTCGGCACGCAATTGTGTCGCGGCGACATGACGCGCACCGTCGATCGCACGTCCGGCATGATGACCGGCGCCTGCGCCCTGGGCGACTTCACCCCCTATCGCACGCCGGCAGAATGAGTGCCGCGGACGCCCCGCGCCCGGATCACGCCTTGTACAGCGCGTCCAGCCGCTCGGCATAGCGCTGACGGATGACGTGCCGGCGGATTTTCATGGACGGCGTCATCTCGGCATTGTCGATCGTGAAGGGCTCGTCGGCCAGGATGAAGCGCCGGACCCGTTCCAGCACCGACAGGTCGGCGTTCACCCGGTCGACCGCCGCCCTGAGCGCGGCATGATAGCGCGGGTCGGCCGGCGCGGCGTCCACCGCCACCCCTTGCGACGTCGCCCAGTCGCGCGTCCATTCGGCGTCCGGCACGATCAGGCCGACCAGATAGGGGCGCCGGTCGCCATGCACCATCGCCTGCCCGATTTCCGGTTGCAGGGTCAGCATCCCCTCCACCTTCTGCGGTGACACATTGTCGCCCTTGTCGTTGACGATCAGATCCTTCTTCCGGTCGGTGATGCGGATGCGGCCCCTGGCGTCGAATTCACCGATGTCCCCTGTGTGCAGCCAGCCGTCCTTCAGCGCCTTTTCCGTCTCGGTCGGATTGCGCCAGTAACCGTGCATGACCAGTTCGCCCCGCACCAGGATCTCGCCGTCGTGGGCGATCTTCACCTCCACGCCCTCCAGCGGTGGGCCGACCGTGTCCATCGCGATGCCGGCCGCCGGGCGGTTGCAGCTGATGACCGGCCCGGCCTCGGTCTGGCCATAGCCTTGCAGCAGCGTCAGCCCCATGGCCTGGAAGAACAGACCCACATCGGGGTTGAGCGGCGCCCCGCCCGATACCAAAGCCTTCATCCGCCCGCCGAAACGCGCGCGGACCTTGGGGATCAGCGTGCGCGACAGCAGCGCTTTCATCGGCAGGTCGAGGATCGATCCCCTGCCCGCCTGCTCCTTCGCCGCGATCCGCAGCGCCTGGCCCAGCAGATAGGCCGGGAACTTGCCCTGCTTCTCGATCGACTTGATGATCCGCGTGCGCAGCACCTCGAACAGGCGGGGGACGACCACCATGATGGTGGGGCGCGCCTCCTCGATATTGCCGGCCAGCTTTTCCAGCCCCTCGGCATAATAGATCTGGCCGCCCAGCAGAATGGGCAGGAACTGCCCGCCGCTATGTTCATAGGCATGGGACAGCGGCAGGAACGACAGGAACACCTCGTCGCCCCAACCGAAATCCTCCGCCACGATCCGGCCCGCACCCTCGCAATTCTGGAGGATCGCGCCATGATGCTGCATCACCCCGCGCGGCGCGCCGCCGGTCCCGCTGGTATAGATGATGCACGCCTGGTCGTCGCGCGTCGCGGTTTGCGCCGCGGCGCATATGTCGACGTCGGCGGCCGGATCGTCCGCATGGGCAGCGATCAGGTCGGCCCACATGTGGCTGGCGCCTTCCCCCTGCGCGGCGCGCAGCGGTTCCATGCCGATGACGAAGCTCGCCTGCGACCGGACGACCGCCGGCATCAGCGTCGCGGCCAGCTTGGCCGTGGATACGATCACGGCGCGGGCGCCGCTATCGGTCAGGATATGCTGATGATCGCGCGTCGTGTTGGTGGTGTAGGTGGGCACGGTGATACAGCCCGCCGCCATGATCGCCAGGTCGGCGATGCAGAATTCGGGTCGGTTCTCGCTGACCAGCATCACCGGATCGCCCGGCTTCAACCCCTGCGCCTTCAGCGCGGCGGCCAGCGCGGCAACCTGCCTTGCGACCTCGGTCCAGCTCTGCGCGTGCCACGCGCCGGCGGCCTTATGCCACAGAAAGGGGGCATCGCCGCGCTCCTTGGCGCGCGCGAAGAACATAGTGACCAGGTTGGGAAATTTCTCGATCGCCCTCAAAGGCTCGACTCCTGTTGCGTTCGGCGCGTCTGTCGCGCGCCTGACCATCGCAAGAGCCTATAACGGCGCCGCGCCGTAACGGCCATGCTTTTCCGCTGCTATGCGTCAGTCGAACAGCCCGTCCTGCGATCCTGCCGGCGGATTGAGGCCCAGATGCTTCCAACCCGGCCCGTTCAGGCACCGCCCGCGCGCGGTTCGTGCGATCAGGCCAAGCTGGATCAGATAGGGTTCGACCACTTCCTCCAGCGTGTCGCGCGCTTCCGACAGCCCGGCCGCCAGCGTTTCGACACCCACCGGCCCGCCGCGGTAGATGTCGGCGATCATCATCAGATAACGCCGGTCCATCAGGTCGAGACCCAGATGGTCGACCTCCAGCCGGAGCAGCGCCGTGTCGGCGACCTTGCGATCCACGGTCGGCGCACCCGCCACATTGGCAAAGTCGCGCACGCGGCGCAGCAGACGCCCGGCGATGCGAGGCGTGCCCCGCGACCGGCGTGCGATTTCCGTCGCCCCGTCCGGCGTGATCGCCAGGTCCAGCAACCGCGCGGCGCGCCGTACGACCAGTTCCAGTTCGTCGACCGTGTAGAATTGCAACCGCACCGGAATGCCGAACCGGTCGCGCAGCGGGGTCGTCAGCAACCCCTGCCGTGTGGTCGCGCCGACCAGCGTGAACCGCGGCAGGTCGATCCGCACCGACCGGGCCGAAGGTCCCTCCCCGATCATCAGGTCGAGCGCCCGGTCCTCCATCGCGGGATACAGCACTTCCTCCACCGCCGGGTTGAGGCGATGTATCTCGTCGACGAACAATACGTCGCCCTCGTCCAGATTGGTGAGCAGCGCGGCCAGGTCGCCCGACTTGGCGATGACCGGTCCGGACGTGGCGCGAAAACCCACGCCCATTTCCTTGGCGACGATCTGCGCCAGCGTGGTCTTGCCAAGGCCCGGCGGTCCGAAAAACAGGACATGGTCCAGCGCGTCGCCGCGCGACCGCGCCGCCTGGATGAAGATGCGCAGGTTCTCGCGCGCGGCCTGCTGTCCGACAAATTCGTCGAGCGATTTGGGACGCAGCGCGGCATCGACATCCTCCGGCCGGCGCGCGGGGGTCAACAGACGGTCGTCCTCGTTCACTTCGCCGCCTTCCGCAGCGCCAGCCGCACCATCGCGTCAAGGCTGGCGCCTTCGCCCAGTTCCGCCTCGGCGGCGGCAACGGCGCTGCTCGCCTCGGCGGGTTTGAACCCCAGATTCTGAAGCGCGGACAGCGCATCCGCGCTCAGGCTGCCGACGGGAAGCGGCACCGGCCCGCCCGTCCCCAACGGACCGGCGGCGGGCGCCGCACCGATCTTGTCCTTCAATTCGTTGACGATGCGCTGCGCCAGCTTCGGTCCGACGCCGTTCGCGCGCGCCACCATCGCCTTGTCGCCGGTGGCGACGGCGCGATGCAGTTCGGCCGGCTCCAGCGCCGACAATATGGCCAGCGCCACGCGCGACCCGACGCCCTGCACATGGGTCAGCAGGCGGAACCAGTCGCGCTCCTCGGCCCGGGCGAAGCCGACGAGGCGGATGGAATCCTCCGCCACCAGCATTTCGGTGTGGATCGTCACCGCTTCGCCTACCGCGCCCAGCGCCGCCAGCGTCCGCGACGAAGCGCCGACGAGATAGCCCACGCCGCCGACATCGATCACCGCATGGTCGATGCCGGTGCTGTCCAGTCGTCCCTTGAGTTTGGCGATCATGCCCGCAGCCCGTTGGTCATGATCTGTTCTTTACAGCCTGTGGCGACGGGCGCCAGTTGAAAAGCACGGCACCTTTTTGCGGGCCGCGCGTAGTGCAGCCCGACACCCCCTATCGGAAGACGCTTCATGACCGCACCGCTGCTGACATCCAAGGATTTCGAATTTCCCGCGATCACCCTTTCGGGCATCGTGGACCATGGCATGTATCTCCATTTCCGCAATTGCCTGGGCACCGCGCCGCAACAGGGGCTGGTGGTGGTGGAAATTTCCACCCTGGGCGGCGATCCGGAAATCGCGCGGATGATGGGGGAGGATATACGCTTTCATTCCGATCTCTATCCGGCCCGCCGGCTGGTCTTCCTGGGCAAGACGGCGGTCTATTCGGCCGGCGCGACCTTCATGAGCTTCTTTGCGGCCGAAAACCGCTATGTCACGCGCGGCACGCGCCTGATGATCCATGAACGCCTGATCACCAAGACGATTCAGCTTTCCGGGCCGCTTTCAACCTGTATCGCGACGCTCAAAGCCAATCTCAACGAGATAGAATCGTCCATCGCCATCCAGAATGAGGGTTTCCAGAACCTCATCCTGGGGTCGCAGGTGACGATGGAGGAACTGCTGCAAAAGGCCCCTGAAAACTGGTATCTCGAAGCGACGGAGGCGCAGGCGATGGGCTTGATCGCGGCGGTGCTGTGATAGACCTGCCGCCATCGGCGATGCCCCTTGGGGTGGCATGATGCGCGCGTCCGCCATCTTCCCCTGGCGTTACGGCATGTTCCTGCTGCTGCTCGGCGGCATCGCGCCGCTGTCGCTGGCGATGGTGTGGCACGAGGCGGTGATGGCGGGGTTCGATCTCGCCGCGCTGGCCTTCCTGGTGGCGACCGTTCCGCTGCTGCGGGCCGATCCTGCGGCGATGCGGGCGAAGGCGGCGGCCAATGATGCCAACCGGGGGCTGATGCTGCTGCTGACCGGCGTCGTCAGCCTGGTCGTGCTCGTGACGGTGGGCGTGGCCGTCACGCAGCGCGGCGGGCCCGACGGCCTCGCCATCGCGCTGTTGCTGGCCACGCTGGTCCTTGCCTGGCTATTCTCGAACCTCGTCTACGCCATGCATTATGCGCATCTTTTCTACCTGTCCGACGGGCGGGGCGCCGACAGCGGCGGGCTCGACTTTCCCGGCGACGAGGAACCGGGCTACTGGGATTTCATTTATTTCGCCTTCACGCTGGGCATGACGTTCCAGACATCGGATGTGGCGATACAGGCAAGGACCATGCGGCGCACGGTCATCCTGCACTGCTTCGCGGCCTTCCTGTTCAACCTCGGCGTGCTGGCCTTCACCATCAACGTGCTGGGCGGCGGCTAAAGTCTTTTCACATCGGGCAAAGCATCGGGCGAACAGCGCCGCTGTTCGAACGCCCCATGTCCCGAACCGTCGACCCTGAAAGGTCGACTGTAGATCGTTCTAGCGCTTGCCCGCCTTGCGCGCGCTTTCGATCGGAATCGGCTTCGCCGTCCGGTCGGTCAGCAGCTTCTGCGCCTTGCGGCGGTCGACCTCGCGTTTCGCCTCGTAAAGCTTGCCCGCCATATAGGCGCCCGTCACCATCAGCGCGCCGGCCGGATAGCGCATGATCAACCGCTTGGCGCCCATGCCGGCCAGCAGGCCGAACACACCCTTCTTGCCGGTCTGAGCCGCGACGCGGGTGGCGACCAGCGTCGCGCCGACGCGGGCCGTCTTGCGCAGCAAACCCGCCTTCTTGGGCGGAAACACCGTGCTCAACGGCGTGGCGGGCTGGGGCTTTTTCGTCTTCATAGAGGGTTAATGTATCGCGCGCGCGCCGGTTCCGCCAGCATCACACCATATTTTCAGGCCGCACCAGGCGGTCGAACGTCGCTGCGTCGACCAGACCCAGTTCCAGTCCCGCTTCCTTCAGCGTGCTGCCGGTCGCATGGGCATGCTTGGCGATCTTCGCCGCATTGTCGTAGCCGATTTCCGGCGCCAGCGCCGTGACCAGCATCAGCGATCGGTCGACCAGTTCGGCGATGCGATCCTCGTTCGCCCGCAACCCCTCGACGCAGCGCTGTGCGAAACTGTCCATGCCCACGCTCAGCAGATGGATGGACCGCAGCACGGCCGCGCCGATCAGCGGCTTGAAGACATTGAGTTCCATCTGCCCCTGCATCCCGCCCACCGTCACCGCCTGGTGATTGCCGATGACCTGGGCCGCGACCATCGTGAGCATCTCGCACTGGGTGGGGTTGACCTTGCCCGGCATGATCGAACTGCCCGGCTCGTTGGCGGGCAGGTCCAGTTCGCCCAGCCCCGAGCGCGGCCCGCTGCCGAGCAGGCGGATGTCGTTGGCGATCTTCGTCAGCGCGACGGCGATGCTGTTCAGCCGCCCGGAAAAATCGACCAGCGTGTCGTGGCTGGCCAGCGCCTCGAACTTGTTGGGCGCGGTTTCGAAGGGAAAGCCGGCAATGGCCGCGATCTCGGCCGCGACGTCGCGCGCGAAACCTTCGGGCGCGTTGAGCCCTGTGCCGACCGCCGTGCCGCCCTGCGCCAGCCGCGACAGCCCATGCTCGACCAGCGGCATGGTGCGCGTGCGGGCCAGGCGGACCTGCGCATAATAGCCGGAAAATTCCTGGCCCAGCGTCAGCGGCGTCGCGTCCTGCAAATGGGTGCGGCCGATCTTCACTATGTGGCTCCACGCCTTCGCCTTGTCCAGCAGCGCGCCTTCCAGCCGTTCGAGCGCGGGCAGCAGATGTCTTTGCGCCGCCAGCGCGGCGGCGACGTGCATGGCGGTGGGGAAGCTGTCGTTCGACGACTGGCCGAAGTTCACATGGTCGTTGGGATGCACCGGCGCCTTGCCGCCGCGGGTGCCGGTCAGCATTTCATTGGCGCGTCCCGCGATCACCTCATTGACGTTCATGTTCGACTGGGTGCCGCTGCCAGTCTGCCAGATGACCAGCGGGAACTGGTCGTCGTGGCGCCCGTCGATCACCTCGGCGGCGGCGGCCTCGATCGCATCGGCGATGGCGGGGTCCAGCCCGTGGCGCCGGTTCACCCGGGCCGCCGCCTGCTTCACGATGGCAAGGGCATGGATGATGCCGATCGGCATTCTCTCCGTCGCGCCGAACGGGAAATTCTCGATACTGCGCTGCGTCTGCGCCCCCCAATAGGCGTCGGCCGGAACGGCGATCGGTCCGATGCTGTCGGTTTCGGTGCGGGTGGCGGGCATCGGCTATCTCCGGTCCTGACGGGGTGCCTACCATCTAGGACGGGAAAACGCCCGTCCAAGGGGCGCGGTGCTCAGCTTGGTGGACGCTTAAGCGGGCCGGGACGCCAACGCCCCTATTTCTTCTTCCCGAAATCCACGGTCACGACGTTGGACCCGTCCTCGGCCACGACGGTCGGCGCATCGTTTTCGGCCGCGTCATGGGGTTCGGGATCGATGTCCGACTGCACCTGGAATTGCAGCGCGAAATTGACCGCCGGATCGACGAAGGCGGTGATGGCGCTGAAGGGAATGACAAGGTGCGCGGCCACCTGGTTGAAGGTCAGGCTGACCTCGAAATGATGGTCGCTGACCTTCAGGTCCCAGAATTTGTTCTGGAGGACGACGGTCATCTCGTCCGGGAAGCGTTCGATCAGGTGCCGGGGGATGTCCACGCCCGGCGCCTGAGTCTTGAAGGTGATGTAGAAATGATGCGTGCCCGGCAGGCCACCGGTCTCCTGCACCTCCCCCAGCACGCGGCCGACAACGGCACGCAGGGCTTCCTGCACGATTTCGTCATAGGGAATCAGGCTGTCGGGCAGGTCGTCGCTCATGATCCCCATGTCCTAACGGCACGAAACAGGCGGTCAACCCCGCCCGGCACTTTGCATGGCGCGATTGCATGATGGGCGCGACGCGCTATAGGGCGGCCATGCGCACGGCCGAGATTCACCGCAACACGGCGGAAACCAAGATCGACGTCACCGTCAACCTGGACGGAACGGGCCTCTACACCGTGTCGACCGGCATCGGTTTCCTGGATCACATGATCGAACAGCTGTCGCGCCATTCGCTGATCGACATGGACGTCAGGACGGTGGGTGATCTGCATGTCGACCAGCATCACACTACCGAGGACACGGCGATCGCGATCGGTGAGGCGCTGGCCAGGGCACTGGGCGACAAGCGCGGCATTTCCCGCTACGGCAGCGTCTATTCGCCGATGGACGAAACGCTGACCCGCGTCGCGCTCGACATTTCGGGCCGCCCCTGGCTGGTATGCAAACTGCCCTTCACGGTGGAGAAGATCGGCGAATGGGACGCGGAGATGGTCGAACATTTCTTCCACAGCTTCGCCCAGTCGGCCGGCATCACGCTGCACATCGAAAATCTGTATGGCGGCAACAATCACCATATTGTCGAAAGCGCGTTCAAGGGGCTGGCCCGCGCGCTGCGGCAGGCAGTGGAGATCGACCCGCGCAAGGCTGACGCCATTCCGTCGACCAAGGGGATGCTGTGACCGGGATCGCCCTTATCGACTATGGCGCGGGCAATCTCCATTCGGTGCATAATGCGCTGCGCAAGGCGGGCGCGGACGACGTGACCATCACCGCCGATGCCGACAGGGTGCGGCGGGCCGACCGCATCGTGCTGCCGGGCGTGGGCGCCTTTCGCGCGTGCCGCGACGCGCTGGTGGCGATCCCCGGCATGGTCGATGCGATGGGCGAGGCGGTGAACGGCCGTGGCACGCCCTTTCTGGGCGTGTGCGTTGGGATGCAGTTGCTCGCCGACGCGGGGGAGGAATTCGGCCGGCATGACGGGCTGGGATGGATTCCCGGCACCGTCCGTTTGATCGAACCTGCCGATCCCGCGATCAAGGTGCCGCACATGGGCTGGAACGATGTCGCGCTGGAGGGCGCGCCGCCCCTGCTGGAGGCGGGCGAGGCCTATTTCCTGCACAGCTATCATTTCGATGCCGCCGAACCCGCCCATATCGCCGCGACGACGACCCATGGCGGCCCGCTGGTCGCGGCGGTCGCGCGCGACACCATCATCGGCTGCCAGTTCCACCCGGAAAAGAGCCAGCGCTACGGCCTTGCCTTCCTGTCCCGTTTTCTCGACTGGCGGCCCTGATCCGTCCGTCCGCAAAGGTGTCGCCATGTCCCTGATCGTCTTTCCCGCCATCGACCTGAAAGAAGGGCAGGTCGTGCGCCTGGCCGAAGGCGACATGGACCGCGCCACCGTCTATGGCGACGACCCCGCGGCACAGGCCCTGATCTTCGCCCAGGCCGGCGCGCAGCATCTGCACGTCGTCGATCTGGACGGCAGCTTTGCAGGTCGCGCCGTCAACGCGCAGGCGGTCGAGTCCATTGTCGAGGCCTTCCCCGGCCATGTCCAGCTGGGCGGGGGCATCCGCAACCGCGAAGCGGTGGAACGCTGGTTCGACCTTGGCGTGTCGCGCATCGTCATCGGCACGGCGGCGCTCAAGGACCCCGCCTTCGTCAAGGCGGCTGCGCGCGACTTTCCCGGCGGCATCGTCGTCGCGGTCGATGCACGCGACGGCTTCGTCGCGACCGACGGCTGGGCGGAAAAGAGCGACATGCCGGTCATCGACCTCGCCCGCCGGTTCGAGGATGCGGGCGTCGCCAGCCTGCTCTTCACCGATGTCGGCCGCGACGGGCTGCTCAAGGGCTGCAACATAGACGCGACCGTCGACCTCGCGCGGGCGACCGACATTCCCGTGATCGCCAGCGGCGGCGTGGCGGGCATTGCCGACATCCGCATTCTCAGCCTGCACGCGGACGAGGGGATAGAGGGCGTCATCACCGGCCGCGCCCTCTATGACGGCCGCCTGGACCTGAAAACCGCGCTGGCCGTGGCGCAGGCGGCGGCCTGAGGGACCATGGCATGACCGTCCGCACCCGCGTCATTCCCTGCCTGGACGTCGCCGACGGGCGCGTTGTGAAGGGCGTCAATTTCGTCGACCTGCGCGATGCGGGCGATCCGGTCGAACAGGCGAAGCTATACGACGCGGCGGGCGCGGACGAACTGTGCTTCCTGGACATCACGGCGACCCATGAGGCGCGCGGGACCATCCTGGACGTGGTGCGCCGCACCGCGGAAGTCTGCTTCATGCCGGTGACCGTGGGCGGCGGCGTGCGCAGCGCGGAGGATGCGCGCGCGCTGCTGCTGGCCGGCGCGGACAAGGTCGCGGTCAACAGCGCGGCGGTCGCCCGGCCCGAACTGGTTGCCGACATCGCCGACCGCTTCGGCGCGCAGTGCATCGTGGGATCGGTGGACGCGCGGCGGGTCGGCGAAGGCCGCTGGGAAATCTTCACTCATGGCGGCCGCAAGCCGACCGGGATCGACGCGCTGGAGCATGCGATGCGCCTTGCCGAACTGGGCGCGGGCGAATTGCTGGTCACCTCGATGGACGGGGACGGCACGAAAAAGGGCTATGACCTGGCGCTGACCCGCGCCATCGCCGATGCGGTGGCGGTGCCGGTGATCGCCAGCGGCGGCGTGGGCACGCTCGATCATCTGGTCGAAGGCGTGGTGAAGGGCCATGCGAGCGCAGTGCTGGCGGCCAGCATCTTCCATTTCGGGCAACATAGCATCAGCGAGGCCCATGCCGCGCTGGCGGCGGCGGGCGTACCGGTGCGGGTGCCGGTGACGGGGGAATAGCGATGCGCGAAACACTCGACAGGCTGGAACAGACCATTCGCGCCCGGCGCGGCGCGGACCCTGCGGCCTCCTATGTGGCGAAGCTGTCGGCGAAGGGCCGGGCCAAGATCGCGCAGAAGGTCGGCGAGGAAGCCGTGGAGGCGGTGATCGCCGCCATGGCGGACGACCGGGCGGGCGCGATCGGCGAAAGCGCGGACCTGATCTTCCACCTGCTGCTGCTGCTGGCCGACATGGATATTCCGTTCGCCACGGTGCTGGACGAACTGGACCGGCGCGAAGGCGTGTCGGGCATCGCGGAAAAGGCGGCGCGGCCCAGGGATTGACCTTTGCGGCCGGGAAAGAATCCGGCCCTGCCGCGTTAAGGCCCCGATATTCCAAATGGGGAGGCATCATGGTTCGGACCCTGATCGGCGGACTGCTCGGCGGTTTCGCCATGTTCATCATCGGCTTCCTGTTCTGGGGCACGCCGCTCAGCGCGCTGGCGCTCAGCCGTGCGGACGGACAGGCCAGCGCCAATTTGCAGGCGGCAATGGCGCAGGCGCTGACCCCCGGCGGCACCGGGGTCTATTTCATTCCCGACCCCTCGACCGCGGAAGGGACCGTGCTGTTCGGCAAGGGTCCGGTGGCGCAGATCTTCTATAACAGCAGCGGATTTCCGGTGACCGACGGCGCGGCGCTGATCGGCGGGCTGATCCTGGCGCTGGCCGTGGGGATCATCATCGCGCTGGCGCTCGGCTTCGTGGCCGGCGGGCTGGCGGCGCGGGTGCGCGCCACCCTGCTGTTTGCGCTGGCCGCAGTGCTGTGGCTGCATGTCGGGCAGGCCGTGTTCAACCATGCGCCCTGGGGATATATCCTCTATCTGGCCTTCAGCGATTTCGTCGCGCTGGTCGCCGCCGGACTGATCGCCGCGAAGCTGATGGAAAAGCGGGGCCCTGCGCCGGCCGCCTGAGGCCGGCCCATTGCCGCGCCGCGCGGCGGCTGGCATGGCATGGCGATGAAGAAGATCGGTCTGCTGGGTGGCTCTTTCAATCCGGCGCATGGCGGGCATCGCGCCATTTCCCTGTTCGCCGCGAAGGCGCTGGCCCTGGACGAGCTGTGGTGGCTGGTGTCGCCGGGCAATCCGCTGAAACCCGCACGCGGCATGGCGCCGCTCGCCGCGCGGGTCGCCCGCGCGCAAAGGGTCGCGCGCCGCGCCCCGATTCGCGCGACCGCGATAGAGGCGCAACTGGGCACGCGCTACACCGTCGACACATTGCGCGCGATCCGCGCGCGCTACCCCCGCAACCGGTTCATCTGGCTTATGGGAGCCGACAATCTGGCCCAGTTCGGCCAATGGAAGGACTGGCGCGGCATCGCGCGACAGATGCCCATTGCCGTCATCGCCCGACCGGGCTATGATGACGATGCTCGTGGCTCTGCGGCCATGAACTGGCTGCGGCGCTTCGTCCGGCCCGCGCGCCAGAGTGCAGACTGGACGAATTGGAGAGTGCCGGCGCTCGTGCTATTGCGCTTTCGCCCTGATCCAAGATCGGCAACCCTGCTGCGGCAGGCAGACCCCCTCTGGCATCGCGAATATGAAGCAACGCGTGTGCGCGATCCGCTCACGCGCCGGTATATCGTCTAGATTGGAGTATGTTTGACTAACCTCGCCCCTGCCAACGATACGGTGCCCGGCGCCGATTCCGTGGCCGCCCTGCACGCCCTTGTCATGCAGTCGCTCGACGACGACCAGGCGCAGGAAACCATCTCCATCCCCCTGGAAGGCAAGAGCAGCATCGCCGATCACATGGTGATCGCGAGCGGCCGTTCGTCGCGTCAGGTCGCGGCCATGGCCCAGCATCTGGCCGAAAGGATCAAGAAGGAAACGGGCCGTTCCGCGCGGGTCGAAGGCCTTCCGGTCGCCGACTGGGTGCTGATCGACGCGGGCGACGTGATCGTCCACCTGTTCAAGCCCGAAGTGCGCAGCTTCTACAATCTGGAACGGATGTGGGGCTTCGTCGACGCGCCGGTGGCCGGGACCGCCTGACGCCGCAGTCCGGACCGGCCCCTTCGACAGGGGCGCGATGACGGGCTAGGGGAGGCGCCATGCTCCTCCACATCATCGCGCGCGGCAAGATCGGGCGCTCGCCCGAAGCCGACCTTGTCGACCGCTATGCCAAGCGGCTGACCATGCCGTTCAGGGTGACCGAACTGCCCGACCGGGGCGGCAAATTGCCGCCCGTCGGTCCCGGCGCGGTCACGGTCATGCTGGATGAAAAGGGCAAGCAGCTCGGGTCGATGGACTTTGCCCGCCGGATCGAAGGCTGGCGCGACGCGGGTACGCGCGAATGCCGCTTCCTGATCGGCGCGGCGGACGGATTCGATGATACCGAGCGGGCCAATGCCGACCTGCTGATCGCCTTCGGCGCCATGACCTGGCCCCACATGATGGCCCGCGCGATGCTGGCGGAACAACTCTGGCGCGCCTGCTCGATCCTGGCGGGGCACCCCTATCATCGCGAAGGCTAGAATCGCTCGGCCTTTTTGCCTAGGCAGGCTTGGAAACGGGCGGGACGGCAGGTGAAACGCGACATCCTCATTGCGGGCGGACTGGCGGGGCTGATGGCCCTTGCGGCCACGCGCCTGCCCGCGGCGGATGGCGATGCGATCATCCTGCAGGGAACGGCGGGCACGACGCTGGCGCAGGAGCAGCAGGCGCTCAAGGATGCGCGGCGCCAGTCGGTCGAGGCGCGCGCCCGGTCCGAGCGGCTGGAGCAGCAGGCGGGCGCGGCGCGCGACGAAGCGGAGCAGGCGCGCCGTCGCGCCGCCGCCGTCGCCGCCCGCATCCAGCAGGCCGAAGCGGACATCGCGGCCGCGCGGGCACGCATCGCCATCGTCGCGCGCCGCCAACGGGCGCAGGCGGCGCGGCTGGCCGAAAAGCAGGAACCGGTCGTCCGGCTGACCGCCGCGCTTCAGATGATGGCGCGGCGGCCGGTCGCGCTCGCCCTGGTGCAGCCGGGCAGCGTCACCGACGCGGTCCACATGCGCGCCGTGCTGGGCCAGGTGCTGCCGGTGATCGAACAGCGCACGGCGGGGCTGCGCGCGGAACTGGCCGAAAGCCGCAGGCTGCGCGCGATCGCGCAGCAGGCCGCCGATGCGCTGGCGCAGGCACAGGACGATCGCAAGCGGCAGCAGACCGAACTGGCGGCGCTGGAATCGCGCAAGCGCCTCGACGCGCGCGACTATCGCGCCAATGCGGGGCTGGAAAGCGACCGTGCGCTGGCGCTGGGCGAACGGGCGCGCGACATTGTCGACCTGATGGACCGGCTGGAGGAAGCGGGTGACCTGCGCGATCGGCTGGCGGCCCTGTCCGGCCCGCTGATCCGGCCCGCCCGCCCCGAACGGGCGGGCGCCGCCGCACCGGAGCGCGCGGTCGCCGACAGCGGCCCGCCCCCCTATCGCCTGCCCGTCATCGGCCAGCTCGTGACCGGCATGGGCGAGGTGAACGACAGCGGCGTGCGATCGCGCGGCCTGACGCTGGTGACGCAGCCGGACGCGCAGGCGATCGCGCCGACCGCCGGCCGCGTCGCCTTCGCCGGCCCCTATCGCGATTACGGCCAGATCCTCATCATCGACCATGGTCAGGGCTGGACCACGCTGATCACCGGCCTGCACCGTGTCACCGTGAATGTCGGCGACACCGTGCGGCAGGGCGATCCGGTCGGTATCACCGGCGCCGAGCGCCCGAACATCACCGTCGAACTGCGCCGCAACGGGCGGCCGGTGGACATCGTGCCACTGGTCGGGCTGGGATAGGCATCGACAGGCGCATCATCTGGTGACGGCACGGCCGGGCGGGTCCCGGCCGCCCTTGGCGTGGCAGGCCGCCCCCGCCCATTAACCCGACGCTCATCGGTCAGGGACGACGCTGGTCGAAGCGCGCTTTTGCGTTGCGGCGCGAATCGGCGTATATCGGGGCATCGATGCGAATTCCTAGGACAGCCATGAAATCCACCTTCCTCCAGGGCGCGGTCGCGCTCGGGGCGCTTGCGCTCATTCCTGCCACCACCGCCGCGCTCGCCGACGGGGAAGCGTCGAGCTACAAGGCGCTCGACGAGTTCATGGACGTGTTCCAGAAGGTCCGCAGCGACTATGTCGAGAAGGTCGACGACGAAAAGCTGATCAAGGGCGCGATCGACGGCATGCTCGCCAGCCTCGACCCGCATTCGAGCTTCCTCGATGCACGCGACTTCCAGAATCTGCGCACCCAGACGGAGGGCAGCTACGGCGGCCTGGGCCTTTCGGTCACGCAGGAGGATGGCGCGGTCAAGGTGATCGCACCGACGCAGGACACCCCGGCCTGGCGCGCGGGGATCAAGGCCGGCGACTATATCACCCATCTGGACGGCCAGCTCATCTACGGCGGCACGCTGGACGAGGCGGTGGACAAGATGCGCGGCGCGCCCGGCACGGCGATCAAGATCACCATCGTGCGGCCGGGCCGCGACAAACCGATCGACCTGACCCTGACGCGCGAGATCATCCAGCTCAAGCCCGTCAAATGGGAAGTGAAGAAGAATATCGGCGTCATCACCATCGTCAGCTTCTCCGCCAATACCGGCGCGGACGTGCGGCAGGCGATCCGCAGCATCGACAAGAGCTTGGGCCACAAGCCCACCGGCTATGTGCTCGACCTGCGCTCCAACCCCGGCGGCCTGCTGGACGAAGCGGTAACGGTCAGCGACACCTTCCTGGAACGTGGCGAGATCGTGTCGCAGCGCGGCCGGCAAAAGGGCGATGTGGAACGCTATTATGCCAAGCCCGGCGACGACGCGAAGGGCCTGCCGGTCATCGTGCTGGTCGACGCCGGGTCCGCATCGGCATCGGAAATCGTCGCGGGCGCGTTACAGGACCAGCATCGCGCGCTGGTCATGGGCGAACGCAGCTTCGGCAAGGGCAGCGTGCAGACCATGCTGCCGCTCAGCAACACGACCGCGCTCAAGCTGACGACCGCGCGCTACTACACGCCCTCGGGTCGCAGCGTGCAGGAAGGCGGCATCCAGCCCGACATCCGCGTGCCGCAACTGTCCGATCCCGACTACAAGAACCGGCCCAAATTCCGCGAAAGCGACCTGCGCCGTCACCTGATCAACGAGATCAAGACCGACGACGCCGCGCTGGAGGAGGATGTGAAGGACGATCCGCGCTTCGCCATGAGCGCCGAGGATCTCAAGAAGCAGGGCATCGAGGATTTCCAGATGGATTATGCGCTGCGGACGATTTCGCGGCTGGCGGGCACGCCGGGCGCCGCGGTCGCGCAGGCGCAGGCCGGGCGCAGGCCGGGCGCGAAATAATCGCCTTGCGACGCGCCGGCCGCGGCAGGTTCAGCATGACGAAAGGCGCACGAGCGTCTAAACCCACGGCATGAACGCCCGCCCCCTCGCCCTTGCCCGCGCGATCGCGCTGCTCACCCCGCTGTTCATGCTGGGTGGCGCCTATGCCTTTCAATATGTCGGCGGCCTGCACCCGTGCGAGATGTGCTGGTGGCAGCGTTATGCCCATATGGCGGCCATCCCGCCGGCCCTGATCGCCTATGCGTTGCGCGCGCGCCCCTGCTGGAGCGCGCTGTTCGCCGGACTGGCCGGCCTTGCCATCGGCGTGGGCGGCGGCATCGGCCTGTTCCACGCCGGGGTCGAATATGGCTGGTGGGAAGGGTTGACCGCCTGTTCCACCACTCCGACAGGGGGCGGCGACATATTGGCGCAGATCATGGCGAGCCCCATCACCCGCTGCGACGTCGCGCCGTGGAGCCTGATGGGCATTTCCATGGCGGGCTATAACGGCCTCTTGTCGGGCGTCGCCGCGCTCGCCATCTTGGGCCTGCTGGCAAAGGCGAGGACGGCATGAGCGCACCGCATGATTTCCCGCGCCCGGGCAAGGGCTCCAGCGCGCGGGACCGCGCGTCGATGCTGCGCGTCGATCAGGCGGGGGAATTCGGCGCGACCCGCATCTATGCAGGGCAGCGCGCGGTGATGGGCGACCGCCATCCCCATGGCCGGGTGATCGCCGGCATGGCGGCGCAGGAGGAACGGCATCGCGAAGCGTTCGATGCGATGATCGCCCGGCGCGGCGTGCGGCCCACGTTGCTGGCGCCGGTCTGGAACGTGGCGGGTTTCGCGCTGGGCGCGGTGACGGCGGCGATGGGGCCACGTGCCGCAATGGCCTGCACCGCCGCGATCGAGACCGAGATCGACCGCCATTATGCCGAACAGCTCGATGCATTGGGTGCCGACGATCCGGAACTGTCCGCCGCCATCGCGGATTTTCAGGCGGAGGAGGTCGAGCATCGCGAAACCGCCATCGCCCATGGCGCGCAGCAGGCTCCGGCCTATCCCCTATTGTCCGGCGCCATCCGTTTGGGCTGTCGTGCCGCCATCGCGCTGTCGAAGCGCATCTGAAAAGGACCGACCGATGAGGAAGACCCCGATGATCGCCGCACTGCTGTTGATGGGGGCGCCCGCGCTGGCGCAGCAGGACAGCGCACCCCCCGCCGCCAGCACCGGCGAGTCCGAAAAGGTGAACCTGGTCATCGTCTATGGCGACGACGCCTGCCCGCAGAGCCAGGGGAACGAGATCGTGGTGTGCGCGCGCAAGGGCGAGGACGAACGCTATCGCATCCCAGAACCGTTGCGCGGCGATCCCAACAAGCCCAGCAACCAGGCGTGGGGAGAGCGGGTGCGGTCGATGGAATATGTAGGCCGGTCCGGCACCGAAAGCTGCTCGCCGTCCGGCTCGGGCGGCGCGACCGGCTGCTTCGCGCAGCTTGCCCGCCTGGCCAAGGCCGAACGGCAGGCCGCCGACAATGCGAGCTGGAAGGATCTGGTCGCGGCCGAACGCGCCAAGCGCCTGTCCACCATCGACGCCGACAGCGAGGCGATCGAGGCACGGGTGAAGGCGGAGGAAGCCGCCGCCGCGAAGGCGGACGAAGCGGCGGCGCAGCAGGACGATACCTCGCCGCCGCAGCAATGACGGCCGGCGCCGTGCCGCGCCGTCTGAACGCATGAACCGCCGGGGCATTGGGCCGCCCCGGCACAGGCTACAGGGGTATGAAGGACCAGGACCGATGCGGCGCCACGTCATGATTTCCCTTTTGCTCGCCGGGCTCGCGCCGGCCCCCGCCCTGGCGCAGGCGCAACCGCCACCCGAACGGATCATCAACCTGCTGGTCTATGGCGACGATCCATGTCCGCAGGGGCAGGGCGACGAAATCGTCGTCTGCGCCCGCCGTCCGGAATCCGAACGCTACCGCATCCCCAAGAAGCTGCGCGAAAAGCCCGCGCCCTCGGGCGGACCGGGATGGGGCAGCCAGGTGGCGACCATGGAGCAGGTGCAGCGTTCAACCTTGCCGGGCAGCTGTTCGGTGAACGGGTCCAACGGCTTTACCGGCTGCACCGCCAAGATGCTGGAACAATGGTTCGCCGAGCGGCGGATGCAGGAAAGCAGGGGCGAACCCTGAGGAAAGGCGCCGCCGCGCGGCTACCCGCACCGAGCCGCCTCCTCCGCCAGCCGGATCATGCAGGCGGCGTGGCGGCGGGCAACGGCCATGCGGTCCGCGCCATAGCCGCCCCCCATCGTGCTGGCGATCGGCACCCCCCGCACCCGCGCCTGCCGCATCACCAGCCGGTCGCGCGCATCCAGCCCGGCGTCGGTCAGGGCTAGCCGGCCCAGCCGGTCGTCCATATGCGGATCGACCCCGGCCTGATAGAGGATGAGGCCGGGCTCGAAATCGTCCAGCACGCGCGGCAGCGTATCGGACAGCATCGCGAGATAGGGGGCATCCTCGACCCGGTCGGGCAGCGCGATGTCCAGGCTGGAACGCGCCTTGCGCGCCGGGAAATTGCGTTCGGCGTGGACCGACAGGGTGAAGATGTCGGCGCGCCCCGCCGTCAGCGCGGCGGTTCCGTCACCTTGGTGCACGTCGAGGTCCAGGATCAGGATGCGGCTTGCATCCCCTTGCGCGATCAGCCGGTGCGCCGCCACCGCCAGGTCGTTGAACACGCAATAGCCGGCCCCGGTATCGGCCAGCGCATGATGGCTGCCGCCCGCCGCGTTGGCGGCATAGCCATGCACCAGCGCCAGCCGCGCCGCCGCCCATGTGCCGCCGGGCGACAATTGCGCGCGGCGCGACACGCGCTGCGTCACGGCAAAGCCGATCCGCCGCTCCTTGGCCGGGGGCACGGCGCACCGCAGCACCTCGTCGACATAATCGGGGTCGTGCACCGCCTCCAGCCAGGGACGGGGCATCGGATCGGGCGCGTGGATCGTCATCGTCACGCCGCTTTCGCGAAGCGCCTCCATGACGAGGCCATATTTGTCGAAACGAAACGCGCTGCCCTGTGTTGCAGGAGAGACATAGGCGGGATGGTGAACAACGTGCAGCATGATCTTTTCCGCTATCCCGATTCCAACCCGTACCGCTTTAGGCTATCTGGTCGCCCATGAACGCACTATCCCACATCCGTTTCCCGCTGCTCGCCATGCTCGGCCTTGGCGCCGCGCCGGCGCTCGCGCAGGACGCCGCCGCCGGAATGCCGCCCCCGGCGGTCGTGCCCACCCTGCCGCCGGAGGGCATGGTCCAGCCGCTGCCCGGTCAGGCCGCGCCGCTGCCGCCCGTCCCCGTGCCCGCCCTGTCGCCCGCGCAGGAGGAATGGGCCAACGCCTGGCTGCGCACCGGCACGCAACAGGGCCTGATGGCGCGCAGCCGTCCGGCAAAGCCCTTGTCCGGCGAAGCCCTGGTCAGCGCCCTGCTGGACCGCGCCCGCGCGCTCAGCACCGGGCGGATCGACGGCGCCGATTTCCTGGAGGTCTGGGCGATGCGGCCCGATCCGTTCAACCCCCGCCCATCGCTGGCGCAGGCGGTTGCCGACGACCGGCTGGCGCAATGGGCCGCCGGCCTGACGCCGCCCTATACCGGCTATGCCTATCTGCAAAAGGGGCTGATCCGCTACGAAGGGATACGCGATTCCGGCGGCTGGCCCACGCTCGCGTCCGGCGCATCGGCCGACGCCATCCGCAGGCGCGTGGGCATAGAGGACCCTGCCGTGACGCCGGGCGAACCGGTCGTGGACGTGCTGCAACGAGCGCAGCGCCGCTACGGGCTCAACCCCACCGGCCAGCTCGATGCGCGGACGCTGACCGCGCTCAATGTGCCGGTGGAAGACCGGATCGCGGCGATCATGGCCAATATGGAACGCTGGCGCTGGATGCCGCGCACGCTGCCGATCAACCGCGTGCAGGTGAACATCGCCGCCGCCGTGCTGACCGTGTTCGAAGGCGATCAGCCGGTCACGTCCATGCGGGCCGTCACGGGCAGCCCGACCAACCAGACGCCGATGCTGTCGTCCAGCATCCATTCCATCGTGGTCAATCCGCCCTGGAACGTGCCGATGTCGATCGCCAATCGCGAACTCTTCCCCAAGGGGCGCGCGACGCTGATCAAGCAAGGATACAAGATCGTCAAGACGCCGGAGGGCGGCGAGCGCATCGTGCAGCCGGCCGGGCCGGGCAGCGCGCTGGGGCGGTTGAAGTTCGATTTCAACAATCCCTTTGCCGTCTATCTGCACGACACACCCTCGCGCGGCAAATTTTCCAGCTACGACCGGCTTGCCAGCCATGGCTGCGTGCGGTTGCAGAAGCCGGTCGAACTGGCCGAACTGATGGTCGCGGGCGATCCCAAGCTTGACGGCCAGATCCAGACGCTGATCGACAGCGGCAAGACCCAGCGTGTGTCCCTGCCCGAACAGGTCGCCGTCTATCTGCTCTACTGGACCGCATTCGCCGGCAGCAACGGGGTGGTCAGTTTCCGCGCCGATCCCTATGGCTGGGACAAGCTGCTGGCGCAGAAGATCGAGGCCTCGTCGGATCGCGCCGACCCGGCCAAGCCATCCACCATCGCTTCGAAGGATTGACGCCCATGCGCAAAATCGCCCTCATCGCCCTCTCTGGCGCGCTCGCTCTGTCAGCCTGCGGCAAATCGCCGGAAGAGGATGCACACGCGGTCAACAACATGGTCGAACCGCCGGTGGAAAATGTCATCGTCCAGGAACCCGATGCCCTGCCCCCGCCCGAGCCGGCCAACAATGCCGTCGCGACTCCGGTTGCGCCGCCCCCGTCCGTATCCGAACAGCAGCAGATACTGGACGATGCCGAAGCATCCGGCATGACGTCGCGCCTGCCGGCCGGCGACGAAGGGAGCCGGCCCGCAGGTGAAGCGAGCACAACGGGGGAATGACCACAGGGGCGCTGGTCTTGGACCGGCGCCCTTCGCCTGTTATATTGGCGGCATGGATCGCCGCAATTTTACCAAGCTCGCGCTCGGCGGGTTCGCTTTAACCTTTCTCTCCGACAGCATCGGCCGCGCCGCGCCGTCGAACATTCCCGACGCAAAACCCGCAACGCCGCCTCCGGTTCCGCCGATGCCGCGCGCTGCTCCGCTCAAACCCTATGCCGCATTGCTGGAGCGGGCGAAGACGGCGCTCGACACCCATGATTTCGCGCTGCGCGATCGGGTCGCCATCGCGGACTTCAACGCCCCGTCCCGGGATTTGCGGTTGCATGTGGTCGACCTGATGAACGGGCAGGCGCTCAGCTATCTCGTCGCGCACGGCCGGGGATCGGACCCGGAACATTCCGGGTGGGTCCATCGCTTTTCCAACGAGTTCGAATCGCTGGCAAGCTGCGCCGGTGCCTTTCGCACCGGCGAATCCTATTTCGGCCAGCATGGTCAGGCGATGCGGCTGATGGGCCTCGACCCGCAAAACTGCAATGCCGAACCCCGCGCCATCGTCGTCCATGGCGCCGACTATGTGACCGAAGATCATGTCGCGACCTGGGGGAAATGCGGACGCAGCGAAGGATGCTTCGCGGTCGCGCCGCACATCGTGCCGCAATTGCTGGGCCTGCTGGGCACCGGACGGCTGCTCTACGCCGACAAGGTCAGCGCTGCCTGAAGGCGCCACCCTGCGGCGGGGAAGGCGGGCGGCGCCGTCACGGCCCCGCCCCCTTCCAGGTCATGATCAGCCGGCGCCGGCGCCGGTCATCACCGCTATCGAAGGCTTGTTGGTCGCGTCGATCGTGCCGTCGGCCATCATTGCCTTGCCCATGGTGATCGCTTCGTCGCGCAATCCTTCCTCCATGGATGTCTGGCTGGCGCCGATCAGAGCGGACAACAGGATATTCTTGCTGACCGCATCGGCCGGCTGCGCCGAAACCGACGTGCGCGCCAAGGCCAGCGCTTCGGTATAATAGGGGTCCGCGCCGTCCGTATCCTGCTTGCCCAGCTTCTGGTTGCCCAGCTGGATCAGGATTCCGGCCAGGATATTGCGGCTGGCGGCATCCTCGGGCTTGGCTTCGACCACCTTGCGCCAATAGGGCAGCGACTGGTCATACAGCGCGATCACCTTGTCCATCTGGCCCAGCGCGCCATAGGCCGCCGCATCGGCATACAGCGCGTTTGCAAGGAAATTGACATTGTCGATCTTCGACGGATCGGCTTCCACCGCGGTGCGGATCGCCGGGATCGCCATGTCATATTTGGCGACGGCGCCGGCATTGTCGCCCGCCTGCTGTGCGCTCTGACCGGCGGTGAAATCGGTCACCGCCTGGTTGAAGGCGGCAATCTCGTCCGGCGTCATCTCGCGTGCCGCCGGTGCCGCCTCGGCCGGTGCCGAAGCCTCGGCAGCGGCATCAGCCTCGGCTGGCGCCTGCTCGACCGGGGTCTGGGCGGCTGGGGTCTGGGCGGCCGGAGCCTGCTGGGCGAATGCGGACGTGGCGATCGCTACCGGCGCGGAAAGGGTCAGCAACGTCAAAATCGCGGTCTTGGCCAAAGTCTCGTCTCCTCGGTGTAGCCATTGGCGGAATCGGTACGGCGCAAAAACAGCGCGTCTCAACTCCTTCAATGATTGAACCATAACCCGGTTCCCGATCCAGTGGGCTCAACTCATCGCGCAAAAGGCTCCGGCCATGGAAAATTCGGCGGCCCGGCGCGCGCTGCGCGCCGCCGCCTCCGCGTCTTCCCCCCATTGCTCGGCCTGCCAAGCCTCGTCGAGCTCCGCCAGTTGCCATATGCTTTCGACGTCATGGCCGCCTTCCACGATCGCAAGGCCGCAAATCAGCGATCCGCTGAGCGTCACCAGCGTCGACAATCCTGTGAGGACGAAAGGATCAAGCGCGACGACGGCGGCTTGCAGCCGGGCCAGCGTCGCTTCGGGCTGGTCGACGGGGATGATCCCCTGCGTCACCGCAAAACGCACCGCATAGCGGCCCTGCGCCCAATCGAGCAGCGGGTCCCATGCCGCCGCCTGCCGCGCCGCCAGCGCTTCCGGCCCGTCCGCGCGATAGCAGAGCAGGTCGCTCTGCGCATAACGGGCTATGCCGGCGGCAAAAGCGGCCGGATCGGGCGCCACATGGTCGATGGCGGCGTTCGCCATGCCGGTAAACGGCATGGACGCGGGATCGACCATGTCGCCCTGCCCGCGCCATTCGGCCGCTACCGCTTCCGCCAGCGCGGGCGTCGGCAGGGTCAGCGGCGCGCGGGCCGGGGTGCGCACGGGCCTTCCGTCCAGGCGGATGCCCCATCCGCCGCCGTCCGGCAGCACCGAAACCTCGGTATAGAATCGCTTCATCGCGGCGGCCTCGTGCGGAACAATGCCAGCAACAGGCGCGGCACAACGATGAACTGGAACAGGCCGGTCACGACCATGATCGCACCGAATGCCTTGGCCTTGTCCCCCTGCACCCAGGAAAAGCGCTGCATGATCGCCAGGAATCCGAACATGACGATGAACGCGCCGGACAGACGGAACAGGCCAATAGCGAAATGGCGCTGGCGTGCGACCTTCTCGGGATCGACGGGATCGGGCGGCGGCGGGGGATCGTCTGTCATGGCAGGCCGATATGGCGGCGCAGATCCGCGCTGTCCACCGCCACCGCATGGGCGCCCGCGCGCACCAGATCGTCGGGCAGGTGATAGCCCCAGCCGACGCCGATGCTGCGCACGCCTGCGGCCCGCCCCATGTCGATGTCGAAACTGGTATCGCCGATCATCACGGTTGTCTCCGGCACGGCGCCCGCCTCCGCCATCGCGGTCAGCAACATGGACGGGTGCGGCTTGGACGGATGCCGATCGGCGGTCTGGAGCGTGACGAAGCGATCGATGATGCCATGGTGGGTGAGGCACAGGGCAAGGCCGCGATCCGACTTGCCGGTCGCCACGCCCAGCAACCAGCCGGCACCGTCCAGTTCGCGCACCAGATCGGCGATGCCGGGATAGAGCGGTTCGGACACCGCATTTTCCCGACGCAGCGCCTGAAAGGCCAGCTTGTAGCGTTCGGACAGATGATTGTGGAAATCCGCGTCCGCATCGGGCAGCAGCCGCGCCATGGCGATGGGCAGCGACAATCCGACCACCGCCAGGATCGCCAGCCGCTGCGGCGGGGGCAGGCTGGCGCCCTCGAACGCCCGGATCATGGCGGTGCAGATATTATGCTGGCTGTCGACCAGCGTCCCGTCGCAATCGAATACGGCCAGCCGGTTGCTCATGAACGGCGGGCACTCCCGCGCGACCGGCGCTCGCCCCGCCGCTCCTTGCGCACCTGCTTGGCATGCTGGCGGGCGACCTTCTTCTCGTCCTCGCGCGTGGGCGTGCGGTCGATCTCGTCGTCCAGCGGCAGCCTGCCCAGTGCCAGGTCGAATCCCAGATCGGCCAGGCTGTCGGCGAAATGCGCCGGCAGTTCCGCCGTCACGTCCACGCGCCCGCCATCGGGATGGTCCACCCGGATGCGACGCGCGTGCAGGTGCATCTTGCGGCTGATGGTGCCGCTCAGGAATGCATCCTTGCCGCCATATTTGCCGTCGCCCACGATCGGATGGCCAATGGCCGCCATATGGACGCGCAACTGATGGGTCCGTCCGGTATAGGGCTGCAATTCCACCCAGGCCGCGCGGTTGCCCGCACGCTCTATCACGCGGTAGCGCGACCGGGCGGGCAATCCTTCCGCCTCGTCCACATGCATCTTCTCGCCCCCGGTGCCCGGTTGCTTGGCGATGGGCAGTTCGACCATCCCGTCCTCGATCGACGGGACGCCGACCACCAGCGCCCAATAGACCTTGCGCGCGGTCCGGCTGGAAAAGCTCTTGGCGAAATGCGCCGCCGAGCGGGCGGTACGCGCGAGCAGCAGCGCCCCGGACGTGTCCTTGTCCAGCCGGTGGACCAGCTTGGGTCGCGCATCGAGGTCGAAACAGAGCGCGTCGAGCAGCTTGTCGACATGCTCGTCCGTCTTGGTGCCGCCCTGCGTGGCGAGGCCGGGCGGCTTGTTGATCACGATGGCCTGTGCGTCGCGGTGGATCACCATGTCCTTGGCGTAGGCGATCTGGTCGGGGCTCAGCTCGACACGGGGTCGCTGCGGCCGCACGCTTTCCACTTTGGGCTCGGCGGGAGGCACGCGGATCTGCTGCCCTTCGGCGATGCGGTCGCCCGGCGCGGCCCGTGCGCCGTCGACGCGCAACTGGCCGGTGCGGGCCCAGCGCGACACGAGATTGAAGCTGACGTCGGGCAGGTGCCGCTGGAACCAGCGGTCTAGGCGGATGCCGTCGTCGTCCGCCGCGACGCGAAACTGGCGCACGTCCGGCGCCGCGCCTTTGGGCGGCGCAGCACGGGGGGCGGCGGGCCGCGCCGGCGCGACCTTCTGTGCCGGCGCCTTCAGTGGTGGCGCCTTTGCTCCGGCGGCGGGTCGGGCGCGGGGCTTGTCGCCTTCGGGCTGGCGGGCGCGGGCAGCCTTGGCCGCGCCGCGCGCGCGACCGGGCGCGGGCTTGCGCGCTTCGGGCTTGCCGCCCCGCGACGTCCCGCTTCCCTTGCCGGGCGGCCGGCCCTTCATGCGACGCTCCGCATGATCTGAAGCCCCAGCGCCAGCGCGACGACCGCACCCACCAGCGACGCCAGCGCATAGGCGACGCCCAGCGCCCATTGGCCACGCTCGATCAGCAGCATCGTTTCCAGGCTGAAGGAGGAAAAGGTGGTGAACCCGCCCAGCAGGCCGACGCCCAGCAACAGGCGGATCGGTTCGCCCGTCCCGGCACCGGCATGGGCGCGCGCCAGCCAGCCGGCCAGCAGCCCCATCGCCAGTCCCCCCAGCAGATTGGCGGCGAACGTGCCCCACGGCCAGGACGCGCCGGGCGCCAGATGGCCGGCGATCCGCCCCAGCAGATAGCGCGCCCCGGCCCCCACGGCGCCGCCGCCCATCACGATAAGCAAATTTGTCATGGAATATGCCCTATCGCGAAACCGCGTGGGGGGAAAGCATGCAGGTCCCCCGCGCGCACTATTGCGGCCGCGGGTCGATCCGCAGCCCCGCGAAGTGGGCGAGGAAGGCATAACTGTCGGCATATTCGTCGATCAGCTTGTCGACGGGCTTGCCCGCGCCGTGCCCGGCCCGGCTTTCGACGCGGATAAGGTGCGGCCGGTCGCCGATGTCCGCGGCCTGGAGCGCGGCCGCATATTTGAAGCTGTGCGCCGGAACCACCCGGTCGTCGGTATCGGCCGTCGTGACGAGGATGGCGGGATAATCCTTGCCCGATCCGATATTATGATAGGGCGAATAGCCGTAGAGCAGGGGAAAGTCGGCCGCCTTTTCCGGCGACCCATAATCGTCGACCCAATATCGTCCGGCGGTAAAGCGGTCGAACCGCAGCATGTCCATCACGCCCACGACCGGCAGCGCGGCGGCGAACAGGTCGGGCCGCTGGTTCACGACCGCGCCGACCAGCAGGCCGCCGTTGGACCGCCCCTCGATCGCCAGCCCGTCGGCCGGCGTATAGCCGTTGGCCTTCAGCCATTCCGCCCCGGCAATGAAATCGTCGAACACATTCTGCTTGTTCGCGCCGCGCCCGGCCTCGTGCCACGCCTTCCCGAACTCGCCGCCGCCGCGCAGGTTGGCGATGGCATAGACGCCGCCCTGCTCCAGCCAGGCCATGCGCGTCGCCGAATAGCCCGGCGTCAGCGAAATGTTGAAGCCGCCATAGCCGTACAGGATGGTCGGCGCCGCGATCGCATGGTCGGCCAGCGCCTTCTTGCGCAGGATGGTAATGGGAATGAGCGTGCCGTCCTTCGACGGATAGACGCGCTGTTCTATCCCATATTCGTCCGGGTCGAACGGCAGGTCCGGACGGGCGAACAATGCGCTTTGCAGGGTCGCCGTGTCGAAACGATAGATGCTGGACGGCGTGACGAAGCCGGAAAAGCTGAAGAACGTCTCCGGGTCGCCCGCCCGTCCGCCAAAGCCCGCCGCCGTACCGAATCCGGGCATCGGGACGTCGCCGACCTTGGTCCCGTCCAGTTCCACCAGTTCGGCGATCGTCTGCGCGTCGCGCATATAGGCCAGGATCAGGCGGTTGCCGACCAGCGATCCCCCCGCCAGCGTGTCCGCTCGCTCCGGCACCACTTCGCGCGCGCGCCGGCCCGGGCGCGACGCATCGAGCGTGACGATGCGGCGGCGGACGGCGCGGTCGTCGGTCAGGAAATAGAGGATCGCGCCCTTGCTGCCGATCAGCCGCCAGTCGTGCGCGGGCCCGCGCACCAGCCGGCGCAGCACCGGGACGCCATCCCCCAGCGCGGCGACATGGATTTCGCGGCGCGGATCGATACCTTCGAACGAGGACACGACCAGCCAGGCGCCATCGCCGGTCACCTGCGCCTGATGGCTGAGTTCGGGCCGGTCGGGCGTGGCGTGGATCAGCCGGTCGTCGGCCTGCGCGGTGCCGACGCGGTGGTAATAGAGCTGCTGCCCCTGATTGGCGGAGCGAAAGGTTTCACCCGGCGCCGGGGCGGGAAAGCGCGAATAGAAAAAACCCTCGCCCCGGCCGTCCCAGGCTATCTGAGAGAATTTGACCCATTGCACAGTGTCGTCGAGCGTCCGGCCGCTGTCGACGTCGAGCACCCGCAACGTCCGCCAGTCGCTGCCCGCGTCCTGCACCGCGAATGCCAGGTGACGGCCGTCCGGCGCGGGCGACCATTCGGCAAGCGCCGCGGCGCCGTCCCGCGACCAGCCATTGGGGTCGATCAGCAGGCGCTGCTTCCCGTCCAGCCCTTCGCGGACATAGAGCGGCGTCTGGTTCTCCAGCCCCTTGTTATAACCGAAGAAATAGCGGCCTCCCGCCTTGCGCGGCACGGTGTAGCGGCCATGGGCGTAAAGCGCCTCCATCCGGGCCTTCAGCGCCTCGCGGCCCGGCAGCGCGTCGATATAGCGGCGGGTCAGCGCATTTTCCGACTCCACCCAGTCGCGCACAGCCGGATCGGCACGCACGTCATTTTCCAGCCAGCGATAGGGATCGGCGACCTTGACGCCGAAATGATCCTCCACCAGGTCGAGCCGCGCCGCCGCCGGGTAGCGGGTGACGGCGCGCGTCGGCGCGATGTCCGCGCCGTCCATGGCCCAGGCGGCCGGCTGCATGCCCAGCAGCAGGATCGCCGGCAGGGCCGACCGGATCAGGGTACGCATCCTCTCCACATCTTTTGTCCAAACAAACAGGCCGCAGCTCCAGGAGGAGCCACGGCCTGTCATAGCATGTTTGTCCCGGTAGCGGGACGCCCGGATCAGGCGGCCTCGAATTCGTCCTCGTCGGCGGTCTGTACCGGGCCGCTGTCCTGGCCCTTGGCATCGACGTCGCGATCGACCAGTTCGATGATGGCGATCGGTGCGGCGTCGGACGCGCGGAAACCGGCCTTGATCACGCGGGTATAGCCGCCGTCGCGATCCTTGTAGCGCTCGGCCAGCACGTCGAACAGCTTGGTCAGCTGCGCATCGTCCTGAAGGCGCGAATGCGCCAGGCGACGGTTGGACAGGCCACCCTTCTTCGCCAGCGTGATCAGCTTTTCGACATAGGGACGCAGTTCCTTGGCCTTGGCGGTGCCGGTCAGGATCTGCTCATGCTTGATCAGCGAGGCGGCCAGGTTGCGGAGCAGGGCGGTACGATGGCCGGCGCTGCGCTGAAGCTTGCGATGACCGATTTTGTGACGCATGTCTCATTCCTTCGTTCGTTAAGGGGCCGTTTGAGGTACCCCAGACCAGGCAGTTGTCGGGGGTACTGCCCATATCACCCCATAAGGAACCGGGTCGAAGCGACGCCCCGACCCGCACCTTGTCAACCAAGCAGCTCCTGTTCGAGCTTCTTGGCCATTTCCTCGATATTTTCCGGCGGCCAGCCGGGGATGTCCATGCCCAGGCGCAGGCCCATGGACGACAGCACTTCCTTGATCTCGTTCAGCGACTTGCGACCGAAATTCGGGGTGCGCAGCATCTCGGCCTCGGTCTTCTGGACCAGATCGCCGATATAGATGATGTTGTCGTTCTTGAGGCAGTTGGCCGAGCGGACCGACAGTTCCAGTTCGTCCACCTTCTTGAGCAGGTAGCGGTTGATCTGGTTCGTGTCGCCTTCGCCTTCCGTCGCGGCAGCACCGGCGGAATGGCCGGCGGCAGGTGCGGCGGCGGGCAGCGCGTCCTCGAAATGGACGAACAGCTGAAGCTGGTCCTGCAGGATGCGGGCAGCATAGGCCACCGCGTCTTCCGGCGTGACGGTGCCGTCGGTCTCGACGGTCAGCGACAGCTTGTCATAGTCCAGTTCCTGGCCGACGCGGGTATTGTCGACCTTGTAGGCGACCTGGCGCACGGGCGAATAGAGCGCATCGACCGGGATCAGGCCGATGGGGGCATCGGCCGGACGGTTGGCGACGGCGGGGACATAGCCCTTGCCGACGTCGGCGGTCAGTTCCATGTTCAGGGTCGCGCCCTGGTCCAGGTGACAGATCACCAGGTCCGGGTTCATGACCTCAATGTCGCCCACGACGCTGATGTCGCCGGCCTTCACCACGGCCGGGCCGGTGGCGGAAAGCTGGAGCCGCTTGGGGCCTTCGCCTTCCATCTTCAGCGCGACCTGCTTGATGTTCAGGACGATGTCGGTGACATCCTCACGCACGCCGGCCAGCGACGAGAATTCGTGCAGGACGTTCTCGATCTTGATCGAGGTGACCGCCGCGCCCTGAAGCGAGGACAGAAGAACCCGGCGCAGCGCGTTGCCGAGCGTCAGGCCGAACCCGCGCTCCAGCGGCTCCGCCACGAACGTCGCCTTCCGCCCGCCGTCACCGGCCGGCTTGATTTCCAGCGCGTTGGGCTTCTTCAATTCCTGCCAGTTCTTCATGTTGACAGTCATGTAATTCCCCTGGGGATGGAGGCCGGAACGCTTGAAAATCCTGAACCCGACAGGACGTTCCGGCAATGTAAACGGGTGAACGGGGGGCGCGTCCGCCACCCGCTATGAACGGCGTGCTGCGATCAGACGCGACGACGCTTGGACGGACGCACGCCATTGTGCGGGATCGGCGTCACGTCGCGGATGGACGTGATGTGAAAGCCGACGGCCTGCAAGGCGCGCAGGGCCGATTCGCGGCCCGAACCGGGGCCTTTCACTTCGACTTCCAGCGTGCGCACGCCATGTTCGGCGGCCTTGCGACCGGCGTCCTCGGCGCAGACCTGCGCAGCATAGGGGGTCGACTTGCGGCTGCCCTTGAAGCCCATCATGCCGGCGGAGGACCAGCTGATCGCATTGCCCTGGGCGTCGGTGATGGTCACCATGGTGTTGTTGAAGCTGGCGTTGACGTGCGCGACGCCGGCCGAGATGTTCTTGCGCTCGCGCCGCTTGATGCGCTGGGGTTCGCGTGCCATTTTGCTCTATCCTACTGAAATCGTTGGATGCTGAAGGCATCCCGCTTGGGGGGAACTGCCTCCGGCGGAGTAATTCGTCCCCCGGACGAATTACTTCTTCTTGCCGGCGATCGGCTTGGCCTTGCCCTTGCGGGTGCGCGCATTGGTGTGCGTGCGCTGGCCGCGGACCGGCAGGCCCTTGCGATGACGCAGGCCGCGATAGCAGGCCAGGTCCATCAGGCGCTTGATGTTCATCGCCGTTTCGCGACGCAGGTCGCCCTCGACCGTCAGGTCGGCGTCGATGGCTTCGCGGATCTGGAGCACTTCGGCGTCCGAAAGGTCCTGAACGCGGCGGCTGTGGTCGATGCCCAGCTTGTCGGCGATGTCGACGGCGGTCTTGCGGCCGATGCCGTGAATGTAGGTGAGCGCGATGATCACGCGCTTGTTGGTCGGGATGTTGACACCCGCAATACGTGCCATGGTAACTTGGTCTCCTGCTCCACGGGATGGTTGGCGCCACCCCATCTCAAAGCGTCCGGGCCGTTTTTCCGTAGCGGAAAGGGCGGCCATGATGATCTTCCCCTAGACGCAAAAAAGACGGCCGGTGCAGGAAAGCACCGCCGCTCGCCAACGTCTTGGGGAGCAGGGCCATTACCGATTCGCATGGCTGCTGTCAACCGCAGGGCGGTGCCGATGGCCCCGCCGGCCGGTTACGGCCGTACCCGGATTTCGAACAGGCGCGGCCAGTTCTTGCCGGTCACGAACAGCCGGTCGCGCGCGGCGTCATAGGCGATGCCGTTGGCCACCGCCTCGCTGTCCGTCACCTTCGCGGCCCGCATCAGCGGCGCTATGTCGACCCAGTCGATGACGGCGCCGCTGTCCGGGTCGATCCGGGCGATGCGGCTATCGTACCAGATGTTCGCCCACACCTCGCCCTTCACATATTCCAGTTCGTTCAGGCGATCGACCGGGCGGCCTTTCCAGGTGACGGTGACGCGGCGCCGCTCCGCCAGCGTGTCGGGGTCCAGAAAGCGCAACTGGGCGGTCCCGTCCGACATGATCAGGCTGTGCCCGTCCTGCGTCAGGCCCCAGCCTTCGCCTTCGTACCGGAAATCCGACTGCGGCGCGAAATCGGCCAGCGACCACACGAACCCCCGGCGATGGCGCCATGTGAGGCTGATCAGCCGGTCCTTCCAGTTGACGATGCCCTCGCCGAAATAGGGGCGGTCGACGACGCGGCGTTGCAGGACCCTGCCGGTTCGCAGCGCGACCTTGCGTATCTCCGATCGCCCTTCCAGTCCCGTGCTCTCGTACAGCGCGCCGTCCAGATAAAAGAGTCCCTCGGTAAAGGCTTCCGCGTCGTGGGGATAGGATTTGACCAGCGTCCAGCGTGTCTCGGCCCGCGCCGGCACCGTCAGGATCAGCGCGCCCAGCACCGCGGCAAGCAGCCGCCTCATCCCGCCGCCTGCGCGGCGATGGCGCCGGCCAGCCAGCCGGGGAGCAGCGCCGGGTCGACATCCTCCATCCGCCGCAGTTCGATCGACAGGCCAAGGTCGGGCGCGGTCGCGCGCTGGCGCTTCTCGTCCGCCTGCGCCAGCGGCACGGCGATCAGCCGCCGGCTCACCTTGTTGCGATAATGCATGCGCGCGGTATTTTCCTGCCCGACATAGCAGCCCTTGTCGTAATCCACGCCGTGCAGTTCCTCCGCATTGGTTTCCAGCCACAATATCTGGTCCTGCCCCAGTTCCCCGGCGCCCTCGAATATCCCGAGCGAGAGGCGATGGACGCGAAAGGCGGCCGACGCGTCGCCCCCGTCCCCCGGGGCCAGCCAACGATGGCCCAGCGCGGCCAGGCGCGGGTCGTGCGGCCGGCCCGGCGCATCGGGCGACCAGTGCACCGCCAGCGTCTCCTCGCGCGCGACTACGGCCTTGCGGCGCAGGCGATACAGCGTCAGCCGCTTCGCCAGCGCATCGGCCTGCGCCGCCTCGCAATCGATCAGCACGTCCGCGCCGTCGCCCCACAGGATGAAGTCGAACAGCGCCTTGCCCTGCGGCGTCAGCAGCCCGGACCAGCGCGGCGCACCGTCCGCCAGGGTCAGGACGTCGCGCGTCAGCAGCCCTTGCAGGAAGGGCCGTGCCTCCTCGCCGGAAATTCTGATCAGGGCGCGGTCGGTTAGGGTGGTGCCGGTCATCGGCTTTAGGTAGGACGGCGGCACGACTTAGCCAAGTCGTTCGCGCGACGGCAGCAGACAGGAACGTCCCATGACCCAGACCTATGACATGATCCTTCGCAACGGCACCGTCCATACGCCGGGCGGTTCGGAACAGGTCGATGTCGGCGTGCGCGACGGCCGGATCGCGGCGATCGGCACGGGTCTGGGCGCAGGGTCAGGCGGGGCGGGCGAGGTGATCGACTGCACCGGGCTCGACGTGCTGCCCGGCTGTATCGACAGCCAGGTCCATTTCCGCGAACCCGGGCTTGAACATAAGGAAGACCTGGAATCGGGCAGCCGCGCCGCGGTACTGGGCGGTGTCACCGCCGTGTTCGAAATGCCTAACACCAATCCCAACACCGACACCGCCGATCGCGTCCATGACAAACTCGCCCGCGCCCGTCATCGCATGTGGTGCGACCATGCCTTCTATGTCGGCGCGACGGCCGACAATGCCGAGCAGCTCGGGGAACTGGAACGCATCCCCGGCACGTCCGGGGTCAAGATCTTCATGGGCGCCTCGACCGGCAGCCTGCTTGTCGACGATGACGATGCGCTGTCCCGCGTACTCGCGTCGGGCAGCCGCCGCGTCGCCATCCATGCCGAGGACGAGGCCCGGATGAACGCGCGCAAGGATTTGCGGGTGGAAGGCGACCCGTCGTCCCATCCGGTCTGGCGGGACGATGAAAGCGCGATGATCGCGACGAAGCGGATCATCGCGCTGGCCCGCAAGGCCCGCCGCCGCATCCACATCCTGCACGTCACCACGCCGGCGGAGCTGGACTATATCGCCCGGAACAAGGATATCGCCACCTGCGAGGTGACGCCCCAGCATCTGACGCTGGCGGCCGAGGATGCCTATCCCCGCCTTGGCAGCCATGCGCAGATGAACCCGCCGATCCGCAGCGCCGCGCACCGCGAAGGCCTGTGGTTCTGGCTCAACCAGGGCGTACCCGACGTGCTGGGCAGCGACCATGCGCCCCACACGATCGAGGAAAAGGCGAAGCCCTATCCCGCCAGCCCCAGCGGGATGCCCGGCGTGCAGACGCTCGTGCCACTGCTGCTCGACCATGTGGCGGCGGGGCGGCTCAGCCTGCGTCGCTTCATCGAACTCACCTCGTCCGGGCCACAGCGTGTCTTCGGCCTGACGGGCAAGGGCCGCATCGCGCTCGGCTATGACGCCGACTTCACCGTGGTCGACCTCAAGAAGCGCTGGACGGTCGGCAGGGACTGGCTCGCTTCGCGCTGCGACTGGTCGCCCTTCGACGGCATGGACCTGACCGGAAAGGCGATCGGCACCATCATCCGCGGCCACCGCGTCATGTGGGAGGACAGCCTGGCCGAAGCAGCCGTGGGCGAACCCGTGCGGTTCGAATCGACCCAGTTCGCCTGACCGTCAGGCCGCGGCCACCCGGTTGCGGCGGGCGCTGTTGTAGCTGTCCGTCGCGAACAGGATCAGCCCTGCCCAGATCAGGGCGAAACTGGCCATCTGCCCGGCGCTGAGCGTTTCGCCCAGTACCACGACGCCGCACAGGAATTGCAGGGTCGGGGCCAGGAACTGGAGCAGGCCCAGCGTCGCCATCGGCAAGCGGCGGGCCGCAACGGCGAACAGCACCAGCGGGACCGTCGTGACCACGCCCGACAGGATCAGCAACAGGCTGGTTGCCATGTCCTGCCCGAACCCGATGCCGCCATGGCCCGCTTCCCAGAACAGATAGGCCGTGGCCGGCGGCGCCAGCAGCAGCGTCTCGACCCCCAGCCCCGGCATCGCCGCGACCGGGGTCAGCTTGCGCAGCAGGCCGTAGAAGGCAAAGCTGAACGCCAGCACCAGGCTGATCCACAAGGTGGTGAGCGCCGACGCCGCCAGGATCGCCACACCCACCGCCGCGACCGCGATCGCGACCAGTTGCGGACGGCGCAGCCTTTCCTTCAGCACGATCACCCCCAGCGCCACATTGACCAGCGGATTGAGGAAATAGCCCAGGCTCGCGGCGATGACATGGTCGGCGTTGACGGCCCAGACATAGGTCAGCCAGTTGACGCCGATCATCACCGCCGATCCGGCCAGCGGCAGCACGATGCGGCGGTCGCCCAGTGCCTGGCGCAACGCGGGAAGCGTCCGGCGCGCGGCCAGGATCACCAGGATCAGCAGCAGCGCCCACAGGATGCGCTGGGTGACGATCTCGACCGGATCGACATGGTGCAGCAGGCGGAAGAACAGCGGCAGCAGGCCCCACAGCCCATAGGCCGCGACCCCCGCCAGCAGCCCCCGCCGCGTTTCTGCGTCCGTCCGGGTCAGAGGATGCCCCCGCCGAGGAACAGGCGCAGCGCGCCGAAGCCCGCCACCAGCAGGCAGAAATTCTGCCCGCCCTTCTTAGAGGACATGAGGCCGATCAGGGCGCCGAAAAGCGCTATGGGCACCAGGATCCAGTTGAGTGCGCCCAGCAGCGGAATGACCGCCGGGATCATCAGGATGAGCGTGACAAGGCCGATCAGGGCTGACAATATGTTGAGCATGCCGGCTAGATGGCCCTTTCGCAGGCACGCGGCAAGGACCTGCGACAGGCCAGTGGGACGCAACTGGCCGTGTCGCGCGAAAAGATCCGCGATTCACCAAATATCCTAACGAAAAATTAACGCCTCCTCTTCATGGCTTGTTTACGAAGGAGTGAAGAATGGCGCTGTTCCGGTCTATTTCCGTGCTTTCGCTGGCGCTGGCGCTCGGCGCCTGCGGCAAGGGCGACAAGGAGGCCAATCTGGCCGCGCTTGACGCGCAACTCACCAACAACAGCGCCGATCCGGCGCTCAAGGCGGCGATCTCCGATCCCATCCTCGTCGACCCGCAACTGGTCGGCCAGTCCAATCGCAATGCCGTCCGTCCCGCCGACAAGCCCGCCAACGGCGCCGTGCCCGTGCTCGCCGGCGACGCGGGCGAGGCCCAGGCGGAGGCGATGAAGCTGGCGGGCGGCAAGCTGTTGTCCGCGCCCGCGCCCAGTGAGGGCGCGGCGATGGAATCCACCGTCACGCTGGCCGCCGTCGCCCGCGAACAGGCCACGGCGCGCGGCGGCAATGCGGGCTGCGCGAAGAAACTCGACTATGGCATGGAATGGGCGCAGCGCCTGCCCGAGCCTTTCGTCCTCTACCCCGGCGCGCAGCTTACGGAGGCCGCGGGCGCGCAAGCCGACGGCTGCACCCTGCGCGCGGCCAGCTTCGTGACGCCGGTGCCGCGCCAGGGGGTGATGGACTATTATTACACCCTCGCCCGCCGCGCGGGCTATGACGGCGAACATCGCGTGCTGGGCGGCGACCATGTGCTGGGCGGCACGCGCAAGAGCGACGGCAGCGCCTATTTCATCCTGTTCACCGACGCAGCGGGCGGCAAGACCGGCGTCGACATCATCGCCGACAACGGCGGCTGATTTTAACGCCCCCGTTCAGCCGCGCGACAGCCGGACGCGGATATGGCTCCCTTCGTCGGATCGGGACGGAGGGTGCGATGGGTAACGGGCTTCGCTGGATGACGGGCGCGCTGGTCGGCGTTGCGATGGTGACGGGCAGCATCGGGACGGCGCAGGCCCGTCCGTACCGGGACCGCGGCTGGCACCATCATTACCGGGACCGGGATCGCTTCGGCGTGGGCGACGCGATCGGCGTCGCCGCGCTGGTCGGCGCCGTCGCCATCGTGGCCTCTTCCCTGTCGAAGGACCGCAAGGCCGCGCAGGGCACCGGGCACGACCCCGCCGACCGGAATTATCGCGATCAGCCCGGGGACGACGCACCCCCGACGGACGGCACCGATTATGGCGCGGACATGCGCGGCGACGCCGCGCCGGGCGACGACGGCGATTTTTCCGACCTGGCCGCCGCCCACGACATGGACGACCGGATGACCGACGCCTGCGCGCTCGCCGCGCGGGACGAAGCGCAGGCGCGCGGCGCGGCCTATGCCGAAATCCGCCGTGTCGACGCGCCCCGTGCCGCGACCAGCGGCGGCTATAATGTCGACGGCGAAGTGGAAAGCCGCACGGCCTATCGCGCGGCCGGCGGCGAAACGCGCCGCTTCACCTGCGCGATGAACCGCGACGGCCGCGTGGTCAGCGTCTATCTCAGCCGCGATCTCGTCCTGCGCTGATCGCGCGCCGGTTTTGCTGTCCGCCTGCCCCCCATTGGGTTAGGATCCCCCCCGAATCAGGGGGTTAGGGTGGGCGATTTTCTTTTCGCACCGGGCAATATCATGTTCGTGTCGGCACTGGTGCTGATGCTGCTGATCGGCGGCGTGCAGGCGCTCGGGCTGGACGGCGACATGGATCTGGACCTGGACGGCGATGCCGACCTGCTCGGCTGGCTGGGGTTCGGCCGGATGCCGCTGCTCGCGCTGCTGACCCTGTTCCTCGCCCTGTTCGCGCTGATCGGCCTTACCGGACAGCATCTCGCTCTCGACCTTGCGGGCGGGATGCTGTCCGGATGGGTCGCGGTTCCGGCCGCCGCCGTCGCGGCGCTGCCCGCCACCGGCCTCGCCGCGCGGGTCATCGGCCCGCTGCTGCCGCGCGATCACACGACCGCCATCTCGCTCGACATGCTGACCGGCAGTCACGCCCGGATCGTCACCGGCCGCGCCGCCGCCGGATCCCCAGCGCGCGCGCGCGTGGAGGACCATCATGGCCAGACCCATTATGTCATGGTCGAACCCGACAATGCGGGCCAGGTGCTGGAGGAAGGGGAGGCCGTCCTCCTCGTCCGGCGCGACGGCCCGCTGTTCCGCGCCATATCCCATGGCGATCATTATCTCCCCCGTCTCTAGGAGTATCTCATGACCTTGCCGGCCGTGCAGGACAGTTTCTCGATCGTCCCCTATGTGGCGCTGCCGGGCATCGGCCTTGTCACGCTGCTCATCGTCGGCATCGTGCTCGCCCGCCTGTACAAGCGCGCGTCCAAGGAAGTGGGCTTCGTGCGCACCGGCGTCGGCGGCGAAAAGGTCGTGATGAACGGCGGCGCGCTGGTGCTGCCGATCTTCCATGAAACGATGCCGGTCAACATGAACACGGTGCGCCTTGCGGTCGAACGCAAGAATGCCGACGCGCTGATCACGCTCGACCGGCTGCGCATCGACGTGAAGGCCGAATTCTACGTCCGCGTGAAGCCCGACGGCCAGTCGATCGCCATCGCCGCGCAGACGCTGGGCATGCGCACCATGAACCCGGAAGCGCTCAAGGAACTGGTCGAAGGCAAGTTCGTCGACGCTCTGCGCTCGGTCGCGGCGGGCATGACCATGAACCAGCTGCACGAACAGCGCAGCGAATTCGTGCAGAAGGTGCAGCAGGTGTCCTCGGTCGATCTCGCGATGAACGGCCTCGAACTGGAAAGCGTCTCGCTGACCGGCCTAGACCAGACCTCGATCGAACATTTCAACGCCAACAACGCCTTCGACGCGGAGGGCCTGACCAAGCTGACCGAGCAGATCGAGCTGCGCAAAAAGACCCGCAACGACATCGAACAGGACACCCGCGTCCAGATAGAGACCAAGAATCTGGAGGCGCAGCGCCAGTCGCTCCTCATCTCGCGCGACACCGAATTCGCCCGGTTGGAGCAGGAACGCGAGGTGGAGATGCGCCGCGCCGCCCAGATCGCCGAGGTTGCCCGCGAACAGTCGCTGCGCCAGCAGGAGGCCGACCAGGCCCGGATCGAGGCGAAGAAGCTGGTCGACAGCCAGCAGATCGAGGCCGACCGCGCCGTGCAGCAGGCCCGCATCGAACAGGAACAGGCGCTCGAACTCGCCCGGCAGGAACAGCAGATCGCGGTTCAGAACAAGAGCCGGCTGGAAAGCCAGGCCAAGGCGCAGGCCGACGAAGCCCGCGCCAAGGCCGTGGCCGCCGAGGAACAGGTGGCGACCTCGCGCGAGACGGAGGTGGCCGAACGCATCAAGCGGATCGAACTGATCGACGCCGCCCGCGAGGCCGAACGCGCCGCCATCCAGGTGAAGGTGGAAGCGCAGGCGGAAAAGCAGGCGGCGGCCGACCGGGCCGAAGCGATGCGCCTCGCCGCCGAGGGCGAGGCGGAGGCCGCCAAGCTGCGTGCCGACGCCGACCGCGTGCGTTTCGAGGTGGAGGCGGCGGGCCAGCGCGCCGTGAACGAGGCGGCGAACATCCTCTCCTCCGATCAGGTATCGCTCCAGACCAAGATGGCGCTGCTCAAGGTCCTGCCCGATCTGGTGCGGGAAGCGGCCCGGCCGATGGAAGCGATCGATTCCATCCGCATCGTGCAGGTGGACGGCATCACCGGCCATGGCGGCGGCGGAGACGGCGCGCCTGCCGCTGCCGGCGGCGACCAGAATCTCGCCAGCGCCGCCGTCTCGGCCGCGCTCCGCTACCGGGCGCAGGCGCCGGTGATCGACGGGCTGATGAAGGAACTGGGCCTGGACGGGTCCAGCCTCGACACGCTGGTGAAGGGCGCGGTCGACACCGCCCCCACCGCGCCTGCTCCCGCGCCCGCATCCGTCCCCGCCATGGACAATCCGGACCGCTGATCGCGCGCGGCGGTACGGTCGGGGGAGGGGCACCGCATTGCCCCTTTCCTATCGGGATTTTTGCTGGTCTACCCTGCGGAATGCAGACCGCCATGCCCCGACCCGCCGCCGCACCGACCCGCGCACGCAGCCATGACCCGACGGCAACGCATCCGGCGCGCCGGCATGACGCTGCCGTGACCCGGTCGTGACCCCATGGCGACCTTCCCGGCGCGTGGCGGGCGCGCGCCTGTGACCTTGCCCCCCCGAAACCGCAGGAAAGCATGGCGGCCAGGCCCCTGCGACACCATGAACTTTGCGCCGTGACCTTGGCATTGCCCGTGCGGCACGATAGCGCACCGGCATGACCCTCGCTCCGACCCGCCGCAAAGCCGCGATCGCCTTCATCCTCGTGACCGCGCTGCTCGACGTCATGTCGATGGGCATCACCATTCCTGTCCTGCCCCAGCTGATCGAAACATTGTCGGGCTCGACCAGCGCGGCGGCCCTGTGGAACGGCACCTTCATCGCCTTGTGGGCGACGATGCAATTTCTCTGCTCGCCGGTCATCGGTTCGCTGTCCGACCGCTATGGACGGCGGCCGGTCATCCTGATCTCGGTCGCGGGGCTGGCGCTGGATTATGTGCTGCTGGCGCTCGCGCCCGATCTGTGGTGGCTGGCGCTTGGCCGCATTCTGGCCGGCGTCACCTCGTCCAGCTTCACCTCCACCTTCGCCTACATGGCCGACATCACCCCGCCCGACCAGCGCGCCCGGGCCTATGGCCTGATCGGCGCGGCCTTCAGCGGCGGCTTCGTCGCCGGGCCGTTGCTGGGCGGCATGCTGGGTGAAATCTCGCTGCGTGCGCCCTTCTGGGCGGCGGCGGCCCTGTCGGCGGTCGCTTTTCTCTACGGCCTGCTGGTGCTGCCCGAATCGCTGGCACCCGACAGGCGCATGGCGTTCGACTGGCGCCGGGCCAATCCGTTCGGCGCGCTGAAGCTGCTGCGCTCGCACCCCGAACTCTCCAGCCTCGCGTTCGTCAATTTTCTGCTCCATTTCGCCCACCACGTCTTTTCCGCGGTGTTCGTCCTCTATGCGGGCGACCGCTACGACTGGGGGGCATGGGAAGTCGGCGCGCTGCTGGGCCTTGTCGGCCTGCTGGACATGGGCGTGCAGGGGCTGCTGGTCGGCCCGGTGGTGAAAAGGCTGGGCGACCGGCGCACCATGGTGATCGGCTTCCTGTTCGGCACGGTCGGCATCGTCTGCATGGGGCTGGCGCCGACCGGCTGGCTGATGCTGAGCGCGCTCTTTCCCAACGCGCTCTGGGGCCTCGCCATGCCGACGCTCCAGTCGCTGATGACGCGGCGCGTATCGGAAAGCGAGCAGGGCCAGTTGCAGGGCGCGAACAACAGCGTGGCCGCCATCGCCGGCATCGCCTCGCCGCTGTTTTTCGGCTGGATCTACTCGCTCTCGACCGGCCCCGCGCCCGACCTGCCCTTCATCGGCAGCGCCTTCCTGATCGCCGCCGCCGTACTGGGCGGCGCAGCGCTGCTGGGCTGGATGGCGGGACGCGGCGAGGACGGCGCTGCCGCCGTTCAGGCCTGATCGTCGAAACTGCGATACAGCCAGCCGGGATGTCCCGGCGACGGTTCGGCGCCGCGCGTTGCCGACACGAATATATATTGGCCCAGGCGCCGCCCGCGCCGCCGCGACCAGAGGCCAAATCCTATCTGCGTCAGGAAACCGGCGATCATGCTTCCCATTCCCGAACCTTTCACATTGGCGGTGAAGCCGCGTTCGACCCAGAAGCCGCAATGGGCGAGCAGGCGGACGACCTCGTCCAGCGTATATTCGCGATTGTGCCGGCCATAGGGGCCATAGCCCGAATAGCGGTCGTGCACATTGTCGCCGCGCATCAGCCGCAACAGATTGCGCGCGGACGCGACATTGGGCGTCGTGAGCACTAGGCGCCCGCCCGGTTTCAACACGCGCGCCATTTCCCGCAGGGCGGGAAGCGGATCATGCGTCAGATGCTCCAGCACCTCGCAGAACAGGATGATGTCGAAACTCGCATCGGCATAGGGAAAACGATCGGTCTCGACGTTGAAATGATCATAGGCCAGGACATGCGCCTCGCCGTCCGCCTGCCCCGCGGCGGCATAGCGGATGCGATCCTCCCCGCGCGTCTCCGGCCCGCCGAAGAAATTGGTCAGGGTCAGCGACAGGGACGTATATTCGCGCAGCAGGACCGTGGTGAAATAGGGGCCTGCCCCCAGTTCCAGGCATTGTCCCTCGACGCCCAGGCACAGGTCCAGCGTATAGATGAAGCGCCGCCAGTCCCGAGCCAGATAGCCGTCCAGCTCCCCGCCCTCGACCCCTTCCTGCCGCACGGTGCGCATGAGAGCCAGCAACGCGTCGGGATCGGTTCCATCGGGCGCGGGCAGGCGCGGCTGCGCGATGTTCAGCCAATCGAAGGCGGAGCGCCGGCCAGTCGATGCCGCGCGGACTTGGCTGGTCATGGCAATTCCCCCCGATCGCCGTCCCCTGTCGGCCGGGGGCCTATAGGGCCGCCTCCAGCCGCCCGCCAGCATAAAAGCGTTCCCGGCATAGCTGGACAGGACGGGGCCGGCAGACTAAGCGGGCGCGAATCCCTTCCCTCGATCCAAGCAAAGGCGATTCGATGACGCTGCCCCTTCAGGATTCCATCCTCATTGTGGATTTCGGCAGCCAGGTGACGCAGCTCATCGCCCGCCGTGTCCGCGAAGCCGGGGTCTATTCCGAAATCGCGCCCTTCACCCAGGCGGAAGCCGCTTTCCGGCGCATGAAGCCGCGCGGCATCATCCTGTCGGGCTCCCCCGCCGGCGTGCCGGAGGACGGTAGCCCGCGCGCGCCGCAGATGCTGTTCGACGCCGGAGTCCCCATCCTGGGCATCTGTTATGGCCAGCAGGTGATGAGTCACCAGCTGGGTGGCGAGGTGCGGCCCGGGCACGAAACCGGCGAGGGCGGCGAATTCGGCCGCGCCTTCCTGACCGTGACCGAGCCATGCGCCTTGTTCGATGGCCTGTGGCAGGTGGGCGAACGCCATCAGGTGTGGATGAGCCATGGCGACAAGGTCACCAGATTTGCGCCCGGCTTCAAGATCGTGGCGGTTTCGGACGGCGCGCCCTTCGCAGTGATCGCCGACGAGGAACGGAAATTCTACGGCACGCAGTTCCATCCGGAGGTCGCGCATACACCGGACGGCGGCAAGCTGATCGCCAATTTCGTGCGCCATGTCTGCGGCTGTCCGGGCGACTGGACGATGGCCGAATTCCGACAGGTGAAGATCGCCGAGATCCGCGAGCAGGTGGGCGATGGCCGGGTCATCTGCGGGCTGTCGGGCGGTGTCGACAGCGCGGTCGCCGCCGTGCTGATCCATGAAGCGATCGGCGACCAGCTGACCTGCGTGTTCGTCGACCACGGCCTGATGCGGCTGGGCGAAGCCGAGCAGGTCGTCAGCCTGTTCCGCGAACATTATGGCATCAAGCTGGTGCATGTGAACGCGGAGGATCGTTTCCTGGGCGGCCTCGCCGGCCTCACAGACCCGGAAAAGAAGCGAAAATTCATCGGCGGCGAATTCATCGCCGTCTTCGAGGAGGAAGCGAAGAAGATCGGCGGCGCCGACTTCCTGGCACAGGGCACGCTTTACCCGGACGTCATCGAATCGGTGTCCTTCACCGGCGGGCCTTCGGTCACGATCAAGTCGCACCACAATGTCGGCGGCCTGCCCGAACGCATGAACATGAAGCTGGTCGAGCCCCTGCGCGAACTGTTCAAGGACGAGGTGCGGGTGCTAGGCAGGGAACTGGGCCTGCCCGACATCTTCGTCGGCCGCCATCCCTTCCCCGGCCCCGGCCTCGCCATCCGCATCCCGGGCGAAGTGACCAAGGAACGCTGCGACATATTGCGCAAGGCGGACGCCATTTACCTGGAGGAAATCCGCGCGGCCGGCCTCTACGACGCGATCTGGCAGGCCTTCGCCGTGCTGCTGCCGGTCCGCACGGTAGGCGTGATGGGCGATTACCGCACTTACGACAATGTCTGCGCCGTGCGCGCCGTCACCTCCACCGACGGCATGACCGCCGACATCTACCCTTTCGACGCCGCATTCCTCAGCCGCGTGGCGACGCGGATCATCAACGAAGTGAAGGGCATCAACCGCGTGGTCTACGACTATACGTCGAAGCCCCCGGGCACGATCGAGTGGGAGTGATTTTGGCCGCACGACCGTCATGCCAACGGGATGACCCGGCGTCGGAAAGAAAGACAAAAAGACCTTCGGTCAAATATCCTTGGCCAAGATCCTCTTGTAGATCGCTGCGACGCTTCTTGAAGCTTCGTCCCAGGAATAGACTGAACTCGCTTCGCGCGCGGCAGAGCCCATGGCCGCCCGCAAGGACGGGGCATTCGCCAGCACCGAGACAGACGCGGCGAACGCCTGCGGATCGTTCGGCGTACAAAGCAATCCGGTCCTGAAAGGTTCGATCAGCGCTCGCGCATTGGGAGCATCGGCACTGACGACGGGAACGCCGCTCGCCATCGATTCCAGGATGACCTGGCCGAAGGTTTCGGTGGTGCTGGGCGTTAGCATAATATCGGCGCTCGCCACTGCGCGCGACAGAGCATCGCCTTCCAAATGTCCTAGCAGTACGGCGTTTTCAAGATGATCGAACAGCGGCCGGGCCGGGCCTTCACCGACAACTACCACATGCAGTTTCGCAGTCGCTTCGGCCGCCCGCATGGCCTCGATAAAGACATCGATGCCCTTTTCTAGAACCAGTCGACCGAAAAACAGTATGGCGATCTCATCGTCCGCTATGCCGCGTGAGCGTCTCCACGCCATGTCACGGTGATGGGGACCAAATCGGTTTCGATCGATGCCCCTGCTCCACACGCTGGCGCGATCGTCGCCGCGCATGGCAGCCAACCCCGCAGCCAGTTCGGGGGTGGGCGCCAACACGTGGTCCGCGCGGCGGTAGAATCGGCGCAGATGTGCTTCTGCCAACGGCCTCAACCAGCCTAGCCCGTAGAAATCGAGATAGGTTTCGAACAGGGTATGCATGCTGGCCACAATCGGCACACCATGGCCGATCGCCCAACTCTGTGCGCGCACGCCAAGGATGTCAGGCGTCGATACATGCACGATATGCGGATCGAAACGCTCAAGATCGTCGCGCGCCGATTTGGATATGCCCAGGGCAAGGCGAAATTCGTTGCGCTTGGGCAAGGTGATCGAACGCACCGGCACCAGCGTTCCGGCAGGCTCGAATGCCGGGGTGTCGGTCACGGGCGAATAGGCATGAACGCTCGCCCCCGTTTCGCGCTCCAGATAGTCAACCAGGTGATTGAGCGCACGGTTCGCGCCTTCGCGAAGATAATTATAGTTTCCCGAGAACAGGGCGATGCGCATATCGCTCAGACCTTACGGAAGTTCAACGTCGCGTTGGACAGGAACATGGCCAACCCGGCAACGACCGACACGAGCAACCGGGCCAAGAGATAGTTCATGCCGGTCCAATCGAGCAACAAGGCGTAGAGGCTGACGGTGATAGCCATGCCAAGACCGGCGTTTGCCAAAAATATGACGTAACCGGTTCCCACCGCACGGTCGGATTCAGGAAATATCCAGCCCCGTGCCAGTGCGTAGTGTACGCTTTGCGCGGCGACGAAGCCTATCGCCGCGGCGAGAACCTCGTCCATGTCTGCATAGGTTACGAGCAGCCAGAGCACTCCGATGCTCGCCAGGAAGGACAGCGAACTCGAGACGGTATTGCGCAACAGCATGGCGCCGACCCGGCGATTGAGAAATCGTGTTTTCATGAACGCAGTGCGCCGGGTCAGGAGGTCGGTCGCGGACGTACGGGCGCGGCTTCTCCTCCGTCAGCCCAGCCGCTGCGTCGACGGGTGAAGGGATTGAAGAAAAGGAAGGGCAGCTTCAGGAAGAGCAGTTCGGAATGGATAAACGTGTCGATCCGCCGTTCCCACCACTTTGGTTCGCGCCTGCCATGTTCTCGCAGCCAGCCTTCATAAGGTGCCCAATGACTGGGCTCGTCCTGCCTGATGATCTGGAAGATTTTCATGAGCACCGGGTCGCCTTTTACCAAAGGATGTTTGAGCAGGATCTCCACCTGTCGGTATCCGCGCCTTTCCGTCAGGGCGATCACGCGGCAAAGCTTCTCGAACAGGCGGTCGTCATCGATCACCGCTTGCGTATCCAGATCGTCGATGCGCTTGCGAAAGACGATCTCGATGAAGCGATCAATGTGGCCGAACGTGCGGTCGACGGCCAGCGGCAGGCGATTCTGGCGTTCAAACCAGCGACGAAACATCATGTAGTGCGTTCGCTCGTCGGCCCGGTGTCGTTCGATAGCCTGTATCAACTCCAGATCGTCGGGCGAGCGCGCGCGGACCGCGTCCAGAACCCGGTCTATAGCAGTATAGCCGCGATGTTCATTGTAGATATAAATCGATCCGAGAACGTCGAGATAGCGGCGGCGTAGCAAACCCAGCATCTAAGGGAATCTCTCGTATGGCTGCCTACCCGAGGCGAGAGGCTTTGCGGTCTGGTAGCACAAGCGGTCAACAGCGCGCCAACTGTTCGTTTTGCAACGCCTTTTCAGTGCATTCAGACTGCCCAAAATCACTGAACCTGCCCTGTTCCCAAGTTCGCGGCGCGCGACCGCTGCCTTGCGTTCATCCATGCAAGGAAAGACAAGCACCGCCGGTCATGGCAAACAACCTCCGCTTCGCTGCGCGGCGATGCGAGCAAATGCCAGGGAGCTAACGGCTCGCCTTGCCGCCTTTTACCGCCACCTTCAGGCGCACCGCTTCCGTTCTGCGTAGCGACGGTCATCCCGGCCTGTGGCCGAGGCCGTTGTCCGATAGCCGTCCGGGCTTGTGCAGGACCGTGGCATGTGCCGGCCTGGGCGGAGACGAAGGGCAAGGTCGACAATCGCTTCGCCACGTTCCTCTCGAACGCCGGCGTCTCGCCCCGTCCCCCGCCCTTGCCAGCCGCGCCAGCATCGTTAAAGCCACGCCATGATTTCTCCCGTCTGGCATCCCTTCACCCAGCATGGGCTTGGCGAGCCCATACCGCAGGTCGTGCGCGCCGAGGGCGCCGTGCTGCATCTGCGCGACGGCAGCAGGCTGATCGACGCCATTTCGAGCTGGTGGGTGACGACCCACGGCCATTGCAACCCGCGCATCGCCGCCGCCATCGCCGCGCAGGCAGGTACGCTGGACCAGCTTATTTTCGCCGGCTACACCCACGAACCGGCCGAGGAAGTGGCGCGCGGACTGATCGACATGGCCCCGCGCGCGCCAGGACAGCCGGAACTCGCGCATGTCTTCTATTCCGACAGCGGGTCGACCGCGGTCGAGGTCGCGCTGAAAATGGCGCTGGGCTACTGGTATAATCTGGGCAGCCCCGAACGGCACCGCATCCTCGTCATGGAGCATAGCTATCATGGCGACACGATCGGCACGATGTCGGTTGGCGCGCGCGGCGTCTATAATGCCGCCTGGGCGCCACTGCTGTTCGACGTCGGCACCATTCCCTTTCCCGCTCCGGACGCCGAGCAGGCCTGTCTCGACGCACTGGAGGCGGCCTGCGCCGAGCGGCCTGCGGCCTTCATCGTCGAGCCGCTGGTGCTGGGCGCGGGCGGGATGCTGGTGTATCCCCCGCGCCTACTGCAAGAGATGGCAGCGATCTGCCGCCGGCACGACGTGCTGTTCATCGTCGACGAGGTGATGACCGGCTGGGGCCGCACCGGCACGCTCTTTGCCTGCGAACAGGCCGGCGTCGTTCCCGACATCATGGCGGTGGCCAAGGGCATTACCGGCGGCGCGATTCCCCTCGCGGCGACGCTGGCGATCGCGCCGGTGTTCGACGCCCATGTCTCGACCGACCGTTCGCGGCTCTTCTATCATTCGTCCAGCTACACCGCCAACGCCATCGCCTGCGCGGCGGCGGCGGCGAACCTTGCCATCTGGCGCGAGGAGGATGTTATTGGCCGCATTGCGGCGCTGGCCCGCGGCATCGGCACGCGGCTGGCCGAACTGGCCCGGCACCCCGCCTTCACGAATCCGCGGCAGGCAGGCACGATCGCGGCAATCGACCTGGTGGCCACGGACGCAGGCTATCTGTCCGACCTTGCCCCCCGCCTGCGCGCCTTCTTTCTGGAGCGCGGCCTCTTGCTGCGGCCGCTGGGCAACACCATCTATATCATGCCGCCTTATTGTCTCGATGCCGATCAGCTCGACATGATCTTCGCGGCGCTCGCCGCCGCGGGGGAACGGTTCGGCGCGCAACCCTGACTTTCATTTTCCATCATTTGGCGCTATGGCGGCGCGATTTTTTGCATATTCGGGATATTATGGCCAAAGAAGAACTGCTTGAAATGCGTGGACAGGTCGTTGAGCTGCTGCCCAACGCCATGTTTCGCGTCCGGCTCGAGAATGATCATGAAATTCTCGGCCATACCGCTGGCAAGATGCGCAAGAACCGCATCCGCGTGCTGGTCGGGGACGAGGTGCTTGTCGAACTGACGCCGTACGACCTGACCAAGGGTCGGATCACCTATCGCTTCAAATAAGCCGCCGGTCATGCGGCTCGTCCTGGCTTCGGCATCTCCGCGACGGCTGGCGTTGCTGGACCAGATCGGCGTCACGCCCGATGTGGTGGACCCGGCCGATCTCGATGAAACGCCCGAAAAGGGCGAACTTCCCGCCCGTTATGCCGCGCGCATCGCCGCCGAAAAGGGCGCGGCGGTTGCGGCGCGTCACGTCGGCGCGCTGATCCTGTCGGGCGACACCGTCGTCGCGGCGGGCCGGCGCATCCTGCCCAAGGCGGAAAGCGAAGCGCAGGCGCGGACCTGCCTGTCGCTACTGTCGGGGCGGCGGCACCGCGTGCTCAGCGCCATCACCCTGATCGACGCCCGGGGCATCGCGCGGCACCGGCTGGCCGACAATATCGTTACCTTCAAGCGGCTGGAGCAGGCGGAGATAGACGCCTATATCGCCAGCGACGAATGGCGCGGCAAGGCGGGCGGCTATGCGATCCAGGGTCGCGCGGCCGGGCTGATCCGCGCCATCCAGGGCAGCCACAGCGCGATCATGGGTCTGCCGCTTTACGAAACCCGCGCGCTGCTGAAGGCAGCGGGCTACCCACTGGACTAGAAGGATCGCGGGGGAAATGGCACATTTCCCGGCTCGGCGATCCTGGCGAACAGGAACACAGACATGGCCGAATGGCTTTATGAAGAAGGTATTGGCGAGGCGCGCGCCGCGCTGATCGAACATGGCCGGTTGGTCGAGGCGCTGGTCGAGCGCGACGGCGACGCCGCACGGGCGGGCGCGGTCATGCAGGGACGGCTGATCGCCACGCTGATCCCCAGGAAGCGGGGCATCGTGCGGCTGCTGTCGGGCGAAGAGGCTTTGCTGGAGCCGATTCCGCCCAAGCTCGCGGAGGGCGCCACCGTTCTGGTCGAGATCCTGCGCGAGGCGATCGCGGAGGAAGGGCGCCCTAAGCGCGCAAAGGCGCGCGTCGCCGCACCGGGTATCAAGCCACACCCCGGCCCCAGCCTGCTCCAGCGCATCCGCGCCACCGGCGTGCCGGTCATCCCCTGTCCCGCCCATGAGGAGGACCGGCTGGAAGCCCATGGCTGGAGCGAACTGATGGAAGAGGCGATGCGTGGCGAAGTCGGCACCGAAGCTGCCGCGCTGCGCCTCTATCTGACGCCCGCAATGCTGCTGATCGACGTGGACGGATCGTTGCCGCCGGCGCAGCTTGGCCCCAAGGGCGCCAAACTCGCCGCCCAGACGATTCGTCGCATGGGGCTGACCGGGTCGGTCGGCATCGACCTGCCGACGATGAACAACCGGGACGAACGGATGATCGCGGCGGCGCAGATCGACAAATATCTGCCGCTGCCCTTCGAGCGCACGGCGGTCAACGGCTTCGGCTTCCTCCAGATCATCCGCCGGCGCGAACGCGCGAACCTGATCGAGCTGCTGCGCGAAAGCCCGGTTGCCACCGCCGCGCTGGCGTTGCTCCGCCGTGCCGAACGTCATGGCCAGGGGGGCCCGGCAACGATGACGGCCGCCCCGGCGGTCATCGACCATCTGCGCCAGCGCGCCCACTGGATCGACACGCTGTCCCGCCGACGCGGCGGCGCTGTCACCTTGCGCGCCGACGCGGCGCTTGCCATATCGGCCGGACATGTCGCCTGATCCTTCTCCCTGCCCGGTCTGCGGTCAGCCCGCCGTTCCGGAAAACCGCCCCTTTTGCGGCGCGGCCTGCCGCGACCGCGACTTGCTGCAATGGCTGGGTGAAGGCTATCGCGTGCCGGGTCCTCCCGCCCACGAAGCTGCGCAAAAAAACGGCAATTATGGGCTGGACACCGAACCGGATTGACGCTTATAGGCACGCCTCCATCCGGCGGCTGGCCGCCGCGACCCCGTGCCCGGGTAGCTCAGTTGGTAGAGCATGCGACTGAAAATCGCAGTGTCGGCGGTTCGACTCCGTCCCCGGGCACCATTTCCATATTCGCGATCATTCGCTGACGGTTCCAAAAGATCCAATACGCCTTTATTCCCTCCATCCCTCGGCCACCGATGGACGCAATTGTTCGTCTGCATCCGGTGAAGCTGGAGGCCAAATCAGGGGCCAATTTTATAATGGCCCCTCCGGACAGGATATGTGGCCCCCATGGCTTTGCCCGATACACCGACGCCGGGCTCGTACCAGGGCGCTCATTGCGATGGTCGGCGCATGAAGGCAGCTTTATTTTGTCCATGCCGGTTCAGCCATATTATCCGTCGAGTTTCAGTGGCCTGCCCCCAGGAAGTGACAGCCCCCGTCTTCTTGGCTGTTCCGTTATCAGTCTTTTAGATCGCTTCTGGCTGCCAGCACGAGCGTGACCGCCCAGCCCGCAACCGCCGCTCCGCCGAGCCAGAGAAGCAACGCCGCTGCATCGCCGGACAGGAGGAAAGCCAGACCGGGGAGCAAGGCAGCGACAGCGATCAGGCGGCGTGAGGTTGCACCTTGCCCCGCCCCTTTGCGCGCGGCGCGACGGCGCTTGGGATCGCCCAGTCCGAGCAGCAGAATGAGGCCGGCCGAGAAGAGAATGGCTGCGAGCGTGAGCAAAGGCATCATTCGGCTGGTTGCAGCGCGATGGACGGGCGCGGCCGGTCCGTATTCCTGCGCAATTGCCAGAGCGTCCAGCCGCCCGCGAACAGGAAGGCGATGTCGAGCGTGACAATGATCGGCTGGCCGGCCACGAACGCCGTGCTCCAGCCCGGGCCTCCGGTCAGGAGGCGCAGCAAAGGCAGAAGGAGCAGCATCGCCCCGGTCGCGCCGCGCAACCATGCGCTCAGCCGTTCGGCGTTGGGCGCGATCGCCCCGGCCATGATGGCCAGCGCCGTGCCGATGAGGAAGCCGGCCGGTGTCCACCAGGTTGCGCTGCCCAACGGCATGGCGACGAGGAATACGGCAGTTGACGCGGCAAGCGCGAACGGCAAGCCAAGGCCCACGACGACATTGGTCCGCTCCAGCCAGGCGAAGGAGCGAACGCCCCCCTCCCGCCGGACAAGCCAGAGGCGGATGCCGGTATAGGTGACATAACACATGGCGAAACCCAGGCCGAACCAGATTGCCTTGGACAGCAGGCCGGCGAAATTGCCGAAATGCAGCGGCGACATGATGGCGGCCAGCGTGCCGCCCGTGGACGGCCGGGGTCCGATCAGCGGCTTTTCCTGAAGGAAGGCGGCGGTCGCGCCGTCATAGAGCAGCGACATGGGAGCGATGGCGGCGTCCCTGGGCGGATGATAGGTGGTGACCTTCGCGTCGGCGCGGCCGAAATTCTCGATCGTGACGAAAGTGGGAACGGCGCCGGCCCGGGCGATGGCGTCGGCATTGATGCGGTCCATATTGCCCATCGCGGCGGGCCGGGGATCGGGCTTGCCAGGGGTGCCGTACACCGCTTCGGTCAGGGCCTGCACATCGCCGCCGAACGCCGCCATCGCCACCACCGGCATCCCGACCGTGCCGAAGAAGGAGAAGAAGCTGCCGGTGAAGGCGAGGACGAACGCGAAAGGCAAGCTCCATGTACCAGCGACACTGTGCGCGTCGCGGTTCGCCAGCACGGCGCTGCCCGAGCGGCGCAGGGTGAAGATGTCCTTGAAAAGATGACGATGGATAAGCAGGCCCGATACCGCCGCAACCAGCATCGAGAGGCCGAGGATGCCGGTCAGCAGCAGGCCCCAGGGATTGGGGACGTGCAGCCGGACATGGGTGTCGACCAGAAAGCTGCTCAAGGCATTGTCGTTGCGCGCGCCATAGACATCTTCATTGGTGCCTGCCTGGCGATGGATGACCCGGCCGTCATCGCCCACGACATAGAAGATACCACGGCTGATCAGTTCGCCGCGATCCATTTCATGCCGGTGGAAGAAGACGCCGAGATCATGGTCGCCGGTTTCGAACAGATCTACCGCCTCGCTATAGCGGTCCGGGGTTTTCGCGCCCAGCCGCCGCAGCGAATCCGCCATCGGCCGTTCGAAGGCGGATCGGGTGGCCACATGGCCGGCGGACCATGCGCCAATCTCTTCGGCGAACACGGCGGCTGTGCCGGTCAACACCACTGCGTAGAGCAGCAGGCCGAGCAGAATGCCCGACCAGCCGTGCACGGCGACCATCGCCTTGGTTTCATCCCTGGGCAGGCGGATCATCGATGGGCCTCCGCCGGGGTGGAAATTTTTTCGCGAAATCTGTTGGCGATCAATCCTGAATGGACCAGCAGCAGGACCATCGCAACGATCGCCACCCGGCCCAGGCGACGATCGAGGCAGGCGTGAAAGAAGAGCCCGGCCCAGATGAGCGGCGCAAGGACGAGCGGCAGCACCAGATTATCTATGCCCGCTTTCCCCGCCGGCAGCCACAGCGTCATGCCGGCCATCACGACGAGCGCGATCAGGACCGCGCCCGGCCCGGCAAAGGCGATGCGGACCCAGCGACGCGAGGTTGGGGTCATTCGAATGCTTCCTCCGATCAATATTTCAGGCTGATGGTGCCCAGAATCGTGCGCGGGGCGCCGTAATAACCCTGATCATAGTTGAGCGCGGTCAGATATTTGGTGTTGGTCACGTTCTTGAGGTTCGCACTGATCTGGATGTTATCGGTGAACTTGTAGCTGGCAAGCAGGTCGACCAGCGCATAGCGGGGCTGGGTGATGCGAACCGGCGCGCCGGTGGTGATCGAAACAGTACCCGGTTCGAGATAGATCCGGCTTTGATACTGCACGGCCGCGCCGATCTTCAGCGCCGGAAGCGCGGGGGGCGAATAGGTAAGGGTCAGGCGCCCGAGCTGACGCGGGACAAAGGTGCGGACCGGTTCGTCATTCTCGCCGCGTACCCGCATCACGGTGTATCCGCCCGTCGCCTGAAGTCCCGGGGCGAGCATGCCCGCGAATTCGAATTCGATCCCCTGCGATTTCGCGTCCACGCCGCGGTAGATGGTCTGGCCGATGGTCGCGTCGAACCCGGCAGCCTCGGCGGTGTTCTTTTGCCGCGCCTGGAAGATGGCGATGCTGGCGTTGAGCCGGCCGCCCATCCATTCGCCCTTGAAGCCCGCCTCGATATTGTCGCCCTTGATCGGATCGATCAGTTCGCGGTTGGCGGTCGTCTGGGTCTGCGGGTTGAAAATGGTGGCGAAGCTCGCATAGGCGCTGATGCTGTCGGACAGGTCGAGCGTCGCACCGACGAAGGGGAGGAAGCGCGTCCAGTCGTATGCCATGTCGGCGCCGTAGGAGAAACCTTTGCTGGTGGCATGGGTGAGGTTGCCGCCAAGCATGAGCTTGAAAGGATCAGCGAGGCTGAGGCGGACGAGGCCGTAGCCGGTCTCTCGCTTCGTGGTGCGATCGCCGCTTTCGAGGAAGCTGGTATTGAACACGGTCGGGAAGTCCGGTTCCGGGGTGGTCCCGTTCAGCACGTCGTCGATCGCCAATTCCAGGCCGATCGCGCCGTAATCATAGCCCGACGTCTGGATATAGCGTTGCGCGCTGCGGTTGACGCCGAACATCACATCATGCTCGCGTCCAAAAACCGTTACCTTTCCCGCGACATAGGCGTCGATGGTGAGGTTGCGGGTTTCCGCGCGGAAGGCGCCGGGATAGCTGCGGATATTACCGCCGGTGGCACTCAGGGCCGGGTCGATGCCGTCGGGGAAGACCGCGCTGGGATTGCCATAGACATAGAAGAGCCGGTCATCCTCGCTGACGGCGCGGCGTACGACCGTCAGCTTCGCATGCCAGTCGTCGTTAAAATGATGGACGATATCGCCGAAAATCTGCCGGTCTGTGACGTTCCAGCCGGCCCAGTCGGGCCCGCTGTTGGCCGAGCGCGGCAGGTCGATGCGGGTGCCGTCGGTATAATAAAGCGGGAGCGCGCCCCAGGTCGCACCGCGGCTCTGATGATCCTGGTGCCCGTAGCCGAGCGTCAAAGTCGTCTGCGGACCGAGATCGGCCTCGATAATGCCATAGCCCGTCCAGCGGCGCAGACCATAACGGTCGAGATAGCTGTCTTCATCGAGATAGGCGCCGACCGCGCGGGCGCGAATGCCGCCATCGGCGGTCAGCGGAACGCTCACATCGGCGTCGAGGCGCAAATGGTCATATGAGCCATATTGCGCGCTGCCGCTCGCCTGAAAGGTGCGCGTCGGGCGTTTGCGGATGAAGTTGACGACGGCGGATGGATTGCCGGTCGAGGAGAGAAGGCCAGGGGCGCCGCGGACCACGTCGATATGGTCGTAGATGGCGGTGTCGATCGATCCGGTCTGCACCTCGAAGGCGAACGGCAGGCCGATGCCGTCTATCTGGAAAGTCTGGATATCAAAGCCGCGCGCCGAATAATAGATGCGGTCGGTTTCCTGCGCCTGCACCTGGACGCCGGGAACGGTTTTCAGCAGGTCGTTGATGTCGTTAAGTTGGAAATCCTGGATCTGGGCGCGGGTGACGACGCTGACCGACTGGGGCGTTTCGCGCTGCGACAGCGGGAAGCGCATCGTGGTCGTCTGCTTCTTTACCGCATAGTCATCCTGCCCTTCCGTTCGTTGGCCGGTGACTATGATCTCGTCTGCGCCCGGGGTAGCAGGGGCCTCGGCGGCCGGGACGGCAGCGGCGGTGGCTGCGATGATGGTCAGCAAGGCAGGCATGAGAAAATGGGTCCCCTTTTTTGATTTCCCGCACTCTTATGTGCACCAAAAAGCTTTTGCAAGTCATTTGCAATAGCTTTTTGGTGCACATTTTCGAACCGAAGAAGTGCGAAAGCTGGCTGGAAATCTCCTCGCATGCGTATGATGATCCCATCGGGGAAACGCCAAACCGTGGACGGGATGGCAGGCATCTTCTCAGGGCCTGGCGATACGGCAAAAGCGGTCAGCGAGAGCAAGGTGGAAAAGCTGCATGCCAAGATCGGCCAACGGGGGACGGACCGGGATTTTTAACGAAAGCCTTCGGTCGACGAGCGTGGACCGGAGGCGGGCAATGGCCGAACCTGCGCATCATCGCCCGTCGATCTCGGCACAGTGTGGTTGCTGCGGACCAGCCGTCGTTCGCAGTCGCGCATGGTCAACCGGCCCTAACGCGGCGCTATCTGCCCACATTTCCAGGCGGTCCGGTTCGCCCGATGCGGGCAGGTCATTCCACGCGACGTTGGCGGCCAGTTCGTTGAACAGGCATGCCGCCCAAGCATTCGCCGCGCACCAAGGAAGACATATTTTAGAAGGACAGTGCTGCCCTTGATAAGAAGGATCGGTTCGAAGCCGTCGCGGCCAATCGCGTAGTCAACGCGTATGAGCTGCGATCAAGCCAGAAACGCGGACCGATTGTGTGACGAAAGCATGTGTATCGCAGCATCGTGCCATCAACGCAGGTCAAAGCGAACGGCAAAATTGCCCCGATGCCATTGAGCAGATCGCTGATCGCAGCGCCTGCCCATGACCTGCCCGAGGTCGCCCCCTGTCGGGGTAAGTTCGCTAAGTCTTTGAAAAAATGGTGCTGCCGGTGAGGATTGAACTCACGACCTCAGCCTTACCAAGGATGCGCTCTACCACTGAGCTACGGCAGCACTCTGTTGCGTCTCCGTGCCTGTCCGGCGATGGAGCCGGGCCTATGGCCGCACGGGTTGCGTATGTCAAGGCGGGTTGCGGCCGCCCGCGCATTTTGCTTATGCGGTGTCCATGGATGAGACCCAGGACGAACGCAAGGCACGGTTGGCGCGGGCGCTGCGCGACAATCTGCGCCGCCGCAAAGCGCAGAGCCGTGAGGATGCGGCCGGCAACGCAATGTCCGAAACCCAGCCGGACCGCGCCTAGAGCGGCGCGCAGGCGGCCTTGAGCCAGGCGAGCGCGTCGCCTGAAAGCTGCGGGCCGACGATGGCGAGCACGCTGGCATGATAGGCGTCGATCCACGCGCGTTCGTCGCTTGACAGAATATCGGTGGCGATCAGGTGTCGGTCGATCGGCGCAAAGGTCAGCGTTTCGAAACCCAGCATCTCCTTTTCCGCGCCAGGGATGGCCAGTTCCTGCACCAACACCAGATTTTCGATGCGGATGCCATATTCGCCGGTCTTGTAGTAGCCCGGCTCGTTCGACAGGATCATCCCCGCGGCGAGCGGCTCGTCCCCGCCGCCGAATGTCGCGATCCGCTGCGGCCCTTCATGCACCGACAGGAAGCTGCCGACGCCATGACCGGTGCCGTGGGCATAATCCAGCCCTTGGGCCCACAGATATTGCCGCGCCAGTGCATCTAGCTGGCCGCCCCGCGTCCCCTGGGGAAAGACGGCGCGGGCCAGCGCGACATGGCCTTTCAGGACCAGGGTGAAGCGATGACGCATCTCGTCGGTCGGCGTGCCGATTGCCAGCGTGCGGGTCACGTCGGTGGTGCCGTCGCGATACTGGCCGCCGGAATCGACCAGATATAGCGTGCCCGTCTCTATCGGGCGGTTGGTCCTTTCCTCTACGCGATAATGAACGACCGCGCCGTTCGGGCCTGCGCCGCTGATCGTGTCGAACGACAGGTCTTCCAGGCAACCCGTATCCTTGCGGAAAGCCTCCAGCCGGTTTGCGGCCGTCATCTCGTCCAGCCCGCCCTTGGGTGCCTCCGACGCGATCCAGTGCAGGAACCGGGTCAGCGCAGCGCCATCGCGTGCCTGTGCCGCCTTGTGACCGGCAATTTCGGTCGCGTTCTTGATCGCTTTCGGCAGCACGGCCGGGTCGCGCAGCGCCAGCACGGTCGCGCCGCCTGCGTCGAGGCCGTTGAAGATCGCCGCGACCGCTCGCTCGGGATCGGCGACGACGGTCTTGCCCGAAAAATCGGCGAGCGCGTCCGCGAATGCGGCGCGGTCATGCACGCGCACCGCATTGCCCAGATGCTGGGCGACGGCCTCGTCCATCTTTTCGGGCGCGACATACAGGTCGGCGGTCGCGTCGGCATGGACGACGGCATAGGCGAGCGCGACCGGCGTGCGATCCACGTCCTTGCCCCGGATGTTGAAGGTCCAGGCGATCGAATCGAGCGCGGAAAGGACCACGGCATCGGCGTTCCTGCCGGTCAGCCAATCGGCCATGTCCGCGCGCTTTTCCGCCGCAGATCGGCCGGCGACGTCGTCGCCGTGCACGACCAGCTTCGCGTCGCTGCGCGCGGGGCGGTCTGGCCAGATGGCATCCACGGGGTTGGTGTCGACCGCGACCAGTTCGGCACCTTTCTGGCTCAGCGCCTCGGTCGCCTGCCCGACCCAGGCGCGGGTGTGCAGCCAGGGATCGTAGCCGATACGCGCGCCATTGGCCGCATGGTCCTTCAGCCACGCCGCGATCGACGTCTGCGGCACGCTCTCATATTGCCAGTGCGCTCCATCGACCTGTTCGCGCACCTGGAGCGTGTAACGGCCATCGACGAAGATCGCGGCTTCTTCCGGCAGCACCACCGCGCTGCCGGCCGATCCCTGAAAGCCGGTGAGCCAGGCGAGCCGCTGCGCATAGGCGCCGACATATTCGCTCATATGCTCGTCGGTCAGCGGCACCACGAAGCCGTCGAGTTGCTGGCGCACCAATTGTGCGCGCAGGGCCTTCAGGCGATCTTCATAACTGGACATCGAACTTCCTTGAAATGCATTCGGCCCTTGCACCGGGCATGAAGGCGACAACATAGAGGGGCCGGGCTGCTTATTCCAGCATCCCCCTGTTGTCTGAACCATGGATAGTTAATGACCGATCAAAGCCTGCCCCCCGTCGCCGAACGCCGTGCGCACAGCTTCACCCGTCACGGCATCACGGTGGAGGACCCCTGGGCCTGGCTGCGCGATCCCGGTTACCCCGACGTCCGGGACAAGGATGTGCTTGCCTTCCTGGAGGCGGAAAATCGCTGGTTCGAAGCGGCGATGGCCCCGCGCAAGGACCTGACCGATGCGCTGTTCGCCGAAATGAAGGGCCGCATCAGGGAGGACGATCGTTCGGTGCCGCAGAAGGACGGCGACTATATATACTGGCGCGCGTTCGAAACCGGCGCGCAATATCGCAAATGGTATCGCAGGCCGGTTGCCGGGGGCGAGGATCAGCTCATCCTGGACGAACCGGCCCTTGCGGACGGGCATGATTATTTCCGGCTCGGTGCCATGTCGGTCAGCCCGGACGGGCGCTACCTCGCCTATGCGATCGACATCGATGGGTCGGAACGGTTCGAAGCGCGGATCAAGGATCTTTCCAGTGGAGAGATATTGCCCGACGTCATCTCCGACACGCTGTCGTCGCTGGTGTGGACGGCGGACAGCAAGGGGCTGCTCTACGGCCTTGCCAACGAAAACTGGCGGACGGACAATGCGCGGCTGCACTGGCTGGGACAGGATGTCGCTGACGATGCCGAGCTTTTTCACGAGGATGATGAGGGCTTTCGCGTCTCCATCGGCCTCACCTCATCGGAAAAATGGATCGTCATCGCCACCGGCGACCATGTGACCAGCGAAGCCTGGCTCGTGCCCGCCGACGATCCGACCGCGACGCCGCTGCTGGTGTCCGCGCGTAGCGCGGGCCGGGAATATGACGTCGATGAACATGACGGCACGCTCTACATCCGCACCAACGACGCCCATCCCAATTTCCGGCTGGTGAAAGCGGCGCTATCCGCACCGGGGGAGTGGGAAGAAGTGATCGCGCCCGACGATCATTTCTACCTGACCGATTTCACCCTGTTCAAGGGCTTCTACGTCACCGAAGGGCGACAGGATGGCCTGGACCAGATCGAGCTGCGCGACTATGCGACGCATGAGGCAAGACGCATCCCCTTCCCGGAAGCCAGCTATTCGGCGTCGCTCGACGACAATCCCGAATATGACGTGACGAAACTGCGTATCGGCTATGAATCGATGGTCACGCCCGACACCGTCTACGATTATGATCTGGCCACCGGCGCGCTGGAGGTGCTGAAGGTCCAGGAGATCCCGTCGGGCTATGACGCCGACCTCTATGCGACCGAGCGGCTTATGGTCCCCGCCCGGGACGGGACGCCGATCCCCGTTTCGATCGTCTATCGCAAGACCCTGCCGCGCGACGGCAGTGCGCCCCTGCATCTTTATGGCTATGGCGCCTACGGCATCGCGATGGAGCCGGGTTTTTCCACCAGCCGCCTGTCCCTGCTGGACCGGGGTTTTGCCTTTGCGCTGGCGCATATCCGTGGCGGCGATGACCTGGGCCAGCAATGGTATCTGGACGGCAAGCTCGACAAGCGCACCAACACATTCACCGATTTCGTCGACGTGGCGAAGGGGCTGATCGACCTTGGCTACACCAGCAAGGGCAGGATCAGCATTTCGGGCGGATCGGCCGGTGGCGAACTGATGGGCGCCGTGGTCAACAGCGACCCCGGCCTGTGGGGCGCGGTGGTCGCGCATGTGCCCTTCGTCGATGTGCTCAACACCATGCTGGACGAGACGCTGCCGCTGACGCCGGGCGAATGGCCCGAATGGGGAAATCCGATCGAGGACGAGGCGGCGTTCCGCACGATCCACAGCTACGACCCCTACAGCAATGTCCGGGCGCAGGACTATCCGCCGATCATGGTGACGGCCGGCCTCAACGATCCGCGCGTCACTTATTGGGAACCGGCCAAATGGGTGGCCAAACTGCGGGCGACCAAGACGGACCAGAATGTTCTGTTGCTGAAAACCAACATGGGTGCCGGCCATGGCGGCAAGTCCGGGCGGTTCGAAAGCCTGCGCGAAACGGCCGAGGAATTCGCCTTCATCCTGTGGCAGTTGCGGATGGCGAACTGATGGCGTCCAGCTACACGACCCAGATCACGGCCGGGCCGGAGCATATCGACGTTCTCGGCCATGTGAACAACGCCGTCTGGGTGCAATGGATGGAGCAAGTCGCCACCGACCACTGGATGCGCGACGCCGATCCGGAGCATGTCGCCGCCTACGTCTGGGTCGTGACCCGGCACGAGATCGACTATCGCGGCAATGTGCGGGAAGGGGAAACCGTGACCGCGCGGACCTCCATTCCCGAAGGTCCGCGCGGCGCCCGGTTCGATCGCTTCATCGAATTTGTCGGCCCCGACGGCAAGGTAAAGGTCGCGTCGCGATCGACATGGGCGATCATCGACAAGGCGACCGGCCGCATCCTGCGCGTGCCGGCCGAGGTGGCGGCGAACTTCGTCGACTGACGGGGTCAGCCGGCAGGGTCGAACCGCAGGATACCCGCGCGCCGTGCGACGCCACCATGGTCGTTGGGGTGATGGACGCCATCCAGCACCGGCACGGCGGGGAAATCGAAAGGGCTGACGCCGTCCAGGCAGGCTATGTTGACGCCATATTCCTCCTGGTTCGACCGGCGTTGATGGTGGGTGTAGATGCCGCACACCGAACAGAAATAATGCTGCGCAGCGCCGGTGTTGAACCGGTAAACGGACAGGCGGTCGGCTCCCTGCAATATGTCCAGCCCGCCCAGCCGCGCCGACACGGCGATTGCCCCGCGCATCCGGCAGTAGGAACAGGTGCAGCGCCGCGCCGACGCGAACCCCTCGCTCAGGGTCACCCTGAAGCGCACCGCTCCGCAATGGCAGCCGCCTTCATGCTCTGACTGTTCCCCGCCCATTCCAAGTCTCCCTACGGCTGTGCCACCTCGAACATGTCGTCCACGCTTGCCTCGCCCGGCCGTTCGTCGCGCTCGGTCGCCTGGCGGGCCCACATGGTCGCGTAAAGGCCGTCCGCCCGGACCAGGTCGGCATGACGACCGCGCTCGACGATACGTCCCTGGTCCAGCACGATGATCTCGTCCGCATCGACCACGGTCGAAAGGCGATGGGCCACCACCAGCGTGGTGCGCTGGCGGCTCAGGTCGCGCAGCACGGTCTGGATCTCCGTTTCGGTACGGCTGTCCAGCGCGCTGGTCGCTTCGTCCAGAACCAGCACCGGCGGGTCCTTCAGCAAGGTGCGGGCAATGGCGACGCGCTGCTTCTCGCCGCCGGACAGCTTGAGGCCACGCTCGCCCACCCGCGTGTCATAGCCCTGCGGCAGACCCATGATGAAATCGTGGATCTGCGCGGCCTTCGCCGCAGCCTCGATCGCGTCCTGCGGCGCGCCTTCCCGGCCATAGGCGATATTATAGCCGATGGTATCGTTGAACAGGACCATATCCTGCGGGACGATGCCGATGGCCGCGCGCAGCGATGGCTGCGTCACGCGGGCAATGTCCTGCCCGTCGATGGTCACCGCGCCCGCCTGAATGTCGTAGAAGCGGAACAATATCCGCGCGATGGTGGATTTCCCCGCGCCCGAAGGGCCGACAATGGCCAGCGTCCGTCCAGCCGGAACGGTGAAGCTGACGCCGTGCAATATCTCCCGTTCCGGGTCGTAGCCGAAGCGGACCTGATCGAACCGCACCGTGCCGCCCGCGACGCGCAGCGCTGGCGCGCCGGGCGCGTCGGCGACTTCCGCGGGCGTATCGATCAGCCGGTACATCGCTTCCATGTCGATCAACCCTTGCCGGATGGTGCGATAGACCATGCCCAGCAGGTCGAGCGGACGGAAGAGCTGCGAGAGCAACGTATTGACCAGCACGACGTCGCCGGTCGTGAACTGCCCCCGGCTCCAGCCCCAGACGGTATAGGCCATGGCGCCCGCCATCATGAGATTGGTGATCAAGGACTGGCCGATATTAAGCCAGGCGAGGCTGTTCTCGCTCTTGATCGCCGCCTGCGCGTACCGGCGCATGGCCGTGCCGTAGCGCCGCGCCTCGCGCTCTTCCGCGCCGAAATATTTGACCGTCTCGAAATTCAGCAGGCTGTCGACGGCATGGGCGACGGCATTGGTGTCCATGTCCACCATGTCGCGGCGCAACTGGTTGCGCCATTCGGTTACGGTGCGGGTGAACCAGATATAGAGCGCGACCATCGCCAGCGTAGCGCCCACCAGTCCCGGCCCGAACTTCACCAGGAAGATGGCGCATACGGCAACAAGTTCCAGGATGGTCGGCGCGATGTTGAACAGCAGGAAATAGAGCATCGTGTCGATGCTCTTCGTGCCGCGTTCCACGATCTTGGTGACCGCACCGGTACGCCGGTCGAGATGAAAGCGCAGCGAGAGCCGGTGGAGATGGACGAACACGTCATCCGACAGGCGCCGCCCCGCTTCCTGTCCTACCTTCTCGAAGACGGCGTTGCGCAGATTGTCGAACAGCACGCCGCCGAAGCGGGCCCCTGCATAGGCGGCAACCAGCGCCATGGCGAGCCCGGCTGCGGGCTCCAGCCCCGGCGCCATGCGGTCAATCGCGCCCTTGTAGGCAAAGGGCATGAGCAAGGTCACCGCCTTTGCCAGCGCGACGAAGATCATGGCCAGGACGACCCTGCGCTGGAGGACAGGCGCATCGGAGGGCCAAAGATAGGGCAGGAAGCGTCGCAGGGTCGCCCAGACGGGCGGCAGCGGTGCTGCGGTGGGCTGGTCGGGCGGCATCGCCTCCAATGTAGGCCTTGCGCCTCGTTAATCCAATGGCGTCGTGGAACGCGACAAATACCTCTGACCCCGGGGAATCCCCGGGCTCGACAATGCGTGATCCTGTCCGCGGTAACAGCGGCATCGTGGCGGTGGACCAATCCGTCATCTGCGCGCCGAGGAAGCGAAGAGCGAGCCGCCGATCAGTCGCGACGGTCGCCCCCGCATCCATCGGCGACACCCGCGTCCGCTTCATCCTGTTTTTTATATCGGACCATAAATCAGCCTTTGGCGCGCACATGCGCGCTATTCAAGGCGGCTTACAAGAAGGTAGGCGGTTTACTTCTTTTGATTGCCCGCAAAAGCAGCTGTCAAGCCAAGGCCAATGTAGACGAAACCGCTAGCTGTTTAGTCCGCCGCCTTGGATGTCTGCTTCTGCCAAAAACCTGCTAATGGCATAGCCTCGATGGGCAGCGGGAAGCCTGTTCAGTCTATATTATGTGCCAATGCCACGAGGGGTAGGGGGGGCATGCCTGACCTCGACGACGACGGCGGCCAACGGTCAGTTCTGCGGTACATGCCCGCCAGCCCAGCGACGGATTGGGGCTGCACAAGCGGGGCGTGACGCAGCCTGTTACAGGCCGGAAAACCTAGAACGTATCGCCAGGAATACGTACCCAGCCTTCCATGAGGATACGGGCACTCCGGCTCATGATGGCCTTGGTCACCGACCAATGGCCATCTTCCTGGCGCGCTTCTGCGCCGACCCGCAAAGTCCCGGAGGGATGCCCAAACCGCACCGCCTGACGTTCGCCGCCGCCTGCCGCCAGATTGACGAGCGTACCGGGAACCGCCGCCGCCGTGGCAATGGCGACGGATGCGGTGCCCATCATCGCATGGTGCAGCTTGCCCATGGACAGTGCGCGAACGAGCAGATCGATATCCTCGGCGGTGATCGTCTTGCCGCTCGAGGACGTGTAGCTGGTGGCGGGCGCGACGAAGGCAATACACGGAGCGCGCAGGCTTTTCGCGGCATCTTCGGGCGCCTTGAACAGACCCATCTTAAGCCCGCCGGCGATGCGCAAGGCCTCGAACCGCTGCAGGGCGGCCTGATCGCCATTGATCGCCTCTCGCAGCTCGGTGCCAGCATAGCCGATGTCTGCCGCGTTGACGAAAACGGCGGGGATGCCCGCGTTTATAAGCGTCGCCTTGATCTTGCCGCCTGGAACCACGTCTTCCGGCACGTCGAGTTCATCGATGAGGTTGCCGGTCGGGAACATGGAGCCGCCCTCGTCGCCGTCCTCAGCCGGGTCGAGAAATTCAAGGACGATTTCGGCGGCGGGAAAGGTCACGCCATCCAGTTCGAAATCGCCGGTTTCCTGAACAGCGCCGTCCGTCACCGGGACATGCGTGATGATCGTCTTGCCAATATTGGCCTGCCAGATGCGAACCGTGACGATACCCTGTTCGGCCCGCGCCGGATCGACATAGCCGGCGTGGATGGCAAAGGCTCCCGCAGCGGTCGAAAGATTGCCGCAATTGCTCGACCAATCGACGAAGCCGGTATCGATCGCGATCTGGCCGTAGAGATAGTCGACATCATGACCGGGCTGCGTGCTGGGCGAGACAATGACGCATTTGCTGGTGCTCGAAGTTGCGCCGCCCATACCGTCGATATGCGCGGCATAGGGATCGGGGCTGCCGATCACCCGCTGGAACAGCTTGTCGCGTGCGATGCCGGGGGCCCGCGTCGGCTCGGGCATGTCTTCGAGGCGGAAGAAGACACCCTTGCTCGTCCCACCCCGCATATAAGTGGCGGGGATGCGGATTTGCGGCAGGCCAGACTTAATAGGCGACATCACGCAACGCCTTTTTCGGAAGCCAGGAAATCCTTGGCGAAGCGCTGGAGAACCCCGCCGGCCTCGTAGATCGAGACCTCCTCGGCGGTGTCGAGGCGGCACCTGACGGCTGTGCTGATTTTCTGGCCGTCGCGGCGGTGGATGATCAGGTTGAGCGTCGCGCCCGGTTGGCGCTCACCCAGCACGTCGAAAGTCTCGGTCCCATCCAGGCCCAGGGTCAGGCGCGTGGTGCCCGGTTCGAACTCGAGCGGCAGCACGCCCATGCCGATGAGGTTGGTCCGGTGGATGCGCTCGAACCCTTCCGCCACGATCGCCTCGACCCCCGCGAGGCGCACGCCCTTCGCCGCCCAGTCACGCGACGATCCTTGACCATAATCGGCGCCGGCGATGATGATCAGCGGCTGCCGGCGGTCGAGATAGGTCTCGATCGCCTCCCACATGCGCATGACCTTGCCGTCGGGTTCGACGCGCGCGAGCGAACCTCTCTTCACCGCGCCGTCGACCACGGCCATCTCATTGATAAGCTGTGGATTGGCGAAGGTCGCGCGCATGGCGGTGAGATGATCACCGCGGTGCGTGGCGTAGCTGTTATAATCCTCTTCCGGCACGCCCATTTTCGTGAGGTACTCGCCCGCTGCCGAGCTGGCGAGGATGGCGTTCGACGGGGAGAGGTGGTCGGTCGTGATGTTGTCCGGCAGGATAGCGAGTGGACGCATGCCCTTGAGGCTGCGCGGATTGGCGGCGAGCGCGCCCACGCCCTCGGTGTCCCAATAGGGCGGGCGGCGAATGTAGGTCGATTGCGGTCGCCAGTCGTAAAGGGGATCGGCCTTGCCGGTGTCGCGGGAGGCGAACATCGGTTCGTAGATTTCCCGGAACTGCTCCGGTTTCACGGACGCTGCGACGATCGCGTCGATCTCTTCATCGCTCGGCCACAGGTCCTTGAGACGGATCTCCCTGCCATTGACGAGCCCCAACACATCCTGCTCGATGTCAAAACGCACCGTGCCCGCGATCGCATAGGCGACCACCAGCGGCGGCGAGGCGAGGAAGGCCTGCTTCGCATAGGGGTGGATGCGACCGTCGAAATTGCGGTTCCCCGACAGGACGGCGGTGGCGTAGAGGTCGCGCTCGATGATCTCGTCCTGAATCGCTGGATCGAGAGCGCCGGACATGCCGTTGCAGGTCGTACAGGCATAGGCGACGATGCCGAAGCCGAGCTTCTCCAGCTCTGGCAGCAGCTTCGAATCCTTCAGGTAAAGCCGCGCCACCTTCGAGCCGGGCGCGAAGCTGGTCTTCACCCAGGGCTTGCGGACGAGGCCCAGCGCGTTCGCTTTCTTGGCGAGCAGGCCGGCGGCGACGACATTGCGCGGGTTTGACGTGTTGGTGCAACTCGTGATCGCAGCGATGATGACCGCGCCGTCGGGCAGCAGGCCCTGCTTTTCCTCAGCGACCGCCTTGTCGAGATTGACGGCGATCTCGCGCTCCGCGAGCGCAGAGGTCGGCAGGCGCTTATGCGGGTTGGACGGGCCGGCCATGTTGCGCACGACGCTCGACAGGTCGAACTCCAGAACGCGCTCATATTCGGCAGTCTTGAGCGCATCGGCCCAGAGCCCGGTGTGCTTCGCGTAGGTCTCGACCAGCGCGACCTGTTCCGGCTCACGCCCTGTGAGGCGCAGATAGTCGATGGTTTGGCTGTCGATATAGAACATGGCGGCGGTCGCGCCATATTCCGGGCACATGTTCGAGATGGTCGCGCGGTCGCCAATGGTGAGGCTGTCCGCACCCTCTCCGAAGAACTCGACCCAGGCGCCGACCACACGTGCCTTGCGCAGGAACTCAGTGATGCCGAGAACGATGTCGGTCGCGGTGATGCCGGGCTGGCGCTGGCCGGTCAGTTTTACGCCGACGATGTCGGGCAACCGCATCATCGAAGCGCGGCCGAGCATGACGGTCTCGGCCTCCAGCCCTCCGACGCCGATCGCGATAACGCCGAGCGCGTCGACGTGCGGCGTGTGGCTATCGGTGCCAACGCAGGTGTCCGGGAAGGCGACACCGTCGCGGACCTGCACAACGGGCGACATCTTCTCCAGATTGATCTGGTGCATGATCCCGTTGCCCGGCGGGATAACGTCCACATTCTCGAACGCCTTCTTGGTCCACTCGATGAAGTGAAAGCGATCTTCGTTGCGGCGATCCTCCACCGCGCGGTTCTTCTCGAACGCTTGCCGATCGAAGCCGCCAAATTCGACGGCCAGGCTATGGTCTACGATGAGCTGGGTTGGAACAACGGGGTTCACCTTGGCTGGATCGCCGCCTTCATCGGCTATGGCGTCGCGCAGGCCCGCGAGATCGACGAGTGCCGTTTGCCCCAGAATGTCATGACAAACGACGCGCGCAGGATACCAAGGGAAATCGAGCGTGCGCTTGCTTTCTGCAATTTGCCCCAGCGCTTCGGGCAACAGCGCCGTATCGCAGCGCCTGACGAGCTGCTCGGCAAGAACCCGCGACACATAGGGGAGCTTGTCGTAAGCACCAGGTCGGATGGCATCGATCGCTGCGCGCGCATCGAAATAGGTGAGGTCGGTGCCGGGAAGCGGCTGGCAAAAAGCATCATTCATCGGCGCAAATCTCTACAGGGCAATTTTTCAGAGTCGAAAATCCTTACCCGCACGCGCGAGGGAGCCGACACCTCTGAAAAGGCGAAGATTTGCGAAGGAAAAGCTGCAAATCGGCGAACTTTGCAAATTTCCCGGACGTTCTACGCTTGCTGGCGATAGGGCTTGGGTTTGCCGTGCTCGTCGACCGAAACCATTTCAAACTGGCCCTTCACCGCTTGGCTGCGATGACCGGTCGAAAGGGTTTCGCTGATCATCTCAACCTCGACGGTCATCGAGGAACGCCCGTCCCGCGTTATATAGGCGTGCAATTCTACGAGCTGGCCGACCGAGACGGGATGGTGAAACGCGATTTGTTCGGATCGCGCCATGACTACGGCGGCGCGCGCGTGACGGCTTGCCGCGATGAAGGCAGCCTTGCCCATGAGGCTCAGCGCCGTGCCTCCAAAGAGCGTGCCATAGTGATTGGCCTGCTCGGGAAAGACCATTTCGCACAATCGCGTCTCCGACGCGGCGGGATGTGTTTCCAACTCTGTCATTTTCAGGGCTCCCTCGACAAGAGCGCTTGAAATCACAGCCCCTGGTCGATGACCATGGCTGAATTGGCGAACCCTGTTGAGGGCGATTCAGCGAAGTCGCGAAGATTGCGAAATCCTACGCCGCCTGTGATGTGACGGCGCTAAACTGTTGGTCGGCGTAGCGCCGCGCCAGTACCGCGCAGACCATGAGCTGGATCTGGTGAAAGAACATGAGCGGAAGGATGATGGCGCCCACCTGCGACGTGGCGAACAGGACGCCCGCCATGGGAACGCCAGAGGCGAGGCTCTTCTTGGACCCGCAGAACTGAAGGACCATCCGGTCTTCTCAATTGAAGCCCAGCCAGCGCCCAAGAAAGTGGCTGAAGGAAAGGACGACCGTCAACAGCAGGCCTGACAAAAGCGCTATTACGAGCAGATAGGCCAAGCAATGATCGAACTTGGACACCAGGATCAGGACTTTGACGGGCTGACCGGCTGGCACCAGCTTCCAGTCCATGGCAAATTCATCATCGAGTTTTGCAACCCCGTCTGCCATCACCGATCGTTCGCAATCGCTTTCGAAGACGGTGCTGAGGAAGAAGCGCCCTGTTTCCCTGTCTTCAAACTGGCGCGATTCCACAATATTGCCGCCATGCTCAAAATGAGACCGCTGACATGATGAACAATGCCGGGACGGTCCGGGCAATTGATCACCAGCGTGTACGATCGAGGCATTCAGCGTTCTCCGGAAAGGGAAGCGGCCAGCCTACGTCGCGATCCATCCTGTCCTTTCACAACAAGGCTGGATCACGACGTGCTGACATTGATCGAAACGGATGGGGTTCAGGGCTTGTCGCCAAACGCCAGCGACGTCTCCAACAGCGCCTCAGGCAGCGAGTTCTTGTCGGACGATTTCCGCGCCTGCGCCCAGAGCATCGAGCTTGCCCCTCGCCACACGACGGGACAGTGGCGCCATGCCGCAGTTGGTGCTGGGGTAGAGCTTGTCGGCATCCACGAATTGCAGTGCCTTCCTGAGGGTGTCGGCCACTTCTTCCGGCGTCTCGACGGTATCCGTCGCCACGTCGATGGCACCGATCATCACCTTTTTGCCCCTGATGAGTGCGATGAGATCCATCGGAACATGGGAATGATGGCATTCCAGCGAGATGATATCGATCCTGGACTTCTGCAGATTGGGGAAGGTTTCCTCATACTGCCGCCATTCCGATCCCAGAGTCTTCTTCCAGTCGGTATTGGCCTTGATGCCATAGCCATAGCAGATGTGGACCGCCGTTTCGCACTTTAGCCCCTCGGCCGCCTTCTCCAGAGTAGCGATTCCCCAGTCGTTTGCCTCGTCAAAGAAGACATTGAACGCCGGCTCGTCAAACTGGATGATGTCGACGCCCGCGGCCTCCAACTCCCTCGCTTCCTGATTGAGGATCTTGGCGAACTCCCATGCCAGCTTTTCGCGGCTTTTATAGTGGGCGTCGTAGAGCGTATCGATCATCGTCATGGGGCCAGGCAGCGTCCATTTGATCGGCTGATCGGTTTGTGCTCGCAGAAACTTCGCGTCCTCGACGAAAACCGGATTGGGACGGGAGACAGCGCCAACGACCGTCGGCACGCTTGCATCATAGCGATTGCGGATTCTGACGGTTTCGCGCTTTTCAAAATCGACGCCGCTGAGATGCTCGACAAACGTCGTGACGAAGTGCTGGCGCGTCTGCTCGCCGTCGCCGACGATGGTGATGCCCGCCTGCCGCTGATCTTCCACGGCCAGGCGCAAGGCATCCTGCTTGCCCCCAACCAGTTCCTCGCCCTCCAGCTTCCAGGGCGACCAAAGTATCTCAGGCTGGGCAAGCCAGGACGGCTTTGGCAAGCTGCCAGCGGTGGACGTGGGCAACAATATTTTCATGGATTGGTGACCTTATATTCTCGAATGATCAAAGGGCGAAGGCGGCGGACCATTGCTCAAGCACGGCCCAATGGGGCTTGATGAAGCACTCCTCGGCGAACTTCCCCTGTTCGACAGCCAGCCTGCTCCGTTCCTCCCGGTCATAGACAATGCGGGTGAGCGAATAGTCCTGATACTTCAAGCTGGGCTGATAATGCTCAGCCGCCGCGGAATTGGCGTTGTAAATCTCGGGTCGATAGATTTTCTGGAAGGTCTCCATCACGCTGATCGTGCTGACCAGCTCAAGACTGGTGTAGTCGCCGAGCAGTTCGCCGATATGATAGAAAGCATAGGGTGCCACACTGTTCGGCGGCATGAAGTAGCGAACCTTCATGCCCATCTTTGCGAAATATTCATCAGTCATGGAGAATTTGTCGTTGCGATATTCAATCCCTAAAATGGGGTGCTCGTTTGGGGTCCGGTGATAGACCTCCTTGCTTGACACGCTCAGGCAGATGACTGGCAGCTTGCTGAAATTGTCGCGATAGGCGCGCGAATTCAGGAAATGCTTGAACAGCTTTCCATGCAGGTCACCAAAATCGTTCGGAGCGCCCGCATCGGGGTGGCTCTTCATATACGCCGGCAGAACGACGCTAAAATCATAGTCTCGCACATAAGAGGAGAAATTGTTGCCCACCATGCCGGTGATGCGTTCGCCCGTTTTGCTATCGATAATCGTCGTCTGAAGGATTTCGATCAGAGGGAAGACAGTGTCGCTGTCGTCTGAATCGATGCGCATTTCGGCGGTAATGATCTCAAGCTCGACCGCATATCGGTCGCCTTTGGGGTTGTCCCAATGCGCCAGGGAGTTGAATCGATTGTCGATCATCCGCAACGTATTGCGCAAATTCTCCCGGCGGCTCTCCCCCCTCGCCAAGTTGGCAAAGTTGGTCGTGATGCGCGTATTCTCGGCAGGACGATAATTCTCGTCGAAAGCGATACGGCTGATGCTGAACTCAAAGTCTTGGTGCGCCATGGCGTCATATCCTAATTTCACGCTAGTCACAGGCATGCGAGGTCTCCTTCGGGCCAGCGCGTCGACCGGTCCGTCATGGTTCTGGAATTGTGTGGGATTGGGGCGCGCGCCGCGTCAGCCGAAGATCAGCACGGCACGCAGGCGCATTCGTCGCAAGAGGACGGAGCGAAACAGGACTGAAGACATCGACCGATCACCTGCTTTGCCGGGCGGTAGGGTCGTAGGAAGAGCGCGCTGGACGTAGAAGGCCCGGATGACGATATGCCACGAGCCTGCTTCAAGCGCGATCCACCGGAGGAACCCCCGTCCGAGGAACATTATGCCGTCGAAGGCAGGTCTCCTGGCTTGCGGGTCATCGCAATGGCTCCGGCCTTCCCGAGCCTCGTGCAAAAGCTCAGTGACACAAAATGGAGCCACCACTCGCCGCTTACAGTTGCGGGGGCAGCGCCGGACTCTGCTCGAAGGGCACCACCGGCTTCCCGTCTTAGCCCCGCCGTCATGCCTGAAGCGGGGAACCTCGACAGGCTCCTTCAACAGCATCGGGAGGCTGCTGTCAAGCGACATATAAAGATTTCTTTATATGCTTCTTCTGAGGTGAGTCCTGAGCGCTCTATTTTCGGTTGGAAATGGAGCGCCTTTCAGTTCGATAGGATCAGGCCCCAACCTAGAGGCGGTGGCGATCTCCTGGTCAGGCCTCGGCCATTCGGTCGGCTTCACGCCAGCGATCCAGCATTGCGTGATCGGCAAGAATGCGCTCGGCCGCCAAAACCGAGTAGGTGGGGATGGCGTTCGGAGCGTTCAGCCATTTGAGATGGATTAGGGGCCTTGTCATCACCGTCTCAACAATCATGTAGCTTGCGAATCAGGCTGCGGGATAAGGGGCCAAGGTGCTTCGGTTCTCGTCTACCGCCACCGCCCGCCCAATTGCAGGGAAGGCGCGTTGCGGGCACGCTGGACGTTCACAGACCTTGCAGCCAGCTCCGATCGGCGTCGCCGCTGTTGGATCGTCCAAATCCAGTCCCCGCGAATAGATAAGCCGCGAGGCGTGACGAATGTCGCAGCCCAGTCCGACCGCAAATGTCTTGCCCGGCACGTCGAAGCCTGCGTTGCCACTGCTAACCGTTCGCGCAATCCAAAGGTAGGTGCGGCCATCGGGCATTTGCGCGATCTGGCGAAGCACCCGACCGGGCTGCGTGAAGGCCTCGTAGACCTTCCACAGTGGGCAGCTTCCGCCGACACGGGAGAAATGGAAATCGGTTGCCGATTGTCGTTTGGAGATATTGCCGGCACGATCGACCCGCACAAAGAAGAAGGGGATGCCGCGAGCATCGGCCCGTTGGAGCGTCGAGAGCCGATGGCAGATCGTTTCGAAGCCGACCCCGAACCGGCGCCCGAGCTTTTCGATATCATAGGCCTCGGCCTCGGCGGTGGCGAGGAAGTCACCATAGGGGAGGATGAGTGCTCCCGCGAAATAGTTGGCCAGACCCACTCTGGCCAGTCTCCGCGCTTCGTCGCCAGACAACAGACTGCTATCGGCCAACTGGTCGATGACGCTACCCAGTTCCAGAAATGCCAGTTGGGTCGCCATCTGGAAGGCCTGTTGGCCCTGATGCAGGTGGGCGGAGATGTGCAATGTCCGAGTCGCGGGATCATAGCGGCGCTGAGCCGTATCGCTCTCACCCCAGACAATCTGAACATCGTGACGGTCCTTCAGCCACGCAACGAGTCCAGGGTGGACCGAGTGCGGCGCAAGGCCGGCCTCTCGATATATCCGCTCAGCTGCCTCATCTAGAGGCTCGACATGATTGTGCCGCGCATAGAAAAAGTCCCGGACTTGCTCGAAGGCCATGCGTGCCGGACCGCCGCTGATCCAGTCGTCTCCCAACTGGGCAGCCATCGCTTCGCTGCGCTCGGCGGCCTCCCGATAACGGCGATGCAGGGATATGAGCGTCCTGCCCACCGCGGGCATGTTCGTCGCCAGCTCGCGGATTTCTGCGACCGAGATCGCCTCCGCGCTATCGGACAGCGCGTCACGCAGTTCGGTGATGAGTCGCGCTTCCTCATCCTCTGAAAAGAGCTGGACGTCGACGCCAAAGACCGAGTTGATCTTGAGCAGAACCGGGACGGTCAACGGCCGCTGGTTTTGTTCGAGCTGATTGAGATAGCTCGACGAGATGCCGAGCGCATTGGCCAGGTCGACCTGCTTGAGCTTCCGTTCCTCGCGCAGCCGCCGCAGCCGCACTCCCATAAAGGCTTTCCGCATGTTCCTGCCCAATCTTCGCAAACTTCGCTGATTTGCAGCTTTTCGTCCACAAATCTTCGCACATTCAGCCATTTCTAGCGTAGCAGATATTGCGGATGTTGCGAAGCAGTGAAGAATCCTACGGCAAGGCAGCAATGATGAAGCGTATTCGGCGACTGCGGGCCTCGACGATATCCGCGACCGGCGCGGCCTCGCGTTCCAGTCCATCGAAGAAGGGCGGATTGGCGACATAGGTCGAGGCGGTCGGCCAGTCATAGGTATCGCCTTCCTTCACCTCGAGCGCCTTCCAGCGATCGTCGCCCTCATAGACATTGGCATAGCGGCTCGCGAACATCTCGGCGTCAATGGCCGAGGCGAGGCTGTCACTGCCTATCGCTGTCATCGGATGTCTTTCTCTGGTTTGTGCGGCGAGCGTCGGCCTCCCCGACGCTCGCGAGCGCGGAAAGGCCGACGGTCACCGGTCATTGACAGAATGTCGTCTCAGGTCTGGGGAATGCCTTCCGGCACGATCGTCTTCACGATCGAGGCATCGAGTTCCTCGAAAGCGTGGAGACCGATGGTGTCGTACAGCTCCTGGCGGGTCTGCATGCGCTCGACCTGGTTGTGCGTTCCGCCGTCGCGCTTGATGGCGGCATAGAGTTCGGCCTGCGCCTTGTTGGCGACACGCAGGGACGAGACGGGCCAGATCACCATCTTGTAACCCATCTGCTCGAACTCGGTCGCCGTGTAGAACGGCGTTTTGCCGAACTCCGTCATGTTGGCGAGGAGCGGCACGCCGGGCATGTCTTGCGCGAACTTCTCGAACATATCGCGCGTGATCAACGCTTCTGGGAAGATCGCATCGGCTCCCGCCTCGACATACAGCTTCGCGCGCGCAACTGCGGCATCATAGCCCTCGACCGCAGCCGCATCGGTGCGCGCGACGATGACAATGTCACGGCTCGCCCTCTTGGCTGCCGCCACCTTGGCCGCCATGTCATGCGGCGGAACAAGGTTCTTGCCGTTCAGATGGCCGCATTTCTTGGGCAGGATCTGATCTTCAAGATGCACGGCTCCCGCGCCCGCATCTTCGAAGGTGCGGACCATGTGCATGACGTTGAGTGCCTCGCCATAGCCGGTGTCGCCATCGACCAGGAGCGGCAGGCCGGAGGCGCGCACGATCTGGCGGATAAAGAAGGCGACTTCGTCCACAGTGATGATGCCGAGGTCGGGCAGGCCCATCGATGCGGTCATCGCCGCACCCGAAAGGTACAGTCCCTCAAACCCCGCCTGCTTTCCCTGGATCGCTGCCTGGCCGTTATGCGCGCCGGGAAGCTGATAGATGCCCGGACGGGCGAGCGCTTCGCGGAAACGCTGACCGGCGCTGGTGTTGGGAAGTTCGTCTGCAATCAGATAGGGCATGATGCCTCCTTAAGCGTGCGCTTCGCTACGTTCGGCGAGCGGCACGAATTCGAGATTTTCCGGGCCAGTATAATTGGCCGAGGGCCGGATGATCTTGTTGTCGACCCGCTGCTCGATCACATGCGCCGCCCAGCCGCTGGTGCGCGCGATCACGAAGAGCGGCGTGAACATCGCCGTCGGCACGCCCATGAGGTTGTAGGACACCGCCGAGAACCAGTCGAGGTTCGGGAACATGGTCTTGGCGTCCCACATCACGCTCTCGATCCGCTCCGCCACCGCGAACTGGCGCTGCGCACCGGCTTCGTCGGCCAGGCTCTTGGCAACACGCTTGATAACGACATTGCGCGGATCGGAGATGGTGTAGACCGGATGGCCGAAGCCGATCACGACCTCCTTGGCCTCGACACGGCGACGGATGTCGGCTTCCGCCTCGTCAGGCGTCGCGTAGCGCTTCTGGATCTCATAGGCGACCTCGTTCGCGCCGCCATGCTTGGGACCGCGCAGCGCGCCGATGGCGCCGGCGATCGCCGAATACATGTCCGAACCGGTGCCGGCGATCACCCGCGCGGCAAAGGTCGAGGCGTTGAATTCATGCTCGGCATAGAGGATCAGCGAGGTGTGCATGGCACGCACCCAGCTTGCTGACGGTGCCTTGCCATGGAGGAGGTGGAGGAAATGGCCGCCAATGCTGTCGTCGTCGGTCTCCACCTCGATGCGGCGGCCATGATGGGCGTAGTGATACCAGTAGAGCAGGACCGAACCGAGTGACGCCATGAGCCGATCGGCGATATCGCGCGCGTCGGACAAGTTGTGGTCGTGCGTCTCCGGCAGGACGCAACCGAGGGCGGAAACGCCCGAGCGCATCACATCCATCGGATGGGCGGCCGCCGGGATCGCCTCCAGCGCGCTCTTCACCGAATGCGGCAGGCCGCGCAGGCCCTTTAGCTTTGCCTTATAGGAGATGAGCTGCGACGGCGTCGGCAGTTCGCCATGCACCAGCAGATGCGCGATCTCCTCAAACTCCGCAGATTCTGCAATGTCGAGAATGTCATAGCCGCGATAATGCAGGTCGTTGCCCGACTTGCCCACGGTGCAAAGCGCGGTGTTGCCGGCTGCTACACCGGACAAGGCCACCGATTTCTTCGGCTTGAATGCTACTTCGGCCATAGATTCCTCTTGCGTCAAATAATACCGGCCGAAGCGGTGAAGCTCGGACAGTTGGTCAGTGGAAGGAAAAGGCAGCGGGCGAGCGCCGAAGGGCGAACTGCGCCATCAGGCTGACGCCGGGACGTGCGGATCGCCAGGATCGTCATGCCCGATATTCCCGCTGGCCCGTCAATGTCGTGAAGGTGAAGCGCCCAGTCGCTGCCGTCGTGCGACCGCCATCTTCCCGTGCGCCGGTCGCAAAGACTGAGACGATGATCGCCTGCTGGTCTGCGGATAGAGACCACGCCTCTATCTCGACATCGGGAGCGGAAAAGCCTTCGTTGATCTGCAGGCCGTCGCATTTCGCGAAGCGAATGGCGCCCGGCAGATGCGACGACGCTCGGTCGGCCGCAGCGGTCACCATGGCGTCCAGCAGGTCGAGGCCTTTTTCGGGTCGATTTGAAAGCATCTGCGCATTATCCGCATGCGCGAAGCGCGGAAAACGGCTGAAAAGGCGAAGATTTGCGGACGCAAATCTGCAAATCCGCGAACTTTGCGAAACAGTGCCTGTCTGAGATTGTCGTTCCGCTCCTCGCCAAATCAGATGGCTACGCAGTCCTCCTCCCCTCGGCTCGGAAACGTTGGCCGTAATTCGGGCGAACGCCGCTCTAATAGGTGCGAGAAGGCGAGGTGATGTTGTGGCTTGCGCAATATAGCCTTTAGGGGAATGGTGTCGTTCCGAATGGATTAACTGGATGACGGCTAAGTTCGCGGATACAACCCCGATCAATGATCCCAAGCGCTGAGTGAGGCAGCGATATCTCCAATTGAGCGGAACAAGATCAGCGGATCGTCCTTGGAGGGTAGAAATCCCCACCTTCGCCAGAACGCTGCCGCCTCATCATCCACGGCGTTGACCACCATCGCGCGCCCACCGATCAGCCGGGAGGCGGTCACGCATCGCTGCAATGCATGCTTGAGCAGACCGGCGCCGATGCCTTTACCGACCCAGCTTTGATCCGTGGCAAGTTGCGCCAAAAGCAGGCACGGGACGGGATCGGGCGGTTGCCCGGTTCGGATAGATCGGGGAAGCTGAGCCGGAATGATCGACGTCGGCGCAAGCCCATAATAGCCGATGACCTGCCCACCGTCGTGGACCACCATGACCGCCGTGAAGCCCTTTTCCTGATTGGCGAGTGCTCGTGTCTGCAACCAGCGGTCGAGCGAGGGTTTGCCGCAGGAGAAGCCGGATACGCCATGTGCGGCCGTAAGCGGCTCGGGGCCGGAGATCGCCAAGGATTATTCCCCGGTAGCGGAGTGGTCAGCTTCCCAGGGCGCAACACGGCGGAACAGTTCTGCCATTTCGGGAACGGGAACCGCTGGGCCGGACACGGCGGCCATGAACGCGTCGAACCCTTCAGCGCTCATGCGGATCGGTGTGGTTTCCATCAGCACCTCCTCGGCCGCACGCACGGCGGCATCGCGCACGAAATCGGTGCGCGAACGTCCCCGCAGTCTAGCGGCACGGTCGATGATGGCGATGTCGGTATCCGGTAGCCTCATGGACAGCGGATGTTCCTTGCGTTGTACGGGCTGCGGCATGATTCACCTCCACCAACCTATATGACAGATTGTATTGCATTTTGCAATACAAGATAGCGCGGGCAGCAAGCAATGACCTGATCTGCCCCCCGCTGAGTGGCCCAGAGACTATGATAGTCTGGACCACGAAAGGGACGATGAATGTCGAGCAAGAAGCCCAAGCCGGAAGAGATTATCGGCAAGCTGCGTGAAGTTGAGATTGTGTTGGCGCAGGGAGCCTCGACAGCAGAGGCGTGCCGACGGATCGCGGTCAGCGAGCAGACATACTATCGCTGGCGCAAGGAATATGGCGGGCTGAAGACCGACCAGGCGCGGTGGATGAAGGATCTGGAGAAAGAGAACCAGCGGCTACGCCGGGCGATTTCGGATCTGACGTTGGACAAGCTGATCTTGCAGGAGGCTGCCAAGGGAAACTTCTAAGCCCCGCGCGGCGGCGGCGCTGCATCGATCAGTTGCGACGAGATTTGCCGATCCGGGTGTCCGAGCGATGGATATGCCGGGTGCTGGGGCAGCATCGATCGACACAGCGCAAGTTGCCGCGTGGGGCGGATGACGAACAGGCGCTCACGGAAGACATCATCGCGTTGGCGAAACAATATGGTCGCTATGGCTACCGCCGGGTGACGGCGTTGCTGTGCCATGCGGGGTGGACGGTGAACCACAAACGGGTCGAGCGGATATGGCGACGCGAGGGACTGAAGGTCCCGCTGCGCCAACCCAAACGGGGACGCCTGTGGCTCAACGGGTCGCTTCGCGACGAACTGCTCAACGGCGAGATCTTCTACAGCCTCGTCGAAGCCAAGGTGCTGATCGAAGCTTGGCGGCGGCATTACAACACCGTCCGCCCGCACAGCAGCCTTGGATACCGACCGGCACATGATGCGCCGGAGGATCATCGGCCGATTCAAACGGTCGAAGCAGGGCGGATGGGAAGGCGAGATCAGCACGCTCGCGATCCAGCGGCAGATCCGTCTCGTTCCCAATGACGACCGCGTGAGCAACCGAGCACCATCGTTCCGTGTCATGCTGGGCTGGCACCATCGTTCCGTGTCATGCTGGGCTGGCACCACATAGGCGATGCCTGGGAACGCGCATCGCATAGCGAGCCGCCGCGCGAGTATCTTCGTGTTCGGATCGACGATCCGTTCTATCCAATCAGCGCCATGCTGTTCCCCGATGCCGAGGGGCTGACGGCGCATCTGGTACTGCCACCGTCTGACCCGCGCTCGAAAACGACAAGAGGAGTGGGCAGTGAACGAGGATGAAGGTCTTGGACCCCACGGGAGTTGGCAAAGTTCCTCTCATATTCCGAAACCACCATCTGCCGGATGGTGTCGCAAAGTCCCGAAAAGCTGCCGCCGCGTGTCGCGGCGCTTGCCCGTCCGCGGTGGCTACCGGAGGTCGCTCGTGAATGGGCAAAGGAGAGCAGCGAACTGCCGATCGGGAGAGGCGGGCGGCCCCGGAAAATCCGGTGACGGAGCAGTCAAAACGCCCGTCATCCATCCGGATTTTTGCACCGCTCACAGCATATTCGGGGATGGCAGTGTGCCAAACCCCCAAAAATATCCTTTGTTTTCAAAGGATATTGGTGCGGTCGAGAAGACTCGAACTTCCACGGCCTTTCGGCCACAACGACCTCAACGTTGCGCGTCTACCAGTTCCGCCACGACCGCACTTACAAGGGGAACCGGCAGGGCCGGCACCTGATAGGAGGCGGCCCTTAGCAAAGGGTTTTGCCCCATGCAACAACCGATCAACATTTGCGTTGAGATTGTCCGTGAGAGCATGTGTGCGCCAGCCGAGAGCGCGAAAGGAGGGAGCCGATGCGATTACGGATGTTGTCCACAGGGACGGTGGTGGCGGCCACCGCCATGGGAATAGGCCTTGCTGGCTACGCGACCAGCCCGCAGCGGTCGCCGACCGGCTATGACGATGCACCGTTGCCGGAAATGCCGGTCAGTTTCGCGTCTGGCGAGGCCGACACGGAGGACGTGCGCGGTCCGGTGGTGATCCATTGCACCGGGTGCGGGCCTACACTGGCGGACAGGCGCTTCGCAGCCGACATGGCCGGTCTGGACAGCTACGGAATGGTTTCCGCGACATCGGATCCTGTCGTGCGCGACTATATGGACGATGCACCACCGGAAGCGGAGCCTGCCGCCTATCGCGATCCGGCACCGTCGCCGATGCATTATCTGCCGCCGCGGATCGAACGGTTCATGCGCGGCGAACTGGCGGACGCTCGTGTGACATCCGTGCCCGTCCGCTTCGTCACAGTCGCCCGAGGTGCCGTCGATGACACCGCGCCGGCCGGATCCGGCCGGACCGCGGACGCGGCGCCCGACAGTCAGCCGTCGGCCGGCCCGCCGGGATCGCCGCTGGCACGCGGCGCGCTCGCCGCGGCCGAATGATCATTCCGCGGCGACGACCTCCGCCGCATTGTCGCTGAGCGGATGCGACAGGCGGTTGACCATTTCCTTCGGGCAAACCTGCCAAAAATATCGCCGCCAGCGATCCCAGTCCTCCAGGATGCTGTTCGACCATCGGCTGTCCGTGGCGGCCGCATGCTCGGCTACCAGAGTCCGGACGACATCTTCCCAGTGCGCGCTTTCCAGCCGCTGCCAGACGATGCTTTCAGCATTTGCACGGCTGGGGAAGCTGCCGTCCTCATCCAGGATGAAGGCCATGCCCCCCGTCATGCCCGCGCCGAAATTGGCGCCGGTCCGACCGAGGATGACCGCCGTACCGCCGGTCATATATTCGCACCCGTTCGCGCCGCAGCCTTCGACCACCACCTGTGCGCCCGAATTGCGGACCGCGAAGCGCTCGCCCGCCTGCCCGGCCGCGAACAGCTTGCCGGCGGTCGCGCCATAGAGGACAGTATTGCCGATGATCGTGTTGTCCTTCGACGACAGCGGCGAGGAAACGGTCGTGCGCACCTTGATGATGCCGCCCGACAGACCCTTGCCGACATAGTCGTTTGCGTCACCGAACACTTCGAGCGTGATGCCCTTGCACAGGAAGGCACCCAGAGACTGGCCCGCGCTGCCGCGCAACCGCACCGTCAGATGCCCGTCCGCCAGCGCCGACATGCCGAATTTCTCGGTGATCTTCGCCGAGAGGCGGGTGCCGACCGCGCGATGGGTGTTGCGCACGGTGTAGGTGAGCTGCATCTTTTCGCCGCGTTCGAACACGGCGCGCGCATCCTTCATCATCTGCGCGTCCAGGCTGTCGGGCACCTCGTTGCGATACTGGTCCAGGCTGAAGCGGCGCTGATGATCGTCGGCGTCGACCTTGGCCAGGATCGGGTTGAGGTCGAGATCGTCGAGATGCTCGGCGCCGCGATTGACCTGCTTGAGCAGTTCGGTCCGCCCGATCACCTCGTCCAGGCTGCGATAGCCGAGACGCGCCAGGATTTCCCGCACCTCTTCCGCGATGAAGGTCATGAGATTGATGACCTTCTCCGGCGTGCCGGTGAATTTCTGGCGCAGCTTCTCGTCCTGAACGCACACGCCCACCGGACAGGTGTTCGAATGGCACTGGCGCACCATGATGCAACCCATGGCGACGAGGGAGAGCGTGCCGATGCCGAATTCTTCCGCGCCCAGGATCGCGGCGATCACGATGTCGCGCCCGGTCTTGAGGCCGCCGTCAGTGCGCAGCTTCACCCTATGGCGCAGACCGTTGAGAGTCAGCACCTGATTGGCTTCGCTAAGACCCATTTCCCACGGCGTGCCCGCATATTTGATGCTGGTTTGGGGGGAAGCACCGGTGCCGCCGACATGGCCCGCGACCAGGATGACGTCGGCGTGCGCCTTGGCGACGCCCGCTGCCACGGTACCAATGCCGGCCTGGCTCACCAGCTTCACGCAGACGCGCGCGCGCGGATTGATCTGCTTGCAGTCGTAGATGAGCTGCGCCAGATCCTCGATCGAATAGATGTCATGGTGCGGCGGCGGCGAAATCAGCGTCACGCCGGGCGTCGAATGGCGCAGCTTGGCGATGAACTCGGTAACCTTGAAACCGGGTAGCTGGCCGCCCTCGCCGGGCTTGGCGCCCTGCGCGACCTTGATCTCGATCTCCTCGGCGGACCCCAGATATTCGGCGTGGACGCCGAAGCGGCCCGACGCGATCTGCTTGATGACCGAATTGGCGTTGTCGCCATTTTCATAGGGCTTGAAGCGTGCGGCATCTTCGCCGCCCTCCCCCGACACCGCCTTGGCGCCGATGCGGTTCATGGCGATCGCCAGCGTCTCATGCGCTTCGGGCGACAGCGCGCCCAGGCTCATGCCCGGCGTCACGAAGCGCTTGCGGATTTCCGTGGTGGCTTCCACCTCGTCAATCGGAACCGCTTCGCGGGCGAAGTTGAATTCCATCAGGTCGCGCAGATAGACCGGCGGCAGATCACGCACACCGCGCGAAAATTGCAGATAGGTCGAATAGCTGTCGGTGCCGACCGCCGTCTGGAGCAGATGCATCAGCTGCGCCGAGTAGGCATGGCTTTCCCCGCCGTTGCGCTGGCGATAGAAGCCGCCCACCGGCAGGCGCACGACCGCGCTGTCATAGGCAGCCTGATGACGCAGCATCGCGCTGTAGTGCAGCGACTGATAGCCTTCGCCCGATATTTTCGCAGGCATGCCGGGGAACAGGTCGTTCACCAGCGCGCGGGACAGGCCCACCGCTTCGAAATTATAGCCACCGCGATAGGAGCTGATGACCGCAATGCCCATTTTGGACATGATTTTCAGCAGGCCTTCGTTGATCGCGATACGATAGCGTTCGATGCACTGGTCGAGCGACAGGTCGCCGAACAGGCCGCGCGCGTGGCGATCGGCGATTCCCGCTTCGGCCAGATAGGCGTTCACCGTCGTCGCGCCGACGCCGATCAGCACCGCGAAATAATGGGTATCCAGCGCCTCGGCGCAGCGCACGTTGATCGATGCGTAGGAACGCAGCCCCTTGCGCACCAGATGCGTGTGCACCGCCGCTGCCGCCAGCACGCCGGCGATCGCGATGCGATCGGGACCGATATGCTCGTCGGTCAGGAAGATTTCCGTGCGCCCCTCCCGCACCGCCTGCTCGGCTTCCTCGCGAATGCGGGCAATGGCGGCGCGCAACTGTTCCTGCCCGCCCTCGGCCGGGAAGGTACAGTTTATCTCGGCCACGGCCGAGCCGAAATTCGCCTTCAGCCGCGCCCATTCGGCGCTGGTGATCGCCGGCGATTCCAGCACCAGCACATGGCTGTTCTGCGCACCTTCCTCCAATATATTGTGGAGGTTGGAAAAGCGCGTCTTGAGGCTCATCACATGCCGTTCGCGCAGGCTGTCGATCGGCGGATTGGTGACCTGACTGAAATTCTGGCGGAAGAAATGGCTGACCGTGCGCGGCTTGTCGGAAATGACGGCCAGCGGCGTGTCGTCGCCCATGGAGCCCACGGCTTCTTTGGCATCCTCCACCATGGGGCTGAGGATCAGTTCCATGTCTTCCAGCGTCATGTTGGCCGCGACCTGCCGGCGCGTGAGTTCCGCCCGGTCCCAGTCCGGCAGCGCGCTTGGCGCTTCGGCCAGGTCGTCGACGGTCAGGAAGTCCTTGATCAGTTCGCCATAGGGACGCTCCGCCGCGATCCGGTCCTTGATCGCGCGGTCGTCGAAGATTTCGCCTTCGGCGAGGTCGACGGCGATCATCTGGCCGGGGCCCATGCGGCCCTTCTTGACGACGGTGGTTTCAGGCACGATCACCATGCCCGTTTCCGACCCCACGATCAGCAGATTGTCCCCGGTCAGCGTGTAACGCAGCGGGCGCAGCGCGTTGCGGTCCACGCCAGCAACCACCCAGCGGCCATCGGTCATGGCAAGGGCGGCGGGGCCGTCCCACGGCTCCATGACGCTGGCCAGATATTCGTACATGTCAGCATGCGCCTTGGGCAGTTCGGCGCTTTCGCCCTGCCATGCCTCGGGTACCAGCATCAGCTTGGCGGTCGGGGCGTCGCGCCCGGCGCGGCAGATCGCCTCGAACACGGCGTCCAATGCGGCGGTGTCGGACGCGCCGGCCGGGATTACCGGTTTGATGTCCTCCGACTGTTCGCCGAAGGCCAGCGCGGCCATCTTGATCTCGTGGCTCTTCATCCAGTTCTTGTTGCCGCGGATCGTGTTGATCTCGCCGTTATGGGCGAGCGTGCGGAACGGCTGGGCCAGCCACCATTGCGGAAAGGTGTTGGTTGAATAGCGCTGGTGGAAGATGGCGACGCGGCTTTCGAACCGCTCATCCTGCAAATCGGGGTAGAAGACCGACAGCGATTCCGCCAGGAACAGCCCCTTGTAGATGATCGAGCGGCAGGACAGCGAACAGATGTAGAAATCCTGGATCTGCGCCGCGATCACCTTGCGCTCGATGCGCCGGCGGATGAGGTAGAGATCCTTCTCGAACTCGGCCTGGTCGCGCTCCTCCGGCATCGGGCCGGCGATCATGATCTGCTCGATTTCCGGGCGGGTGCGCTGGGCCTTTTCACCGATGACCGACACGTCGACCGGCACCTGGCGCCACCCATAGATGGTATAGCCGGCGTCGATGATCTCCGCCTCGACGATGGTCCGGCAGGTTTCCTGCGCCGACAGGTCGGTGCGCGGCAGGAAGATCATGCCGACTGCCAGCCGGTTGGGCAGCGGCTTGTGGCCGCTGTCGGCGATGGCGTCATCGAAGAAGCGCACCGGCAGGTCGACATGGATGCCCGCGCCGTCGCCCGTCTTGCCATCGGCGTCCACCGCGCCGCGATGCCACACGGCCTTGAGCGCGTCGATCGCGGAGGCCACAACCCGGCGCGATGGCTTGCCATCGGTCGCGGCGACCAGGCCAACGCCGCATGCGTCGGATTCGAGTTCGGGGTGATACATGCCCTCGGCAGCGATACGCGCGCGCTCTTCGGGGCTGGCCATGAAGTTGATGTCGGTCATCAGCGCTTCCTCATAAAATCGTCCGGTTCGAGCCTGTCGGGTATCCCGTCCCCCGTTCTCGACAAGCTCGAACCGAACGGAGGTATGAAGGGGCTCAGGCGGCTGCGCGCTCGCCCGCCGCCCTGGCTTTCGCCTTCAGGTAGCGGTGCATATGTTCCGTCACGTCGCGGCCGTCGCGGATCGCCCAGACGACCAGGCTCGCGCCGCGCACGATGTCGCCCGCCGCGAACACGCCGTCCATGCTGGTCATCATCGTCTTGTGATCGACGCGCAGCGTGCCCCAGCGAGTGACGGACAGGTCCTCGGCACCGAACAGTTTCGGCAGTTCCTCGGGATCATAACCGAGCGCCTTGATGACGAGATCGGCGTCCAGCGTGAATTCGCTGCCCGGATCGGGTTCGGGCGCACGGCGCCCCGAAGCGTCGGGCGCGCCCAGGCGCATCTTCGTCACCTTGACGCCGGTCACCGCTTCGGTGCCTTCGAACGCCACCGGAGCGGAGAGCCAGACGAACTCGACGCCTTCCTCCTCGGCATTGGCGACCTCGCGCTGCGATCCGGGCATGTTCTGCCGGTCGCGGCGATAGAGACACTTCACCGACCTGGCGCCCTGCCGGATCGCGGTGCGCACGCAGTCCATGGCGGTGTCGCCGCCGCCGATGACGACGACATTCTTGCCGGTCGCCAGCAGCGTGCCGTCCTCATGTTCGGGCACCGCGTCGCCGAAACCGGCGCGATTGGAGGCGGTGAGATAGTCGAGCGCCTTGACCACACCCGGCGCGCCGACGCCGGGGGCGCGGATGTCGCGCGGCTTGTAGACGCCGGTCGCGATCAGGATGGCGTCATGCTTCTCGCGCAACTGTTCCATGGTCGCGTCGCGACCGACCTCGAACCCTTCATGGAAGACGATGCCGCCGTCCTTGAGCCGCTGGACGCGGCGCATGACCACGTCCTTTTCCAGCTTGAAGCCGGGAATGCCGTAGGTCAGCAGGCCGCCCGCCCGGTCATGCCGGTCATAGACATGCACGTCATAGCCCGCGACGCGGAGATATTCGGCGGTGGTCAGGCCTGCCGGACCCGCGCCGATCACACCCACGGACTGGCCGATCGGCGCACCGGGAACCAAGGGTTCGACCCAGCCTTCCTTCCAGGCGGTATCCGTGATGTATTTTTCCACGCTACCGATGGTGACAGCGCCGTGGCCGGAAAATTCGATGACGCAATTGCCTTCGCACAGGCGGTCCTGCGGGCAGATGCGGCCGCAGATTTCGGGCATGGTGCTGGTCAGGTTCGACAGTTCATAGGCTTCGCGCAGGCGCCCCTCTGCAGTCAGGCGCAGCCAGTCGGGAATATGGTTGTGCAAGGGGCAATGGGTCGAACAATAGGGCACGCCGCATTGTGAACAGCGCGACGCCTGTTCCTCCGCCTTGTCCAGGATGAAGCTGCGGCTGATTTCCAGGAAATCGTCGGCGCGATCCTGCGCCGCGCGCTTTTCGGGATAGGCCTGCCCGGTCGCCACGAATTTCAGCATCGGATTGTCAGCCATGGAGCACCCTCTGTTGGACCAAGAAGGGCGCCATAGCAGAAAAACCCGCGGAGTCACGCGGATTCCGACATTTAAGACAGTGAATATGACCTAAATTATCGGTCTTTTCGGCGGTGCGGCGAAATTTCTGTAATAATCTTTCAAATATTATGACCGTACCGGTCCTATCTTAAGGTCAGCCAGATCAGGGCGCCCGCCCCCGCGACGATTCGGTACCATGCGAAGGGAGCAAATCCATGCCGCGATACCAGCCCGACGAAAATTTTGATGACCGCGACCGCAACCACGAAGGAGACCACGAAACCCAGGGCGATACTGTCCCAGCCAACGGCCGCGCTGGTGATCCGGTCGCCCTTCTTGAGCAATTCCAGGGTCGTCGCGCCCAGCATGGTCGGAATGGCGAGGAAGAAGCTGAATTCGGCCGCCGTGCGTCGCTCCACCCCCAGCGTCAGGGCGCCCATGATGGTCGCACCCGACCGGCTGACACCAGGGATCATGGCGAGGCACTGGACCAGGCCGATACCGATGACTCGGGTCATGGGAATATCGGCGATGCCGTGAAAGCGGTCGGTCTTCACCATTCGTTCTATCGCCAGGATCGCAACACCGCCCACGATCAGCGCCCAGGCGACGACCTTCGGCGCACCAAGCAGTATTTCGACATAGTCGTGCAGCGCCAGGCCGATGATGGCGGCCGGAATGAACGCGACGACCAGATTGCGCAGGAAGCGCCAGCTGACCGCCTCGCGCCGAAGCAGGCCCATCGCAACCGCCCAGAAGGTGCGCCAATAGAGGACGACCACGGCCATGATCGCGCCGAGCTGGATCACCACGTTGAACATCGCCCAGGTCGCGGCGTCATAGCCAAGCAATTCGCTCGCCAGGATAAGGTGGCCGGTCGAGGAAACGGGGAGAAATTCGGTCAGCCCCTCGACAATGCCCAGCAGGATGACGGTCAGATAATGGAGGTCCATGCGGCCCGCTCCTGAAAGAAAATCCGGAGGACGGAATGATCCGCCACTGGGGGACACTCCCGGTGCCCGGGAACACCCTCGTCGCTTGCCGGGTCAGGCCTTTGCGCGACCGGCGAAACGGCCGTGCCGACGATAGCGTACCATCCATTTCTCGGCGACCGCCGCCATCGGCGTCGGCGCGACGCCCAGAGCCACAAGACCCGGGGCACCGGACGCGGCGACATTGTCGCGACCTAGCATGGCGAGCTGATCGCGAGTGATGGGACCGCCCGGCAGCATAGCGAGCAGCGAGGCGATACCGGCCGGCACATCGACGAGCGCACGGTCGCGGCCGATCGCCCGGGCGATCCAGCCGTTGATCTCCTTCATGCTCATGACCTGTGGTCCGGCCAGTTCGTAAATCTTGCCGCCATGCGCATCCGGCGCGGTCGCCGCGTTGGCGATCGCAGCGGCAACGTCGGACACGTAGACTGGCTGGAACTTGGTCGCGCCGCTGATCACCGGCACAACCGGCGCCATGCGGATGATCTCCGCGAAACGATTGAGAAACTGGTCCTCCGGCCCGAAGATGATGGACGGCCGCAAGATCGTGGCGGCGGGGAACGCGGCACGGACAGCCGCCTCGCCCGCGGCCTTGGACCGGCCGTAGGCGGACGGGCTTTCCGGGTCCGCGCCGATGGCCGACACATGAACCAGCGCCTTCGCGCCGGCTGCGGCGGCCGCCTGCGCCACATTGGCGGCGCCCCGATGCTGGATGGCATCGAAATCGCCGGACAGGACGCCGACCAGATTGATGACGATGTTGCTACCCTCGACCGCGCGGGCCACGCTGTCGGGCCGGCGAAGGTCGGCTGCGACGAACTGAGTCTGGCCCAGACCGCCGAGCGGCTTGATCCGCATCGCCGCCTGAACATCACGCTGGGCAACGCGCACCCGGGCGCCCCGCGCCATCATCTCCTGCGCAACCTGACGGCCCAGAAAGCCGCCGCCGCCGAACACCGTAACCAGATCGTCCTTCATCTCGCGCGTCCCATATCTGCAGTAGGGTCACCGACCCCGCCCGTTCCCTTGCAACAGCCACCGCCGCCTGACAACCGCCCGGCGCGCCGATAGTTCGATTTTACCCGATCCAGCCGCGAAGCCCCGCGATCATCCACAGGCCCAGCAGCAGGAACAGCAGCGCCGCGCCCAGTTGCAGCGCACGCATCGGCACACGCCGCGCCAGACCTTCGCCGAACAGGACAGCCGGCACGTTGGCGATCATCATGCCCAGCGTCGTCCCCATGGTGACCAGCAGCACATTGTCGAAGCGCGCGCCCAGCGCCACGGTCGCGACCTGCGTCTTGTCACCCATCTCGACCAGGAAGAAGGCGATCAACGTGGTCACGAATACGCCCGCCCCTGACGGCGCGCGGAGCGGTTCGTCCTCGTCGATCTTGTCGGGGACCAGCGTCCATGCGGCCATGGCGATGAAGGACAGGGCGACGGCGTAACGGAACCAGGGCTGCGTCAATATGCCCGCGATCGAATGGCCGACCAGCGCGGCCAGGAAATGATTGGCCACGGTCGCCGCGAAAATTCCCAGGATGATGGGGACCGGCTTGCGAAAGCGGGTGGCGAGCAACATGGCCAGCAACTGCGTCTTGTCCCCCATCTCCGCGAGGGCGACGAGAGCGGTAGAAGTAAGCAATGTTTCCATCATGCATTCCGGGGCCGGGCGTAGAATGGAAAGGCAATGCCACCGTCCCCTTCCGCCCGGCCGGACCTGAAGAAGCCGATGCCATTGGTCTCGCCTGAAACGGCCCTGAAACAAAGGTCCGCATCCCGTTCGCCACGACCTCTCGGTCAAATATGTTGACGAACGGACCATTCCGCGACGGAATGGCTGGCTACTCCCCGGATGACATGGCAGGCTTTAGGTGAGGCATTCCGGGAAGGCAAGCCATGGGGGCATCGGGCAACAAGACCACGCAGACGGATGCAGATGTCGACATGTTCCTCGCAAGTGTCGCGCCGTCCGAAAGAGCCGCCGACGCCCGCGTCGTCGTCGCGCTGATGGCGCGTCTTTCCGGACAAGCGCCGCGCCTGTGGGGGCCGTCCATCATCGGGTTCGGCAGCTACCATTACCGGTATGAAAGCGGCCGCGAGGGCGAATCGATGCGGATCGGCTTTGCCCCGCGCAAGGCCGAACTGGTGCTCTATCTGGCCGGTGTCGCCGACGACGATTGTGCATCGCTCGGCCCACACAGGCGGGGCAAGGGATGCCTGTATGTGAAACGCCTCGCCGCGATCGACATGGTGGTCCTGGAGCGGCTGATCGTCCTCAGTCTCGACCATATGAAAGGGAAATATCCAGAATGATCGTCCGCGCGCTTGTGTGTGCCGCGCTGTTGCTGGCGATACCGCCCGCGCATGCCAAAACAGCGGAGGATTGGACCATCGCATCGCTTTCGGCGGACCTCGCGTCCGGCCGGGCCACCAGCGAGCGGGCGGTGCGTGCCTATCTCGCCCGGATCAGGGCCATGAACCATGCCGGGCCGCGGCTCAACGCCGTGATTGCGATCGCGCCCGACGCGGTCGCCCAGGCACGCAGGCTGGACGCCGAACGGCGCGCCGGAACACTGCGCGGGCCTCTCCATGGCATCCCGGTCCTGATCAAGGACAATGTCGAGGTGGCTGGCATGCCGACGACGGCCGGGTCGCTGGCACTGGCGCGCAACGACGCGGGCCGCGACGCCCCGCTGGTTGCCGCCCTGCGGGCCAAGGGCGCGATCATCCTGGGGAAGACCAACCTGTCCGAATGGGCCAATTTCCGGTCGGAACGGTCGATGAGCGGCTGGAGCGCGGTGGGCGGCCTGACGCGCAATCCCTATGCGCTGGACCGCACGACGTGCGGATCGTCCAGCGGATCGGGCGCGGCCGTCGCCGCTGGATTCGCGCCCGCCGCCATCGGGACGGAAACCAACGGGTCGATCATCTGCCCGTCATCGATGACCGGGCTGGTGGGACTTAAGCCCACGGTCGGCCTCATCCCGCGCACCCATGTCGTGCCGATCAGCCACAGCCAGGACACCGCCGGTCCGATGGCACGCAGCGTGCGCGACGTCGCCATGCTGCTGTCCGCGCTGATCGCCAGCGATCCGGCCGACGCGGCAACGGCGGACGCGATGACCCATGCCCGCGACTATGCCGCGGCGCTCGACCCCGCCGCCGTCAAGGCCATGCGTATCGGAGTGCTGCGCGGCGGCAGCCAGCCGGCGCTGCTCGCGCGGTTCGATGCCGCGCTTGCCGTGCTGAAACGCGCCGGCGCGACGCTGATCGACGTCAAAAGGCCGCCGATGGAGGGGATGTCGGCCGCGAGTTACGAGGTGCTGCAATATGAGTTCAGGGCGGATGTCGACGCCTATCTCGCCTCGACCCGCCCGGATCAGGTAGCGACGCGCGACCTTGCCGGACTGATCGCCTTCAACGATGCGCACGAGGCCCGGGAAATGCCGCTGTTCGGGCAGGATATCTTCCAGATGGCGCTGGCGAAGGGGGGGCTGAACGATCCCGCTTATCGGGCGGCGCGCGAAAAGTCGTTGCGACTGGCGGGGAAGGAGGGGATCGACGCGATGCTGACGGACAACCGCGTCGACCTGCTGGTGACCATCAGCTACGGTCCGGCCTGGCCGTCCGACACGGTGTGGGGCGATCAATATGAAGGACCCGGCGGCTCCACCGGCCCGGCTGCGGTCGCGGGCTACCCGCACCTGACCGTTCCGATGGGCCTGGTGCGCGGACTGCCGGTTGGTCTGAGCTTCATCGGCCCGGCCTATGGAGAGCAACGGCTGCTGGATGCGGGCCTCGCCTTCGAACAGGGCGCGAACCTCCATCTGCGTCCCGACTTCCGTCCCACCGACGACGCCGGCCCGGAACTGGAGCCGGCGACGCAGTGAGCCGTGACGGTCACTCCACTCCGCTGGTCAGGGCGCGGGTTTCCTCCGCCTGCGGATCGCGCGCCATCACGTCCAGCGGTTCCAGCGCGTCGATGTCCTTGCCGCCGGTTTCGATGTCCAGGTCGCGGAACTTGCGCCCGGTCGAGAGGACCCGCGTTTCGAAGCTGCCGATGAAATTATTATAGTGGGACACAGCGTTGCTGAGGCCGGAGCCGAGCTTCTTGAGATGGCCTGCCGCGACAGCCAGCCGTTCGTAGAGTTCCTTGCCAAGCTGACCGACTTGCTGCGCCTGTTCCTGCACCCTGGCCTGCCGCCAGTGGCCAGCTAGCGTGCGGGCAAGCGGCAGGAACGTCGCCGGGCCGCAGATGATGACCCGGTTGCGCGCCGCCCGTTCCCACAAATCCATGTCCGCTTCCAGCGCGGCGGTGACAAAATTGTCGCCCGGTATGTACATGATGACGAAATCGGGCGCCTTGGCGAACTGTTCCCAATAGGCCTTGCGTCCCAGCGCGTCGGCATGGGTGCGCACGGCGCGGGCATGATCGGCCAGATGCCGTTCGCGCAATGCCGGGTCGACCTGGTCCACGGCGTTCAGATAGGCTTCCAGCGAACATTTGACGTCGACGACAAGCTGCTGATCGCCCGGCAGGCGGATAATGAAATCAGGGCGCAGCCGGCCGTCCTCGACCGTCACCGACACTTCTTCCTGGAAATCGACATGCGGCGACAGGCCGGCGGTCTCGATCAGATTCTTGAACTGCTGCTCGCCCCAGCGGCCGCGCGTCTTGGGTGCGGCACGCAGTGCATTGATAAGCTTCGCGGTCTCGTCCCGCACCTGCCCCTGCCCCGCATGAACCTGCGCGATCGCCTCGCGCAGTTCGGCATAGCTGCCCACCCTGTCCTTTTCGACCCGGGCCAGTCCTTCCTCATAGCGTTTGAGTGTCGTTTCAACCGGGGAAAGCAGCGTCTTGAGCTGCGCCTCGCTCTTCTCGTTCGCCTGCGCGAAGCGTTCGTCGGCGCGGTCCAGAAAACGTTTCTGCGCCTCTCCCAGCAGCTTGCCGCCAATTTCGCTGAACTGGGCGGACAATTGTTCCTTTGCGTCCCTGAGCGCCGCGATCTGGGCTTCGAACGCTTCCGCCCGCGCCTGCGTGTCGGAACGGAGCGCGGCCAGATCGCGCAAGGCAACCTCCCGCTCCGCCTGTAGCGCCTCCAGCCGCTCGCCGGCGCTGGCCTGTATCGCTTCCAGTCGGGCGATCTGCGCCCCCGCCTGCGCGACCCGCTCCTGCTCCACCGCCAGTTCGGCGATGGCGCCGTTGCGCTGAGCCATGGCAGTGTCGAGCCGGGCGGCCAGATCGGCGCGTTCGGCGACCACAGGCGCGGTCGCTTTGCCCGCCAGAAGCCACCCGGCCGCCAGACCCGCCAGGAGCGCGACAAGGATGAAGAGGGCGGCGAAGCTGTCCATGCGTGATACCTTTTTGGAACGAAACAGGAACCTAGCTTTGCCGGGAGGATCCCGCAAGCCTCGCCGGCCGGCGCACGGGTTTGACCGCTATCGGTAACGATGCCTCGGTCCCGCCCGCGTTGAGGAAGAAACGCCCTCGTCCCAGGTCGTCGAATTTCGCAGGCATCAGGCCCAGGCCCCGGTCAGAAGGCTGCTTCGATCCCCGCTCGATGGTGCCGAAGACCGGCCTTCTACAGGCATCGTTCATCCAGACGCGGACAGAATCGCCGAGCCGGCGGCTAAAGCGCCGCCTGCCAGTCGCGGATCGCGTCGACAGGCCATGTCAGCATCAGGATGTTGAGGGTCAGATTGTCCCGGATGACGGCAAGCGCAGCCAGTTCCAGCACAATGCCCAGCGCGACGCTGGCCCAAAGCGGCGCCCGCGCCGCGAACAGGAATCCCAGCGTCATCATGCCGATGTCGCTCATCGAATTGAGGATCGAATCCCCCGAATAGCCCAGCGCGATCGTCGCGGTGCGATAGCGTTCTATGATGAAGGGGGAATTTTCCAGTATTTCCCAAGCCGATTCGATCAGCACCGCGAGCGCCAGTCGCCGGCCCTGCGGTGCGCGGCGCAGCACCAATCGCGCGCCGGCATAGAAAAGCAGACCGTGGATGACGTGGCTGAGGCTGTACCAGTCGGCGATATGCTGGCTATTGCCGCTGTCGAGCGCGCCATGCCATAGCTGCACCATGCCGCAGGTGCAGATGGGCGGCCGGTTCATCAGGAACAGGATGGCACAAGTCAGTGCCGCGATGAGGATAGCCAGCAGATAGCCCCGCCGGTCCATCCTCTTGCGCGTCCGGCTCGTCATCCCTTGCCTCCACCCCTTGCAAAATCGCTGTCGCGGCGCCACTAGCGGCCATGGCCGACAGCAATTCCATCGAGACCCCCGACTTCAAGCGCCGCGGCGTCCTGTTCGTCCTGTCATCGCCGTCGGGCGCGGGCAAGTCCACCATCGCGCGCAAGCTGCTCGCTGCGGAAACGGATTTGTCCATGTCCGTCTCCGCCACCACCCGGCAGATGCGCCCGGGTGAGGTCGACGGCAAGGACTATCATTTCGTCGACCTGCCGGAATTTCGACGGATGGTCGCCGACCATGAATTTCTGGAATGGGCGCATGTCTTCGGCCAACGCTACGGCACGCCCCGTGCGCCGGTGGAAGCAATGCTCAAGAGCGGCAAGGACGTGCTGTTCGACATCGACTGGCAGGGTGCGCAGCAACTGCACCAGATCGCCGGGGGCGATGTCGTCCGCGTCTTCATCCTGCCGCCCTCGATGGCGGAACTGGAACGCCGGCTACGCGGGCGGGCAACCGACAGCGAAGCGGTGATCCAGGGACGCATGGACCGCGCGGCGGGCGAGATCGCGCACTGGGATGGTTATGACTATGTGCTCTGCAACGTCGACGCGGATGAATGTTTCGAGCGTGTCCAGACCATCCTGCATGCCGAACGGATGAAGCGCAGCCGCCAGACCGGACTGATCGGCTTCATCCGCAAGCTCAGCCTCTACCATCAGGACGACTGAGCCGTCCCGGGCCTTCCTATCGCTCGAAACCTGCGGGGTCCGCCCAGTCCGGGTGGGTCCAGGCCATTGCCCTGAACAATGTGCCCATCGCGGTCTCATGGGTCAGGCGGGCGCGCGCCGCTTCCACGTCGGCCGCGCGGTCGGGACTCGCCTGTGCCAGTTGCGCCGCGCGCGCGTCTATGCCCAGCCGATGCAGCAAATCGCCCTGCCCGACCGGTCCATGGACGCGCAGGCCCGCCTGTCGCGCGACATTGCCGAGCACGGTGAAATCGACATGGGCGGTAAGGTCGACCTCGCCCGGATCGGCGAACGGGTCGGCGAAAGCATGGGCCCTTACCGCCTGCAACGTGTCACCCAGGGCCGGACCTTCGTATCCATAGTCGATGATGATCGCCCCGCCGCCCTGCCTGGCGATGCGATTGGCGAGCGCATAGGCGATGTCCGCACCGGCGATCGGGGTTTCGACGATCGCACCGTCCTCCGCGTCGTCGGCGATCCGGGGCAGGCCGGATTCGACGCGACGATAGCCCGGCACCGCAAGGAAGCGCCCTTCCTCCTCGCGTGTGACGACGACCCGTTCGCGCCACTCGCCCGATACACGCACGCACTGGCGCACAGGAAGCGCATCGAAAAATTCGTTCGCCACCACCAGCAGCGGTGCGTCGCCGGGCAGATCTTCTATGCCGTCATGATGGGTTACATGGGGCAGCAGGGCCTTTTGCCGTCCGCGCAATATGGGACTGGTTTCCACCATATGCGCGCGCGGCGGCCGCATCACCTTTTCCATCGCCCGCAACGCATCGGCAGCGAGCGTGCCGCGCCCCGGCCCGAGTTCGACATAGACCGGCTCCACCCGCATGGGCGACCGCAGCCACAGGTCCGCCAGCGCCAGACCGACCAGTTCGCCGAACATCTGGCTGATTTCGGGCGCTGTCGTAAAATCGCCTTCCAGCCCGAGCGGATCGCGAGTGGCGTAATAATGCCGGTTCGCCTCCCCCATATAATGCGCGACCGATATCGGGCCGCCCGACGCGATCTGCCGCGCCAGCCTCTGCGCCAGCGGGATGTCGTCAGCTGACACTGGCGCTCCCGGCTACCGGCTCCACGCGAAGGCGACGCCCCCGAGCGGTCGCGATTAGATAAAGCCCGCCCAGGATCATGGGAATGCACAGCCACTGGCCCATGTGCAGCCCCGTGCGCGCGGCGAATTCCATCAACTGCGCATCCGCCTCGCGCACATATTCGATGCCGAAACGGAAAATGCCGTAGCCCAGCAGGAAGAGGCCCACGAGCATGCCCGGCTGATAGCGCGCCTTCGTCTTCCAGAAGGCAAAGGCAAGGATGAGGAACAGGCACACGCCCTCCAGCGCGGCTTCGTAGAGCTGGCTGGGATGGCGCGGATAGGGGCCGCCGGTGGGAAAGACGATGGCCCAGGGCACGTCGGTCACCTTGCCCCACAATTCCCCGTTCACGAAATTGGCGAGGCGACCGAAGAACAGGCCGAAGGGGACGACGCACGCGACATAGTCGTGAATGCGCAGCCAGCTGAGCTTTTCCTTCCAGGCCATGTACAAAATGCCCAGCGACACGCCGACCGCCCCGCCGTGGAACGACATGCCGCCATTCCACAGCTTGAAGATGTCGATCGGGTTCCTGAGAATTTCCGGCTGGTAGAAGATCACATAGGCCAGCCGGCCGCCGATGATGATGCCCAGCGTCGCGTAGAAGATCATGTCGTCGGCATGGCGACGCGCCATCGGTGATCCCGGCTGGGCGACCAGTTTCAGCAGATACCAGTAGCCGATCAGGATGCCCGCCAGATAGGCAAGACTATACCATTTCAGCGTGAAGAAGCCGAGATCGAGGGCGACGGGATCAAGCCCCAGATCGTTGAAATGGATGGCGGTCGAAGCGGCCGCTGCAAGGTCCAGGATCAAATCGGCTTCCCTCATGTTGGACAGGCCTGACCCCATAGAGCAAGGGCCGCGCCAGACCAAGAGGCTGCGCGGAAGCAGGACGCTTTGTCCACCCACCGCCGCCCGTCACTTGACGCCCGTCATCGGGTCAGGCCGAGCGCCCTTGCGATGTCGTCCCATGCGACCAGCTTGAAATTCTGGGCAGCCGCGCCGTTATGGCCGTCCTGCGCGATGAACAGGCCGCCGGGATAGGCCGGCCCGAAATCGCCCAGCGCCACTTCGATGCCGTCTGTTTCCTCCGCCCCGCCTACCGGCCCGTCGATCACGCGAAATCGGCCGACATAGGCGTCGTCGGACAGGCGATAGACGACATAGGCATTGTCGCCCTGGCTGGACACCAGAACATAGCCGTCCCTGTCGCCGACGGGCGCGATGGCGACACCTTCGGCATCGGCGACCAGGTTCCGGCCATCGGCCGCCGCGATCTTCGCGGGCGTCGTCGCGCCGTCGACGCGCGCGTCGAACCGCCACAGCCCGACATCCTCCTCCGCAACATAGAGAATATGCGTGCGGTCATCGACGGCGCAGCCTTCGGCTTGCGTGCCCAGCTTCATCGTGCGGACGATGCGTCCCGCGGGCGTGGCGCCCGATGCGTCGACCAGCACCTGATTGATGGTGCCATCCTTCAGAACCAGGAAGGCCGACAGACCCGCCGCGTCACGGCCAAGGCACATGCCGTAAGCCTCGCCCGCGCCGCCGTCGACCTTGCCCAGCGCGGTGAGTTTTGCTGTGGCCGGATCAAGACGGAACAGCGCGACCTGTGCGCGGGTGACGTCGCTGCGATCGGACGCGACGACCAGGATGCCGGGCGTGCCGTCGATGGTGACGCCGTCCTTCAAGTCGACATTGTTGACTCGGCCAGCGTCCAGAAAATCGCGCGTCCTGCCATCCAGTCCGTACACGTAGAGGCCGGCCTTCTTATCGGTGCCCACGATCAGGCTTTGCGCCGGATCGGCCGCGTTGTGCCAGATCGCCGGATCGTCGGCAGCATCGGCGTTGGCCGTGCCTACCGGCGCGGTTTCGCCCCGGGCCGTGACGTTCACCGCCGGCGCCGCATTGGCAATGCGAACCGAAACCGGCGCCTCGACCTCGCCGGCGGCACAGGCAACCAGCGCCTGCGCAAGGAAAGCAGGAAAAAACAATGAAGAGACGGAAATGCGCATGGCATCCTCCCTGAAATGAGCCTGCCGGCCGCGCGGTACGCAGCCGGCAGGGAAAGAAGGGCAATAACGGATCAGAAGTTGGCCGACAGGCCGAATTTCACCGTCCAGTTATATTCCTCATATTGGAGCAGGCGACGCGACCCGCCATAATTCTGGTAGGCGAAATATTTGGCGTTGTTGACGTTCACCCAGTCGGCGAACAAACGGACGCCGGGCAGGATCTTGTACTTGGCCGACAGGTCGAGCTGGAAATGATTGTCGACGTAGCGGTCGGTATCGGGACCATCGCCCAATTCGTCCAGATATTTGCTGCGATAGGTGCCCGCCGCGCGCAGCGAGACCGGTCCCTTTTCGTAGCCGAGCACCGCGTTGAACGTATGCTTGGACGCATTGGGCAGGCCGATCTTGCGGGTATAGGCGTTGTCGTCGTCATCATAGCTGGTGATGCGGCCGGTGGCGTCGGTGTATGTGTAGTTCAGATTGGCCAGCAGCCCGTCGAGCGGCGCGGGCAGGAAGCTGAACACCTGACTATAGGACAGTTCGACGCCCTTCACCTTGGCGGTGTCGCCATTCACGAAATATTTCGCTTCGCTGTAAGCGATCCCATTGTAGCTGCCGTCGCTGAAGTCGCGGATCTCGGCGGTATAATCCTTGATCGATTTCCAGAAGACGCCGGCGGAAAGGGCGCCGTTGCCGTTGAAATACCATTCCGCCGACGCGTCGAAGTTCCACGCGCTGTAGGGTTTCAGGTCGGGGTTGCCGAACTCTGCGGCATAATCCTCATCCAGGATGAAGCGCGGCGCCAGTTGCGACAGCTTGGGACGAACCAGGCTCTTGTATCCGGCCGCGCGAAGCACAAGACCGCGGCTGGGCTCGAACCGGGCGGTCAGGCTCGGCAGCCAGTCGGTGTAGTTTTTCGTGAAGACATTCGGGGTGGAAACGACGCCGGTGGCTTCCCCTTCATCGTCCAGCGCATATTCGGTCAGGTTCCCGCGCAATTCGTTGCGGGTCTGTTCGACGCGAACGCCGCCGATGATACGGATGGCTTCGCTGTCCCATCGACCCAGCAGGTAGCTGGCAAGGATATCTTCCCGCGCGCTGTAATCCTGCGCGGAAGATTCATACGCGCTGGTGATCGGGTCCAGTTCGAACGCGCCGGGATTGGCATAGAAATAATCGGTCGCCGCGCCCTTGGCCGGTACCGGGCCCAGATTGGCGAGACGATAGGTCTGGTCGCCAAGCACGTCGGCCAGATCCAGATCGCTGTCGCCATAATAGGCCATGTTAAAATCATAGCTTTTCTTGCGCCAGCGCGCCTTCATCCCCGCCTGCACAGTGAAGATACCGCTATCCGCGGCAAATGCGCGCGAAATGTCGCCCTTCAACGCATATTCGCGGTCGCGCGAATCCGACAACAGGGTTTGTTCGACGCGATTGAAGCCATATTCGCCCGGGTCGTTGAACAGGTCCGCGCCGCTGGTCACTTCAAAGGTCGGGACCCGTCGGTTGGCATAGTTGAAATTGACGTCGACACCGTCGCCGTCGAACCGGGCGCGCCAGCGGATGGGGTCGATCGACCCCGCTTCCTTTTCGGTCGATTCCGACCAACTGCCCGAATAGGTGAGCTTCCACGGTCCCGTTTCGGTGGTGCCGCCCAGCACGACCGATTTGATGCGCTGCCGCTCGAACCGGTCCTTGAGATCGCGGCGCACTTCGATGCGGCCATCCTGATCGGTGAAAAAGGCGCTGTCCGCATCGCCAGAGGCCGGCTCTTCGTCCAGCACGAAGGTCAGCCGGCGGCGATATTCATGATCGTCAAACTGGTTATAGACCCCGCGCGCGTAAAGCTTGGTGGTGTCGCTCGGCATCCAGTCGAAATTCAGCGTCGCGCCGATCCGCTTGCGGGTGACGTCATAGTCGCGATATTCCATCGTTTCGGCGTAAACGATGCCGTCATCGCTGGTGGTCCAGTCCGCACCCTCGATATTGTCGGTCTCGAATTTGCGCTTGTAATAGCTCAAGCCGCCCGAGACGCCGAAGCGATCGGTCAGCCGGGTGGAAAAATCGACGCTGGCCTTGGGCGTGACGGTGTCGGCATAGTTGTTGTAGCTGCCCTCCAGCTTGACCGAATACAGGTCTTTCTTGCGGTCGAAGGCGCTGGTGGTGTTGATCTCTATGGACGCACCGATGGTGTCCGCGTCCATGTCCGGCGTCAGCGACTTCTTGACCTCGATCGATTCGATCAGTTCGGACGGGACGACGTCCAGAGCGACCGATCGGACGTCGCTTTCGGGCGCGGGCAGGCGCGCGCCGTTGACCGACGCGGCATTGAGTTCGGGGTCAAGGCCGCGGACCGACACGAAGCGGCCCTCACCCTGGTCGTTCATGATGTTGATGCCGGGCAGGCGCCGCAGCGATTCAGCGACATTCTGATCAGGAAACTGGCCGATGGCGTCGCGGGTCAGAACGCTTTCGACGCCGTCGGCGGCGCGTTGGCGGGACAGGGCCGACGCCTGGTTGGCGACCTGGCCGACGACTATGATGGACGCATCGATGTCCGACCCGATGCGGATGTCGGCATCGACATCGCCCGCCGCGGGCACGACGACCGTGGTCCGCACGGGATCAGCGCCGACATAGCGCGCCTCGATCGTGTATGTGCCCGGCGCCACCTCGGGGAAGCGGTAGGCGCCGTCACGGCCGGCCTCCGCCACGCGGCCCAGTTCGACGATGGTCAGCTGGGTTGATTGCAGCGCACGGGTTCCGGTGCCGTCCGATACGGTGCCACTAATGGTGCCGGCGACCGCTGCGACCGGGGCCACGAGCGCGAATATGACGGCGGCGCGGCTGACGCCACGGAAAAGATGGTTCATGATAGGGCTCCCCTTGTGTTGGGGAGCCCTGTGGCTGGTCCGCCTTACAGCACCGTTGCGAAGCCATGCATTTTAAGTGACATCGACATTACAGTTGGATGACGATGCGTCGCAGCAACGGCGCCTTCGACGCCGCGCCTTGCCTCAGGCGAGGGGCGTGCTGGCCCAGTGCCGCAGACGCGCATAGAGGGCCGCGATGACGCCCGCAAAAAGGACCACCGCCAGCGGAACCGCCCAGGCGTTCTCCGCTATCAGTGCCAGCGGCGCGTCGCTGTCCGTGCTGGCGACGATCCCGGCAAAGGCGACACCGAACAGGCTTTCGCCGACGATGAAGCCAGTCGCCATCAACACCCCCATGCGCTCGGCAAATTCGGGATTGGCCTGACGCGCGGCCCAGCGGTTGTAGACATGGCCTATGATCGCCCCGACGGGGATCAGCAGGGTCAGCGCCATGGGCAGATAGATGCCCATGCCCACAGCCAGGGGCGGCAGGCGCAGCCGACCCGCTTTGCCCAGCAGTTCGTCGATGATGACGACGACGACACCGATGCCCGCACCGATACTGATCAGCCCCCAGTCGAGGTCCCCGCCGAGCACGCCCTTGGCCAAGGCCGAAATCAGCGCCGCCTGCGGCGCGGGCAGCGCATTTGGCCCTGCGCCTTCCGCCCCGGCAAAGCCGAATGCGCTGTTGAGCAGGTCGAGCACCGGCGGGATGACAAGCGCGCCGAACAGGACGCCCAGCACCAGTGCAAGCTGCTGCTTCCAGGGCGTGGCGCCGACCAGCTGGCCGGTCTTGAGATCCTGAAGATTGTCGTTGGAAATGGTTGCAATGCCGAACACGATGGCGGTGGTGAACAGGGCATAGGCGATCAGCGCCTGGGTCTGTGCCGGATCGGCATGGCCCGAACCATATATCGCCGCGAGCATCAGCGAAGCGCCGAGCACGGCGAGGATTCCGACCCCCGAAATCGGGCTGTTGGACGCACCGATCAGGCCCGCCATATAGCCGCAGACCGAAGCAATCACGATACCCGCCACCAGAACATAGGCCAGCGTCAGGCCGATGACCGGCACCGGATTGGCGGCGATCGGTCCGCCCTGTGCAAAGACCCAGAGTAATATGCCGATCGGCACGAGCGCCCCGACGATCGTCCCGGCAACGATTCCGATCGGCAAATCCCGCTCGGTAATATCCAGCAATGCGGCATTGCCCGCCTTGCGCTGCGCATTGGCGGCCAGCGCCGAACGGATGCCGCTAACGATCGGCCCCAGAATCTTGAGAAGCGTCCAGATCGCGGCGACGCCGATCGTGCCAGCACCGATGAACCGGGCCTTCGTGCGGAAGGCGGTGCCCACGATGTCGGCCAGCTCCGCTCCCGCCGGCAGCGGGGAGGTGAGGAACGGAACTAGACCGACCCAACTGATCAGCAGGCCGATGAACATGGCGACGCCGACGGACAGGCCGACCAGATGGCCGACACCGATCAGCGCCATCGAAAAGCTGGTCGACACCGATGTCGCGCCGCTGCCGAAACGAAAGAAGGTCGCGGCTTCCTCGGCGAGGATGCGGGTCTTGGCGATGATCGAAAAGCCGGCTGCCGACAGCGCCGATGCAACGATGGCGGCCAGCCCGCGCTTGTTTTCTTCCAGCCCCTCACGCGATCCGGCGCCGACCTTGAGCACTTCTGCAGCGGCGACCCCTTCAGGATAGGGCAGGTCGGACCCGGTAACGAGCGCGCGGCGCAGCGGAACCGAATACATGACGCCCAATATACCGCCCACGGCGATGGTGAAGGCGCTCAGCCAATAGGGGAAACCCTGCCACCACCCGATGATGACCAGGCCCGGCAGCACGAAGATGATCGCCGACAGCGTGCCCGCCGCCGACGCGATGGTCTGGACGATATTGTTTTCAAGGATGGTGCCGGTCGCGAACAGGCGCAGCACGGCCATGGAAATGACGGCCGCAGGAATCGAGGTGGCGAAGGTGAGGCCGATCTTCAGGCCCAGATAGACGTTCGCCGCGGTAAAGATCAACGTGATCAATCCGCCCAATATGACGCCGCGCAGCGTCAGTTCGGCCATTCCTCTGCCGTGCGCCTGTTCCGTCGTCACATCCTGTCCCCTTGGTTATGGCACCGTCCTCAAACCACAAGTAATAATGTTGCTTGGGCGTGGATCAATCGGAAAGTGATACGGATGCGCGGCGGCGACGCACGTTCAAGGCGCTGAACCAGGGCGGATGCGGCGCGATACCCCCGATACGGCACCGCTGCGAAGCCCACGGGTCAGTGGCGGTGCAGCGGGCGCAGGCGATACCGGCCGTCGGAATAGGCGCCGAACATACCGGTGATCGCGGGATGATTGACCGGTTCGTCGCTGTCGTCCGTTTCCAGATTCTGCTGGCTTACATAGGCGACATAACTGGATTCGCCATTTTCGGCGAGCAGGTGGTAAAAAGGCTGCTGCTTGTCGGGCCGCGCATGTTCCGGAATGGCCTCATACCATTCGTCGCTGTTCGCGAAGACCGGATCGATGTCGAAAACCACCCCCCGAAAGCCGAACATGCGGTGCTTGACCACGTCGCCGATGTTGAACCGGGCATGGACGATCGGGGGAGCGGTGACGCCGGCGCCGAAAATCTGAAGCGTTTCTCTCATATCTCCAATTTAGGGGCGTTGCGGCCGCTTACAAGAAAAATGCGGCTGGCCGCTTGGCAAGCCCCGCCGCATTCGCTAATGGCCGCCGCTCGACCGGAAAGCGGGGCGCCAGCGGTGTCGCGCGGACCTTCTGCGGAGAGGTGGCAGAGTGGTCGAATGCGCCGCACTCGAAATGCGGTTTACGGGTGACCGTAACGTGGGTTCGAATCCCACCCTCTCCGCCATCTTAAAATTTCCGGTTTTCGTAGCCTCTAACATACTGAAAACCGGAGATGTTTTCGGGGTTCGAAATCCTCGATTCCGGGCATAGACAAGACGGCCGGCGAAGACCAGTTTCAGCACGGTTTGACGCTCTTCGAGTCGACCATTTCTCCAAAGATTTGAAGGCTTTGTTACGAACTGCATGGCGAGTTCGAACATTTCATCGAAGGGTCTGGTCGGCTGAGCGGATTTGCCCTGTCTTTCGATCAGCACCAGCTTCTCGCGTTCGAGTGCGTCGATGCGCTTTTCATAGGCGGCGATCACCGATTCATTGCTGGCCGATACGATGCGATCCAGCAGGCGCGCAACTTCCTCATCAGCCTTGGAGATGGCCCGCTGTAACCCTTGCGCGCTGTATTGCGCCTGAGCGCGCTGCAACTCCCATGCATCCTTGAACATCGCCGTGACCACCTTCACCAGCGAAGGCGACGGCTCCAACTCATCGAGCAGTTCGACGAAGCGGCCTTCGATCTCATCGCGGCGAATGGATTTGCGATAGCTGCCGCAGTCCCGGTTGAAGCACATATAATAGCCATGCCGCTTGCCGGTCTTGCTGCGCGACCAGTTGGCGGTCAGCGGGTGCTCGCAGTCATCGCACTGGACGCAGCCGCGCAGCGGAAAGTCAGCACTGATATTCGCACGGGCTGGCGCATAGGCGCGGCCATTCAAGCGCTCCTGTATCTTCTCGAAGGTCTCGAAATCGACCAAGCCTTCATGCTTGCCCTTGCGAAGCGATATGCCCCAATCAGGGCGCTCGACCATGCCCGCGTAGATCACCCGGCTGAAAATGCGATTGACCGCTTGGATGGTAACATGGCCATTGCCGCCCTTGGGAAAGTCGGGTTGGCTTTCGAAGAAGCGGGCGACCTCGGCCTGGGTCTGGAAACGCCCATTCGCATAGCCTTCCATCCCTTCTGCGATGATGGACGCGAAAGGTTCATCGCGCACCAGAAGCTTGCCGTGACCATCGATAAGTTCATAGCGATAGCCCATGCAGGCGATGAAGGGCCAATAGCCCTGCCGTATTCGCGCCTCCATGCGATTGCGCGTCTGTTCGGCATTTTTGCGGCGCTGCTCGCTTGCAAAGGCGGCTTCAACCACCTCCATGAAATCATCTTCGGGATCGTCGCCATAATCACGGCTGGGCGATTCCAGATGGCCGCCCGCCGAGGCAATCGCCGCGCGCAATGCGAAATGGGTTTTAACGCCGCGCGCCAGGCGCGAAATGTCGTCGATAATGACGTGGATACCATCCTTGCGGTGCTGGCGCACATAGGCTAGCAGTGCTTTCATGCCGGGGCGTTCCGCGAGACTTCCGGATACGGCCTTGTCCTCGAACGTACGCACGACCTGATAGCCCTTCAAACGGGCATATTCAGAGCAACGCGTCGCCTGACTTTCCGCGCCATGGCCTTTCTGCACCTGCGCCACCGAGGACACACGCACATAGATGACGGCTTTCTTTTCGTTCGCGCTGGCTGTCATGACTCCCTCATATCGCGTGTGCCGCTAGCGGCCACGCCGTCAAAATGCCCCGTGAGCATGGGAAAGGACGATGATAGCATATCCCGCGACTCGCCCGTGCATTCGTCGGTATGACCGGCAGCTTTTCCACAGCCGATTTCATGCCGTCCGCGCGCGCTCTGTGCCTGCTGAACCGGATGAACGCCCCAGCCGATCTGGGCAAATGACAGGATCATGGACCACAGTGCATTCAGCAGCGCCATCTTGTCGTCGTCGCTGATCGTATCGTCTTCGAACAAGGGCGCATAGATCGACAGATCGATCTCCACCCTTGGCCTTGCCTCTTGTGTCGTCAGGTCGGTGCCGGACATGTTTGCCTCCTTATGGCGTTCCCGCTTTCCTCGCCCGACCTCCTCTCAAATCGAACAGAACAAAAGAGGAACATTAAGCCATAGATCTACAATTGTAGTCAAGGAATATTTTCCTGTTCAGCGGTCGCGGTCGCGCCGATTACCTTGCTCGCGACCCTGGGAACGACCTTCGCGAAAGGCTTCCCGGCGCTGATCGCGGTCTGGCCCTTGTCCGCGTTCTTCGCGGCGCAATTCCTGCGTCCGTTCATAGCTTTTACGGGCAAGCTCGGAGACACGCAGCAGGTCAGGGCCGGAGAAGCTGTGCGTATCGCGCAGCTCGCCATCCTTGTCCTTATAGGTGCGGCTCAGGGTGGCGGAATAATAAGCTCCGTTCTCGGACTCGTTACGCCAGATGCTGGATTTCAAATTTCCATCCCGCAGCGTTTCGCGCGGGCCGTTGCTTTCGCTGTCCATGTCATAGTCTCCTTTCCGTTTGCTCATATGCCGCGAGACTTGGCGCGCGCGGCGCGCCGTTCTTCGTTCCATTGCTGTTCGAAAGCCGCACTGTCTGATCCAAGCGCCAATTCCGGCGATGGACGCAGCACGGGCCGCGCCTGCTGGCGCTTCACCATGAAAGACTCGCGCCGCGCGGCCCGGTCTGAATTGTCATGCACGCTGGCCTCGAATGCTGGGCGCGAGGAGCCTGCCCGCTCGTAGAGCGGATTGTCGGCACGCAGGTCGGGACGTTCATGCGCGAAGGACGCGCGGGTTGGAGGTGTTGTTCTATCTGTCATCATTCCCACCATTTGAGAGGTTCGATATAAGTCCACATGCCGTCCGCAAATTGCGGCAGATCGGCATATTCGGGAGGAACCGGCTCGCGGATCACGCGCTTCCAGGCATGGCCGAAGCGTGTCTTGACGCGCACCCTGTCGAGCGGCGGATAATAGGGATTGGGATGGAATTTCCCTGCCATGAACCGCTGTTCGTAATAAATTTTTCGATCCGCTTCGATTGGATGGAGCAAGCCATCGGCGAAGATGATTTGCTTGCCGGGGGCCATTTGGAGAATCTCAGCAGGCGTGCGAAGCTGTCTTCGCATTTTCGAGCGCATGCCCGCCATTTCGGAATGATGGGCATAATCCATTATGGCTCCGAAACTGTCCGCGCCATCCAACATCCGCTTCATGGCCTGGTCTGCGGCGTGGCGCGACCGCGCCTGTTCCTTCTCATCGTCATAGAACAGAGTCTGCATGCCGAGCATGTTCGATAGCGTGGTCGCGGTCTTCTCGTCGCGGACCGCGAAGTAGCAGCGGACAGGCGCGCTTGCCGTGATGATCGCTTCACCGTTCGGGATCAGGGTATCCAATTGCTTGCTGCTCTGAATCACGCCGACCGGGCGTATACCCATCCCGGCATCGACCGTGTAAAGATCGGCGGCGAGAGCAAAGCCCTTGGAATCCCCGTTCGCGAGGACGGCCATTTCATCGAGCAGCCAGGTTTGCCGGGGTGCCTGCGGTGCGCGGGACTTGTAGATTTTGGCGGCCACGAAATGGCCTTTGAGGGCCGGGTTCCATGGCCCTACATGCCCCGGCTGCACCATCAAACTTATGACGTAGCGAATGTGGGGATCAGTGGTCTGTTCATAGGAGAAGTCAAAGGGAGGTGATACCGCGTCGAGCAGCAAAGGGTCGCTGTAACAGGCAAATGCCTTGAAAAGTTCACCCAATATGCCCTGATAGCCTCCGCTGCTGTCATTGCGCGCGTTAGCGATTTCTTCCTCGATCCTTGCGGATATCGGATAGCCCGCCTCCTGCATCTCGAAGGCGAAGTCGAGCCATTCTTCCCCGCCTTTGGGTATGAGATACATGGCATCGAGAATGTGACGAATTTCAAGCTGGCCATGGATACGAACGCAGGTGAGAATGAGACCTTCCAGGAACTCACGAGCACGCTGCTCGAAAAATGCGCCGTTGGCCGAGCCTGACGCTGATATCATGTTCCGGCAGAACAGCTTGCAGTCGGCGACCAGCGTCGGGCTGTCGGATCGAAGATAGTCCACGATATTGATGCGATGATGCTTGCGCCCATGCATTCCGGTCGGGTTCCAGTTGATGCGATGCTTGCGACGGGTCATTGACCTTCCCCGAGGCAGGTCATTTCACCCTTGATGTCCAACTGGACGACATTGTGATCTTCACAGCCCACGCCACAAGCCGCGAACGCCAGCCATGTCTGCATCTTGCCGCCGCGCCCGCCCGCGCACAGGATCACGCCGCCCAGTCCCGAATGCCACAAAGGTCGATCATCCAGAAAGCCGATCAGCAGAGCGTCAGGCGTTCTCGTAAAATATCCGGCGGCGGCGATTTCATCCTCGTCGGCCCAGTCGGCGGAGCCATGAGGATATAGGGTATTGATATCGTCCATGACATTTGTCTCCTGTAACCAGAGAGGTCAGCGACCGAATAGCTTGCGGGAAATTTTCATCAGCCCGACATGAACGGTCATCGCCATGATCATGACAGAAAGGCCGAACGAGCCGACCGCGCTCCCAATGACCCAGAGGAACCAGAAGAAGCCTGACCATGCCTCGCCATATTTTTCTGCGGCGTAGCTGAGTACAAACCCTTGGGTGAACTCGAACAGCAACGGTCCCATGAAGAAGGCCAGAAGGCCGCCAGCGGCATATTCGAAAAGATCGCCGCCGCGCTTGAATGCGCTCTTGCCCGAAGAACTCGAAGTGCTGGTATCGTGCATGACAATCCTCCTTTCAAAAGCCCGAGGAGATGGAAACGTCGCTTGCGCCAGCGGCGAGGAGCCACGAGCGAACGGCCGATGACAGGGTGGCGATCTCTTGAGAGGTCAACTGGCGCTGTCCTTCCCCGGTGAGGCCCGCGCCGAAAATGCGCGCGCGGCACCCTTTGAGGGGCGTGCCTAGCGGCGCTGGCAGTTGCGCTTTACCCGAAACGAGGCTGCGCCAGTCCGAGAATTCCGGCTCTTCCACCAGAAGATCTGTTGCGGCGATCAGTGCGCCTCGCCCGTCCGGTCCACAATCGAACCCGCCATTGCTCAGCAGGAAGAGGATATTGCTTTCATTCTGGGCCTGTTCGGGATGATCGCCCATCGCCATGATACGCCGATAGACCTCATTCGCGACCGCGAGCGGACGGTGTTGGCGATCAAGGAGCATGATTTGGGGTAGAACCAGTTCGGTGCGCCGACGACCGATGAAGTAGAGTTTCACCTTATCGCCAAGCTGCATGTCGCTGGCGAGCATCTCCGCCCGCATTTTGCGGGCAACACGCTCGCGCAGCATCGCATTTGTGCGAATGCCGAAACTGCCGCTGTCATCGATGGCGAGGACATGTTGCGCGGGACGCATTGGCCTGATGTCAGGCTTGTCATCGCACGCAGCGAGCATGAGGCAGCCCAACCCAATAAGGCGGTGCAGGCTCATTTCGTTTTCCCCTTGGCAGGAGACAGCGCGGCGCGGATGCGCGAATAGATGGCGGATGGCTCTGAGCTCTCTTCCAACCGCTCGATTTTCTTCCGCAGAACGTCGCGGTCGTAGGACAACGCCTCCTCCGTCAATGGGTCAGGAATGAGATTTGGCTTGGGAGCACCATATAGGTCGAGTTGTGTCAGCAGTTTGTGACCCGCAGCAATGGAACCGGCGCACAGCGCCGAGACGCGGCGAGCGGTGATGAGGTCGATATCGGCGAGATCGCGCCGAACTGCCTCAAGTTCATTCTGGCGCGATACCAACGCGGCGGTGTCAGCGAGATGTTCGCGTTCCAGCCGGGCGGCATCAGCCCGCAAAGACAATGACTTTGATAGCTGGCCGAACAGTTCCCTGATCCGGCCCAGCGAATGATGCGAGCCCACCCACGCGAGCAAACCCGCACTGCCGAACACCAGCGCCAGGCCCAGCGAACCGAAGAAGCCAATACCTCCGGTGTCGGTGACATCGAAATTGGCTGCCGACGCACTGTCATACAACGAGCGGAAGATCGCATTACCGACAAAGGCCGCCGATCCCGCAAGAAAGCAGCCAATGGCAACGCGGCTGGCTTTGCGTATCAGCGATTTGGTTCGCTCGCCGGCATCCTGAAATGACCACGCACCGCCGATGATCGCGGTGAAGCATACCAGTGCAAGAATGCCGTTCGACATCGCTTGTGTGGGCGACCCCAGAACCGGCTCCAAGGCGATGTTGAGCGCGCTGTGGAAAAGCACGATCTCGATCGCTACGACAATGCCTGCACTTGTCATATGAGCTACAAGCTTGATTGCATTTGGAACGACAGCACCCGCTTCGCGGCGCGTCTGGACAATGCGCGCCGTTATGGTGCGCGCAGCTGGCGTGGTGGCATTGCCCGCCAGCAGCGTCCCATCGTCCAGCCCGGCAGTGTCGAGAACTCTGACATAGCCCCACAGTCGGGCGGGCTCGGCTCGGACAACTTCCTGGCGCAGGTCCATGCGTGCCAGCAAAGCCTCCGTCTGTTCCAGCAGTCCTCTTTCGCGGTTGGTCAGGCCGTCCCACAGATGACCGCGCAACTCCAGGATCAGCCCCATAGGCGTGGCCACGAAGCTGCGGCCCCCCTCGCGGATAGCGGCTTCGGCTGCGCTCGCCAGCGCGGCATTTTCTAAGGCAAAAGCGTCCTCACGACCGGAAGCAGCCATGCTGTTCCGGTCCCCAAATGGATAGGCCATGACATTGAACTCCTCCGGTGCGAATCACCGATAAAGGAGCTATGCCATAGGTGGCTGACACCATCAAGAAAAAGTGTAAGCCACCTATGGCTGTTGGGAGGGTTCTACATCCGTGTCGGCTTCGAGATCATATTGGGCATCAATCGCAGCTAGCACGACGCTAGCCAGCCAAGTGGCCTTCGGAACGCCTTGCGCTAGCGCAAGGCGCTCAAGCTTATCTAGAGCATCAGGAGGCAGCCGGAAATTTACAAGCTTGGTTTTACGATTGACCTCGGCGCGATGGCCCTTGCTCGGATCAGGTAATTCCGCAGCTTTACGATATATCCTTCTGTGGTCTTCTCGCTTCTTCAGCTTAAATCCATGTCTCCCAAGGAGATCCTCTACTTCCTTAATTGTTACAATTTTCTCAGCTGGATCAGCGGGTTCTGATCCACCCTTGTCGAGTACGCGCCTCAATTCGGCCGAGGTCGCTGCCTCCTCCAACGCAAGGCCGTGCTTCTCAAGCATGCCTTCGATATCCTTCAGTGTAACATGAACCGGCAGAATATTACCAGTTTTCTGAAGCTTATCCGCCATTTGCACCATACTTCCACAATCTGCGAGCGGCTCACTCTCCAGCGCCCGTCTGGGAGAACTCTGCCCACCTGCTCTGGGATCAGGGGGTGGTTTAGCATCTCCTGCCCTAAATGCTAACGCTACATCATTCTGCGCAAATGCAGGCTCTCGAAGACGAATCCGGTCAGACCAAGGGATTTATCGAGGTGTTCAATCGGATTTGTCGATCTATAAGGTCATGCCATTGGAAAGGCCAGACGGGGAAGGTGGCTATGCCCGAGTTCAGAATCATCCAGTTTCACTCGACGGAGCGAGGCATGCTCAATGTCCTTGCCGATGACATCTTGGACAATCATGCCGAGTTCGTGAATGCGCTGGCTGATTTCAAGCTGCTGGAAGGGCGCGCTACTTTTCTCGGCTCTGGCGAATCCGAAATCGAGCGTATAACCCTGAAAATAAGCTACAAAGAGCTTGATAAAGAGAAGATGGAAGAGATCGAGCAAATACTCGAAATCGCAAGGGGGTTCTCATCCATATCAGTAACTTTGCACGATGAATGATCCACATTATGTTCTCTTCTAAAATTGAGATAATTCTTAGAAGTGAGAGCATGATAACTGCTACGACAACCGGAACTGAAAAGACAATAATATAGTCATAAATTGAATTTAAATCACGGTTAAATAATATATCCCATGCCAAGATTGGTCCAGCCGATAATATTAATGAACATAGGTCGAATACATCTCTGTCGAAAATTAACTTCAAATGAGTTGTGAAGTAATTTAAAATTACGATAGACAAGATCCATGTGAGCGTTAGAAGGGGCCAGATAATTATCCAAGAAATGCTAAATTCATTAATATTATCATTTTTAAAAATAAATTCTATTTTGCCAATTATGAAAATTGGTAAAGAAACCGCAATCCAATCGGATATTATAATAATAAACCTGTCTATGAATTTTATATTTGATTGAATAGTTTCAGTTATATTTCTAAATATGGAAAATATCAAAAAAAATGTTGAGAAAATTAAGCACATTGAACCAGTAAATGAATTCGTAATATTCCATTTATCAGAAAAATTATTAAAATCTATTCCCTGTATTGCATTTATTGCTGTTATCCAAAAAATGGACATAAGCAAAATTACAGACAACAGATATCTAAATTTTGGAAAGCTATATTCCAATGTCAAATATCTCACCCTCTTTTTGAATGATGGATGAAACATTTGTTTTAAGAAGTATTCTACGCGGTTCTTGCTTTGTTTAAATCTTTCAGACCGTTCTTGATTCCTGAGAAAATCAACATATGTATCAGAAAGAATATATGCAGCTCGAAAATCTGCTATATATTCTCTTTTATGAATAAGAGACGTTGATAGGAAGATGGCATAGATAAAGAAGAAAAAATTAGCTGAATAATTAATTGATAAATTTTCTCCTGATATCAATATCGTTCCGTAATTATACGACGTTTTAATTGATAATGTATATGATAAAATAGATATGCAGATTATACTCATAGTATATATTGCAAATGAGGAAATAAATATGATAACCATAAAGTCGAGCATCTTGTGATGTCCCAGCTCGTGGTAAACTTTCTCTCTAAAAAATTTGTTATCAAAATTTTCGGGTAGAATGAGAATTGATACAAATGGCATGCTGTACAGAGAAAATTCTGATCCACGGCTTTTTCTGATCTCGACACGTTCCGGTATTGGGAATTTTTTTCTGATAAATTGATCTTCTTCTATCGAAAATGATGGATGCCTCAACTTGATAATCATGTATGAAGCTACGATGGCTATAAGTGCCATCGTAATTGATATTGGTGATGATAAAACAAGGGCAATGGACAATAGGTTTTCAAGGTCATATAGACGATTTATATGTAAAGGCGCAGTATGATCTCTCTCTGTTCGCCTTAACAAATTACCGATCTTCGTAAAAGACGGTTTTGTTCTGTTGATGCGTTTCCGGCGGTAGGCTGAGCTCATCAATCGCGCCTTAGACGTACATATTTCTGTATTTTATAGAAATCTGGGCAGTCCGTCATAATCGGAGTGATCCCTTAACTATTTTTTAAGCGCTGATGTCGCATAATGATCGTGGTTCCAATAGCAAAAAAATACGCCGATGTGAGGGTGCATGGCGCGCGACGATGCCAAATCCGGCGGTCCTGTGACCGCCCTTTCAGACAGGCCGGTTCTGCCAAAAGGCAGGCTCTCCAGTATTTTTTCATCTGTAGATTCATGTAATGAATCTACAGCCCTGCAGGGCAACGAACTGGAACGGCATCAGCTTGGCATGGCGTTCGTCAATGGCGGCGACGGTGACACCACCAATCCCGGATTTTTGCTGAACGGCTCCGCCGCTGCGATCCATCAAGCCCATGTCGAGTCCGTCAAGCGCCGCGAGGACGACAAGGAACGCCAGCACGTCATCCAGCAGATCATCGATCAGATCGAGGCGCGCAATCGCCAGATCGCGGAGAATCTCGAACGCATCGACGCATTGAGCAAACAGGAAACGGCGTTGGACCGCCACCTTGCCGATCTGCGCGAAGGCAGGAAGGCTGAACTGGATGAAAACGGCGCGCTGCGCGACAAGGCCGCCGAACAGGCGGTGCGCGAGTATGAGAAGCGATACGGCGTAAAAGTGGATCGCAACGATCCCGACCAGATCGCGATCATCCTGCAAGGCATCCGCGACGAAAAGCTGCGGATCATCCGCGAGAATGAAGACCTGGCCGCCGACAATGAACGCGACCGCAAGCTCGCCATCGACATGGGCGCGAAGCCGGAATCCATCCCTGCAACAGTTCGGACGCTGGAAACCACCGCCGAAGGACAGCGCTCCGTAAACAGTGCAACGGCCAAGCTTGAGCGCGTCGAAGACCGAACTGCGGTTGCCGACACGATATTGAGCGAAGACGACCGCGAACTGGGCCATGCCGCCGTTGCAGGTGTGGACGAAGGCTTTGACGAAGTCGCCGAAAATGACGCATCGGCCATGGCCGCACCCAAAGCGAAGCCGCCGATGCCGCTCTGATGCCTATTGGCTTCCCGTCAGGCGGGGCCGGACAATCTCACTATATCCGCGTTTCAACTGCGTGACGATTGCCGCCTTGTCGCTTTGATCCGGGTTCAGAAAGGTCGCGGTCAATTGTGCGTCGGCATAAAATTCGATCACCGAAGGCGCATCATCCCGCGCCGGGCCAAAGATGATGCCGCGCAGCGGATAACCTGCCGCCCGCAACTCGCTGGCCGCGCCGAGCGCGGCATTCTTGGCGTTCTCGCTGGCCCCATAAACCGCCAGCATCAACCCTTGGGCCGATTTTTGTGATGCGAAGAACTGCACCGCGCGAATGCTGTTCGTTTCCGCATGTTTGATCGGAACGCCGGTGGAAGTGCCTTGCGCCCCTGCGACCTGCGGCGTGATCGCTGCGCCCAGAAGGCAGGTGCAACCAAGAACGAGACGGGCCGAAGATACCAAGCCGGACAGATGAGCCATGACGCAATTCCTCGAAGGAAAATCTTGCGTCCTTCGCGGCTCTGACAGCGCGCCGCTTCAATAACGGCGGGCTTTCACCCTATTGCAAAAGCGACCCCTTTCGCGCTGGGTGAAAAAGATCATGTGAAACGGGCATCATCGTTTACAAATCCCCGTATTTGACCTATCAAAGGAGCGTCCTTCGGGTCTGGCTCTGCTTAGGCGAAAGGGGTCCCTTTCAAGCGCCGCCGGTGGATTTTCTTCTCACAGAACAGGACCGAATGCGGATAGGCTATGCGCGCGTCTCGACCATAGATCAGGACCTCCAGTTGCAGGTCGATGCGCTGGAAACGGCCAAGTGCGACCGCATTTTCACCGACCATGTATCCGCCACCAGCACCGAGCGACCCGCCTTTCAAGCCGCGCTGCGCGCGTTGAAGGCTGGCGATACGCTGGTAATCTGGAAGCTGGACCGCGCTTTTCGTTCGACCAAGCAGGCTATCATGGTGTGGGAGCGCTTGCGGGCGCGCGGTGTGGAACTGCATATCGTGACCTTGAGCTTCGTCACAGACACGCCCGAAGGGCGGCATTTCTTCCGGGGGCTGGCCAGCACCGCCGAGTTCGAACGGGATTTGATCTCGATGCGAACGCGGGAAGGCATGGCCGCAGCGAAACGGCGCGGCCAGCATATCGGCAGGCCGCCGAAACTTTCGCCCGACAATATCCTGTGGGCGCGGCGCAAGCTCAAATCGGGGCGCTGGACATTGGGGCAACTGGCCGACCAGTTGAACGTCTCGCGCGACACGCTGCGCCGGGCCTTGGCCCGGCCTATGCCGCGCCGCTGATCCGACGATATGGGGTAGTGTGCCATGAGCAGCGGTGACGGCAGCGCCGAAACAGCGACCCAGTTGGGCCTCTTCTTCGCACTGATCGGTGGCCTTTTCGGATATGGTGCGAACCAAGGTGGCGGCGCGGTCATGGGGGCGATTGCTGGCTTCGCGCTCGGTGTGGCGGTCGTGCGCGCCGTTAAATACGCCGCCGTAGTGATCGTCGGTGGGCTGGGTCTGCTATTGGCCGTTGCCGCCATCAAGACCAGTTGGAAGAATGTGCAAGCGGCAGGCACAGCGCCAGCGGATCAGGAAACGACGACGCAAACGCCGCCGGTCGAAACACAACCCGCCCCGCCAGCAGCCACCGGCGCAACCAAGAAGATATGGGTGTCCAACGGCTGCTCGCAGACCGTGAAGGTCTATATAAAATGGCAGGCACCCGGCGAGGGCTGGAGAGTGAACGGGCCTTGGACATTCACCGGCGGTGAAACCGCGTTTCTCGAGACAAGCGCGGGTGCAACCATCCTGACCACGGGGCCGGATTTTTACTTCTATGCCGAAGCGCCAGAGGTAGGCATCACATGGGGCGGCAGTGAGAATGTGGCCTATGAAGGCCGAACGCTGCCGATGCAGAACGCTGATCCTGCAATTACCGAACCAAGTTACGATTTGAAGTTGGTCTGTGACAGCTATGATGGCGATCAGACGATGAGCAATTCGACGAATGCGATGTGATGAACTGGGCTCGTAAAAACCAGAGATAGTTCGAAGTTTGTCCCAGAGACAGAAATCAGGTAACGTCAGACAGAAGCAGGAAGAAGGCGTAAAGAAGAATTACGCAAGCTGTGCGCGTGTCAGACACGCGCGCTTGGCGAACGCCAAATGGCGTTCGGAAGGGGGCGGTGCCCGCCCCCGTTTCACCCCCAAGCAAATGGCGCTTCACCGGCATCGAGCCGGAGAAGCGCCACTAATCAGATTGCGATGACGCATCGCGATAAGCGCGTGCCGCATTCGCCTTCCTTGTTTAAGCCAAGCCTATCGCTGCGCGCCATTCGCCTTCGCTATAATTTCCAGCGATTTGTCGACACGCTGCGTCATTTTGCGCAACGGTGCGCAATTGGGATATGCGCCTATCAGCAATGTTTTCAGGTTGGTCAGAATGTGGATCACACCCTCGGTCGAACCAGCCTGAACAACCAACGGATCACTGTCAGCGATGGCTGCGTAGTATAAATCTACCGGGTCCATATCCCCGAACTGCCGTGCAGGGACATCTGCATACAGCCAATCCACCAGATGTCTCTGCATTCGGTCAATGTGCGCATTGACCGCCCAAGGCTTATGGTTTGATTGCAGTATCGAACGAACCATCCGTCCGGCCAATTCATGTTGGGAAAGTGTCATCGCCCCGTTGGGCTTTCGGGCTGGTCCGATTAACGAGCGCATATAAGGGATGGTGCATTTCGAAGGTCGCGGAACGATCGTTCCCTTTGCCTTCGCCCGTCGCCTGTCCTGTGAAGAAACCGCCAACGGGCTGGTGAAGAGTTTGTGATCGTCAGCGGATTTACCCGTCCAGTGTTCGGCCGTAACTGGCGCAGAGATACCGTCGATTTTTCGCATCATCGCGTCAAAGTCCAATGGGCCGGTTGCTTTCGACGCAACGAACATCGCACACCTGTAAGGAAAATAGATGCCAGGCCACGATGAAGCCCGAAGGTGCCAGTTATTCCGCTTAGCCCACTCGGCCCGTTGTGGGCTGACCACGGCATCCATATATGGCTCGTCTATAAGAATAAATTGGCCCGTTCCCGGATCATACCATTCTGAAATATGATCTTGCTCAGGCAAATCACCATCGAGCCTCTTCGTCGCAATGCGTGCGCGATTGTAGTCGGAGGGACGAAGACCTGTCGCTTCCATGAAGCGAAGCGCACGGACAGTCTGACATACCTGATCCCTTGCGTAATATTGCGACGGGCATAGCATATCCATCACCAGGTGATCTGGAGACGCTAGACGCATGTTGCAGAGCGCCCGCACCAACTTTCGCTCCGGTGCGGTGCAAAGTTCAGTCAGAGACTTTGAAACCTGAATTTCAAGCGTTTCCCGGCCCGATTCATAAGTTTCGCGATCGGTCCAATAGGCCGTCAGAAAAAGCTGAAGTCCTTGCTTGGAAGTTTGGACAACTTTACCGAGGGTGCTGCGCGCATGCTCAAAATTTGAGAAAGAAGCCGCTTGAGCGGCGCGCTGCAATGCCTGATTGAGAGGAACGCCTTCTGCATTCCTTATTTGCCGAGCAAGGCGCTTGATACCAATTAAACTTGAAGGCCGGACATCGTGAATCAACATGATTGTTCTCCCGGCTTGATATGAAGCGTCACCCGTCAACCGCTTCTCAAGCCCGAACGACATGTTGGACGAGAATGTCAGCAATAACAAAGCAGCGCTGTCAACAGCTTGGCAAAGACGGGTGCCGCGCTCCTGCCGAGAGCGTAGCGAAGCAATATCGGATTAATCGCCTTTTTGCAACGCATAGCGCGCTGCATCTTTGTCGGTTGAAGATCAGTCTGCCTCCAAAAGAAAGTCAGGAGTAGTGACCGGCTGCTGCCGAAATATGTGCGATACGACCCCCTCGGTTAGTCCACGTTCCAATGCCGTGCCGAAGTGAGCGATGCTGCGCGTGATCTCAGTGGAACGCAGGACATTTCGCCAACTCGCGCGGTCTTTCGCGCCGCTTTCCCAATCCAGTAATCTAACCAACGCCCTGTGCGCAAACTCGATCCCGTCGGCCCCAACCGTGAAGCTTTGGCGGACATGGGTGGGGAAATGCTCTTCCGTGGATTCCAAGTCCCATGTGGTCAGAAGCTGCGTGGTTTCAATATCAAGGTCGTCGCGGACTTCTCCACCCCGGCCTGTGAAAGAAACGTTGCTTACTCGCATTTGCCACACCTCCTCTGTAAATCCGTCTTCGGTGGGCGTTGTTTCGATCAATTCTTCCTTTGCCAGATCGAGGTGAACACCAGAGCCTTCCGCCAGCTTGAAGGCGACATCTCCGGCTAGCGCGCCCAGCAGATTTTGTCGCATTGCTTCATTGTGGGTGATGTTGAAGTTTCTTCGCGCAAGCGTCAGATGCCCGACATCAAAGAGCGTCCAGAGAGAATGAAATTTCCATGCGATCAACAACGGCAGACCTAGCAGGCTAGCATACCGCGTAAGACGGGCATGATAGTCAGGCTTGAAGGATAAGGTCCTGTCATTGCACACCTTGATTTCAACCAGAAAAGGACCGGCAGATGCAAAGGACACGAGAATGTCAGGCACCTGAAATTCGGCTTTGGACGCGATTGGGGTTTGCTGCTGGTCAAGTTTGTGAAGCAGCGAGACTCGTCCCAGCCATGCGCATATCACGGAAAATTCGTCTTCTGCGGGCAAGCCGTAATTGAGCCTGCGCACACGCCGCGCGACTTCGGCAGGATCAGCATCAAACCCAAGTTCGGCAAGCACATCCTGAATTAGGCGCTCTATATCATTCGGGGGTTCTACCATTCAAATGCGCAGGCGACGAAGGAGCCGCTCCATTTCGTCCACATAGCCTTCCTCTGTCGTAAAATCCGCATACAACTTACCGCGTAGGAAAGCGGGCAGTTCACAGCGCTCGTAGAGCAAGGGCAGCACGACTACCTCACCACGATCAATTTCCTCGTTGATTGCGATGTCCAGCTCTTTACGCACCCAAGGTGCGACAACAGATTTGGCGGATAAGATTACGGCGATGAACCGGCTGAGTTTCATGCCTTCTGCAATCTTGTCCGTGAGCGAGTCACCTACCTGAATTTCGGCCTCGTCGAGCCAAACCGGGACACCACGCGCCATCAGATCATTACGCAGTCGCCGGACAAAGGGTTTGTCAGCGCCAGTATGACTGAGAAACAGGCCATGATATTGCGCCCGCGCTGGATCTTGCCGCTCGACCGCAACAGCATCGATAATCAATTGACGCGCTGCATCGACAGATGTTGGGGGCGTGATGAGCCATCCTTTGGTGCCATCAACCTCAAACCGGCCGCCAAGGCTGGAACCATCCGGCGTAGAGGCGAAGCTTGCGATGGATGCGACGGGCGCGGACAGGCACATATTCCAACTGGTTTTACCCAACAGTTCGAGAGTGGGACGAAATCTCACATCAGGGTCAATCTCAGCAATTGTTCGCCCCTTCTTGAATGTGCACTCGCTTTCATCAACCGCGCGCGCCACGGCGGGTGCGCAGTAGCCCATCCACGTTACCCGATATCCAAACATATTCTGGCGACGAGACGGCGAGAGGCACCAAATGACGGTAGCACCACGTTCAATCGCGGCGACCATTTCTGCTTCTCGTTCCATTGCATCAAATACGCTATCGATGTCGTAAAGGTCACGCTCGGCCTTCAATTGTCGAAGCTCAGTGTCCGAACCTGAATATTGGCCTTCTCTGCCGAACAGAAAGTGAGAAAAACTATGCGGATTGATTATAATAACGTCATACTCGTAGAGTGGAAAAGCGGCCCTCTCCTCATCGACCTCTGCCCGGCACAGTCCTAATGTGTCGATCTCGACACCATCAATGGTGAAGTCGCCTTGCTCCAACCCAACTGCCAGTACACGGACCACTCTATTCTCCCAAACCGATATGATACGACATAAGAACCAAGACCGCACCTATCGCCGTGTTACCTTGACTTCACCAATGATATCAGCATCGGTGATCGTCATCATTTCTCCTTTGAATCCCGTCGCCGCGCGCACTTGGGTCAACAGAGCCATCATGCGCTCAATAGTCTGCACCGCAAAACCCAAGCCGTCGATGCTATCGGCGAAGTACGCGCGGTATTGCTCCAGCGCTGCCTTAATGGCCGCCTCGTCGTTGAAATCCGTATCTTCTCCCGCGTCCTGCCAGATGCAACCATCCTTGCCGAGGACTGCGTAGTGAAGCGCCGGAACTTTGCCATCTGCGCCTACGGCGATCTCCCGCACCTCGCAGTAATGAAACGTCTGAGAACGCCCCACCGGCGCAACATGAACGATGTTGTTGCGTAGCTCCGAAAATGAATGGAGCCAGCCACCATCCTTGCCCGCCTCTAGCATCTCCTTCACCAACAGCAGCCCGCTTCCCTTCGCCTTCTTCAAGAATGTGGCAAGCGTCGTCACCTGGCCGGGTTCCATGAGCACGAAGCGCCAGACGATTTCCGCGACCAGATCACGGAACGACCCAGCATCTGACAGGAAGGCGTGGACGGCGGCATCGACCTCACGCATGTATCCGTTGCTGAAAAAGCCGGGCGGCTTTTTACCATCAAACATCTGTGCCCGGAGTGTCCGACTGTACGCCGCACTTAATTGCAGCAGCCGGATGTTGAGTAGGTCGAGATAGGTCACACATTTCGAGGCAACGAGGCGAATGGCATGTTCACCATCGCGTGAAGCGCTGTGGCGAATGTTCGACCACGCATTGCGCTCATCCATTAGTCGAAAACCCATGCCGGGGAAGAATGCCTGCCAATCCGGTGGCATACGGCCTTCCATCGTCAGCGCGTGCGGGAACTCTACACCAATTGGAGTGAGGTTGAGTCGACTTAAGACGGCATACAGATGCGCATATTCAGGTGTCTTAATCGCCAGCACAGGTAGGTTAGGCGCAATTTGGACGACAATCTGTTCAGCGCGGACATCAATCGCGCGTAAGCCGCCTAGCAGATGAACGACACGCGGTGGCTGTTTCCGGTCGGGCTGATTCATGATGGCTACACTTGTCGCAATTCCTCAAGAAAGCTGGCGAGCACGCTTTCAAGATCGGCGAAAGTAGGATGGGCCTGAAAGTGCTTTTCCAAATCGGACTCAATCCGCGCCACCGATCGGGCATCTTCGGCGCTATCTGCCGCCCAGCTTCTTCCCGGATGCAGCGTATCCCAAGGCGAGCGCTTGTTCGCGCGCGTGGTGGCGGAGTCCCCATGCTTGCCAAGGCCGTAGAGAATATCCGTTTCGCTATTCCAGATCGGACGGAAAAGATGAATGAGGTAATCTTCGGCGGCTGTTTCCCAGCCACTCTGCACGACCAGCGAACGAAACTCGAAGTCATTGAGGTCAAGCGTTCCGCTCGCTTTGCCAATGTTCTTTCTGTGATCGGCCAGACGGGCGCACAAACGCGCGCCCTGCTCCATCGGTGTGCGGGCATTGTTAACCGTGGGCGCGGCCTGCCCCACATAGATCGGAGTCTCTGTCGCGCTTAGCGGCGCGTAAAGTTCGAATGGTCCGCGATAATAGATCGCATAAACACCGGACCCATAGAATTGCGGAATTTCCGCTAGCGGATGCCGTTCTTGCGCCACCAGAGCCAGCGACACAAAACGCCCGACGACCTTGGGATTACTCGGATCGAATACGGACGTTGGCTGTCGAACGGGGTCGAGACGGTTCAGGAATGTCGCCAACTCATCAATGACCAAGCGAATTTCCGCCTCAAGCGCACGGCGCTTGCGGGTTGGCAGTTCCGCCGCTCCCGCCTGTTTGGTCAGCTTGTCCAGCGTCTGGCGAAGTTCCGCAACAGCGATTGTTTCGGCGGAAAGGGTCGTCGGCTTCTTGCTCATGCCGCTTCCCGCAGATGGCGCGCCACGTTTTCGGCGACGACCTTGGCCAGCTTCACGGGAACCGCGTTTCCGAGCTGGCGCATGCACTCCGACCAAGAACCATGCATGCGATAACTATCCGGAAAAGTCTGCAAACGCGCGCTTTCACGCACCGTGAAATACCGTACGCTGCCATCTGGGTAGCAAAGCATGTTCTCGCCCCCAGGAACGCCATGCACACCAGCCTTCAATGTTTTGGCCGGTTCGTCCAGCGGACTCCCCGTGTGGCCCACATAGGAACGTGCACCAGGCTGAAATCTGTGATTATGCCTTCTCGCCGCAGCGATCGGATCACGTTCGGGGTCGGGAAGATCGCCAATAGCGTCCCTCACCGTGCGCCAAGGCAATTCAGCAGGCGCTTCCAGTAGTGACAGCCCACGCCTGTGGAGGCGTAAATCGGGGCGATGGCGCTTCGCCACCTTGTGACGATCCCAATAATCGCCGGAATGGCATTGTTCCCAGAGCAGCGCATCAAGCGAGTGCGTCTCGCGCGGGAATGCCCATTCAATACCGAGATCGTTTCGGAACCCAACGAATACCACGCGCTCGCGGCGCTGCGGAACGCCGTAATCGGCTGCATTCAAAACGCGATAAACGACGTTGTATTCCAGCCCGTCCGTGCGATGCGCGCCCGAAGTATGATGCCGCTCCAGCCGCGCCATGTGATCGGACCAATCTTCGCCGCGCCGCCGCTTGATCTCGGGATGACTGAGTTGGTGGACGATGTAAGAAAGGTATGTGGCGAACGAGGCGCGGGTAAGCCCCTTCACGTTTTCGAACACAAAGGCTTTCGGACGCACTTCCCGCACGACACGCACAGCCTCCGACCACATATCGCGCTCGTCATCATGAGCGCGATGCTTTCCGCCAAGGGAAAAAGGCTGGCAGGGCGGGCCGCCGCTGACCAGTTCCATCTTACCCTCGAAGCCGCTGAAATCGATGTCGCGGATGTCACCCTCGATGGGCTTCGGCCACTTCGCCACGCTCGCCACGCCCGCAGCTCGGTTTTCGCGAATCGTATCGCAGCACCAGCGGTCCCACTCCACGATCCGCGCGGGCTTGAAGCCCGCCTCGCTAATGCCCATTCCGAGACCGCCCGCTCCCGCGAAAAGCTCTATTGCCCGCATGTTAACCCCTTACGCCTCAAGGAAGGCTCTCACTTTGTTCACTAATTGTTCAATATGGCGGGATTCGCATTCCCAGACAACCAGACTTTGCCAACCCTGCTCCCTTAGAGCCTCCAGCACCCTATCATCACGCTCCCTGTTAGCTGTCAGCTTCGGAAGCCAAAAATCAAGGCGTGATTTCGGTAGGCGGGCGAGCTTGCAGGCTGGGTCGGGATGGCGATGCCAGAAGCAACCATGCACAAAAATGACTTTACGCCGGGAGCGAAAAACGAGATCCGGCGACCCTGGCAGGGATCGATCATGGAGCCGGTATCGGAAACCAAGCCGATGGACGAGACGGCGTACCGTCCGTTCTGGGCCGGTGTCCTTGCCGCGCACAAGGCGCATGCGCTCGGTTCGCTGCTCTGGTGAAAGCGTGTCCATATCCCATATTTAGACGAGTGCGGCCTGAATGCCACGCCTACCTATCCCGGCTCGAAGCAATCGGATATGTTGGGCGTATGACAGATCATCTAATTCCGTTTCAGGGCAAAGGCTATTCCGGTGCGATAAACCAGAACCTGTTATGGCGCGATAGTAATATCTACTTGATGGACAATCACCGTGCAGCATTGTGGTGCTGGCAACAGGAAGTTGATCTGTATGACGCACCCCATTCGATCCTTCATATAGATCGCCATACGGATTGCCTTGGCGCGAATCTTGAGCCTCACCTTACAGCGATGCCGGATCTGCGCGGGCTTTCGATCACCGATTACCTTGCCGCACAGGTCGCTCTGCAATGCGACACGGTGCCGCTGTTCAGGTGGGACAATTATCTTTCAATCCATCTGGCTGCCTTCGGGAAGCAGGTCGAGATCATCCGCAGCGTGGATCATGATAACGGCGATGCACCTGAGCATTCACATTGCATCCGGCCACGCGCGGACGAGCTTCCTGAAAACCTTTTCTACTGGCTTCAATCCGCGCATTCACCCTGGATTATAAATGTCGATCTCGATTACTTTTTCTGTCCGACACCCCTCGCGGAAACCGACGAGGAAACATGGATTCCGATATACTCAGACGAGTATATTGAAACTGTATTCACCAAGATGAAGGCCGCTCTCGATGCAAACCTCGTTGCCGTCGTCACGATATGTCTCACACCATCAAACTTCACGCCGGGTTGGGAAGAATGCCTTGAATTGAGCCGAAAGATTTTCAAGATTTTGGGAGCGGGCCATCCCGATATATGAGCCGCCATCAGGCAAGATAAACCCATGTCAGCCCAGTGATTTCATACTTCTTCCCCAGAAACGGCGAAAATTGTGGGCATCCGGGCGCGCTCTATGGCGTTGGCCACTGAGCCGCCGTAGCGTCTCAGCCCGTTCGGGTGACGATCGCTGATGCATATAATTGACCGCCGTCATCTCGGCGGTTGTTTTTTGCTGGCCTGAAGGGGCTTCGCCCCTCGCAGCCGCAAGGCATCCAAACGTCTCCACGCCCCTGCGTACCTTGGGTCGCGGACCCTCGTTCGGAGCCTCCTTGCGTCCGGCACACCCCATCCTCGCCGGAGGGCAACGGGTTGCATGTGCAACCCGAACCTCAAGGAAAAGAAGATGGAGAACAAATCCGAAATCAGAATCTATGTCGCCTGCCTCGCCGCCTACAACAACGGAATTCTGCATGGCCGGTGGATCGATGCCGACCGCGAGCCATGGACCATATACGACGACATCCGCGCCATGCTGGTATCGTCACCTATACCGGACGCGGAAGAATGGGCCATCCATGACCATGAAGGCTTCGAAGGCGTTCACATCGAAGAATATGCCGGGATCGATGGCGTAGCGGAGATCGCGGCCTTCATCGCGGAGCATGGCAAGCTCGGCGCGGAACTGATCGGCCATTATGGCGAGGTCGGCGAAGCGCGGGAAGCGCTGGAGGATCGCTATCACGGGGCATATGCCAGCCTTGCCGATTATGTGCAGGAACTGACCGAGGACTGCACCGCAATTCCCGAAGCCCTACGCTACTATATTGACTGGCAAGCCATGGCCCGCGACGCGGAAATGAGCGGCGACCTGTTCACCATCCAGACCAGCCAAGATCACATCTATGTCTTTGCGGGGGTGTGAGATGGAAGATGAAAAAGCAGTGGGCGAGCGCGGCTATAGCGCCGGTCATCCTTGGTATTATGTGCTCGGCGGTAAACCACCATATCCCCACCAGATCATGGCGGAGGTCCAGCAACGCGGCTATGGCGGCTATCTCGCATCAGAAATTGCCCGTATGGACGCATTGCCGGAGCCGAAGCGATCCCAAGCGCTGCGATCCGCGAGGATCAAGGCGCTTGCGGATTACCGCGCCGATCTGTCGCGCTATCGCGAGGTCGTGCGGGCGCTGCATCGCCATCGCGCCAATCACCCGCACGAAGAAGGGCCGCGTTGCGCCGGGGTGCACCAGTCCGTCAGCCTCAAGCACAACCACCTTTTCAATGATCTGGCGCATTTGCGGACATTGGCGGTTCTACTCGACAAGCAGCGCGATCTGTTCGACTTCTAACGATCCAAATCCCGGCGCGGGCCGCGCGAACGCTGGCGCTCGGCGGACTGCTCACCCCGCTTGGCGCGAAACTCCGCTCGGCGCGCCTCACGATCCGATAGCGTTTCACGCAGTTGCTGCGCCGAAGGCCACTCCGGCATGGGCGCGGCGGGCGGCGCACGGCTCGGAGCCGTGCGGTCGCGCACCGCTTCGCGAACCGGATCGGTTGGCGGGGCGCGGCGTTGAATATCGGCATCCAATTCTTTCTGGCGCTCGCGGATCGCGCGCAGCGCGTCGCGCCTTTGCCCATCAAGCGACCGCCGCTCTTCCAGATGGCGGAAGATGACCGCATCCTTTTCGCGGCGGTCGCGCATCAGGGCCTGATAGGCTTCCGCGATGTTCTGATCGCGCACCCGACCATAGCGCCCCGAAATCCTGTCGATCAGCCCTCGAATGCCGCGATTGAATCGCTGTTGCCGCTCGGCGGTCTCCCTGTCCCAGCGCTGCTTGATCGCATCGGCCTGGCGCATTCGCTCGACCCGCTGGCGTTCGACCAGCGCCTTGCGTTCGGCATCGCGCCGTTCGCGTTCTTGCGCTGCCTTGCGTTCTTCCTCGGATCGCAACTCCTTGAGGCGTGCGGCGATGTCCGCCGAAAATTGCTGCCTGCATTGTTCGACGCTGGGCAGTTGGTCATCTTCCAGACCAAGGCGGGCGCGCACGTCCTTGGTTCTGGTTCCGGCATATTTGGCGACGGCGAAGGGATTGCCGTGCATATCGACCGCGACATAGCCGCGACGATCCCCGCGCGCGAGCTTGAAGCCACGCGATTCCAGCGCCTGCGCGAAGGCGGCGCGGGAGTCGCTGACCGCCCAGCATTCGCTGATCGCTTCGCGCACGCTGTTGGGGTCGGTGTTCGAGCGCTTCGCCTGCTGCCATTCTTCAAGGGAGAAATTGCGCATGTCCCGCTCGGAACTGCGCATCATGCCCCGAGGCATTTTCCAGCCATGCTCAAGATAGAGTTCGCGTGACAGATCGACGAGTTTGAATTTCGTGTGCGAGAGCTGGACCGCCTTCATTTCATCGGCCTTGATCCGGCTCCAGACTGCATGGGCATGTCTGCGCCCTTCCTTCTCGTGGAACACGATGGCGCGCGGCTGGCCGGTAAGGCCGAGTCGTTCTTCCGCTCGGGCAATCGTCCGCTCAAACTCTTCGGTGCTGACCTGCTGATCTATCGGCGGGTTGATGCTGAGCGAGAACAGATGCTGCTTGCAGCGCGTTCCCCGGCTGATCGCATAGCTTTCATTGAGGGCCGAGTGCAGATTGTCGGAGGCGAAGCCCCGCAGTTCATGGACCTGCACATGGTCATTCTCTTCCTTGAGCAGATGCAGCGCCAAATCCTTCGCGCCGCCGCGCTGGTTGCCGACGAGGATCATGGCGCTATTCCGGTTTCACCCCGAGCGCCCGGATCAGATCGTGCCGCATCAGCATGACATCGACGGCGGCCTGCTCCAGTGCGCCGCGCAATTCCGGTCCTGCTTCCAGTGTGCCGGTTCGGATCGCTTCGACGATGGCGGTCAGGTTTTGCTTGATGCCCGACTGGCCCAGCAGGGCCAGAATGCGCGCCAGCGCCACTTGATCCAGCTCTGGGCGCTGGCCCTTCCGGCGAGTGATCCCCGATTTATCGAAAATGCGGGAGCGGACGAAGGCGCTCAGCGTCTGGCCGCCCGCTTCCCGCTCCAAATGCGCCCGTTCCTCGGCGGTCACGCGGATCGAAATCGGGCGGGGCGGCGCTTTACGGCGTTCACGCGGCTTTGCAGCCGGGCCAAATTGGCTGTGGAGAGAAGCCGTCATATGCTTGGCCCCTCAGGATCATTTCTGTTAGTCTTCAGCGCACCAAGGAGAGCTTCGCAATGGGCGAGGTCGGCAAATATGGAGTTTAGAGTCTCTCCCTCCCTGCCCGCCAATTGCCATTACTTTAGCCGATCCCCGGTAGACCAGGCGCTAGGCGCTCAGCCTCACAATGCCGCCGGAACACATTTGCAAACCGTGCAGACCAAATCAGGGGATTAGCCGGCTGGCCGCTTCAAACGAAGCATTCAAAACAGATGGTTTGACAATGTATTATTGGGGCAACCTTTGGGTTTTGAGGACTTTCCAAGCAGAGCTTGGTTATGCCGTTCCGGCAGTTGCTCCTCCTGCAAGCAGTTGATCAAGGTTACAACAGCCACGCGAGTTCACGCATGTATCGGGCGGCGGCCAATGTGTCAGCAGATCGCCCGTCGTGCATCCAAGCTTTGCGCTTGCCCTCGGGCGCGCCGCGGCCCTTGTTCCTACGCCTCACCACCCGTTAGACATTGCGTGCGCATGAAGGATCAATGGATTCGGCTCAGTCGCATCGCCAGTCCGGCACAAATTCGCGAAGCGAGCGTCATGGCAAGGGCGCCGCTTGGGGTTTCGGCAATATGCCAGAGCAGGCTCGCGACACCCACCGGTCGCGCGGCGCGCTTTGCGAAGCTGCGCTGGTATTGCGGTGCGCCTACTCCTTTCAGGTAGCTTTGCGCCGCCGCCTTTCCACTAGCGAGCGCGATGGCCATTCCTTCCCCCGCAAGGGATGGGATGACAGCGGCCTGATCACCCAGGCGATACACACCTTCTTCGGTTTCCTGCGCAATCCATCCGTAGGGAATCGCGCCGATCGTATCGACTGACAGCGGCGCTTCTGCGCAAGCCATGCGGCACGCGAAATGCGGATTTTCCCGCCCCACCGCCTGCAACATTTCCCACGGGTCACCACCCGCATCGGCCAGCGCGGACTTGCGCAGCGCGAGACAGACGTTGGCGCTGCCGCCTTCCTGTAGCACGATGCCGGCATAGCCGCCGGGAAACAGATGCAATTCGATCGCGGCGCCGATCAGCCGTTCGAGTTCTGCCGAAGGGGGCAGGCGAACGCGGACGCCGAGCGCCGGGTTGACCATGTCGCGCGGACGCCTTTCCCCGCGTACATCATGCTTGCCCGTGGCCAAAAAGATCGCAGGGCTCTCCCAGCGTCGGCGCTCGCCTTCGATAATGCCCGGCGCGACGCTTCGTGCGCGATCAATTTCCAGTCGTGCTCCTTTGGCGATTGCGAGTTGCCGAAGCGCGCTGTCGAGACCATGGCGGGAGAGGCCATACGCCTTTTCAGGCAACGCAGCTTCCGCCGTGCGCCGCTTGGCAAAAAGCCGAAGCCGCGTTACCGGCATGGCGCCAAGTGCCGCTGGATCGCAGCCCAGTTGCCGCAATCCCTCGACGGTGCGCCAACTCAGGAATCCACCGCAAATCGCATCGCCCACTTCGGCATCGCGATCGATCAGAATCGGCTCGGACCCGCCTTCGGCCAGCATCAGGGCCGCCATGCTTCCGGCAGGGCCCGCGCCCAGCACGATCGGGCGAGTCATTTAAGGCGCTCGACGCACAATCGGAAAGGGAAACGGCGCTCGACCCTCGCAGCCTCGACGCCCGCTTCGGCGAGAATGGGCGTCCATTCCTCCGGTCGATAGGAACGTGCTATCGATAGTCGCCCATCCTGCCGCACGATCGGGTGCCAGCCCGCCATTCGGGCCAGTATCGGATAGCCGACATAGGCAACGCCATGCCGGTGCAAATCGTTGACGTACCAGCCCTCAGTGGCCTGGCTTTCCATGAAGCGCACGAAGGCCACCAGCTGCTGGCGGGTCATGTGATGTGCGACGAGGCTGGATATAACGCAGTCAAAGCCTTTACCGGCCAAGTCGGCGTAATCCCCGGTGCGATATTCGATCGACTCGCCGATTCGCGTTTTGGCCCTGGCGATTGGCTCGCTGCGTGGATTGAGGTCGATGCCCACCAGCCGCGCCGACTTGCCCCGTTCCCGCGCCCAACGCACTATAGCGCGCAGCATGTCGCCGTCACCGAAACCGACATCCAGCAGCGAGAATTCAACTCGTCGCCCGATCGCCCGTCCTAGAAAGTCCAGCGTCGGACGACGCGCGCCGGTTATCGTATTGACCTTTGCCAAATCGCCCAGGACCGCAGCATAGACCTCCGCGTCGAGCGCAGGATCGTCCATGATTTCATCGGCTTGAGCTCTTTCAGCGAGCATCGCGCCACCCGAAGCGGAAACCTTCCATCGCGAGCCCCGGCCCGAAAGCCAGCGCGACGCCGCTTTCCGGCCGATCTCGCATGAACCGTTCGAGGACAAACATCAGCGTGGACGAGGACATGTTGCCGAATTCGCGGAGCACCGCACGCGAATGATCGAGGCTATGCTCGTCCAGTTCGAGCCCTTCAGCGACCGCGTCAAGAATAGAGCGGCCACCCGCATGCACGGCATAGACCGCGGGCTTGTCACCGTCACTGAGCACGCGTTTGCGTACGTCGTCACGCTTAAGCGCGAGACTGATCCGGCCCGGCACTTTGCCCGAAAGCCGCATCTTGAAGCCTGTGTCGCCGATTTGCCAGGTGATGAGTTCGTCGCTTTCCTCCAGCGCCGCAGTTATTCCGGTTCCGATCGAAAGCCCCTCGCCGCTGCCGCTGACGATCGCCGCGGCCGCACCGTCGCCGAATTGCGCGCCCGCCAGCAACGGCTCGATATCGACAGTCTGCTGATGATGCAGGGTCGACAATTCCACCGTCACCACCAGCACGCGGGAGTGGGGTTGGGAACGAACGATATGGCGTGCTGTCCGCAATGCAGTGACGGCCGCGTAGCACCCCATGAAACCTATCAAAACACGCTCCACATCATCGGCAAGACCCAATCGACGCGCGATGATCTGATCGATCCCCGGGGCGACGAAGCCCGTGCAACTGGCCACTATGAAATGCGTGATCGGGCCGAGTTCCCCCAGCTTCTTGATCGCTGCCAGGGCAAGCTTGGGCGCCTCCTCGGCATAGATTGTCATCCTTTGCGCGGTCGAAGGGGCCTCGGCCGAATAGAAGCCATCTCCTTCGTCGAGCCTGGCATCCCTTTCCGACAGCACCGACCATCGATGGTCGATTCCCGAGCGCTCGGCCATGCGGGCAAATAGCTTTGCGTCGCGTCGCCCTTCCAGCTGGCGCATGGCCCAAGCACGGTAATCCTGTTCAAAATCGCAATCCGGAACAGCGGTAGCAAGCCGGTTAATTATTGCCGTCATTTTGCTGGAAATCCTGGTTTCGATCAGTCAACCGTTTCGATTGGCCATCGTTCCACAACGGTCAACTCCCACGCGCCCCGCCGTCGCTCCCGCTGACAAAGGGAGTATGGCCACAAGTGAAGCTGTACAGGCTTCGTGGCGGATCGATTTGCGCAGCAGTATGGGGTAGGGCCGGTACACAGACATGGTGGATTGGTTTTGACATTCGAGGAGACTTGGCCTCGAATGGTATCGAATGTCAGAACCGGATCACTAGCCAGACTGGCCGGGGTAAAGCAATCGCAGGGACGTCGGAGCATGGCACTGGCGGATAGCGTCCTCGACATGGCGCGCGCGTTCGGCCTTCAGCGATGTGGAGGTCAGCGCATGGCGCCGTTCGCGCTCTATCTCGTCGGCGGTAAATGGCCGCGCGTTGCGTGGTGCGCTGTCTCCGCCAAGGGCGAACACGACGAAGTTCATGAGGTCCGCAAGCTGCTGATTATCGGTAACCCGGCTGTGCGCGACATTGGGCAGGCGGATGAGATAGGCGCGGGCCTGCGGAGTGCACAGGAACCAGCCGACCCGCCCGCGCAGTTCGGGCAAACGGGCAGGCGCCGTGCTACCCCCCACACCATGGCAGCCGCCGCATTGTTCGACATAGTCGGCGCGTGCCTGCACGGGATCGGCGAGGCTATCGGGCACGGTGCCGAGCGGCGGCAGGGCAGCACGAACGGCGGCGGTGCCCAACAGCAGTGCGGACGCGGCCAGTGCCCGTCGTCCCATCGACGACATGGCGCTAGCTCGCCGCGCCGACCATCACGGCGGTGGAGCAATGATAGTCCATGCTGCTGGTACCGAAGCACCAGATGACGTCATTGTTGAGTTGCGGCACGTAAAGCTGTGTCTCGCGGTCGGTATTGTCGCAGAAGCACTGACCGCAGGTCGGCTTGCCGCAGCAATCGCGATAAGCGATCAGATAGGCCTTGCCGTCGTCGGGATTGATGCAGGTGCCGACCCATGACACCGGCGAGGGTTCGGAACCGGGCGGGCAACTGTGGATGCCGCCGCCGCAACAGGTGCACAGCGCCCCGTCGATCGCGCAATAGCGCCAATAATCGCACTTCCCGTCATCCTTCGTCTGGGCCGATCGGGCGAATGCGGTCTTTGCTTCGGGCGACCGGTCGGGCTTGGCCGCTTCGGCGCGGCTGACCGGCAGCAGCGGGAACACCGGCGCGGCGACCAGCGCGGCACCCAGGCGCGACAACAGGGAACGGCGTGAACTGCCCCCGGCAAAGCGCCGCAGCAGCTTTTCCCCCATGGCGTCGAATCCCATCATGACTTGCCCCTTGCTGTGCATTGCGTTCAGGCCGCCTGCGCCTTCAGCCCGCCGATATAATCCTGCACCGTACGCACGCCCATTTCATGCGCGACGATGAGGCTTTCGAGATGTTCGCGGCTGTTGACCAGCCCCTTGGAAAGGATCGTCCCGTCCGCGTCCAGCATCACGGCGAAGGGCAGCTTGGCGACGCCGAACGCCTGCCCCACGTCAGGCCCGTTGACGAAACCATAGCCTTCCAGCCCGTGCTGCGCGATCATCGCGCGTTGCGCGTCCTCCGCGTCGTCGCCCACAAAAGTCAGCGTCACCCGTTCCGCCCGCGCAAAGCTGGTCGCCATGGGTATCACCGCCTTGCACAAAGGACATTGGGCGGACACGAAAAGCAGCAGGCGGAGCGCGCCCGGTGCGGCGCCACCGATCATCACAGACTGCCCGTCGAGCGTTCGGGCGTGGATAGGGGCGGTGACCGACCCTACCGCCGGGCCGCTGGCCGGCGACAGCGCGCCGGCCGGAGCGACGCGGATGTGCAGCACGCCGACCTGGCGCGCCAGCGCAAGCAGCGCGACGCCCATGGCCAGGATGACCGCCCAGGAAAGCATCTGCGAGACAAGAAGCGCGGTCAGCATGAAACTATCTCCGATGGAGCGGTGAGGTGGCAAGGGCGACGATGGACTGGGACAGCCAGACCAGCAGCGCTATCGCTATGCCGCCGGCCGTAGCGGTCAGAAGGTCGGTCGCGCCGAGGGCCGGCGCCGGTGCCAGCGCGGGCGCGAGCAAAGCGGCAAGCACCATGTTGCGCACGACCAGTCCCGCCCCGATGGGATGCGCCAGCGCGCCATGGCCGCAGCCGCAATCGATATGATCGCGGCCGCGCCGGATGTTGATCGCCATCGCAGCGGCGAACAGCAGCAGCAGGGCGATGCCCGCGATCGGCGCGAAGGGGCGCAGGCCAGCGGCAAGAGCTGCGCCGGTCAACAGTTCAGCAAGTGGCAGCAGCAGCGCGGCGACCGGCACCATGGCGACGGGCAGCAGTCTGTAATTGGCGATAATGCCCGGCATCATTGCCCGGTGCCGCCATTGCGCCGTCGCCGCCGCGAGAAAGACGATGCCGATGCCGATGGTCGCCGTCCGCCCGGCGACCGCGAGCAGGGCAGGCAATATCCCGCTCATGATGCCGGTACGGAGATGATGCCGCCGCCGGCATTTTCGATCTTGTGCTTCTCCTCGCCCGTGGCCGCATCCAGAATAACGCCATCGCCCTTTTCGTCATTCAGGAACAGCAACGGCTTGTCGGTCTGCGTCACTTCGACGTTGTTCATCGCTTCTTTCAGCACGAATCGCTTCACGACTTTCTGCGTGGCGAGGTCCACCTGCCACAATTCCGATCCGGACGCCTTGTGCGACCAATATTCGCCCATGTGCATCAGAACGAAAAGCTGGCCGGTCGCGCGGTGCAGCGCAAGCGGCTGACGTCCGCCCGGATACCAGTTGAGTTCCAGCGGCTTGGTTTCGCCAGGGCGGATACCCGCCGCCGCCTGGATCGAGAAAGGCGCCGACACCGTTGGCGTCGGGCCGATCTTCGCCGTGTAGATCTGCCCCGTATAGGTCAGGAAAACGCTTTCCTTCTTCGCCCGATCATAGGCGAAATTGTCGAAGATCGGGTCGTCACTCGCGGCGAAGAAGGGAGCGGTATGCGTGATGTCGGCCTTCGCCCCCCTGACCGCCACGGTGGCGAGCGATCCGTCCGAGCACAGGGCGGAAAAGCCCACGCCGGGATTGGGAATCAGGCTGGCACAGCCGGGGAGCTCGACCGCCGTCACGAACTTGCGCTTGCTCAGGTCGACGACATTGACCGCGGAGGTCGGACTGAAATCATATATGTAACCGAACCGGCCATCGTCGCTGACGATGAAGTTATTTTTGCGCGATCCGATGAGGATGCGGCCGGGCAGAGCAATTTCGGTGACGAGATTCAGCGTCTTGCTGTCATAGACCGACACCATGTCCTGCCGCGTGCCGCGGTCGACCTTGGACCAGATCGTTTCCGAAACATAATAATATCGGCCGTTGGGATCGATCGCCATGTCCGCCAGGCGGCGGGTTTCGACCATCCCCTTCATCTTGCCGGTTTCGCCGTCGAATATGCTGGTCCCCGGCATGTCCCATCCGCCGTCGACGAAGAACCATGTCGGAACCGGCGACGGCAGGGTCATCGTGTCGGATATTTCCGCCTCCACCTCTGCCGGAGGAGGAGTCTGGGCGGCGGCTGCGGCGGTGGCGAACACAATGGCCAGGCCGGCGGCGAAAATGCTGCGGACGGTGCGCGACATGCTGGCTTGTCCCCTGTTGCCTGCTGCGCAAGCGAGGTTGGACATATGTCAAGGATTGGTCAAGAGCCTGAAACGGGTCGGCACAAATTTCCTGTGCGCCGCGAGAAAATCAGGCCGGTTCGACTTCCCGCGCCAGTTCGGCGATGTCGTGCGACGAGGCATTGTGCGCCAGGGCGATCAGCGACTGGACCGCCAGCGCGGTGAAGGCCGGCCGCTTGTGCGCCCAGGGCTTGCCGTGTCCCAGAAACGGGGTGGCGCCTTCCATCGACGCGCTGATGAAAAGGGCCACGGACTGCACATCGTCGGCAGGCAGGCCGGGATTGATTGCCGCGACGCAATCTCCGATCACGCCATGCACCTGTGCGTAGAAGGCGCCCACCCGTTCGGCGACCGCTTCATTATGGTTGGCCAGCGCCCACAGCTCGGTAAAAAGGCGGGTCGTCCGCTTCGACCCGATGTCGTCAAGGCACAGGATGATCACCTGCTTCAACCGGTCGTCGGGGGAAAGATCGGCGCGACTGGCGACGTTCTCCAGCAACTTTCCATATGTGTTGACCAGTTCGTCCAGAAGGATCTGGATCAGCATTTCCTTGCGGGGGAAATGATAGCTGACATTGCCCACTTTCATGTCGCATCGCGTGGCGATCCGGCGAATGGTGAAGCCTTCCGCACCTTCGTCTATGAGCACGTCGAGCGCGGCCTTCAATATGGCGTCGACCGTTTCGGTGCCGCGGATATAAATGCCCGGCCGGGTAGGGGAATCCGTCTTAGTCATTCGTTTCACATATCTTATGCCCATCCAATAGCAGACACAGATGCCATCGGCCACCCTTGGCGTTCGGTATCCTTAACTGGGCAGGGTAAATCTGGTCCGGAACGGAGGCATGCGCCGCTTGCCGGGTTGGGATCACGCGTCTTTCAGGATGAGAGGCAGGCCGGCGGCAATGAAGACGACTTCTTCGGCCACGGCGGCAACAGCCTGGTTGCACCGTCCAGCCTCATCGCGAAACCGGCGCGCCAGCGCATTGTCCGGCACGATACCCAGGCCGACCTCGTTCGCCACGAGCGCGACGGGAACCGGGCATTCGCGCACCACGGCAACAAGGTCACGGATCATCGCCTCCACGTCATGGTCGGCCAGGATCAGGTTGGAAAGCCACAAGGTAAGGCAGTCGACCAGCACGGCGTCGGCGGACCGCCCGGCCCTGTCGATAGCGGCCGGCAGGTCGATGGGCGCGTCCAGCACCGTCCAACGTGGGCCGCGATCCGCACGATGCCGGGCGATGCGTTCGGCCATTTCCGCGTCGAATGCCTGCGCAGTGGCGATGAAGGCCAGTCGCCCGGGCAGCGCCTCGATCCGCGTCTGGGCGTGGCGACTCTTTCCCGATCGCGCGCCCCCCAGGACGAACAACCGGTTCACGCGCCTGCCCGCCCGGCCAGTGCGAGCAACCCGTCAAGGTCCAGATGAGCCTCCAGCCCCGCCGCCAGATCGTCCAGCGCGGCATCGACCAGCGCGCCGTGATCACGCCGGTTGCCGCGCATCCCGATGCGGCCGAGCAGCGCCGCGCGCAGCCCGCCCGACGAGAGCAGGCCATGACAATAGGTGCCCATGACCAGGCCGTCCGACGACAGGCCGCCATCGGGCCGCTCGCCGTCCAGCATTGCGAACGGGCGGTCCTTCGGCGGCCCGGATGTCTCGCCCATGTGCATCTCATAGCCGTCGAACCGGGCATCCAGCGCGATACCCGATATGTGCCTCAGCGTCTTTCGCGGACCCAGCACCGTCTCATGGTGCAACAGGCCCAGTCCCGTCGTCTCTCCCGGTGGTCCTTCGATCCCGAGCGGATCGGCGATGCGACGGCCGAGCATCTGATATCCAGCGCAAATGCCAAGGATCGCCCCGCCCCGACGGTGATGGCCAAGGATGTCGATGTCCCACCCCTGCGCCCGCAAGAAGGCCATGTCGGCGATCGTTGCCTTCGATCCCGGAAGGACGATCAGCGCGGCGTCGGACGGGATCGGCTCGCCCGGAGGAACCATCGCCACCTGCACGCCGCCTTCCGCGCGCAGCGGGTCGAGGTCGTCGAAATTGGCGATGCGCGGCAGCATCGGGCAGGCGACAATGGCCTTGCCATTCCGACTGGCCATGCCACGTTCCAGAATGACGGCGTCCTCGCTGGGCAGGCGGGCCACAGCCTCCAGCCACGGCACGACACCGAAGCCGCGCCAGCCGGTCAGCCGCTCCACGGCGGCATAGCCGTCCTCGAACAATGCGGGATCGCCCCGGAACTTGTTGATGATGAAGCCCCGGATCATCGCGGCGTCGGCAGCGTCGAGCACCGCCCGCGTACCTGCCAGCGCCGCGATCACCCCGCCCCGGTCGATATCGCCGACCAGCACCACCGGTATGTCGACGGCGCGCGCGAAACCCATATTGGCGATGTCCCCCGCCCGCAGGTTGATTTCGGCCGGCGATCCCGCGCCTTCCACGATCACCAGATCGCATCGCCCCGAAAGTCGATGCCAGCTTTCCAGCACCTCTTTCATCAACGCCCCGCGATCCTGACGGAAATTGGCCGCGCCCAACGTACCGCGCACCATGCCGTGGACGATGATCTGGGATGTCCGATCGGCCTGGGGCTTGAGCAGGACGGGGTTCATGTCGGTATGCGGTTCGGCCCGGGCCGCAAGCGCCTGAAGCGCCTGTGCCCGCCCGATTTCGCCTCCGTCGGCGGTGACCGCGGCATTGTTGGACATGTTCTGCGGCTTGAAAGGTAGGACAGTCAGCCCCCGGTTCGACAGGGCACGACACAGGCCGGCGACCAGCACCGACTTGCCGACGTCCGATCCGGTTCCCTGCACCATCAGGCCAGCCATGCCACGCCTCCCACCCCTATCCAGGCCAGTGCGCAGGCACGCAGATATACGCGCCCCGCCCGGTCCATCGCGTCGCCGTCCGGGTCAGCCCCGCTACCGATCCATGCCTTGGGCGACACCTGCCCATCATATTGCACCGGGCCGGCAAGGCGAATGTGGAGCGCACCGGCCATCGCCGCTTCGGGCCAACCGGCATTGGGCGACGCATGGCTGCCATGGTCGCGCCAGGCGACGCGCCAACCGCCCATGCCGGCAAGGCATAGCAGGATCGCACTCAACCGCGCAGGAATGAAATTCGCCCCGTCGTCGATGCGCGCTGCGGCCCAGCCATAGGCACGCAAGGGTTCCTCGGGATGACCGATCAGGCTGTCGGCGGTGTTGATCGCCTTGTACATCCAGAGGCCCGGCAGACCGAGCAGCATCAGCCAGAAAAGCGGCGCGATCACGCCGTCGCAAAAGCTTTCCGCCAGGCTTTCGATCGCGGCGCGCGCCACGCCGCGCGCGTCGAGCCTGTCGGTATCGCGCCCCACGATCTTGGCCACGGCGGTTCGCGCCGCCGGCAGGTCGTTCCGCATCAGTGCCCTTCGCACAGGTTGGAAATGGGCATGAAGGCTTCGTTGCGCCAGCCCCGGCCAGGCGGCGAAGGCGATCGGCAGCCACGCCCACGGCCCGGCAAGCATGCGAGCGGCATATTCGCACATAAGGCCGATGCCGCCGCTGACGATCAGCAGCGCCAGCATGGCGATCGACCCAAGGTAGCGCCGGGTGAGGTCGGCATAATCCGTGCGATTCCAGCGTCGCTCGCCGGCAGCGATCAGCTGCGCGAAGCAGCCTACGGGATGCCCCACCCGCCGATACAACCAGCCCGGCCAGCCTATAGCGGCATCGAGCGCCAGCGCGGTCAGGGCGGCGGCCTCAATCATGCGCCGACCATGCGCTTAGCGCATCGTCCAGCCGTGCCAGGGCGGCCGCGTCGGCGGGCAGCCCAAAACGCAGCACATCGGGCTGCGCGGCGAAGGGACGCGTCAATATATGCGCGCGGGCGAGAATGGCGAACAAATCCGCCGATCCCGCGTCCGTCAGCCGGAACAGCGGACAGGCTCCCCTGGCCGGCAATCCGTGGCGCGCTAGCACGGTGTCGAGCGCCGCCGCGCGCTCGCCCAAGGCGATGCGGGTCCGTCCGATCCAGTCAAGGTCCGCATAGGCGCCACTGCCGAACGCCAGTGCGGCGGAACAGAGGGGCCAATCACCCAGCATCCGTTTTATTTCTCTCAGCAGGTACAGGGGCGCGAGGACGAAACCCAGCCTTGCTCCGGCGAGGCCAAAAAACTTGCCGAACGAACGGGTGACGATCAGGGATCGGCTCTCGCCGACCAGCGCCGCGATGCTGCTATCCGGATGGCAATCGGTAAAGGCTTCGTCGACCAGCAGCCAGCCGCCCGCCCGTTCCTGCTCCTCCAGCACGGCGACCAGCGTCTCACGCGGGTAAAGGCGGCCATCAGGATTGTTGGGATTGGCCAGGATCTGCACTGCAGGGCCATCATGACTGGCGCATGCGCGGTCGAAGGCTTGCGCGTAGCTTCCATAGGTCAAACCGGGAAAGCGGGCCGGCAGGCTGAGAATGCGGGAGAGCGCTCGCAGACCTGCCTCGCTGCCCGGAACGGCGCAGCACAGGGCGGGGTCGACCCCGAAAAAGTCCGCTGCGGTCACCTCCAGACGCCGCAGGGCGTGCGGATCGGGCAAGACGCGCCAGTCCGGACGGATATCGCGGGCGCCCGGCCACGGGCAGGGATTGATTCCCGTCGACAGGTCTATCCAACCGGAAGCATCGCCTCCGAAATGCGCCAGTGCCTCCTCCATCCGGCCGCCATGAACCGCGAACCCCGTCATTGCAGCAGGACCAGCGCCACCAGAGTCGCGGTTTCGACCAGTTCGATGCCCGCGCCATGACCATCGCCCGAAATGCCCCCGATCCGCCGATGAACCCACAGCGCCCAGATTAGCATGGCCGGGACGGCGAGCAGCAATGCGGCGTCGATCCACCATGCGCCAACGCCCAGCAGGCCCATCCAGATCAGGCAGACCACCCGGTTCGCACCGGCGCCAAAGCGGGTGCCCATGCCTTGGTGCAGCGGCGGCAGGATCAGGGCCCAGAGGACCGGTCCGATCCGTGCCGCGACCGGCACGGCGATCAGCGCCGCCGGGGGGATTGTCCCGACTGCCAGACGCAGCAGGACCAGCTTGGCAATGAGTTGCAGGCCGATCGCCGTCACGCCGAAGCTGCCGATATGCGGATCGGCAAGCACCGCCGATATTTTCGTCCGGTCACCATGCGCGGCGCCGGCGGCGTCGGCAATGTCGCCCAGCCCGTCTAGATGAAGCGCGCCCGTGATCGCCACCCAGACCAGAAGGGCGGCCAGGGCTCCCGCCCAGGGATCATGGCCCAGCCCTGCATGTCCGGCGACCGAGACGCACAGGCCGACAACTGCGCCGGCAAGCGGAAACCAGCCGATCGCGCGCGCCATGTCGCGATCGCTCGCGGCAAGCCGGGGCAGCGGCAGGCGCGTGAGGAGTTGGAGGGCAAGGAGCAAAGCGGTCACGCCGGATCGGCCGTTTCGAGGCGTATGATCTGGCCGGACAGCGCTTCTCCGGGCCAGATCCGCACCGACACCAGCGCACGATAGGGCAGGTCGAGCGCCCACACGCCGCGATGATCGATGCCGGTCAGCACGGACAGGGCGGCGCGCACCGTGCCGGCATGGGTGATGAGCAACGTCCCGTCCGCCACCTCGGCAAGGGCGGACCGCACCCGTCGACACAGATCGAACCAGCGCTCCCCGCGTGGCGGCGGGGATGCGTCGGGATCGTCCCAGAAACGCGACAGCGCGCCATTGTCGATGTCATCGGGCGAGAGGCCCTCCCAGTCACCGAAATCCAGTTCGCGCCAGCGCGGGTCGTGATGCAGCGGGACGCTCAGCCGACGCGCAAGAGATGCCGCCTGCGCGCTGGTGCGAAGCAGGTCGGAACTGACGATCCGGCCGATCGGCACGGTCCGGACCCGCCGCAGCATCACCGGACAATCGGCCACGCGTGGCGGTTCGTCCAGATGACCCAGTAACAGGCCGGTCCGCAACGGCGGTCCATGCCGCAGCATATGGATGACGCGCGGGGTCATCGCGCGGACGACACGGCGGCTTCGGCAAATGTCGCCATTTCGTTATGCGCGGCCAGCGCTGATCGCACAAGCGGGACCGCGACCGCCGCGCCCGAGCCTTCCCCCAGGCGCATGTCCAGCCGAAGCAGCGGGTCCAGCCCAAAATGGGCGAGCAGGCGGCCGTGCGCCGCCTCGGCCGAACAATGCGCGGCGAGACAATGGTCGATAAATCCGCATTGCGCCGCCACCAGCGGAGCAATCGCGGCACAGGCGATGAACCCGTCCAGCAGCACCGGGATGCGCAGCAAGCGGGCGGCCAGGATCGCACCCGCCATGGCGGCAATTTCCCGCCCGCCAAGGCGAGCCAGCGCCTCGAACGGGTCCGCGCAACAGGGCCGGTGCAAGGCCAGCGCCTGCTCCACAACCTCTACCTTGCGCGCGACTCCGACGTCGTCGATGCCCGACCCGCGCCCGCACCAGTTCGCAGCATCTCCCCCGAAGGCGGCGGCACAAAGGGCGGCGGCCGGCGTGGTGTTGCCGATGCCCATTTCGCCAACGAACAGCAGATGCGTGCCCGTCACGACGGACGCCGCGCCGGCGTTGAGCGCTGCGAGACAGTCCGCTTCGGTCATCGCCGGTTCCCGGCCGATATCGCCGGTCGGACGATCCAGGTCGAGCGGCACAACCCTCAGGCTGGCCCCGCAGGCGCATGCCAGGGCGTTGATTGCTGCCCCCCCAGCCTGGAAATTGCCTACCATTTGCGCGGTCACCTCTACCGGAAAAGCGCTGACGCCGCGCGCCGCCACGCCATGATTGCCGGCGAAGACGACCGCTTGCACCCGATCCAACAGGGGACGCTGGGTCCGCTGCCAGCCCGCGATGAATACAGCGATGTCCTCCAGCCGCCCCAGCGCACCGGCCGGCTTGGTCAGTGCTGCCTGGCGGGCGCGGGCGGATGCCACAGCATCGGCGTCAGGGCCCGGCAGAGCGGCGAGGGCATCGGCAAAGGCCGACCGATCGGGAAAGCGGATCATGTGCAGACATGTCCTTCTGGCGGAGTGCGGGTGATGAAATGCCCCTTCACGCCGTCCGGCCAGTCGGCATAGCGCACCGCGCCTTCCGCACTGGCGGCATGGCGGACGGCATATTCCAATATGGCCCGCGCGGCGTCGGCGCCGGGAAGGAAATCCCCCAGCACATAGCCGATCTTGCCCGGCGCGCGGATATGGACGGCGCAGTGGCGGGCGCAGGCGAACAGGCAGGGCATGTCCTGCACCGCCACGACCGCGAGTTCCGGTTCCAGCGCCTGCACCGCGCGCATCGTGTCGGTGAGCAGCGCACCGCCGCGCCGCCCCCTTTCATCCTCGCGCGCGTCCGCGCTGAAGCGGCAGGTGGAGCACACCACGACCGCCGGCCCCGCCCCGACTGCGCGCAGCATCAGAACCGGCTCCTGAGGCCGAGATAGAAGGTCCGCCCGAGCGAGCCGTAGCCATTGGCCGTCTGGTAATCCTTATCGGTCAGATTCTCTACGCGGGCCTGAAACGTCAGCCCGTCGATCACGGGCCATTGCATCCGGGCGTCGAACAGCCAGTAGTCTTCCAGCACCCGGTTGCTGCTGGCACTGTCGAAAGTCCTGCCGGCATAGCGCGCGGCAACGCTAGCCCGCAGACCGGACGGCAGTTGGAACCCCGCCTCGGCATTGGCCAGATGACGCGGCACGCGGGCCAGTTGCCGGCCGTAATTGCCGCTGGCGGGCGTGCGATCCTCCGCCGATATCCAGCTGTAATTAGCCTGGGCGAAGAGGATGGACCAGCGTGCCGAGGCGGCAAGTTCGATGCCCTGCGCATGGCTGCGGTCGATGTTCGCATAATAGCCGAAGCGGGTGGTGGTGGTGCCCGGCACATAACAGATGTCGGGCAGCGTCCCGTCGGTCGGACAGTAGGCGAAGTTGATCAGATTGTCGGTATCGCGTTCGAACCAGGTCGCGGACACTGTGAGCAGGTCGCCGATCTTCTGCTCCCCGCCCACTTCCCATCCGCGCGCCTTTTCCGGACCCAGGTTCGCCGCGCCATAGGCGCTGAACAACTGATACAGCGACGGAGCCTTATAACCCTCGCTATAGTTCGCGCGCACGATCGTCGCGCCGTCATTGGGGGTATAGACGGCGCCGCCGCTGGCCACCACATTGCCGCCGAAGCGCGATTGACGGTCGTAGCGCAGCCCGCCGTCGAGTGTCAGGCCCGCGACGGGGGTCAGGCGGAGCTGGCCGTAGACGCTGCTGGTATGGGCCTTGTACGGGGTCCGGGCATAGGCATCCGTGCTGTTGGAAGGCGAGGCGGTGGTCATCCGCTGATCTTCGCGCTCCGCGCCGAACAACAGCTGGACCGCGTCGGAAAAGCGATAGGCGCCCTGATACTCGATCCGGCGGACCCGGCCATGGGCGTCGAAGGTCAGCGGACGGATGCTGCGCGCGGGGTCGTAATTCTCCCGGTCGGTCATGGATTGCAGCACCGCCACGCGATTGGTGAAGCGTCCGTCCAGCAGCGCCATGTTCAGCCCCGCATAACCCGACCATTCGCGGGTCAGGCCATAGCTGTACGAATCGCCCGATGAGGCGTCGAAATCATTGCGGGCGTCCGAATAATATCCCCGCAGGTCGAGCGAGACATTCGGAGCGAGGCGCACTGTCGCGGTACCGCTTGCCGCGTTGCGGCGATAGCCGTCCGCCTCGGTTCCGTTCGCACGCGCCGATATGCCGTCGGTGGTAAAGGTCGACCCCGCCAGCCGCCAGTCGACGGACGCGCTGGTGCCGCCCACTCCGGCGCGGGCCGAAAAGCTATCGTGCGTGCCGCCTTCAACCGCGAAACTGCCCTCCAGCGGCTTTTCGGGCCTGCGCGTGGAAACGTTCACGACCCCGCCAATGGCGTCGCTGCCCCACAGGATCGACTGCGGCCCGCGCAGTATCTCGATGCGCTCGGCATCGTCGAGCAGGAGATTGGCGAAACCGAAGCCGCCAGCGGTGGACGACGGATCGGAAAGACGCATGCCATCCAGCACCATCACGGTCTGGCCACTGTCGGCGCCACGGATGCGCAGCGACGTCGCCATGCCATAGCCGCCGTTACGGGACAGGCTGATACCCGGTGTCCGCAACAATATGTCGGTCAGCGCGACGGGCTGCGCGTCGGTGATCGCGGCTTGGTCGAGGATGGTGACGGTGGACGACACACGGTCCTGCGCGACCGGGGTGCGCAATGCGGTGACGACAATGCCGTCGCCGGGCGCCTCGTCGGCCTGCGCCGGAACGGACAGGGTAAGGAGCAGCGCCGGAGCGGCGGAAAAACGGATCATATGGGGCATGGGACAGGACCCTTCATGCAAACGGCTCATGCCCGCCGGTTGCAGCGCCGCGAAGGGACGGTCCGCGCAGCCCTTCCGTGAACGAACGGGCACGACATCTCGCCCCTCGCACGGCGCTGGCCGGCAAGGCGGTGGCTGTCGTTGCGCGAGGGATGACCTCGCTCTGGAGCGAGGCCCTCGAACACCCGGTGCACCCTGCCCGGATGAAGAACGACCGCGTCAGGCAGGTCTCCTGGCTCGCGGGTCTGGGCCGGTCCGGCCGCCTTCTCAGGACATGACGGTCCCAATGGCGTGATGGCCGGACGGCTCGCCGCTTACAGTTGCAGGGGCAGCCCGGGTCTTTCACCCGGTTCCCTTTTGATCCCGTTTCGGGGAACCTGTCGCGGCGCCGCAACTATCGTGCGGCCTGCCATTGTGCAAGCGCAATATGCTTGCGGTGCACGGCGGCCTACCCTATGGCGGCGGGTGTATCGGGTGCCCGAAAGGGCTTAATCGGGAAGTCCGGACGGCGGCTGACGTCGCCAAGGCCGGCACTGCTCCCGCAACTGTGACCGGTGAGCGCATCGCCACATGCCATTGGGGGCAATCCCCGAGAAGGCGGCGAAACGCGCGGCGAACCGGAAGTCAGGAAACCGGCCCGATGCCGTCGTTCCTTCGCGCGGGCGGGATGAACCGGGCGGACGAGGGCCTCGCTTCAGGGCGGGGACATCCCTTGGCGGACGACATTCGTGTGTCGCGTCGAAGGGGAGCCTGCATCATCATGCTGCATTGCTGAACTGCCGGGGAATTTCCCCACCGGCTCCCGCACGCCGCGCCCGCGCGGCGTCGACGCATTCCTTCAGACCCAGATCCGGAGAACCGACGATGATTCGTTCCGCCGCCCTGCACTCCAGCCGCTTTCAAATGGCGGTTTTCGGCATCCTTGCCGCCGTCATGCTGCTCACCCGATCGCACGCCCTGACGCACATGGTCCATATCCCGAGCACGGCGCTCGCCAGCTATTTCGTGCTGGGTTATTTCATACGCCGCTTCGCCGGTTTTGTCGGCCTGTTCGTTCTCGGATACGCCATCGATGTCGTGTCGATCTCGATCCTGGGGACCTCCGACTTCTGCTACACCCCGGCATACGCCATGCTGATTCCGGCTTATGCGGTGATGTGGATGGCGGGCCGTCGAACCGCGCGCCTGCCCGAAAAGCCAGGATCGCTGCCGGCCGTCACGCTGTTGCTGGCGGGCGCCACCCTGGTGTCGCACCTGTTCGCCAGCGGCGGCTTCTACTTTCTTGGCGGGCGCTTCGCCGATCCGACCATCGCGGGTTTCCTGCCGCGCCTGGCGCGCTATTTTCCCTTCGTCCTGATGTCGAGCCTGTTGTGGTCGGGCGTCGCCGTGGCGTTATGGGCGCTCGTGACGATGGCCCGCCCCGATCTGCGCCGCGCCCGCGCACAATGACCGGGCTGACCGAGGAAGAGCGCCGGCATAAGGAGCGCACGCAGAAGCACAAGGCAGTGGTGGACGCCAAGATCGCCGCCGCGAAGGTCGACAAGGGTCTGGTGCTGGTGCTGACCGGCAATGGCAAGGGCAAGTCCTCCAGCGCGTTCGGCATGGTTGCGCGCACGCTGGGCTATGGCCGGACGGCTGCGGTGTTTCAGTTCATCAAGGGCAAGGCGGACGTGGGCGAAAGGGCCTTTCTGTCGCGCCAGCCGAGCGTCCGCTGGGAAAATTGCGGCGAGGGGTTCACGTGGGAAACCCAGGACCGGCGGCGCGACATCGCCATGGCTCGGGCCGGGTGGGAAAAGGCGAAGCAGGCACTGGCCGACCCGGCGGTCGCGTTGGTGGTGCTGGACGAACTGACCTACCTCGTCAACTACCGCTACCTGTCGCTGGAAGACATATTGCCGCCGATCCTGGCCAGGCCGCCGATGCAGCATGTGGTGATCACCGGTCGTGCCGCCCATGCCGACCTGATCGCGCTGGCCGACACGGTCAGCGCGATCCGCGATGAAAAGCACGCGTTCCGCGCCGGGGTGCGTGCGCAGGTCGGGATCGACCTGTAGGTGCCATTACCGGCGTACATGGAACATGCCGGCGCCGGCCCGACTGGCGTCGGCGCCGGCGTGGAGCCAGGTCGCGACCCGGCTATGTGCACGCGGGCGGAGGGATATCCGTTGACCGGGCGCCACTGGACGTTGAAACTGCGCGGCCTATATAGGGTCGGTCATGATGAAGGATTCCCTCGCTCCCGCCTGCCCCGCCGCTCCGGCGCGCGGAAGGCCGCGCGAGTTCAACCCGGACGAGGCGCTCGCCGCGGCTTTGCGCGTGTTCTGGGAGCATGGATATGAGGGTGCATCGCTCGCGGAACTGACCGAGGCAATGGGCATCGCCAAGCCCAGCCTCTACGCCTGCTTCGGAAACAAGGAAGCGCTTTTCCGGCAAGCCCTCGATCTCTACGAGCGGGAAAAGCTGCGCTATGTCCGTACTGCGCTGCAGGCACCCACCGCGCGCGAGGTTGCGGAACGGATGTTGCGCGGCGCGATCGACAATATCTGTAGCGCGAACGACCCGACCGGCTGCCTGGGCGTGATCAGCAGCATGACTTGCGGAACCGAGGCGCGCGCGGTTCGCGGGGAAATCATCGCCCGTCGGGCCTCGTCGCAGGCCGCGCTCGTCGAGCGGCTGGCGCAGGCCAAGGCATCCGGGGACCTGCCCGCCGACGCCGACCCGGAAGCGCTGGCCGAGTTCCTCACCGCCGTCCTGCAGGGTTTGTCGCTCAAGGCAGCCGATGGCGTCGGACGCAATGTGCTGGAAGGCATCGTCAGGACAACCCTTACGTGCTGGCCGTCGCACTGATCGGCCGCGCCGGAATATTTTTCATTCATTTATAATTCATCTCTTGAAATCGGCCGCGCAGACATAATCTACCGGGCGGTACAGAAGAGATTGACAGTTTCGCTGCATCGCAATATATACCGATCAGTATAAAAGGCGGGAGACTTAGTCTGATCGGTGCGGGCCAATCCATCCGGATCGGCAGGCTGCTCGTTCGAGCGTCACCCGCATTCACGACATTTCATGCGTCGGATTTCATCGAATCCGGCGGGTGCCAACACATCAGTCCCGCCGGATGTCCCTGCTCCGGCGAGCGCCCGCGCTCGCATCCTTTCCCCAGGGATGCGGGCGCGCGCAATACCGATCGGAGGACAGTATGACCTATCACGATACATCGTCCCTGACGGCGACTGCCCGCGTCATGCCGCGCGACGCCCTGCGCTGGCTGAACATGCTGCCCGCGAAGGACAATGCGGCGCAGGCGCTGACCCCCCTGGAATGGCAGGTGATAGACCTTGCCCGGCAGGACGGACTGTCAAGCCTTGAGCCCGGCCGACCCCGGTCGCGTCTGGTGCGCTTCCTGCTCGGTCCGCCGCCGCCCAGCAAGACCCTGGCAGACGCGCGCCTCGAGGCACTTCGGCACCTGGCGGTGCACGGCTGGCATCGTGGCTATGTTGTCCCGCCATCCGCCATTCGCCAGGCGCAGGATGCCGGCTTCAGCGAAGCCCAGATCGGCGACGTTCTCGACCATATCGGCGCGCGCAAGGCCGCCTTGCGGAAGGCCATGACATGAATCGTCCCGTTTTTCCCCATGAAATCAATCCATCACAGGACGTTACGCCGATGAAGCGCAGTCGCCCCGCCACATTTCCGCTCGTCATCGGAGCGGCCGTCGTCCTGGCCGCTGCGGGTGCTGGCTGGGTATATTTCGGTCGCAGCGCGCCAGCCGCGGCCGCCATGCCGGCGCCGACGGTTCAGGCGACATATCCGATTACGCGGCAGGTCACGCAGTGGGACGATTATGTCGGCCGCTTCGCACCGATCCGGTCCGTCGAGGTCCGGCCGCGCGTGTCCGGTGCCATCACCGCCATCCATTTCCGCGATGGCGATCATGTCCGGTCCGGCCAACCCTTGTTCACGATCGACCCCCGCCCCTATCGCGCCGCACTGGCAGAAGCGCAGGCCGACGTCGCGTCGGCCAGCAGCGCGTTGCAGCTCGCGCGGGCGGATTACGCCCGTGTGGCGGGCCTGACCGGTGACGAGGCGATTGCCGATGCCGAAGTGGACGCGCGCCGCGCCCGCGTGCGGTCGGCCTCCGCCGCACTCGCTTCTGCCCAGGCCCGCGTTCGCAGCCGTGCACTCGACGTCGAGTTCGCGACCGTGCGCGCTCCTATTTCCGGTCGGATCTCGGACCGCCGGATCGACGCGGGCAATCTGGTCAGCGGTGAAGGGGGCGCCAACGCCACCTTGCTGACGACGATCAACGCGCTGGACCCCATTTATTTCGACTTCGATGCGTCGGAGGCGCTGTTCCTCAAGGCGCAGCGCGACCGGAAGGAAGGTCGCGCGCCCGCCGCCGTGCAAGTCCGGCTTCAGGACGAGACCGGTTATGCGCATGAAGGAACGCTCGACTTTACCGACAACGGGCTCGACCCCCGGTCCGGTACCATCCGCGTGCGCGCGCGCTTCGCCAATCCCGACGGATTCCTGACCCCCGGCATGTTCGGAAACATGCGTCTGGCGACCGGCGGCACTGTCAAGGCACTGCTCGTACCGGATGCGGCGGTGCACGCGGATCAGGCCCGCCGCATCGTGCTGACCGTCGGCAAGGACGGAACCGTCGCCGCCAAACCGGTAGAGGTCGGACCGCTGGTCGATGGCCTGCGCGTCATACGATCGGGCCTGTCCGCCCAGGACATGGTGGTGCTGTCCAATTTCCAGATGGCTGCCCCCGGCACGAAGGTTCAGGTCCGGCGCGGAACGATCAAGCCCTCGGCCACGCCAAAGCCCGCGACCGACTCCATTCCCATGGCCGCACAGGCAACGCTCGCCAACTGAGCGCCGCCGTTCCGACCAGCCCATGAACAGGGGCCAAACAGATGCGCTTTTCCCGATTTTTCATTGATCGGCCGATCTTTGCCGGCGTGATCGCGGTGATCATCACGGTCGTCGGCCTGCTGGCCTATGTCGGCCTTCCGATCAGCCAGTATCCCGACGTGGTGCCGCCCACCGTCACCGTGTCGGCACAATATCCCGGCGCGTCCGCCGAAACCGTCGCGGAAACCGTCGCGGCACCGATCGAGCAGGAGATCAACGGCGTCGACGACATGCTCTACATGGGCTCCCAGTCGACCGGCGACGGCAAGACCGTCATCACCGTCACGTTCAAGATCGGTACCGACCTGGACGCCGCGCAGGTGCTGGTGCAGAATCGCGTCGCCGTCGCGACGCCGCGCCTGCCCGAGGAAGTCCAGCGGTTCGGGGTCGTCACGCGCAAATCGTCGCCCGACTTTCTGATGGTCGTCAACCTGCAATCCCCGGACGGCAGTTTCGACCGGAACTATCTGTCCAACTATGCCTTGACCCAGGTCAAGGACCGGCTGGCGCGGATCGAGGGCGTGGGTGACGTGCAGCTGTTCGGTGCGCGCGATTTCGGCATGCGCATCTGGATAGACCCGGGCCGTGCTGCGGCGCTGAACCTGACCGCGGGCGAGATCCTGTCCGCATTGCGGGCGCAGAATGTTCAGGTATCCTCCGGCGCGTTGGGTCAGCCGCCCTACGACACGGGCAGCGCCTATCAGGTCGGTGTCGAGATGCAGGGCCGGCTGGCCGATCCCGAACAATTTGCGGACATCGTCGTACGTACCGACGCCGACGGGCGGCAGGTCCGCGTGCGTGACGTCGCGCGCGTCGAACTGGGCGCGCAGGATTACAACATCAACACCTATCTGTCGGGCAAGCCGACCGTCGTGCTCGCCGTGCTCCAGCGGCCGGGGTCGAACGCCTTGCAGGCAGCCCAGGCCGTCCGCGCGGAAATGGATTCGCTTGCGACCAAATTCCCGAGGGGACTGGAATATTCGGTCATCTACAATCCCACCGAATTCATCGGCCAGTCGATCGACGCCGTCTACGAGACGCTGTTCGAGGCGGTGATTCTGGTGGTGCTGGTCATTCTGGTGTTCCTGCAGAACTGGCGCGCCGCGATCATTCCGATCCTGGCGATTCCGGTGTCGCTGATCGGCACTGCGGTCATGCTGGCGGCGCTGGGCTACTCGCTCAACAACCTGTCCCTGTTCGGGCTGGTGCTGGCGATCGGCATCGTGGTCGACGACGCTATCGTCGTGGTCGAGAATGTGGAGCGGTATATCGAGGAGGGCCTGTCTCCGCTGGAGGCCGCGCGCACGTCGATGGACGAAGTGTCGGGCGCGCTGATCGCCATCGTGCTGGTTCTGTGCGCGGTGTTCGTCCCTACGGTGTTCATCACGGGCATTTCGGGCGCCTTCTACCGGCAGTTCGCCGTGACCATCTCTACTGCGACGGTCATTTCGCTGCTGCTGTCGCTCACCCTTTCGCCGGCTCTGGCCGCGATCCTGTTGCGCCACAGGTCGGCACCCGCGCAAGATGCGCGGCGCTGGAAACTGTGGCTGCATGGCGCGGGCGAACGGTTCAACCGGGGCTTTGAACGCCTGTCGGACGGTTATTCGCGGCTGACCCACCGGCTGGTGGTGAGACCGCTGCGCATGATGGCGACCTATGGCGCGCTGATCCTGGCCACTGTCGCCGTTTTCTGGGTAACCCCGGCCGGGTTCGTACCGCAGCAGGACCAGGGCTATTTCCTCGCCGCCGCTTTCCTGCCGCCGGGTTCCTCGCTGGAGCGGACCGACGAGGTCACGCGTGAGATCGCGCAGCGGCTGCTGCCCATCAAGGGCATTCGCGGTGCGGTGATGTTCGCGGGCTTCCATGGGCCCTCGCGCACGGCAGCACCGGATTCAGCCGCCATCTACCTACCCTTCGACAGCTTCGAGGAGCGCAAGAAGCTGGGCGTTACCTATGCCAGCATCATGGCCGAGGCACAAAAGGCCGTCGCCGGCTACGACAAGGCGATGATCCTGCTGCTGCCGCCGCCGACGATCAATGGCATCGTTCCGCCGGGCGGCTACCGCATGATGGTGGAGGACCGCGAGGGCCACAGCTATACCGAGCTGGCCCAGGCGGCCGGCGGCCTGATCGCCAAGGGTAACCAGCAGAAGGACATGACGCAGGTCTATACCCTCTACAACGAGGCTACCCCGCGCATCTTCACCGATGTCGACCGGCGCAAGGCGGAAATGCTGGGCGTTCCCCCGCAGCGCGTGTTCGAGGCCTTGCAGGTCTATCTGGGGTCGTCGTTCGTCAACGACTTCAACCTGCTGGGCCGGACGTTCAGGGTCACCGCGCAGGCGGACGCGCCTTATCGCGGAACGGTGGCGGACATCGCCAATCTGAAGACCCGGTCGGATTCGGGCGCGATGGTCCCGATCGGATCGGTCGCCACCTTCCAGGACAAGACCGGCCCCTATCGCGTCGTCCGCTACAATCTGCGCCGCGCGATCGAGGTCGACGGCAACACGCCGCCGGGATATTCCTCGGGCCAGTCGCTGGCGACGATGGAAAAGATCGCCGACGAAACGCTGCCGGAGGGCTACGCCCATGAATGGACAGGCATCGCCTACCAGCAGGTCACGGCCGGCAACACGGCGGGCATCGTGTTTGGCATGGCGGTATTGTTCGTGTTCCTGGTGCTGGCGGCGCAATATGAAAGCCTGGCGCTGCCGCTCGCGATCATCCTGATCGTGCCGATGTGCCTGTTCGCCGCCATGCTGGGCGTCAATATCCGGGGCATGGACAATAACATCCTGACCCAGATCGGCCTGGTGGTGCTGATCGCGCTGGCGGCGAAGAATGCGATCCTGGTTGTCGAATTCGCCCGCGCGGCGGAAATCGACCGTGGCATGTCGCCGGTGGAAGCGGCCGTCTATGCGGCGCGGACCAGGCTCCGCCCGATCCTGATGACCAGCTTCGCCTTCATTCTGGGCGCGGTCCCGCTGGTCATCGCCAGCGGTGCCGGGGCGGAGCTCCGCCAGGCGCTGGGCACGGCGGTGTTCTTCGGCATGGCTGGCGTCACCGGTTTCGGCCTGCTCTTCACGCCGACCTTCTACGTGGTGTGCCGGGCGCTCGCCGACCGGCTTCGCCGCCAGCGCCCGACGCGCGGCGGGGACGACAGCCCGGCCCTGCAACCGGCCGAATAAGGAGTATCGATATGTTCGCACGCACTGCGATCGCGGCGCTGCTGGCCGCGACGGCGCTGACCGCCTGCACCGCAGGCCCGGACTATGCCCGGCCACGGATACAGGCGGAAGCGGCCGCGCCCTTCATCGGCACGGACAAGTCCGATGCCGTGACGGCCGCCCAGCCGATCGCGCAATGGTGGCGGCAATATGATGACCCGCTGCTCGATCGGCTGGTGGCCGATGCACTCGCCGCCAATACCGACATCCGCATCGCGCTCGCGCGCATCGAAAAGGCGCGATCGTCGCTGCGCGGCGCGAAGTCGGACCGGTCGCCCTCGACCGACCTGCAAGGCTCCGCCACCTATGGCCGCGTACCCGAAAGCCAGGCGCCCGCAGGCGTGGACCGGGAAGGACGTACTGTCGATGCCGGCATCAGCATCGGCTATGAAGTCGACCTGTTCGGTCGGGTCCGCCGGGGGGTGGAAGCGGCGCGCGGCGACTATGAGGCGGCGCAGGCCGATGCCGACGCTACGCGCCTGACGATCGCGGCCGATACGGTGCGCGCCTATTTCGACGCCACCACAGCCTCTGAAAGCGCGGCGGTCGCCCGGCGCACCGTTGCTTTGCTCGACGACAATATGCGCATTACCGGCGCGCGCGAACGGCGCGGTCTTGCCGACCGGATCGACGTCATTCGCGTGATGCAGTTGCGCGAACGGCAGGCGGCGGACATTCCGACCTACGACGCCGCACGCGACGCCGCGCTGTTCCGCATCGCGACGCTGACCGGCCGCACGCCCCGGCAATTGCCAGCCGAACTGACGGGCGCGGTAACGACCCCTGCCCTCTCCTCCCCCTTACCGGTAGGCGACGGCCAGTCGTTGCTGGCGCGCCGTCCCGACATACGCGCCGCCGAGCGCCGGCTGGCCGCTGATACTGCCCGCATCGGCGTCGCCACCGCCGACCTCTACCCGCGCATCACGCTGGGCGGATCGGTGGGCACGACGGCGGTGGGCGCCACCGACATCTTCTCGGGCGGTCCGTTCCGCTGGCTGCTGGGGCCGCTCATCTCGTGGGCTTTCCCCAATCAGGAGGCGATCCGCGCCCGGATAGACAGCGCGACGGCGGACAGTCATGCCGACCTCGCCGCGTTCGACGGCGCGGTGCTGGGCGCGCTGGAGGAAACGGAAACGGCCCTGTCCGCCTATCGCAACGCCATGCGCCGCGAAGTCGTGCTGGGCCAGGCCCGCGACGCGGCCGAGCGCGCCGCCAAGGCCAGTCGTGCCCGCCAGCGTGTCGGCGAGATCGACTTTCTTGCCGTGCTGGACGCCGAACGCACCCTGGCCGCCGCCCAGAGCGACCATATTGCCGCCCGTCGCGCGACCGCCTTTGCCCAGGTCGACCTGTTCCGCGCACTGGCGGGGGGATGGGAAGCGGAATGAGGGCGGCTGGCATCCCCGCCGTCCCCCACGCATGGGATCGATATGTGGGGTCGGCCTAGCCAAGCCCGCAGCGTCGATCCCAAGCCTCAATCATGGTCGCGCCCGCCCGCGCCCATATAGAGTTCGCTGCCGGTTTCCTTGAACAGCCTGCTCATTTCCTCCATGCCCTTGAGCGCGGCGGCCTTGCTGGCTTCGGCCACTTCCGCGCCCGTGAGGCCGGCTTCCAGGAAGCCGTCGGCGGGCTGGTTCTTCCTGGCGGCAAAATCTCGCACTTCCTGCGAGATCTTCATCGAACAGAATTTGGGCCCGCACATCGAACAGAAATGGGCCGTTTTCGCGCCTTCGGCTGGCAGGGTCTGGTCATGATATTGTTCTGCGGTATCGGGATCGAGCGACAGGTTGAACTGGTCGCGCCAGCGGAACTCGAACCGCGCGCGCGACAGGGCATCGTCGCGGACCTGGGCCGCCGGATGGCCCTTGGCCAGGTCGGCGGCATGGGCGGCCAGCTTGTAGGTGACGACGCCGACCTTCACGTCATCCCGGTCCGGCAGGCCCAGATGCTCCTTGGGCGTGACATAGCAGAGCATCGCCGTGCCGTACCAGCCGATCTGCGCCGCTCCGATGCCGCTGGTGATATGGTCGTAACCCGGCGCGATGTCGGTGGTGAGCGGCCCCAGAGTGTAGAAGGGCGCCTCGCCGCAGACCTGCAGCTGCTTTTCCATATTCTCCTTGATCTTGTGCATCGGCACATGGCCGGGGCCTTCGATCATCACCTGAACATCCTGTTTCCAGGCGCGGTGGGTCAGTTCGCCCAGCGTATAGAGTTCGCTGAACTGGGCTTCGTCATTGGCGTCGGCGATGGAGCCGGGGCGCAGGCCGTCGCCCAGTGAATAGGCGATGTCATAGGCCTTCATGATCTCGGTGATCTCGTCGAAATGTTCGTAGAGGAACGACTCCTTGTGGTGCGCGAGGCACCATTTCGCCATGATCGACCCGCCGCGCGAGACGATGCCGGTAACGCGCTTCGCCGCCATCGGAATATAGGCCAGGCGGACGCCCGCATGGATGGTGAAATAATCCACGCCCTGTTCGGCCTGCTCGATCAGCGTGTCGCGGAAAATCTCCCACGTCAGGTCCTCGGCGATGCCGCCGACCTTCTCGAGCGCCTGGTAGATCGGCACGGTGCCGATCGGGACGGGCGAATTGCGCAGGATCCATTCGCGCGTGTCGTGGATGTTGCGGCCGGTCGACAGGTCCATAACCGTGTCCGCGCCCCAGCGGATCGACCAAACCAGCTTGTCGACTTCGGACGCAACGTCTGAAGCGACGGCGCTGTTGCCGATGTTAGCATTGATCTTCACCAGGAAATTGCGGCCGATCGCCATCGGCTCGCTTTCCGGATGGTTGATGTTCGACGGAATGATGGCGCGGCCGCGCGCGATCTCGTCGCGCACGAATTCCGGCGTCACATAATCGGGGATCGACGCCCCCCAGCTTTCGCCGTCGCGGACATATTCGGCCAGGCGGGCGCGACCCAGATTCTCGCGCTCGGCCACATATTCCATTTCCGGCGTGATGATGCCGCGACGGGCGTAGTGCATCTGCGACACGTTACCGCCCGCTTTCGCGCGCAACGGGCGCTTCACGATATTGGGAAAGGGCTGGACACCGCCGGAACGGTCCGGCCCCTTGATGCCGTTATCCTCCGGCTTCACGGTGCGGGCGTCATAGGCCTCCACATCGCCGCGTTCCATGATCCAGTCGCGGCGCAGGGCCGGCAGGCCGGCCATGATGTCGATCCGCGCGTCCGGGTCGGTATAGGGGCCGGACGTATCGTAGACGCGCACAGGCGGTTCGCCGCTGGAGGGCTCCAGGTCGATCTCGCGCATCGCGACCTTTCGTGGCCCGACATGAATCTTGCGCGACCCGCGAATGGGGCCGGTCGTGACGCGCATTTCGGTACGGGCGGGGACGTCTGCCATGTAACTCTCCTTCGGGCGGAGAGAGAATGCGGGCGGTTTGACGGCTCGCTCCCTCCCTACGCCGGTGTCAGCCGGATCAGGTTCAGCGGGTCGCAGCCACATCAGCTGCCTCTCAACCGCCTGTGAGCGGTCCCCCGGGGATGCTGGACAGGATAGGAGCTTGGCGGCACAAGGTCCAGCAGCTTATGACCGATCCCCATCTCCCTGACCTGGGCACCAAGGCCGGACGCAAGGCGTTTCGCCACGAAATGCGCATGGTTGCGGTACGGCCGCGCCGTTGGGGACTGTGGTTTCTGACCGGTGGCGCCCTGCTGATGATATTGCCCTCCGCACTCGACATGCATGATATTTTCGGGTGGTCGCCCAGCCTTTTGGGGATCATGCTGATCGCCGCGGCGTTACCCCTGCTTGTCGCCGGAGCGCTGCTGCGGCGGCGCTACCGGCGGGCGCGCCTGATGCCCGTCAGGGGGGATGGACCGACATGAAAAGGATTTTGAGCTTGGTTTCCGCTGCCCTGCTGACCGGCGCCGGCGCACCGCCGATCGCCCCCGCCGACGACCCATATATCTGGCTGGAGGACTGGACCGGTCCGCGCGCGATGGAGTGGGTGGAAGCGGAGAACAAGGCGACCGAGGCCGCGTTCCGGAACGACCGGCGCTATTCCGGCTATTATGAGCAGGCGCTCGCCATCGCGTCGGCCAAGGACCGGATCGCGATGCCGATGATGATCCACGGACGCATCTATAATTTCTGGCGCGACGCCGACCATCCGCAGGGAATCTGGCGGTGGACGAGCCAAGCCGATTATGCGTCCGACGCGCCCCGATGGACGACGGTGCTGGACCTTGACGCCCTGTCGAAGGCGGAAGGGACGAAATGGGTGTGGAAAGGCGCATCCATCCTCGATCCCGACGAAAAGCGGGCACTCGTCAACCTGTCGGACGGCGGCGAGGATGCCGTCAGCCTGCGGGAATTCGATCTTGGGACGGGACATTTCGTCGAAGGCGGATTCAACATCCCCACGTCCAAGCAGAATGAAGGCTGGCTGGACCGCGACACCATCCTGCTTGCCCGGGACTGGGGCGAAGGCACTCTGACGAAATCGGGCTATCCCTTTGTCGTCAAGACGTTGCGGCGCGGTCAACCCTTGAGCGCGGCGCAGGAAATCTATCGCGGCGAACCGGACGATCAGGTCGGCACATTCCCGATAATCCTGTCGGACGGGTCGGGCAATCGCGCGGCCTTCCTCTACCGCGGCGTGACCTTCTTCGGCAACGAGACCTATCTCGTCACCCCGCAGGGCGTGAAGAAGTTGCCGCTGCCCGCGAAAAGCAACCTGCAAGGCATGGTCGATGGCCAGGTGCTGATCCAGACCAGCGAAGAATGGACGAGCAGCGGCGTTACCGTGCCCGCCGGTTCCCTCGCCGCCGTGCCGCTGAAGGCATTGCAATCGGGCGAAACGCTCAAGCCGCAAATCCTGTTCGCGCCGACCGCGCGTCAGTCGATCGACGGCGTGGCGGCGACCAGGGGGCATGTCATCCTCGCCTATAACGACAATGTGCGCGGCAGGGTGCTAGTGCTGACGCCCGGCGCGCGCGGCTGGACCGGTCGACCGGCGGACCTGCCCGACAACGCCACCATTTCGATCGCGTCGGCGACCGGCAAGAGCGATCAGACTTATCTCGCGGTCGCAGGCTTTCTGGCGCCCACGACGCTCTGGGCGATGGATGCAGCCGACCCGGCCCCGCGCCAGGTCAAGGCGATGCCCGCCCGCTTCGATGCTGCGGGCCTGGTGGTCGAACAGTTCGAGGCGACATCCACCGACGGCACGAGAATTCCCTATTTCATCGTCCATCGCACCGACATGAAGAAGGATGGCGCGACGCCGACGATCATGACCGCTTATGGCGGGTTCGAAGTGCCGATGACGCCAAGCTATGCCGCCATCACCGGAAAGCTGTGGCTGGAACGGGGCAACAGCTTCGTCCTGGCCAACATCCGCGGCGGCGGCGAATTCGGCCCGGCCTGGCACGAAGCCGGTCTCAAGACCAAAAGGCAGGTCATCTATGACGATTTCGCAGCCGTCGCGCAGGATATTTTCGCGCGCAAGCTGTCGTCGCCCGAAAAATTCGGCATCTATGGCGGATCGAACGAGGGCCTGTTGATGGGGGTGGAATTCAACCAGCATCCCGACCTCTGGAACGCGGTCGTGATCCAGGTGCCGCTGCTCGACATGATCCGCTACGAAAAGATTGCGGCCGGCGCGTCATGGGTCGATGAATATGGCAGCGTGTCGGTTCCTGAAGAAAGGGCGTTTCTCGAAAAGATCTCGCCCTATGCCAATATCCGCAGGGGCGTCTCCTATCCTCCGCCCTATGTCTGGACGACGACCAAGGACGACCGGGTCGGCCCGCAGCATGCCCGAAAGTTCGCCGCGCGGCTGAAGGAATATGGCATCCCCTATCATTTCTACGAGGATATCGCAGGCGGCCATTCGGGCGACGCGGACATCGCGCAGGGCGCGCGCCTGCAGGCGATGCAGATGGTCTATTTCAGCCAGCGTCTCGAGGGAAAATAGCCCGATCCGGCGCGGCGACGGCTGGAATCTTGCACGCGAAACGATTTACACATTGCATTGCAGCAAGGCGTGGCGTTTGATCGTGTCATGCTCAAAGCCGCCCTGCACCACCTCACCGCCTACCGCTATAGCCGTCCGATCCGGCTGGGCCCCCAGGTCATCCGGCTCCGCCCCGCGCCCCATAGCCGAACGAAGGTGCCCAACTACGCCCTGAAGATCGAACCGGCGAATCATTTTCTGAACTGGCAGCAGGACCCGCACGGCAACTGGCTGGCCCGGATCGTCTTTCCCGATCCGGTCGATCATTTCAGTATCGAAGTCGACCTGCTGGCCGATCTCGACATCATCAACCCTTTCGATTTCTTCGTCGAACCCTACGCCGAAAATTATCCGTTCGCTTATGACGAGCAATTGAAGACGGATCTCGCCGCATATTTCGACGTGGAGGAACAGGGACCGCTATTCGATGCGCTGGTCGCCGAATATGACGGGCACGAAAGCCGCACGGTCGATTTTCTGGTCGAGGTCAATCGCCGCCTGCAACAGCGCGTGGGCTATGTGATCCGCATGGAAGCGGGCGTGCAGGCGCCCGAGGAAACGCTGGAGATCGGCACCGGCTCCTGTCGCGATTCGGGCTGGTTGCTGGTGCAGCTGTTGCGGCGACTGGGTTTTGCGGCACGGTTCGTGTCGGGCTATTCGATACAGCTCGTCGCCGATGTCGAGCCGCTGGAAGGCCCCAAGGGCGTGACGCAGGACGTCGTCGACCTGCACGCCTGGGCCGAAGCCTATGTGCCCGGCGCGGGCTGGGTCGCGCTGGACGCGACCAGCGGCATGTTCGCGGGCGAAGGCCATATCCCGCTCTGCGCCACGCCCCATTATCGCTCCGCTGCTCCCATCAGCGGCATGGCGGAACCGGCGGAAGTCGATTTCGCCTTCGAGATGTCGGTGAGCCGCATAGCCGAGGCGGTCCGGATCACCAAGCCGTTTACCGACGCGCGCTGGGACGCCGTGATGACGCTGGGCGCGCAGGTCGACGCCGATCTCGCCGCGCAGGATGTGCGCCTGACCACCGGCGGGGAACCCACCTTCGTGGCGGAAAATGGAGGCGATGCCGGGGAATGGAACGGTGACGCGGTCGGGCCGACGAAAGCGGGCTATGCCGACCGGCTGATCCGTAAGCTGCGCGCCGAATTCGCAACCGGCGGCCTGCTGCACCACGGCCAGGGCAAATGGTATCCGGGCGAAAGCCTGCCGCGCTGGGCCTATGCCGTCTACTGGCGCAAGGACGGCGTGCCGCTGTGGCGCGACGCAGACCTGATCGCCACCGACGAACCGCCGCCGGGGGCGCGGACGGTCGGCGCGGACGACGCCCGAGCGTTTCTGGCGGCGATGGCCGGCAATATGGGCTTTTCCGCCGACTATACCCATCCTGTCTATGAAGACCCGGCCATATGGGCGATCAAGGAATCGGACCTGCCGGTCAACGCCACGCCGGACGATCCCAAGATCGCCGATCCGGAAGCTCGAGCGCGGATGGTAAAGGCCTTCTCACGCGGTCTCGACCAGCCGGTAGGATATGTACTGCCGGTGCAGCGGTGGCAGAGCCAGGCGACCACCCCGCGCTGGCAGAGCGAAATATGGCAGCTTCGCCGCGGCAAGCTCTATGCGGTTCCGGGCGATTCCTCGCTTGGATACCGTCTGCCGCTCGGTTCCCTGCCGCATGTGCCAGAGGCTTCCTATCCCTATATTCACCCCCGCGACACCAGCGAACCGCGCGGGCCGTTGCCCGATTTTCGCGCGCAGGTGAGCGAACCCGCCACGCGGGAGGAGACACAGGCCCAGCCTGTGCGGCGGGTCGGCGAGGCAGAGGGCGGTGCCGCGCCACAGCAGCGGGTCGAACAGGTGCTGATAGAGGGCGCGGTGCGCACCGCCGTCACGATCGAACCGCAGAACCATTATCTGTCGGTCTTCCTGCCGCCGGTTCAGATGCTGGAAGATTATCTGGAACTGATCGCCGAGGTCGAGCGGGTGGCCGAGGCGATGCGCATCCCGGTACGGATCGAAGGCTATGCGCCGCCCCCCGATCCGCGACTGGACGTTCTGAAGGTCACGCCCGACCCCGGCGTGATCGAGGTGAATGTACAACCCGCCGCGAGCTGGGACGAGACGGTCCGCATCAGCGAGCGGCTATACGCGCTGGCCCGCGAATGCGACCTGACCGCCGACAAATTCATGGTCGACGGCCGGTCGGTCGGCACGGGCGGAGGCAATCATATCGTGCTGGGCGGGCCCAGCCTCGACGATTCGCCCTTCATCCGGCGGCCCGACCTGCTCAAGAGCTTCATTCTCTACTGGCAGCGGCATCCTTCGCTTTCCTATCTCTTTTCCGGCCTTGTCATAGGGCCGACCAGCCAGGCGCCGCGCATCGACGAGGCGCGGCATGACGGGCTTTACGAACTGGAAATTGCACTGGCACAGGTGCCCGATCCGGTGACGGAGGGCGTGGACAAGCTGCCCCCGCCATGGCTGGTCGACCGGCTGTTCCGTAACCTGCTTGTCGACGTGACTGGCAATACCCACCGCACCGAAATCTGCATCGACAAGATGTTTTCGCCCGATGGTCCCACCGGACGGCTCGGCCTGCTGGAATTTCGCGGTTTCGAAATGCCGCCGGAAGCGAAGATGAGCCTGGCCCAGCAATTGCTGATCCGCGCGCTCACCGCATGGTTCTGGCGCCAGCCGCAGCAGGGCGGCCTGGTGCGTTGGGGAACGGCACTGCACGACCGCTTCATGCTGCCGCATTTTGTCTGGGCCGATTTCCTGGAAGTGCTGTCCGACCTGCACGGCGCGGGCTATGATTTCGACCCCAACTGGTTCGAGGCGCAGCGGCAGTTCCGTTTCCCCATCCACGGCGAAGTGGATGCCGGCGGCGTGGCGCTGGAAATCACCCACGCGCTCGAACCATGGAACGTGCTGGGCGAAACCGGCGCGATCGGTGGCACGGTACGCTATGTCGACAGTTCGACGGAACGGTTGCAGGTGCGTGCGACCGGACTCATCGCCGGGCGCCACGTCATCGCCTGCAATGGTCGCCGCATCCCCATGACGCCGACCGCCGTGCCGGGCGAAGCCGTGGGCGGGGTACGGTACAAGGCATGGGCGCCGGCCAATTGCCTGCATCCCAACCTGCCCGTCAACGCGCCGCTGACCTTCGACGTGCTCGACAGCTGGAGCGGGCGTTCGCTCGGCGGCTGCGTCTATCATGTCGCGCATCCGGGTGGGCGCAATTACGACACGCTGCCGATCAACGGCTATGAAGCGGAATCGCGGCGCAAGGCGCGCTTCCAGGATCATGGGCATACGCCCGGCCCCGTCGACATGCCGCCCGCCGAAATGCCCGGCGAATTTCCGATGACGCTCGATCTGCGCTTCAAGCATCCGGTCGGCTGATGGCGACGGACGCCCTGGCGTCGCCGGTCGCGGGCAAGGGATGGGCCGATGCCTATCTGGCGGCAGCGTCGCGCGGCGATCTGTTCGCGGACGCAACCCCCGCCATGGCGACGCACTGGCATATGATGCTGGAGCGGCTTTCCACGCAGGTTCAGGGCGATCCGGCGGTGCTGGCCGACCATGTCGCGCGTCAGGCGACAGCCCTTGGCATGGCTTTTCGCCTGACCGGGGACGAGCAGGAACGCGCCTGGCCGCTGGGTCCCGTCCCGCTGCTGATCGGGGCGGAAGAATGGACCCATATCGAACGCGGCCTGACGCAGCGCGCCGAATTGCTGGATCGCGTTGTCGCCGACATCTATTCCACCCAATCGCTGGTGCGCGAGGGCAAGCTGCCCGCCAGCATAGTGACCGGAAGCCCGCATTACTGGCGCGTGATGACGGGCACGGCGCCGCCGCACGGCCATTATCTCCATTTCTACGCCGCGGACATCTGCCGCGGTCCCAATGGCGAGTGGCGGGTACTGGCCGACCGGGTGCGCACGCCGGTCGGTGTAGGCTATGCGCTGGAAAACAGGCTTGCCTTGTCGCGTGCCACCGGCGACCTGCTCGGCGCCATGAATACGCGGCGGCTGGCGCCGTTTTTCACCGACCTGCGCGGCGGGCTGGCCGCCGACTGCGTCCGGTCCGAACCGCGCATCGGTCTGCTGACACCTGGGCGGTTCAACCAGAGCTATGCAGAGCAAGCCCATCTCGCGCGCTATCTGGGCCTGCTTCTGGTCGAGGGTGACGATCTGATCGTGTCGGACGGCCGGCTGTTCGTGCGCACGATTCAGGGGCTCAAGCGCGTCGACGGCCTGTGGCGGTGGATGGACACGCGCTTCATGGACCCGCTTGCCTTTGACGGGGGATCGCGCATCGGCGTGCCCGACCTGTATGACGCCTGCGCGCGGGGCGGGTTGATGATCGGCAATTGGCCGGGCGCGGGCGTGATCGAATCGCGCGCGCTGGCCGCCTTCCTGCCCAAGCTCGCCCGCGCGATGCTTGGCGCCGACCTCATCCTGCCCAATATCGCGACATGGTGGTGTGGCCAGCCGCGCGAGCGCGCCTATGTGCGTGACCGGATCGACCAGCTGGTGATCGGTTCCGCCTTCGGCCAGAGCGCGGCCGGACTTGCCGGCGGCCATGGGGTGCCGGGCGCGACCCTGGACGCGACCTCGCGGGCCACGCTGATGGAGGCGATGACGCGGCGACCGATGGATTATGTCGGACAGGAAATGGTGCGCCTGTCCACCACGCCGGCGGTGATAGACGGGCGGCTGGCTCCCTTGCCCTTCAGCCTGCGGGTTTTCGTCGCCCGCGATGCACAGGGCCAGTGGCGGGTCATGCCCGGTGCCTTCGCGCGGCTGGCGGGCCATGACGATATTCGCGCCGCGCTGATGGGGGAAGGCGACATGTCCGCCGACATGTGCGTGGTCGACGCACGGCCGGTGCCGCCAGACAGCCTGCTGGGCGGCGCACCCGCCATCCGGCGGGTCGGTGGGATGTTGCCCGCCAAGGCGGCAGACAATCTGTTCTGGCTGGGACGCTATATCGAACGGACGGAAATGGTGTTGCGGATGATCCGTACCATTGTCGGCGGATCGATCGAGGCCGACCTGGGCCCTTCGCTGGCTTCGCCGGCAATGGCCCGTCTGGTTAACGAACTGGCGCTATGGCACGCCGTGCCCGGGAGCGGCGGGGCGGTGGGATCGCTGTGCGCACAGGCGCTGGGCGACGCGCGACAGCCCGGAAGCGTGCGCGCGCTGATGGGCGTGGTCGCCAATATCGGCGAAGGATTGCGTGACCGGCTGGCGAGCGATTTCTGGCGGCTGGTGCGCCTGCCCCTGCCGCGTTTCGATGAAGCTGCGACGGAGACGCTGCTCGACGCCTCGTCGCGGATGATCGAGCGGATTTCGGCGCTGTCCGGGCTGGCGGCGGAAAATATGGGCCGGACGGAAGGTTGGCGGTTCCACGACATGGGACGGCGGATGGAGCGTGCCATCAATGGCTGCCGGCTCGTCTCGCTGTTTGGCGGCGATGACGCATCGGCGGACGACCTTACCGTATTGCTCGACCTGACCGACAGCCAGATCAGCTATCGCACGCGCTATCTGACCGGCCCGGCGCTGGCTCCGGTGCGCGACCTGGTTGCGCTGGAACCACAAAATCCGCGAGCGATCGTCTGGCAGGCGCAGCGCCTTGCCGACCATATCGCTTCGCTGCCGACGTTGCGGAACGACGGCATGCCCGAAGAGCCGCGCCGCCTGGCCGACGCGCTCGCCGCGCGGCTTTCGCCCCTGACCGGCGACACGCTGACCATGGCGGACATCGCCGATGCCGAACATCGTCTGACGGCCCTGTCTGACGCGATCGGCCAGCGCTATTTCCTGCAGGTGCGCAAGACGCAGAGCACGGACTTGCTGGCATGATCTACCATGTCCGCCATCGGACGATTCTCCATTATGCCGCGCCGGTGCGACTTGCGCGCTTCAATCTGCGGTTGAAGCCCGCGCCGTGGGCGGGACAATGGTGCGCCGACTATCGGCTTTCGGTCGATCCCGCTCCATCGGTCATACAATCGCGGCCGGGCGGCTGGCCGGTCGATGTGGCCCGGCTGGTCATCGAAAGCCCGATCGATACGCTATCCATCGAAACCAGTTTCCGCGCCGGCGTACAAGGCGGCGGAATCACGCCGCAGCCCGACGACCCGACGATAGGCACAGTGGCGAAGGCGGCCCTGATCGACCGGGACATGGGGCCTTCGGCACCGGCCCACTATCTCTACGCATCCAGCCGTGCGCCGCTGCTGCCCGCCATCGGCGCCTGGGCCGGCGACCTGCTGGGGCCGGACCGGCCGGTCATCGTCGCCGCGCTCGACCTTGCGCGGCGCATCCACAGCATGTTCAGCTATCAGCCGGGTGTCACCGACGCGGGCACGCCGGTCGCCGAGGCTTTCGCCGCACGACACGGCGTATGCCAGGATTTCGCGCATGTCATGGTGGTCGCCCTTCGGCTCGTGGGCCTGCCCGCCGCCTATGTCAGCGGCTATCTGCGCACCGATCCCCCGCCCGGCATGGCGCGGCTGATCGGCGCGGACGCGATGCACGCCTGGGTCATGCTGTGGTGCGGACCGACGCGGGGCTGGATCGGTTTCGATCCAACCAATGGCTGCATCACCGGGGACGGCCACCTGTTCGTGGCGATGGGCCGCGATTATGCCGACGTGGCGCCGATGGACGGACTGTTTGTGGGCGGGGCCGGCCAGAGCGTACAGGTGATGGTGGACGTCGCGCCCGAACAGGAAACTGCACTCAGCTGACGGGATCGAACATCAGCCACATGCCCTTGCGCGGGCGCACGGTCAGGCGGCTGATCGGTTCCGGCTTGTAACCCGGCCGCACCGACAGGCGATAGCGACGCAGCGTCGCCGCGATTACCGTCATCACCTCCTGCTGGGCGAAACCTGCGCCAACGCACACGCGCGGGCCGCGACTGAACGGGAACCATGCCTGGCGCGCCATGTCGGCATTGGCCGGATCGTCGAACCGGTCGGGGTCGAAACTGTGCGGACAGGCCCAATTGTCCTTGTTCCGCTGGGTTAGCCAGGGGGCCACGACCAGCATCGCGCCGGGCACGAGTTGCTTGTCGCGCATCTGCATCGGGCACGGCACCTCGCGCGGGAAAAAGGCGAGCGGCGGGTAGAGGCGCAGGGTTTCCTTGAATATGTTGCGCACCAGCGTCATGTCCTTGAGCATCGCGGGGGTCAACGGCGCATCGCCGACGATCCGCGCCACCTCTTCGCGCGCGCGCTGCTGGATATGATCGCATTCCGACAGGATATAGAGCGCCCATGTCATGGTGCTGGCCGATGTTTCGTGGCCCGCCAGGAAAATCGTCGCCACCTGGTCCATCACCGCCTTGAGCGTGAAATGCTCGCCCGTCTCGGGACTCTTCGCCTCGACGAGGGACTGGAGGATATCCTTGTGCGTCACCGGATCGCCCGCATGAAAGGCGTCGTAGCGCGCCTTGACGATGGGCGCGAAAACACCGCGGATGGTTTCGGCCGGGGCGACGGTCCGCCGGTCGAACCAGCCGGTCGGCAGACCGTAGAGCCCAAGCATGGATGAACTGTGCGACATCCTCTGGAACCGGCCGAACGCGCGGTGGATCACCAGCGACCGTTTCGCGTCCAGCGTCTGGCCGAAGAGCGTGCGGAAGATGATATCGGCCGCGACATGCGTCATCATCGGATCGATATTGATCGGCTTTCGCCGGTCCATGCCCGCGATGCGATCCAGAAATGCGTCGACCGCCGCGACCATCATCGGCATCGTCTTGTTCATCGCGGTATGGGCAAAAGCGGGGTTGATCATCGCCCGCTGATTTTCCCAATCCTCTCCGTTGGCGGAAAAGACGCCATTGCCGATCAGGGGCGACAACCCGCGCACCAGTTCGCGATGCTTGGGAAACTCCGTCCCGCCTTTCAGGATGCGCTCCACCAGCGGCAGTTCGTTGGCGATATACATAAGCTGGCCCTTGCCCCTGATCTCGCCCATCTTCATCGTGTAGCTTTTTTCGAACAGCACATGGATCCAGCTGTGCCAGCCGATGAAGAAACGGCGCATCATCGTGCGTTTGTTGCGCGTGGGTTGGGGAAAGGGCGGGGTAAAGAGCGGGTCCGTCATGGCAGGCTCCGAAAGGCGGCGACGGACTCATCGAGCGTAAGCCCTCCGGCGGTCAGGCTGATGAAATCCACCGGCGACAGGCGGTCGCCGACACGCAGATAGTCGAAATGCGCCTCATATTTGTGCGCCCAGCCGCTATGGTTATTTTCCGGCTTGTAGAAGAGGTGAAAGCGCGGCGACATAATGTCGACCCGCGCCACGAAATGATCGGCCGCGAGCAACAGCGGATTGACGCTGAAATAGGCGGCGCCGTCCGGCGGATAGGACAAGTCGACATAACGGAAATGCTTGTCCGCCAGCGCCTTGAGGTCGGCATGATACCATTTCGCGTCGGTGCGCAGCGCCACCACCGGCACCACCTGTCCCAGCCCCACCATCGCGAAATGCGGCGGCAGTGTATCGCCGCGCAGCTCGAACAGCCGGCGCATCACCGACATGCCCAGGATGGTGCCCGCACTATGGGTGATGAACAATATCTCGTTCCAGTCCCCGTCCATCTCCTCCGCCATGCGCCGGGCAAAGGCGTCCAGCCGGGCGTCGAGCGCCTCGCCAGGACCGCTCGCCGCCAAACTATGATGGTAATAGGTGAACCGTAGCAGCCAGGGCACCACCAGCTTGTTGAGCCGCTTGCCCACGGTCAGGGCGCTGATCGCAATGCCGATGAGCGCGGCCGCCCAGAAGGGCAGGACGATCCACAGCAGCAGCGCGGGAATGAGCGCGTAGAGGATGGGCAGCACCACCGCCAGAAAAGGCGGGTAGCAGATGGTGAAGACCGGACCGGGGCGCAGTTTCTTCATGCGGGCGAACTGCATGAAACGGGCGTGACCGACATAGGTGGCGATGGAACGCCAGGCCAGGATCAGCGGATTGCGAATCCACACCTTGCTCACCAGGTCTTCCCAACGGAGATATTCATAGTCGCACGCGACCGCGGCGGCGGCGTTGTCAACGCGCCAGCCCGCCGAAACCGTCGCCCCTGCGGCGCCCGATTGCCGGGCACCGACCACGATCGGGTCGCCGGTCAGCGCGGCATGGCGCGCCGCCTGCTCGCGATAGAGCTGGTGGTAGAAACGCACCCCGCGCGGATCGAATCCGCCCAGATAAAAGACTTTACGCTTGAACTTTTCCACGGCCCCCGCCCTAATTGGCGCATGAGCACGCCCGAACGCGACTATTGCTATTTCATCGACCACCGCAAATACAACCGCAATGTAGGTTGCCGGCGGCATGACAATCTTTACGGCATAAATGGCGGCGGTAGCGAGCGCGATCGCTGGCGGGCCGATATGGAATTTTATCGCCACATGAAAGGCAATGGCGACCCGATGGCGCTGCCGTCCCTGATTGCCTGCCTCACATTTGGCTGGTTCTGCTGGAATTATCATCCCGGCAAGGGTCCCTGGCACGGGCAATTGTTGCGCCGCTTCATCAAAGCGCCCAAGTGAGCGCGATGACACACATGCGCCATGTAACCGTCGGGCCGGTCACGATCGGCAACGACTTGCCCTTCGTCCTGATTTCCGGCCCCTGCCAGATCGAAAGCCGCGACCATGCGCTGTTCGTCGCCGACAGGCTGGTGACGAGCGCGGCGGCGGCGGGCGTGCCCTTCATCTTCAAGAGCAGCTTCGACAAGGCGAACAGGACGTCGGTATCGGGCCGGCGCGGTGTCGGTATCGACGCGGGCCTTGCGATCTTGGCAGAAGTCAGGACTGCGCTGGGATGTCCGGTCCTGACGGACGTACATGAAGCGGGGCAGGTGGAGGCTGCCGCGCAGGCAGTCGATATTCTCCAGATACCGGCTTTTCTCTGTCGCCAGACCGACCTGCTGCTGGCCGCCGGGCGGACCGGAGCGGTCGTGAACGTCAAGAAAGGGCAATTTCTAGCGCCTTGGGACATGGCGGCCGTCGCGCAGAAGGTCGCCTCGACGGGCAATGAGCGCATCCTCCTGACCGAACGGGGGGCGAGCTTCGGCTACAACACTCTGGTCAGCGACATGCGCGCGCTGCCGGTGATGGCACAGGCAGGCTACCCCGTGGTGTTCGATGCGACGCATTCGGTGCAGCAGCCGGGGGGGCTGGGCTCAGCCTCCGGCGGACAACGCGAATTCGCTCCACTGCTCGCCCGGAGCGCGGTGGCGGCCGGTGTCGCAGCCATCTTCGCCGAAGCCCATGAGGATCCGGACAACGCCCCCTCCGATGGTCCCGTCATGCTGCCGCTGGACTGGATCGACCCGATGCTGGCGCGGCTGAAGGCGATCGACGCGGTGGTTAAGGGATAGGTCCCAGCCCCTTAGGGCCGAATTTGCCCGGTGCCACGCACGATCCACTTATAGGTTGTCAGCCCTTCCAACGCGACCGGTCCGCGCGCATGCAGCCGACCGGTGGAGATGCCGATTTCGGCACCCAGGCCGAATTCGCCGCCGTCGGCGAACTGGGTCGATGCGTTCCACATCACGATTGCGCTGTCGACTGCGTTGAGAAACCGTTCCGCCCTGGCCGCATCGTCGGTGATGATCGCGTCGGTATGATGGCTGGCATGGACGGCGATATGGTCGATCGCGCCATCCACACCGTCGACCAGCCGGACCGACACGATTGCGTCCAGATATTCCGTATCCCAATCCTCCTCCGAAGCGGGCTTTACGCGGGCGTCCATCGCCTGCACGCCATCGTCGCCCCGCACCTCGCACCGCGCGTCGAGCAACGCCCGCACCAGCGCGGACGCGGCGGGATAGTCCCGGTCGATCAGGACCGTCTCGGTCGCGCCGCAGATGCCGGTCCGCCGCATCTTGGCATTGACCACCATCTTTTCCGCCATCGCGGGGTCGGCCGCGCCGTCGACATAGCTGTGGTTGATCCCGTCCAGATGGGCAAGCACGGGCACCCGCGCTTCCTCCTGCACACGCGCCACCAGGCTCTTGCCGCCGCGCGGCACGATCAGGTCGACAAACTCTGCGGCCTTGAGCAGCGCGCCGACCGCCGCGCGATCGGTCGTGGGAACAAGTTGCACCACGTCGGCGGGCAGTCCCGCCGCTACGATCCCTTCGACAAGGGCGGCGTGGATCGCACGGTTGCTTTCCCGGGCCTCGCTGCCGCCGCGCAGTATGACGGCATTGCCCGCGCGCAGGCACAGCGCCGCGGCGTCCGCCGTAACATTGGGCCGGCTTTCGTAGATAATGCCGATGACGCCCAGCGGCACGCGCACACGGGTCAGTTCCAGCCCGTTGGGCCGCTCCTGTCGGTCGATCACGCTGCCCAGCGGATTGGCCAATGCCGCAACCTGTTCCACGCCCGCAGCAGTCGCGGCAACGCGGTCCTCGTCCAGTCGCAGCCGGTCGAGCATTGCCGGCGACAGTCCGGCGGCGGCGGCATTGTCCATGTCACGCGCGTTCGCCGCGATGATCGCTGGCGCCTGGTCCCGCAGAGCCTGCGCGGCACGGCGCAGCGCGTCGGCCTTTTGCGCGTCGCTGGCGCCCGCGATGATCGTGGCGGCACGACGCCCCCGCGCGCCCATGGTGGCAATCAGCATTTCCGGGGTTTGGGTCAGGTCGTTCATCGGGGCCTCGCCATACGGTCGGCGACCGCTTAGCATGAAAGACCTTCGCGCCATAGCGCTCTTGGCATGTTTACCGGCGACCGAACCATGGGTCGCTGAATGATCCGGTCACCGGCAGGCAATCAATGTCGCCATGCCCTGCGCTAGGATATTGGCATCGAGTGCACATACCCAAGGCAGGGTAAAAACGGTGTTATCCGCGGATTTGATCGGGGGCCGGCAGGATCGCGTCCGTCAGGCTGCCTGGGCGAGGGCTTCTTCACGGACAGCTCGGAAGGTTCGGCAGGGCGGCAGGTTCCGCCATTCCAGCGAATCGATGATGGTCGGAAACAACGGATCGATCAGACGACGGACGCGACGCGAATATTGATAGATCAGAAACTCGCCGCCTGGCCGCAGCGCTTCATAAGTTTCCGCGCAAATCGCCTCTCCGACTCCGGCCGGCAGAGTCGAAAAAGGTAGTCCTGACAGGACATAATCGGCCTGTCGGTGACCTGCCTCGCGTATGAAGCGCCCGACGTCCGCGGCTGACCCGTGAACCACGCGCAATCGCGGATCGGCGATCCGAGCGTCCAGCCAGGCGACGAAATCAAGATTGAGATCGATCGCCAGCAATGTCGCGTCGGGATGCATGCGTTCCAAGATCGGGCGCGTAAATGTGCCGACTCCCGGTCCATATTCGACGAAAAGACGCGTTTCCCGCCAGTCGACCATGTCCAGCATTGCATCCACCAGCGCCTGAGACGACGGGATGACGGAACCGATCATGCCGGGGTGTTTGAGGAATTGCCGGAAAAAGATACTCCACTGGCTCATGAAGCCGGCGCCCATGGCGCGCTTAGATCCCATATTCTCTTTCTTTTTCAAGGGAATGGAAGTCATCAAAATCCGTCCGTCTAGCTGGTTGGTCCGGCGTCGCAAAATCAATCGCCTCTGGCAAGCGACATCCTGCAATTGAGAGGAAACAACTCGCGGGCGGCGGATGGGTTCATCCCGTGCCGCCGCCCCGCTTCATTTAGTCGCGCTTTCGCAACATGCCGGGCGACACGAAGCCGATCGGATCGATCTGCAACGCGTTCTGCTTCAGCGTCGCCTGGATCTGTTCATATTCACGCTCCATTTCCGGCGTGACGGACGCCCGGGTATCCTCCAGCGCCGCTTCGAAATGCGCCATGGTGACCGCTTTCACGCTGAGCGACTGGCGCAACGCGACAAGGCCCGCGCGCCGGGAGAGATCTTCCAGATCCGCGCCGGTGAAACGCTCGGTCCGACGCGCGAGCAGGTCAAGGTCGACGTCGTTCGCCAAGGGCATCCGTCCCGTATGGATCGCCAGAATACGCCGCCGTCCCGCTTCGTCCGGCACAGGCACATAGACAAGTTCGTCGAACCGGCCCGGCCGCAGCAGCGCCGGGTCGACCAGAGTGGGACGATTGGTCGCGCCGATCACGACCACGGATTGCAGTTCCTCAAGGCCGTCCATTTCCGCCAATATGGTGTTGACGACACGTTCCGTGACCGCGGGTTCCCCAAGGCCACCGCCGCGCGCTGGCACGAGACTGTCCAGTTCGTCGATGAAGATGACCGTCGGCGCGACCTGCCGCGCCCGCGCGAACAGGCGGGCGATCTGCTGCTCGCTTTCCCCATACCATTTGCTCAGCAGATCACTCGACTTGGTAGCGATGAAATTGGCCTGTGCTTCGCGCGCGACCGCCTTCGCCAACAAGGTCTTGCCCGTGCCCGGCGGCCCGTAGAGCAGGAAGCCCTTTGCCGGGCGAATGCCGATGCGGCGGAAGGCGTCCGGGTCCTTGAGGGGCAGTTCCACCCCTTCCTTGAGGCGCATCTGCGCTTCGTCCAAGCCACCGATGTCGGACCAGCCGATATTGGGTGCCTGCACCATGACTTCGCGCATCGCCGAAGGCTGGACCCGCTTGATAGCGGACATGAAATCATCCCGCGTGACGGACAACTCCTCCAAAACGTCCGGAGGGATCGTGCCATCCTCGAGATTGAGGCGCGGCATGAAACGCCGTACCGCCTCGATCGCCGCCTCCCGCGTCAACGCTGCCAGGTCGGCGCCGACAAAACCGTAGGTCATGCGCGCCAGTTCGTTCAGTTCCACGCCTTCTGCCAGAGGCATTCCGCGCGTGTGGATGCCCAATATCTCGCGCCGGCCTCGCTCGTCGGGGACGCCGACAACGATTTCCCGGTCGAAGCGGCCTGGCCGTCGAAGCGCCTCATCAATGGCTTCGGGCCGGTTCGTCGCGGCGATGACCACCAGATTGGTACGCGGCTCCAGGCCGTCCATCAGCGTCAGCAACTGCGCGACGAGACGCTTTTCCGTCTCACCGGTGACATTGCCCCGCTTGGGTGCGATCGAATCGATTTCGTCGATGAACAGGATCGAGGGCGCTGCCTTGGCCGCTTCCTCGAATATCTCGCGCAGCTTTTTCTCCGATTCGCCGTAGGCCGACCCCATGATCTCCGGCCCGTTGATCAGGAAAAACTCTGCTTGCGATTCGTTGGCAACCGCCCGGGCGAGCCGTGTTTTCCCCGTTCCCGGCGGGCCGTGCAGCAAAACGCCCTTGGGCGGATCGACCCCCAGCCGTTCGAACAGTTCGGGATAGCGCAAGGGCAGCTCCACCATCTCGCGCAACTGGTCGATGGTTTCGGCCATGCCGCCTACATCGTCGTAGGTCACGTCCGCGCGTCGTGATTCGCGCGGTTCCTCATATTCGGCGCGCAATTCGACCTCGGTATCCGTGTCGATATGGACCACGCCCTTGGGCATGGTCGACACGACCACCAATCTTATCTCCTGCAGCGCATAGGCTGGCGCCGCCAGCATCTGGCGCAGCTGGGGCGGCATGTCGCCTGGCGCCACCTGCTGCTGACCTGCGGTTGCGATCACATCCCCCGCAGCCAATGGTCGCTGGTAAAAAACGCGCTTCAATGCGTCCGGATTGCCCTGTAACCGGAGATTATTTTGTGCGGGTGCGAAAACAACGCGCTGCGCCGGACGGGACTCGATCTTCGCGATCTGGACGAAGTCGCCCGACCCGACTCCGGCGTTGGCGCGCTGGAGCCCGTCAAGACGAAGCACATCCAGCCCCTCATCTTCCTTATAGGGTCGGACGACCCGCGCCGGTGTGGATCGCTTGCCCGCGATTTCGATGACATCGCCTTCAACAAGCTGCAATTCCGCCATCACAGCTACTGGTAATCGCGCCAAGCCGCGCCCTGCATCCTCCGGCCGCGCGTTGGCAACCTGAATCCTACGTCCGGTTCGTTCCTGATCGGCCACAAGCCATCCCCGTCTTTGTCGTTCCGTAACGAGATAGGAAACGCAAAGCGCGCCGGAAAGCCCCTGCGACCACGATCAGTCGGGATAAAAAAAAGGCCGGCCCGAAGGCCAGCCTGAAAAGTTTATAGGAGAGGATGCCTGAAAGGCCTAATATATATGCAGTGCAGCATCGTTTCTCGCAAGTGCAAAAAATCTAACTCGGTTGCATTTTTTGCATCTTGCCATTTCGGGCGTTTTCCTGCTCACTGTGCAGAGGATGCTTGGAAACGGATCATGCGCCGTTTGATAAAGAGAATTGACGCGGCGCAGCGGATCGGCTTCGGAATTGTGACAGATTATGCGCAGATTGCCGCCCCTTACGGCCCTGGAGGCCTTTGTTCAGGTCGCGCGCCTGGGGTCCGTCAAGGCGGCCGCCGAGGAACTCGCCCTGTCAACTCCGGCGCTAAGCCGCCGTGTCCAGGCCCTTGAACGGTTCATCGGTCGCCCCCTGTTTGATCGCAAGCATCAGGCGCTGGAGATCAACGCCGACGGTCAGCGCCTGCTGGACGACATCGCTCCGGCGCTCGATTCGCTGAGCCAGGCGCTTGAAAATATACAGAGCGGCGGCAATCAACTGCGCCTGCGGCTCGCGGTAATGCCGTTGTTCGCGACGCAGCGACTCTTTCCCCATCTCGGCGCCTTGCGGAGCCAGCATCCGCAATTGCATATCGACATCGAAACGACACCGCATGCCGTGGCGCGGCTGGGTGAGGGGCTTGATGCCGCGATCGTCCTGGCGAAGGATATCGATCCGGCGCTATATGCCCACGAACTGGACAACGACGAGGTCTATCTGATCGGGCGGCGCGCGCTGCTGGAACCGCCGCATGGCCTGGCCTCGCCGGAAGATTTGTCGCAGCATACCGTGCTGCTTCACCGTGACATGGCCATGGCATTCGATTCATGGAAAGAGGCAGCCGCCGTGCCGGACCTGCAGCCGCTCGCCATCGACAATTATGACTCGGGCCAGCTCATGCTGGAAGCCGCGGCCCAGGGGCTGGGTGTGGCGGTGATGCATGCCAGCCATTTCAAGCAGGCTGCCGATCCACGGCTGGTGCGCCTGTTCCCGATTCCCGCCAAGAGCCCCTATCGCTATTTCTTCGTGTGCCGTCCCCGTGCCCTTCAGACGCGCGCGGTCCGTATCTTCCGCGACTGGCTGGTGACCGCGGACGTTTGAGCGGATTCTTCGGGAACATACTTAACCCCGTTGCGCCGACGCCGTTATAGGGGGCATGACCGGGGCAAATCCTTCTTCCGCAAGCCCGCAGCATGGGCTGACCAACCGATTGACGCGTTGGGCAAGAAATCTTTCGGGTAAGGCGGAAGATGAGCCCGTCGCTGCAGAACGACCGCGCCGTGGGACGGCGGCAAACCGCGAGGTCGACCGCCGCCGACAGCTATACGAGGATATCGGCGATTTCCTGTTCGCCCATGATCTGGACCTGACACCGATCAATTTCAGCATCGCCCTGGATTATCTGACCGGGGCCAATGTCGGCGTGGAAAAGGCCATCCGGGCGGTCCTCATGGAGCGCGGCAAGATCACCAACAGCTGGGTGGAAACGGTCGCGGCCGAACAGCGCGCGGACGAGGTCACGCCTGAATCGCTGGCGGCGATGCTCGACAAGGTGGAGGAAAATCTTTCCCAGTTCACCGGCCTGATGCACGAATCCCGCAATTCCGCCAAGGACTATGGCGCCGCCCTTCAGGAACAAGCGAAGGATCTGGCCGCTGGCCAGGACAGCGAACCCGTACTGGCCAAGCTGGTCGGCCTGACCCGGTCAATGGTCGAAAAGACGCGTCAGGTCGAAAGCCAGCTCCGCGAGAACCAGAAGCAGACCCAAGCGCTGAAATCCAGCCTCGAAACCGCCCGGCGAGCGGCCGAGCACGATCACCTGACCGGCCTGCCCAACCGCAGAGCCTTTGAGGGCGTGTTGCGCGAAGAGCTGGTGCTGGCACAGGAAAAGAGCGAGGCGCTGTCCGTTGCCTTCTGCGACATCGATCATTTCAAGGCGATCAACGACACGCACGGTCATGACACGGGTGACCGTGTGCTCAAATTCGTCGCCGGGCTGCTTGCCAAGGCCTCGAACGACCGTTGCCACGTCGCACGCCACGGCGGCGAGGAGTTCGTCATGCTGTTCCGCGGAAAGACCGCTGCGGAAACATGTGAGGCGGTCGACCATGTACGAGCCGACCTTGCGGGGCGGAGCCTGGTCAACCGTACCAATGGCGAACGGATGAGCCGCGTCTCCTTCTCCGCCGGCGTTTCCAACGTGCTGGCCTATGAGGACCCTCGTGCCGCGCTTAAGGCCGCCGACCGGGCCCTGTACCTGGCCAAGGAACATGGCCGCAATCGCGTCTATCTGGCCGCCGAAACCGACTAGAGGATTGATTTTGGCATTCGAGGAGACTTGGCCTCGAACGGTATCGAATGTCGGAATCGAACCATTAGCGACGGCGGACGCCCTTAAAAGTCGGGCTTTTCATAATGGGGCGGCGGGGTGATTACTTCCATCCGTTCCGAAAGCAGCGGGCGAAAGGACGGGCGGGACTTGAACCCCGCATACCAGCGCTTGACGGGTTCGTGACCGGTCCAGTCGATGCCGCCCAGATAATCGGCGACCGACAAATGCGCGGCGGCCGCGATGTCGGCCAGGCTCAGGGTCGCACCGGCCATCCAGCTGCGATGGTCCAGCAGATAATCCATATAATCCATATGGACGTTCGCCCTTTTCATGGCTTCCCGCAAAACTCGCGCATCGGGCGGGGCGCGCTCAATCAGACGTTTCTTCATCCGCTCGTGGAGCAGTGGACCGACCACGTCGCCGTAAAAATTCTGGTCGAAGAAAGCCGTCAGGCGCCGCACCTCCGCGCGTCCGGCGGCGGTGCCGGAAATCAGCGGAAACTTCTCGACGGTTTCCTCGAAATATTCGCAAATCGCCTGGCTGTCGATCAGGACGATGCCTTTTTCCGGATCCTCCATCACCGGAGTCAGGCCGGCCGGGTTCAGGTCCAGAAACTCGTCGCGCATCGCCCAGGGCGATTCGCGTTCCAGATCGTAACCGATCCCTTTTTCGCCCAGCAGCAGCCGGACCTTGCGGGAAAAGGGACATAGCGGAAATTGATAGAGCAGCCACATAGACATTCGCTGTTAGGCGTCGCCGCGGTTCCGGGGAAGCGCCAAATGCACGGAAATATCATGGCATGACCTGCATTTTCGACCGAAAGAATGACGCGTTCGGCTCTTCCGATCCGGCCGAGGCCCCGTTAGAAGGCGCGGCGACCAAAGATTTCGCAGCGGAAAGGATGCCCGACATGTCTGATGATTTCTTCCCCGTACCGGACAATTGGGCCAGCGAAGCGCTGATGGACAAGGCGGCCCGCGCGGCTGACTATGGCCGGTCGATTGATGACGCCCATCGCTACTGGCTGGAACGGGCGGGGCGTCTGGACTGGATGACGGCACCGACCCTGACGAACGAAAGCAGTTTCAACGAGGCGGATTTCGGCATCCGATGGTTCGCCGACGGCGTGCTGAACGTCAGTGTCAACTGCATCGACCGGCATCTTGCGACGCGTGGCGAGGACGTGGCGATCATCTGGGAACCCGATTCGCCCGACGCCGAGCCGCGCCGCTACACCTATCGCCAGGTGCATGAAGAGGTTTGCCGCCTTGCCAATGTGCTGAAGGCTGCCGGCGCCAGGAAGGGGGACCGCGTCACCGTCTACCTGCCGATGATTCCCGAAGCAGCCTTCGCGCTGCTCGCCTGTGCACGGATCGGCGCGATCCATTCGGTGGTGTTCGGCGGCTTTTCGCCCGAAGCACTGGCAGGACGCATCACCGACTGTGATTCGACGCTGGTCATCACCGCCGACGAAGGACGTCGCGGCGGGAAGACGGTGCCGCTCAAGGCGAATGTCGACGCAGCGCTCGGGGATTGTCCCTGCGTCAAGAAAGTGGTGGTCGTCCAGGCGACCGGCGGTGCCGTCGACATGGCCGAAGGACGCGATGTGTGGCTGCACGAGGCGGCCGCGAAAGTCGATGCCGACTGCCCTCCCGAACCCATGAATGCGGAGGACCCGCTTTTCATCCTCTACACCTCCGGGTCGACCGGCAAGCCAAAGGGCGTGCTCCACACGACCGGCGGATATCTGCTGTGGGCCAGCCTGACCCATGAACTCTGCTTCGATTATCGGCCCGGCAACGTCTGGTGGTGCGCCGCCGACATCGGCTGGGTTACCGGGCACAGCTATATCGTCTACGGCCCGCTGGCGAACGGTGCGACCACGCTGATGTATGAGGGCGTGCCCAACTGGCCGACCCCGTCGCGTATCTGGGAAGTGGTCGACAGGCATCAGGTGCACACCCTCTTCACCGCGCCGACGGTGCTGCGCGCCCTGATGAAGGAAGGCGACGCTTTCGTCACTGCGACCAGCCGCGCCTCGCTGCGCCTGCTCGGCACGGTAGGTGAGCCGATCAATCCTGAAGCATGGCGCTGGTATCACCATGTGGTCGGCGAGGACCGCTGCCCGATCATCGACACATGGTGGCAGACCGAAACGGGTGCGGCCATGATCGCGCCGATGCCGGGCGCCACGGACCTGAAGCCCGGGTCCGCCACCTTGCCGATGCCCGGCGTGGTGGCGCAGATCGTCGATGGCGAAGGTCAGGTGCAGGATGGCGCGGCCGAAGGAAATCTGGTCGTTGTACAGAGCTGGCCCGGCCAGATGCGTACGGTCTGGGGCGACCATGACCGTTTCTTCCAGACCTATTTCACTACCTTCCCCGGCAAATACACCACCGGCGACGGCGCGCGCCGCGACGCCGATGGCTATTACTGGATCACCGGCCGGGTCGATGACGTCATCAACGTGTCGGGACACCGCATGGGCACCGCCGAAGTCGAAAGCGCGCTGGTGCTGCACGAAAGCGTCGCGGAAGCGGCCGTGGTCGGCTTTCCCCACGACATCAAGGGTCAGGGCATCTACGCCTATGTGACGCTCAATAGCGGAGACGAGCCGAGCGATGCGCTGCGGTCGACGCTGGTAAAATGGGTCCGGACCGAAATCGGCCCGATCGCGACACCCGATGTCATCCAGTTCGCGCCCGCCCTGCCCAAGACGCGATCCGGCAAGATCATGCGCCGCATCCTCCGCAAGATCGCTGAAGGCGAAGTGTCGGCGCAGGCGCTGGGCGATACCAGCACCCTCGCCGATCCCTCGGTGGTGGAAAATCTGGTCGCCAATCGTCAGGTTTGACGACATGGCCGCACAAGCATGAGGAATATCCGATGGAGCGCTATAACGCGGTTGCCCGCTTCCTGCACTGGCTGATCGCCCTGCTGATCATCGTCAATCTGGTGTTCGGTTTCGCCCATGAAGCCCTGCCCCGCGACTGGGCGGTGATGCCCGTGCACAAATCCATCGGACTGACCGTGCTGGCGCTGACGCTCGTGCGCCTGGGCTGGCGCGCGACGCATCGCGCGCCGGCCCTGCCTGGGGCCATGCCGGGCTGGGAGAAAGGCGTGGCCCATGCCACCCATTTCCTGTTCTACGCCTTCATGCTGATCCTGCCATTGTCGGGCTGGATCATGACCTCGCCGGGCGCACGACCGCTCACCTGGTTCTTCCTCTTCGACGTGCCGAAATTTGCCGTTGCCAAGGACGATGCCATCGTCGGAATCTCGCACGAGGCGCATGAGATATTACCATGGATCTGGGCGGTCCTGATCCTGGTCCATATCGGCGCGGCGCTGCGCCATCATGTCATGCTGAAGGACGATGTGCTGCGGCGGATGCTCTGATCCGCCGCGCCGTCACACCATTTCGCCCGTCAGAAGGCGCGGTAGCGCGCCGGACTGCCCACGCGCCTCGGCCATGAAACGGCCTTTCAGCAGCGACGTGCGCTGGACGGCCGCCAGCCCCGCACGGCGCGCGAGCCTGGGCAGACGGCCGGGTATGTCGAACAGGCGGACCAGGCCGTCCATCGCGATGCTGGTCATCATCGCATCCAGCCCGCGCCATCGCTGGTAACGGGCCAGCAACTGCGCGTCGCCCGGGTCCAGGCCCAGCCGCATGCCATCGACCAGCACCTCGACCAGCGCGGCGACGTCCCGCAACCCCAGATTGAGCCCCTGTCCGGCAATCGGGTGAATTCCGTGCGCGCTGTCGCCTACCAGCGCCAGCCGCAGGTCAGTGATATGGGCGGCATGATGAAAACCCAGCGGATAGGCGGATCGCGGTCCTGCAAGGCTGATTTCGCCCAGGAAACCGCCGATCCGCTTCTGCGCCTCGGCCAGCCAGGCGCGTTCCGACAGTTTCAGCATCGCTGGCGCCTGATCAGTCGGCACGGTCCAGACCACGGCCGATCGCGTGCCGGGCAGCATCGGCAGCAGCGCGAAGGGGCCGCCGACATAGAATATCTCGTAGGCGGTATTGGCATGTGGCCGTTCATGGTCGATCGCGCTGACCATCGCCATATGCTTGTATGTCCAGCGGGTCGTGCGGATGCCCGCTGCCTCCCGCGTCGGGCTGTTGCGCCCCTCCGCCGCGACAAGCAGCGCACCCCGGACAGTGGCCCCGCTCGCCAACGTCGCTTCGACGCCATCGGCGGTGCGCGCGACCCTCGTCGTCCGATCCGGCTGGAACCGCGTAAGGCCGGCCGTGCCGCGTGCCGCATGCTCCAGGGCAACACGCAGGTCGCGATTGGGGAACATGGTCCCCATCACGCCGTCATCCTCGTCCGGCACGAAGTCGAGCGCCCCGGGTTCCAGCCCGTCGCTGACCCAAATGCGGTCGATGGGGCAACCCTTGCCTTCCAGAAAAGGCATGACTCCGATCGCCGAGAGCATGGCGCAACTGGTTGAGGAAATGGCAGACACGCGCCCGTCAAAGCCTGCGGCCGTGGTGTCGACCGGATCGGCGGGGTCGATCACGGCGGTCTTCACACCGTGGTCGGCAAGGGCGATGCCGAGCGTCAGGCCGACCAGCCCACCGCCCAGAATGATGACGTCGAAGCGTTCCATGTCCGCCTAGATAGGCCGTCCCGCCCCGCTTGGGAAGCGATGCCGCGCCCCTTCCGGCCGACTTACAGCTTGCGCACCCATCCCGCCGGATCGGCAACGGTCCCGCGCTGGATGCCGGTCAGTTCGGCGCGGATCGTTTCCGTGACAAGACCGCCATCGCCGTTGCCGATGGTGAAGTCGCCGCCTCGGCTGCGGACCGTGCCGATGGCGGTGACCACGGCGGCCGTGCCGCATGCGAAAGCTTCGCGCAGCCGGCCGCTGGCGGAGTCAGCGCGCCACTGGTCGAAACTGTACAGTTCCTCGCGCACCTCATGCCCCTGCGCGCGAGCCAGGCTCAGGATACTGTTGCGGGTGATACCCGGCAGGATCGTACCCGACAGCGGGGGAGTGATGATCGACCCGTCGTCCATCACGAAAAAGACGTTCATGCCGCCCAGTTCCTCGACCCACTTGTTCTCCGCCGCGTCGAGGAACACCACCTGGTCGCAGCCATGGCCGATCGCCTCCTTCTGCGCGACAAGGCTGGCCGCATAATTGCCGCCGCATTTGGCCGCGCCGGTGCCGCCGCGCGCCGCGCGGGTATAATGTTCCGAAACCCACAGGGTCACGGCCTTCTTGCCGCCCTTGAAATAGGCACCGGCCGGCGACGCAATGACGCAGAAAATATATTCGTTGGACGGCCGCACGCCCAGAAACGCCTCGCTGGCGAACATGAAGGGGCGCAGATAGAGGCTACCTTCGCCCGAAGGAATCCAGTCAGCGTCGATCTTCACCATTTCCGCGCACGCTTCCAGAAACATGTCCTCCGGCAGGACCGGCATCGCCAGCCGTTCCGCCGAGGCCGCGAAGCGACGCGCATTTTCTTCCGGCCTGAACATGGCGATGCTGCCGTCATCCAGCCGGTAGGCCTTCATGCCTTCGAAAATTTCCTGGGCATAATGCAGCACGGCGCAGGCCGGATCGAGCTGGAACGGTTCGCGCGGGCCGACCGCGTGGCTGTGCCATCCCTGCCCTTCGGTGTAGCGGATCGTCACCATATGATCGGTGAACAGCCGGCCAAACCCCGGGTCGGTCAGCAGGATGGCGCGTTCGTCCGCCGATACAGCCTGGCTGTTGCGGGTGACGGTGAAACGCGACGTCTGCTGGGCGTCCATGATGAGTCTCCTTGTGGCTTGGACCGGCCGCCTATGTCACAGTGCGACGGCCGAAACAATGGGTCATGTATGCTGACCCATTTTTCCGATACAGGGCCAGCCGGGATGCGCTGGCCTCTTCCCGCGTCCGCGCGGTGCCGCTATCGCAATGCCCATGCATTTTTTCTCCGACAATGCGACTCCCGTCAGCCCATCTGTTTTCGCCGCGATGCAGGCTGCCGACCGCGAGGATCACGGCTATGACGGCGACGCTTGGACCGCGCGTCTGGACAGCGCCTTTTCTGACCTGTTTGAAACGCCGGTCAGCGCATTGTGGGTGGCGACGGGCACGGCTGCGAACAGCATCGCGCTGGCCTGCCTCTGTCCGCCCTATGGTGCCATCATCGCGCATGAGGAAGCGCATATCGCGGTGGACGAATGCGGTGCGCCCGGCTTCTTCACCCATGGCGCCGGCCTGATGACGCTGCCGGGAGAGGGCGCGAAACTGACGCCCGACGTCGTGAGCGCCCGGCTGAAGACAATCCGGGCCGACATACACCAAAGCCCTGCGCGGGCCATCAGCATCACCAACGCCACGGAATATGGCCTGGTCTATACGCCGGCGGAGGTCGCGGCGCTGGGGATAGTCGCGCGCGACCATGGCCTTGGCTTCCATATGGACGGGGCACGGTTCGCCAATGCGATCGCCCATCTGGGATGCGCACCAGCCGACATGACGTGGCGGGCGGGCATCGATGCGTTGACATTCGGCTGCGTCAAGAATGGCGGGATGGCAGGCGAGGCCTTGCTCTTTTTCGGTCCCGGGCATGCCGCGCGCGCGGCCGAGGCGGCCCGCTGGCGCAAGCGGTCGGGCCACCTTCTGTCGAAGGGGCGCTTTCTCGCCGCGCAGATACTGGCGATGATCGAGGACGGCCTGTGGCTGGACAATGCGCGCGCCGCGAACGCCGCGGCCCGATCGCTGGCGGATGGCGCGTCGGGGCGACTGCTGCATCCGGTCGAAGCCAATGAGGTGTTCCTCCGGCTGAGCCCGCAGGAAGCAGCCGGCCTGCGGGCGCAGGGCTTCGACTTTTACGACTGGGGCGAGGGAGCGGCACGGATCGTTACCAACTGGAGCCAGGACGCGGCATGTGTCGCGCCGCTGGCCCGCGCGCTGAACGCGCTGGCCCATGGCTGAGGCCGAAGAGCGGGGCGGCGTCATCCTGCCCTTTCTTCTCGTCACCCTGATCTGGAGTTCGACCTGGATCGTCATCCGCGACCAGCTCGGCAGCGTGCCGCCCAGCTGGTCGGTCTGCTATCGCTTCCTGCTGGGCGGCATCGTCATGGCGGCCTTTGCCCGGCTGCGCGGCGTGCCGTTGAACATCGGCCGTTCCGGCCTGCTGTTCGCCGGCATTTTGGGGACGGCGCAATTCGTCCTGAATTTCAATTTCGTCTACCGAGCCGAACAATATCTGACATCCGGCGTGGTGTCGGTGATCTACGCCATGTTGCTGATTCCCAATTCGGTGCTGGCCTTCCTTCTTTTTCGCCAGCCGGTCGGTCGCGCCTTCATCATCGGTTCGGCGGTCGCGACCAGCGGCATCGTCATGATGCTGGTGCACGAATATCGCGCCGCGCCGGTCACGCCAGACCAGGTCCTGCTTGGGGCGGGCCTGACGCTTGCCGGATTGATGAGCGCGTCGTCCGCGAACATCATGCAGGGAATGCAGATCGCGCGACGGCTGCCGATGGTGGCGGTGCTGGCCTGGGCCATGCTGATCGGCGCGACGATCGACGCCGCCTTTGCCTGGGCCACGGTCGGTCCGCCGGTGGTGGACATGCGGCCGGGTTATCTGATGGGCATCGGCTGGCTCGGCATTGCCGGATCGGTCATCACCTTCCCGCTCTATTTTCGCCTGATCCAGCGCCTTGGCCCGGGTCGTGCGGCCTACAGCAGCGTGCTGATCCCGATTGTCGCGATGCTGATCTCGACCGTCGTAGAGGGCTATCGCTGGACCGGCTTCGCCGCGCCCGGTGCGCTGCTCGCAGTGGCGGGCATGATCATCGCCCTGCGCGCCAAATCGGCCTAGCGCCGCGCCGCAGGGTCATAGGCGCGCTTGGCAAGATTGACCCGGTCGATGAGGCTGGCGAGCGGCGGCGGCGCGAAGCTGACAGGCGTGGGCACGGACAGGCTGTTAATCCGGTGGCCAAGCGCGATGACGGTGGTTTCGATGCTGTCCATGACGCTTCCCTGTTCGTGGCGCCCCCCGTCTCCTCGCGCTTTTTCGGTTAATAAAGCGTAAGAAATCGGCGGATGTGCGCCGAACCGAATCACCCCTGCGACAGGCAGTCGGCCAGCCCCTGCGCAAAGGTGGAAAAACGCGGTCGCCAGCCCAGCACCCGCTTGGCCCGACCGTTGGCGACACGGCGGTTTTCCGAATAAAAGCCGCGCGCCATGGGCGAAAGCCCCGCCTCGTCCAATGTCCGTAGCGGCGGCCAGGGCTTCGACAGCAGGTCGCACGCCGCTTCGATCACCCGGTTCTGCGAACAGGGCAGGTCATCGGCAAGATTATAGACGCCCGGCGGCCCAGCGAAGGATGCGACGATGCCGCCGACGATATCGTCGACATGGACGCGGCTGAATATCTGCCCCGGCAGGTCGATGCGATGCGCGCGCCCTTCCCGCACCCGGTCGAGCGCCGACCGGCCGGGACCGTAGATGCCTGGCAGGCGAAAACGGCACATGCCGGGGCGAAGCGCGCCCCAGGCCACATCGGCTTGCGCCCGGGCGGCGCGGCGACCCAGGCCGACCGGGCTGGCTTCGTCGACCCAGGCGCCTGCCGCGTCGCCGTAGACGCCGGTGGAGGACAGGTAGCCCGTCCAGATCGCCGGCGCAGCGGCTATCGCAGCGCCAAATCGAACGAGCACCGGATCGGTGTCGCCCTGGGGCGGGACGGAAGAGAGGATATGGCTGGCCTGCGCGATCGCGGCGCGAACGGCCCCATCGTCATCGAAGGCGAGCGCATCGGCATCGGCAGCACGGCGGACGCTCGTGATCTGCCAGCCATCGGCCCGCAATCGAGAGGCGAGCCGCGACGCCGTGTAGCCCAGCCCCAGGATCAGCATATGGGGCATGGCAACCCCTCTTAAACCGTGAAGCTCTCGCCGCAGCCGCAGCTGCCCTTGGCATTGGGGTTGTTGAAGACGAAACCGGCGGTGAAGTCATCCTCCACCCAGTCCATGGTAGAACCGACCAGATAGAGCACCGACGCCCCGTCAATGTAGAAGGTGCCGCCGGGCGTCTCGATCTTCTCGTCGAACTTCGCCTCTTCCGTCACATAGTCGACCGAATAGGCCAGACCCGAACAGCCGCGCTTGGGCGTGGAAAGCTTGACGCCGATGGTGCCTTCAGGCGCCTGGCGCATCAGGTCGGCTATGCGCTGTTCGGCGCTCCCCGTCAGGATCACGGCGGCGGGACGGGCACGCGCTTTGCCTGCGGCGTTCATGATCAAGACCCCACTTTCACAACTTGGTGCCAACCACTTCCTTTGCATGACGAACATGCACCAGTGTGCTTACAGACTGAGCAGCGTGTTCCTGCACAAATGTGGCACTTACCCGTATTATTGCATAGGCGGCATGCGACAACGACGGGCTCCGAATCGTTCTTAAAGCCGACCATCACAACATTCCCAGTTCCAGCTTCGCCTCGTCGCTCATCTTCTGGGGGTCCCAGGGCGGGTCCCAGACCAGATTGACTTCGGCGTCGCCCACGCCCGGCACCGCACCGACGCGCATCTCCACTTCGCCAGGCATGGATTCGGCGACGGGGCAATGCGGCGTCGTCAGCGTCATCGTGACGACGACATGGCCTTCGTTCACGTCCACGCCATAGATGAGGCCGAGATCGTAGATATTCACCGGGATTTCCGGGTCGTAAATATCCTTGAGTGCCTCGATCACCCCGTCATAGACATCGCCGCCCGGCTCGCCTGCCACGACCTCGGCGGGTTTCTGCGCCAGGAAGCCGTCCAGATAGTCGCGCTGGCGCTGGCCGGAAACCAGTGACTCGTCCACGCGCGCCTTGGGCGGCGCATCCACCGCTTCCACTTCCTCGACCATGATCTTCCGTTCGTCCATCATCCGAATATCTTCCTGACCCGCTCGATACCCTTCACCAGCGCCGCGACGTCGCTTTCGTCGCTGTAGATGCCGAAGCTGGCCCGGGCAGTCGCCTCGACGCCCAAATGGCGCATCAGCGGCTGCGCGCAATGATGGCCGGCCCGGATGGCGACGCCCGTTTCATCCAATATGGTGCCGACATCGTGCGGATGCACCCCCTTCACCTCGAAGGACAGGATGCCCGCCGAATCGTCAGGCCCGAAGACGCGCACGCTGTTGAGGCTTTCGAGCGCCGTCCGCGCCTTGGCGACCAACGCACATTCATGGGCGTGGATCGTATCCAGGCCGATGGCCTGCACATAGTCGATCGCCGCCGACAGGCCGACCACGCCGACGATATGCGGCGTCCCCGCCTCAAACCGGGTCGGCGCGGGGGCATAGGTGGTCTTTTCGAACGTCACCTTGTCGATCATCGATCCCCCACCCTGATAAGGCGGCATGACATCGAGCAGGTCCTTGCGCGCCCAGAGCACGCCGATGCCGGTCGGGCCGTAGAGCTTGTGCGCGGAAAAGACGTAGAAATCGCAATCCAGCGCCCGCACGTCGACCGTGAGGCGCGGCACCGCCTGACAGCCGTCGATCAGGATCTTGGCGCCGACCATATGGGCGATGTCGGCGGCGCGGCGGCAATCCAGCACACTGCCCAGCACGTTAGACACATGGGCGAGCGCAACCATGCGATGCTGGGGCGTGATCATCGCACGCATCGCGTCGAGATCAATCCGGCCGTCCTGGGTCAGCGGCACCACGTCAATCGACGCACCGACTTTCTCCGCAATAATCTGCCAGGGCACGATATTGCTGTGATGCTCCAGGCAAGAGAGCAGGATGCGGTCGCCAGCCTTGAGCTGCGTCCCCGCCCAGCATTGCGCGACGAGGTTGATGCCCTCGGTCGCGCCACGGACATAGACGATCTCGCTGTCGCTCGCCGCGCCGATGAAGCCCGCAACCTTCCGCCGCGCCGCTTCATAAGCCAGCGTCATGTTCGCCGATCGCTCATAGACGCCGCGATGGACCGTCGCATAGTCCGGGCCATAGGCCCGGGCGATGGCGTCGATCACCGCATTGGGCTTCTGCGCGGTGGCAGCGCTGTCGAGATAGTGCCAGTTTCCGACGCCGGGAAAATCGTCGCGCAACCGCAGTCCTGAAGCGAGGGCGGTCATACCAGCGTCTCCAGCTTGGCGAGTGCCGCGGCTTCGAGGCTGCCCTTGACCGCTTCGTCGGCCACATCGTCGAACACGCCGGCGACGAAGGCTTTCAGCAGCAGCGTCTTGGCCGTCGCCGGGTCCATGCCGCGCGAGGCCATGTAGAAGAGCGCCGCCTTGTCCAGTTCGCCTACGGTCGCGCCGTGCGCGCATTTGACGTCGTCGGCGTAAATTTCCAGTTCCGGTTTGGCATTGGCCGTGGCGGTGCGGTCCAGCAGCATCGCCTTTACCGACTGGAAAGCGTCGGTGCGCTGCGCGTCCCGGGCGACATTGATGCTGCCCAGATAACTGCCGGTGGCGTGCTGACCCAGGATCGAGCGGATCGTCTGCCCGCTGGTCGAATCCGGCTGCGCGTGGGTGACGCTGGTGACGATCTCCAGCGTCTGGTCGCCGCCGCCGATGATCGCCCCGTTCAACTCGAAATGGGCGTTGCTGCCGAGCGTCACGGTAAAGGTAACGCGGCCCAGCTTGCCGCCGATGTTCAGCACATGGAAATCACACCGCGCACCGTCGGCGAGCGTGATCGCATAATCGTGCACAGCCGCCGCCCCGTCGGCGGCGTCCTGCAACAGATGGTGGCGCGCGCTCGCGCCCGCCGCCACGTCGATGCGGGTGGGCGCGGGGGCAGGCCATATGGTCGCCAGCGCATCCAGGTCGCTGTAGCGCCATTCTTCCGCCTTGCGGGTGGGAAGGGTCAGGGCGTTCACGCGGTCACCACCTCGGCCCCAAGAACCTCGGCATAGCCTTCGCGTTCCAGGTCCAACGCCAGTTCGGGGCCGCCCGACTTCACGATGCGGCCCCCGGCCAGCACATGCACGAAGTCCGGCTTCACATAATCGAGCAGCCGCTGATAATGGGTGATGAGCAGCACCGCCTTGTCCGGTTTGCGCATGATCGCGTTGATCCCCGCGCCCACGACCTTCAATGCGTCGATGTCGAGGCCGCTGTCGGTTTCGTCGAGGATCGCAAGCTTGGGATCGAGAATGCCCATCTGCACCATTTCGGCGCGCTTCTTCTCGCCGCCGGAAAAGCCGACATTCACCGGGCGCTTGAGCATGTCCATGTCGAGACCGAGCAAGGCGGCCTTTTCCTTCGCCAGCCGGATAAACTCGCCGCCGTTCAGTTCCTTCTCGCCGCGCGCGCGCTTCTGGCTGTTCAGGCTTTCGCGCAGGAATTGCAGGTTGGACACGCCCGGTATCTCGACCGGATACTGGAAGCCCAGGAACAGGCCGGCGGCGGCGCGTTCATGCGGGTCCAAACTGAACAAGTTCACACCGTCAAAGGAAGCCGTGCCGCCGGTCACTTCATAGTTTGGGCGGCCGCCCAGCGTATAGGCCAGCGTCGATTTGCCCGCGCCGTTCGGCCCCATGATCGCGTGGATTTCGCCCGCGTTGATAGAGAGCGACAGGCCTTTCAGGATCGCCTTGCCGTCGATTTCATTGGTGAGGTTCTCGATCGTCAGCATTGCTTATCCCCGAAAATCACTTGTTGTGCGCGCGCTGGAGCGTCCGCGCGGTCCAGAAGGCCATGTCGCGCACGTCGCCAGGCGCGGGGAACAGCGTGTCGATATGGCGCTTGATCGGCATATAAGGCCACCAGTCGGCGTCCGGTTCGGGCGCGCCCTTTTCCAGCACGCCGGTCACGAATTCGGTCACCGGACCCATGCGGGCGAGGTTGGGGGCCTTGGCCTTGTGGAAAGCCTTGTCGGTCTTCAGCTTCTCGGTGAAGGCGGCGTCGCCCTTCTCCAGCGCGGCACGGCATTCCGCCTGATAGGCGTCGAGATCGCCGAAATCCTTTGCTGCGCGGGTTTGAAGTTCGCCTTCCTCCAGCTCATAATCCTCGGTCAGGATGCGGATCGCGGCGGTCCATGACTGGCCATTGCCCACATCCTCCGCGAAATCCGCGAGTGCATCCTGAATATCGTCTTCGTCGCTCAAGTTTCTTCGTCCTCTTAAGCCTAAATGTTCACTTCGCTTCACAGCGAACGAAACATTCCCTCGGCGTCTCGGTACAATCCCATTTTGTCCAGTATTTCACCGGCGGCCTCATCATCGCCGGCAGCAAGGGCATTCTCAAACGCTTCGAGTAGCCCCACCGTGAACAAGCGTTCATTGACTGTCATGCCGGAGATCTCATCACCCAACCGAACCCTCCAGCGAAATCCCCAGTAGCTTCTGCGCCTCAACGGCGAATTCCATCGGCAGTTGTTGCAGCACTTCCTTGGCGAAGCCGTTGACGATCAGGCTGACCGCGCTCTCCGCATCCAGCCCGCGCTGCATGGCGTAGAAAAGCTGGTCGTCGCTGATCTTGCTGGTCGTCGCCTCATGCTCGACCTGCGCTGAGGGATTGCGCACCTCGATATAGGGGACGGTGTGCGCGCCGCACTGGTCGCCCAGCAGCAAGCTGTCGCACTGGGTGAAGTTGCGCACGCCCTCCGCGCCGGGCGCCACGCGGACAAGGCCGCGATAGGTGTTGTTGGAGCGGCCGGCGCTGATCCCCTTCGACACGATCGTCGAGCGGGTGTTCTTCCCGTTGTGGATCATCTTGGTGCCGGTATCGGCCTGCTGCATGTTGTTGGTCAGCGCGACCGAGTAGAATTCGCCGACGCTGTTTTCGCCATTCAGCACGCAAGACGGATATTTCCAGGTGATGGCGCTGCCCGTCTCCACCTGCGTCCAGCTGACCTTGGAGTTGCGGCCCTGGCACAGCGCGCGCTTGGTCACAAAATTATAGATGCCGCCCTTGCCCTGCTCGTCGCCGGGATACCAGTTCTGGACCGTCGAATATTTGATCTCCGCATCGTCCAGCGCGACCAATTCCACGACGGCGGCATGCAACTGGTTCTCGTCGCGCATCGGCGCGGTGCAGCCTTCCAGATAGCTCACATAGCTGCCCGCGTCCGCGACGATCAGGGTGCGCTCGAACTGGCCGGTATTCTCCGCATTGATCCGGAAATAGGTGCTGAGTTCCATCGGGCAGCGCACGCCCTTCGGGATGTAGACGAAGGTGCCGTCGGAAAAGACCGCGCAATTCAATGTCGCGAAATAATTGTCGTGCATCGGCACGACTTTCCCCAGCCACTTCTTGACCAGATCGGGATATTCGCGCACCGCCTCGCTGATCGAGCGGAAGATGACGCCCGCTTCCTCCAGTTCCTTGCGAAAGGTGGTGGCCACCGAGACGCTGTCGAATACCGCATCCACCGCCACCCTGCGGCTTCCCTTGACGCCGGCCAGCATTTCCTGCTCGGCAATGGGGATGCCCAGCTTCTGGTAGGTCGCCAATATTTCCGGGTCGACCTCGTCCAGACTGTTCAGCTCGGCCTTCTTCTTGGGCTCGGCGTAATAATAGGCGTCCTGATAGTCGATCGGCGGGACGTTGAGCTTCGCCCAGTCCGGCGCCTCCATCTTCTGCCACATGGCAAACGCCTTCAGCCGCCATTCCAGCAGCCATTCCGGCTCGTTCTTCTTGGCGGAAATGAAGCGGACGGTATCTTCGTTCAGCCCCTTGGGCGCGAAATCCTGCTCGATGGCCGACGACCAGCCATGTTCGTAGGTGGAGGCGCGGTCGGCGGCCTCCTGCGCTTCCTGGTTGCGAACGGTGGTAACGTCTTCGGTCATGCCATTTCCCGGTTCAGGCTGGCAATGGTCATGCCCGCGAGCGCTTCGCGGATCGCATTGTTCGCCATGTTCATGTGCGGGCGCACGCGGCAGTCCGTTTCCAGATTGCAGTCATGCGCGCCCATTTCCGCGCAGGCGGTCATGGCGATCGGTCCTTCGACCGCCTCGACCACGTCGGCGAGCGTAATCGCCGCCGGCGGACGGCTCAGGCGCACGCCGCCGCCCGTACCCCGGCTCGATTCGAGCAGCCCGGCGGCCGACAAGCGGCTGACCAGCTTCTGCGCCGTAGGCAGCGGGATGCCCGTTTCGGCGCTGAGCGTGGTCGCGTTCATTCGGGCGGCACCGCAGTGGCGCGCCGCGGCGCTCATCAATACCACGGCATAGTCAGCGAAACTCGACAAGCGCATTGCGAACCATTCTCAAATCGGATCGATTCCGTCCGATTGCCCATGTGGTTCACCGCACCCCGGGAATCAAGCCTTTTTCTATGACAGGCGGTTCAACACGGCCACATCGCCGCCCAGCGACCGGCGCAGCAAGGTGAGTTGCGCCACAGCGGACGGCTCGGTCTGCAACTGGTGCGGGGTTAGCCCGATGAAATGCTTGATTTCCCGGATGAAGTGGGACTGATCGTAAAAGCCCCCCTCGTCGCACAATTGCTGCCAGCTTTCGCCGTCCAGCGCGATCCTCGCCGAACAGCGCAGCGCGCGATATTTGCGCGCCAGCAATTTTGGCGGAGCGCCATAATATTTGTTGGTCAGGCGCGCCAGCTGGCGCGGCGACAGGCCGGTCGTTTCGGCGAGCACCTCGATCCTCGGCGATCCTTCGTCCATCAACCATGCATCGACTGCTGCCAGCAACGTCCAGGTCGCGGAGCGCAACGCCTCCACCAGCCGGCCGAGTTCCGTCCAGCACAAGTCGGCAATCTCCTCCGCCTGGGACGAGTCGGCCATCCTCAACCGTTCCAGCAGCCGGGTGTAGACGACCCCCCGCACCGCTGCCAGATCGCACAACCGGTCGGCGAACATGTTCGCGTCGCCGCCATGCAGCGATATCCAGCCCGCCGGCAGTAGCGAGATACCCACGACTCGGGCCGGCCGGTCCAGTTCGAACCGGGTCGCGCCCATGGTCGGCCCCAGCAGGCACACGTCGGGTGTCGCCATGGACGTTCCGTCCTGGAAGAAATAGGTGCCGCCGCCTTCCAGCATGAACCGTAGCTGCGGCACATCCGCACGTGTTGCATCAGCGTAATGATCCGCGGAAACGCTGAACAGATAGAGCGATCCGAAATAATTGCAGAGATGTTCGGGCGGCGCAAAATAGCGCAATCGCACCGGCCCCTGCACGGCGGAAACCGTATAGGAGAGCGGCCCGCTCTCATCCGGCAGGGCAACTGCGCCCCCGGCTATCCCCAGCTGATGCGACCCCATGTTTTTCACCCCAGGCGCCTGACTATGCGCTATTTTTATCCGGAAGCAAGCGACATTGCCGGAAAAGCGGCCGTTATAATGTGACCTATCAGCATCAGTAAAAAAATGACCCGGCGGTTTGTAGCCGCCGGGTCAGTAAAAGGTCTCATCGGCCATGGGCCTAAGAGCCTTCGGGTCGCAAGGGGGCTTTACGCCTGAATCAGGGCAACTTTATTGGACAGATCGGACATTTCGCTGTTGCAAACGGTCGCATTCATGACGTTTCCTGTCATGAAATGTCATATGCGCCGATGTTGCCCAACTATCACAGCGACTCGACTGGCTTCGGCGCGGCTGGCATAGGCATCCGCCATGTCCTATCGCCTCATCCGTCCCCTGCTTTTCACCCTCGATGCCGAGCGTGCGCACAATTTGTCGATCGCGGCCCTGCGCATGATGCCGGTGCGCCGGCCGGTCGCGCGCGACCCGATGCTGGCGGTGACCGTCGCGGACATAAACTTTCCCAATCCGGTCGGCCTGGCCGCAGGCTATGACAAGGAAGGGCGGGTCGCGCACAAAATGCACGCCTTCGGCTTCGGCTTTGCCGAACTGGGAACGCTGACCCCGCTGGCCCAGCCGGGCAATCCGCAGCCCCGCCTGTTCCGGCTTGCGGAGGATCGAGCCGTCATCAACCGGTTCGGCTTCAACAATGGCGGGCAGGGTGCGGCGGCCGACCGCATCGCGCGATACCGTCAGGCCGTCGGCCAACGGCCGGTGATCGGCATCAATATCGGCGCCAACAAGGATGCGACCGCAGCGGGCCGGAGCATTGCCGACTATGTGACCGGCGTCACCTGCATGGCGCCGCTGGCGGATTATCTGACCGTGAACATTTCCTCCCCCAACACACCGGGCCTGCGCGCCTTGCAGGGCCGTGCGGCACTGGACGACTTGCTGGGCGCGGTGATGGCGGCGCGGCAGCCGGGTGGCCCGCCGCTGTTCCTCAAGGTGGCCCCGGATCTGGAACCGGCCGACATGGACGACATCGCCGCCGCCTGCATCGACCACCGCATCGATGCGCTGATCGTGTCGAACACCACCGTCACGCGACCTGCCTTGCGATCGCCCCATGCGGGCGAGGGCGGCGGCCTGTCGGGCGCGCCCCTGCACGACCTGTCGCTCGCCCGGCTGCGCGACTTTCGCCACCTGCTGGGAAATCGCCTGCCCCTGATCGGCGTGGGCGGCATTGCCAGCGCGGAACAGGCCTATGCGCGCATCCGCGCCGGCGCCTCACTGGTCCAGCTTTACAGTGCCCTGGTCTATGAAGGTCCCTGGCTCGCGCGGCGGATCAACAAGGGGCTCAAGGCCCTGATGGCGCGTGACGGCGTTCGCAATGTGGCTGATCTGGTGGGGGCGGACGACTGACCGTCGCCTATAATAGCCCCAGCCGTGTCAGGTCACCCAGCATGCGGGGCGGCATCACGTCCGCCGCGTCGTCATCGCCATCAGCAAGGTCGGGCGGTGCGTTCGCCTGTTCCAGATAGCGCCAGCCCTGATGCGCGCGCTTCGGCATCGATCGCACGGGAATGAGGCGCGGCGCCAGCCTGACCCAATAGCGTCCCTGCCCTGTTTCCTCGAAACCCAGAATCGGGCTGCGGCCGACGATACGGTGCTGATGGATCCAGTAAAGCGATCCCCCGTCCATTTGCGCGATCCGTTTGGGCAGATAACGGGTCGTAATCCGGGCTTCCGGCCCCTGGCTTTCAAGCCAGGCGCGCAGGGCGGCGGGGCTTTCGCTGCCGAAGGCGATCTTGGTGATGTGGAGCGGCATGAGAGGAAGATGGGGACTGGCGTCAGCCCGTCAATCCCGCTGCCGTCGCCAGCCCCAGAAAGGCCAGGAAACCCATCGAATCGGTGATCATGGTGACGAAAATCGACGAGGCGATGGCAGGGTCCAGATTCAGCCGGTCGAACGCCAGCGGCACAGCCGCGCCCGCCAGACCCGCCGTCACGATGTTGGTCATCATCGCCGCGGCGATGACGCCGCCCAGGGCCATGTTCTGGAACACCAGCATCACCCCCAGCCCCAGCACCAGCGCGACGGTCGCACCGTTCAGCAGCGCGACCCGGATTTCGCGCAATATGGTGCGTCGGGCGTTCGACCCCGTAATCTGGTTGGTGGCGAGCGCCCGCACCGTGACCGCCATGGTCTGGCTGCCCGCATTGCCGCCCACGCCCGCGACGATCGGCATCAGGGTGGCGAGCGCCACCATCCTCTGGATCGTGCCTTCGAACGCGCCGATGATCGTCGAAGCGACCAATGCCGTGACCAGATTGGTCAGCAGCCAGCGAACACGCCCGCGATAGCTTTCCATCACCGGTTCGTTGATGTCGCCTTCGCCCGCACCCGACAGGCGGAGGATGTCCTCGCCCGCTTCCTGCGAAATGATATGGACCACGTCGTCGACCGTGATCATGCCGACCAGGCGGCCGGGCGCGTCGACGACCGCGGCGGATATCAGCGCGTATTTCTGGAAGCGCAGCGCCACTTCCTCCTGGTCCATATCGACCGGGATCAGCGTCTGTTCGCGTTTCATCAGGTCGGCCATGGCGATGCCGCGCGGGCAGGTGAGGATCCAGCTGAGCTGGCAGGTGCCGATCGGCCTGTGGCCTTCGTCGACGACGAAGATTTCCCAGAAATCGCGGGTCAGGTCGCCGGTGTCGCGCAGATAATCGATCACCTGGCCGACGGTCATATGCTCGGGCACGGCGACCAGGTCGCGCTGCATCAGGCGACCGGCGGATTCCTCCGGGTAGGCTAGGGCGCTTTCGATCGCGGCGCGATCTTCCGGCTCCATCGCCTCAAGAACGGCCTGCTGATCGGCCTCCTCCATATCCTCGATGATGGCGACCGCGTCGTCGGTATCGAGTTCGGAGGCGAATTCCGCGACCTGCTCCGGCGCGAGTGCGCCGATAAGGTCGTCGCGGACATAATCGTTGAGTTCGGACAGCACTTCCGCACCGACCAGATCGCCCAGCGCAGCCGCCAGACCGGCCCTTCGCTCGGACGGCGCGAGTTCCAGCAGGTCCGCAATGTCGGCGGGGTGCAGCGGCGAAACCAGCTCGCGCGCCTTGTCGTCGTCACCATCCTCCACCGCGTCGAGCACGGCGGAGAGAAATTCCGGTTTCAGCCGATCATCCTCATCGTGGCTGGCTTCAGCCTCGATCAACGCTTCGTCAATTTCGTCCCCATGGACCAGGGGTTCGGCCATATCGCCGCGCTCGCTCATGGCGCCCCCTACTGTCCGGTTCCTGTAACATGCGGACGCTTTCGCCGATGCACAATATAATTGCAATGGGGCGGAACGAGCCGAGCGTCCTTCTCCACAAGTTTCTTTTATCGCCAGCCCAAGCGCCTATATGGACCTCATTCCCACCCGGCAAAGAGAGGATCATTCATTGGCCGACGATACGCTCACCCTTACCCTCGACAGTGGCGGCGATGTCGTCATAAAGCTGCGCCCCGATCTGGCACCGGGCCATGTCGAACGCATCACCACGCTGGCCAAGGACGGATTTTACGACGGCGTGGTCTTCCATCGCGTCATCCCCGGCTTCATGGCGCAGGGCGGCGACCCGACCGGCACCGGCATGGGCGGGTCGAAGCTGCCCGACATCAAGGCCGAATTCAGCCGCGAACCCCATGTGCGCGGCGTCTGCTCGATGGCGCGCGCGGCAAACCCCAACAGCGCCAACAGCCAGTTCTTTATCTGCTTTGACGACGCCACCTTCCTCGACGGTCAATATACCGTCTGGGGCGAAGTAACGTCGGGCATGGAGCATGTCGACGCGTTGCCCAAGGGCGAGCCGCCGCGCACCCCGGGCAAGATCGTCAAGGCGACGGTTTCCTGATCATAGCATCGGTGGCGGAGATGGTCCTGACTGTTTCCGCCCCGTTGTCGGCTTCCGGCACGTCTGCCGGCGGCTGATAGGCGCCGATCGATTCAATATGCCAGCGGCGCTGCTCCTCGGTCGATCCGGGTACGTCGTTGACACGGCGTAACGTCACCTGCCGCAGCGTGTGCCATGGCTTCCCGTTGGCCGCGATCCGGCCATAGACCTGCACCGGAACTGTAACGTAGAGCGATCCTGCCGCGCCTTCGGGGTCCGACGGCGCGCCAATATTGGCGTGAATCTCGCTGAAACCCCGGAAGCGCGCGGCGAAATGCGCATCATCCTGCGCGCCGATCGCGGTTTTGGGGTTCCACAGATCCTGCGCATCCTCGAACCTTTTTTCCTCCAGCAACCCGTAATAGCCCTGCACCACCTGGGCCGCGCCCTGCGCACTGTCCGGATCGATGGTGCCTTCAGACACAAGTTCCGCATCGACCGGCAAACCGCCGGGTTCCCCCGGGGCAGGCGGATTGAGCGGTTCCATGAGCGCCATCGCTTCGGTCCGCACATTATGCGCTACCTGCGTGGCGTTCGCTCCGTTGGCCAGATTGTCGATCGCGCTCTCCTCCCGCCCGTCGCAGGCAGCGACGAGAAGGAAGCAGAACAGGGCGGCAGCTTTCGTCGATACCCGCATCAGTCGGGACGGACCCGCGAAGACGGGCCACGACCGCGTCCGGAAGGCATCGACCGTTCGCTATTCATGCGGGGCGAGGGGCGATTGCCCCAGTCGCGCTGAGCGCGGGGCTGCGATGGTCGGGCCTGGGGTTGCGCCGGCGCCATGTTGCGCGCGCCGTCGCCGCCACGGCGGTTGCCACGCCAATCATTTCGGCCGCGACCATCGCCATCGGGACGCGGGCGGGTCCAGTTGCCGCCATTCTGCCGTCCGTCATCCCCCCGCCAATCGGGGCGGCGGTTGCCCCACCGGCCATCGCCATCGTGCCGGCCCCTGCGCCCTTCCCAATGGCGGCGCTGTCCATCGGTCCAGCGATGGCGACGTCCGCCGCGATCGTAGACATAATATCCGTTGCCGGGATAATAGAAGCCGTCATACCAGCCATAATAGCCGCCGGGGTAATAGCCCGAACCCCAATAGGGGTCGCCGTAGCCGTTACCATAGCCGCCATAATAGCCCGTACCGACGCTTACGCCGCCATAGCCATCGTCATAAGCGCAGCCACCCAGGGCAAGTGCGCCTGCCAGTCCCATCGCGGCGAGCAATTTTCGCGGGAGTGCGTTCATCGCCAGTCTCCTGTGTTTTTCGTATGACTGCCTGGATAACGTCCGCAGTTTGAATTGGTTGTGAATGGGCGGCGCCCGATCGATTTTTGTTTATGCCGTGTTCATAATAGGCCGCTGCTGTTAATCGTGCCGCAAGAAATCGTGCTTTTTCCGTCACATAAACGCCATTTGGAAGCATTTTGCGACAGATGGCCGAAACCTTCCGCAGCGATCGGGCATTCATCCCCTGCCTCGCCGCCGCTTTTAGCGCCGCGGCGGAAGGCCCGGCGGGTCCAAACCGTCGAACAACCATTCAGAGATAAAGGGTCGTACCCATGAAGACTTTGCTCATCGCGGCAGGTGCTGCCGCATGCCTGCTGCCTGCCGTCGCCTTCGCCCAGGACGAGGCCGCATCCACCCATCGTGTCGAACCCTATGTCGGCGTAATGGGCGGCGTTCACAATTTCGACAGCGAAACCGGCAAGGAAGGCATCCCTCCGATCGGCTACAAGGGCCGAATGGTCGAAGGCGTCGCGGGCGTGAATTATAATGTCGCAGGACCGCTGGTGGTTGGGGTCGAGGGAACGGCCTCAAAGGGTGTCTCCGGCGATATCGATTGGGAATATGGCGTCGCTGGCCGCGCCGGGGTGAAGGCCGGCAAGGACAGCCTGATCTTCGGCAAGGTCGGTTACAAGTGGGTCAATTTCGACGCATTGGGGCCCGACAGCCCGGATTTCCACGGCACGACCTATGGTGCGGGCGTCGAACTGTCGACCGCGGACATGGGCGGTTCGGCTGATCATAGCAATGTCCGCCTGCGCGTGCAGGCAGACACGCTCGGCAATTTCCGGTCGATCCGGCCGATGGCGGGCGTCGTGGCCAAATTCTGATCATCAACCGGCGGGGCGTCATGCGACGCCCCGCCTCCTTGAAGGATCAAATATTTCCAGTGGTCCGAAGAGGTTTTGACATTCGAGCGATACTTGGCCTCGAACGGTATAGAATGTCAGAATCGGACCACTAGAGACCACACCGGCGCCGCGGAAAAAGTCGGAAAAGAAATGGCGGCATCGCAGACCAGTCTCTGCCGTCGGGGGTGGCGCTGAATGCCGGGATGCGTCCGGATCCGGACAAATGCACACATGCGGCGCCCGATCATCAGGTGGCTTGATCGACCCTGCTGGTCATGAACGGTGCGATGCCGAGGCTGACGCCACATTCCCACAACAGCCATGCGGCACCCAGCCTGACGACAGCCTCGATCGCACCATGTATTGAAGGTGCCTCACGCAGGACATGTCCGACAAGACCGGGGTCATCGGTCATTTTTGTCTGTTTGGGTTTGGTTGTGGGGGCGTTGGGGACGCGAGGGAGCCCTGGCGACCATGGGGTTCGTCAGGGCATTGATGATGGGGT
>NZ_JALJVY010000004.1 GCF_024168485.1 Sphingobium sp. OAS761
CTCGGCAATGCTGTCTTCGCCGCGCAGGCCATCCAGCACGATCCGGATTTTGTCCTCGGCCGAGAAGTGGCGCCAGGTTGCGCGCCTAATGTCCTCAAAATTAGGATCGAAGGCGTCCAGAAATCCAGGGGCTATTCACCATACCGGTCACCCGCGCACTGTGTCGGAGGTGCAGCCGACCTGCTCGACGATCCATGTCACCGCCGCCCGCTCGATAGGTAATAGCCTCGATGCTTATTGGCCATAAACGCTGCGCTGTCCCGACGCTCAGGCGAAGACTTGGTCCCCTTAGCCAGATCTCCATTCCTTGTCACAGGCAGGAGCCTCTGGAAACCCGGGATTCTTCGAGCCCATCATCGAGTCAATATGCCCGGCATTTTGCTACCGATGCGGTCCAGCGCACTTTTGAGCCACTGCCCTTCCCAAGGTTCGAACTGCCCCAATACCGTCGCCTCCGAGTCCTTGCCGATTGCAAGAAGTCGGACCATCGTCTGGCGCCCCGGTGCAGTCAGTGCAAGGTTCCCCGCCGGACCATCGGCTTGACGTTCCACAAGGCCCTTCTCAATCAGCTTTTCGACGTCCGATGGTTCGAACGACCGGTCGTAGTAGGCGCCATGCCCTTGAATCTCTTGCGCTGTCATCGGTCTGGCGCCGAGGGCCGCCAGCGCAAAATACTGGTCGAGACTGATATCTATCCGCTTCAACTCCATATGGACGTCCCTGAAAACCGCATAGTGCGCACGGGCCAGCAGGAAAGCGAACGACGAGTCGGCGAATTCTGCACCGGCCATGCCTGCGGCAAGCGCCGAGTATTTGCCGCGATGAAACAAAAGCGGTTTTCGATCGAAATGGTCGAACTCCAGCACTTCACCCACGATGATATCGTGATCGCCGCCTTCATAGCGGTATGCAGTCCGGCATTTGAAGCGCGCCGCGCAGCCATTGAGCAACGGGGTATTGCCTGGACCGCGTCCCAGCGCGAGGTCCGCGAACTTGTTTTCTCCCCGGCGAGCAAAGCGGTTCGACAAGTCCTCCTGGTCTGACGCGAGGATATGGACAGCGAAATGCTCGGCAGCAGCAAATACCGACTGACTGAGCGCGGTCTTGCTGATGCTCCACAACACCATCGGAGGGTCCAGCGACACGGAATTGAAGCTGTTTGCCGTCATCCCTACGTCCGACCCGTCTGGCGCCCTCGTGGTAACGATTGTCACCCCAGTCGCGAACGATCCCAAAGCCGCGCGAAAGTCAGCTGCATCCATGTTCGTTCCTTTCATCAAAACCTTTGGCGCCGTGAGGCCAGGAGCACTGATCAGTTGCCTCGCGCTCCCGCACTTCTCCGCCCGCCCCGTTGCGCCTCAAATTCCCTTGAATACCGGCGCGCGCCTTTCCTTGAAGGCCTGGATCGCTTCCTTGGAGTCTTCGGTCTGAAAGCATCGCATGATATTGCGCGCTTCCTGATCGAGATAGGCGTCCATGTTGAAGTCCTCAGCGGCAACGAGATTGGCCTTTATGTAGCGCAATGCGATTGGCGGACCATCGGCCAGGCGGCGTGCGAACGCCATCGTCCCGGTTTCCAGTTCGTCATCGGCAATAACCTTGCTGACAAGGCCGATCCGCAACGCCTCGTCCGCATCGATTTTGTCGGACAGCATCAATATCTCCCGCGCCTTTGTCGGTCCGACCAGTTGCTGGAGATAGTAGGCACAGCCGAGGTCGCCAGATGCGCCGATGCGGCTGAAGGCCGAGGTAAATGTGGCGGTTGGCGAAGCGAAGCGGAAATCGCACGCGACCGCCATCGACAAGCCCGCGCCGGCGGCGGGTCCACGCACCATGGCGATAGTTGGCTTGCCCATGGTGTGCAGCAACGTGGCTACCTCCCCATTGCCCTTGATGCGCAGGCTGCGCTGTTCTATCCCGCTCATGATAGGGTGGCCGGCCCATTTTGCGGAAACCTTGTCATCGGGGTCGAGCACGCCAAGCTTGCTGACATCAGCACCCGCGCAAAAGGCCTCGCCCACTCCGGTGAGCACGACCACCCGCACACCGGGATCGTTGGCTGCGTCGCGCAGTTCCCGCTGCAGCTGCACCCCCATGGGCTGGCTGAGTGCGTTGCGAACCTCAGGATTGTTCAGCTGGAGGGTCAAAATGCCTTCGTCCAGACTGGAGAGAATAGGTGACTTCATCGTGCCTGCTGACTCCGCTGCTAATTCGATTCATCCCAACCTACACCGGAGCGGAGCAACACGCACGAACGCTCAGCATAAATCAGCCGGCTGACGTCTAATTCCCCGTCGCGTTTTCGATCAAACACTAGCTAGACATCGTTGGCGATTGCGGCGATTGGAGTGAGAGGGTTTTCGGAGGCGCCGTCGGTCGCCTACTGGGAGAGGCAGAATGATGGACATCCTGGGCGTTGCACCACCGGCGTTCATGCAGGACGAGGATATCCTGCTCTTTGCCGACACCGTCGACAAATTCTACCGGAAATACGCAACCCCGGAGCATTGCGTGAAATGGCGCGAGCAGGGACAGGTCGATCGGGGACTTTGGGAGCAAGCTGCCAGGGACGGTCTGCTATGCGCGTCGATGCCGCCGGAATATGGCGGCGGCGGGGGAGATTACCGACACGAGACCATTCTGTCGACGGCCGCAATCCGCCTCGGCGCCGAAGGCTTCGCCGTGACTCTCCACAACAATATCGTGGCACCCTATATCCTTGCGTACGGGACGGAGGAGCAGAAAGCGCACTGGCTGCCGCGAATGGCGTCGGGCGAAATGATCGCCGCTATCGCCATGACCGAGCCTGGCACTGGATCGGATCTTGCGGCCGTTACGACAAGCGCGCGCCGGGAGGGCAATGACTATGTCATCAACGGCGCGAAGACATTTATCTCCAACGGCCAGCTTGCCAACTTGATCTGCGTCGTCGCCAAGACCGATCCCGCCGCCGGCGCTCGGGGCATCTCGCTCCTGATGGTGGAAACCGACCGGGCGGAGGGGTTTCGCCGGGGCCGCAATCTCGACAAGGTTGGCTGCGAAGCTCAAGACACATCGGAACTCTTCTTTGACGATGTCAGGGTTCCGACTACCAACCTGCTGGGTCTGGTGGAGGGCCAGGGTTTTCGTCAGCTCAGTGCCGAGCTGGCCAAGGAACGGCTCACGATTGCATGGCAGGCCGTTGCAGCCATGGAGCGTGCGCTCGAGGAAACCATCCCCTATGTCAAAGAGCGGCAAGTGTTCGGACAGAAACTGATCGAGTTCCAAAATACCCAGTTCAAGCTGGCGGAATGCAAAACCACTGCGGTTATCGCCAAGGTATTTTGCAATCACTGCATGGGTCTCCTGCTCGATGGTAAGCTCGATGCGGATACCGCCGCGATGGCTAAATACTGGGCCACCGAAGCGCAGGGCAAGGTGATCGACGAATGCGTTCAGCTCTTTGGCGGCTATGGTTACATGAATGAATATCCCATCGCCCGCCTCTATCGGGATGCGCGGATATCCCGAATATTTGGCGGGACAAATGAAATCATGAAAATGCTGATTGCGCGTTCGTTATAAACACGGCCGCCCATTAACGCTCAAGGCCATGATCGTCTCGCCTGAGACAATCATGGCCTAGCCACTGTGCCCGTGATTTCAGTAGAAGGTCCGCCCATCCGCGGCCATGGTGCGCAGCATCTGGCCCGGACGGAAGCGTTCGCCGTGACGATCAGCGAGAGCATCGCATTCTTTCACGAACTTTGCGACGCCGACCTGCTCGATCAGGGAGATCGGACCCCCGGTCCACCTTGGGAAACCAAAGCCGAGGACCGCACCGACGTCCGCTTCGCGCGGATCGGAGATGACGCCCTCCTCCATGCACCTGGCAGCTTCCAACGTCATCCGGTACAGGATGCGTTTCTTAAGCTCAGTCTTCACGTCATCGCTGAACGCGTCAGTCATGACAGGTTCCGCCAGTTCGGACAGGCCCGACCAGAGCGTCTTGACCTTCCCGTCATCCGAGTAGTCATAGAAACCCTTGCCATTGCGCCGTCCGTGTCGGCCGTGCTTCGCGACAAGAAAGTCGAGAACCGTGTCGGACGCGGTTTCCTGGTACGCATCGCCGAGGTCGCGTTTGGTCTGGGCTGCCACATGATAGGACAGTTCCAACCCGATCGCGTCCGGCAGGGAAAGCGGTCCGACTGGCATGCCAGTCATCAACCCGATATTCTCGATGATCGTTGGCGCGATGCCTTCGATGAGCATCTCACACGGTTCGTCGAGGTAGCGGGTGATCGTGCGAGATGTGTAAAACCCTCGCGAATCCTTAACGGAAATCGGAGTCTTGCGAATGGCCGCGATGTAATCATAGGCCGCTGCGAGCGCGGCATCCGACGTTCGCTCGCCCCTGATAATTTCGACGAGGTCCATGCGCTCGACCGGGGAGAAGAAGTGAAGGCCGATGAAGTTCTCGGGACGGACCGATGCTGTCGCCAGTCCCGTGATAGGAAGCGTCGAGGTGTTCGTCGCCATGATGGCATCTTCGCCGAGCTGGGCTTCGGCCAGCCGGGTGACATCCGCTTTCACGTCGCGATCCTCAAACACCGCCTCGATCACGATATCGGACCCTTGGACATCGGCGTAGTCGGTGGTCGGTAGAATGCGTGCGAGTATGACGTCGGCTTTTTCCTGGGTCATGCGGCCGCGCGACACCTGCTTGCCGAGATACTTGGCGGTGTAGGCCTTGCCGCGATCCGCTGCTTCCGGCGTCCTGTCTATCAGAACGGTTTCGATGCCCATCTTCGCCTGCACGCAGGCAATTCCGGCGCCCATGAGCCCCGCGCCCAGCACTGCTGCCTTTTTGAAAGTCCGGACTGGATGGCCTGCGGGACGATTAACACCGCTCTTGATCTCGCGCGGGGAAAGAAACAGCGTGCGGATCATCGCGAGGGCCTGAGGTGTACGGACGGTCTTGATGAACTCGTGCATTTCGATCCGCAGGCCGGCATCGATGGGCACCTGAATGCCCTCATAAAGTGCCGCGAGAATATGACGCTGCGCGGGGTAATTGTCGTAGAACTTCACGCGCGACAAGGCCGTGTGCATTGCAATTGCTTCGCTATTGGCCTGCACGTACGGGCCACCACCCGGAACCTGAAACTTGGGCTTGTCCCATGGCTGCACCGCCTCGGGGGAAGACAGAACCCACGCGCGCGCCCGATCGACCGTCTGGCCGGTTGGAACGATCTCATTGATCAGACCGATCGCCAACGCTTCCGCTGCGGTCTTCGTTGCTCCGTCGAGCAGGATGGGCAGGGATTCGCGTATCCCCACAAGGCGCGGCAGACGCTGGGTTCCACCCCCGCCCGGTAGCAAGCCTAGGCCCCCTTCCGGCAAGCCCAGGACAACGTGCTCGTTATCGGCCGCCACCCTGTAGTGGCAAGCCATGGCCAGTTCTGCGCCGCCGCCCAGGGTCGTGCCCTCGATCGCACACGCCACCGGCTTTCCGGAAGTCTCAAGCCCACGGAAGAGCGTTAAATCCTTCGTCATGCGCTCGATGTCATGGGCCAGCGTTTCAGCCTCCTTGCCTGGCTCACCAGGGCCGGCGAAGCTTTCTATGTCGCCCAGATCCCCGCCTGCGCAGAACGAACCGGCCTTTGCCGAAGCAATGACCACGCCTTTGATTGCATCATCCGACCGGATTCGCTCAACAATGGAAGTAAATTCGGAAATCACCTCGGCATTCAAGGTGTTGACCTTCCTTCCAGCCATATCGAAAGTGACAAGAGCGACGCCCTCACCATCTACCTCAACGCGCCAATTGTTCATCTTATCTGCCCTATTTTCGGAGATGTGATAGTCAAACGCGCTGAACAAGCGCCGCTGTGCCCATGCCGGCGCCGACGCACAGCGCCACGACGCCAAATTCCTTTCCGGTCCGCTCAAGCTCGTCGAGCACCGTACCCACGAGCATGGCCCCGGTAGCTCCAAGGGGGTGGCCCATTGCGATGGCACCGCCGTTCACGTTCATCTTCTCGTGCGGAATATTGAGCGCCGACATCATGCGCAGCACAACCGCAGCGAACGCCTCGTTCAGTTCAAAAATGTCGATGTCCGAGGGAGCGAGGCGCTGGGCACGCAGCAGCTTTTCAACGACCGCGGCCGGCCCGGACAGCATGAGTGCCGGCTCCGACCCGATTGATGCGGCACCCCTGAGAATGCCTCTGGGCTTCAATCCCGCACGCTCGCCCGCTTCTGCGCTCCCGATCAGCACAGCGGCAGCACCATCGACGATCCCGGCCGAATTGCCCGGATGATGGATGTGGCTGATCCTGTCGATTTGCGGATAACGCTGGCGAGCCACGCCATCGAAGAGCATTTCACCTATCTGCGCAAAGGAAGGCTTGAGTTTCGCCAGCGTCTCGACGGTGGTATCGCCACGTACGTGCTCGTCATGATCGAGCGCGATCATCCCGACGTCATCCTTCACCGGCACGATCGAGCGCGCGAAACGACCATCCTTCCACGCATTGGCCGCGCGACGCTGGCTTTCAGCTGCATAGGAGTCCACGTCCTCACGGGACCGGCCATCCAAGGTCGCAAGCAAATCAGCGGCTACGCCCTGAGGCAGGGTATAATTGTCGAACATCGACGTCGGATCGGTGGCGATCGCGCCACCTTCAATTCCCATCGGAACGCGGCTCATGGATGCCACACCGCCGCCGATGGCCAATTCGGCTTCCCCGGACACAACCTTTGCTGCAGCGATACTGCACGCCTCCAGCCCCGAGCCGCAGAAGCGATTCACCTGAACGCCTGCGACCCCGGAATCGTATCCCGCGCGCAGGACGGCAGTCCGAGTGATAACACCGCCCTGCTCCCCGACGGCGTCCACACAGCCGAAAACCACATCGTCCACCAGCGCAGTATCCAAGTCGTTCCGGTCTCGCACAGCTTCCAGCATCTGCGCGGCCAGCGACACAGATGTGACGGAGTGAAGGCCTCCGTCTGGCTTTCCTCGGCCGCGCGGACTGCGCACCGCATCGTAAACAAAGGCCTTTCGCGTCATCAAAGGAATCTCCCAAAGTTTTTTTACCTAGCATTTGATCGATTGTTATTGCAACCGCCAACGAAGTGATTTTGCCGTTCGCGTGTCCATGCCCGCTCTATGGCTCAGACGGTGGCGCGAGGCGGTCGCACGACGGGAGAATTCCAGCGAACGTGGCTCGGACGGGCGCCGTTGCCCTGATCCTGGACAACGGGAACGGTTGGGGCAGGTGATCGTCGTCCATTCGGTGCGCGAGGTGAGCAATCTTGCCTGTCGCGACGAGCTCGAGAGCCACCTCGCTGGCGATCCTCTGGTGCAAGACCAGGCGCTGCTGCGGCTGCACTATGTGCCGACAGTCACTCGTGACAGCTTCCGCACTCAGGGTCGAATCTCCACGCTGATCGAGGATGGCCAATTGTTCGAGACCGTCAACGGTCTAAGGCGCCTCTATCCCGCTACCCTTGTGCTTGACCCAGCGGCTGTCATCATCCTGCTCGCTGGCCGAGGTAATGATGGTGGCGTCGACCAGCGTCCCAGTCTTGATCGTGACCGCCTTCGCCTTGAGTTGGGCCGTCACAGCCTCGAAGAGGCTGCTGTCGAGTCCGTCGGCGACCAACACCTTGCGGAAGCGCACGAAGGCTGTGCGCTCCGGCGTCGCTCGGTGCTGGAGAAGCCGCAGAAACGGCGAAACGACGTGCGATCATCAAGCGCGTCGGCCAACTTCATGTCCGACAGATCGTACCAGATCGACAGCAACAGCGCCTTGAATATCGCCAACGGCGGCCAGGCGGGCTCCCCCTTTGCGGCCGAATACATCAGATCGAGGAGAGCCGCGACCGGCTGCCAATCAATCAGCGTTGCCAACTCGTCGAGCGAAGAACCAGACCGCGTGCGACCTGCGAAACCGAACCGCTCCTGACCTATCGAACGATACGCCACGTCTCGCTCTCCTCTTCGGAAAGCCCATAGAATCAGCAACCAACGCCCGTGTCTACACCCACCCGCGCACAGGTCTCTTGAGGACGGCTCCAATTCCAAGCCGGGCCATTTCGTGATTGAGCGCGCCTTCGTTGATTGATCGGGCAAAGCACCCAGCCCCAGCCCGCTAGTCGAGATCCTCATAGCAGTGTTCACGGTCGCTCGGAGGGTGCGCATGACGCTCCCGGCCGTCGTCTGCCCGTGCTTCCGCTTCAGCGTGTCGTAGAGCTCTCGGACTTCCTGCCGGGTGATGTCGATCACCGCGTGCTTCCGAAACTTCGCAAGGTAGCGGTCGAGGTGGTACTTATAGCCGTCGCTCGTGCGCGGACTGTAGGTTCGCTCTGACAGGTGGGCGTCCAGCGCCTGCTCCGGGTGATGCCACTCTCGTCCGGTCCTGCGGTCGGATCGACACCCGACTGAATTTGGCTCATCAGCGCCTTAGCCCGATTGCGGGCCTCGCGGAGACCGATCCGGTCGCAACGGTCTATCTTCATCCGTACGGTGCGGATGTGGCGTCCGTTCCGCCTAACGTCTCCTTGGACGGCGTAGGTGCGAGATGCTTGGTGGCAGATCACCATCAGCCCTTTCACCTGCTCGTCGCGGTGGATACCAGAACCAAGGGGGAGCTCGCGGATGCGAGCCTCGGTGAGGTTGATGACGGCCATCTAGGTCTCCGAAAAGCACCGGCCTGAGCACCGGAAACGCGCCCTCTCTGAGCGGCTCAGGTTGACTTAGATGTCGCGAAAACCTAGCCCCGCGAACCAATATTGACCCTGATTTCCTAAGGTCTTCCGCCGATTCCGGATCTCTTAATCAGCGGGTCCTAGGTTCGAGCCCTAGTGCGTCCACCAATCTTTTCAGTCACTTACTTGACCACACGCAGGTGCCCATAGGGGCCACTGGGGGTGGTTTTGTGCCGTTCCGTTTCCCGGATTACCGTGCTTTCCAGTTGGGGCACGTTAATCAGCAGGTCGGAATAGGGCTGCAAGTGCTTCACCGACATGTGGGCATAGCGCCGCACCATCGATTCCGACTTCCAGCCCCCCAGCTCCTGAAGCACCCAGGTGGGCACGTCATTCTGCCGCAGCCAGCTCGCCCATGTGTGCCGCAGATCGTGCCAGCGGAAATCCTCGATCCCGCAAGCCTTCAACGCCGCACGCCATTTGCGCGTGTTCGCCGAACGGAGCGGATTGCCCCGATAGGTGAACACATGGGTCGGATGCTTGCCCCATTGGCGTTGCAGCACGGCCAGCGCGATCTCGTTGAGCGGAACGCCGAGCGCGCTGCCGTTCTTCGTATCGCCATGCCCGATCGTGGCCATGCGGCGGGCCATATCGACCCTGTCCCATGTCAGACCGAGAATGTTGCCCTGCCGCAGCCCCGTCGTCAGGGCGAAAAGCACCACTTCACGCTGGTGATCGGGCAAGGCTTCCAGCAGGGCTTCGGCCTGTTCGTGCGTTAGATGCCGCACCCGAATCTTGCTGCCCTCGCCATAGGCCTTGAACGCCGGTATCTGGTCGATCCACTCCCATTCGCGCTGGGCCTTGCGGAAGATGGCGCGAATGAGCGCCATATATCGGTTCCGCGTGGCGTCCGTCGCCTTGGGCAAGCGGGTCGTCAGCAACCGGTCGATCATGTCCCGGCTCACCTCGTCGAGCCGCTTGCCGCGAAGATGGGTGGTGAACCAGCGGATACGTTGCACATCGTCCCTGCGGGACTTCTTGTGCGCCTTCTCCTTCAGCCACCGCAAAGCCGCTTCGTCCCAGGTCCGCTTCGGCTTCTTCTTCAGTCGGCTCGCTTCCCACAGCTCGGCTTTCAACCGGTCGTGATATTCCTCGGCCTTCCGCCTGTCGGACGTTCCAGTAGAGCGTCTAACTCTCGTTCCGTCCGGTGCTGTGAACTCGACATAGTATTTCGATGCACGTTTCCAGAGTGCCATATTGCCTCCTTTCGTGAGGCACCCGGCTGCGTCCGTGCGGCATCAGGATAGCCGGAGCGAATCCAGGCGACAAGCTCGGCCTCCACGAAGCGCCATTGGCGCCCGACACGCGCGGCCGGGATGGTGCCCGCCTTGATGAGATTGCGCACCGTGTTGGGATGAACCTTGAGCAGCCGGGCGGCTTCGACAACGGTCAGGATATGCTCGCTCGCCTGGCTCATAGCTCGGCCCCGTCAGCGGCGCCACATCAGCCGTGCCGATGCGCCGTCATCGTCGGGAAACAGTGCAGCGGTCAGCGGGCGCGCAAAGCTCGGATCGTCGAGACGCAGCCGCAGATAGTCGCGCTCCTTCTCGTCCTGCGTGCAGGCCTCCCAGGCATCGCCGATCCGCTGGCGACCGAGCATGACGCGAAAGGCCGGCGCGTTGTCGGAGGAACGGTCGTCATTGGGCACGAGCCGCAGCCGCTCGTTGATGCCAAGCGTGCGAAGATTGCCTTCCCAGCCTCCTTCCTTCGAGGGCTTGAAGATACCGATGACGGACATGGCCTAGCCCTCCCCCGCCTGTTCCTTGCGCGCCTTCGCAAAGGCACGATCGCTGGCGAGGAAACTTTCGAGCATGGCGGGTATGAGATCAGCGACTTCCGCCTTCTCGCCATAGGTTCGGGCGTAGATCGCGGCGTAGTCGGCGAGCGTGTGAGCGAGATCGGGCATCACCGTGATGGAAATCTTGACCGGCGTGCGGTCGGGCAGCTTGTCGAGCTTGAGCAAGGCACGTCTCCTTTCTTAGCGCCCGCCCCAGGGCCGGAGCGTCAGATCCTTGTGAACGAGGACGCGCAGCGGCCATCCGGGACGGACGGTAATGGTGGGCTGGATGTTGAGGTTCTTGGACACGATCGGTTGGCCGGCCTGGGCGGCGGACTGCTGGGACGATTGGCGAATGGCGCGCACGAGATCGCTTGCGTCGTCGCCGATCGACAATTCGGTGCCGACGCCAAGCAGGGTCGAAAGGCCGACGCCCTTGAGCAATTGCCAGCTATGGAAGTCGACCTCGTCCTCGAGGCCGGCATAACCGGCGGCATCGGTGGCGGGCAGATTGTCGATCCGGATCGAAGAGCCATCGGGCAGGATGATACGCTGCCAGACAAGCAGCGCGCGACGCTGGCCGAAAGCGACTACGCTGTCGTAACTGCCGATCAGGCGCGCGCCTTGCGGGATCAGCAAGGTCCGGCCGGTCACGGTATCGAACACATTCTCGGTCACTTGCGCCACGACCATACCGGGCAGATCGGAATTGAGGCCTGTGAGCAGGCTGGCGGCGATGACGCTGCCAGCCATCACCTCATAGGGCGAAGTCGGGGTCTGGAGCGGATGGGCGTTCGTCACGCCGCCAGCAATCTGCTGGCCGAGAAAATCGAGTTTGCGCTGCTGGTTGTTCTGATCGCGGCCCGGATCGAGGGCCAAGCGGTCGCCGTCCGATCGTTCGGTTTCGTCCGCGCCCGGCACTGACGGTATGGGCGCACTCCCCAATGCCGACGCAATCGAGGCCGCCGGCGAGCCGCCCGCGGACCGGATCATCACGCCTGCTTCGCGCGCCTGCCTCGCCTGTGCGGCGATGCGCTGGCGCTCGGCTTCGGCCGCCTGCTCTGCTGGCGTCATGCCTGAAGTACTTCCCGGTTCGAGGCCAAGCTCGCGCTGGCGTTCGAGGATCGGTCCGCCCAGATCGCCCGGCAAGGGCGCGCCCAGGATCGGCGTATCGGGCGTCACCTTGCTGTAGTCGCCAGGAAGATTCATCACCTCATCGGCGGGCGTATGGCGTTCGGTGATCGCCTTGCCGTCATCGCCGCTGACGATTCCGACCGTCTTCGGCCCGAGCGCCATCCAGGCCACGCCGGCAATGGCGAGCGCACTCGCCGCCGCGCCGCCGATAATGACGCCGCGACGAAAGCGCACGACGCGGCGCGGTGCAGCTCGAAGCTTCAGCGTATCGGGGGCAGCCTTGCGCGGCGTTTCCGGTGTTTGCGGATCGGGAGCATAGGGTTCGACGGGATCGATCATTACTGCCTCCCGTCCGTCCGGCTGATACGCACGACCTGCTGTGGGTCTTCGCCAAGCCGCAATTCGGCCGCCGCGAAGAGGCGATCGACGATATAGTGATTGCCGCTAACCCGGTAATTGACGAGCTGGTTGTCGCCCAATGGCCCGACGACGAAGAGCGGCGGCGCCTCGCCCTGATCGAGCCGCGCGGGAAACTCGATATAGACCTTCTTGCCGTCATCCCATGCGCGCAGCGGGCGCCAAGGTGGATCGTCGCCCGATATCGCGTAGCGGAAGTGCAGATCGCTCAGCGCGATATTCTCGGCGACTGGCCTTGCCTGTTCGGTGCGGGCATTCTGACGGCGTAGCGCCACAAGCCGGTCCTGCGGATAGGTCCAGCTGATCGCCGCCATCCACGTGGCATCGGTGCTCTCGAGCGCGAGATGATAGGCGCGCCGGTCGGTCGTGATGACCATGTTCGTCGCAAGGCCGGGTGCGAAGGGTTTGACCAGCACATGCACACGGGCACCCTCGCCCGCGCCGCTGGTCGTATCACCGATAATCCAGCGCACTGTGTCGCCCGCCGAAACCGCCACCAGCTGCTCGCCGGGCTGAAGCGCGATATCGCTGAGGCGTTCGGGCGCGGCATAAAGGCGATAGAGCGCGCCTTCGGTCCAGGGATAGACCTGCACCGCATTGATATAGCCCGAACTGCTCGGTTCTTTCGTCGCCGCCCGGTTCGCGGCATCGACGCGTGCGGTCGGCGGACCGGCCTCCGGCTTCACCGATGGCGGCGGCTGAAGCTGTCCGGGAAGCGGAAGCGGCACGGGCGTCTCGACGATCTCCACCGGCTTCGCCGGTTCGGCCTCCTCAATTGCCGCACGAAAATCGGCGGCGTCATAGTGGATCGCGGGCGGCGGGGTCTTGCCCGCGCAGGCAGCAAGCGCCAGCGCGGAGGCTGATACGAACAGCAGACGCGTCATGGGTTGGTTCCTTTCTGATCGGAAGTCTCGGCATCGGGCGCGGCGGGGTTCGCACGCGCAGACAGAGCCGGCAGTGGTTCGATGCTCCCCGGAGCGATCATGGGCTGCGGAAGGCTTGTCGGCGCCGGAGGCTGCGTTTCATCTGCGGGCTTTGTGGGCGGCGCGCCTTCGAGTTCGCGCGCCCAGTCGACCGCGTTGACGAACAGACCGAGCGGATTCTTGCGCAAGGAATCGGCCGTTTTCGGCGGCCGCATCACCACGGTCAGCATGGCGGTCCAGCGTTCGGTTCGCGCCAGACTGCCGCGCTCGAAAATGCTCTCGGTCCATTTGACCTGAAAGCTGTTGTCCGAAGCGCGCACGACGCTCGTCACCTGCACCGACACGCTGCGCTGGCCGATCCCGGCAAAGGGATCGTTGGAACGCGCATATTCATTGAGGAACGTCGCCGCGCGGTCGGTCGCGAAATCATAGGCGGTGAGCCAGTTGGTCTTCACCAGCACCGGATCGGTCGAGACCGAACGCACATTGGAGATGAACCGGGCCAGATGCCATGCCACCTGCCCGTCGGTCGGTTTGTAGTTCTGGATCACCGGTGCGACGCTGCGCGCTTCACCCAGGCGATCAACCTCGACCACATAAGGCGCGACGCGCGACTGCATCGACTGCCAGACATTCGATGCGATCAGCACGCCCGTCAGCCCAAGACAGGCGAATGCGACGAGCCGCCAGTTCCTCGCCTGTACACGCGCCGAGCCGATACGCTCATCCCAGAGCTGGCCGGCGCGCTGATAGGGCGTCTCGGGTTCGGGCGTCTGCCCATATCGCTGGATGGATCTTTTGAAGAACATGGGAATCAGTCCTTTTCGCTGAGGTCGGGATTGGCGCCGCTGCCGGGCCGGTCGCCTTCGCGCACGGTCTGCATCGCCATGTGGCGGCGGTGTCGGGTATTCTGTTCGTTGCGCAGGCGCTGCGCCCAGGCCGGCGTACCTGCGCTTTCGGTCGCAGTTGAGGATGCGGCGCTCGCACCGCCCGATCCGCGCATGGCAAAATCGCGGCCTCTTGCGGCGCTGTCGCGGAATGGCGCTGCGACGCGCGAGGCCATCGCGCGGGCACCCTGTGCCGCCGCACCACCAGCAGTGCTGGCGATGCCGCCAAGGCCTGCTGCAACCGTCGAATTGCCAGACGTCGCCTGCCCGAGCCGGTAGGAGGTGGATGCGGCCGATCCCATCGCCGTGCCGGCGCGGATCGCCTTCATGCCGCCCGATCCGGCAGCCATCGCGGCGCGCGCACCGATCAGCCCGGCCCCGCCCGCCATAATCGCCGCCCCTGCCGCCGTACCGACGGCGGCGCCCGCGCCAAGCTGCGGTGCGCCCGAAACAAGCCCCGATGCGATACCGGGACCGAAGATGCCAAGCCCCATCAGCGACAAGGCGCCGAGCAGTAGCGTCATCGCATCCGAAGTATCGGGATCGGGACCGATCAGCGCGGCCAGCTCGGCGAAGAAATTGCTGCCGATGCCGATGATGACCGCCAACACCATGACCTTGATGCCCGAGGACACGACATTGCCCAGCACCCGTTCGGCGAGGAAGCTGGTCTTGTTCCACAGCGCGAAGGGCACGAGGATGAAACCGGCGAGCGTCGTCAGCTTGAACTCAAGCACGGTGATGAAGAGCTGGATCGCGAGGATGAAGAAGGCCAGGACGACCAGGAACCAGGCGACCAGCAACACGACGACGATCAGGAAATTGCCGAAGATCTCGGGAAAACCGAGCAGGTCGCTCACCTTGTCGATCATTGGATGCGCGGCTTCGAAGCCGGTCCCGGCGATGGCGCCGGGATGCAGGAGGTCATCGGCCGACAGGCCGCCTCCGCCGGCAGTGATGCCGAGCCCGGCGAAGCTGCGATAGATGATGTCGGCGAGCCGCTGAAAATTGCCGATGATGAAGGCGAAGGCGCCGACATAGAGCACCTTCTTGATCAGCTTGCCGAGCACATCCTGGTCGTTGTCCATGGCCCACCACAGCGCGGCCAGGGTCACGTCAATGCCGATCAGGACCGTGGTGAGGAACGCGACATCGCCCGACAGCAGCCCGAAACCGCTGTCGATGTAATTGCCGAACGCCTCCATGAAGCGGTCGATGATGTTGAGATCAGGGTTCATCCAGGCTCGCCTTCTCGAATATGTCCGACGCGCGGTCGGTTACGGCTGCGTGTAGGCGGTGGCCGTCCCGACGAAGCGTTTGGTCTGTTCGCGGGCCGCGTCCATTGCCTGCTGCTGGCGGGCGCGTTCGATCGCATCGGCGCGGTATTGCGCCGCCATCATCTGCTGGATCTGAAGCTGCTGCTTGGTCGAAAGCGCGATAAGCTGGTTGGTCGCTTGCTGCGCCTGCAGGCTACCGTTCGCGGACTGGCTTTGCGAGACCAGTTCGGTCAGCAGACCAGAATCGGCCTGGACATTCTCGACCACCTGCGCCTGAACGCGCATCGTCTGGCGATAGCCTTGCTTCGCCGCCTGCCACTGCGCCTGCGCCGCCGCCAGCATCTGGTCGGTGGTCATCGCAGTGTCGAACACGTCCGGGAATTGTTCGCGCAATGCCGCTTCGGTCGAAGTGAGATCGAAGGCAATGCCCTCCGCCTGGTTCATCAGCGTATCGATGCGCTGCATCGAACGGGTGAGCTGGGTCAGCGAGGAGAAGTCGAGGCGCTGGAGGTGCTTGGCCATATTGGTCAGCATTGACGCTTCGTTCTGCAGCGACTGGATCTGGTTGCTGATCTGCTGCAGCGTTCGCGCCGCGGTCAGGACATTCTGCGCGTAGTTCGACGGATCGAACACGACACCGCCAAACTGCGCATGAGCTGGTGTAACCGGCATGATGACCGCGCCAGTGAGTGCGGTGGCCGTTAGGGCGGCCGCGAAAATGGGGGATTTCATAGGTCTAACTCCTTCTGTTCGGGGGTGGAAAGGTCAGGCTCGGCCCTTGGCGTGCTGGGGAATTCCGCCATCACGTCGGCCGCCCAGGGCAGGCCGCGCGCGGCGAGGAAAGCGGCGGCGAAATCATGTCCGCCATGCTCGGCAAGCGTTTCGTCGATCAGCTTCTGCGTGTCGGGATCGGACGCGCCGCACAGCGCGAGCGCGACCGGGCCGAGCGCCAGCTCGAACAGCCGGTTGCCGCGCCGCGATTGCAGGTAATAATGCCGTTTGGGCGTCGCTCGCGCGACAAGCTCGATCTGGCGTTCGTTGAGCCCGAAGCGTTCATAGGCTGCGCGCGCCTGCGGTTCGATCGCCCGGTCATTGGCGAGCAGGATTCGCTGCGGACAGCTTTCGATGATGGCGGGCGCAATCGCACTGTCGGCGATATCGGCGAGCGATTGCGTCGCGAATACGACCGACACGTTCTTCTTGCGCAGCACCTTCAACCATTCCCTGATGCGGGCGGCGAACAGCGGATTGTCGAGGAAGACCCAGGCTTCATCGAGTACGAGCAGCGTCGGGCGTCCGTCAAACCGCTCTTCGAGCCGGTGGAACAGGTAGGTCAGCACCGGCAGAACGACGCCGGCGGTGTTCATCAGCGCTTCGGTCTCGAAACACTGCACGTCGCAAAGCGTGAGGCTGTTTTCGGCGGCGTCGAGCAACCGGCCGAACGGTCCTTCCAGCGTGTAGGGCAGCAAGGCCGCCTTGAGCGCGTTCGATTGCAGCAATACCGATAGTCCGGTCAGCGTGCGTTCCTCGGGCGGTGCGCTGGCAAGGCTGGTCAGCGCCGACCACAGCGCCTCCTTGACCTCCGGAATGACATCGACCTTTTCATGCGCCAGCAGCGAGGCAACCCATTCGGCGGTCCATGTGCGCTCGCCGTCATCATGGATGTTGCGCAGGGGCTGGAACGCCAGCGCGTCACTCTCGCCCAGCGCATGATGCTCACCGCCCATCGCCAGCACGGCAGCGCGCGCGGAGAACCCTTTGTCGAAGATATAGACTTGGGCACCGGGGTAGCGCCGGAACTGCAAGGCGAGCATCGCCAGCAGCACCGATTTGCCTGCGCCGGTCGGACCGACAATAAGCTGATGGCCGACATCGCCGACATGGGTAGAAAGGCGGAACGGGGTGGAGCCCGACGTTTCCGCATAGAGCAAGGGAGGCCCGGCCAGATGATCATTGCGCGCCGGTCCTGCCCAGACCGAGGATAGCGGCATCAGATGCGCAAGGTTCAGCGTATGGATCAGCGGCTGCCGGACATTGGCGTAGACATGGCCGGGCAGGCTCGACAGCCAGGCTTCGACCGCGTTGACGCTTTCGCGGATGCAGGTGAACCCCAATCCGTTCACGATCCGCTCGACGATGCGGACCTTTTCGTCAGCCCTTGCGCGATCCTCGTCGCTGACCGTGATCGTGGCGGTGTAGTAGCCGAACGAAACATGGTCGCCGCCAAGGGCCTGCAAAGCGAGATCGCTATCGGCAACCTTGTTGTCGGCATCGCTGTCGGTCAGCGGCACCGGCTCGTTCATCATCACCTCGCGCATGAGCTGCGCGATCGACTTGCGCTTGTTGAACCATTGCCGGCGGATGCGGGCCAGGGCCTTGTTGGCGGCGGTCTTGTCGAGCGCGATGAAGCGCGTCGCCCAGCGATAGGCGAAGTTCTGATGGTTGAGCGCATCGAGAATGCCGGGCCGCGTGGCGCCCGGAAATCCCATCACCGTGACGGTGCGCAGATGCTGATCGCCCAGCATCGGCTCGATCCCGCCACTGAGCGGCGTATCGACCAGCAACCCGTCCAGATAGATCGGCGTGTCCAGAACGGCGACCGGATGGCGCTTTGCGGATATGCATCCATGCAGGAATGTCAGCGTTTCGGCGTCGTCCAGCGCGCGGATTTCCGGCACGAAGCCCGAAAGCAGGTCGAGCACGCGATCGGTCTCGGCGATGAAGGCGCGCAGTTCCTGCCGCCAGTCGCGGCCTTGGCTAGCGTGCTCCCGTTCTAGCAGCGCTCGCTCCGCCCGGCTCACCTGATCGGCGGGCGGCAGGTAGCACAGCGTCAGATGATAGCGGCTCTCGAAATGCTGCCCCTTGCGCCCATCGAAATGCGCGCGCCGTTCCTCGTCCACCAGCCAGGAAGCGGGATCGGGAAAGACGCTGTCGGGATAGCCCAGAGCCTCGATCCGCTCGGCATCGAAGAAGAGCGCCCAGCCCGAACCCAGACGCCGCAGCGCATTGTTCGCCCGCGCACAGACCGAGATCAGTTCGGCTTCGGTCGCGGATTCAAGATCGGGACCGCGAAACCGCAATATACGCTGGAAGCTTCCATCCTTGTTCAGCACCACGCCGGGCGCAACCATCGCGGTCCATGGCAGATGATCGGCAAGCCGGTCGGCCGTGCCGCGATATTCCTTGAGGTTCAGCATGCGAAATAGACTTTCTGCCGGAGGTGCCGCGCCAGGACGGATGCGAAGTCCGGGTCGCGTTTGGCCGCGAACACCGCGAGGCTGTGTCCGGCGAGCCAGAGCAACAGACCTGCGATCCATTGCTGAAGCCCCAGCCCCATCGCGGCGGCGAGCGTGCCGTTCAAAATTGCGATGCCGCGTGGCGCGCCGCCGAGCAGGATCGGCTCGGTGAGCGCGCGGTGCAGCGGCACCTCGAACCCATCGATGGAACCGGCGCTCATCAGACCAATGCTCCGCCGCCGAACGAGAAAAAGGACAGGAAGAAACTCGAAGCCGCGAATGCGATCGACAGGCCGAAGACGATCTGGATCAGCTTGCGGAAGCCGCCGCTCGTTTCGCCGAACGCCAGTGCCAGCCCGGTGATGATGATAATGATGACCGCGACGATCTTGGCGACCGGCCCCTGCACCGATTCCAGAATCTGCTGGAGTGGTTCTTCCCAGGGCATGCCCGAGCCGGCAGCGAAGGCCGCGACCGGCAGCATGAATGTAGCCGCTGCTGCAAGAACGAGCCGTTGCGGCAGGCGCGCAAGCGTAGTCGGATTGATGGTGTGCATATTCAGTCTCCTGTGCTGTGGGGAATGGCGAGATCGGTGACGGCGTAGTCGCCATCGGCATCGAGTCCGGTCACTTCAGCGACGCTCTCGACCTTGCGGCCGGTGCCTCTTCCCGAAATGAACACGACGAGGTCGATGGCCTCGGCGATCAGGCGCCGGGGAACGGTGACGACATTTTCCGAAACGAGCTGTTCGATGCGGTAGAGCGCGGAGCGCGCGCTGTTGGCATGGACGGTTGCGATGCCGCCGGGATGGCCGGTGTTCCAGGCCTTGAGCATGTCGAGGGCTTCGCCGCCCCGCACTTCGCCGACGATGATGCGGTCCGGTCGCAGGCGCAGGGTGGAACGCACCAGATCGGCCATGCTGACGACGCCCGACCGGGTTCTGAGCGCCACCGTATCGGGCGCGGCGCACTGCAGCTCGCGCGTATCCTCGATCAGGATCACCCGCTCGTCGAGGGCAGCCATCTCGTTCAAGAGCGCGTTGGCGAGCGTCGTCTTGCCCGACGACGTGCCGCCAGCAACCAGGATGTTCTTGCGCTCGACCACCGCCATCGACAACGCCAAGGCGACTTCGGCGCGCATGATGCCATCGGCGACGTAATCGAGCAGCCGGTGGATGCGGGCGGCAGGCTTTCTGATCGAAAAGCATGGCGCCCTCGCAACCGGCGGCAACAACCCTTCGAACCGCTCGCCGCCTTCGGGCAGTTCGGCAGAGACGATCGGCGAATTGCCATGTACTTCGGCGCGGACATGGGAAGCGACTAGGCGGATGATGCGTTCGGCCTCGGCCGCCTCAAGCCTGTTGCCGGTATCAACCCGGCCTTCTCCCAGACGGTCAAGCCGCAGCACGCCGTCCGGATTGACCATGATCTCGATGACCTGCGCATCGGTTAGTGCCGCCGCGATGGCCGGCCCCATCGCCGTGCGCAGCATTGCACGCCGGCGGCCCTGCGCCTGGATGTTGGCAGTCCCGCTCATGAGGCCACCTCATTGGCTTGTGCCAGCGGCTTCGCGCCCGAAGCCATCTGGCGGCCGATCTGTTCGATGAACCTGTCGAAGCGTTCGCGCCCCACGGCACGCGCGGCGGCATCGGGCTCGGGGATCTGGGCGTTGAGGCAGAATTGCTGATGGACGAAAAGCGACAGGCTTTCGAGCAACACCTGCACGTCGCGGCCAAGGCGGCCGATCTGCAAGCTCATCCGATCAAGCCGGGGGCCGAACCGTTCATCCAGTTCGTTGCTTCCCTGCCGGGTGAGCCAGGCGTCGAGTGCGGCCACCAATATGTCCGAGCGAGCCACGCCCGGCTGTGCGGCCATTTCTTCCAGCCGCTCTGCGAGTCGGGGTTCGAGGAAGAGCTGATAACGGACCTTGTCGCGGTTCAGCATCACCGATCCCCTCCGAAGCTCGGGATCAGGTCGCCGCGATCCGTGCCTTCGTTGACGGCGACGGCGCGTGCGACATTGCTGAGCGTGGTCATGGCGCGCCGATCGGCGGCGGGATCGCCGTCATCATCGTCGCCCGTGGCAACTTCCGGTGCGCGCCCGGTTGGTTTGGCGGACTGCTCTTCGGGAAGGCCGGGATGGCGCTGCTGCTGCAAGCCGCCTTCCCCGTCCTCGCCAAGGCCGTCACCCTCTGCCTCGATCGCCAGCTTCTCGTGCAGGCCGCGCACCTGTCCGCTCCAGTCGTTGGGCCGCGGCGCTGGACGATCGCGCCAGCACCCTTCCGAGAGTTCGGGTGGCGGCATCACGCGCGATGTGAAATTGCGATCTTCGTAATAACGCAGCTTCTTCGCGCGGATCGGGGCCAGCCCCGATACCAGCACCAGTTCGTCGGCGGGTGGCAATTGCATCACCTCGCCTGGCGTCAGCAGCGGGCGGGCGGTCTCCTGCCGCGACACCATGACATGGCTGAGCCAAGGCGCGAGGCGGTGCCCGGCATAGTTGCGCTGCGCACGCAGTTCGGTCGCGGTGCCAAGGGCATCGCTGATCCGCTTGGCTGTGCGCTCGTCGTTGGAACTGAACGCGATGCGGACATGGCAATTGTCTAGGATGGCGTTGTTCTCGCCATAGGCCTTGCTGATCTGATTGAGGCTCTGGGCGATCAGATAGGCACGGATGCCGTAACCCGCCATGAAGGCGAGCGCGGTCTCGAAGAAGTCGAGCCGCCCCAGCGCCGGAAACTCGTCCAGCATCATGAGGAGCTGATGCTTGCGGCTTTTCTTGGGGTCGCCCTCCAGCCGTTCGGTCAGGCGACGGCCGATCTGGTTCAGCACCAACCGGACCAACGGCTTGGTACGGCTGATGTCGGATGGTGGAATGACGAGATAAAGCGATACCGGGGACTTCGCATCGACAAGATCGGCAATGCGCCAGTCACATGAACTGGTGTTCCGCGCCACGATCGGATCGCGGTATAGCCCCAGGAACGACATGGCCGTCGACAGGACGCCGCTGCGCTCGTTCTCCGATTTGTTCAGGACTTCGCGCGCCGCGCTGGCGACGACCGGGTGAACCTGCGGATGTTCTTTCGTCCCGAGATGATTGGTCGCCATCATCCGGCGCAACGTGTGCGCGAACGATCGCTGCGGATCGGACAGAAAGGTGGCGACACGCGCGAGGGTCTTTTCTTCCTCCGCATAGAGAACATGGAGTATCGCGCCGACCAGCAGCGAATGACTGGTCTTTTCCCAATGCGACCGACGCTCCAGCGCACCTTCGGGATCGACCAAGATATCCGCGATGTTCTGGACGTCGCGCACTTCGTCCGGGCCTTGACGCACCTCCAGCAACGGATTGTAGCGCGCCGAACGTGCATCGGTCGGGTTGAACAGCAGGCAATGCGAAAAGCGCGCCCGCCATCCCGCGGTCAGGGTCCAGTTCTCGCCCTTGATGTCGTGGACAACGACGCTGCCGGTCCAGGACAGCAGCGAGGGAACGACAAGCCCAACGCCCTTGCCCGAACGGGTCGGCGCGAAAGCCATGACATGCTCAGGTCCGTCGTGACGGAGATACTCGCTGCCGTGGCGCCCAAGGAACACACCAGCATTGCGAAACAGTCCGGCGCGCGCAATTTCCCAGCGTTTCGCCCAGCGGGAAGAGCCATAGGTGGTGACATTGCGCTTCTGCCGGGCACGCCAGAGCGAGCCGGCGATGGCCGAGGCGCAGCCGAGAAAACCGCTGGCACCGGCCAGTGTTCCCGCCTTGTCGAACACTTCCGGAGCATAGGCCTCGTAATGATACCACCAACGGAAGAGCTGCCAGGGGCGGTAGATCGGCGTGTCGAATGCAATAGTCCACGGTGCGCCGAGCTGCGCCTGATAGCCCAGCATCGAAGCAGCCCATTGAGTAGCCGCCCACAGCCCCAGAATGACAATGGCAAATACGACGAAAATCTGGCCGACGAGCAGCTTGGTTGGGGTCATGCGGGCCTCCTGGCGAACGGCGCAAAAGCGCGCCTCCGACTGTTGGCCCTATTGTCTGTTCATTCTCTGCTACGTGCCATGTGCCCAACCTGCGCTGGCTTACGCTACACGCAGACATTTCGATGGATTCTCGACTAAGAAGCCCCGAGTGCGTCGGACGGAAACACTTGGGAAGCGAATCATTTGGCAACCTGATCAAGTGCAGCAAGGGATGAAGCTGGCTGGATGTCTGACGATGTTATTAGCGGTACCGTCCGTGGCAAGTTTCTCTCAAGAACATTCATTCAGCCGTCTAAACCGGCTTCCTGAAAGCCACTGTCCGTTCATGCAATCAGAACCGATAACAAAGAACTGGTATCAGGTAGCGCCCCCCGAGGCCTTTCTCTAAGAATCGCCGGGCGTCAGTGCTTCGATGAGCCGACGCTGCGACCGTGTCCGCGAGTTTCTTCTCCTCGCTCAAGCGTGAGCGCGTCCGGTGCTGCACCTACAAAACATGCGAGGAAGCAGGACGTGTTCGATTACATCGAGATGTTCTACAGCCCAGTGCGAAGGAGGTCAGGAACATCCAGCATCCCTTAGCTGCGGATCAAACTTGATGTTGCGGAACGCGCAAGCGTATCGTAATGCGACTCGTTCGCAATAATTGCATGCGCAGATTGTCGCAAGAGAAAGGCGAGTTGGTGCCGCGCAGTAAGCTAATAGCCAACCTGGTCGAAGAGCGGCGGGGCGAAATGGTCAAATATGCCGGCGCGGTCAGCGGTGATGATGCCGGCGCAGAAGATCTGGTCCAGGAGGCTTGGCTGCGCTGCGATCAGGCGGCGCAAAACCAGTCCGTCGAAAGGCCCGCGCATCTGTTGTGGCGGATTCTGCGCAACCTTTCCATTGATCGGGGACGCCGAATTGCCCACGAGGGCCGCACCTTAGTCGGCGGTCGGAACGACCCGCAATGGGAGGCCCTGCCCGACGATCAGCCCTCCATAGAGGACATGTTGATTGCGCAAAGTGAGTTGGCAGCTATCCAGCGTGTGCTGAATGGGCTCGAGCCCCGGACCCGTGCCGCTTTCGAGATGCACCGCTTCGAGGGCGCGAAGCTGCGCGAAATTGCCGCCCGTCTTGGCGTTTCCATCACCACCGCGCACGGTCTGGTGGCAACCGCGATGCGCCTGGTTCGGGAAACCGTCCGGCAGGATTGATACTCCCGGATATTCTTCGCCCGAAAAATTCTCCCCTCCGTGCGTCTCTCAGTTAGAGGGACGAGGATTGTTCGTCAGAAATGACGATGAGCTTCGGCCCCAGAGAGGACGACAGGCGAGCTATGATGGGAGTCTCTGACGACGAAGCGCGCCGCGCAGATGACGATGCAGTGGAATGGGTCATCCTTCTCCGCGAGGAACCCAATGACCCTGAAGTCCGCGCCCGGTTCGACGCATGGCTAGCTGCTTCGCCGATCAATGCCAATGCCTGGGCGACGACGGCCCATGCCTATGACCGGGCGGGTGATGCGCGGCCGGTTTTCTCACGTCCGGTAAGAGTTGCTGAAGAGAGGCCAGTTCTACCACATGGGCCAATTCCTAACATGCGCCGCCGCGGAGAAGATCGCCGCCGCGCTTCGATGAACTTCAAGCGCTGGCTGCCGCGATCAGGCACGATGGTGGCTGGTGTGGCGATTGCCTGTCTCGCAATAATCGTCACACCATCGATTTCGCTGCGCGTGGAGGCCGACCATCTGACCGGTACCGCCGAAGTGAACGAAGTGGCGCTCGATGACGGCAGCAAGATCCGCCTCGCGCCGGAAAGTGCCATCGCAGTCACCTATGCCGCCAATCGCCGTCAAATTCGTCTGCTGAAAGGCGAAGCCTGGTTCGATGTGCAGCGTGATCCCGCCCGGCCCTTTTACGTGGATGCGAACGGCATCACTACCACCGTTCTCGGCACCGCGTTCGATGTACGCCTCGATGCCGAGGGCGCAACGACGGAGGTGGCGCGCGGGCAGGTTCGCGTCGCCTATGACCGCGCCGCGCCGCCGGTCTCCGAACAATTGGCGCCCGGCGAGGCTGTGCGCGTTTCGTTCGACGGTACGGTGCAGCGCGATACACGACCGACGGATCAGGTAGCGGCGTGGCGCAACCGCCAGATTGCTGTACGCGATCGTCCAATCACGGACGTGGTCGACGCGCTGCGCCCCTGGTTTGCGGGTGTCATCTTGGTGCGCGGCGATGGTTTTGCGCGCCAGCGCGTGACGGGGATCTACAACGCAGCTGATCCGGTCGAAGCACTGAAAGGCCTGACGCAGGCCTATGGGGGCTCGGTATCGACGGTCACGCCCTGGGTGATCGTCCTGTCCTCCCGTTAGTCCTCCTCACGGGATGAGGGGTCGAGAAATTAGTTATTCATATGAATCAGCTCGATAGCGAGAGAGATTCCAGAAAATCTGCTGCCTTTCGTTCCTTCGCCGGAAAAACGATCAGGGGCGTGCGTCAATTCAGGTGAGAGGCGTTGTTGCGAAGCATTAGCGATATACCTCCATCTCGGATCGGCGCGCAAAGGAGCAGGTTAATGGTATTTGGGGGTAGTTTCGGAAGCAAAAACCCGCAGGCAAGGCGGGCGCGACGTGTCGTGGCCGCAATGTTGATGATCACAAGCAGCCTTGCGGCTGCGGGGACGGCAATCCCGGCCCACGCGCAGCAAGCGACGCGCAGCTTCGATATTCCCGCACAACCCCTCGCAACGGCGCTTGCTGCATTCGGTCAACAGTCGGGTCTGCAAGTCAGCGCGCAGGCGCCATTGATCGAAGGCAGGACATCGAGTGCGGTTCGGGGCACGTTATCTCCGATGCAGGCGCTCAGCCAGCTGCTTGCTGGGACAGGTCTGACCTTCCGAGTGATCGGCTCCACCGTGACACTCGAGCCGGCGCCTCAAACATCGGGCGATGCAATCCAGCTCGGACCGGTGCGGGTGGAAGGTGAAGGCGCCGCGCGGGGCATATTCTCCGCTTCCGCCGCCGGGACTGGCACTACCGCAAACGGATATGTTTCCGAGCAACCGGCTGCGATCGGCCCCTGGGAAGGCCGTAGCCTGCAAGATACACCTTATTCGGTCGCAATCGTTCCCGCCGAACTCATTGAGAATGTGCAGGCGCTCACGCCCGATCAGCTCTATCGGCTAAGTCCGACCGTGCAGCTCAGTTGGCCGCAGTCGCAGAACGACACCCCATCTGTCTATATGCGGGGCTTTTCAATCAATCCGCCGGCCCGGAACGGCCTTCAGGGGGGCATGTATTCCCATGCTGCGACCACCGAGGATGTCGAGCGGATCGAAATTCTCACCGGCTTGTCAGGTTTTCTCTACGGTCCCGGCAACGTCGGCGGGATCATCAACTACATTTCCAAGCGCCCGACTGCCGAGCGCTACAATGCGGTCACGCTGGGCTACGCCGGCGGCAGCAATTTCTATGCGCAGGGCGATTTCGGCGGGCCGATCGATACCGATGGCCGGCTCGGCTACCGGATCAATGCGATTGTCCAGGACGGCGACACCGTCATCGAGGATTATGGTCTGCGCAAATATTTCATCAGCGGCGCGTTCGACTGGAAGCCGACCGAGCGTCTGCTGCTCCAGATCGATGGTTCCTACCGCGACTATCGTTCCCAACGCCAAGCCTATTGGGGGCTTGCCGCCGGCGTAGTCAGGCCATCGGCCGACAGCATCGATCCCAACATCCTGTGGTCTCAAAAATGGGCTTATCAGGATGTCGAGAGCAGCCGCCTCGGCGCTAATCTGCGCTGGGAAGCGACCGACACGATCACCCTGCGGGCTGCCTGGCTCAACCGGCGCGACCTTCGGGAATATGCGTTGCCCATCAATTCCATTCAGGCCGACGGCACCTATAACCAGATCAGCTACCAGACACCCCCGCAGGACGTTCGAGGTCGGGCATGGAACGCCTATGTAGACTTCTCATTCTCGACTGGCATGATCGATCACAAGCTGACGGCTGGCTACCTCACTACGCGCACAACCCGCTATGATCATCAGGATGGCGAGGTCTCCGTAAACACGCTCGTCGGCCAGCCTCTCTCGACGCCGGGTTATGTGCCTGAGCCGGTATGGCCCTCCCACGGGCAACTACCGCGTTTCAACGGACTGATCGGCCGACAGCAAAGCTGGACGATCGGGGACGACATTACCCTGACCGACCAGTTTTCGATTCTGGCGGGGGTGACGCATGCGACGATCTCGCAGGAGCGCCGCTCGGGTCCGACCGCCGCCTGGACGCAGACCTACGAGAAAAGCGCTGTCACGCCCACGGCCTCGCTTATCTACAAGCCAGTGCCAACCATCACCCTCTATACAACCTATATGGAATCGCTCGAACAGGGCGGCGAAGCGGCTGAGCAGTTCGGCGGCTATCCGGTCGTCAACGCACGCGAGGTACTGTCCCCGCTGATGAGCGACCAGATCGAGGCGGGGGTCAAGGCCACGGTTGGCGGCGTGCTCCTGACAGGAGCGCTGTTTCGGATCGACAAGGGCCTCCAATACTACGACGTCACCGACCCGACCCGGCCGATCTATGTTCAGGATGGCCGACAGGTCCATCAGGGCGCCGAGCTGACCGCGACGGGTAGGCTCTCCCCCGATCTGACGCTGATCGGGGGCGTTACGCTGCTTGACGCCAAGGTCAAGGATCAGAAGCAGAATCCGGCACTGGAGGGCAATCGCCCCGCCGGCGTTTCCGAGCACATGATCAAACTCTATGCCGAATATGATATTGCCCCGGTTCCCGGCCTCACACTGACCGGCGGCGTTAGCTATGTCGGTGCGGCCTGGGCGAATGCGACCAATAGCGATCGGCTACCGGGCTATGCCATCGCCGATGCGGGTGTGAGGTATATGGTCGATGCGGGCGGCAAGCCGCTCATGCTCCGGCTCAACATCACCAACATCGCGAACGAGCGCTACTGGATCAACAGCCAGTATCTCGGTGACGCCCGCACCGTACTGGCTTCGGCCAGTATCAAATTCTAGCGCGGCAGCGACGTGGCCGGGAGCATCCGATGAAGGAGGGGTTTCGGCAGTCGATGGCCTGGCTGCACACCTGGACCGGCCTGCTCGTCGGCTGGCTGCTGTTCTTCGTCTTCCTCACGGGCACATTCGGCTATGTGAATGCCGAGGTCAGCCACTGGATGCAGCCGGAGGAGCCGATGATTACGGCGCTTCCTCCTGCCGCTGACCTGCTGACCAAGGCCGAGGCCCGGCTGATCCTACAAGCGGCGGATGCCGAGAGCTGGTCGATCATCCTCCCCGGCGGCCGGGGCAGCCAGGAACTGCAGATACGATGGCGCGAGCGCCCCTCCGCTGGCAGCGCGCGCGGCGAGACCCGGTCCGAAACGCTCGATCTGATGAACGGCAAGCCGGTGGAATACGAGGTCAGGGAGACGGGCGGCGGCTTCACGCTCTACTGGATGCATTTCTTCCTGCATTATGTCCCGCAGGACGTCGGCATACAGATCGTCGGAGCCTGCTCGATGATGATGCTGGTCGCGATCCTGACTGGGATCGTCGCGCACAGGAGGATCTTCCGGGACTTCTTCACATTCCGGCCCGGCAAAGGGCAGCGAAGCTGGCTCGACGCGCACAATCTGCTCGGCGTCACGTCGCTGCCCTTCTTCCTGATGATTACGTGGTCCGGCCTGATCTTCTATATGTTCGCATATCTGCCGGCGGGGTTGAATACGCTCTACCCCGACCGGGCGGCACATGAAGAGTTTCGCGAATATGGCTATGGCATACCGGCCGCCAAACGAGCGCCCGTCGATCACGCGCTTGAACCACCAGCCATTTCAATGTCGCAGCAAGCCCCGCTTGCGCCGCTCGCGCCGATGCTCGCGGATGCAGAGGCCAGATGGGGCGCTGGCAAGGTTGGCGCCTTGATGATCGAACACCCCGGCCGCGTCGGTGCCAGAGTCAGCTTGCAATCGCGCGAGACGCCGACACTCGGCCGGCAAGGGCGCCGTGATACGCCTCTGCTCCATTTCGATGGCGTGACGGGCGGCTCCATCGAGGCCGAGCCCCATCGTGAGATGTGGCCCGGCCGGTTCAATGCGGTGATGCTCGGTCTGCACGAGGCGAGCTTCGCCGGCCCTATTCTCCGATTGCTCTTCGTCGGCGCCGGTCTGGCCGGGACCGCCATGATCGCCACCGGCCTGCTGCTCTGGTCGGCCAAACGCCGGGCAAAGCTGGCAAGGAGCGGCAGACCGCATGCCGGCCTGATCCTTGTCGACACGCTCAATCTCGGTACGATCATCGGCCTACCGATCGGCATTGCCGCCTATTTCTGGGCCAACCGCCTGTTACCGGTCGGGATGGAGGATCGGGCCGCATGGGAGATGCACAGCATCTTCATGGCCTGGGGATGCGCGTTCGTCTTCGCACTCTGGCGGTCGAAGGCGCGTGCCTGGCCTGAATTGTGCTGGTTTGCGGCAGGCGCCTGGGGTCTGATCCCGGTTCTCAATGCGCTTACCACCGATCGACATCTTGGCGCGAGTGTTCGTGGCGGCGACTGGATTCTGGCGGGATTCGATCTGTCGGCCTTCGTCACCGGCCTGTTTTTCGTGCTTCTCGCTCGCAAGGCCGCAAGCGGTACCAGGGTGCAAGCAGAAGGCCGAGTGGACCGTAGGTCAATTGAGGCGGTGGCATGAGCCGCACCGGCCCAAACGCCACACGATGGTCCATCGCCTCGCGCACACTGGCCGCAGCATTGGGCGGCTATGCGCTTACGAGCCTTGCCACGATCACTCTGCCGCTTCTGCTCGAGACCATCGGCGTGGATCGTTCGCAAGCGCTGATCACTACAATGATGGCCGGCTTTCTAATGTATGCCGCGATCATCATGGCTGTCTTCCATGCCCGCAGCGCAATGTCGGCATGGGCGTGGCTTGTAGGTGCTTCCCTGGCATTGGGGATCGTTGTTCTGCTGCTGCCAGGAGCGACTGCATGATGCCGTTCGCCGCTCTCCTGCTGTCGTTCGCAAGCTTTGCGGCATTGGCGTTGTCGATGCCCCAGCATCACCGGGATCTTTTCGGCAATGTGCCCGGGCGGTCGCGGGAGTTGAGGTTGCGGGGAAGTGGTTGGATGTTGCTGACCGCTTCCATCCTTCCGGCGGTCCTCGATCAAGGCATCTCCGTCGGCATCGTGCTCTGGTTCGGGGTCATCACGGTCTCCGCATTGGCGGTGGCTATGCTGCTGACCTACCGGACACGCATCCCTGCACCTGGCTTCCTGCTCTTTAGCAGGAGGGGCGAATGAATCTGATTGACACCGTTGCTCCGCGTTCGGCGGCATCGATCCAACACGATAATTCCGTACAGGCTGCGACACCTCAGGCTGCACCGACGGCCGAGTGGCGATCATCCACCCGTTACGCCGATCAGCCAATGAGCCTTGGAACCCGCCTGTTCGGGATCAGCGGCGTTTCCATGATCGCACTGCTGATTGTCGGCGGATCTCTGTTCACCTGGCGGACCTATACAGCGGCGCCCGCACCTGCCGCGATCAGCGTGTTCGATGTCACTCCGCCCGCGGCTCCTCCAGAGCCTGTGAGTGAGGTGCCGCCCGGACCGGAAGTCGTGGAGAAGCCCATACCCGATCCGGAACTGGCGAAAATCGAACCGCCGGAAATTCAGCTCCGCAATGACAATCCGATTTCTCTGCCGATACCCAGACGGATTCCCGACCCCGGCCCACCCATCGAGAGGTCGACCGCGCCAGAAGCGAAGCCGCTACCGCCTGCGCCGCAAGTCTCCAACGGCCAGCCTACATGGGAAGGGCTTGTATTGGGCGCGCTCAATCAGGTGAAACGCTATCCGGTATACGCGCAGAGCCGCCGCCAGCAGGGTGTTCCCTGGATACGTGTCGTGATCGACCGGGAAGGCAGAGTACTGTCGGTACGGCTAGAACGGTCATCGGGTTTCCGCTCGCTCGATGACGAGGCTGTGAAACTTCCTAACCGGGCGCAGCCGCTGCCCAAACCTCCAACGGAGGTTCAAGGCGCGACAATCGAACTCATCGTGCCGGTGGAATTTTTCATACAATGACTCGCCTAACTTCACGGCGCCTTTGATCGGCGGCGCTCGCCGACATTCCGGTCATTCCCGGCCTAATTTCGCCTCCCTAGAGGCTGCCGTTCGTTCGCCGACCAAATGACCGCAGGGTGGGCCGTCTGCAGTCTGGCCGCTTCGAGGTTACGACGTGGAAGCAGGCATTAGATACCCAGTAGGCTCATACAACAGCTGTATCGAGCCTGCATGGACTCGGTGCTCGGCTAGCGGATTGACGCAGGGCGGCTGAGCTCGGGCCAACCGAGACGAAGCTAGCAGCGAGGCCCCAAGTTCGACGAGCACAGCAAAGGGTGCATCATCACCTTTGCCGCTAGGCTGTCGGCGCGTCTTCCCCCAAGGGTCAGGCGCGAGCACGAACGGAAACGTCGAGTTGACTCGAAATCCTCATAAGTATCGGTTTCAACGACATTTTAGCGAGCCGAGAGCGGTTGGGTAAGTCGCTCGAAACTCGCGATACATATATATATTTTTGAGAATATGTTTGGAATATATGCCACATATGTTGACGTATGCCGGGATTTTAGAGCAGCATAGTCAGCGTATACGAAACATATTTGGGCGATTCGCTTATGGGCGCGGACGAAAAAAAACACGCAAAGTTCCGGGAATTGGCCGAGAAGCGCACCAACAAGGCGCTCGAAGCCGTGCGCCTGATTGGCAACCTCGCGAACCGGCAAACCTATGTTTATGAGGAAGCCGAAGTGCGGAAAATCATGAAGGCGCTGCGGGACGCGGTTTCCGAGGTGGAGGCGCGGTTCGGCAAGACATCGGGCCGCAGCGGCGGTGAGTTCAAGCTGTAAGGCGAAGGATCAATCGTGAGCCACATCAAGCAAGTCACTCCGATCAAGATTGCGGACATCGACTTCACCGTCTCCCGCCAGATTGAGCAGTGCCCGAAGACCATGATGCTGCGGGAACTGGCGATGAATGCCATTGAGGCCGCCGCGAAAGCGCCTGCCGGACGGCGGATCGTGGAGATCAAGGGCAAGGCGATCTCCGAGTGTGGCGATACTCGCAAGCTCACGATCTGGAACACCGGGCCCGGCATGAGCAGCACTGAGCTTGACCATATCTGCGATCTGGCGGCGTCACTTGGCAAGGACATGGCGCTGGAGGGCAATTTCGGCATGGGGGCGAAGGTCGCTTCGCTTCCATCCAACACCCTCGGTATGCGCTATCGGTCATGCCGGAATGGCGTGGTCAGCCAAGTGGTGCTCGGGAAGCGCGAAGGCATCTACGGCAAGGTCTGGATTCCGATCGAGGACTCGTTCGAGGAAGTTGTCGACGTGACCGAGCAGGTTGCGCAAGAGTTAGAATATCGGCTCGACGAGGATTGGACCGAGGTGGTCCTGTACGGCAACCGGCCCGATCAGGACACGGTGGCCGATCCCTATGATGGCGACCCGAAGCAGGACCGTCAGTGGATCACGACCTACCTCTATCACCGCTTCTACAGCCTCCCCGAAGGTGTCGAGCTGAACTTGCATGAAGGAACTCATCCCCGAGACGGTCGGCGGCAGTTCAAACCGATCCCGGAACGCGCAGATGCATTCGGTCGCGTTGAGGCTGTTGATGTTGGCGACGGTATCCGCATTCACTACCTATACGACCCGGCCTATCAGGACGGTGGGCACAACAAGTCGATTTCGGGTTCTCTGACTTCATCGGTGAGCACGACTGCCATCGTGTTCCGCGATGAAATGTACGATGTCCGCAAGGGCCGGAAGTGGGCGGCGGATGCCCCGGCGTTCGGTATCCCGTTCGGCGCTCGCCATATCTCCGTCCACGTCGAGCTGCCCGATAACTTCCCAGTTCGGCACGAACCGTATCGCCGCTTCGTCCAACTTGCCGGCGGAGATCAGCGCCAGGTGGTCGTTGAGGATTTCGCCGAGCTTGTGTTCCGCAACCGGCCCGAGTGGCTGATCGAGATCATCAACTCGCTGGCCCCCAAGTCATCTGCGTCCACTGACGACCTACGGAAGGAGTTGCAAGACCTGCTCAACCAGCTTCGCGTCAAGACCAAGAGTCCGCGCGAGGCGCCGGAAGGTCTTCACCTTGTTGACGATGGCGGGGCAAGGGGCGCCCGACCTGACCACAAGGACGGCTCCGGCGGTGACAGTGATAGGACGCCCATCAGTCCTACTGACCTGATCTTCAATCCCGGCGGTGCCAAACGCGCCGACATCTCAAAGAACTTGGAACAGGCACCCGAGATCATTCCTCTGCGCGACCCCGACCAGGTGGAAGAGAAGGGCATTACCGGGAAGGCGGCGCGGTATGTACGGGAGACGAATCAGCTTTTCGTCAACCTGACTTATTCGGCAGTCGGGGCGGCGCAGGAAGACCTTAGCCTGCGGTATGCGACCTACGAGGAACCCGAGATCGTTCGCGAGTTAGCGCGCCAGTGGGCTGAACGTCTGGTCATGGGGAGGGTCGGTTACGCGGTCGTGTACGCCCAAGCCAAGCAGCTCATCCGCGAATGGACTTCCGACGATGTGAAGAAGGCGCTCGAACCCGAGAGTTTGAGCTTGGCTGCCGATGGGTGGCGAGATGCGGTTAGTACCGCGTACCGGAGCATCAGCCGAAGGCTGGGTGCGGCGAAGGTGGACGAGAACGACGATGCGGAAGCAACCTGGGCGTGATCTCTGCTTGGTATCCGTTCAAGGGAGTGTGCTGGTGGCTTGCGGCCATGACTATGAGCCATCACGAGCCGCGTCATTTCCAATCTACTTCTAGAATGTGGGAGGCCGGGGTTGGCACGTCGAAATAGACCGAAAAACGCAGGATTTATTGAAAGCCTTCGTGACCCCGGTGACTATCTGATCACTCCTGACGTCAAGACCGGCCGGCCCGGTCTTTTTGAAGCTTTCTCCGAAAATGACGAACCGCTTATCGTCAAGGAATGGAAGCGGGCGGCCAACAAGGACGATGCCGATCTCCAGGAGATCTGGCACCACGAGCTGCGCCAGCTTCATCGGTTGGGTGGTTATCCCAATGCCGTCGAAACGATCGCGCCGCTGCATTCGGCGGGCATCGACGCTAAGGGCTTCTACCTCGCTCTGGCGCCGGGAGAGCGCCGACCGCTCCAGTTGCTGATCGATCGGGCGCCGGGCGGCCATTGGCTGCGCCAATATCGCTCTCCCGGTCCCCGCGCGCGCATCTGGCGCAATCTCAAGCGAGTGGCCGCCGGCCTGGAGACGCTCCATGCCCAAGGCTTGCTGCATCGCAATCTCGATGGCTGGTCTATCCTGACTACCGGTTCGGAAGAACCGGACTTCCTGCTTACCGGTTTCGAATGGTCGATGCGCATCATGGGCGCGACCGCAACGCCGCGCCGGCGTGCTGCAGCCAAGGGTGGGACCGATTCTTTCAATCAGGATTGGAGCCAATTTGGCGGCCTCGCGGCTTTGCTGCTGGGTGCCGATCGCCAGCGCCTCGTTGACAAGGCCATCATACCGTCGGCGGTCGCCGATCATCTGTCGGCGAGCGAGGTGCGGCTGCTACGCGAACTCCTGCATATCGACCCGCTCGACCGCCTTGACGGCGAAGTTGTCGCGCAGCGTATCGATGAGATCATCGGGTCTCTGGGGGCGGAAGCGGCAGGGCGAGACGCCAAGCTTCACATAGTTTTCCGTCTTGCACCGGGCGCGCCGATCACCGACCGAATCCGTCGCGAGGATCCGGATATCGAGGCCGATGATCTGATCGCGCAGTTCGAATGGATCCGTGCCGATCTTGCCGAGACGCCGCTGCTACTGTTCGTGCGCACCGGAGAGGAAGGCGACGATGGGCGGCTTGTGCTGCGGGGCCACCGCCTGTGCTATTCGCTCAAGCCCTACCAGGTGAATCGTGAGGCCTCGCCGAGTTGGGACTTCGCGTTGTGCGAAAGTGTCGAGCGCGACGCACCCGTTCCTTATAATCTGCTCGGCCAGCAGCCCGTTCCCGTCGAGACGCTGGAATTGATGACGCAGCGCGAAGCCCGCGAACGGTTCCCGCGCTTACGGGGCAAGCTGCGCAGCTGGGACGAGATGCGTCGCCGTTTTGCCCGCCTGGCGTCAAGCGTGAGCGAAGAGGACCTAACGCACCGCGCCTTCGTCCTCACCCAGTTTCTTGAAACCTTGCTCGCCGCCACGGACGTCTTTCCGGTCGATGTGGTGAAAGAGCCTGCAAGGCTAGCTGATGCCGATGATCAGCTTCGCCTCAAGGTCCGCACCCGTGTCGAGAGCGAGCGCGACGCCCTGTCCGATGCACTCGGTTTGCGCCGGCCCGCTGTTCGCCTGCACGAGATGCTAGCCGGCGACGGTATGCGTCGCGAAGGCTGGACGCTGACCGAAAGCAAATTGCTGGGCAGTCGGGAAAGCAACGACACCGACTGGAAGTTCGAGCAACTCGACAGCAGCGGCAAGGGACCCAAGCTCTATGAACTTTCTGGCGAGACGCCGCCGTTACCGCTGACCAGCGCCTATCTCATTCCGAGTGACGCGGTGGGGCGCGATGTTGTCTTCCAGCGCCGGATTAAAGCAATGCGGGCGCTGCGCGATCATGAGGAACTCCTCAAGATGATCGGCGACCGCAGGCGTCGGTTGATGGAGAGCCACGATCCCGTCGAGCGCGACGCGGCCTTCCTGGCGCTGGACGATTCCAAACAGCAGGCGCTCGCCGAAATCATCGGCACCTTGCCCATCTATCTGGTCCAAGGACCGCCGGGTGTAGGCAAGACCTTCCTCGTCCGAGAACTCGCCATGCGTCGGTTCAAGGAAGAGCCAACGGTGCGCCTGCTGCTGACGGCCCAGAGCAATGCGGCGATCGATCATCTGCTCGAGGAATTAGTGCCGGCGATCACGGAATGCGTTGACCCTCCGCTGATCGTGCGTTCGCGGGCACGCGACGCGCAAGCTGAAGCGAGCGAATACGACACCAGCGAGAAGGCAAAGGGCCTGCTCGCCGACTTCGTCACGAGCCCTCTCGCGCAGGCGGCTGATGAGCGTCTCCGCAAGCGGCTGGTCGCGCTGGCAGGACAAGGCGGGCCAAAACGCGCGATCGGCACGCAATCACCCGGCGCCATGCTGAAGGCATTTGAGAGCGTCGTCCTGCGTTCGGCCAATCTGGTCTTCGCGACCACGGCCGCGGGCGATCTTGAACGGATGATCGACGAGAAAAGCCAGTTCGACTGGACGATCGTTGAGGAGGCGGGGAAGGCAACGGGAGGCGAACTGATCGCCCCCCAGCTTCTCTCGCACCGCCGGCTAATGATCGGCGATCATAAGCAGCTGCCCCCGTTCGGCGCCGATCGCATGATCGAGATACTGAAGGATCCAGACAAGGTGGCTACCGCGCTTGCAGTCGGCCAGGAGTTTATCGGTCGCACATTGCGCGACGAAACCACCGACGAGATACTCGACGAACTCGAAGAGGAACTTGACGTGCCGGCGCTGTGTGGCCGTGCGCTCGAACTCGTCACCCTCTTCGAGACCATGATCGAGGCTGAACTGGAGCGCCAGGCAAAAGGCCGGGGTGGCCGGCCGATCGCCAAACGTCTGGAGCTTCAGCACCGTATGCATCCGGCCATCGCGCGGATCATTTCCAAATGCTTTTATGACGGCACGCTTGACACCCATCCGGATTGCCGAAAACGGTTCGAAACCGAGGAGCGCCCCTTCCGATCGGCCGATTCAAGATGCCTTCCCGAAAAGCCGATCGTCGTTGTCGACATGCCCTCACTTCAGGCAACGATCGACAAGAAAAGCGGCGACCGTCGCCCGCGCTGGCACAACCCGGACGAAGTGAAAGCGGTGTTAGATGTGCTTGCACAGTTGCGCCCGGTCCAGGGGAAGAAACCCAAGCTCGCCATCCTGTCACCCTATCGCGAACAGGTAACCAGGCTACGCCGCATGATCGACGATGCGGCCGACGGATTTAAACATTTGGCGGGCTTTGCGGCCGCAACCCGGCATGATCGCTATGTCGAGACCGTCGACTCCTTTCAGGGCAGCGAAGCCGACGTCGTTATCGTCTCGCTGGTCCGCAACAACGATCATAGCAATGTTAAAAGCGCCCTTGGGTTTCTCTCAGACTTTCGCCGCATGAACGTCCTGCTGAGCCGCGCTCGCTGGCAGCTTATCCTGATCGGCAGCATGGAGTTTCTCGCCGAGATATTGAAGGTTGCCAAGGGCACCGAGAGCGAAGCGGACGTGGCATTCCTGCAATTGCTTCTGGACGGCCTGGCTGAAGAGAAGAATAAGGGATTTGCGGCGTTCCGCTCGCCCGGGGACTTGGGGGGCGGACGATGAGCGTGATCCGCGTTGCCATCCCGATGCTCAGGGGCAAGCGGCGATTTCACATCGACAAGGGGCGTCCCTGGAGCATTGTCGAACATGTCGTGCTCGCTGCTCTCGTCGAGCGGCCGTGGCTGTCGGCCGATCTTGCCGAACAGACCAAGCTTCCTCGCCGGCTCATCATCGAGCTTCTCATCCGGCTGATGCGAGCAGGCTGGGTCGAGCTGTCGCAGGACAGCAAGGGCGTCCTATTTTCCGCCAGCCCGCGCGGCATCGAAGCGGCGAAACGCGACGAACTGCCGATCGTGCCCAAGCGCCTCTCGCGTTGGATGGGCTTCGCGATCGATCGGATATCCGGTACGGTCTACCGTCCCCGCGAAATGCCGTGCTTCGAGAAGCATGTGCTCGAGGAAAGGGCGCGTAGCGAGCGCATCGTCTGGCTTGAGCCACCCTCCGGGGACGTGGTCCCCGAAGTCCATGACATTGTCGGGACCCTGTTTCATGAGGACGAGCACTTCGCCGGGATAGACCCCGAGGGCAGCCGCCTCGTGACGCGTTACGCGCTCGTCACCGTGCGCGACGATAAGATCGAGGGCTTATCGGGTCGCGCGCCTCAGCATCTACGCGATGCTGTCTTGGAAGCAGCAAGACGTGCGCCAGTTCGCGTGACGGACGAGCCCGTGCACTTCACACCGGCGATCCCTGCGATCGAGGACAGCGACGCGCTGCCGGCGACGACCAGCATCGCGTTTACATCCGACGATCTGATTCTTGGTGGCGCCGACCATAAGCGATGCTTCGAAGATCTGCTGGCCCGTGCCCGCCACCGCGTCATCATCCATTCGACCTTCATCGATCGGGAGAAATTCAACGACTGGCTGCCAGCGATACGGGTAGCAGCCAGAAACGGAGTGCGCATCGATATTCTCTGGGGCGAGAGCGACGACAAGGGAGAGACCAATGGGACGCTGAAGGCGGTCCTGGCGTTGCGCAGCGAACTCGCAAACGAAGCTGGCGATATCCGCCTTCACAGCTTCTCCACGGGCTCGCATGCCAAAATGCTGATCGCCGACACCGGCCGCGCCGATCGCTTCGTTGGAGTACTCGGTTCATGCAATTGGCTGTCGAGCGGCTATCAGAGTTTCGAAGCGTCTGTTCGGCTGCGTGATCCCCGCATCCTGCGCGCTCTGATCAATCAGTTGGTAGAGCTGTCGCAAGGCGGCTCCGCATATTGGACCGAACTCACCTCGGAATTTCTGCGGCTGGCGGATCATGTCCGCGACATGCCGGTTCCTTCAGGTTCCCGCGGTGACGCCGCGCTTGTGCTTGGGCCTCAGCACAAACAGTTTGTGCGCGAAGCGCGTGACAACGCGGAACACGACATTTTCGTCACCAGCCATCGTTTCAGTCCAGGCGGCCGGCAGGCCGTCATCGTGCCGGCTCTCGCGGCGGCCGAGCAGCGCGGCATCGCTTCTGCGGTCTTCTACGGGACGCCAAGTGGAAAAGGCGCCAGCAAGGCCGTTTCCGAGAATGTCTTCGAAGGTGCGAAGTTCGGCGTGAGCATCACACCGGTCCATGACCCACGCCTACATGCGAAGATTTTGGCTTGGGACAACGATCACGTGCTGATTTCCAGCCAAAATTTCCTATCGGCGGACCCATCTGACCTCAACATCCGGCGTGAAATCGGCATTTATGTGCGCGGCGCTTCGCTTGCGCGAGTGCTTAAGGAGCGCTTTCGACTTGCGCGGCGTTAGCGTGCTTTGCAGGTTTTACTATACATGATGATCTATCCGGGAAGTTATTTCGGCTTTTACATCAGAGAGAACCGCATTGCGATTTCCGAATAAGCGCCCGCTGGGGAACGACTGCTAACGCCCTTTCTGCGGCGACAGCGGACTTTCGGGAGTGTCGAACTTCCCGGCATTCCCATTCACGAAATCGACGGCCCGCGCTGACGGCCGATGGTCCAATTGATGCTGTCGCCGCGCATGATGCCGGACACTTGCTTGTCCAGATGCCGCTCCAGCACCGGCCGCCAGGGAACCAGCGTGAATTCACGGGCTTTTTCGATTAGCGCATGGCGTCCCGACGCCAGTTCGACCGGACGCCGGTAGACACCTTCGATGCGCTCGCCGGGCCTGGCTTCGGCATAGGCCAGGCCCAGTTCGCCCGATAGTTGCCCCGCGACCCGGTTCAGCTCACGCCGGCGGAGCGTCGCTAACAGATTGGCGCGGTAGATCACGCGGCCCTGTTCCTCCTGGGCCAGACGCTGCTCGATCAGCCATTGGCGGCGCTGGACCAGTGCCGCACGCGCTTCCCTCCCGAACCCGGCAGGTCGCAACGGCTCGGGAGCGGCGGCGACAAGCTCCCGGTCCAGCCAGGTCGCGCCATCCGTTCCGACCTGCCGGTCGAGGGGGATCGCGGACAGCGTATCGACGATTACCGGAGCAGCCCTCGCCCGATGTGCTTCGAACGCCCCGGCCCGCTCGACATGGTCCGGCGCGATGCTCCATGTCCCGTCCACATCCCGCTCAACGCTTCGCATCGTCCGGCGCATCGCTTCCAGACGCCGCACATGGGTTTCGGCAAAGGTCTGGGTGGCCGTGGAATCGTGGCGCAGGTGGATGTCCACGCTGTAGCGCCCGTCATTGGCCGCCGCGATCTCCGCAATGGTGCGATCGACGGCACGGGCCTCGGTCGGCTTCGGCGCGATCCGGACGACGGCGTTCTCCGGAATGACGCCGGTCGCGTCACCCCTGCCGATATCGACATAATGGCTGCGGCCATCGGTGCTGTCGACGATCAGATAATGGCGGTCATTCACCTCATCGGAGAGGCCGCGCTCGACAATGCGTCCAACGATAGGCGTCATTTGTGCCGGTTCGGCTATCGCATAGTCGGCCGCCGCGCGCTGAAGGCCATGCTCGGTGAAGGCGCGCTGCATGGTCCGGATGATGTCGCCGCGTTCGCCCATGCGACGAAGCGTATCGTCCATGCCTTCGGCAAGCTGCCAGCGCCCCGGTTCGATCTCGTCGGCAAGGCCTAGGTGCCCGAGTTTCTGCAATCGGCCGGCGCGCAAGGATTGGTGAAAAGGATCGCGATCCGTCACGGCCACGATGCGGGTGTCGTCCATGTTGCGCAGCAAGCGCCGGTCGATGCTGGTTAACCGCTCCTGCTCGATCTCATGGGCCAGGCGGTTTTCGATTTCGATATCGGTGCGCGGCCCAAGGTCGAGCGAGACCAGTTCGGCGGCACGCTCCCGAAGGCCCTGCGTCAGATATTCGCGGCCGATGACGAGATCCCTACCCTGCTCGTCCTTTCCCCGAATGACGATGTGGGTATGGGGATGGCCCGTGTTGAAATGATCGACCGCGACCCAGTCGAGCTTTGTGCCCAAATCCTGTTCCATCTGCGCCATCAGCCGGCGTGTGAGCGGCTTCAGGTCGTCATACTGTTCGCCATCCTCCGGCGAGACGATGAACCGGAACTGGTGACGGTCATTTACCTGCCGCTCGATAAATGCCTTGCCGTCCGCCCGATCGATCTCGGCCGAGTAGAGCTGACCGCGTTCACCATCGCGGGTAACGCCGTCACGCTGGATGTAGCGCAGATGTGCGCGAGCCGCGCCCAGCCCCTTGGCTTTGTCGAACCGGACGATCCGCGACTTCACCATGACGCGGCGGTGGCGCCAGGTGGCGAACCGGTCGCGGCTCGCAAGCTGCCGGCCCGCGACATTGCCGCGCGCGATGCGACTGCCGGTAAAGGCGCGGGCGATGCGGCGTGCTCCGCCCGCCAAGGTGCGCGCCTGAAGCACCCGCTGAAGATAGGTGCGCGCTTTCCTGCCGCCCGCGCTGCGGGGCTTGCCGAGCCTGGGTGTAAAATCGTCGTCGTCGCTCATCGCAGCGGCTCGCGTGATGCGGAAATGATGGTAGAATGCGAAGGCTGCGCCGCGAGCCCCGAGCAAATCAACGAGTCTCGCTCGCCCGCCTGTGAAATCAACGGCTTAGCCGTGCCCTGTCTCGCCGCACCGGCCACCTGTCTCGTGAAAAAACGATGTGCAGACAATGGCTTGGGCTCGCTTGAGAGACCGAGCTTTAATCTTGCACTCCCGCGCCCTTCCCCCTCAAAATGCCTGAATCCACGCAATTCCGCCATTCGCAACCAGGCAGAGAGCGCAAACCGTCTCCCAGCGATGCCGACCCCACCTTCATAGCGGACGATCAATCCGGCCATGGATCGACCGTGGCTTCCAGCTCCGCAGCTTTCGAAAGCGCCGCCTGCAACTCCGCTTCGATCTGGTGAATTTCGGCTGGATCGGTGATGGCGCGAAGCTCGGCGCGCAGTTCCTCGATATGCTGTTCGACTGTCATGATTTCCTCCGTCATGTGAAAGACGGAAGGCGGCGCCCGGTATGGAGCGAACCGGGTCAAGGGCCGCGCAGCGGCCGCGCCAGCGGCGATGGGGGTGCCGATTTTGCGGCAGCAAAATTGGGGGAACCATCGTCCTTGAGGCGGTTCGATCCATGCCGGATACTGGGTGGAATTGAGCGGACAACCCTACTTCCTTTCGCGCGATGAGGATGGTTTCGGGTCAGTCGATGGCAGGTTCAACGGCACGAACAGCCCGCCCGATGCCGGTTGTTCGGGGACTGAATCTGTCAGGGCGGGAGCCGGTTCAGCTTCCTCGCGCGCCACATTTTCGGCGCCGCCGAGCGGAAAAAACAGCCGCGTTCCCGACAGGACCGCAGGCGGCATCGAGGGCGTCGCTGCAACCTCGGCAAGCTGTGCGATGTAGGCCCGCGTCTCGGCCGGGAGCGCCTGCCCGGTGCGCAGATGGCGCTCGTAACGTGCCGGTCCGGCATTGTAGGCGGCGAATAATCCGGGATAGCCGAACCGGTCATACATGGCGCGCAGATAGGCCGCGCCCGCCAATATATTGTCGTGCGGATCATGTGGATCGCCACCCAGACCATGTTGCCGACGCATTGCCGCCCAGGTGCCCGGCATGAGCTGCATCAGCCCCATCGCGCCCGCACGGCTGGTGATCGGGCGGCCATGCAATTGGGTCAGCCCGGCGCTTTCGGCCTGCATGACGGCGGCGATCCAGGCTTGCGGAATCCCGAAACGGCGCGAGGCTTCGGCGATATAGGGCCGCCAACGCTCGACCGCCGGTGTGGCATGGAAACCCGGTTGCGATACGTCTGGCGCATCTGCGGTCTGGGCCACGGCAGGCATGGCGAGCGCCATCGACGCCGCCAGCGCGGACGAAACGAGGCGGCTCAGCGCAGCCATAATGGTGTCGCCTTGCCGATCACGCTCGTGTCATCGACCGGCCCGAAATAGCGCCCGTCGAAGGAATCCGGATGATCCATCAACAGGAATAACCGCCCATCGCGCAGGCGCTCGCAGCCATGCCACCAGGGCAGCGGACGGCCCTGCCGATCCACCTTTTTCCGCGTCGCCGTCAAACGCCCGTCGATGAAAATGGTCGGCCCCAGCGCGCAGACTTCGCTCCCCCTGCGCGCGGCGACACGCTTCAGAAGCGGCACATTGGCGGGCAGATAATGGCGTCTGGCGGCAAGCTGGCGAACGCTGCCGGGCGTATGCACCAGCACCATGTCGCCGCGATCGATGCGCGCACCGGGATCGATGCGCCAGAGGCCGACCGGCGCGCTCGCAGAGGCATTCCAGACGAGACGCGGCGCGGGATTGACCGCAAAATCGAGCACAGCGGATGCTCCGAGCAAGGCCAGGCCGACAGCACCGGCCAGCAGGATCACGCGGCGGCGACGGGGGCGCCTGGTGAGCGATGGCTGCCATTCGAGCAGCGGCTGAGGCGGCCGGGTCATTGCGATGTCCTCGTCCTCGCCCGTCCGGTCGACCAGCTTTCGAGGTCGGCGATATGGTAGCGCACGACGCCGCCATGCTTGCGATAGCGCGGGCCACGGCCGCGAACGCGCATCTTCTCGAGCGTGCGTGCGGACAGGCTCAGCCATGCGGCCGCCTGCTTGGTGTTCAGGAACGGGCTTCCCGCCCGCGCCTCTCTCGCATCGTCCATCGCCGGTCTCCCGCCAGGATTTCTTTGGGGGTGTCACGCGGCCGAAGGGGGCAAACGACCGCGTGACGAAGCGACGATGCGCGCAGACAGGCGGGCTGTGAGCGCTCGATTTTCGCGATCTGCAAAATCGTTAGGGAACGGGAGGCGAACGCCGCGAAAGCCCCCACGCGCTTGGGCGTGGGGGCATCGGCGCATTCAGTCGGCGGGATTCCAGATCAGGGCGTAGACATCGTCATCGTCCTGCTCGGCGGCGCGGCCGAGATTGACGTAGATGCGGCGCGGCCCGAATTCCGGCGCGGCGATGGCGAGCGAGACATAATCCTTGCCCGAACGTTCGCCGGTCCTGATCCAGCCCGCGCCGAGTTCGACAGGCCCGGACAGCACCCGGTAATCGGGCTGGTTGGGCGCGGATTTGGCGCGGTTGGGGACGATTTCGACATCGGTGCGGATCGAGAGCGTCCTGATCTGGCCCTTGTAGACATCGGTATCGGGATCGCGGGTGACATAGCCGATTGCAGACATGGTGGAGGTCCTTTCGTGTGTTCGCCGGAGCCGATCCCCGGCGATGAGCGGACCGTGATGGACGGCCCGGACGGGCCGCATCCGAAGGACCGCAGCGAAGCGGAGGACCGCCGGGACGGGCTATTTTGAAGCGCAGCGGGCGCGAGGAGCCGCAGCGAAGCGAAGGCGGGGAAAATAGTCCGCAACCGGGGGTTGCGGGCAGGCCGGGACCGGCCATAGGTCCGCCGGGAAAGAGCCATGGATCGCTCCGGCGGCCACGAAAAGCAAGCGAGCTTCTGCCCTATGGCTGCGTCGCCCGCCTTCGAACCGCGATCAGAAAGGAGTCGCTCCGCGCGCCGGGTCCGATATGCTGCAGGCCGCAATTCCGACGGAGGCCCTATGACGATTACCGGATCGCTGGCCCGCGCGGCGCGGGCGCTGGTGCAATTGCCGCGCGATCATGTCGCCCGCCTCGCCGCGCTGAACGCAAGCGCGCTGGCCGATTTCGAGGCTGGCCGCGCCGAGCTCGATGACGATGCCAAAGCCCGGCTGCGCCACGCGCTGGAGGAAAGCGGCGCGCTGTTCCTGCCCGAAGAGGACGCGGGCGGCATGGGCGTTCGCCTCAAGTTCACCGCGAAGGATGTGCGCGCGATCAACAGGCTGGAAGGCGAAGGCGGCCCGGTGGGCGAGGACGATGTGTGATGACGCCCGGATCGCCCGGCATCAATTGATGAGGTCGGCAATGTCGTTGTTGCGCCAGGGTTCGGGCAGGCTCGATTGCGGGCAATAGCGCGCGCTGCTTTCCCAACCGCTGTCGGATTTCGTGGTGAAGCTGGTGTTGTTGGGGATTTCGTACGTCGAGACGTTGGTGGAAATATGTTCCTCGGTGCCCCATGCCGCGCCGCCTTCCGAACAGGTTTCGGTCACGCGGTAACTGTTCGCGCCGGTCTTTTCGATCGATTTGAAATCGCAGGGGACGCGCGAAGTGTTGATGCCGCTCTTGCGCACGAGCATGAGCGTGGCGTTCGACGCCTGCCCGCAAGATGTGCCATCCGCGACATAAAAGCCGTGCTGCAAAGGCAGGCTGGCGACGGTTTCGCCCTTGGGGGCCGACGCCTGTTGCGGTTCGGCTCCGGCTGTATCGCCGGCAGCCTCGCCACTCACCGGGAGCGACGTGGCGACGGGCATTGTCTCGCCCTCTCCCTCGCTTTCGGTCGATGCCACCGTGTCGCTTTCATTCGTCGCGGCGGCAACCTCGCTGCCGGAAGGGGCGGATGTCTCGCTACAGGCAGCAAGCAGGCCAATAGAAAGCAAAAGCGAAACGCGCCGCATGGAAGGACTCCGATCAAGCAATGCCGGGCTGCAACTATTTCGCTTCGACGCTGCCAAGTAAAGGTAAAAGAACAGCCGTCCGCGCCCTATACCGGGCGCGGACGGCGAAGATTATCGTAGCTTCCGAACGAGAACGGGGACGGCATTGCCGTCCCTTGCGTCCATCATTCCGCCGCGACAGCATAGGGCTCGACCGGCTCCATCTCCACCGGCTGCGGCGCGGGCAGACCCTTCACATGACGCTGCACATCCTTCCATTTCGCCAGTGTGGCGAAAGGCCGGGCGGTGTAGCTGGCGGCGGGAAAGCGCAGCCATTTGGGCACCCAGCCCTCGACCTTCCTGCGGTCGTTGCTGCCGGTCAGATGATCGCGGATGATGGACTTCTGCGTCTTGATCTTCTCCGCGACATGGGCGTCGGCGGTGTGCTTGCCCGCAACGTCGCGCAGCACCGCATTGACCACCTGTCGGTCGCGGATCAGGTCCAGCAACGCATCGTCGGGCGTCCACAGGCTCGCCATCTCGACGGCAAGATAACCGCCGACAGCCTCGACCACGGCGCTGCCCGCTTCGAGCGTCTCGCCCATGACGACGGCCAGAACCGCAAGCACGTCGCCGTCCGGCAGTGCAAGCAGCCGGGCGAAGATAGCGCTGGTATCCTCGTCCATGCCATTGCCGCCGGTGACGGTCGGTTCGTCGGGCGCGAAGTCGAGCAAGGCCAGAACCGCACGGCGCTTCTCGTCGAATCTGGCTTCTGCGGCGCTCGTCTCGACGCTTTCGGCCACCGCCTCGTTGCGGCAGGTCTGCGTCTCGGTGCGCAGGTTCCACAGGGGCGAGCCGGTGACGGCATGGGCGATCATGAGCCGCAGCGCCACGCCGGGGTGATCGGTCAGCACGGCGCGGGTGGCGGCATGGCGATGCAGGTCGATATAGGCCTGCAAGCTGCTCGTCACTTCGGGCCGTGCGTTGTTCGCCGCTTCGCTGGCACCCGCCTTCGCCGCCTGCGCGCGCGCTTTCCTTGCCTCCTTGGCGGATAGCCAGCCTTCATGCGTTTCGACTTCGCCGCGATGGCTGATGGTGATGAACACCTTGCCGCCCTTGGCCCTGGGCGTCTTTTCATATTCCCATGAATGGAAATATTGCCCCGGCTCCATGACCTCGACATCGGCCCAGCCCGCTTCGATCAGCGCATCGCGTCGGGCGGCAATCGCGGCGTTCTGCGCGGACCAGAACTGATCGCTGTCGGCGAAATAGCCGTCCTCGCCGAACAGGTCGGTGACGATCCGGCCCTTGTATTCGCCAAGCGGAAAGATCGCGGCCTTGGTCGCTATCGACGCGCCGCCGAACAGCCACGCCTTCAATTGCGAGCCGGTCGGGACGTAGGTTTCGGGATCGTCGAACAGCGCCAGCCAGTCCTTCTGCTGTGCCTTGCTGGCCAAGGTCAGATGGCGGACGGTGCCCGCGTCGATTTCTTCCCTGCGATAGAGATCGCGGATGCGCGGGATGAGATTGCCGAGCGCGAGAATGCGGCGGACATAGAGGTCGGTCAGCCCGAAAGTCTGGCCGATCTGTTCGGGCGTCCGCCCTTCCTTCTGGACGAGCCGGGTGAAGGTCTCCCATTGGGAAACCTCATCGGGATCGAGCCGGGCGATATTCTCGATCAGCGAGGCTTCCAGCGCGGACGCATCGTCGCCGTCCTCCATGATCGCACAGGGCAGCGGATCGGCTTCGCCGTTCTCCTGCGCGGTGATCTGCGCGGCATGGAAACGGCGCGATCCGGCGACGATCTCGAACGCCTCGGGCCTGCCTCCCTCGGCATCGCTCGGGACAGGTCCCGGTCGCACCAAGAGCGGCACGAGCACGCCGCGCGCGCGGATCGAGGGGAGAATGTCGGACACGTCCGGGGCCTTGCGGCCATAGCGCATGTTGGCCTTACTGACCGAGAGCTTGCCAAGTTCGATATTTGCGAGTTGCATGGTTGGGCACTCCTTCTTGGGGTGAACCGGCTGCATCCGTCGATCTTGGGAAGAGTTGCGGATGCAGCCGGGAAAAGCGCGGAAAAGAGTCCGCGCGGGCTCATCCGTCCTTCATGGGCGGAATTTCGGGATTGCGGGGTGTGAGCACATCGCGCGCCCGCGCGGCGGTGGCGAGCAGGGCTTCGGCTTCGGTGATGCGGCCTGCGATCCGCGCCGCTTCGGCATAGGCGGACAGCGGAAAGCGCGGCGCGAAATAGAGGTCGCGCTCGATGCCGAGCCCGCCGGGCAGGCGGACGGATTCGATTTCCGACAGGCTGAACGCGCCAAGTTCCGGGCAGCCGAAACCAAGGTCGGCCAGTCCGAACAGCGTGTCGCCGTCTTCGTCCAGTTCGCTCGCCAGCCATGTCGCCGCGCCCATCGGATTGAAGAATTTGACCACGGGCAACGGGTCGGGTTCGGGCTGGCCGTCAGCCTGCGCGGCGATCCGGGCGATATCGTTGGCGCGCAAGGCGGCCCGGATTTCGGGGGTCAGGAGGATCATGCGGCGGCCCTCCGCTCGTTGCCTGTGGTGTCGGCGTCTTCGACATCGCCAAAGGCGAGAATGAAATCGGCGGCCTTGCTGGCGTGGCTGGCGGCGCGGAAGATCGCGCGATTGTCCTCCCGCAAGACCTCAAGCCACGATCCGACGTAATCGGCGTGACGCACGGTCGGCACGATGCCGAGCGCGGCGCAGATGAAGGCGGCGGAGATTTCGGCGCACAATTCCTCGCGCGCATAGGGCTTCGATCCGAAGCGGCCCGACTGGTCGCGGCCCAATCGCTTGGCGTGGCCGGTCCAGTGCCCGTTATGCCGATATCGGCATAATGGCCATAATGCCGCGACCCGGATTATGCCGCACGGCCTCTGGTTGAGGGTATTTTTCTGGCCTCCGGCCGCGCGGCGGTTCGGCATAATCAGAGCCCTTCCAGGAACGCGAGGAGTTGGTCGTCAGGTCGGAACCGGCCTGACGGCGTGGGCGGAGCAGCGACGCGGGCGAGCGCCTTTTCCTTCATCCGCATGTCGGCGTGGATGTAGATCTGGGTGGTCTCGACGTTCTCGTGACCAAGCCAGAGTGCGATCACCGCTGGATCAACGCCGTGATGCAGCAGGTCCATTGCGTTGCTGTGGCGCAGCGTATGTGGCGTGACCCGTTTCGCGCCAATGCTCGGGCATGTCCGCGCAGCCGTCAGGCAGTGCTTGCGGACCAGATGTTCGAGCGCATCGCGGCTCAGCCGCTCGCCCCGGATCGACGGGAACAGCGGCCTGCTTTCCTCCTTGTCGGCGCCGATCCACGTCGCCAGCAGCTTGGCGGTATCACGGCGAAGCGGTGTGGCACGCTCCTTTCGGCCCTTGCCCAAGCAACGGATGTGCGCGCCGGTGCCGAGCACCACATCGCCCAGCGTGAGGCCGACCAGTTCGGATGCCCGGAGACCAGTCTGCACCGCGAGCAGGAGCAGCGCGTGGTCGCGCCGTCCCGCCCATGTCGAGCGATCCGGCGCTGCCAGCAACGCGGCCATCTCGTCAGCATCGAGGAACGTCACCGTGCGCTTCACGTAGCGCTTGTTAGGCATCGCGAGCACGCGCTGGCAGTGCAGCAGCCAGGTCGGGTCGGTCATCGCGACGAAGCGGAAGAACGACCGGATGGCGGCGAGCCGGGTATTGCGGCTGCGCGCGCTGTTGCCGCGCGCCGTCTCGGTGTGGACGAGGAAGTCGGCGACCAGATCGGCGTCGATGTCCTCGACCGTCAGCTTGACCGGCGGCTTGCCAAGCTCAGCACTTGCATATCGGAGCAGCAGCCGGAACGTATCGCGGTAGCCCGCGACCGTGTGGCGGCTCGCCTCCAACTGCGTGCACAGCCGATCGGTGAAGAAGCGCTGGATCAGCGCGGGCAAGGCGGCGCTCATCGTGCCACCTCCCCAGCGGTGGCGCGCGCCATCGCCAGATCAAGCAGTTCCGGCACCGCTTCCAGATACCAGTATGTGTTGGAAGGATCGGTATGACCCAGATAGGTCGTGAGCCGGATCATCTCGCGCGCCGGGTCTTTGCCGGTGCGATACCAGTTGATCATCGTGCGCACCGCGAAGGTGTGACGCAGATCGTGGATGCGCGGTCCCCGGCCATGTCGCTGATACCGTTGGTGGGATCGCAACCCGATCCGCTGGCTGGCCTGCGCGAAGTTGTAGCGGGCCGAGCAGTCGGTCAGCCGCGTCGCCTTTTCGGTGACGAACAGCGGTTTCGCCGCGTGTCCGATCAGGCGGTCCCGCTCGGCAAGGTAGGCATCAAGATGTGCCACCACGCCCGGATCGAGCGGCAGCAGTCGCTCGCGGCCAAGCTTTCCACGCCTGACCCGCAGCACGCCCTGATCAAGGTCATCGCGGTCGAGCGCCAACGCTTCGCTGATCCGCAGGCCGGTGACCGCGATCAGCCCGAACAGCGTCGAGCAGGTGTGCCCCCGCAGGCCGTAGACCGACGGCAGTTCACGGGCGGCTGCAACGATCTCCGCGATCTCGGCGGTGGTGTAGATGTGCGGACGAGGCCGGTTGGAAGAGTCCGGCAGCAACCCTTGCGGCGGCACCTCGTGCGCGGGATCGAAGCCGCTCAGCCATTGCGCGAACAGGCGCACTACGCGCAGCCTCGTAGCTCTGGTCGACCCGTTCGCGTCTGCCAGCGTTGCGTGCCAGCGCAGGAACAGCGCCGTGCAGATGTGGGCCGCACCTTCGGTATCGGCATAGCTGGTGAAGCGGCGCAGGATGCGCTCGCTAGTGCGCAGATCGTAACCGAGGCTGCGGCGAACGCTAAGATAGCGATCAAGCTGGGGCATGAGGCTCATTGCGCGCCTCCCGCCACCGGCCAGGGCATCGCAATGGATCGCAGCCCGTCGATGTCGAGCCGGGCATATATCATGGTCGATGAGCGCGAACGGTGCCGCAGCACGTCGCCGACCTCGTCAAGCGATGCGCCCGCGTTCACCAGTTGGGTCGCAAGGCTATGACGCAGCAGGTGCGATCCCACATAGGGCGTCACCGGCTTCTGTCCGGTCGCCTTCAATGCGTCCTTGAGGATCGCGTTGACGATCTGCCCGTCCTTGAACGGTCGATAGGGTGCGCGCTGCGTGACGAACAGGGTGCGGCAGGTCGCCGGGCCACGTTCCTCGCGCAGATAGGTGCTCAGCGCGTCGCCGACCTCCGGCGTGATCGGCATCCGGTCGTGCAACTGGCCTTTGCCGCGCACCGTCAGTTCGCCAGCACGCCAGTCGATGTCGTCGAGTTGGATCGCGATGACTTCGACCGCGCGCAGGCCGAGCCGCGCCATGATCAGCAGCATCGCATAGTCGCGCGCGCCATATCGCGGATTACTGCGCGCCGAAGCGAGCACTGCCTCGACCCCATCGGGCGACAGATGCCGGGGCAGCCGCGCGTCCCAACGCTTGGCCATCTTGGGAAGGCTCAGCGCCAGATTGCTGGCCGTCGCCCCACACCCGAACAGATATTGGAGGAAGATGCGAACATGCGTCGCAACCGTCTTGTCGCGGCGTGCTGCCGCCAGAACATGCTCGATGAAGCCGATGACATCGGCGGGTCGAAGGTCCGCGAGACTGATCGCGCCGTCACCAAAGCGATGATCAAGGAACCGGTTGGCGAACCGCAGCGTGTGATAGATCGTTCGCGCGCTCAGCCCGCGCTGCTTGACGAGATAGTCGTCGAAATTGGCGAGCAGCACCGCTCGCGCGGTCCCCGCCTCAGTAAGTATGTCGGTCATAATCGTGATGCTCCATGTTGCTGGAGCACGGAAGATTATGCCGAACTGGAAGCGCGTGATCATGCCGCTGACCGCGCCATTCCGACGCCGCGCGGCATAATCCGGGTCGCGGCATTATGCGAGAGTTCGTGAAAGGCGGTGCGATAGAAATTGATCTGGTCGCGGAAGGCGGGTTGCGGCGGCACGGCCACGAAATCGCCGCCGGGTGAATAGAAAGCCTCGCTGCCGCCGATGCGGCAATCAGCTCCGGTCGCTTTGATCAGCGCCTCGGCATGGGGAATGATCTCGCGTTCGGGCAGCGGCGCGGGATCACGCGCCAGCCCTTCGCGCAAGCCCTCGCATTGCGCCACGTTGAACACGGTGAACCTTTTGAGGAACGGGACCGCCTTGGCATCTTCGCCCGTCTCACGCGCCTTGGTCTTCTCGGCCTCGGGCACGAAACGGTCGGCATAGACGACCATCGTTCCTTTCTCGCCCTTGCGGACATTGCCGCCAGCTTCCAGTGCCTGCTTGAAGGTGAGCCAGTGCTGCGAGGGGTAAGCGCCGCCGATGGCTGCGCCCCATAGAAGCAGCACGTTGATGCCTGAGTAGCGCCTGCCGGTCAGCGCGTTCATCGGCAGGCCGGGGCCGCCCGTAACGCGCGAATCCCACGGCTGCACCCACGGAAAGCGCCCTGCCTCAAGCTCGGCAATGATCCGCTGTGTGACCTCATCATAGAGATTGACGCGCGGGCCTGCCTCGCCCTTGCGGGTGGAAACCCTGCTGCCCTCGCCGCGCGCGCGTCGCTTGCCCGAACTAGCCATTGCCTGCCTCCTGTCTCGGCTCAAATCCTCGCCGCAGTTCCCGCCGGGCGTGGCGGGTGGGCGGCAGAAGCGTCCGCAAAGGCCCGCAGGAAGCGGCGGGCGGCACCCAAGTCCGGGGTCCCCATCGCGCTAGCGATGGGGAGGGCGCAGGGGCGCAATGCAATGAAGCAGCCGAAGGCTTGCCGCGCGCCGCGGCGGGCCTAGCAGGGCGCGCCGTCCACCCGGCACGCCCAAGGGCCTGCCAACAAACAGCGTCGCCGCGCCGATCAGGTGCGGCGGGCCATATCTCCGGGAGCGCCAGCTCCCGGACATGCGTCAGCGATCATCATCCGAATGGACCGGGACGCGAAGCGGCCCGGCAGAGCTTGGCGACATAAGGAGCCTAGCGGCGTAGAGCGCGGTCGCCCGTTCGCGGGCGAGACGCCGGGTTGCCCTTTCTCCTATCGCAGCAGCGTCCACCAATCGCCGTTCACCAACCGGCGTGCGGAATGGATCATGCGATAAACCCGCATCCTCAGATAGTCAGATCGCCCGTTCCAGTCTTCCAGGACACGGGACCGGCCCCAGAGCAGATAAGCGATATCGCGCTGGCTGGCTCCGGCACAATGCGCGTCCCAGGCGCGCAGCACCACAGCCCATCGCGATGCCCGTGCCGCCGAAAGGCTCCGCGGTCCGGAAAGATGTCCGCACCGCCGCAACGTCATCAAGCGCCTGAGCGCCCTCAGATTGGTGGGTTCATGCCCCTGGGAAAGATGATAGTGAAAGCGCACCGCGCCTTCGAGCAAAGTTCCGTCCAGAACCGCCAGGCGCAGGCGGACAGGCCCATCGGCGATCAGCACATGTTCGGCGTTGCGGCCACGCATTACGACCGCAGGCAGGCACAGGCCGCGCAAATCGAAGCCCTTGGGGGCGGGAAGCGCGGTGACGGGCAGCACCGAAGGATCGCATGTCCAGTCCCATTGCACGGCCGAAAGCTCCCCCGGCCTGGCCGGAGGAAGCGCGAAGCGCAGTCCCGGCAAAGTGGCTGGTTCCTCTTCCCGCACGAGCAGAATGTCGTCGGTCAGGGCGGTGCCGGAGGAAGGCGCGCAGGCCGGCGAACCGCACTTGCGGCGCGCGAACTCCCAGGCGAAGGTTGCGCGATCGGCCCCTGTCAGAGGGACATAGGCGGTGTCGTCGGCCCATGACGAATGGCCCGACGCCGTCCTGGCCTCGTCCATGCTTCCTCTCCTCTTCCGTTCCCGTCGAGCGGGAACGGTGGGAACCGGCGAGGCAGCACAGTGCGGCCAATACCCCGGGGGGCAGACCGGTCAGACTTGCATGATTCTCGGGAATTGCCGAACGCGCTTCCACGAAAGGACGGCAATCGTTCCATTCACCCGGCGAAGTGCCGGGAAACGTCACCTGGAACTCTGCGCTCCCATCCATAGCACATTATCGGTCAGCATGACCGGGTCGATCGCTTCACCGGCCATGTCTGCAAGGATCGCAATTCATACCGAAACGATGAACAACGCGCGACGCAGATCCTGACGCTGGCATATACGCTAAGGCACGATCCCCCAACCGTCCCGGTTTCGGATTGCCACAACGCGGCTGCGAAACGGCTGCAACAACTGGCCTGCTTACCGAAGTTTTTATGCCCAGATCCGTCTTGTTGTCAGGAGGGTTTCGGCATGCCCCAATCCCGGAGGCCGGCCGGACGCGAGATGATCGATTTTAGCGCACCGCGCGGATCACCCCGGCTGAGGCTCGCCAACAGCCTGTCATATGACGGCGTACATATCATACGAGGGGCGCTGACACCCAACGAAGACGGAAAGATCATCGGCGGCTCGCAGCTCAGCATCGCGATCCATGTGGGTGACCCGATCGATCTTGAATGGTCGGAGCCGGGGAGTGACAGGCTCCAGGTTACGCGCGTCGAACCGGGGATGGCGCATATCAATCCGGGCGACAATCCCTTCTTCCAGCGCTGGCGAGGTTCACCGGAGTTGCTGATCGTGGCTTTCGATCAGGCCATGATTAACCGTGTGGGCACGGAAATCTTCGGAAAAGGCGGGGCCATGATGCGCCCATCGGTCGGAAGTGTCGATCGCAATATTCGCAATGCCCTCCCCACCTGGTCAGAGGAACTGATGCGCGGTGGTCCTGGTGGCAGGCTCTTCGTCGAGGGGCTGGCCAAGGCAACGATCGTCCATCTGTTTCGCCAATATGCCGACGGCAGCCCGACCCCGACGCCCATGCGCGGCGGCCTCGGTGCGGCCCGGCTTCATCGGGTAATCGACTATATCGAAGCGCATTTGTCGGAAGATCTATCGGTTCGCGAACTCGCCACGGTTGCAGGGCTGAGCACCCATCATTTCGGTCTCGCATTCCGGCAGTCGACCGGACACCCGCCGCACCGCTACGTCATCCGGCGTCGTATCGAACGTGCAAAGGCCCTGCTTCTCACCTCACAAGCGTCGGTGACGCAGATTGCCCATGCGACGGGCTTTTCCAGTCATGGTCATTTCGCCGCCCATTTCCGGAGGCTCGTGGGCACTACGCCATCACGCTTCAGGCTGGACCGGCTCTGAAATCCCACCACCATCTTCGCGCATCACTTCCTCAACCAAGGCAATCGGGTCGTGGTCCAGCGCGCGCAGCACATCGATCAGTTCGATCAGATCGAGGCGCCGTTCACCGCCTTCATATTTCGCGACGAACGACTGTGGTTTGCTCAGCTTGGCGGCGACTTGCTCCTGCGTCCACCCACCCGTCTTTCGGGCATCGACCAGCAATTGCCGGAGTTTGTTGTGGCGAGGTGAACGAAGAGACTTTGACATGCTGACCGGCGATCTGTGAAATCCGGTCGCACTCATGATCCCGATCTAGGATTATCCCATTTCAGGATGGCTTGACTTTGGCGGGGAAGAGCGCAGGATCGGGTCGCTACTTCCGTGCCATGGAAGAGTGGAACGCCGAAGAGAGAGCGTCATGCGACCGCGCCCCACTCTGCAACCCGAACTGCTGCCAGAACCGCCGTATTCGGACGGTCTCACCGACTATGACTATCGCCTGCTAATAGTGTATTTGCGCCTGCTGGATGCCGAAGCAGATGGTGCGGATTGGGCCGACGTGGCGCGCATCGTCCTTCACCTCGATCCCGCTGACAAACCGCGCGAGGCGCGTGCGGTCCATGCCGCACATCTTAAGCGTGCACGATGGATGCGTGACCATGGTCACCGCAAACTATTGACGGACGCCATGAACAACGTGCGGCCGTGCGACAGATAGTTTCGAACCATCAGAGAGACAGGCTCGGACTATCAAACGTTGCGACCGGGTTCCAGGGAGACTGCTGGAACTACGTGCTCTGAATCGGCGGCGGACTGCAGCGCCCTTGTTAACGAATGAAGAACTCGACTGGTACGGTGAGTTCCACCTCGTCCGGCATTCCTTCGGGAATAGCGGGTAGAGGTTCCGCGCGGCGCAATGTGCCAAGCGCGGCCTGATCGAGCGCGAAGAAGCCCGATTTCCGAGCTATCTCCGCCGACAATATCCGTCCCGCTCGGTTCATGGTGAAGCGAATACGGGTGACGCCTTGCTGACGGGCTGCCCGGGCACGTGCGGGATAGCGGCGATATTTTTCGAGATGCGCCAGTACCAGCGCCTCCCATGTCGCCTTGGCATCGTTCGAAACCTGCCGGCCCTGTGGCGCGGCGATACTTTTTGGCGCCGTTGTCTCGGAAACAGTCGGGCCAGGATCGACGATCTCGATCGTCGGCTCGGGCATGTCCTGAAGCGCTGCGGAAGGGACGGAAAGCCGTATCAATGGTGTAGGAATGACGACATCCGGCTTCGGTTCAGGCTTCGCTTCCTGTCGTTCGAATTTCTCCGGGCCTTCCGGTACTTCACGCACTGGCTCCGGCGGTGCTTCGAAGCTTCGCAAGTTGACAACCACAGGTGGGGACGGCGAGACGTTGACGTTCTCGGCCACATGCCAGCCGAGCGTTCCAGCTGCGGCGACAAGCGAGAGCATCGCCGTCGTCCCGCCCAGCCCCACCAGCCTCGTGCGCCAATCCATCGGCTGGTCGCAATATCGTGTTGGCGGCGCCCATTCGACAGTGGGAACTGATGGTGATTCTCCGAGGTCTGAAGAAATACCGGCGTCGCCATATAGGTAACTCTTCAATACAACAGAATCGCCGAATGCCTCGAAGTCCTGGGCATCAGACATCTGGTCGCGGGTGAGTTGATCCCTCCACGTCATCGGCGGCTCCTCGGCTCGGGCCGGCGCACGATCCAAACCGCCCAGAACAGCATGAAAAGAGCAATCGCGGCCGATAGAATCCAGTTCGGTTGTGCATGCAGCAAGAAGACAAAATAACCGATGGTCATCCCGATGCAGGCCATGATCTTGGCGTTGCGCGGCACTGCGCGTTCGCTTCGCCAGGCTCTGAGCCCCGGACCGAAGCGAGGATGATTGAGGAGCCATGCCTCCAGCCTCGGCGAGGACCTCGCAAAGCACGGCAACGCCAGCAGCATGAAGTCGGTCGTGGGAAGCAAGGGCACCACAATGCCGATGATGCCGATACCGACGAGCACCAGCCCCAGCAGCAGCCAGACGGTGCGCACGGCCCGTCCACGTTGCGAGAGCTCGCCGGGTGAAGGTTCAGCCAAGACGCGCATCGACATGATCCTGTACGCGTGCGAAGGCCGCGATCGCACCATCGCCCACGCGGGACTCCTCGGTCTCATCGAGGGTCACACTGTCTAGCGCGGCGGTGAAGGCGCGCCAGTGCGGCGCAGGGCCTGCCGGCGCCGGGGCCAGATGCCGAGCGCCGTGGTCGTCCGATAAACCGATCTTTGCTGCTTCCTTGCGGAGGAGCGCCGCGCCCATGTTCGAGCCTTCGGCGACATAGAGCCAGCCCAGCGCGGTGGGGATATCGACCGTATCACCAGACACGAACACCGGCGTCATCGTTTGCGGCGGATCTAATTGCAGATCGGTCAGGTCCGCCGCGACCAGATGAAGTCGCTGACGCGCGGCAAGACCGGGAAACAGCGCTTGCAGGCCTGTGTCCTCATACAAGGCGGCGACGTCATGGTGAAAGAGATACTGGACGGCGAGAAACCGCTCATATCGTTCCAGGTTGGCGAATGACGCGGCCGACATGATGGACCGATCGACACCCTCATGCACTTCATGGGTCCGTGCCTTGAGGCGCTTGGCGCGGCTCGCTTCACGCTGCGGGGGTGCGGATATTGTCGTGGTCATGGGTAATCACTCCTGTTGAGGTTGGTCGAAGAAATCTGCGGGACGCTAGAAGGCATGGCTGAGCCTCAGGCTGGCGCTGGTGCGGTCGTAGGAATACAGCCAGTCGATGTTGCTCTCGATGTGGGTGTGCTGGACCACGATCTCGGGCACGAGCCCGGCAAATTTCAGTGCGGGAAAACGCGCGATCGCAGTGGCGTTGAACTGGTCGTCCTGGCGCTGCGCCGCGAACAATTCGCTATAGGCCCGGTATCTGCGATATCGGTAGGAACCGATCAGCAGCAGGCTGGCGTCCGTTCCGAAAGACTTGTTGAGACCAAGCCGCACGCCCCCCTGGTCATAGGAGTCGACCGGATCGTCAGTGTCCTTGACGGAAAAATCCGGGCCGCCGAACAGCGTCCAGCCCGGTGCCACCGCGTACCAGGCGGTAAGGCTGATATCGGTCAGAGGGCCGTCTTGCCGGTCGTAGGTAGCCAATCGGTAACGGAAATCGCGGTAGGCGCCCTCAAACCGAAGCGTCGCGCTGGGCGATAGAATATGCGTCCATTCGGCATTGATGCCGGGCGCGTCATAGAGGATCGACGACCCAAGCGAGCCGATCTCGAACGATGGGGACAGGGCAATCGTGTTCCGGGCGGACTGGTATCGATAGCCGACGCGACCGATCGCGGTCGCTTGCGAATAATCGTGCTGATCGGGATAGATGTCGCCGTAGAGCAGTCCGCGCGCCCTGATGCCGTGGTGGCCGCCAAGCGGGATATCGCGGCCCAACGTCGCCTCGAAATTGACACCGGCAGCGGCGATCGGGTCAGGAACCTTGCGGTCGAACAGACATGTCCCGTCATCGGCTTCGAGCAGACAGGTATAGCTGGCCGAGGACTGATTGAGATTTGTGCTGTAGGTCGGCCCGACTGCGATCCTGCCTTGCCATCCGCGCCGCCGCTCCAAAGCATGGAGAAAGGCGTCTACCGTCTGACGCACATTGACGGCCTGATCGCCTTCTTCGGCCAACAGCGTGTGTGCAGCTTGGAATGCGCGACGCGCTTCACGATCCTTGTGATTTTCGAACAGCACGCGCGCGAGTTCGAGCTGGCCGGGAAGAAAGTCGGCTTGGAGCGCCAGCAGCGCACGATACTCGGCTTCCGCAGCGGACAGATCTCCACCTTCGCGTGCCAGGCCGCCCTTGCCATAATGGACCAGCATCGGGTCGCGATCGGGATAGCGCCGATAGGCGGCGAGGAAGCGCTGTACGTCGGGCCATTGCTTGCGCGTGATCGAGATATAGAGCGCCTTCCCCATATCATTGGCATTGTCACCGACCGAATAGGTCTGGCCGTCGATTTCAAGCGAGGTCGGAACATCGAGCGCATCGGCGTCTTCGAGCAGTTCGGATTCGCTTTCGCGCTTCTGCCCCTCCATTTGTTGATCGAGGCGCAGCCTCGTGTCCTGATCGGCCGAGCTTTGCGCGAAAGCGGTGGAAGGCAGGGCCATGGCACCGGCGCACAGCATCACGCCCCAAAGGCGGAGCAAGGAAATGGATTGGACGGAGCCAGCCTGCTTGTCAGGTGTCAGATACAATCGCGGTTCGTTTCGATAGGAGAAAAGGCCGGAACCGATTGGGGGTCCGGTTCCGGCCAAAGTCATTCAGGGTTAATCAGTTCTCTCCGCCGAACGCGGTATCGTACTGGTTGCTGCTGAAGCTCACGATACCAGCCAGGGCTTGCGCAGCCGACCCGAAGAACTGTCCGCTTACGTCGCCATTGCTGGCCAGAGTGGCGGTGGTGCTTGGGTTGGTCGCATCGGCCGTGCCAAAACCTGAAATCGCGGATCCGAAGATGTCAGCCGTTCCGATATCGATCTTGAGAGCCGAATTCTGAATCGAGCCGGTCAGCTCACCGGCGCCAAAATTGGCCGTGAACGTGCCGCTCAGCGGCGTTCCACTCGATGCATAGTTGCTTATGCCCTTGACGGTGTAGTTCGCCGAACCGCTGCTCGGCATATTGCCGCTGCTCGTGGCGCCTGTGCCACCATAATAGACGGTGTGGTCGCCCGCTGTGGCGCTGCCGGTCTGCGACCACTCACCGAAATAGAGGTCATATGAGCCGACCTTGGCGAAGTCGAAGCGACCGTAAGTGCTGTGATCGTCGACGTCGGTCGTCGTGGCCGTGAATGTCGTGACACCATTGCCATCGGTCCCGAGGACATTTTGCAGGCCCAGAAAGTCGACATATTGAGTTGAGGTCAGGGCCGGCACATTGATGCCGACCTCGCCCGAACTGTGCGGTCCGCCATTGACGGTACTGACATCGATCTTGACCTTGGCGGTATTGCTGGATTCACCGACGACCTGCGCATGGGCACTGCCGGCAAAGGCGGCAGATGCCAGAAGTGCAGCCGCAGCGAGCTTGAGATGTGTATTCAACATGGTATTCCTCCTTGGGTTGAGGCACCCGACCATTCGGGCGCTGTCATCCAGGGTCGTCACCAGCATCTCCGATTGAGAAGATTGATAGATGTGGTGGCGGCCCTGAATTCGGTGCATCAGAACCTCCCGGTCAGGCTCAACCGCACGGTGCGCCCAGGGGCTGGCAACAGCGATCGCGACAAGGGATCCAGATAGTAACGGTTGTTGAGATTGAGGCCGGTCAGTTCCGCGGTGAAGCGCTCGTTGATCCGGAATTTCGCATAGGCATCGAAGGTGAGAATCTCGTCCCAAGTGAACGGGATGTTCAGCACGCATCCGCCAACGCAATCGTCCGGGTCCGTGAACTCGTCGAGCTGCGGGTTGTCATATTTGCTGTACCAGGTCAGGCGGCCGCCCAGTTCCAGGCGCCGGTCGAAAAAGCGTCCACCGACCGTCCAGTTAAGGGAGTCCTCCGGTATCGCCTGGGTCAGCAGGAAGCTGGAGAGAAAACCGTATTTCACGCAGTCGGGCACGCGCCCTCGTGACGGATCCATGGTCGCGGCGACACTTTCGTCGCAAACCTTGTTGGTGGTCATATGACCGGCGCTGAGATCGGTGAAGAAGCTTCCGTTATCATAGCGGGCCTGTAGCTCGAAGCCGGCGATTACCTGCCTGTCCAGATTGCTGAACATCAGGTTGGTATCCCGTTCGATCACATCGTGGGTCGTGTTGTGATACCAGGTGAGCTTGAGGTCGGCGTGCTGAGCCTCGCCATGAAGGTTGAAGAGCGGGCGTAGATCCTGGATGAATGCCGCCTCCCAGGAATGGATGCGTTCGGGCTTGAGGTCCGCGAGTGGGTTGAGCGATGCCGAAAAGCCGACCGTGCTTTCGAACATGCTCGGGAAGCGATAGGCCTGCGCATAGCGCAGGTAGGCGCGGCTGCTGCCGCTGAGATAGACCGTCGCCGAGGCGCTCGGCGCCCAGCCATGGTCGGACCTTCGTTTGGCTTCGGTAACGGCGACGGCCATGTTGTTGGCGCTGACGACGCAGCTGCCGTCTGTGTAGTTCTCAACGCTGGCCAATGAGCCATTTAGGCAGACATTGTCAGCGCGGTGAAAATTACCATCAGCATCAGGCTCCCATATGCCGGTATGGGAAACGCCGAATGGATAAGGGTCGGCCAGATATCTCTCGACATTCCGCGGAACAATTCTCTCGATTTGCTCCGGCGTAGCGCCAAGCGCGGCGTATCGTTCCCTTAGATATGCTTCGTAAGCCTCTGCGCCATATTCCGTCGTTTCATATTCAACATCAAAAGTCGGAGTCACATATCGGTCGATGGAGCCGCCATTGAATTCCAGAAGTTCGGGCAGGAAGTCGTCCTGCGCCCAGTAGCCGGAATAGGTGATTCCGGCATTGAGCTTCAGAAACGGTGCAGGCCGCCATTCGCCGCTGAAATTGATGCGATATTCCTCGCGGCGGCCGGCGCGAGGATATTGACGCCAGCCATTGGCCACCGCATCGGTGTATTCATCATCCGAGCGCAGCTTCTCATGCTGCCAGCTGCCTTCAAGCAAAAAATCGAGCGTCGAGGTCGGGCTGAACTGATTGCTGGCGGTAAAGCCATAGCGGTCATTGTCAGCGTTCGAGACTGCGCTGTTGATGATGATCGGGTCTTCGACCGATGCCGAATTGGGAAACCCGCCTGCACTATAAGTGTCGCTGACGGTATCGGTCGCCCAGATATTGGCTTTGAGATCGATCCAGCGGCCCTCCGGCTGCCATTTATATTCGGCGTTGTAAGCCTGGAGATGAACCTTACTCAGCGGCCATTGCACATTACCGAAGGAATCGACGCTGCCGCTGAACACGCGCGACGGCATGATCTCACCGAATTTCGTGCGGCTGTCCCGGAAACCGAGCTGGAGATACTTATCGTCGGCAATCCGCCAGGTGCCTTTGAGGAGGAACGATTCCAGCTCACTCGAAGTGTTGGGAATCTCATTGCCCGGCTCATAGTTCAGCCCGAGCCTGCGCACATAGTTGTCGGAGAGATTGGCCGCCAGATCCTCCTGCTGGTAGTAATCGGGCGCTGTCTTGCCGGAGAAGTAATTGCCGCGTTCGCGGAAGGCATAGGCTCCGAAAAGATCGAAGTCGCTGATCCGGCCCGCAGCGGCAATCCGGATCGCTCGGTCCCCGAATGAAAATGCCTCGTTGTCGTCTTCAGTTCGCAGGTTCACGCGCAGTGAGGGGTCGCCATAGGGATATGTCGGGCCGATCCCTCCATCGGTGAAGCCGGGAACATCGCGGTAGTCCTGGCCGGTGAGTAGCGTCGGCAAGCGCGGGTTGATGGAGTTGTTGCCGCCCTCCAGCCTGAGTTCGAGACCGAAATTTCGACCGGGCTCCAGAATGTCATCGGCATCGAGCGTATTGATAACAACGGCACCGCCGGTCGACCCATTCACACCGCGGATGGACACAGGCCCCTTCAAGACCTGCACGTCCGATATGAGGCTGGGATCGATGTAGTTGCGATTGCTCGCACCGTTATAGCCGCGCCAGACCGTCAGCGCCTGTTCGGTCCCGTCGACGATGACCGGTACGCGTCCGGGCCCCTGGACACCGCGAATACTGGGATCGAGCGCGCCACCATTACGGGCATCACCGCTAAAGACGTTGACCATGCCCTTCAGCACATCGGCCGTGTTCACGCCTTTGTAGCGCTCGACCTCTTCCCTGCCGGCGAAGGATGATGAAATGTCGAGATCATAAACCTCGTTGTGGCCGCGCGCATCCCGTTCCGCGCCGGTTTCGCGCTCAACCGTGGTCGCGCCTTCGATCTGCAGCGTGTCGAGTTGAATGGTGCCGTCGCCATTTGTCGCCGCTTCCGGGGCGCGCTCGAGTGCGATGCTGTTGCCATTGACCCAGCGGAAGCCAATCCCCGTGCCGCTCAATAGCCGATCTAGGGCCTCGACCGGAGTGAGGTTGCCGCTGATGGGCGTTGACGTCAGGCCGGACAGGATACTGCCGTCCACTGTCACCTGAATTGCGGCCTGGTCGCCGAAAGCCGTGACCGCACTGGTCAGGGGCTGTGCGGGAATATCGAAGTAGCGTGTGTTCCGTGCCTGCTCTTCGTCAACCGAAGAAGCCTGCTGCGCCATGCACGGCACTGCAACCAACGCGAGCGCTAAAGCCGTGCTCCCAGCCAGTGTCCGTACTGAAATCCTTGCGCCATATGTGGTGCCCCCCGATGCTTTCACAAAACCGTCCTTCCATCCTTATTGCTCCTGCGAGTTAATCGCATAAACTGCGTGCAAGGATGAGACGAAATGGATCGCGCGATCTTCGGTCGGATCGCGAATTTTTTTCGAGAACTCGTTAGAAGATTGAAAAGACGCCGGGAATTTTAGTCAGCAGATACAATCAGGAGCCAAGGCGTGACGGAGCGGACACTGGCTCCATGTTGCCGGACCATCAGGCGCAACGCCTCTTCGGGAGCGTGAACGTCAAACACGCCAGTGACCCTGCGCTGCCCAAGCGCTGAACTGGTCAGCACGATCGCTCCCGAATAATAACGACGCAGTTGGTCGATCCCTTCCGAGAGTGGCACGTCTTCGATTATCAGCCGCCCGTGCCTCCAGCTTCCCATAGAGGAAATGGCCATGCGGCTCCGGTCTACCGAGTGGGACGGTCGAGCAAGATGGATACGATCGCCGGGCCTTAGCATGATGGGCGCTTTGTCATCCCAGGCTACCTGGACACCGCCCCGTGCGAGCATCACATCGATCGAGTCATCGTCAAGGCCGACATCGAAGGCGGTGCCCGTCACCCTAACCCGTGCATTGGCAGCCGAGACCGTGAAGGGGTGCTTCTCGTCAGGTGCGACATCGAACCAGGCTTGCCCTGCGAGCAGGCGTACACCACGCTGGCCATCTTCGTAGTTTACGGCAATTGCACTGCCGGTATCGAGCGTTACGGACGATCCATCCGGCAGCGTCACATTACGCATTTCTCCGGTACCAGTGCGATAATCGGACTGCCACATCAGCAACAAGGTAGGAGCACTGACGACGGCAAGACACGCGGCGGCGGCAGCGCCGACCATGGCGGTGATCGCTCGCTTCGGGCGAAAATGCCATCGGCTTGCCCTGCCCCGGTGTCTGACAGGCGGTATGGACGCAGACGGTGCCAATTGTCCGGCGAGCGTCCAGCTCTCCTTAGCGGCGGAAAAAGCTCGCTCATGATCGGCGCTTCGCGCGCACCATTCGTCGACTTCACTTTGCAGTTCGGGATCGGCCTGAAGCTGTAGCCACAAGTCGGCCGCCTCGCGCACCAGTTCATTGCGTGACATGCCGCCTTCGTGATGTTTCAACTCATCGCGCATCAGATCGTCCGGTTTCCCTTTTGGACTAGACGAAACTGCCGGGAAAATCTTCGGTGTTGCAGCCGAATTCATAAATGGCCGCCATCCATCAGCTTGATCATGCAATGTTCGAGCGCGGCACGAACAAGCTCGTATGCACGCGTCTGTGAGAGCTCGAGCGCTACGCCAATCTCGGCGTAGGTCAGCCCTTGCATGCGATGCATGTCAAAAGCCAAGCGCTCGCGCTCAGGCAGCTCGGCAAGGGCGCGATGAAGAGCCTTCAACTTTTCGCGTCCTTCCATCGCGCGGTCGGCATCCACAGCAAGATCGGGAATTTCTGGTAGGCGTGTTTCGTCTGCCCAGTTTTCCGAAGCCTGACGACGCGAGATATCGAGAGCCAGGTTGCGGACGATACGGTAGAGATAACCGACCGGCTGCCGGATCAGGCGCGTTTTGGCATCATGCGAACCGGCTTCGGAAAAGCGCAGCCACGCGTCCTGTACCACGTCCTCGGCAAGCGCCCGGTCGCCTACGATCGGTGTGGCATAGTCGATCAATTCCGCGCGGTGACGCAGATAGAGGTTCAGTTTTCGGCTATGCTGCTCCGATCCCATATCCGTTCCGATCTATGGCGCCATAACAACGCCAGCGGATTATCGCCAAAATGGAACCTCAATCCCTATTCGGTGACACCGCAAATCGCGCATGCAGCGTGAGCGACGCTGCGACTGTCGCCGCTGCGACGGTCAGAAGCATGGGCCACACCAATGCGGCCATCGACACGGGATCGGCGGCGGCACACGGCAGGAAGGCAATGGCAAGCAGCGCTGCACCCGCAAGCCGCAGCCTGCGTCTTGACCTCGCAGGCCGCACACGGTTGCCCATCACCTGCCGCCAATGCGCCTCGATCGAGAGTGCCAATGTCCCCATCCCGACAAGGGACATGAGGAAGGCCAGGAAGGTCAGGGCGCCGTCAGACATGGGCCTGCCGTCCGATTGAGGCTGTTTCAGGGGAGGCTTTCAGCGTATGCGAGGTCATCGCAGCACGTCGCCCGAGCCGATATGCGGCCAAGGCGGCCGCCCCCGCCCCCGCCAGCAACACCAGATCGACGCCCGCGACCGGCCAGTACCCCATGCCGACAGTTGACAACAAGTGATCACCTGTCGTTGCCCAATTGGCCAGTACAGCCGCAAGTGCGAGTCCTGCAATCATCCAGCACTGATCGCGCCAGGCAGGAGAGGTACCGCCGACCGCGACCCGAGGTGAACGAATGGCGGCATGCAGCAACGAGAACAGCCAAGCGAACCAGAAGACTCTCATCTGCCACACGTCATGACCGGCCAGATCTATGGGCAGCAGTCGATTTGCGAGCAGCATTGCGCATGTGGCGACAAGCATGCCGCTCACGCTCGCTACCGCCAGCGCATCGACAATCCGGGCGCCCGGTATGCTCGTCTCGGCGTGCTTGCGCTTGCGCTTTTCCACGAAGAACAGGAACCCGGTCGCAATGCACGCGCATCCCATCAGGCCGCCGATGAACAGAAGCCAGCGGAGCGGCCAGTGCCGGAAGAACTGGAAATGCAGGCCGTAAAGGAAGCCGTCCACCGCCTCGACGGCGCTGGCAGGTGGATCTTCGTAGATGAGCTCGCCGGTAGCGGCGCTAAAGTGCAACGTTTCGCCAGTGGCTACGCGGTCGACTGTGTCACGGCTGATCGAAACATAGGAATCGGCATCTCCAAGATGCGCAATGTAAACCTCTCCCACTTCCCCCGGGACGCCATTCGCCGCCCAGCGCGCCCTGGCGTCCTGCATCATGGCATCGACCGAGGCGAGCCCGCCCGGCCTGCCCGAGGGTTCGGCAGCGAGGCCGGTGCGCTCGGCATCCGCTGCCTCCTGCACTTCCATCAATGGATTCATCAACGCCGTCGGCGAGGGGAAATACATATAGGCAAAGATCAGCAGGCCCGACAGCGAGATCAGGAACAGGAATGGCAGCGCCAGCACGCCGGTCATATTGTGCAAATCCAGCGTCGAGCGCAGCCGCCCCTTGCCCGGCCGGAAGGTGAAAAACTCGCGGAAAATCTTGCGGTGCATAACCACGCCCGTGACCAGCGCCACCAGCATCCCCATTCCCGCCAGGCCGACGATCCAATAGCCGAGATTCTTCCACTCCAGATGCAGCATGTAATGTAGCGGAAAGAAGAAGCCGGTACCCAGCGCCAGCCGGTCCTGCAGGTCTGGCGGCAAGCGTTCGCCGGTCTGAGGGTCGATCGACGCATAGCCATAGACATGGACGTGATCGAGAAGAGGATCGCGGGGTTTGTTGGGTACATCGAACGCCACGTACATCCGCACCAGCGGGTCACGGTGGTTGGTGTAGACGCCCATGTCGGACGCCTTCATGTCCTCAGCCGCCGGCAGTGTTCCGATCACCTCCGCCGCAGTGTGCTCCACGCTGTGGGGATCGGGCCGGACCTGCGCGATCACAGGACGCACATCACGATCGAAGGAAGGGAATGGCGCTGCTTCGGCCCGCGTCTCCGGCACACTCCAGCGGTCGATCTCTCGATCGAACACCGACAGCGAGCCGAAAAAGAAGACCACCATCAACACGAAGCCGAGTATGAGGCCCAGCCAGGTGTGAAGATATGCCATCGACAGGCGAAACGTTTCGCGCATCGTCCCTTCCCTTTCTCTAGAGCAACTGCCGCGAAAGCAGCCATGCGCCCACACACAGCGCCAGCCCACCACCGCCCAGCACCAGCCATACGCGGGCCAGACGGCGCTCGGCGAAGGCCCACAGCATCGCCGCCAGATAGACGATGACGCTCAGCAGCCAGGCCAGTGTCTGCGCCTCGAAGTAACGCAACCCGAATATGAAGCCGGTCAGCGTGGTCGACACTACGAAGCCGTTGGTAAAGACGTATCCACCTGCGATCGCCGCGGCAAAACGGCCGAGTGTCGGCATCCAGGCGACTCGCCTCGCTCGCTGGGAAGCACTCATATGGGTCTTCCCATTCGCGATGACCGCGCGATCAAAATCCATACCGCAAGGTCACGCGGGCATTGCGCGGTTCGCCGTAAATATAACCTCCGAACCACGAATTGGTATTATAGTAGGTCTTGTCGAAGACGTTGTTGACGTTGAGCTGAAGTGACAACTGATCCGTCAGATCATACGCGGCCATCAGATTGACCAGCGCATATGCTTCCTGACCCACGGATTCTGTTTCGCCAGTTTCCGGATTGTCAGCTGTCTGTGGCGGGCGACTTTCCCAACGAAGCGATCCGCCCAGACTGAAACCATCGAGCGCGCCGCTGAAGTCGTACCTTGTGGCCATTCGGAACACGCTGCGCGGTTGATGGGCCTGCACGTCGATACCGTCGGGATCCTGGGCCTTGAAGTGGCTCCACCCGACGCTGATATCCCAGGCAGGGAGCAGTTCGCCCTGCATTTCCAGCTCATAGCCTTTCGAAACGACGCCCTGCGCCGGGCGCGAAGCAACGTCTGTCGTACCGGGCACAAAGTAGCCGTCATCCGGAACGGCAAAATTGTTCTGCTCGATACGGAACACGGCCGCCGAAGCACGCAGACGGCCATCCATCAGGTCCGCCTTCAGCCCCGCTTCGTAGTTGTTACCTTCGAGCGGATCGAGATAACGCCCATCGCGATCGCGCGCGGTCTGCGGATTGAAGATGCTGGTATAACTGACATAGGCGGACAAATAGTCGTTGAAGTCGAAGATCAGGCCAGCATAGGGCGTGAATACGTTGTCGTGCTCGATCGTGTAGGGTTCGGGCGTATAGAGCGCCTCCTCCTCATCCCGCTTCCATGAACTTAGCCGCGCGCCGGCGATCAGTTTCAGGCTGTCGAGAATCTGGAAGCGAGTAGCGGCGTAAACGGCGCTTTGCTTGGTCGTGCCGAACCCGCTCATGCGGTAGCGTTCACCCCATACCGGTTCAGGATAGCTGCCGTCCCATTCGTTGAAATTGCCAACAGGAGCGACCGTGGCAGCATCTGGATCGCGATTGGTCCAACCGTTTTTGAGACGGTTGTGCATCGCGCCCACCACCAGTTCATGCTGGCGACCGAACAAGTGGTAGTCACCCTTGAGCTGAAGGTTGAAGTTCCATTGCTTGGGATTGGTTAGATACCAGTATGGCCATACATCCATTCCCAACCCGGTTTCGCGGTCCGGATTGCCCCAGAGCCAGATGAGCTTGGAATCCTCAGTCTGCTCGGCATAGGACACATCGCCGCGCAGTAGCCAGCTTTCCCCCAGTTCCTGTTCGATCGTGACGAAGGCGGCCTTTTCGATCGTGTCCCACTCGTTCCATTCGGCACCGGTCGTCCTCGATCGCGACCATTCGGCGACCGAGCCGTCTGCATACCAATAGGGCAACTGCGCCCACATCACGCCGTCGCGCTCGTCCTTCTGGTAACTCGCGCCTGCACTGATCCGCGTACCCGGTCCGAGATCCGCGCCAAGCACACCATAAAGGGTAATGCCTTTGCTGCTTTCCAGATCGATGAAGGCATCCTGAGCATAGACTTCGGCCACGAGCCGGGCACGCACCGAACCATCGGCTGTCAACGGCGCGCCCACGTCGATCATACCCGAATAGTGATCCCAGGAACCTGCCTCCACCGTGATCTCGCCGGTAAGCTCGCGCGCGTCGGCCTTCTTGCGCACCATGTTTATCGAGGCTGAGGGTTCGCCCGCACCCTGTAACAGCCCGGTCGAACCACGAATAACTTCGATCCGTTCGTAAATTGCCGCGCTGGTTTCTTCGAGGCCGACATTGCCCGTGGCGAAGGGCATCCCGTCGAGCTGGAAATTGGTGATGTCGAAGCCGCGCGCGGAGAGGAGATTGCGACCGCGATCCACCCTCTTCACCGAAATGCCAGTGGTGTATTCGAGCACGTCGGCAACGGTTGCGGCCCCCTGATCATCCATCTGCTCACGGGTGATGATCGAAATCGACTGCGGCGTTTCGCGCGGGGTCAGGTCAAGCCCTGTGGCCGCAGCGTTCGCTTCGATCCCGCGGCCATAGACGATGATGGTGTTGCCTGTCTGAGCGGCCTTGTCCGGCTCCTCCTGCGCATCGCCCCTGTCCTGCGCCAACACAGGAGCCGAGAGCGCACTTGCCGCACACAAGGCAAGCCTGAAACCTGGAAAAAGCGGACGCAACACATTGACCCCCTGAGATATGCAAATGTCCGCAGGCAACTAGTCTAAATGATAATGCGAATCAATAGTGTGTTGCGATTATGGTGCGCTCAGCAGATTGGCGCCTCTTCCCAGCATCAACGACAGGCAGTTTCCTTGATGCTGGGAAGAGACGACTTCCCCGGCATGTTGCCGAGTCGCGAAGGCAATTATGGATCCTAGTCGGGGAGCAGAAGGGAAAGACCTGCCTGTCGGACGCCTGAGCTTAACTGTCCCATTTCTCTGTAGCATCGAACCAGACACCTGTATGCGGTCGGCAATGACAGAGGGAGATGCCGCAATATGAACGAGTTGGTTATTTGGACGCTCGATTGGGTGCCGGAAGGGCCACAAGGTTTCGTGCGAGACCTTCGCTTGCGGTGGGCTTGCGAAGAGGCCGGTTTCGACTACTCAGTGCGGACAGTGCCGTTCGAAGGTCGTGAAACCAATCATCTCGACATGCAGCCTTTCGGCCAGGTTCCGATGCTGTCCAATGGAGAACTTCAAATGTTCGAGAGCGGTGCGGGGCTACTGCATCTAGCTCGAAGAAGCGAAAAGCTGATGCCCCGCGACCAGATCGGAGAAGCCGAAACGCTACAGTGGACAGTCGCCGCGCTCAATTCAATTGAGATGGTGACCGTCCCTTGGTGGTTTCTGGAGGTGACCGGAGTTCAGGAAAACCACCTTACCGATTGGATGGAAAGCCGCCTCGACCACATGGAACGCGTTCTGAAGGAGCGGGAATGGCTGGCCGCCGGTCGTTTTACCGTTGCAGATCTGCTGATGGCTGATGTGCTGCGTGTCGAGAAAGTGCGTGCATTTGGAGATCGCCCCGCGACCGAGGCTTACGTCACGCGCATCACGAAGGGTCCGGCATTCAACAGGGCGCATGCCGATCAGATGGCACACTTTGCCCCTGCTAGCTGAAGTCTCCCAATCGAACCCGCTTCTGCCATATCCGGCCGAGAACCCATCGCTGCGCATGCCGGCCGTAGTTACTTGGGGGCCTTGTATCGGACCTAGCGATCGATCCGGATTTCGCGCATCAATCCAAATGCCTCCGGTGTACCCGTACCGGCACGGTGAAGCGCTCCTACAAGCGGTAAAGGGTGCCAGGCTGGTGAACTCGACGGCGGAGGCCACGAGTTGCATCCGGTTCACTGGGACCAAATAATCGGTGGGACTCGGGCATTCGGACAGCGCGAAAAACGTGCCCGTTCAACAAATGAAAGAAGGGAGGAGGCCATGACCAAGGTGATCGTTTCGGGTTTTTCGCTTTCAATCGACGGCTACGGCGCCGGGCCAGACCAGAGCCTCGACGAGCCGCTCGGAAAGCGCGGCGAGGAACTGCACACGTGGATGGTCGAAACGGCCATGTTCCACGAAATGCTGGGCAAGGGCGGCGGCTCGCGGGGCGTCGACAACGACTATGTCTTCGGCCTCGAATTCGAAAACATCTTTTGGTTCGATGCGATTCTCTGAGAAAATGAGCGTGTATTGCATTGTAAACCTCTCCCGGATCAACGTGGCGCCCCGACGGGCATGCCGTTCAAGAGACTGCCTTACGCCAACTAGATTGGGCAGAATCAACAACCTGCGAGATAACCGGTTGCAGTACCTACTCGTCGGGCACTCCATCCTCGTCCTTGTCCATCGTTTCGGGCTGACCGTCTCCGTCCCGATCATATGCGTCGGGTTTACCGTTGTTGTCCGTGTCCCAGGCGTCGGGCTGCCCATCGCCGTTCGTATCCCAAGCATCGGCTTTGCCGACGCCATCCGTGTCCCAGGCGTCAGGTGTTCCATCACCGTTCGTATCGACAGTTGGTTCGGACCCTTGAGCTGCAACGCTCTGCATTGTCGCAGGAGACATGAGTAACCCGGCAGACAGACCAGTCGTCTTAAATATTGAGGGGAAATTCATGATAGATACTCCAAACAGTACGTGTTCCCCTGATGATCGAGTGATATGAAAACTCGGAATTTTCTCAAGCGACATTAGATGGGCGGTTAGGAGCACAAGGTGCGCGGACATGGATTTTCAGCTCATCGACAGAGCGAAGCGCCCCGTCGTTCCCACCAGCGCGAGACCGGGCGATGCTGGGTTAGCTGGGACCTGTTGGATTCCGCTCAGCTGGTTTGCGCCCCGCTCCTTTCCAATCTATCGAGCTGTTTGCGGATATGTGTTGCATCGGCGGCGGTGCTGGCGAGCCCAATGGCAGCACCGAAAGCATCACGCGCTTCATCGTTGCGCCCCAACTCGCGCAAAAGCGCCCCGCGCACCCCGTGAAAATAGAAATATCCGCCGAGCGCGTTGTCCAGAGGTGCGATCATGTCCAGCGCGGATTGCGCCCCTTCAAGCTTCCAGACGGCAACTGCCCGATTCAGCGTGACGACCGGCGACGGGGCGCGCCGTTCAAGCGCTTGGTAGAGCTGATCGATACCCGCCCAGTCGGTATCTTCAGGCTTGCCTGCACGGGCATGCAGCGCCGCGATCGCCGCCTGGATCTGATAGGGGCCGGGCTGGTGGTGCAACATGGCCTTGTCGATTATCGCCAAGGCTTCTGCGATCATGGAGCGGTTCCAGAGTGAACGGTCCTGATCCTCGAGCAGGATCGGCGCGCCGGTTTCATCGAAACGGGCGCCCTGACGCGAATGCTGAAGGAGCATCAGCGCCAGAAGCCCCATCATTTCAGGCTCGGCGGGGAACATGCGCAGCATCAGCCGCGCCAGCCGGATCGCTTCGCCGCACAGGTTCGCGCGTTCGCTTGCCGGATTGGCATCCGTATAGCCTTCGTTGAAGACGAGGTAGATCATTGCCGAAACCGCCGCGAAACGCTCCGAGCGCTCCACCGGTCCCGGCGTTTCGAACGGAACGCCGGCCTTGGCGATGCGTGCTTTTGCCCGCGTGATGCGTTGTTCCATCGCGCGTTCATGGACGAGGAATGCACGGGCAATGTCGCGCACGGAAATTCCGGAGACGATACGTAGCGCCAGCGCGATTTGCTGGGTGGCGGGTAGGTCCGGATGGCAGCAAACGAAGAGAAGGCGCAGGATATCGTCCCGGTAGTCGGCAGAATCGAGCCGCTCGGCAAGAACCGGCTCGACATCCTCTCTGTCCGACATGGCATCTTCCGGCGGTAGCTCTGTTAGCTTCGACTGCCGCCGCACATGATCGAGCGCCGTGTTGCGCCCCACCATGATCAGCCAGCCTTCCGCATCGCGCGGCGGGCCGTTTTCCGGCCAGGACTTCAGTGCGCGCAGGCAGGCTTCCTGGAAGGCTTCCTCCGCCAGGTCCAGGTCGCGGAAATAGCGCAGCAAAGCGGCGATCGCGCGCGGGCGGGCGCCGATAAGCCGGGATTCAATCCAGTCGGGATCAGGCGGCTGGGGCATCGTCGATTGCCGATCCGTCAGGATAGTAGAGCATCACCGGCCGGATCTCGTAGGCGCCGCCGGGATTGGCCACCGCGAGTTCCCGGGCGATGGCGAGCGCCTGGTCGAGATTGTCGACATCGACCACATAAAACCCGAGCAGCTGCTCCTTGGTTTCCGCATAAGGCCCGTCAACAACAAGATTTTCCGACTTGCGCAGCGTCGTCGCGGCACTCGTCGGCATAAGCCGCAGCATGGGTCTGAAGTTGTCGGCCCATTTGCGATGGACCTCATCAAGGCGCGCCATGACAGCGGCGTCCTCTTCCTTCGTCCAGGCGGACGTTACCATCTCGTCATTATAGCACAGCAATGTGTACAGCATTTTTGAGTCTCCGTTCTCCAAGGACGCTGCCGCCGGCCGCGATCCGACATCCGATCCAAATAAATTGCCGCCGGGATTTCGTCGGTTCCGGAGGGTCGGCACAATCGAAGAGAGCATAGCTCCCCGCATGGTGGCGTCGAGGGGTGTTTCCCATGTCGGGAAGTAGGCCGCGGTCCTTCCATGGGCTCACTTGCCCTTCGGAAAGAGGCGTCAAAAAAGTTGTGGTGCATGTCGGAATGACGCGCAGGCATTCGTCCTCGGGCTGACTTCAATGTCCAAGAGGAAGAAACACATGAACCCCAAATCCATGACGTGGACGGGCCGCGTGCTGACAGGAGTATTCACGCTTTTCATGCTCAGCGCTTCAATTCCGCCGAAGCTGCTCGGGATGCCGATTGCAGGGGAAACCCTGGCGCAGCTCGGCTGGCCGCCGGGCTATGCGCTACCAATTGGTATCCTCGAACTCATCTGCCTGGCGCTATACCTGATCCCACGCACCAGTCTCCTTGGCGCTGTGCTGATGACCGGATTGCTTGGCGGTGCCATGGCAACACAGATACGCGCGGAGAGTCCGCTCTTCAGCCACATCCTGTTCGGTCTGTATCTCGGGCTCTTCATGTGGGGCGGACTGTGGCTGCGCAGCCCACAGCTCAGGGCCTTGTTTCCCTTTGCACGCGTGGCGGCGGAAAAAAGTTAGACCCGATGTCGGGACGCCGGGGATCCATTCGTCCTCGGGACACCAGTATTCAAGAGGAGAGCAAAATGCCGAATACAATTCGCCTGCACCGCGTCATCGCGGCCAAGCCGGAAAAGGTCTTCCGGGCTTTCATCGAACCGGACGCAGTCGCCAGCTGGCTTCCGCCCTACGGCTTCATCTGCACGGTCCACGAGTTGGAGGCCAAGGTCGGCGGAACGTACAAAATGTCCTTTCGCAACTTTACCACCGGCCACAGCCACAGCTTTGGCGGCGAATATATCGAATTCCTCCCCGGCGAACGCCTGGTCTATACCGACAGCTTCGACGATCCGAATATGCCTGGTGAAATGCGCACGACCGTCACCTTCAGGGCTGTTTCGATGGGCACGGAAATGACTGTCGAACAGGAAGGCGTGCCAGACATGATCCCGCCCGAGGCCTGCTATCTCGGTTGGCAGGAATGCCTCGACAAACTGATCCGGCTCGTAACGCCCGAAATCGAGCAATAGCGCCGAACTGCATCTTTCATCCTCATTTCCGAAGGAGCCAATCATATGACCAGCCAAAAGATCACGGTAGAAACGACCGTAAACGCACCGGTCGAACGGGTATGGCAGGCCTATACCAGTCCCGAGGACATCAAGCAGTGGAACGCGGCGTCCGACGACTGGCACACACCGACTGCAACAGTCGATCTGCGCGAAGGCGGGATCTTTTCCTCCCGCATGAAGGCCAAGGACGGCAGCATGGGTTTCGACTTTGCCGGAACCTACACGAAGATCGAGACGCACAAGCTGATCGAATATGAATTCGGCGGTCGCCACGCCAAGGTCGAATTTACGCCCGGTTCCGAGGGTGCGCGCGTTAGTGTGACGTTCGAAGCGGAAGGAGAAAATTCGATCGAGATGCAGCGCGATGGATGGCAGTCGATCCTCGACAACTTCAAGCGCCATGTCGAGGCGCGGCAAAGGGAGACCATCGAATGACCGACGAATTCCCCCACATGTCCTTCCCAAACGAGAGTCAGGAATATCGCGAGGCACGCAACGCGCTGCTCGATGCGGAGATCGCGCTGCGACGGCAGGCTGAATCCGTTGCAAGAATCCGTCGTGACTGCCACCCGGTGGAACGATCCCGGAGGATTTTGTCTTCGAACGGATCGGCGCCCATCAACGGCCGGAACAAGTGCATTTGTCGGAATTGTTTGACGATTTCCCGACCCTGCTGATCTACAGCTACATGTTCGGGCCTGAACGTGACGTTCCCTGTTCTGGCTGCACGCACCTGCTCGACTGTATCGAGGGCGCGGCGCGCCATGTGCCACAGCGCGCGCCGTTCTATGTGGTGGCCGCCTCCCCGATCGCCCGGCTTGCCGCCTGGGCGCATGAGAGGGGATGGACGCATCTTCAGCTGCTCTCCACGGCTGGCAATGACTATAACGCGCATTACTATGGCAACACCGCTGCGCTGACACAGGACATGCGCGCCGCGCGCGGTTACAAGCCCGACGAGAACTGGGACGAGCCGATGCTCAATGTCTTCCGGAAGGAAGGCGATACGATCCGGCACTTCTGGGGCAGCGAACTGGTGTTCGCGCCCGACGATCCGGGGCAGGATCATCGCGGCCTCGATTGTGCTGATCCGGTCTGGGGCCTGCTCGATACGACGCCGGAAGGGCGAGGAGACTGGTTCCCGAGTGTCGACTACGGAAAATGAGGCGTCCCATGACACCCACCATAACCGCCTTTGCCAACTCCCCCGATCGCGGGCAGGGTCTCGCACGTGACATGCGGATCCGCTGGGCGCTTGAAGAGGTCGGCCAGGCTTATGAAGTTCGCCTGCTCTCGTTCGCCGAGATGAAAGAACCCGCGCATTTGACGCTGCATCCGTTCGGACAGATTCCGACCTATGAGGAAGGCGATCTCGCGCTGTTCGAGACGGGGGCGATCACCTTTCATATCGCGGAGCGCCATGCTGGTCTGCTGCCGCGCGATGCTGAGGGGCGGGCACGCGCGATCGCCTGGATGTTCGCCGCGCTCAACACGGTGGAGCCGCTGATTGTCGAACGCGAAGCCGCCTCGTACATGGAGCGCGACAAGCCGTGGCACGAGCATCGGCTGCCGATGATGGAAGATCGCATCCGCACGCGGCTCGACCAACTTTCCGCGCGGCTCGGTGAAGCGAAATGGCTCAATGGGGCATTCAGCACCGGCGATCTGATGATGGTATCGGTGTTGCTCCGGCTGAAGGCATCGTCGGATATGTTGGCCGAATTTCCGAACCTGTCGGCCTATGTTGCTCGCGGAGAAGCGCGGCCGGCATACAAGCGCGCGTTCGCGGCGCAGCTGGAAGTGTTCGAGGCTTCGTCGGAAGGCTGACGGAAACCCTTTGGGAGACGCGCTATGCTCAGGACCACGCTTGCACTGTCCGCATTCTATCTCGCTGCTGTTGGGATCGGACTGACATTCTTCCCGCTGGCTTTCGGGGTCGGTGCTGTTCCGCCAGATGCTTCGCTGGAACTCATTTCACTGCTCCGTCTGCTAGGCGGGCCGTTTTTCGGCATCGCGGCGCTCAACTGGCTGTCGCGCGGGCAGGAGCCTTCCGCGCTGAGCAACGTCCTGATTGCCAATCTGATCGGATTCGGGGCGGTGGCCGTCAACGATATGTGGGGTGTGGCAACCGGAGAAGCGCGGGAAATCGCGAAAATCTTTCTGATCATCCATCTCCTGTTCACGATGGCGTTTAGCCTGCTTATCCGAAAAGCCCGTCGAGCGCCGAGTGCCGCACAGTAAGGGATGATCCATGACGAGCTGCGAAGTCCGATCCGCCTGCGGTTTCAGCAGCACAGGGTTCATGTCGGTATGCAACTCGACGCGGGCGGCCACTACCTGGAGAGCCAGCGCGCGACCGATCTCCCCACCATCGACCGTGACGGCAGTGTTGTTCGACATGTTCTGCGGCTTGAACGGCAGGACATTAAGCCCGCGATTGACGGGCGCGCGGCATGGTCCGGCGACAAGCACCGACTTGCCGACATCCGATCCGGTTCCCTGCAGCATTACAGCACCCATGCCATCGCTCCCGCAATCATCCATAGAAACACCCACGCACGCATAAGCATCGTGTGCCTCTCACGGCTGCCTCCGACCATCAGAGAAGGAGCAGATTTTCTTGACCGGCTTCGCCTGGCCCTCAGTTTGCAGGGCCAGCCATCCGTGGATGGTCGGTCGTGGAATTGAGCAGATGCCCAAAATCTCCGCGCCTTGCCAGCACATCGGCGAGCGAATAGCCGTCGAGGATGGTGAGGAAGCCCCGCAGCGCCTCGTCCAGCACGCTGGTCAGGCCGCAGGCGGGCGCGATCAGGCATGAGCCACATTCGACGAGATCGAAATCGTCCTCGGTGTGGCGGATCAGTGCGCCGACATTGATTTCTTCTGCGGAACGCGCAAGCCGGATACCACCTTTGCGCCCGCGCACGCTTTCCAGATAGCCGGCGTTTACCAGGTCGTTGACGATCTTCATCAGATGGTTTTGCGAGATGGCATAGGCTTGTGCGATCTCGGCGATCGAGCATAGCCGATCGGGTTGCCGACCCAGATAGAGCAGCACACGCATCGCATAATCGGTGTAGCGCGTGAGGCGCATCGTCTGATCTCCAAAAAATGTATAATTGTTGCATGTTTTATTGCATCAGTATAGATGCATTGTTGATACATGATTTGGAGTCGTGGCAATGGCCGGATTGAAACTGGACGATGCGGGATTGGAAGCGTTGGTGCAGGCCTTCTATGCCCGGGTACGGGCGGATGCCGAACTCGGCCCCATCTTCAATGATGCGATCGATGACTGGCCGTATCATCTGGAAAAGCTAACCGCCTTCTGGTCCTCGGTCATGCTCACCAGCGGGCGCTACAAGGGGCAGCCTGTTCCCGCGCATGTGAAGCACAAGGGCAGGATCACGCTCGAGCTGTTCGACCGCTGGCTCGGCCTGTGGGAGCAGACCACCGGTGAGCTGATGGAACCCAACGCGGCCGCCGCCCTTCAAGCCAAGGCCGCGCGCATCGCCGAAAGCCTTCAACTCGCCATGTTCTTCCGACTGGATCGCCGGACCGTCGCTGGCGATACCCGCAAGGTCGCATGACGATGGACGACATTCGCCCTTATCGGTCCACGCCGGTATTCGACCAGGACACGCTTCCAGCCGCCCTGCGCGCCCGCCACGATACTAAAGCAGGAGTGTGGGGCCTGGTCCGTGTCATCGAAGGTGAACTCAGGCTCACCTATCTGGATCCGCCTTCGGAAGTCGTACTGACGCCCGGCACCCCCGGCCTGATCCTTCCGCAACAGCCGCATTTCGTGACGCCGCTCGGCCCAATGAAAATGCAGGTCGATTTCTACGATCAGCCGCCGCCTGACGGCTGATCCGCGCATTTTCTTTCCACTTCCCATTCATCACAGGAGATTTCGATGTCGCAACCTCTTAGCGATCAGACCATTGGGCTCGTCAAGGCCACCGTTCCGGCCCTCGAGGCCCACGGCCTCGACATTGTACGCGAGATGTATTCGCGCATGTTTCAGAACCCGGAAATCCGCGACCTGTTCAACCAGTCGCATCATGGCGATGCCGGTTCGCAGCCGCGCGCACTGACGGGTGCGATCCTGGCCTATGCCAGCAATATCGACAATCTCGGCGCGCTGGCGCCTGCCGTTGAGCGGATCGCGCAGAAGCATGTCGGCCTGCAGATCCTGCCCGAACATTATCCCTATGTTGGCGAAGCGCTGCTCGGTGCGATCAAGGCGGTGCTGGGCGACGCAGCGACGGAGGAAATTCTCGAAGCCTGGGGCGAAGCCTATTGGTTCCTCGCCAATATTCTGATCGCGCGTGAAGACCGCATCTACACCGAGCAGAAGGAAACGGCCGGTGGCTGGAACGGCTGGCGCGACTTTCGCGTGGATGAGGTCATCCGCGAAAGCAGCGTGATCAGTTCCTTCATCCTGCGCCCAGCCGATGGCGGGCCGGTGATGGACCACAAACCGGGACAGTATCTGACCTTCTGGTTGGAGATTCCGGGGCATCCTCCGGTCAAGCGCAACTATTCAATATCCTCTGCGCCGAATGGTGAGAGTTATCGCATCTCGGTCAAGCGCGAGCCACGGGGTCTGGCCTCGGGATGGCTGCATGACGGGGCGAAGCCCGGAACCATCCTGAAAGTCGCGGCGCCAGCCGGCGAATTCTTCCTCGCTGAACATGCCGAGAGGCCAGTGGTGCTGCTGTCGGGTGGCGTCGGCCTGACGCCGCTGGTGGCGATGCTGGAAGCCCTGGTCAAAGCCGATGCTGATGTTCCCGTGCAGTACATTCACGGGACGCACGATCGGGAAACGCACGCCATGCGCGGGCACATTCGCGCTCTAGCGGAACGCAGCAAGGTGGTGAAGGTTGTCGACTTCCACCAGACGCCGCTGGCCGATGAGGTCAAGGACCTGGACTATGATGAAGCCGGGATCATCACCGACGAATGGCTTGTCGCCAACACGCCTGTTGCCGAGGCCGACTATTACATTTGCGGACCGCGTCCGTTCCTGCGCCATGCGGTCTCAACTCTGTCGCTGGCGGGCGTCCCGTCCGATCGCATCCACTATGAGTTCTTCGGTCCCGCCGACGAGCTGCTGGCCGCCTGACGGAGAGACCTATGGACGACATCATCATGGCGCGCGCGATCCATGTCCTTTCAGTCCTCTTCTGGATCGGAGGGGTGGGCTTCGTGACGCTCGTGGTGATGCCGTCCATTCGCGGCTCCACCGCCCCGGATGACAGGCTTGCCGCATTCCACCGGATCGAGGGGCGCTTTGCGCCGCAAGCCCGGGTCTGGGTTCTGCTCGCCGGTGCCAGCGGCTTCTGGATGATCCATCGCGCGCAAATGTGGGATCGGTTTGCCTATCCGCAGTTCTGGTGGATGCATGCGATGATCGGGTTGTGGGCGATCTTCTTCGCCATGCTGTTCCTGGTCGAGCCGCTGTTTCTCCACCGGCGCATGCAGAATTCGTCCGACCCTGCAAAGGACTTCAGGCGCATGGAGCGGCTGCACCGCATTCTTCTCCTGATCGCGGTGGTTACGGTGCTTGGCGCTGTCGCGGGCAGCTACGGCCTGTTCTGAGCCTCGAAACGGATCGAACCGCGCCCTGCAGGCGCCTTTCACAATCCCAATTAGCATTGGTCTCGCCCCTCGGGGTGGGAACGATAGAATCTGGACCATTCATACGTGAAGTTTTTCAAGCCCATTCTGGCGGGCGCGCACCGCAAAGATCGAATTCTTGCCTGCATCGGCGCGATACTCGGTATCATAGTGACTGTGATGGTCTGCGCGACCATTCCGCACGAGATCGCGGATCTCCCGATCATCGTTGCGCCGCTTGGCGCATCGGCGGTTCTGGTTTTCGCCGTGCCTTCCAGTCCTTTGGCGCAGCCATGGCCCGTAATTGGCGGCAACATCATATCCACGCTGATTGGCGTGGCCGTCTTTCAGGCAATCCCGAACCCAACGATCGCCGCCGGCGTTGCGGTGGGCGCCGCCATATTGGCGATGTCGATGCTTGGCTGCCTCCATCCCCCCGGCGGAGCGGCCGCGCTGACAGCCGTGATCGGAAGTCAGAACATTCACATTGCCGGCTTTGCGTTCGCTTTCCTGCCCATAGGGCTGAATTCGATCACTCTTGTCATTGCGGCGATGCTGTTTCACCGAATGAGCGGCCACAGCTATCCACACCGGCTCATCGCTCCGCTTCCACTGCCCACAACCGGCGTACAGCTTCAGGACATCGATGCCGCCCTCGACGACATGCATGAGAGTTTCGACATTACGAGGGAAGACCTCAAAGCCCTGCTTTCGCGCGCTGAACATCACGCAGCCCAGCGGCAGGCTTCGCCGTAGGCCAGAACATATCGAGGGATTGCGGAGGAGTCGGGCGCCGCGAACATTCCGGTCATTCCAGGCCGATCTCGCCGTATCATACATTCCCGTTCGATCGCCAGCCATAATGACCACAAGTGGACAGGAGAACGGATCGACAGCTTCAGCTTCTCGAAGGGCGGTAGCCGCTGCATAGGTGAGCAATCGCTCTATCGTGCGACGGCCCGGCCCGATTTCGCATACCTATTCGCGATTCCATATTTCCATGGTAGTCGAACTATCGAATCGATTCGATCATTGTCGGTTCGTGCATGGGAGAACGTCTATGAAACGGATAGCCGCAATAGCTGCGCTGTCGCTTATCTCCGCTCCGGCCGTGGCACAGTGGGAACCCCCGGATGAAGTTCTTCAGGTCCGTATCAAAGGCGATGGCGACTGGTTTGTGCGATGCCAGTACAAGAATCGCAAAGGCGAGGACGTAACGGACGAAGCACGCGGACCGCGTGACGAGCGCCTGCATATCCGAACATCACAAGGCAGTTGCACCTACCAGAGCGCTGCAAGTGAAACGCTGACGATCCGGCTCAAGAGCCCGCTTTACCGGTGCACCCTGCCGGAGCCCGGCGAGGGGTGCGAACAAACCTTCCCTGCGGGCATTTCGGGACAGTTCGAAATCCGCCGGAGGAACTAGGTCCATGGTACGTCATGAGAGATTGGCAACAGCTTGCTCAGTTCCATCTTTCCGCTACAGGAGAAATATGGAACTGAAAGATGCCGCCGCTGCCCTGTCCGCCCTCGGTCACACCGGACGCCTCTCGGTGTTCCGCCTGCTGGTGCAGGCGGGACCAGAGGGGGTTGCCGCCGGCGAGATCGCCCGGCACCTCGACGTGCCCCCGAACACGCTTTCGACAAATCTTAACATTCTTTCGCATGTCGAACTGATCGAGAGCCGGCGCGAGGGACGCTCGATCATCTACACCGCGCGCTATGCGGACATGACTGCGCTGCTCGAATTCCTGATGCAGGATTGCTGCAATGGCGCACCGGAAATCTGTGCGCCTTTGGCCGATGTCGCGCTCAAGAGCCATTGCCGTCCGGAAGGCCGTGCATGAGCGACGGAAGCTACAAGGTGCTGTTTCTCTGCACCGGAAATTCGGCACGTTCGATCCTCGGGGAAGTATTGATGAACCAACTCGGGCAAGGCCGGTTCAGGGCCTATAGCGCTGGAAGCCAGCCCAAAGGCCAGGTCCATCCGATGGCAATCGAGGTGCTGAAAAGCGCCGGTCTTCCGACCGAAGGCCTGCGCTCGAAGAACTGGAGCGAGTTTTCACGTTCTGATGCGCCGGAGTTCGATTTCATCTTCACCGTCTGCGACAATGCTGCCGGAGAGAGCTGCCCGGTCTGGCCAGGCAAGCCGCTGACGGCGCATTGGGGAATCGAGGATCCAGCTGCCGTCGAGGGCGATGGTCAGCGCAGAGCGTTCGAAGATGCGCTGCGTTTCCTGCGCAACCGCATCTCGCTGTTCCTTGCCCTTCCGCACAGTGCCCTGGACGAGATGGCGATGCGCGGGAAGCTCCGGGAAATCGGGCGCAGCGAAGGAGCCAGTGCAAAAGCGGAGGACGCACAATGAGCGCCGATCTGGTCATCTATCACAATCCCGAATGCGGCACGTCGCGCAATGTGCTGGGCCTGATCCGCAATGCCGGGATCGAACCGCATGTCATCGAATATCTCAAATCCCCGCCCTCGCGCGCGATGCTGGTCCAACTGCTCGAACGCGCCGGACTAAGTCCGCGAGAACTGCTGCGCGAGAAGGGCACCCCGTTTCACGACCTCGGATTGGGTGACGAGACGTTGTCAGACGATGTGCTGATCGATGCGATGATGGAGCATCCGGTCCTTATCAACCGTCCGCTGGTCGTCTCGCCGCTCGGGGTCGGGCTTTGCCGCCCCTCGGAAGCCGTGCTCGACCTGATCCCGACCATGCAGCAAGGCGCCTTCGCCAAGGAAGATGGCGAACAGGTAATCGACGAACGCGGCGAGCGGGTGGGTTGAGAGGAACGCATGGCAACGGAACCGCAAGACATCGCCGCAGCAAACGAAGCGGGTAACCCATCTGCCTCTCCGCTCGGGATCTTCGAGCGCTGGCTCTCACTGTGGGTGGCACTGTCGATCGTCGCGGGCGTTGTGCTCGGCTATCTGGCTCCCGGTGCGTTCGGTGTGCTGGCACGCTTCGAGATCGCCTCGGTCAATCTGGTCGTGGCGGTGCTCATCTGGGCGATGATCTACCCGATGATGATCGGCGTCGATTTTGCCAGTGTGCGCGACATCGGCTCCAAGCCGCGCGGCCTCATTATCACACTGGTGGTGAACTGGCTCATCAAACCCTTCACCATGGCCGGACTTGCCGTGCTGTTCTTCAACGTTCTTTATTCCGGGATCATCCCTTACGAGGACGGGCAGCAATATATCGCCGGGCTGATCCTGCTCGGGGCCGCGCCCTGCACGGCGATGGTGTTTGTCTGGGCACAGATGACGAAGGGCGATCCGGCTTACACGCTGGTGCAGGTATCGGTGAACGATCTCGTCATGATCGTTGCCTTCGCTCCGATCGTGGCGCTCTTGCTCGGCGTGACCGACATTGTTGTGCCGTGGCAAACGCTGCTCCTCTCGGTCGTTCTTTATGTCGTGATCCCATTGGCGGCTGGTGCGATTACACGCCGCCGGGTGATTGCAGCCCATGGCGGCGACAGTGCTGCTGTCGATGCCTTTACCGCCAGGCTGAAGCCGTGGTCGATCATCGGTCTGCTCGCGACTGTGGTGCTTCTGTTCGCCTTTCAGGCGGGAACGATCATCGGCCAACCGTTGCTGATCCTGCTGATCGCAATACCAATCATCATCCAGTCCTACGGCATCTTCGTTATTGCCTATGGCGCGGCCTGGTTGTGGCGCTTGCCGCATGCGATTGCCGCGCCCTGCGCACTGATCGGGACATCCAACTTTTTCGAACTGGCCGTCGCGGTGGCCATTGGTCTGTTCGGCCTATCAAGCGGCGCCGCGCTGGCAACGGTGGTCGGGGTGCTGGTGGAAGTGCCGGTGATGCTTTCACTGGTCGCCTACGCCAACCGGACACGTGCGCGGTTCCCGCAATAACCTTTGAGCCAACGGACCTTGCATGACGCGCCTGCGAACTCTTCCCGATCCCGATAGTTTCCCCGCCCTGAAACCCGAATACCTGCGTGCGCAGCCTGCGCTTGGTCTCGGCCCGCTCGATCCGCCGCCCCGGATATTGTTGCTTTACGGTTCGCTGCGCGATCGCTCTTATTCGCGGCTGGCCGTGGAGGAAGCGGCGCGCCTGTTGCAGCTATTCGGGTGTGAGACGAGGATATTCGACCCTTCCGACCTGCCGTTGCCCGATCAGGTCGAAGATGACGATCACCCGGCCGTGCACGAACTCCGGGAACTCTCGCTTTGGTCGGAAGGGCAGGTCTGGTGCAGCCCCGAACGCCACGGCCAGATCACCGGACTCATGAAGGCGCAGATCGATCACCTGCCGCTCGCCTATAAAGGCCTGAGGCCCACGCAGGGCCGGACTCTGGCGGTCATGCAGGTCTGCGCGGGCTCGCAAAGCTTCAACAGCATCAATGCGCTGCGTATTCTCGGCCGGTGGATGCGCATGTTCACGATCCCCAATCAGTCGAGCATCGCCAAGGCCTATGAAGAGTTCGACGAAGCCGGCCGTATGAAACCCTCGAGCTATTATGACCGGATCGTCGATGTGATGGAGGAACTGGTGCGCTTCACCGTGCTTCTGCGGCCCCATGCAAACCAGCTTGTAGACCGCTACTCGGAGCGAAAAGAGCGGGACGAGCCCGTCGATACCCACGTAGAGTTAGCTGGGCTGGAAGCTCCCTGCGTATCGCGAGATAGGCGGAGTTAATGCCCAGTCAGGCCGACGAAAGTGCCAAGGCCGGAACCGCGGCCGAGGTCTTCCTGGCATTCCTTAAACTGGGCTGTACCTCATTTGGCGGGCCGATCGCGCATCTGGGATATTTCCGCGAAGAACTCGTCGTGCGCCGCCGCTGGCTCGATGATCGCGACTATGGCGAACTCCTCGCCCTGTGCCAGTTCCTTCCGGGACCGGCTTCGAGCCAGGCTGGATTCGCGCTCGGATTGATGCGCGCGGGGCCGCTGGGCGGACTTGCGGCATGGACTGCGTTCACGTTCCCCTCGGCCGTGCTCATGTTCGCCTTCGCATTCTTCACCGGGATATTGTCCGGGCCTTTATCCGACGCAGCACTACATGGACTCAAGCTCGCAGCCGTGGCGATCGTTGCCCAGGCGCTGTTCGGCATGGCCCGCAACCTCACACCTGATACGCCGCGATTGATATTGGCGATCGCCGTGACCATCGCCATGCTGCTTGTCGCGACACCTGCAGCGCAAATCGCGATGATCGTATTCGGTGCTCTCGCTGGCCTCATCATCCTTCGGGCACCCGGAATGACACCTGCCGAGAATGTCGGCTGGATGCCGGGACTGCGAACCGGAATAGTGTGTCTCGTGCTGTTCGCCGCTCTTCTGTTCCTGCTTCCTCTTGCGGCGATGCTGGGAAGTCCGTCGCTTGAGCAAGCGGACATCTTCTATCGCGCGGGCGCTCTGGTGTTCGGTGGTGGGCATGTGGTCTTGCCCTTGTTGAGCGCAGGCCTTGTTCCGGGTTGGATGAACGCGGACACCTTCCTTGCCGGATATGGCGCGGCACAGGCCTTGCCGGGGCCGCTGTTTGCGATTTCAGCCTATCTTGGTGCAGAGGCTATGCCGTCCGCGAGACTGGGCGGCGCCTTGCTGGCCCTCGCTATGATCTTTTTGCCGGGCATGTTGCTCATCGCCGCTGCGCTTCCGTTTCGCGCGGTCGTGACTGGCAGCGCACGAGCGCAATCTGCCATTGCCGGGGCCAATGCCGCCGTGGTGGGGATACTGGCTGCTGCCCTGTATGATCCGCTCTGGACGGCCACCGTCGTTTCGCTAGAGGACGCCGCAATCGCAGTGGCAGGTTTTTTGCTCTCGGTGCGCTTCAAAGTGTCGCCGCTCATCGTCATTGTCGGCACGATTGGCGCAGGCTGGGCAATCACGGCTTTCCGAACGTAGACGCGGCCGTTCGCGTGGGGCTGTGCCTCAAGGAGTAAGAGAGCGCCCGCATAGTCATCGAACTCGGCCGCCTACCGCTTTCGCACCTCGCCAGAGCTGCCTGTAGGACTGACCCTCGCCTCAGACACATCATTGGTGCAACCATCATGTCTGCTGTCGGGTGAAGGTTAACGACGGGGATGGCACGCACACCACCACCTCAGATCACGGCTTCCAATGGGAGCTATCCTAAATTGAACAAGAAGAATCTGCCATTCCCGATCGTCCCAATTGCCGCCACAGACGTTCCTTGCCGTCTAATCGCCCTCCAACCACTTTTAGGCCGCGCTGGAAAATAACCCCCTTGTGTTTGCATGAGCCTCAATCGGACCTACGGCCCTATTAATAGGTGGAGGAACATCTAAATAGGGGATGAGCATCGAGATTTAGACAATAACCTCCATACGGTCGAGAGTTCTATATTGTCTAGCATACAATAGTCAGCGAACTGCAGATGTATATGAGACTGCATAGTGCGGAATTATAACGTATTCCTAGAATCTTATGGTGCAAATCCGTGTTCAACTTGCTCCCATCTGCTCCAGGGAAGCTGCGCCGATGATGACCTGAAACTCAGCCAGAATATCAGGATGATATTTGGTGAGATAGCCCTGGATATTTTCGTTCTCCACCAACCGGCCAAGATAGCGTGACGCCAGCACGAGCTGGAGAACATCGTCACCATAGGTTTCCTCGACCGCCTTGAAATCCCGGTTCAGGCTTTCCAGTTCGCGCTCCATCCGCGCCATCTGCTCGGGCGTCATGCCGTCGATCTTCTTGGGTTGATCGGGCTTGGTGAGATCCGATTGCTTCGTCGCCGCCAGGATCGCCTTGGCATAGGCGAGCGTAAAATTGTTGACCGAAATCATCAGTTCCGCAGCCTCGATCTGGCGCAATGGCTTCATCTTGCGCAGCACATCGAAGGCATGGCTGTTGACGTTCTTGTCTTTGAGAAGATTGGCGACCTCCGGGGAAATGCCGGACAGCAAGGTCTTCCTGCGGTGGAGCGCCGACTTGTTGATACCGAGAGCCTGAGCGATTTTCTCTTCTGAGGCCCCTCGCTCGATAGCTCGCAAGATCATATAATGCTCCTGCACCGTTGCCAGGCGATTGACTCGCTTGTTGTAGGTGAAAGTGTCATCGTCATCGGCAACGATGCAGCGCGCTTCCTCAATGCCGTGTTCGCGCAGAGCATGATACCGCAGGTGGCCATCGAGGAGCATCCGGCGCCCCTCCTTGTCCGCTTTCGCGACCGCCAAGGGCTCGACCAGACCTATTGCCAGAATCGACTTCTTGATCCGGCCATATTTGCGCGACGAAGCAATGCGCGGTGTCATTTGCCGAAGCGGAAGGAGGTCGTCGAGCCGCACGACGATGGCGTCCTGTTCAAATGCAATGCGAATGGCGTCAATATCAGCCATCGGTCATCCCCAGTCGTTCGGCGAGCGGCAGTGGCAAGGTGGCCATCGCTTCGGCGCGTAGAAGAGTGACAAAATGCTCCTCCTCCAGCAGCTTCTTGAGCGCGTTGACGATAAACAGCAGGCGGCCCTGGGTGAGTGACGCCTTTTTCACCAACGCCTTCTGCCGATCGACTTCCTTCTGATACGCCCGGACCAGCGATGCGGCGGTAGGCTTGCGGCTGGCCGCGCGAGATGCGGATCGAAGTCCCTGGATGCCTTTTCCGAGTTGATTGCGTTCCTCGACGATCCTGCGGATGGCGACGACCTGGTCGCCGGGCAAGGCTTTGGTTTCATAAGCTTCCGTCAGTGCGCGTTGAACCTCGTGATCATTGGCGCGGGCGATTTCGATAGCGATCGTCGGCGGGATGATCTTGCGCTCGACAGCATCGAGAAGCCGATCCTCGCCTTTGTCGAGAAGCATGCAGATCAAGGAAATATACTCGCTGCTGAAACCGAGCTTTTTTCCGAGTTCTGTATGGTTGTAGCCGCGGTCGCGGATGGCGCCGATTTCCCGGACGAGTTCGAGCGGTGACATATCACGTCGCGCCATGTTCTCGACCAGACTCATCACGAAACAATCCTCGCGGTCCACCGCGACGACCATGGCCGGGATCGTCGATTGCCCAAGTTGCTGGAACGCCTCCATGCGACCCTGACCGCAGACGAGTTCATACCGCTTACTTCGGGGAATCTGCCGCACCGTGACCGGCCGTTTGAGGCCAACGGAGGCAATGCTCTCGACCAGCTCGTCAAATACCTTGCGATTGCGCGCACGGGGGTTGAGAATATCGATGTTCGCGATCGGGATCGTCCTGATTTCGGCGGTGTCTGTCATGCGCTCCTCACAAGAGAATGGCGCCGTGCGAGATGATAAAGCGGCGCAAGGTCGTCGGTCCGATAGGCGTCGAGATAGAGCCCGTTGTCTTCCGCCATGCGGATGCGTTGGCTGGAACCCACATCCAGCCAGGGCAGGAGATAGTAGTCGCGCGGATGCTTGTTGCCAGCATCGAGCCGGACCGCGACGGTGATATCGGGCTTGAGGCTTGTATCCAGACGGATCTTCCAGCGGAGCGATCCCGCCGCTGTCTCCTGGCAGCGCACGATGGCAATGGAGAGCGACACCTCGCCATTCAATGTCAGCAAATCAGTGACTGGATCGACCGATACCGTCGCACCGACACGCTCTATCTCTGCAATCGTCGCTGCGACGATTTCGGGATGCATGAGGCGCAGGGCGCGATTGGTTTCGAGATAGCGGTAGTCCCGAAGGGGCCTGTAGCCGATCAGCTGATAGGCGCGCAGCAGACTGCCGAAACGATGGCGATATGCCGCGCTCGACGGCATGTCCTCTACCTGGTCGATAATCAGGCCGGACAGAGCCCCTTTGCTGGAGAGAAGAGCGGCCAGCAATTGCAATAACTCGTCGTCCGTGAAGCGACGCGCGCGCTCAGCAAGAATCTGCTGGGCTGCCGTGAACATGCGAAGGTCCACGATCGGCTCGAACGCGCCTACGTCCCTGACCCACATATCAGGCGTGTTGGCCACGCGCTTCTGCTTCAGCTTGAAGGAAAACGCGGTTGTAGACGTTGTTGCCGATGTATTTCTCGTTGATCAGAATTTGGCGAATGACCGCCCGGTTCCACGGCTTGCCGAGATCGGTTCGATGGCCCTCACCATTGAGTATTTCGGCAATTTCGCGCTCGGATCGATGCTCATTGACGAACAGCGCATAGATGCGTTGGACGACGGCTACCTCAGCGGGCGGACCTGGCACGAGTATGACCCGGTCCGTCTGCAGACTCTTATGTTCACCGCGCGCGAGCGGAGCCTTCAGCTCGTTGCGTTCATTGACGAGATGGCGGCGAAGTCCGTAGCCGGCCGGGCCGCCCTGGCGATAGCCGAGTTTGATCAGTCGGCATTGGCCAGTGAAAACCTTGGCCGAAAGCTCGCGGCTATATTCTCCCGCCATCGCGCGCTTCATGCTCTTGATGATGGTGGCGCTCAGGCTGCCATCATTCTCGAACTGCTCCGCGCAATAATGAACCGTGATGCCGGCTTCCCGGCAGATGAACTCATAATAGGCGCTTTCATCGGCGTCCTGGAAGCGCCCCCAGCGGGATACGTCGTACACGAGTATGTGCTGATAATCCGCCGCGCCGGAACGAACGTCGCCGATCAATTGCTGAAGTGCATCGCGTCCGGCAATGTTAAGACCGCTTCGTCCTTCATCGGCATAAGTTCGAACAATCTCAAACCCGCGTTCCGCAGCATAGGTGGCGATAATGTCGGCCTGATTCTCGGTCGAATATTTCTGATGATCTGTCGACATGCGAACGTATTGCGCGGCTGGGCGCAGCGTCGTCATCTCCTTGTCGTTACCGTTCTCCGGCACCCGCACCTCGGTCTCTGACGGGGCAGGCCCCAGACTTGGTGAAATGGTGCTCTTCTATGGACGGGAGAGCGGTATGTCGTTTTCAAAGAAGGCGCGAAATCTTCGCGCCAATGAAGGAAAAGAAGTTCCAGCGGAGGCGGGTAAGAGCTTTGCATCCGCCATCGCTGGAGCACTTGAGGAAGAGTTCGGTGACACGCCAAGCAAGGTGAAGGTCGTGGCGCGGCTTACTGGCGCCAATGAGAAGACCGTCAAGAACTGGTTTTACGCAAGGAACGGTCCCAGCGGCGAAAGCCTGGTGGAACTGATGCGGCATTCGAGCGTGATCTTGCACCTGATCCTCAACATGGCGGGACATGACGAGCTTCTCGAAGCCTTGAAGATCGCTGCCGCCCGAGATCAGCTGCGCTCAGCATTGTCCACACTGGGCGAATTGCTGGGAGAACCACGCGCGTAGACGAAGCGAGGCCCGTCGAATGAGAACTTGCCCTACCGGGGCAAGGGCTTCCCTTGATAAAAAGTTCGCGAGTCGATATATGCGCTTAGACACATAAACGCACAGGTGACTTATGGGCGAACTGGCTCGGTGGAGTTTGAAAGTATCGCGGGAAACGGACATCGCGCTTCGCACTTTGCTTGCCACGCGCGGCGGCAAGAAGGGTGATATGTCGCGGTTCGTTGAAGATGCGGTCAATCGAGAAGTGCTGCGGGAAACCGTCCGGGATATTCAGGCTCGCAATACGGATGCTGATCCGGACGAGTTGGAACGGCTGATCGAAGAAGAGGTCGGCGCCGCTCGGCAGTCTTTCTGGACACAAGACCGTCACTAACAGATGCGCGTCATTCTCGATACAAATGTGCTGTTGAGCGGGCTCATATCCCCCAACGGTATTCCCGCCCGCCTCATAGAAGCATGGCTGGATCGCCGGTTTGTGCTTGTCAGCCATGCGCTCCAAATTGATGAGATCCGGGAAGTCTCCCGGCGCGACAAGATACGCGCCCTGGTCCGTCCCGCCGAGGTCGGACGTTTGGTAAACCAAATCGGGTTGGTGGCAGACATGCCTGTCGCCCTTCCCCATGTAAGGCGATCGCCCGATCCCCGGGATGATTTTCTCCTTGGCCTATGTGAAGCCGGAAAAGCCGATTGGCTCGTCACGGGAAACAAGGACGATCTGCTCGCGCTCGAACGTCATGGATCAAGCCGCATCGTCACCGCCACAACCCTGGCCCATCAACTGGGTATTGGCAAAAGCTGACGGTTTCGATCACAACTCAGCGAGCGTTTATCTTGATGTCGAAGATTGTGCCGTGAACATCAGCGGATCGGAGTTGGACGTGAAACTGTGCCGTGGCCTGTTGAGAATCGTTGGTTTTCGGTGTTGTTCAATGTTAAGTTCAAAAGTGCAAAGACGCAGCTAGATACCTGTATAAACTGGAAATTTCTCTTCGAAATTCCCTTCTCTTAATCAGCGGGTCCTAGGTTCGAGCCCTAGTGCGTCCACCACCTTTTCAATGACTTAGCAGGAAAATTGACCGTCCCTGGAGGCTCAATTTTCGCCACGTAATCACCACGTAATCAAAAGTGCGCGATGGGCTGTTTGCGGGTGAATCGTTGGGCGATTGCGACGAATTGCACCCCAGGAATCTGGCGCGTCCCTACGGGGACCGGCGCCTAAGCTGGATCGGTCGAGATCGCCCGCAACGCCTTTAACGCGTCGACAAATGGCTGGACGAGCTGCCGTACGGATTGCCGAATCTCGTCGATCATCGCGCGCATCGCGTCCGTTTGTGCGTCCTCGCCGTGCACCATGATGAATTTGGAATAGGCCCTTGCTAGCATGAAAAAGCCGTCGAGGGGCGTGAGCTCACGTTCGTTGCCCGGAGCATCATGCTTGAGCCAGTCGCGAACGTGATTCAGGTGCTGCGCGACGACGTGCTTTTCCGGAATTTGCAGCGCTTCGGCGCCCGCGACCCTGAGCCACCCGAACAATGTCCCGCCCTCGGGTTCCGGCAGCGAACTCTCGGCTGCGCCGGCCAACGTCACCGACGACGCGTAGAATCCTTCCTGCCAAAGCCTGATCGCCTGGTCGATCTGCTCCGCGGCGGCTGCTTTCTTCGTCGTCGGCATCGAGTGAAAATTCCTCTCAAGGCGATCGCTGGTCAAAGCGCCGAAGCAGCAGTCGGGCGGTCACCAGATTGATCTGGAGACGGAACGTCGCATCCTCTTCCTCGGAGAGGCCGGGATGTCCTCCATGGGGATGCATCCGGCTCATCAGGCCCTGAATATATTGCGGCTTCTGATTGTTGATGTTCCATTCGTTGTAGTCGGACAGCAGAAACGGTGGATTGAGCTGGCCGAGAAAGTCGCGTCTCGCCTTGCTGTCCTGTGGCCCGATGTAGCCAAGTCTGTCCGCTATTTCGTTGAGGTAGGACTCGTAGAAGTTGCGCAATGCGCCATTGGCGGACGCCCATTCTCCCCGACCGAAGGCGGACAAGGCATGCTTCAAATGCCCTTTGGTGACGGTCAGGCCATGCCGATCCATCAGCATCACGACCTCGCTTTCCGCTTCCCGAAAATCGAGTTCGGGAATGGCTGTGGGCAACATCCGAACAAGCTTCAATGACGAGCGGGTTCTCCCGCTCCGCCAGGGAAAATCGGCCTCCCCATCGGTTTGGTCTTCGACCAGCTCAAATCCATCGAACCGCAAGCCGGCGATCAATCTTGTCCATTCCGGGCTCGCCTTCGTCTTGGGAGGCGCCTCAATGGCAGTCTCGATCAAAGCCCTGCCCAATGGGACGAGCCCGTGCTCGGTGATTGCATCGATCTCTTCGTCGATGGCGATCTTCGCCAGACTTGCCACGCGTGCAGGCTTGCTGGAGGCGTCGCACCGACCGTCAATACCCCATTGAACCTCAAGAACCGCCATGTCGCTGTGCGACTTGAAGTCGGCCACAACTTCGGCGGCGGCCACGAGGGTCAGGCGATTGAATTTGATCATGACACCTATCTGCCCGAACGCGCCGCGGAGGGGGAGAAAAATCCATGGGTCGATCGACGACTATGCGCCTTGGGCTGACGTGGCGGCGCTAAGCCCGGTCGGCCGGCGGCGGCGGCACCGCATTTTCACGGATGGCGCCGGCAAGGCGCTGTAGGCTTGGCGAACCGCCGAGCGCCTGCCCAATGGACAGCAGCTCGAAATAGAGTCCTTCGGTCTTGTCGCAGGCGATCCGCTGTTCGAGCTCGGCCACCAGGTCGAACAGCGCGCGCTTTTCGGCATTGGCATTGCCAGCCGCGCGATCGAGATGGACCCCGCCGGCATAGTTGGCGAAATAGTCGATGATTTGCTTGCGGGAGATGGTCTGGCCGCGCCGGACTGCTGCCGGCGCATCGAGATAGGCGTTCAAGCGCCATTCTCGCTCAACAAGAGGTTTGAGGGCATTGTCCTCGCTCTTGCCGCGTGTGTCGCGCATGATCGCGCCGGTTTGGACGGCGAAGCCTTCATCGGCATCGGCTGGCACCCCGGTCGTTGGATGATCCACGCGCCAGACCCCCACCATGCTCATTTGCGCTTGGTCGACGATCGCGCCACCTGCGACGAGTGAAGCCGCGTGACGCAGTTCCATCCCTTGATGCTCGGCCAGCCCTGCCAGATCGGGCGCGATAACCGTAGGCGCCCCGTCCAAGCCGTGATGGCGCCAAGCGCGCTGGATCATGTTCTCGTTTAGCAACCGCCGCAAGGTCGCACTGCCTCGGCGAAGCTCGCCGTCCGTCGGCGGCTTGAGCGCGTGCAGCCAAGTGTCGCGGAGCCAATCGAGATCCTCGGCGATAGGCAAATAAGGCGACACCGCGATCCGCTCGGCGCCGGAGCGCAGCACGTTGCGGAAGCGAATTGGCTTGGGTTCCGGCGCAGCCGCTTCATGGGGTGGCACGATGCTTGCGGCTTCTTCCTCATCCATATCGCTGCCTTCCCGATTCCCGGTTCGGCGAGTTTAGCCCAGAAGAATTGTAAAAGGATAATCTGGCGCTTCCCTTCGGGACCGACGCTCTATCTAGGCTCATACTCCACCGAACACTTCGGGCGATTTGGCGCGTTGCGTTAGGATCGTCTGGCGGCGAGCCTACCTTAGCCTGGCGGATTGATGTCAGCCCAATGGGTGACCTCTTCGAGCAGTTGCATGCTTACCGGCTCCTCCCAACCTTGGCGATCCTGATCCCATTGCCCGATCATCGGGCAATCGGTCTCCCAGAACAACAAGCGCCTGCCATCCTTGCGATCATCGGGGAGCGTGGCGATCGGCTCCCACGGGATATGTTTTGCGGTAATCATCGGCGGTACCTCATGAAATCAACGGACATCGCCTTGTAAAGCGCAGTACCCCTATCGCAAAAGGGTGGTGCCGATAGCTCGGCGCAATGACGCCGCAGACGCCAAGTGCGCACGCTTCTTGGCTGGCGCCGCTTTCGCGGCGCGGTGCTTGGGGCTCCGCCCCTGGCGCACTTCGGAGCGTCTTCCGCCCAGCTTCCTCCACGCGCAAGCGCGTTCCGTGCAGCCGGTTCCCCGCGAAGCCGCTCCTCCGTTTGCACCCCCGGTCTCGCCGACGGGCAGGGTTTCAGCGCGGGCTGTCCGCTCGCGCGGAAACCCAAGGAGCAAGGACATGACCAAGCATGCACATATGGAACCCGCTACCGCCCAGCCGGTATCGGGGGTCGAGATTTTCGTACCTTTGAACAAGCTCAAAAAGTCGCCCCGCAACGCGCGCAAGGTACCGCACGGGCAGGACGCCATCGACGCGCTGGCGGCATCGATCCAGCACAAGGGCATGATCCAGAATCTGGTGGTGGAGCCGGAAACGAAGGATGGCGAACCGACCGGCTGCTATCTCGTGACCGCTGGCGAGGGCCGCCGGCTGGCGCAGCTGCTGCGCGCCAAGCGCAGGCAGATTAAGCGGACGCAGCCTATCCGCTGCTATGTCGATACCGAGAATGACGCCGCCGAGATCAGCCTCGACGAGAATGTCACCCGCACCGCGATGCACCCCGCAGACCAGTTCGAGCGGTTCCACGAACTGTCGCAGACCAAGGGATGGGGCGCGGAAGAAATCGGTGCGCGCTTCGGCGTCAGTCCGGAGATCGTCAAACGGCGGCTGCGGCTCGGCGCGGTCAGTCCCAAGCTTATGGAGATTTACCGGCAGGACGGCCTGACGCTGGACCAGCTTGCCGCCTTCGCCATCACCGACGACCATGCGCGGCAGGAACAGGTGTTCGACAACCTCTCGTTCAACAAGGAGCCGTGGATCATCCGGCGCGACCTCACCGCCGACAAGGTGCCCGCCGACGACCGGCGCGCCCTGTTCATCGGCGCCGAGGCCTATGTCGAGGCGGGCGGCACGATCATCCGCGACCTGTTTACCGACGATCGCGGCGGGTTCTTCGAGGATGCGGGCCTGCTTGATACGCTGGTGATCGAGCGGCTGCGCGAGATCGCGGGCGATATGCTGGCCGAGGGATGGAAATGGGCCGAGGTGTCGATCGACTTCCCGCACGATCATGGCCTTCGCCGCCACTATCCGCAGGCGGTGCCGCTCAGTCAGGACGACGAGGCGCGGCTGTCCGAAGCGGTTAGCGAGCATGACACGCTGATCGAGGGCTATTCCTCCTATGACGAAATGCCCGAGAAGGACGCGCGCAGGGCGGAGGACCTGCTGGCCGAGATCGATGCGATCAGTGCGAAGCGGTCGGCCTATGATCCCGAAGTGGTCGCGCGGGGCGGCGCGTTCGTTGCCCTCAATTCGCAGGGGTCGGTGCGGATCGAGGCGGGTTACGTGCGCGCCGAGGACGAGCCGCAGCCCGAACCGGAGCCGGAAAGCGAGGGTGCCGAGGGCGCGGCGCGGTCAGTCGAGGACGGCGGCACCGACACGGACGATATCGGGATGGAGGCCGAGGACGGCGGAGCGGGCAAGCCGCTGCCGGACAGTCTGATCCGCGATTTGACCGCGCATCGGACGCTTGGCCTTCGCCTTGCGCTCGGCACGCGGCCCGATGTGGCGATGGTGTCGCTCACCCATGCGATGGTGCTGCAGGTCTTCCATCATGGCTATGGCCGGTCCTGTCTCGACATCGCGGTGAAAAGCGAGGCGCTTGGCAGCCATGCCGAGGGGATTGCCGATACCGAGGCGGCAGAAACGCTGGCGGCGCGGCATGACGCGTTCGGCGCGGCGCTTCCCGATGATGTGGGCGACCTCTTCGCCCATATCGCGGGCCTCGACACCGAGCGCCGGATGGCCCTGCTCGCGCATTGCGTGTCATTGACCGTCAATACGGTGAAAGTGCCGTGGGAGCGGTCCAGCGGAAATGTCGTGGCGGGCGATGTGCTGGCGCGCGCGCTCGACCTCGACATGACAGCGCATTGGACGCCTGACACTCGCGGCTTTTTCGGGCGGATCACCAAGGCGCAGATCGGCGACGCGGTGCGCGAGGCGGTGTCGGCGGAGGCGGCGGAGCGCATCGCGCCGATGAAAAAGCCTGACATGGCCGAGGCAGCGGCGCAGTTGGTCGCGGGAACTGGATGGCTGCCCGTCCCGCTGCGGACACCGGCAGCCGTCGAGATCGAGCAGGCATCCGACACCGTGATGAGAATGTCGGAGCCGGAAACGGCGGACGAGGACGCCTATTCGATCGCTGCCGAATAGATGACGGGCCGGGGCCGCGCGAGCGGTCCCGGCCTTTTCTCTTCACCTGAAAATTTGCGGCCGCGCCCGATGGGTCGCGGCCGCTATTGCTCATCGCCCCTTCATGAAGAACTCGACCGGCACGACGAGTTCGATCGTATCGCCTCCGACGGTGGCGGGCGGCGACGGTAGCGGCTCCGCGCGCCTGGGCAAGGCGACCGCCTCGCGGTCGAGCGAGGCATAGCCCGAGGAGCGTTCGAGACGCGACGACAGCACGCGGCCTTGGCGATCGATCACGAAGCGGATCCAGGGCACGCCCTGCTGGCGGGCGAACTGGGCGTCGCGCGGATAGCGCTTGGCCTTGTCGAGCGCGGCGAGCACCATGCCTTCCCAGGTCGGGCGGCCCGTGCTTATGCGCGGCGCGGGCGGCAAGGGCTTTGCCGATGGCGCGCTGGTGCGCTCGGCCGGTTCGGCGGTCTGTGGCGCGGGTTGCAGCTCGGAGGCCATCGCCGGCCAATCGATCGGGAGCACGATGTTCGGCAATTCGGCGCGCGGAGGCTCGGGACGCGGTGATGGTTCGGCTTCCGGCTGCTCGATTTGCTCGGGGCCTTGCGGGCGTTCGCTTTCGGGCTTGGGGGGCGCGGCGGGCGGCGCCACGTCGAACACGGTGAGCGCCGGCGCGTCCCGCGCGATATGGCTCGCGCCCCATTGGATGAAGAATGCAGCAACAAAGAATAAATGAACGGCAAGCGTGACGAGCGCGCCCTTGATCCGCGAATCGGTCTGGCTGGCGGCGAGATAGCCACCGGCCCGGCGATATGAGGCGCGCGGTTCGCGTTCGGGCGGCTCCGGTCCGGGGCCGGCAGTATAGCCGCGAGCGGCATCGGCATTTTCCCTCAGGCCGCGATGCCGCTCGAGAATCATGCACGCCGTCCCGAGCGCCAGAGGGCGAGGATGAGGGCGGCCGCGGCGGCCGCGAGCGCTGCCAGCCCGAACCAGAGCACGATCCCGAGAGAAACGCCCAGGTCGTGAATGGACGGAACGAAGGCAGCGGCGAGCAGCGCCCAGCCGGCACCGCGCAGCGCCAGCTTTCGCGATGCCGCCGGCGCCCCATACTGCAACTTGCGGTAATGCTGCGCCATCGACAGAGCGAGCGCGGCAAAACCGGCAGACAGCAGCAGGAAGGCGAGCAGCGCCATCATGCCGCGCCTCCCGGCAGAAGCAGCCAGGCAAACGCCGCGAGCGAAGCGGCGGCGATAACCAGTGCGGCCCACGCCCGCGCCGCGCTGCGGGCATGGAACACCGCCATGATGATCGCGGCGTAGAGCGGGAAGCTGGCCATTGTCGCGGCCAGCAGCGCCTGCGCCTGGCTCACGCCGAGCCGGCCCAGCAGGAGCGCTATCGCCGCAGTGACGAGGCTCGCGAGCACATAGCCGCCGGCGATCGCCGCCAGCGCGCGCGAGGCGAGCGATAGCTTACGGATCGCGGCGGGGGCACGGCTCATGCCAGGGCCTCGACGGGTTCGGCGCTCACGGCCCTGGATTTGACGGCGGCCTGACGCGCGAGAAAAGCGAAAAACAGTCCGACAGCGAGCATGCCGAGATCGAGCGCGGCCAACGCCCAGTCGCCCACGGCAAGCGAATGGCCGAGATGCCGGTCGGTGTTGATCGCGTTCAGCGCCGGAAGCAGCCCCCAGGCGGCGGCCGCGAACCAGCACAGCTCGCGCCATGCCCGTGCCCGTTGCCGCCAGATCGCGAGGATGTAAGCGAGCCCCCAGGCGAGGAACAGAATATGCACCTCCCACGCGGCGCGCCCCTCCATGCCGGCGGGCAGCAGGCGGTTGGCCCAGAAATAGGCGGCGATGCCGACCGGAAGGCCGACGATCGTTCCGAGATTGAGGGTGTCGACGAGAGCGAGGCCGCGATCGGGCGGCGCAGCAGATGCGCGCCGCGCCCGCCTTTTCTCGGTCCACAGGATGAGACCGGTGCCGATCATCGCGGTTCCGGCAAGGCCCGCGCCGATATAAAGAAAGCGCAAAATCGGTCCCGCGAAGATGCCCTCGTGCAGATTGAGAATTGCGGTCCGAAAGCGGCCGGGCGCCGTGGGCTGTTCGAGAGCGAGGATCGGCCGCCCGCTGGCGCCTTCGAAGCGCAACGCCGGCACGTCCTCGGCATAATCGGTGGTGCGCTTGTGCAGCGCGATGCGGGCATCGGCGCGGCCCGGATCCTCGACGCGGATAAAACCGATGCTGCCCGCTCCCCATCGTGCCTCCGCGCGGGCGACGAGCGGCGCGAGGGGCACGAGCGGCGCGGGTGCGGCGTTCACGGCCACGGGTTCCTCCGGCGCGAGGCGGCTGCCTTCGGCGACCGCCCGGTCGCGCGCGGTCGGATCGGGATAAAGCGTCGCAAGCGGGAGCGGCATATAGAGGAACAGATACATGATCAGCCCCGACCAGGTGATCATCAGGTGGAAGGGCAGCGATGTCACCGCCAGCAGCGTGTGCCCGTCGAGCCAGCTGCGCTGGCCCTTGCCGGGACGGAAGGTGAAGAAATCGGCGAAGATCTTGCGGTGAATGACGGTCCCCGAGAGCAGCGCCACCAGCATCGCCATCGCCGCTGCGCCGGTGATCGCGAGCCCGGCCTCCCGCGGCATATAGTGAAGCGCGTAATGCATCGCGTAGAGCGTCTGCCCACCACCCGTCTCGCGGATCGCATCGGTGATCGGCTCGCCGGTACCGGACGAGAGCGCTTCGTCCTTGAATGCCTGCTTCCCGTTCTGGTCGGGGCGTGTGCGCCATGATGCCATGAGCGCAGGCGTTTCGCGATCCCCGGGCAGGCGGATGAACCAGCTTTCCGCAGTTGGCGCCTTGTCCCGCAGCCTGGCTTCGGCGAGCGTGACAAGCCGCGTCGCTGGCGGCCAAGCGGTGGGCGCCGGCAGTTCGGGCCGCATCCAGCGATCGATCTCGCTGTCGAGAAAGCCAAGGGTGCCGGTCAGAAAGATGAAGAAGAGCAGCCAGCCGAAGAGCAGCCCGACCCAGCGGTGAAGCCAGGCCATCGACTGGCGCAAGCCGGTCCCCATCAGCCAGGGTCTCGCCGATCACGCGGCCGTCCTGCCGCCGGCATCGCTCAGAAGCTCCCGCGCAGCGACACCAGCACATTGCGCGGCTCGCCATAATATTGGCAGCAGCGAATGTCCGAGAGCAGCGTCTGGTAGTAGGTCTTGTCGAAGATGTTGTTGAGATTAATCGCCGCCGACCAGTTGTCGGTCAGGCGATAATCCGCGCGCAGGCTGAAGATCGCATAGGCATCCTGCGTCACATCATAGGAGAAGGTGCCGGTCGGCGTGCCGCCCGGCGTGTAGTTGGTGGCGGTCCCGCGAACGAAGCTCTTCGACTGGGCGTTGATGCCGCCGCCGAGACGCAGGTCGGACAGTGCGCCGCGCAGTTGCACCATCGTCCACAGCTTGAACAGATGTTTGGGTGTCAGCGGCTGGAAGATGTTGCCGTCATTGGCGCCATAGCCGGTCTCATATCGGTTCTCGTTATAGGTGTATCCGGCAAAGACCTGCCAGCCGGGCAGCACTTCGCCGGTCAGTTCGGCCTCGACGCCCTGGCTGCGCACTTCGGCGGCGGCGATGTAGCAGCAGCCGGAGATCGGGCTCACCTCGTCGGTCCTGAGGCCTTCGTTCTTGCGCTCGATCCGGTAGGCGCTGAGCGATGCTGTCAGCCGGCCGTCGGCCCAGCTGCCCTTGGCGCCGATCTCGTAACTGGCGCCGGTGATGGGGCCGAGCGGCTCGCCGGAGGAGGCGATCCGGTTGGCCTGCGATTTGAAGATCTCCGAATAGCTCGCATAGAGCGAGACCGACGCGGCCACGTCGTAGGTGACCCCGGCAAAGGGGGTGACGACCCCGTCGTCCTTGTAGCGCGTGACCCCGCTGCTCGTCTGCGCTCCCGTCAGGTAATTGAAACGGTCGAGGACGGAGTTGTACTCGAACTCGCTGTAGCGCAGCCCGATCACCGTGTGCAGCCGCTCGGTGACGTCCGAGCGCAGGCTGCCATAGGCGCCGAACTGCTTCTGCCCCCGCTCGGTGTAGACGATATCGAAAAAGGCGGGTTCGCCCGGATCGGCAAAGCCATCGGGCTCGAAGCTGAAGATGTCGACCGGAATGGCGTCCCGGATCGGGAAGGCATAGCGCGCGCCGTCGGCGTTGACGTCCTGCCAGCTGGTCCCGAGCAAAAGCTCGTGCCCCATGCCGAAGAGCGCGAAACGCCCGTGGAGATTAGCGTCGATGAGCGTCTGGCGATTGGGGAAATGATGGATGCGCCCGTCGAGGAACGGACCCTCGAGCGTGAAGGGGTTCACCGCGCCGATCGAATAGGCGTAGCGCGCGTCGGTATCGGCATAGCGGCGCGAAAGATTGGCCTTGAACGTCCAATCCTCGCCGATCGCCTGCTCGAGCTTGGCGAAGAGTTCGGTCGTCTCGGTGTCCCAAGTGGACCAACTCGTGCATATGCAGGTGCTGCGCGACAGGCCGATGTCCTCGCCGGTCAAATAGCGCGGCAGGCCGATGCCATTGGGAACGGAATCATTCTTCTCGTGGCTCGCGCCCAGCGTCAGGAGCGTGCTGCCCGTCAGGTCGGCCTCGACGATGCCGTAAAGCACCGTCTTCTTGTTCTCGGCCACGTCGTAGAAATAGTCGCGGTCCTCATAGGCCGCCACGAACCGGCCGCGCAGCCGCCCGCCCGCCGCCAGCGGTCCGGTCACGTCGATCTGGACACGATAATGATTCCAGCTCCCGGCAAGCGCATCGAACAGGACCTGACTGTGTTCGAGAGGGCGCTTGCGCACGAGATTGACGGTGGCGCCGGCCTCGCCGGAGCCCGAGAACAGCCCATCGGCGCCGCGCAGCACTTCGACATGGTCATAGGGCGCGAGATCGGGCAGCCCGTAGGAGAGATAATCGTTGAAGATGGTCGGCGAGCCGCCATCGAACTGGACATTGTTCACCGGCAGGCCGCGCGAATAGATATTCTGGCTGCCCTGCACGCCAAGATCCATCACCGTGATGCCGGTGGTCTGGTCGAGCGCCTCGTTGACGTCGATCAGGCCCTGGTCCTGGATTCGCTGCTGCGTGATGACCGAGACGGATTGCTGGATTTGCCGAGGATCGCGGGCCGTCTTGCCGCCGACACCGATCCCGCGCGTGGTGTAGGACCCTGTCCCCTCGGTCATCAGCGGATCGCTGCTCGCGCGGTTGACCCCGCCGCTGCCTGTCGCCCCCTCGACCCGCACCGGGCCGAGTTCGATCGCGCCCGTGGCCGATTGCGGCGCGAGTTCGAGCGTGAAAATGTTCGTTCCCGTCTGGCGGAAGGTCACGCCCGACCCGGCGAGCAGGCGCGACAGGCCTTCGGCGACGCCGAACCGGCCCTCAAGACCCGGCGAGCGGCGTCCCTCGGTCAGCGCGGCATCATAGAGAATCTGCGCGCCGCTCTGCTCGGCGAAGCTGTTGATCGCGTCGGCGAGCGAGCCAGCCGGAACAGTATAGCCGCGGACGGTCTGCGCCGTCGCCGGACCGGCGGGCAGCAGTACGGCCCCCGCCGCCGCAGTGGCAAGAAGAAGCGCGCCCAGCGCCGGGCGTAAAGCGCGGCGGCGGCCTGCGCGGCGTGCGTTGAAAGCTGCAATCATATGTCCCCCATGCGTCGTCGTCCGAAAGGGAGTTTTCGCTAATGCGAAGCGTCCTCAATAGTCTGACGACAGGAGGAGCGATTTGGAAACCTCGCCCGGAGAGAATATTTTTGCGCGGGGTGAGCTGCGTCTCAGCTGTGAAGCAGGATCAGGTGATCGGTGAGGCGCGTCGAGGCGATACCGAGCGTGCGTTCGATCACGCCGATCGCCCCGACCGGATCGCCGATATCGAAGGTGCCGCTGACCGGCCGCTTTGCGAGCTCGGCGTTCGTCACGGCGATATAGCCGCGGTGGTAGCGCGCCAGTTCGGCGACGACCTCGCCGAGCGGCCGGTTGACCACACGGATGCGCCCGCGCGTCCAGGCATCGGCATCGGGAACCGCGATCGAACGCGTCGGACCCACGCCGTTCGGGCCATAGGTGAGCGTCTCGCCTTCGCGCAGCACGGCCGACTGTTCGTGCGCGCTGACCCGTACGCTGTGTTCGGTCACTGAAACGCGCGCTGTGTCCTCGATCCGCCGGACGATGAAGCGCGTGCCGAGCGCGGTCGTGCTGCCGGGTCCTGCGATCACCGAAAAGGGATGATCGGGATCGCGCGCCACGCGGAAAGCGGCCTCGCCCCTGAGCAGCCGGACCGTGCGGCCGTCCTCGTCGAAGGCGATCGCGCTGCCCGTATTGAGAAGGGCGATGGAGCCGTCGGGCAACCTGACTTCACGCCGCTCACCGGTGGCGGTCATGGCGTCGGCCTGGAGCCGCGTCGGCACATCGGCGGCGAAAACCAGCATGAGTGCAAGGCTGGCCGCGATTGCGCCTCCCGCCCACCGGCGCCGCACTGCCCCTTGTCCGCCTATGAAGCGGCGCGCGCGGCGGCGGGCGGGCGGCGGCGGTGCACCGATCCTCGCCCCGCCGAGCCCCTCCCAGACGGCCTCAGCTTGCGCGAAGGCGTGGGCGTGGAGCGGGTCGGCGGCGAGCCATTGGGCCAGCCGGACTTCGTCATCCGCGCTGAGCTCGCCGGTCTCGCGCTGCGCGAACCAGCGTGCAGCCTGCTGGCGGACCGGTTTCGGGATGGGCTGTGCGTCTGGCATCGTCATTGCGCCTCCGGGCGCGGTCGGGCCATGCGGCGGCGCGCCCCTTTCCTCTCTATGACGACCGGAAGCTGGAATTGGAAACCTGCCGCAATGGCCTCATGCACCTGGCTCGAGCCGGTCGAGGCAATGCTCCATGGCCTGCGCGATGTAGCGCGTGACCATCTGGCGGCTGATGCCGAGCCGCAGCGCGATCTCGCTTGCCGGCAATCCCTCGATGCGGCGCAGATGCAGTATCTCCCGGCAGCGCGGTGACAGCTCCGCCACGGCCGCTTCAACGAGGAGCAGGGCTTCCCGGTCCAGCAACTGCCGTTCCGCGAGCGGGCTGCCATCAGCCAACTCTTCGGGCAGCGGGCCGGCCTCGAACAGCGCCGCGCGCCGGCGGTCCGCCTTGGCATGGTCTGCGGCGAGGTTGCGCGCCAGGCGGAACAGATAGGCGTGTTTGTTGGCGATCGGTGGATGGTCAGCGATCTGCTGCACTTTGAGCCACAGGCTCTGCGCCACATCCTCGGCCACGGCCTCGCTGCCAACGATGCGCCGCGCCAGCCGCAGCAGCGACGGGCGTTCGTCGATCAGTAGTCGCGTCAGCGAGGCGGCGTTGGTCAACATATTGGGCGATTCGATTCCGGGACTTGAGGCATAGCCATAATGCGAACGGCTCGCAACAATCACGGGTGGTTGATCATTGGACAAGCGCTCCCTCGATCGCCCGCTTTTCCTTGCCCCGCCCGTGGTTCGTGCGTCTACACCCGCGATCACTATGTTTACGGCTATGCGAGCGCTGACGAAGTGCCGGCGCTCAACGCCGTCTTCGTTCTGTCGCTGAGCGGCATTGATGACGGGGCCGACATCTACAACCAGCTGCGCGACCAGCTCGGCGTCTTCGTCGAGCCGTCCATTATCCATTCCGATATCGAGATCGAAGGAGGTGATCTATGAGTGACAATGACCGCATGGTGTATCGCCGCGCGAGCGACCAGAAATGGGTCGACAAGCGCAACTCCGCTTCCCGCGGCTTCACCTATGATACGCAGACGGCTGCGGCAGCTGCCAGCAAACAGCGCCTGCTCAATTCTGGCGGCGGCGACCTGACGATCAAGGGCCGCGACGGGCAGATCCGCAGCAAAGACACGATCGGGCGTAAGGATCCCTTTCCGCCGCGCGATCGCGAGCATTGATTGACAAATCTCCGGTCGAAGAAGGCAGAAGCCGTGACGGACGACGAAAATCCGAGCGAAATTCGCGCCGAGATCCTTAGCCATGCGGCGAACGGCACGCTGCTCGACGCGATTTTCAACAGCTATGGTCGACGCTGGCTCGATGACAACCACCCGACAATCCTCGCGCTCGCCGAACTGCACAATACCGGCGACATCGATCTTCTGGCGCTCGTAACGCCGCAGACGGTCCAGCCCTATGAGGGCCCCGTCTTCTTTAATGGGCAAAATGTCTTCCGCGCCCTCATCAGCCGATTGCAGTCGTCGGCCGAAGCGCTCCTGCAGACCGTCCAGATCTTGATCGACGCCGCGGGTCAGGACTTGGCCGCTGGCCTTCCGGTTGAGGAGTTCGCCAAATGGTGCGGGTCGGATCCCGCCCGCCCGGCCGAGCTGCTGGCCCTAATTGATCGCAAAGTGCCGAACGCCGAGCGCTTCCTGACGATCGCGCTCAAAAGCGGGGTCGCGGTGGACCGGCATCTTTTTCTCGATCGGGCCTATGACTTTCTCCGGAGCGGCACCGAGACCGAGCAACAAGGCGCAATCAATGCGCTCGGCCAGATCGCGCTTCCCGACGCTGCCGATTGGGATCGCCTGCTCGACGGCTTTGCTGCCCTGCTGGCGCACAATCCAAGCGATACCGTGCGCGCCGCGCTGATAACCGCCGTGGCTCGCCGGCTGAACGGCGCGCCGGGGGACCGTCAGAACAAACTTGCCGAACTCGGTAGCCTCGCGGTGAGGCCGCTGGGAGATCACACGCTCGATACGGCGGCACGGACGATTGCCTTCTATGGCGAGCACCTCACCGAGGCGCTCACCGAAACTCTGCTCGAGGCCCTTGCCGCGATCAACGGCAAGAACAAGGGCACCGTCGAAATTCTCGACATGGCCATGATGAAACTGATCGAGCGTGACGACGCAGAGCGCGCCCGCTGCTATCTGGAGCCACTGTTGCGCCGCGATGACGATCGCATCGAACTCAAGCAGCTCGACTCGCTATGTTACAAGCTGCGCGAAAAAGGTGGCCAGACGCTCGATGATTGGGTGGTGGCCTGGCTGCTGGACGGGGATCGCGACCTTTGCAGCGCGCTCGACGAGGCGCTGTTCGGACCGGGTTCTGACGACTTTCTGTTCCGGGTCGACTTTTCCCGGTTCGGCCTTGTGCCGGCCGACTATCCCTATCTCGCCCGCAAGGCGATCGGCACCTTCTTCCTCAAGCCCAATCTTATGGCGTCGCTCTTGGTATCGCTGTTGCGATCGACGCCAGAGACTGCGGAAGAGGTCGTGAACTTACTGATCGATCCCATTTTGATCAACTATGCCGGGATCGCGGAAACCTATTTGAAGCCAATCGCGCAGGACCGAAATGATCCGGCAAGTGGGGCGGTTCAACGCGCCCTCGAGGGCCAAGAGGCGTATCTCGAAGGCCTGCGATCAGTGGGCAATGTGCCAGAACTCCATCCGTCGGAGCGTGAACGAAGGCTTGAATGGCAACGCCACGCCGACAGCATGGCGGAGGCATATCGCGCCGCCCGGCAGAAATCCGTCTTGGCGTCGATCGCCACGGAGTCGCTGATCCTGTACGGCACGCGAGCCGTCTCCTGGTTTGAGGATCGCGGTACGGACGACAGGCGCCGCATCGAGACGCCAATGGCGAGCATCAGCCATTCTTTCGAGATGCCGCGCGTCGACATTGTCGATCCAGGCGGGCTTCAAATGATGCTGCTTCACTTTCGCGGAGAACCGCGCCCGTCATGAAACTGGTCTTTCGCCAATACCTCGCTTCGTTGCGCGAACGCCGTGAGCTCGACGCGGTCCTTCCGGACCTGCTGAGCGAACTCGGCTATACGGTGATTTCGCGGCCATCGATCGGCACACGGCAATACGGTGTGGACGTTGCAGCAATCAGCCCGCCGAGCGAGACCGGCCAGCGCAAACTCTATCTCTTCTCGATCAAACAAGGCGATCTCACACGTGCCGATTGGGACGGTACGCCGCAAGCGCTGCGCAGCTCGATCAACGATATCATCGATGTCTACATTCCCACGCGCGTCGCCAAGGCCCACCGCAAGCTGGAGATCGTGATCTGCCTGTGTTTCGGCGGCGATGTCCACGAAGCGGTGCGTGACAATGTCACCCAGTTCACCAATGGGCTGTCGCGCGACGGGCTTTCGTTCGAAGAATGGAATGGCGACTATCTCGCAGGACTTCTCGTCGAAGGCGTATTGCGCGAACAACTTGTTCGCCCCGAATTGCGCGCCCGCTTTCAGAAGGCGGTCGCCATGGTCGACGAGCCTGAGGTCGCCTTTACCCATTTTGCCGCGCTGATCGAGAGCCTCTGTGCGACGAGCGAGACAACGCCGCGCCAGCGTGCGACCATTTTACGCCAGCTCTACATCTGTCTTTGGGTGTTCTTTGCCTGGGCTCGCGACACCGGCAACATCGAAGCGCCCTATAGGGCCAGCGAACGCGCCTTGCTGCATGCTTGGCAGCTCGTGCGCGAGGACATCGCCAAGACAAGCAAGGCAAGTGCCGAGATCGGGTCCGCTTATGGCGACCTGACCAACCTCCATTTCATCATCTGGGACACACTCGTCGGCAAGAAAATGCTGACCTTTGCCGAGGTCCGCCATGGTCTGTCCGTCGCCGTAGATTCGGCCTCATCTGCCGACGTCAATCTCAAGCTTTTCGAGACCCTGGGACGCGTCGCCATGCGAGGTCTCTGGTACCTATGGTTGCAAGGGGGCAAGGCCATGTTGCCGGAGGTGCGACCCGATTGGGACTCGCCCGAAGCGCACGCCTTGGCGCAGCAGATCGTTCATATGATCCGCAATAATCCGGTCCTGCTCGCGCCCATCACCGACGAACAGGTCGTTGATATCAGTGTGGCGCTCTTATTCCTCACGATGATGGAAACGTGGAAGCCTGCCGCGCAGAATTATGCCGAAGCGCTTATCGAAAGGATTAGCGTCGCCTACCGAACGCATGGTCGCTACCCAACAATTCACAGCGACTATCGGACCTTGGTCGAACATCCCCGCGAGCGCACAGATGAGTTTCGTAAGGCGCAAACCAAAGGCAGCACGCTCATGCCACTGCTCTCGCTTTGGGCCTCCTCGACGGGGGCCGTACAGGGAGCAACCCACCTCGCCGATTTTTTCTCCAAATATCTGGCCCATTGCAACGCGCAGCTGTGGATCGCAGGCGAGGACACCGAAGAGCGACTCTATGTCGGCAACACCCATCATGGCCTCTCGCTCGGCAGTCTGCCGATCACGGCCGATGGAACTAAATTGGTGAGCATTCTCGAAGATGAGTGCTCCGCCTCGTCGCCCTTCCAGCAACTATCCGCGATTCGTCTTGGGCATTGGCCCATCCTCGCGCTGGCTTGTCGGCACTATCGCTTGCCGCTGCCCCCAGACCTCTGGCTTGGCGTCCTGCAGCAGCTACGCAATGCCGGTGCTGCGAAGTCCGCCAAGGCCGCCGCGCAACGCCGCACCCGGAATCGGGCTTCCCGTGCGGGACAGACGAAGCCCCGGCCGCGGCGCACGAGAAAAGCCCTATGATGATCGAGGATCGAGACGGACTTGGCCCGGGCGGACGGAGGCGGCACGCATGAACGTGCCGAGCGCGCCCGTAGCCTTGCAGGCCTTGCTTGAGGCATCGCCGGACAGCCTGCTTGCAAAACTGCGCTCGGTCGACTGCTCGGATTTCTGGACCGTTTTCGCCAAGGCGCGCGACATTGCGATGGAGGCCCAGGAAAGCGAACGTGCGGCGGCGTTGGATGTCCTGGCGGGGGCGAGCTCGCTCATTCTGCGGCCCGCCGACCCGCTGCAGCCTTTTGCGCCGCTCATCGAGATGGCCCATGGTTCGAGCGCTCGGCCGGAAGCCTATCGCGGCCCGCAGGCCGAAACGTTTGGCGACCTGGCACCTTCGCTGGAGCAGCCGGCGCTAAGGGCTCGCCTCGCCGATCTGGCTTGGGTGCTCGCCAAGCGTGCCGACGCGGCCCGCGTCGCGATCGACGCCTATCTCGAATGCATCCAACGCCTGGTCCAGCGTCGCGGACATATGCGTGGAGATCGTTACAATGCCAGCACGGACCGTGCACTAGACCTCCTCGCTCGCGTTTGCGTCATCCAGCGCCAGCTTGGAGGTAAGGATCAACCACCGAGCCACATTGCGCTGGCCAAACGTGTCCGTGATCAAGCCCGCCGTCGCGGTGACGGGCGGGGGTATCTGGGTGCCGCCGAACTTGCGTTGAATTTCGGCCTCGCCAAGCCGCTATTTCTCGCTCGTGCGGCGGAAAAGCTGGCGTCGAAAGATGCCGACTTCGATGGTGAGCATGTGCAAATTGGCCTGCTTGAGCATTCGGCGCGCGCCTATCAACGCGCTGGCCGCAAGGCAGAAGTTGACCGCGTGCTGATCGCGCTCGCGGAACGGCAGGTGCAAATCGCCGATCGGATGACCAAAGCGCCCTTCCAGGAAGTACATTGGCTCGAACTGGCGATCGCGACACTCCGGCAAATTCGAGGAACCAATGAGCGGCGCGCAGAACTCCAGGCGCGCCTAATCCGCGCGCAAGGTCGCATCGGCGAATTCATGATGCCGGTGTCGACCAAGATCGAAGGCGGCGAGCTGGTCGATAGCACACGGGATCATTTGGAAGGGCTCGATCTATGCGGTGCACTGCTCGCCTATTGCGACCTCTCCCGCTCGCCTTTCGTTCCTGATCTGTACGCCGAAGCGGCGAAATCCTTCGCCAGCACACCGCTCGCCGGACTTTTTGCGCCGCTCATCTTCGACCCAAAATTTAAAGTGGCATCGCGGCTCCCCGCGATCGATTTCGCGGGCCAACCCGACGAGGGTAATCTGCGCTTCAAGATCATCCAGCACGAGGAGATACGTCGCGCGGTCACGGTCGCCGGCCAGATCGAACCGGGCCGTATGCAGATCGTGCTCGATCATCAACCCGACGAGCGCACGCTGATCCGACTGGCATCTGCCAGTCCCCTCGTGCCGCCTGGACATGAACTGTTCTTTGGACGCGGTTTCACCCATTTCTTCAATGCCGACTTCATCGAGGCCGCCCACTTGCTCCTATTGCAGCTGGAGCCGTTACTGCGACATGTTCTCGTTCATGCCGATACGGATATCACACGCTTTCGAGCGGATCAGACGCAATCGAGCGCGACGTTGAGCGTGTTGTTGAACCCACAAGGTCCCTATCGTACTCCGCTCGAGTCGCTTCTCGGTGAAGCAACGATCTTCGAAATTGAGAATCTGTTCGACAGGCAGGAAGGACCTGCGCTCCGCCACCGCCTTGCCCATGGCCTGCTGACGCACGGATTCTTTGGCCGGGCGGACACCATCTATGCGTGTTGGTTCATGTACCGATTGTGCATCGCGCCGTTGCTCGATCATGAGGAAGAGCTGCGACATCACTTGGGGGCTAGCCGCTAGCCCGCATTCTGCATGATGACGCCCGCTAATACTGGAATTGTGAAGCTCTAGAACCGCGCTGCGTCTGCGCATCCCCAAAATTGCGGACGGCCCACTCATATTAGGGCGGCGTGAACGTCCAAAGCGATAGCATAGCCTTCTGACCGGTCCACTCAGCGCCGGCTCTTAGAAAGCCAACTCTCGACAAGTTGGCTTTCATGATTGGGTTATCCGTTGTGGCGAATGCGCGTTCGCGGATTTGCGTCACAATCAGGCCGACAAGGCGATCAGAAAGTCCCCTTCCCCGCATCCTGCTGGCGACGACGACATAGCCCAATTCGGGCGCATCTTCGAAACCAGCGATCGGAAACCCTGCCTTGGCGAACGTGCGGGATCGATACCCGGCGTTCGGTTGCTTCAATGAAGCGGCGCCGACGATGCGGCCCGCCGGGCCCTCGCGCAGCAAAGCGAGCACGCGCACATTCGCCAGTCGCAATGCGATCTGTTCGCGGGTGCCAATGACGGCGCCGCCCTCAACGACGAGTTGTGCCGCCGCATACTGATCGCCATGGTCGAGATCGCTGTACGATCCAACCCAGGAACCCAGCTCGCTTTCATCCATGGATCGCCCGCCTGAAAATGTGGGTGCGCCGGTCTTGATTCATGAGGTTCCCACCCAGCCGAAATATGAGCATGAACGGGCGCAGTAGACGGCACATTTCGCCACCCATGCATCAACGACGCGAGCGCTTCCCCTAGCAAACTTGAATCTGAAAGCGGATGCCCGTATATAGCTCCCTAGCTAGGGAGATATTTTATGGTCGATGTGTTCACGACGCGTGAGGTCGCCGAGTTGGCGAATGTTCCCGTGCGCGCTATTGACAAGGCGGTGGAGGAAAATGTGCTGACAGGCATCCGCCACGTTGTCTGGCGTGGCAAGAAGCGCCGGATGCTACCGCTTCACGCTGTTCCCTATGCGGCCATCGTCGGACGTCTATCGCTAACTCTGACCCGGGGCGACAAGCGGAAGCTCGCGCGCGTACTCGCAGCGCGCTCGCCCGGTAACATGACAGTCGAACCGCTCGAGATCGCGCCGGCTGTATCCGTTGACGTCGCCCGCCTGGTGAATCGCGACCTTGCGGAACGCGCCGTTCGTTACGCGCGTGCTCGCCAGGAATATGTCGAGGAAAATCCTGACATTCTGGGCGGAACGCCGGTCATCAAGGGAACGCGGCTGACCGTTTATGCCATTCAGGGACGGCTTGATGGCGGCGAGAGCATTGACGCGATCCTCGAGGATTATCCCGATCTCAGCCGGGACGCTATCGAAACGGCAGCGCTCTATGCGCGGAGCCACCCGCTGGTCGGCCGCCCCGCTGGCCGGCCGTGGAAGAAGGCGGCTTGAAGCTCTTCATCGATGAATGCCTATCGCCTTCGCTCGCCCGGCTCCTCAACGAGTCGGGCGAGCATGACGCGCTACATCCGCGCGACTATGGCCGCCTGGGCGAACGCGACGATGAGGTGCTTGCTCGCTGTCTTGCAGAGGATCGCATTATCGTCACCGAAAACGCGATCGATTTCCGTAAACTGGTCGCGCGAGAGGAGATTCACCCCGGCCTCATCATATTGCCGAACGTCACTCGTGACGCGTCGTTTACGCTTCTATTGGCGGCCGTCGCACATTTGGACACGCTTGGCGTCGGCTCCGACGTCATGGTCAATCACGTCCTCGAAATCGATGTTGCCGGGACTTTGCAGCTCTATTCACTGCCCTGACGGCTCCCCTCCGCCTGACCTCGCCGCACTCCGTTCAGACCGACGCCATCGCCGCCCATACGACGTTCGAAAACGACATAGTTACCGCCATACCCGATGCGGCGGCGCACGCGATCCGTTACGGCGACCGTCCGACCGGTCGGCACCTGAGCCGATCGGCCGCCAACATATGCGGCGTCAAGCGTTGACGCGCTTGTCGATTTTCCCAGCCGAGCCAGCGCCTCGGTGGCAAGCCGCCTGATGCCCACGATCGGCACGGGCTCGCCCGAAAATGGCGATCGTTCGGCCTTGGCATAAAGACCGTAGCCAATCCGCACTAGCTGCCCATTGTTCATCAATTGGCGAAGCGCGCGACCTACGCTGTCGTAGCTGCCCAGCTTTGTAAAATCTGAACGGATGAACACGTTGCGCGGCGAGCGCGCAATGCGCCGCGCGATGCGCGTCTCAATCGAAAGTGACGCATTAGCATTCATGTTCGCTAGACGCTCCAATTCGCACCAAGGTCACTAGTCACTCATTCTACGCAATCGGGGGGCGGCGGTTGCCGCTTTATAAAGGTACAGCTTCATTCGGCGCTCCCGCCATTTAAGCTGTGGCTTTAGCGCAGGGACGGTCACGCAGCATAACGAACGAATGGCACAACATTCTCGATCGAAGTTCTTGCAGCGATCATGTGCTGCAGTTGCGCGCACCAGGTTTCGAGCGCTTTCTGTTTTTCCGCCTCGTACCGGAAGCGATTATAGACGCCTGCGATCCCGCCGCGCGTCCCGCTGATGTGATTGAGCACAGCTTCGGTCACCTCGACTGGAACGCCAAGTGCCTGAAGGTTGGTCGCACCCGTCCGCCGCAAGTCATGATAGCGCCAGGGCGTGAAGATCACCTCGTCGGGATCCTCGCCTCGCTTCTCCGCCCGCTCGCGCATGATCTCGAGCATGCGCTTGTCCAGCGCGCGCTTGCTCTTCGAAAAGCCCGACGCTGCGGTGATGCCAGTCGTTGTGAACACAATCCCCGACCGCTTTCCTTTGAGGCGATCGAGTTCCGCCACAGCAAGCTGGCTGAGTGGCACGCGGTGTTCTTCACCATTTTTGGCTCGCTCTGCTGGCAATTCCCAGATAGCATTCTCAAGGTCGAGCTCGGACCAGTTGAGCGAGGCAACTTCATCACGGCGTTGCAGAGTCAGGATAAGCAGCCGCACGATCGGACGGAAGATGTCGCTGAGCTCGCCCGAAGCGAGCCAAAGGCAGACCAGTTCTTCGGGCGACAGCACACGCTTGCGGGACGGAACCGCCTTGGGCGCCTTCATTCCAGCGATAGGCGAGACTTCCAAATCGCCTTCGTCCACCGCCCAATTGAACAGCTTGCGCAGCACGGAGTGGATGAGCTTCCGCTGCGCCGGTCGATCGACATAGCCATCGAGCAGCTCGGAAACATCCTTGCGACGAATGGCGGTCAGCGGCCGATTTTTAAAGTGCGGCTTCACTTGCCGCAGAATGCTTTCCGTGCGCTGTCTGGTGCCCTTCCAGTGGGTCTTGAGGTAAAGTTCATCGAACCGATCGACATACGCATCGAAGGCTAATTCCTCGGCCGCCTTCTTCGCTTCCACTTTCTCCTGAACCGGATCGCATCCCTGTTTGACCCGATATAAGAATTCTTCAGCAAAAGCGCGGGCTTCTCCTGGGGTCCACGGACTGCCGTGCATACCGATCGTCGTGCGGCGAGTTGGGCCGCCATCAACGCGATACTGGATCACATAGGACTTCACGCCAGACTTCGTGACCCGCAGGCCAAACCCCTTCAGCACACTATCCCAGATAAACGTGTCGCGCTTCGGATTTGCGGTTGCCTCATCCACCGCCCGTTTTGAAATCTTTCCTTGCGCCATCGCCGCTCGCTTTCGCCAAAACGTTCCAGCGTCGGGAGCGCATCAGCTGCTCCCTCTGCGTAAGCGAGGCGTAACTTTTTGGGATCAAGATTACGCCAAGCCAAGCAAGCTCTAGCAAAGTAGATTCACTTTTTCTAGTTGCAACTTAAGCACTTATCCCACTGGAGCGCACTCGATCCAACTCCAGAAAAGTGGCAAATTGGCGCTCTTAATCAGCGGGTCCTAGGTTCGAGCCCTAGTGCGTCCACCATTTTTCCTACATTAGACCAATAACTTGCACGGCCTGGAACTTGGGCCGAGACGATAGGTCGTCGCACTATGTGGCAGGCCTAGAGCCCGTTGTCTGACGGTCGAATATGCAAGCGATAGCCGACCGCCAATTCGTTGAGGATCAGCTTGGGGCGGGCTGCATCTCGCTCCAGCTTCTGCCGCAGGCCGCGAACCACTATACGAAGATAATCCACCCGATCCTCATGCGCCGGTCCCCACACGGCGCGGAGAAGTTGGGTGTGGCCAATCACGCGGTCGGGCCTGCGTGCCAGTTCGGCCAGGATGCCATATTCCTTGGGAGTGAGATGGACCTCCTCTCCGTCCCTGGTTACGCGGCGATGTGCGAGATCGATACAAACGCCGCCTGTTTCGATCGGGTGATCCTCGCCGTTTCCCGATATCCGGTGCCGGAGCGCGGTTCGGACACGGGCTAGAACCTCTTCCGTATCGAACGGCTTGGTCATATAATCGTCCGCGCTGAGATCGAGGGCGGCCACTTTTTCAGATGTATCCTCCCGGGCGGAAACCACCACCACGGTTGCCCCGGAACGCTGCTTGAGCGGCTGGATCAGTTCCATCCCGTCGCGATCCGGCAAACCGAGATCAAGCAGAACGATCTCTGGCTTTTCGATGTCCGCCAGCGACAGGCCCTCGCGCGCGGTCGCTGCCTCCGATACCGTGTGACCGGCGCGCTGGAGCGCGGCACGCAACAGGCGGCGGATATGTGCTTCGTCCTCGATCACCAGTATCTTTGCGCTCTGCGCCATGGCAAATGATTAGCGGACTGGCGCCATGCGGTCGAGAGCGCGGTTCAGGGCCAGCACATTTACGCGAGGTTCGCCGAGGAAATCCAGTAATGGATTGTCTTGCTCCGATTTGACCAGATCGCGCACAACGTCCTTCGGCAACCCGCGCGCCCTGGCGATGCGATCGACCTGATAGAATGCCGCTTCGGGACTGATATCCGGGTCCAGGCCCGAGCCAGAGGTCGTCACGAGATCGACAGGTACGGCGCGTCCCTGCCCTGTAGCCGCCATGGCGTTCATGTCGGCTTTGACCCGTTCGACCAGCGCCTTGCTTGCCGGACCCAGGTTGGAACCGGCCGAAGCCGAAGCGTCGTAGCCATCCGCGCCGGCGGCGGAGGGGCGTCCGTGAAAGTAGGCATCGCTGGTGAATTTCTGGCCGATCAATTCGGAGCCGATCACACGGCCGCCGTCTCGGATCAGGCTGCCGTTCGCCTGATGCGGAAAGAGGAGCTGCCCCAAGCCTGTCAGAGCGAGCGGGTAAGCGATGCCCAGGAGCGCGGCGAACAAGCCGGAAAGCACGATTGCGGGCCGCAGGGCGGTCTTGAGGTCGGTCAGCATGGGATATCCTTAGGCAAGGTTGAAGCCGGTGACGGCTAGATCGATCAGCTTGATCCCCACAAATGGCGCGACGAGCCCGCCCAAACCATAAACCGCAAGATTGCGGGCCAGCAGCGGCCCGGCCGGCATTGGGCGATAGCGGACACCCTTAAGAGCCAGCGGAACGAGAAGCGGAATGATGATCGCATTAAAAATGATCGCCGACAGCACTGCGCTTTCGGGCGTGCCGAGCCCCATGACGTTGAGCACGCCGAGGCCCGGATAAAGCGCGACGAATATGGCAGGGATGATCGCGAAATATTTGGCGAGGTCGTTGGCGACGGAGAACGTCGTCAGCGCGCCGCGCGTCATCAGGAGCTGCTTGCCGAGGCCGACTATCTCGATCAGCTTGGTCGGGTCGCTGTCGAGATCGACCATGTTTCCGGCTTCGCGTGCTGCCTGGGTGCCGGTGTTCATCGCCACGCCGACATCGGCCTGGGCAAGCGCTGGAGCATCGTTGGTGCCGTCACCGCACATGGCGACGAGTCGGCCCTCGGCCTGTTCCCGGCGGATCAGTGCGAGCTTGTCCTCTGGCGTCGCCTGGGCGAGAAAATCGTCCACCCCGGCCTCGGCCGCGATGGCGGCAGCGGTGAGCGGATTGTCGCCCGTTATCATCACGGTGCGGATGCCCATCTTGCGCAGTTCGCCGAAGCGGTCGCGGACGCCCGCCTTAACCACGTCCTTGAGATGGATAGCGCCCAACAGCCGGCCATCCCGAACCACCGCCAGCGGCGTGCCGCCGGACCGCGCGATCTCGTCGGTGATACGGCGCAGTTCCTCGGCAGCAGGACCATCGGCTGTTTCACCACCAGCGCGGAGCACCGAATCCACCGCTCCTTTTTGGATGAGGGTTCCGGAGACGCGAACGCCGGAAAGGCGTGTCTGTGCTGAAAAGGCGATGACGTCGGACCCGACCGGCAACGTATCAACCCTGAGCGCATGGTGCTCGCGCGCTAGTGTGACGATCGAACGGCCCTCCGGCGTTTCGTCGGCCAGGCTGGATAGCAACGCAGCCTCCGCCAGCGTGTCGATATCCACTCCTGTGAGCGGCTTGAACTCGCTCGCCTGGCGGTCGCCGATGGTGATCGTGCCTGTCTTGTCGAGCAGGAGCACGTCGACATCGCCCGCTGCCTCGACCGCGCGACCGGACTTGGCGAGGACGTTAAAACGGACCAGCCGGTCCATTCCGGCAATGCCGATGGCGGACAGCAGTGCGGCGATCGTGGTGGGAATGAGCGTGATGAGCAGCGCGGCCAACAGGGCGACCGGCACCGAACCGCCTGCGTAGGCCGCGAAGCCGGGGATGGTCGCGACAGCGATGAGGAAGATGATAGTGAGACCCACCAACAAGATAGTCAGGGCCACTTCGTTGGGCGTCTTGCGGCGTTCCGCGCCTTCGACCAGTGCGATCATCCTGTCCAGGAAGCCCTGGCCCGGTTCTGCCGTCACCCGCACCTTGATCCGGTCGGAGATCACGCGCGTGCCTGCGGTCACGGCCGAGCGATCACCGCCGGCCTCGCGGATGACGGGCGCACTCTCGCCGGTGATGGCGGCCTCGTTAACCGATGCGACACCCTCCATCACCTCACCATCGGCAGGGATGAGATCGCCCGTCTCGACCAGGACGATTTCGCCTTTCTCCAACCTGCTGGCCGGCACGATCTCATAGGTGTCGCCCACGCCCAACATCAGCTTCGCCTTAAGCTCCGCCTTGGTCGCCCGGAGGGAGGCAGCCTGTGCGCGTCCGCGCCCCTCTGCCAAGGCTTCCGCGAAAGTCCCGAACAGAACCGTCAGCCACAGCCAGATGACCAGCTGGACCTGGAACCCGATCGACAGACCGGGCTCGCCGAGGATGAGCAGCAGGGTGAGCAGCAATGCGACGCAGGCGGTCACGAACATGACCGGATTGCGGATCAGCTCGCACGGATTGAGTTTGCGGAAGGCGTCGCGGCCCGCTTGAAGCACCAGCGCGGCGCTGAACATGGAAGTGGAAGCCATGATTGCGTCCCTTAGAAGAGCTTGCCCTGGACCATCGCCAGGTGATCGGCGATCGGACCAAGAGCCAGGCTAGGCAGGAAGGTCAGCCCGCCGAGGATGAGGATTATGCCGACAAGCAGGCCGATCCACAGACCGCCCGTGGTCGGGAACGAGCCGCTGGTGGCGGGCGTGTAGCGCTTGGCAGCCAGGCTGCCGGCGATCGCCAACACCGGCACGATCACGAAGAAGCGACCCAGCCACATCGCGATACCGATCAGTCCGTTGTAGAAGGGCGTCCCCGCCGTCAGGCCGGCGAAGGCGGATCCATTGTTTCCCGCTCCCGACGTGAAGGCATAGAGTATTTCCGAGAAGCCGTGCGGTCCCTTGTTGAGCGGACCCGCAAGCCCTGCCGGCAGTACGCTTGCCAGCGCGGTCATGCCTAGGATGACAAGGGGCGGGACGGCGATCGCCAGGATTGCGAGCTTGACTTCGCGCGCTTCGATCTTCTTGCCGACATATTCGGGCGTGCGGCCGACCATCAGGCCTGCGACGAAAACCGCGAGGATGGCGAACAGCAGAAAGCCGTAAATGCCCGCGCCGACGCCGCCGACGATAACTTCGCCAAGCTGCATGTTGAACAGCGGCACCATTCCGCCCAGCGGCATGAAGCTGTCGTGCATGGCGTTTACCGCCCCGCAGGACGCGGCCGTGGTGATGACCGCGAAAAGCGCGGAGGCGGCGATGCCGAAGCGCGTTTCCTTGCCCTCCATGTTGCCGCCGGTCGTGCCGAGGCCATGAAGAAGCGGATTGCCCGCCGCCTCCTGCCAGTAGGTGAAGGCTGTGCCCAGGAGGAACAAAAACAGCATGGCCGCCAGAATGGTCCAGCCCTGCCGCGTGTCGCCGACCGCCTTGCCGAAGCACCAAGTGAGGCCGACGCCGATCGCGAAGATCGAAAGCATCTGGACGAAGTTGGTGAGCGCGGTCGGGTTCTCGAACGGATGCGCGCTATTGGCGTTGAAGAAGCCGCCGCCGTTGGTGCCCAGCATCTTGATGGCTTCCTGGCTGGCGACCGGCCCCAGCGCGATCGTCTGGCGTGCGCCTTCCAGGGTTGTGGCATCGACCGATGCAGCCAGGGTCTGAGGCACGCCGCTGGCGATCAGGAAGATCGCATAGACCGCACAAATCGGCAGCAGCAGATAGAGCGTCACGCGGGTCATGTCGGCCCAAAAATTGCCGACGCCTTTCACCTCTTTGCGAGCGAATCCCCGGAAGAGCGCAAAGGCGATGGCGATACCCGTGGCCGACGACAGGAAGTTGTGAATGGCAAGGCCCAGCATCTGGCTGAGGTTCGAAAGCGTCGCCTCGCCGGAATACCACTGCCAGTTGGTGTTGGTCGTGAAGCTGACGGCGGTGTTGAACGCCCCGTCGGCATTCATCCCCGAAAATTCGCGCGAATTGAGCGGTAGTACGCCCTGCAATCGCAGTACCAGGTACGTCAGCAGAAGTAGAGCCACGTTGAACAGGAGCATGTGGACGGCGTAGCGTCGCCATCCCTGTTCCTCGTCGGGATCGATGCCGGCCAGTCGGTAGAAACCGTGCTCGACCGGCCCGAGGACACGGTGCAACGGCGTCGTGCGCCCCTCGTAAAGCGCGAAGAGCCACATGCCCATCGGCTTCGCCAGTGCGGTGGTCATGGCGACGAACAGCAGGATCAGTGCCCAGCCTTGATAGGTCATAGGAGATGCCTTCGATCAGAAGCGCTCGGGCCGCAACAGGGCGACCACGAGATAGACAAGCAGGGCGACCACGACCGGGCCGGCGATGAGCAACGATGAGGGCATGGCGTCAGGCTCCCTCGCACAGCCGTGCGTAAGCGAGAGTGAGCCCTACGAGACCTAAGATGAGGCCGAGCCAGAGGAGATCGGACATGGTGCATCCTTGCACAGGCGACGTTCCTGAATTGGACCGTCCCGCAGCAGATAGGAGCGACCCGCATTAATTTTCGCGGGCGAAAACCGGCACCGGCATTAAATCGGCATTAAGTCGAAGTTCAATGTTTGGCGTCCGATCTGTCGGCAGGCTAAGCACATGCGATGGCAGATCGCGCGAGCCCTGAGAAACGTCCCTCTCCCGATGCCCTGCTGCGTCAGGCGCGCCGGGAAGAGCGCGGCCAGCTAAAGATTTTCCTCGGCGCGGCACCGGGGGTCGGCAAGACCTATGCGATGCTCGCGGAGGGCGCGGCGCTACTGGCCGAGGGAGACGATGTGGCCGTCGCGGTCGTGGAAACCCACGGCCGGGCGGAGACCGAAGCGCTGCTCCAACCCCTCGAGATCATCCCACGCCGCCAGATCGAATATCACGGCCGAACGCTGACCGAGATGGCACTCGACGCCGTCTTGGCCCGCAAGCCCACGCTCGCACTGGTCGATGAATATGCGCACACAAATGCCGAAGGGTGCCGGCATCCCAAGCGATGGCAAGATGTAGAGGAGCTCCTCGACGCCGGGATCAACGTCTTTACAACGCTGAATATCCAGCATGTCGAAAGCCTGAACGACATCGTCGCCAGCTTCACACGCGTCCGGGTGCGTGAGACGGTACCCGACAGCGTGTTCGAGAACGCCGAGATCCAGGTTGTGGACCTACCACCCGACGAGTTGATCGAACGGTTGAAGGAGGGAAAGGTCTATGTGCCCCATGAGGCGACCCGCGCACTCGGTCATTTCTTCTCGAAGCCCAATCTCTCGGCCCTGCGCGAGATGGCGCTTCGCCGCGCGGCGCTCAGTATCGACCGGCAAATGCTGCAGGATTTGGATGCTACGGCGCTGCAAGGCACGTTCGGTGCCGGCGAGCGGATACTCGTCGCCGTCAGCGAGCAGCCCGGAGCCGATGCCCTCGTCAGGAGCGCGAAGCGCCTTGCCGATGCCCTGCGCGCGCCTTGGATGGCCGTCCATATCGAGACACCGCGCAGCGAAGCCTTCGACGAGGATGCGCGCCGCCGGATCGCTGCTGCAATGGGGCTGGCGGCGACACTTGGTGCAACCATCGCGACCGTGCCGGCGGAAAGCGTCGTTGCCGGTCTGCGCAATCAGGTCGAAGGGATGCGGGCGACCCAGATCGTCATCGGCCGCTCGCGGCGGAGCTGGTGGTTTGAGTTGCGTCATGGCTCGATCGTCGAGGCAATCGTCCGGCATCTGCAGGGTGTCGCCGTTCATGTCATTCCGTTTCCCCCGGCGAAGGGCGATGCCGCACGGGGCCTGAAAGACCTTGTCAGCGGGTGGGGAAGCCCACGGGCATACGGCGTCATCACGTTGCTGCTCACGGTGACCACCGGGCTGGCGGTCCTCGCCTTGCCCTGGATCGGAAACGGTGCGGTCGATCTTCTCTATCTCGTTCCGGTCATCATATCCGCGAGCCTGTACGGCCTGCGTCCGGGCCTGGTCGCGAGCCTCGCGGCCGCGCTGGCCTTCAACTTCTTCTTCCTCGTGCCGACATTCACTTTCACCATCACCGAGCCGCAAAGCGTGCTGACGATGCTGATCCTGACGGCGGTCGCCGCTTTTACCAGCAACCTGGCCGGTAGGCTCCGAAACCGGGCCAGGATCGGCGTTCGAAGCGCCCAGGAAAGCGCGGCTCTTGCCGCTTTCTCGCAGGTTCTGGCCCGCGCGTCCGACCGTGAGGCGACAGCCAGATCAGTATGTGAAGAGGTAGCGCGCCTCTTGAACGTGCAGACCATCCTCTTGGCGGACAAGGACGGATCGCTCCAGACGATCGCTGCGCAGCCCGAAGCCCCCAGCCTCGATCCTATCGATCGTGCCGCGGCCGATTGGGCTTGGAACCGGGGCGAACTCGCTGGCTGTGGCAGTTCCACATTGCCATCGGCGGATTGGCAGTTCCATCCGCTCAAGACGAGCTTAGGCGTGCTTGCCGTGCTGGGCCTTGCGCGCGACGATGGCCGCGACCCAGTACCGGCAGATCGCGCCGTGCTGCTTTCTACGCTGGTCGGCCAGGCTGCCCTGGCGCATGAACGGCTGCATCTGGAGGACGAGATGCGCGGCATGTCGGTCTTGAAAGAACGCGATCGGCTGCGTGCTGCACTGCTCTCGTCGATCGGTCACGACCTGCGCACACCGCTAACCGGCGTCACGAGCGCGATCGAGGCGATCCGGGCCGAACATCCCGACGCGGCGGCGCTGCCCCTTGCGCGCGCGGAGCTTGCACGGCTTAGGCGATTCCTGGATAATCTGGTTGATATGGTCCGGCTCGATGCCGGCGCGCTGAAGCTGACCCCCGAACCGATAGACCTGACTGACGCGGCCGCCAGCGCGGTTCATGACCTGAAGGAAACGCTGCGCGGGCATCACATCGATTTTCAGGTCCCGCCGGACCTGCCGTTAGTGCGAGCGGATGCACGCCTGCTTCATCACATTCTCATTAACCTGCTCGCGAATGCGGTCCAGCACGGAGGCAACGATGGACCTATTACGCTAGGCGCCAAGCGTACGTCCGACGCCGTATTGCTTATCGTGCGAGATTCCGGCCCTGGCCTCGAACCTGGAACAGAGGCAACGATCTTCGAGACATTCACGCAAGGCTCCGGTGGCGATCGTCATGGCGGCAGCGGCCTGGGGCTCGCTATCGTCAAAGGCTTCGCAGAGGCGCTGGGGCTCACTGTGACGGCCGCCAATCATCCTGACAGCGGTGCCCAATTCACTCTGACCTTCGGACCCGCAAACGTCGTGTCATCCGGGCAGGATGAAGAGAGTAGCCCCTAGTTTTCCAGACGCCTTCCGCTTTCAAAATCTGCTGCCGTTCGAACTCGTCGGGCGACGGCATCCCGTTCCTTCTTCACTACGACGAAGCCCCACCCCTCCATAATTCACCACCTCAAATCTGTGCCATTGGCGTTGACGGCGGACAGTCTCCATTTGTTCGGGTAATGTCCGGACCGTTTGGTTGTTTCAGCAAACCCCTCCCGATATGATCCGAACGGATGCCGCTGCTGCCCGTTCCTCATCCCGTTGCAAAGCGGGCGACCATGCGACGGGTGGAATTATCGTCATGCCGAAACGGTCAACAATCCGCCGGAACCCTTGCAATCCCCTGCCGTTCTTGCCTGAGAAAGGAGCGGAAGATGGCGGCACGCGCATATTGGCAGGGCCAGATAAGGCTGGCGCTCGTTTCGATCCCGGTGGAAATCTATCCGGCGGTGAAAAGCGGAGCGTCGATCAGCTTCCGCCAGATCCACGAGCCGTCGGGAAAGCCCGTCAAATATGAGAAAGTCGTCCCCGGCATCGGCCCGGTTGACCGCGACGAAATCCTCAAAGGCTATGAGATCGGCAAGGGCAATTACGTCCTGCTGGAAGAAGACGAGATCGAGGCGGTGAAGCTCGAAAGCAAGCGCACGCTAGAGCTCGTGCAGTTCGTCGATGCCGACGAGATCGACGTCCTTTATTATGAAAAACCCTATTATGTCGTTCCCGCCGACGATCTGGCTGAGGAAGCCTATATCGTCCTGCGCGAGGCGCTTCGCAAAGCGCGGAAGGTCGGGGTTGGGCAACTGTCCGTCCGTGGGAGCGAACAGCTCGTCAGCCTCAAGCCTTGCGGGCGCGGTCTAGTCCTCGAAATCCTGCGTTATGCGGACGAGGTCAACAAGGCCGCGAATTATTTCCGGTCGATCGGTGATGCCAAGCCCGACAAGGAACTGCTCGATTTGGCGGGAACGCTGATCGAGAAAAAAAGCGCGCCCTTTGAAGCGGACGAATTTCACGATCGCTATATCGACGCGCTCAAGGGGCTCATCGAAAAGAAGACCAAGGCCAAGGGCAAGCGCGTAATCGAGGAGGTCGAGGAACCTGCCGCCCAGCGTGGCTCCAATGTCATCGACCTGATGGCCGCGCTCAAGCAATCGGTCGAGGGCAAAACATCGTCATCGGCTAAAGGCAAGGCCTCCTCCTCCGCCGCCGCCAAAGCGCCACGGAAGCGCAAAAGCGCCTGATGGTCCTCAACCCGCCCATGGTGATCGGCCGGTCCGCTCGCGAGATCGCCTTGCGGCGCGGCGTCGCCACATTGGCCGGTCTCATCATGAGGTTCGATGGTGGCGATCGGGACGGCTGTCGCTACTTGCCTGCTGATCGTCATCGGCGGCTTGGAGTGCTGGTTGCCGGGGAAGGAGCGCAGCCGTGACGGCGACAGATCTGCTGGCCGACTATAACCGCAAGCGTGACTTCAAGCGCACGCGCGAGCCTGCCGGTAAGGCGGGCAAGGGAAAGGGCAATCTCTTCATTGTCCAGAAGCATGATGCGACACGGCTCCATTACGATTTCCGGCTCGAAGTTGATGGCGTGCTCAAAAGCTGGGCGGTTACCCGGGGGCCCAGCGTCGACCCGGAGGATAAGCGCCTTGCCGTGCGCACGGAGGATCACCCGCTTTCCTATGCAGAATTCGAAGGGACCATTCCCAAGGACGAATATGGCGGGGGCACGGTAATGCTGTGGGATCGCGGGACATGGGCGCCGGTCGAGGGCAAGAACGCGAAGGATATCGAGAAAGGCCATCTTCACTTCGTGCTCTACGGTAAGCGGATGAGGGGCGAGTGGCTGCTCGTCCGCATGAAGCCGCGCAAGGGCGAAAAGCGCGAGAACTGGCTGCTCCGCAAGATCGAAGACCAATATGCCGGCGGTAGCGACGATCTGGTGGGTACGGGTCTCACCAGCGTGTTGACGGGCCGCAGCATGACCGAAATCGCGGGCGATGAGAAGGGAACCCAGTCCCTTAAAGGCAAGAAGGGTGACAGCTTCGCCAAGGCCATGAATTCGGCGGCGCGGCACAATGCAGACGTTTCGCGCAAACCGCGAAAGACGAAGGCGATCAAGCCGCCTGCCTTCAGAACACCGCAGCTCGCGACCTTGGTGGACAGCGTGCCGACCGGCAATGGCTGGTTCCACGAAATCAAGTTCGACGGCTATCGCTGCCTGATCGCGGTCGCGGGGAAAGACGTGAGGACCTACACCCGCTCGGGCCAGGACTGGAGCGGCAAATTCGGTCCGCTTTGCGAGGCGATGGCCGAACTCGATCTGCCGTCCTGCCTGATCGATGGCGAGATCACAGCCCCGGGAAGTGACGGGAACCCGAGCTTTTCCGCCTTGCAGGAAATGCTGAAGCGCGGACATGGCGCGCAGGGAAAGGACCGGCAGCTCGATTTTCATGCCTTCGATCTGCTGGAGCTCGATGGGGAAGACCTCTCCCGACGCGGCAATCTGGAGCGCAAGGAAATGCTCGCCGCGTTGCTGGCCGATGCCCATCCGCCGATCTTTTTAGCCGATCATATCGTAGGGGATGGGGAGACACTATTCTCTGCAATGTGCTCGGCGGCGCAGGAGGGTATCATCTCGAAGCGTGCCGACGCGCCCTATCGCGGCTGGCGAACGCATGACTGGCTCAAGGTAAAATGCACGCTGCGGCAGGAGTTCGTCATCATTGGGTGGCAGCCGAGCAAGGCGAAAGGGCGGCCCTTCGCATCGCTGCTTTTGGCGCAGCATGAAGGGAAGGCGCTGACGTATAAGGGCAAGGTCGGCACCGGATTCGATGCCGGGACGATGAGCGACATTGCGAAGAAACTGAATGGCCGTTCGCGCAAGACCCCGCCGCTGGAAACGCCGGTGGCCGAGACGCGCGGTGCGAAATGGGTGCGGCCCGATCTGGTGGCGGAGGTCGCCTTTGCCGAATTCACCGCCGAGGGACGCGTGAGGCACGGGTCTTTCCTCGGGCTGCGCAACGACAAGGAAGCAGCGAATGTGAAACCGGAGAAAGCCGAAAAGGCGCCGTCGAAGCAGGATTGCGCGCAGGTCACAATTACCAGCCGTGACCGCATGATCTTCCCGGACGGCAATCTTACCAAGGGCGACCTCGCCGATTATTACCAGGCCATCGCACCGGTCATGCTTCGCCATGCCGCGCGCCGTCCGATCAGCCTCGTCCGCTGTCCGCAGGGCCGCGCGAAGAAATGCTTCTTCCAGAAACATGACAGCGGCAGTTTCGGCGAGCATGTCATGCATGTGCCTATCCGCGATAAGGATGGCGGCGTTGAGGAGTATCTCTATGTCGAGAAAGCAGCCGGTCTGCTCGCTTGTGTGCAGATGGGGACGATCGAATTTCACGGCTGGTGCGCGCATGTCGACGATGTCGAGGCGCCCGACCGGATGATCTTCGATCTCGATCCCGACGAAGGGCTCGACTTCGAGGACGTAAAAAAGGCGGCCTTCGACCTGCGGCGGCATCTTGCGGATATCGGCCTTGTCAGCTTTGCCATGCTTTCGGGCGGCAAGGGCGTGCATGTGATCGTACCGCTGACGCCGGGGCACGACTGGGAAGCCCACAAGGATTTCGCGCGCCGTTTCGCCGAAGCGTTGAGCTTGGCCGAACCCGACCGCTTCGTCGCGACGATGAGCAAGGCCAAGCGCAAGGGCAAGATCTTCATCGACTGGCTGCGCAATCAGCGGGGCGCCACAGCTGTCGTCCCTTATTCGGCCCGGGCCCGCGCCGATGCGCCCGTGGCTGCGCCGGTCGGCTGGGAAGAGTTGCGCGATATCGCAGCACCCACCCGCTTTACGATCCGCGATGGCGATGCGCTGTCCGAACGTGCGTCAGGCAAGGCGCTCAAAGGCTGGGGCGTTGTCGAGCAGCCTTTGCCGGGTTTCTGAAGTTGTTCGCTACCTAAGGGGTGGAGGCTGCGCCCGCGCAGGAACCGATATCCCTTCTCTTCGCTCTGATGATGGCGCTGGCGAAGTAGGCCTCGGCCGGGGTCACGTTGTTCAGGCTCTTGTGGTTCGATAGCAGCCAGGGCTTGTGCAGCACGGTAGCATTGTCGCAACCCGAAGCCTTGAGCGAGATCCAGCGTATCGGTGAGTTGCTCGGCCCGTATGTTGGCGCACAGCTTTCAGCGGATGATGTAGCGCGAATAATCGACCGGGAAACGTAACAACCAAAATCGGTCGAAAACGGAAACGGATGCGGCGCCTCCCGCTGTCAAAATAAGCGCGATCCGTTGGGAACAGCCTTGTCCGGCGCAAACAGGGTCACGGCTCCAGCGTCGTCTGCGAACCCCAGGGTCAGCACTTCCGACATGAATTTGCCGATCTGGCGCGGGGGAAAGTTGACCACGGCGGCCACCTGGCGGCCGGGCAGATCCGCTATCGCGTGGTTCTCGGTGATCTGGGCGCTGGATTTCCTGCGGCCGATGGTCGGGCCGAAATCTATCAGCAGCTTGTAGGCGGGCTTGCGTGCTTCTGGATATGGCTCGGCCGAAACGATCGTGCCTACGCGGATATCGACCTTCAGGAAATCGTCGAAGGCGATCAGATCGGCGGCGGGCGCAGCGGGATCATGGAGCAGGTGCATTTTCCTTCAATGCCGCAATTGCAGCGTCAGGAGAAGCACATGATCCATATCATCGGCGCGCGCGCGCTGGCGCCCATACTGGTTGAGATAGCCGGCCTCCATGGTCGATCTGCCCGATAACGGCAGTTCCAGTCCCGCGAAGCTGCGCACACGGTCGAACCCCTTGCGCGCGCCCCAGCCCGTTTCGTTGAGCGCGAAAAAGGCTTCCGCATAGCCCAGCGCAGCCACGCCGCCATCGGACAGCGGCACGGCCAGCCGCAACATTTCGCGCATTCGCCAGCCTGTGCCGTCGCGACCCTCCACCCGGCGCTGTTCGAGCCGGGTGCGCGACGAAAGGCGGCTTCCACCGAAGCGGGCGAGCGACCAGTTGAGTTGTTGAAAGCTGCGATGCTCGCGCGTCTCCCCGACACTGGGCTGCGACGTGCGGACATGTGCATAGCCCTGATACAAGGTGATCGCGCCGTTCAGCCGAATGCCCAGCCCGGCGCGCAGCAGCATCTGGTCAAGACCGTTGGCGTCCGCGCCGAAGCGCGACTGTATTTCCGCGAAATAGACGACAGGGCCGTCGACGTCCCCCTGTGCTATCGCCTGTATCCAGAATTGTTCATCCTCTGCCGCGCTGGCGGGATGGGCCGCGACGGCGACGAACAGTGCACAGAGAGCGGAAAAGATGCGGCGCATGGACGGCGTTCCTGCATGTGGAAATTGCGCCGTCGGCTATGTCGCCCGTACCGGCCACGCAAGCGCGCGGCCGGTCGGAAACAGGAAATTACAAGCGATTTACAGGGGTGGCGGGCAGATGTCCGGTCGGCCGCCCCTGCCCTCATTCCAGTTCCAGGATGATCGCGTCGACCGGCAGGCTTTCGCCCTGCTCGGCAGACACGCTCTTGACCGTGCCGGCCTTGCCGGCGCGCAGGATGTTTTCCATCTTCATCGCCTCGATCACGGCGAGCGGTTGGCCGACCTCGACCTTGTCGCCTTCCTTGACGTTGAGCGCGACCAGCAGGCCGGGCATCGGGCAGATCAGGAACTTCGAAAGATCCGGCGGGATCTTCTCGATCATGTGCTTGGCGAAGGGCGCGGCGTGCGCCGGCAGGATGCGCAGCTTGTGGCTGGCACCATGGCAGGTCAGCACGAAGCCCGACCGGACCGGGGCCACCTTGACCGCCAGCACATCTTCGCCGAATTCCGCCTCTATCAGGCGGTCGCCGGGGGTATATTCCAGCGCCATGTCGATGGGATCGCCGTCCACGGTGACATCGTCGCCGTCGATCACGACATCATGCACCGCGTCGCCGATCTTCACCTGCCAGCCGGTCGGCGGCGACAGCCGCTTGCCGAGTTGGCCGTCGATGCGGCGGGCACGGTCGGCTTGCGCCATAGCCGCGAAAGCGCCGATGGCGGACAGGCGCTTGAGCAATAACGGCGAGGCGGGGGCGCCGTGGAAGCCCTCGGGATACTCCTCTGCGATGAAGCCGGTGGTGATGTTGCCCGAGCGGAAGCGCTCATGCTGCATCAGGGCGGAGACGAAATCGATATTGTGGCCGGGGCCATCGATCTCGAACTTGTCCAGCGCCTCGATCTGCTTGTCGATGGCCTCCAGCCGCGTCGGCGCCCAGGTGATCAGCTTGGCGATCATCGGGTCGTAGAACATGGAGACCTCGCCCCCTTCCTGCACGCCGTCATCGACGCGGATCAGCGCGCCGGACTCGTCCGTACCGGTTTCGGGCGGATTGTAGCGGATCAGGCGACCGGTCGAGGGCAGGAAGCCGCGATAGGGATCTTCGGCATAGACGCGGTTCTCGATCGACCAGCCGTTGATCTTGACGTCGGCCTGCGTGAAGCTAAGCTTCTCGCCATTGGCGACGCGGATCATCTGCTCGACCAGATCGACGCCGGTGATCTCCTCGGTGACGGGATGCTCGACCTGAAGCCGGGTGTTCATTTCCAGGAAGTAGAAGCCGTCGCCGGTCTTGTCCTCGCCGCTGACGATCAGTTCGACCGTCCCTGCGCTGAAATAGCCGACCGCGCGGGCGAGCGCGACGCACTGCTCGCCCATCTTCTTGCGCATTTCCGGCGACACGAAGGGCGACGGCGCTTCCTCGACCACCTTCTGGTGACGGCGCTGGATCGAACATTCGCGTTCGTTCAGGTAAACGATATTGCCATGCTGGTCGCCCAGCACCTGAATTTCGATGTGGCGCGGGCTCTCGATGAATTTCTCGATGAAGACGCGGTCGTCGCCGAAGGAGGCCAGCCCCTCGCGCTTGGTCGCCTCGAACCCTTCGCGGACATCCTGCTCGCTATAGGCAAGGCGCATCCCCTTGCCGCCGCCGCCGGCCGACGCCTTCATCATCACCGGATAGCCGATCTCGTTGGAGATCTTCACGGCATGTTCGGTGTCGTCGATCACGCCGACGAAGCCGGGCACGACGTTGACGCCCGCTTCCATCGCCAGTTTCTTGGACTCGATCTTGTCGCCCATCGCCGCGATCGCATTGGCGGGCGGCCCGACGAAGATGATCCCCTCCGCGTCCAGCGCCTTGCGGAAGCTCTCCCGCTCCGACAGGAAACCATAGCCCGGATGCACCGCGTCGGCGCCGGTCGCCTTGCAAGCCTCGATGATCTTGTCGGCGATCAGATAGGACTGGGCGGCGGGCGACGGGCCGATATGCACGGCTTCATCGGCCATCAGCACATGCGGCGCGCGGGCATCGGCATCGGAATAGACCGCGACGGTCGCGATCCCCATTTTCTTCGCCGTCCGCATGACACGGCACGCAATTTCGCCACGGTTCGCGATCAGGATTTTTTTGATCATTAGGCTACCTGCCCCCAGTTTTGAAAGGTTTGGCGCACAGCACGCACCATCAGAAATAATATTCGCCCCATGAAGATGAGTACCGGAAGTGGCAGCATAATCATCATGAGTAGAGCCGTTCCCGGCATGTCAGAGTCAGTGAGAGCAACCTGCGCAAATAGTGGGGCGGCAGCGGCCAGACACATCGACAGGGCACCGACCAAGAATTGCTGTCGATACAGCAGCCAGGGCCCAAGCATCAAATATGATGCCATCGAGATCAAGGTAACGGCGAGGAACATCAAGCCGGTTCAATCGCGCACTTCGCCGTCATGCCGGACTTGATCCGGCATCCCGCTTTCTTGCCTCGCAGCGCCAGAGAATAAGCGGGACCCCCGATCAAGTCCGGGGTGACGGAAGTGAGCGCGCGGATCACTCCGCCGCCTCCAGATGGCCGTGCGGCTGGGCCATCATCGGCGTCAGTCCCAGCTTGCCCAGCAGCATCGCGTCCTTGTCGTCGCCCGCATTCGCCGCCGTCAGCAGCTTGTCGCCGGTGAAGATGCTGTTCGCGCCGGCCATGAAGCAGAGCGCCTGGCAGGCTTCCGACATGCTCTCGCGGCCTGCGCTCAGGCGCACCATCGACTGCGGCATCACGATCCGCGCGACGGCGACGGTGCGGACGAACTCCACCTCGTCGATCTTCGCGAGCGGCGTGTCTTTCAGCATGTCGCCCAGCACCGTGCCAGCGACCGGCACCAGCGCGTTGATCGGCACGCTTTCGGGGTGGGGCATGGTGGCGAGCGCGTGGAGGAAGCCGATGCGGTCGCTCCGCGTCTCGCCCATGCCGACGATGCCGCCGCAACAGACATTGATGCCGGCGTTGCGGACATTTTCCAGCGTTTCGATCCGGTCCTCGAAGGTCCGCGTCGTGATGACGTTCGCGTAATTCTCCGGGGACGTATCGATATTGTGATTATAATAATCGAGCCCCGCGTCGGCCAACTGCTTCGCCTGTCTCTCATCCAGCATGCCCAGCGTCATGCAGGTTTCCATGCCCATTTCGCGCACGCCCTGGATCATCGCGACCAGCTTGGGCATGTCGCGCTGCTTGGGGTTGCGCCACGCCGCGCCCATGCAGAAACGGCCCGATCCATGGTCCTTCGCCTGCGCGGCGGCTTGCAGCACGGCCTGCACATCCATCAGCTTGGTGGCTTTCAGGCCGCTGTCCGCCTCGGTCGATTGCGAGCAATAGCCGCAATCCTCGGGGCAGCCGCCGGTCTTGATCGACAGCAGGGTAGAGAGCTGCACCTCGTTGCGCGGATGATTGGCGCGGTGGATCGACTGAGCCTCGAACATCAGGTCGTTGAAGGGCATGTCGAACAGCGCGGCGATCTCGTCGCGGGTCCAGTCGGTGCGGGGGGTAGTCATGTTCAAGCGGCGTCCTCCAGCCCGGCAGGGGGCATGTTGTGGCCGAGGAGGCGCAGCACGTCGGCCGCGCACTCCACGACGTTGGAGCCAGGACCATAGATGCCCTGCACGCCCGCGTCACGGAGGTAGTCATAATCCTGCGGCGGGATGACACCGCCGGCGATCACCTTGATGTCGCTGCGCCCCTGTTCGCGCAGCTTCTGGATCAGTTCGGGGATCAGCGTCTTGTGCCCCGCGGCAAGGCTCGACGCGCCGACCACGTCGACGCCGCTGTCCAGCGCCAGCACCACCGTTTCCTCCGGCGTCTGGAACAGCGGCCCGGACACGACGTCGAAGCCCATGTCGCCGAACGCGGATGCGATGATGTTGGCGCCCCGGTCGTGCCCGTCCTGCCCCATCTTTGCGACGAGGAGTTTGGGCTTGCGACCGAGGCGCCGTTCGACGGCCTGCACTCCGTCGAGAACCTGCTGCCAGCGGCTATCGCCTTCATAGGGCGCCGCATAGACGCCCTTCACCGGCGTCGGCTGCGTGCCGTAGCGATCGAAACTGTCCTCCATCGCCGCGGAAATCTCGCCCAGCGTCGCACGCGCGCGGGCGGCTTCGACCGCATGGGCAAGGAGGTTGGTTTCGATGGACTGCGGCGCGGCGGCGGCATCGCGCAACGCCTGCAATGCGGCCTGGCACGCATCCTCGTCGCGCTCGGCCTTCACCCGGTTGATGCGGGCGATCTGGGCTTCGCGCACCTTGCTGTTGTCGACCTCCAGCGTTTCGAGCAGGTCTTCGTTCGCAAGGCGATATTTGTTGACCCCCACGATGACGTCCTCGCCCCGGTCGACGCGCGCCTGGCGGGCGGCGGCGGCGGTCTCGATCATCGCCTTGGGCCAGCCGGCCGCGACCGCCTTGGCCATGCCGCCTTCGCTCTCGACCCTGTCGATGATCTCCTGCGCGGCGTCGACCAGTTGCTGGGTCAGCGCCTCCACATAATAGCTGCCGCCCAGCGGGTCGACGACATTGCACATGCCGGTCTCTTCCTGGATCACGATCTGCGTATTGCGCGCGATTCGGGCGGAAAAGTCGGTGGGCAGCGCGATGGCTTCGTCGAGCGCGTTGGTGTGGAGCGACTGGGTGCCGCCCAGCATTGCCGCCATCGCCTCGATCGTGGTGCGCATGACGTTGTTGTAGGGGTCCTGCTCGGTCAGCGACACGCCGCTGGTCTGGCAGTGGGTGCGCAGCATCTTGCTGCGCTCGTCCTGCGCCCCCAGCTTCGTCATGACGCGATGCCACAGCACGCGCGCGGCGCGCAGCTTGGCGATCTCCATGAAGAAGTTCATGCCGATGGCGAAGAAGAAGCTGAGGCGCCCGGCGAACTTGTCGATGTCGAGGCCCGAGGCGACGCCATAGCGCACATATTCCGCGCCGTCGGCGATGGTGAAGGCCAGTTCCTGCACCTGCGTCGCGCCGGCTTCCTGCATATGATAGCCGGAAATGGAGATGCTGTTGAACTTGGGCATCTCGCGCGAGGTGTAGCCGAAGATGTCCGAAATGATCCGCATCGAGGGTTCGGGAGGGTAGATATAGGTGTTGCGGACCATGAACTCCTTGAGGATGTCGTTCTGGATGGTCCCGTCGAGCAGCTTCCTGTCGACCCCCTGCTCCTCGCCCGCGACGATGAAGAAGGCCAGGATCGGGATCACCGCGCCGTTCATCGTCATGGAAACCGACATCTTGTCGAGCGGGATGCCGTCGAACAGGATTTTCATATCCTCGATCGTGTCGATCGCCACGCCCGCCTTGCCGACGTCGCCGGTGACGCGCGGATGGTCGCTGTCATAGCCGCGATGGGTGGCGAGGTCGAAGGCGACGCTCAGCCCCTTCTGCCCGGCGGCCAGGTTGCGGCGGTAGAAGGCGTTGGATTCCTCGGCCGTGGAGAAGCCCGCATATTGGCGGATGGTCCAGGGACGGCCCGCATACATGGACGCGCGCACGCCGCGCGTGAACGGGGCGAAGCCCGGCAGGCCCGGATCGACGGTCACGTCCTCGGGAGTATAGAGCGGCTTTACCGTGATACCCTCCGGAGTATCCCAGTTCAGGTCCTTGCCCTTCACTTCCTTGGCGGCGGCGGCGGCCCATTGGTCCAGCGTCGGCTTGTCGGTCATTGCAATCCCTACCCTACCCTTTCGGCACCCCGGGCTTGGCTCAGGAGGCCGTTTTCGTTCGTCCCGCTAAAAAGGGAAGCGGGATCCCCGGATGAAGTCCGGATTGACGGAGTCAGTGACCGGCTCCGTCCTTCGGCGTCTCCATGATCTCCGTCAGCACCCCGTTCATGTCCTTTGGATGGACGAAGAATATCGGCGTGCCGTGGGCGCCGATGCGCGGCTCGCCCAGCACCCGGGCGCCCTTCGCCTCGAACCAGGCTTTGGCCTCAAGAATGTCCGGCACTTCGTAGCACATATGATGCTGCCCGCCGGCCGGGTTCTTGGCGATGAAGGCGGTGATCGGGCTGTTCTCGTCAAACGGCTCGATCAGCTCGATCTGCGTGCCCGCCGTGCCGTTTTCACCGGGCGTATCGACGAAACACACCTTCACCCCCTGCGCGGGCAGGTCGAACGGCTCGTGTATCTTGGTCGCGCCCATGATGTCGCGATAATAAGCGATGCTCTTTTCGAGCGACGGCGTGGCGACGCCGATATGGTTGAGACGGCCGAGTTTCATGGCTGTCCTTTCTTCAAAGCGGAATATTGTCGTGCTTCTTCCACGGATTCTCCAGCGCCTTGTTACGCAGCTTGCGCAGGCCCAGCGCGATGCGCTTGCGGGTCGAATGCGGCTGGATCACCTCGTCGATGAAGCCCTTGCTCGCCGCCACGAACGGGTTGGCGAAGCGCGCTTCATATTCCGCGGTGCGCTCGGCGATCTCGTCCGCCGTCTTGCCGCGGAAGATGATCTCAACCGCGCCCTTGGCGCCCATCACCGCGATCTCGGCAGTCGGCCAGGCATAGTTCAAATCGCCGCGCAGATGCTTCGACGACATGACGTCATAGGCGCCGCCATAGGCCTTGCGGGTGATGACGGTGATCTTCGGCACGGTCGCTTCGGCATAGGCGAAGAGCAGCTTCGCGCCATGCTTGATGATGCCGCTATGCTCTTGAGCCGTCCCCGGAAGGAAGCCCGGCACGTCGACGAAGGTGACGATCGGGATTTCGAACGCATCGCAGAAGCGCACGAAGCGCCCGGCCTTCTTGGACGAGTTAATGTCGAGCACGCCCGCCAGCACCATCGGCTGGTTGGCGATGATGCCCACGGTCTTGCCCTCGATCCGGCCGAAACCGCACAGGATGTTGCCGGCATGGGCCGGCTGCACCTCAAAGAAATCGCCCTCGTCCACCACCTTGCGGATGACTTCGTGCATGTCATAGGGCTGGTTGGCGTTGGCTGGGATCACCGTGTCCAGGCTCTCCTCGATCCGGTTCCACGGATCGGCGCTCGGACGCTCGGGCACCGGCTCGCGGTTGGAGGCTGGCAGGAAGTCAACAAAATCCCGGGTCGCCAGCAGCGCTTCGATATCATTCTCGAATGCGACGTCGGCCACGCCGGAGCGGGTCGTGTGCGTCACCGCGCCGCCCAGTTCCTCCTGCGTGACGATCTCGTTCGTGACGGTCTTTACCACGTCCGGGCCGGTCACGAACATGAAGCTGCTGTCCTTCACCATGAAGATGAAGTCGGTCATCGCCGGCGAATAGACCGCGCCGCCCGCACACGGCCCCATGATGAGGCTGATCTGCGGCACCACGCCCGAGGCCAGGACGTTGCGCTGGAAAATCTCGGCATAGCCGCCCAACGATGCCACGCCTTCCTGGATGCGCGCACCGCCCGAGTCATTGAGGCCGATCACGGGCGCGCCGACCTTCATCGCCATGTCCATGATCTTGCAGATCTTCATCGCGTGCCGCTCCGACACCGCGCCGCCATAGACGGTGAAGTCCTGGCTGAACACGAACACCAGCCGGCCGTTGATCGTACCGGAGCCGGTGACGACGCCATCGCCCGGGATATGCTGTTCATCCATGCCGAAATCGACGCAATTATGTTCGACATACATGTCGACTTCTTCGAAGCTGCCTTCGTCGAGCAGCACGTCCAGCCGTTCGCGGGCGGTCAGCTTGCCCTTGGCATGCTGGGCGTCGATGCGGCGCTGCCCGCCGCCCAGACGCGCGGCGTCCCGCTTTGCTTCCAGCTGTTCGATGATGGCGAGTTTCGACATAGTGAGGCATCTCTCCGAAATTGAGGCGGCCGACAGATTCCGCCTTTCCAGTCTTCCGCGCTTTTCGCAAATGCGAATTTGCCAATTTGCAAATCACGACTTCGCAAACTAAGGACGGATGATGGCTCGCGGCAACCGCATCTTTGCAGGTCCACGCCTGCGCCAACTGCGTCTGGACCACCGGATGGACCAGGCGACCATGGCACAGGCGCTTGGCATTTCCGTGTCTTATCTGTCTCAGCTGGAAAATGACGATCGTCCGCTGACGGCCAAGGTCAAGGCGGCGGTGGCCAGCGCCTTTCCGACCGACTGGGCCAGTTTCGACAGCCGCCAGGACGAGCAATTGCTTGGTGCCTTCACGTTCGCGCTGACTCATCCCGAACTGCCGAGCGCGTCGATGGAGCCGGAGCGGATCGAGAAGCTGCACCTGCAATTCCCTGAATTCGCGGCCCGCTATGTCGACCTGTACAACGCCCATATGCGCGCCAACGAGCGGATCAACATGATCGAGGAGGCGATCGCCAACGATCATGCGGTGCAGGCACGCCTGCCCTGGGAAGCGGCGCGGGACTGGTTCCACGAGGCCGGCAATTACGTCCATGCCCTCGATTGCCTGGCCGAGGAAATGGCGGAAAGCTTCGCGCAGGGCCAGGTTCTGGACGAGGGTATGCTTGTCGAGGCGCTGGCAAGGCGGCACGGCATCGAAACGGTGATTGCGGAAACGCCCGACAGCGCCCTGCGCGCTTATCGCGCCGCGGACCGGCGGCTGTTCATCAACGCCGCGCTTCCCACGGAAAGCCGCAAGTTCATGCTGGCGCATCAGTTGATGATGCTGGAAGGACAGACGGTGATCGCAGATGTGGTCGCCCGCGCCGCCTTGCCCGTACCCGGCGCCGACCGGCTGCTGGCGATCGGCCTGGGCAATTATGCCGCAGGTGCATTGTTGCTGCCCTACGCCGCGTTCCGGGAGGCCGCGCGGGAGATGCGGCATGACATAGATCGGCTGGCGCGGACGTTCGGCGTCAGTTTCGAACAGGCTTGCCACCGGCTGTCGACGCTTCAGCGCCCGGGGCTGCGCGGCATCCCCTTCTTCTTCTGCCGGGTCGACATGGCGGGCAACATCACCAAGCGGCACAGTGCCACGCGGTTGCAGTTCGCCCGTTTCGGCGGGGCGTGTCCGCTGTGGAACGTGCATGAAGCGGTGGCGGTCCCTGACCGGATCAACGTACAACTGGGGGAAACACCCGATGGGGTTCGCTATGTTTCCATGGCCAAGGGGCTGGTGAAGCCGTCGGGCAGTTACAAGCGCACGCCCCGCCGCTATGCCGTGGTGCTGGGCTGCGAAATCGCGCATGCGGCGAATTTCGTTTATGCCGACGGGCTGCAACTGGAGGTGGAGGGCGCGGCAACCCCCATAGGGATCACGTGTCGCCTGTGTCCGCGCCAGAGCTGCGACCAGCGTGCCTTTCCGCCGGCCGATCGCCCCATCCGCGTCGACCCCGACAATCGCCAGATCGTGCCCTACTGGATCGGCTGACGGCTGGCCAAGCGGCGACGGACGCGCTATCGGCGCGGCCATTCACTTTTCATGGCAAGGCAGTCAAAATGGGTTTTCGTTGTGGTATCGTCGGGCTTCCCAATGTGGGCAAGTCGACCCTCTTCAATGCGCTGACGGAAACGCAGGCGGCGCAGGCGGCGAACTATCCCTTTTGCACCATCGAACCGAACGAGGGCCGCGTCGCCGTCCCCGACGACCGGTTGCAGACCATCGCAAAGATCGGTGGGTCGGCGAAGATCATCGAAACGCAGCTTTCCTTCGTCGACATCGCCGGCCTGGTTCGGGGCGCGTCCAAGGGCGAAGGACTGGGCAACCAGTTCCTGGCCAATATCCGCGAGGTGGACGCGATCGTGCACGTCCTGCGCTGCTTCGAAGATGACGACATCACCCATGTCGAGGGGAAGGTGGACCCCATCGCCGACGCCGAGACGGTCGAGACGGAATTGATGCTCGCGGACCTGGAAAGCCTGGAAAAGCGCGTGCCCAACTTCGCCAAGAAAGCGGCGCAGGGCGACAAGGAGGCGAAAGCCGCTGCGTCCGTACTGGGACAGGCGCTCGACCTGCTGCGCGACGGCAAGCCCGCGCGGCTGACCCTGCCCCGCGACCCGGAGGAAGAGCGCATCTTCGCGCAGGCGCAGTTGCTGACCTCCAAGCCCGTCCTTTATGTCTGCAACGTCGAGGAGGATGCCGCATCCGACGGCAATGCCCATTCGGCCCGCGTGTTCGAGAAAGCGGCGGCGGAAGGCGCCAAGGCAGTGATCGTGTCGGCCGCGATCGAGGCGGAACTGATCACCATGCCGGTCGAGGAACGCGCCGAATATCTGGATGCGCTGGGCCTGGCCGAGGCGGGCCTGGCCCGAATCATCCGCGCGGGATACGAACTGCTGGGCCTTATCACCTTCTTCACAGTCGGACCGAAGGAAGCCCGTGCCTGGACCGTGACCAAGGGCAGCAAGGCACCCCAGGCCGCAGGCGCCATTCACACCGATTTCGAAAAGGGCTTCATTCGCGCCGAAACCATGGCCTATGCCGACTATGTCCAGTTCAACGGCGAAGCGGGTGCCAAGGAAGCGGGCAAGTGGCGGTCCGAAGGCAAGGATTACGTCACGCAGGATGGCGACATCATGCTTTTCCGCTTCAATGTCTGAGACGGCACGCTCGGTATCCCTTGCAAAGGCGCAACGCATAGCCGGGCGGGCATGGCACTGAAATTCGCGTTCCCGCCCAGCGTCGATGCCGGGACAAGGCTGCTGATACTGGGCAGCCTGCCGGGCGACGCCTCGATCCGGCAGGGCGAATATTATGCCCATCGCGGCAACGCCTTCTGGCATCTGGTCGGCGACATGCTGGAGGAAGATTTGCGTGGCCAGCCCTATGCCGTGCGGCTGAAGCGGCTGCGCGCGCGCGGTGTCGGCCTATGGGACGTGATGGAGAGCGCGCAACGACCCGGCAGTCTGGACAGCAGCATCAGAGCCGCCGAATTGCGGGATCTGCGCCTCTTCATCCAGCACCTGCCGGCGCTGCGGGCCGTCGCTTTCAACGGCAGGACGGCCGCGACTCACGGGCGGCGGCAACTGGGGGATAGCCCGGACCTCGCGCTCATCGACCTGCCGTCGTCCAGTGGGGCTTATGCCAGCCTGCCGCGCGAGAAAAAGGCGCAGGTCTGGCGGACGCTGCGCGGCTGGATCGTCTGATCAAGCGCGTCATCCTGTCATATTGCGTCGATAGGACTGGCGGCTAATAGCCAGTTCTACAACAACCCGTTCACGAGGTCGCGTTCCGAATGTTCACCCGTCGCCAAATCCTGACAACCGCCGCCGCCACGCCGCTGGTCGGTGCGCCGGCCATCGCAAAGGCACAAAGCTGGTTCGCCGGCTACCCCTTCGCCCTGGGCGTGACGTCTGGTGATCCCGCGCCGGACGGGTTCGTGATCTGGACGAAACTGGCGCCAAAGCCGTTCGAGCCGCACGGCGGGATGCCGATGGTGCCGCTGCCGGTAAAATGGGAAGTGGCAGGCGACGACCGGTTCAAGATCATTGTCGCCTCGGGCGAAGCGACCGCCCGGCCTGAACTGGGGCATAGCGTTCATGTCGAAGTCGCGGGCCTGCAACCCGACCGGCCATATTGGTATCGCTTTTCGCTCGGCAGCGACCAGTCGGCGCGAGGCCGCGCGCGGACCTTGCCGCTGGCGTCAGCGAGCCCTGCTGCCCTGAAATTCGGCGTGGCCGGGTGCCAGAACTATGAAGACGGGCTGTTCACCGCCTTCCGCCATCTGGCGCGGGAAGAGGACATCGCCTTCGTCTATCATTACGGCGATTTCATCTACGAATATAAGCAGCGCGGACCGGACTACGACAAGGATAGTCTGCCCGTCGATCAGGTTCGCCATCATATCGGGCAAGATTGTTTCGATGTCGGCGACTATCGACTGCGCTACGCCCAGTATCTGAGCGATTACGACCTCCAGGCTGCCCGGGCCCAGCATACATGGTTCCCGACCTTCGACGATCATGAGGTGGAAAATAACTGGGTCGGCGATTTTGACTGGAAAGACGTGCCGGCGGAGGTGTTCCGCCTCCGCCGGCAGGCCGGCCTTCAGGTCTGGTACGAATATATGCCCGTTCGCGCCGCCATGTTGCCGCGCAACGGCATCATCACCAATGCCTATCGCGAAGCGCGGTTCGGCGACCTGCTGTCGATCGATTTCCTTGATACGCGCTCGTTCCGGTCGGACCAGCCGTGCGATGACGGTTTCAAACCCTATTGCCCCGGCATCGGCGACAGCAAGGCACAGGTCATCTCGGCGGAGGAGGAAAGCTGGCTGCTCCGTAATCTGGCGCGAAAGCAGACGAGTTGGAACTGCATCGCGCAGCAGGTGATGATGATGTCGCTCGACCGGCGGCGCTACGACGACGAAAAGGAAAAAATCTATAATCTCGATAGCTGGGCGGGCTATGACGTGCCCAGAGACCGCCTGCTGGCGCGGATGCGCGGATTGACCAATGTCGTGGTGCTGACAGGCGACGAGCATCAGAATTTCGCGGGGCTGCTGGAGAGCCAGGGTAAACCCGTCGCAGTCGAATTCGTGTCCACCTCCATCTCCTCGGGTGGTGACGGATCGGACCTGCGCAAGGGCAGCGACGTGATGTTGAAGAATAATCCCGAACTGAAATTCGTGAACGACCAGCGGGGCTATCTGGTCTGTGAGATCACGCCCGATGCCTGGACCACCCATTTTCGCGTGGTGGATCAGGTATCCGTCGCAGGCGGCAGCATCAGCACCCGCGCCAGCATGACGGTGGCACGCGGCGAGCCCTCGCTTCAGATCGCCTGACATTGACGTAAACGTTAAGTGCATCTACATCGGTGCGGTGCGGTGCGGTGCGGTGCGGTGCGGTGCAGGAGCTGTGGCGATGAGCGATATAGTCTATTTCGAAGACATAAGGGTCGGCGACCGCTTCGACTTCGGTCCCGTGACGGTAGACCGCGAAGAGGTGATCGCCTTTGCCTCACGTTACGACCCCCAACCCTTTCACCTGTCCGACGATGCCGCTGCGACCACCCATTTCGGCACCGTCTCCGCCAGCGGATGGCACACGACCGCCCTGTTCATGAAGATGTTCGTAGCGGAAATGCAGAAGAATCCCGGTCATCAGGCAGCCAGCCTGGGCGCAATGGGCGTGGACGAACTGCGCTGGCTCAGGCCCGTGCGGCCGGGCGACACGTTACGCGGCACCAGTGAGGTGATCGACAAGAAATCGTCGCAAAGCCGTCCGGAGATGGGGATCGTCCGCAACAGGGTTACCATCGTCAACCAGGAGGACAAACCGGTGCTGACGATGATCCCGATCGCCCTGTGGAGGACGCGACCGGACTGATCGCTTCCTATTGCGCCGGTTGATTGGCTACGGCGTCCGCCGCCATCAGCCGGATTTCCGCGTCCGGCGACCCCGCGACCTGGACGATGTGCCGACCCGCCGTCATGTCGAACCAGACGATCTTGCGGATCCCGGAACATTGCGGGCCATGTCCGTGGTCGACCGAAGGCACAAGGTCCGCGCCGGCCACCACGTCGATCCATGCCCGACCCGACAGCGCGATGCCCACGCGCGCGGCGGTCCTCAGCGACAGGGTGAAAATGCCGCCATGGCCAGACGCCGCGCCCTTGGCGGGGGGCAGAACATAATGGACATAGTCGGCTGGCGTCAGCGTCGCCGTGACTGGCTTCCCGAGGATCAGCGACGGCGCGCCGTCGGCCTGCGTGCCGGCACGGACCTGCCCGCTTTGCGTCCAGCTTGTCCAGGGTTCCGCCAATGGTGCGGGCGCGGCACAGCCCGCTTCGGCTGGTAAAGGTGCGGCGGCGAGCAGAAGCGCAGCAAAGATCGACATGTCGATGGTCCTTGTCCGGTTCTATCCCTCTATGTCGGGGCGATGGTCCCTTATCAACCGGGACGCGGCCGCCTAGGCGTCGCCGCGCTTGGCGAAGCGCGCAAACGCCGCGTCGGACAGGCGGACCTCGACACGGTTTTCTTCCCCGTCGACCTGGCTCGATAGCACTTCGCCATGTTCGTGCAACCAGGCTAGCGCCGCTCCGTCAGCCACCGGTAGACGCAAACCGTACAGCTTGGCGCCACGCGTCATGCTGTCGCTGATCGCGCGTTGAAGCCGGTCCACTCCCTCCCCCGTCAATGCCGACAGGATCACGACATCGTCGCGGCGCGCGGCCTGTTCGCGCACAAGGACGCGCTCCTCGCCGTCCAGCAGGTCGAGCTTGTTCCACGCCTCGATGATCGCAGGCGCGTCCTCCTCCGCCGCTTCGCCAACGACGCCCAGTTCCCCGAGCACGTCCAGAACATCGTCGCGCTGTGCGTCGCTGTCGGGATGCGCGATGTCGCGTACATGAACGATGAGGTCGGCCGACAGCACTTCCTCCAGCGTCGCGCGAAAGGCGGCAATCAACTGCGTCGGCAAGTCGGACACAAAGCCGACGGTGTCCGACAGGATCGCCTTGTCCAGCCCCGGCAGCGCGATCTGGCGCATGGTGGGATCCAGCGTTGCGAACAACAAATCCTGCGCCATGACGTCGGCGCCGGTCATGCGGTTGAACAGGGTCGATTTGCCCGCATTGGTATAACCGACCAGCGCGATCACCGGCCAGGGCGCACGCTGACGCCGCGCGCGATGCAGACCGCGTGTGCGCGTCACCTGTTCCAGTTCGCGGCGAATGCGCGCCATGCGGTCGCGGATCATCCGCCGGTCGGCCTCGATCTGTGTTTCGCCCGGCCCGCCTAGAAAACCGAAGCCGCCACGCTGCCTTTCAAGGTGGGTCCAACTGCGAACCAGACGCCCTGCTTGATAGTCGAGATGAGCGAGTTCGACCTGGAGACGGCCCTCATTGGTCGCCGCACGTTCGCCGAAAATCTCGAGGATCAATCCGGTGCGGTCGATCACCTTGGTCTCGCACGCCTTTTCCAGATTGCTCTGCTGCACCGGCGACAGGCTGTTGTCGACGATGATGAGTTCGGCCTCTTCCTGCCGGGCCAGGGTCGCCATCTGGTCCACCTGACCGCTGCCGAACAGCGTGGCGGGCTTGCGGTCGCGCACGCGAAAGGCCTGCGCCGCGCGCACGTCGATGCCGATCGCCAGCGCCAGACCGCGCGCTTCCTCCAGCCGGGCGTCGGAATCGCGGCGGTCGGCGCCGTGCGTTTCGGCATGAACGACGATGGCGCGGGCGCCCCGCGTCACCTCATCAGCGGAATCGCGATTGAATACGGCCATGGATATGCAATGCCCTGTAACGGAAAATGCGCGTGCAAAACGGTGCCTCGCCCACATAAGGGTGAACGCTGTCGTGTCGGCAGGAGCATAGGACTATTAGCCCGACCCGGTCCAGGTCGGACCCGGGTCAATCCTCGCCTTCGCCTTCCCCGGTGAGATCGAGCGCGTGCAGCGGCTGAACCGTCGAAATAGCGTGCTTGTAGACCAGCTGAACCATGCCGTCCCGTTCCAACAGCATGCAGAACAGGTCGAATGCGGCGATTTCGCCCTGGAGCATCACGCCGTTCACGAGGAACATGGTGACCGGGCTGCCGGACTTGCGCACCGCCGACAGGAAGATTTCCTGCAACAGCTTTGCCTTGCCATTACCGTCCGATGCCTTGCGGAGGTCCGTCAGGTCCATCGGCTGTGCGGGCATGACCGTGGAAATGGCATGCTTGTAGACGAGCTGCGACTGACCGTCGCGCCGGAGCAGAACCGAAAAATTGTCGAACCAGGTAATGATGCCCTGAAGCTTCACGCCCTTGACCAGGAACATGGTCACCGGGGTCTTGCTCTTGCGCAGGCTATTGAGAAAAATGTCCTGAAGATTGTTGACTTTGTCGGCCATGATTGTCGCCAAGTCCTATATTCTTGGCGGGACGTTACCCGCTCTCGCATCCTTAAGCAGGATGTCTTGCCCGCTTCCGCTTATCGGGAGCATCGCTATTCTACCGCAATTGCGAAGGGACGTCCATGGGCTAGCGTGTCGCCTGCGGTCAATCTTTCCCGTCGGTAATGCCAAGCAACTTCAACTTCCGGTGCAGGGCAGACCGTTCCATGCCGATAAAAGTCGCGGTACGTGAAATATTGCCTGAAAACCGCCGGATCTGGATGCGCAGATATTCGCGCTCGAAACTTTCGCGCGCTTCGCGCAGCGGCGCGCCCATGATCGCGGACTGGCCGATCCCCTCGCCGCCGCCGCCGCTCGTCAGTTCGGCGGGCAGCATGTCAAGCTCGATCCGCCCGATGCGGTCGCCCGGCGCGAGGATCATCGTGCGTTCGATCACATTGCGCAGCTGCCGGACATTTCCGGGCCATTCATTGGCCTGAAGCGCGGCCATCGCGTCGCTGGCGATCTCGGGCGGCGGCACGCGCCGTTCGGCGGCGAAGCGGGCGAGATAATGCTCCACCAGCGGCGGAATGTCGTCGCGCCGTTCCGAGAGAGGAGGAATTGACAAAGGCACGACATTCAAACGGTAGAACAGGTCCTCCCGAAAACGGCGTTCTTCTATTTCCTGTCCAAGTTCGCGCGCTGTCGAGGAAATGACCCGCACGTCGACCTTCACCTGCCGCTGGCCGCCGACGCGGGTGAAACTCTGGTCGGTCAGAACGCGCAGGATCTTGCCCTGCGTGGTCAGTGGCATGTCGGCGATTTCGTCGAGATAGAGCGTGCCGCCGTGGGCCTGCTCCAGGAAACCGGGACGGACCAGTCCGCTCTGATCCTCGATCCCGAACAGTTCCTCTTCGACGCGATCGGGGTCCATCCGCGCGGCCGTGACGATGATGAAGGGCGAATCGGCGCGGCCGCTCCAGCTATGAAGCATTCGCGCAGCGACTTCCTTGCCCACGCCTGCCGGCCCGGAAATGAGCACGCGGCTACCTGTATTGGCGACCTTCTTGATGGTCGCGCGGACGCCATTGATCGCCGCAGACGTGCCGGTCAGCTCGTCGTCCTGCCCGAAACGGGCCCGCAGCGTCTGATTTTCGCGCCGCAGCCGTTCCGTTTCCGTGGCCCGGGACACGAGATGGATCAGCCGGTCGGCCTCGAACGGCTTTTCGATGAAATCGGCAGCGCCCTTGCGGATCGCCGCGACCGCCGTGTCGATGTTGCCATGGCCCGAAATCATGAGGACGGGGATCGTCGGATCGCGCCGCTTGATCACGTCGAGCAGTTCGAGCCCGTCCATCCGCGACCCCTGAAGCCACACGTCGAGCAGGACGAGGGAAGGACGCCGCATGTCGAGCGCATCGATGGCGCTGTCGCTGTTCGCGGCGGTACGGGTGGAAAAACCTTCATCCTCCAGAACACCCGCGACGAGATCGCGAATATCCTCTTCATCGTCGACTATTAGAATATCAAGCGCCATTGACCGTCACTTTTCCTGTCACCTTGCCTTGGGGCAAGGCGATCACCTGCCCCTCTTCCATCCTGTCCAGCGCGCTCGTCGCGAACCGCAACGTCACGCAGGCCCCACCGCCCGGAGCATCATCGAAGCGTATTTCCCCGGCATGCTCCTCCACGATCTTCTTGACGATCGCCAGGCCCAGACCCGTTCCCTTGGTCCGCGTCGTCATATAGGGTTCCAATATCCTGTCCCGCTCGGGCGGCAGGCCCACACCGTCGTCGCGCACTGTGATGACGATGTCGCCTTCATCCCTGGCGAGCGTCATGCGGACATGGCCGCGTGATCCGCCACCTTCCGGAACGGGTTTCGGTTCAATCGCTTCCACCGCATTCTTGACGATATTCGTCAAGGCCTGCCCGAGTTGGCGACGATCGCACACCAGATCCGGTTCCTCTTCGCCCGCGCCATATTCGAAGCGTATGTCCGGATGCGCCACCTCATGCAGAAACAGGGCATGGCGCGCGATGTCACCGATCGCCTCGCGCCGGAACACGGGCTTGGGCATGCGCGCGAATGATGAGAATTCGTCGACGATCCGGCGCAAATCCCCTACTTGCCGCACGATTGTGCCGGTGAGGCGGGTGAAGGTGGCGCGGTCGCTCGTCACCTCCTCGGCATAGCGGCGCTGGAGCCGTTCCGCAGCAAGCTGGATCGGCGTGAGAGGATTCTTGATTTCGTGGGCGATGCGGCGTGCGACGTCTGACCAGGCTGCGCGGCGCTGGTCGGACAGCTGCTGCGTGATGTCGTCAAAGGTCATGATCTGCCCGGAAGCGTCTTCCGATACCTTGACCGCCAGCGTGCGCAGATCGCCGTGGGAACGGACCTGGACGATTCCCGCATCATCCTGCGACTCAATGAGTTCCGCCAGTTCGGGCGACACGTCGGCAAGCGGCCGCCCGACCGGGTCATCGCCTTCTTCGACCAGAATGGCGGCGGCCGAACTGTTCAACAATTGGACCACGCCCTTGCCGTCGACCGACAGCACGCCGGCGCTCACGCCCGACAGGATCGCCTCGATAAAGGCGCGGCGTTCGTCCAGCTGGCCGTTGGCGGCGACCAGAGCGCCGGTCTGCGCCTCAAGACGCTGCGTCATGCGGTTGAAAGCGGATGCCAGAGTGCCGATTTCATCGCGACTTTGCGGGCTCGTCACCCGCGCGGACAGGTCGCCGGCGGTGATCCGCCGGGCAGCCGTCACCAATTCGTTGACGGGCCGGACCATCCAGTCTGCGACCGCAAGAGCGATGTAGACCGCGATCCCCACCAGAAGAAGCGATCCGACGAACAACGCGATATTGAAGCGCAACTGCAGGGCGCGGGATTGGGCGGCGAACAGATCATAATCGGCAATGACCTTTTGCGCGCGTTCGACATTGCTGAAGGAGGAACTGCCCGCATTGCGCGTGGCATAGAGGTAGATCTTGGAAGCCGGGTAGAGCAGGGTTACCGCCTCGACCTCGTTGGGACGTGCCCGGACGACGATGTTTTCCCCGGCCGACAAGCGCTTGATGACTTCGGGAGACAGCATCTCCGATGCCGGCCGATTTTCAGGATCGACAGTCGCGGCCGTCCGGGCGATGCCGTCCTTCCCCACTTCGATGATGGCGGACCGGTTGAGCTTGCGGGTCACGACCTGATAAATATAGCCTTCCGCAAAACGCGGGCTCGATACCTCCGACTGCGTCAGATAATCGCGCAGGTCGCCCGCCATGGTCAGCGTTTCGTCCTGCACCTCGCGCAAATTCTGCTCGTAATAGCCGCGCGCCAGATCGCTTGCGTTCTGCAACATGCCCCGCGCGCTGTCCGAAAACCAGAATTGCACGCCATATTGGAACAGAAGCGACGCAAAGATCACCACAAGCAGCATCGGCACACTGGCAACGATCGAGAAGATGGCCACCAGCCGGACGTGCAACTGCCCGTCACTGCCGATCGCGGATTGCGCGGCCCGCCGCTTGGCAACGCGCCGACCCAGCAAAACCAGCAACGCGATCGCGGGCACAAGGTTCGCGACCAGCAGCAACGCGACGATAGGGGGCGTCAGTAGGGTGTAGGACTGGCCATTGCCCGAAAGCAGATGATAGGTGAGCCCCGCCATGCCGAGGAAGACGATCAGCGTCACGGCCTCGATCAGCGCGGCGAGCCTGCCGCGGCGCAGGATTCGCGGCGCGATCTTCCGCCATGCGGACACGCGTCTGCGAAGGGAAACCGCACCGGTCATAGTGGTATTCCTACAACAACGGCGTGCCTGATCAAACACAGTATTCGCAGGGCTGGCCGTCGCTGGTCGATAGAGGGCGTCGGTTCATCGGCATGGAATCGCGCCGGATCAGTCTCCAAGCCGCAACTGGAGCGGATCGAGCCCGTAATCGGTCAACTTCTTGCGCAGGGTGTTGCGATTGATCCCCAGCAGCCCGGCAGCGCGAATCTGGTTGCCGTCCACGCTGCCAAGCACTTCCTCCAGCAATATCGGTTCGACGACTGCAAGCAGGTCGTCGTGCAGGCTGCGTTGGGGCGTGCCCAGGCCTACCCCCAACTGGCGCTTGGCCCAGTCCCGCACGGCGTGAACGAGCTGATCGGCCGGCATCACATGACCCGTCGGCGCATCGTCCAGGGGCAGAATATGGCGAAGCATGTCGGCGGTGATGATATTTTCGCGGCTCAAAACGGCCAGGCGCTGCATCATGTTCTGCAATTCGCGCACATTGCCCGGCCAGTGCCACGCCATCAGCAATTGCGCCGCATCGTCCGACAGCAACTTGCGCGGCAGGCCTTCCTGCGCGGCCCGTTCCATGAAATGACGGGCCAGCAATATTACGTCCTCGCGCCGGTCGCGCAGCGGCGGAAGCGCGATCGGCACGACATTCAGACGGTAATAGAGATCCTCGCGGAAACGCCCGTCCTCGATCAGGCGAGGCAGGTCCTTGTTGGTTGCCGCTATGATCCGGACATTGACGCGAACCGGCTTCGATCCGCCCACCGTCGTTACCTCGCCCGACTGGAGCACGCGCAGCAACCGGGTCTGGGCCTCCATCGGCATGTCGCCGATTTCGTCGAGAAACAGGGTGCCGCCCTGGGCCTGCTCGAACTTGCCCGCTGTCCTGACATGGGCTCCGGTGAAAGCCCCCTTTTCGTATCCGAACAGTTCCGCCTCGATCAGTTCGCGCGGAATGGCTGCCATGTTGATCGCCACGAACGGGCGGGTCCGCCGCTGACCCAGACTATGGATGGCTTCGGCCACCAGTTCCTTGCCGGTGCCCGATTCGCCCAGAACCAGGATCGACAGATCGTTGGAAAGCACGCGGGCGATGGTGCGGTACACTTCCTGCATCGCCGGCGACCTGCCGACCAGAGGCAGGCCGTCATGCGGCAGATCGCCACCGTCCTCGTTTGCCGGCATGGTTTGCCGCGTACTCAACGCGTCGGCGACGGCTCGCGTCAGTTCATTGAGGTCGAACGGCTTTGGCAGATATTCGAACGCACCCTTTTCGGTCGCGCGAATGGCAGTGTTGAGCGTATTCTGCGCCGAAAGGACGATGACGTTAAGATCCGGCTTCCGGTCGATGATGTCAGCCACACCATCGAGCCCGTCGCCATCCGGCAGCATGACGTCGGTGATAAGGACATCAGGGGAAAAGCTTTCCATCAATTCGCCGCGTTCGCGGATGGATGCAGCCGTTTTTACCCGGTAACCCTGGCGCCGCAGCGCCTCTCCCACCACTACGCAGATGGCCGGATCATCATCGACGACCAGGATCGCTCCGGTTGCGCCCATCACGCGATGCCCATCGGCAGCAGGACGCGGAATGTCGATTCGCCCGCGTCGGCATCGCGCGAATATTGGACGAAGCCGTTCATGTCGCGCACCAGCTTGTCGACCAGCGCAAGGCCAAGCCCCTGCCCATCGCGCTTGCCGGTGATGAACGGGTTGAAGAGATGATCAAGGATATGGTCGGGCACGCCCGGGCCGTTATCGACGATCAATATCTCGATCGGCAGGACCGCACTGCCCTTGCCGTCCCCGATCATCACCGAAACACCATGACGAAACGCGGTTTCGACGCGGATACGCGGGTTCGCAACATGCTCAAGCGCCTCCGAGGCATTTTTGAGCAGGTTTATCATCACTTGGACCAGCGCATCGTCATTGATGTGAGCAAATGGCAAAGATGGGTCATAGTGTTTTGTTATCTTTATATTTCTCGCAAATCCTGCTGACGCGATCCCGGTGGCGCGGTCGATCAGCGGGTAGATGTTGCCGGGCTGGCATTCCAGCGTTCGGTCGGTCGTGAAATCCTGCATCCGGTCGATCAGGGCAGCGATCCGATCCACCTCGTTGCAGATGAGTTGGGTGAGGGCCGAGTCGCGCCCGCCATTGGACGATTCCAGCAATTGCGCCGCGCCCCGGATGCCGGACAGGGGATTCTTGATCTCGTGCGCCAGGATCGCGGCCGCGCCCATGGCCGATCGCGCGCCCCCGGATGTCCCGCGATGTCCGATCTTGCGCGCCTGGCTCTGGGGATGGAGCGAAACCATCCGCCAGCCGTCATGATCGACGATCGGGGCGATCATAAGGTCCACTTCCGTTTCGGCGGTGCGACCGGCGTGAACCTTGATGTCGTATGCGGCGATCGGCTTGTCGCTGTGCCAGATGTCGAACCGCGCCCCCGCCTCGGCAATGCGAATGGTGCGCGACACGTCACTGCCCACGATCGCCGACCGAGCCATGTTGAGCAGCGTTTCCGCCCGGACATTGGCGTCGGCAATACTATTGTCGGGACGGACAAGCAGGCTGGCAACCGGCAGGGCCGTCAGCCGCTCCCCGAGAGATGGCCCGTCCTGCGGCATGCGGAGCGGCGGGACGGACGCCATGGCCATCGTCATGCCGCCTTGCGCAAATCGGCCGGGTCGGCGCCGCTGGCGATCAGCGGCTCGAAAAATCGCGCGAGCATGTCGAGGACCGTCGCCGCGTCCGGTTCCTGGTTGACGCTGTTGCGGAACTCGGCTGATCCGGGCAGCCCTTTGGTATACCAGCCGATATGCTTGCGCGCCATATTGACGCCGGTATGCCTGTCATAATGATCGAGCATTGCATGATAATGCTCTATTATTACACTATATTGCTCTGCCAGCGACGGATCGGAAAGCCGCGTTCCATCGGTCAGCCATGCCATCACCTGCCCGATCAGCCACGGCCGGCCATAGGCGCCCCGTCCGATCATGACGCCGTCCGCGCCGCTCTGGTCCAGCGCCGTGTCGGCATCCTCGATCGAGCAGATGTCGCCATTCACGATAACGGGCAACGTCACTGCGTCCTTGACCTTGCGCACGAACGCCCAGTCGGCGCTGCCCTTGTACATCTGGCACCGGGTGCGGCCATGGACGGTTATGAGCCGGGCACCCAGATCCTCTGCGATATGGGCGAGCTCCGGAGCGTTCAGGCTGGCATGATCCCACCCCATGCGCATTTTCACGGTAACCGGCACGTCTACAGCCTTCACTGTCGCCTCTATCAGCCGGGCGGCAAGCGGCAGGTCTCGCATCAGGGCGCTGCCCGCATCGCCGTTCACGACTTTCTTTACCGGGCAACCCATGTTGATGTCGATGATGGCGGCGCCACGATCGGCATTGAGTTTGGCGGCGTCGGCCATTTCCGCCGGCGAGCAGCCTGCAAGCTGCATCGACACCGGTTCCTCCAGGGGATGCCACGCAGCCTTTTGCAAAGACTGGCGGGTTTCGCGGATCATGGCGGCCGACGCGATCATCTCCGTCACGTTCAGACCCGATCCGTAACGACGTACCAGCGTGCGGAACGGCATGTCCGTAACGCCGGTCATGGGCGCCAGGACGACCGGCATGTCGATGGTCACCGGACCGATGGAAATGGGAGAAAGCCTGCGCATGAAAATCGCCAAAAACCTGCCTAAAAAACAGGCAGCCCATAGCGGGAAAAGGTATGCAGAGCAAGGTGACGGGTCTGGCGGGCGACCCCGCCCTCGTCTATGGCGCGCTCCATGACCTTGGCATGCGACAACAAGACCATCGCTCTCATCGTCGCCGCCGGACAGGGAAGCCGGGCAGGTGGCGATGTCCCGAAGCAGTTTCGCATGATCGGGGGCCGGGCGGTGATTGCCCATGCGGTGGATGCATTGGACCGGTCACCCATTGACCGGATATGGATTGTAACGGGTGCGGGACAGGTCGACATGGCCCGCGCGCTGGTTGGCGACCGCCTCCACATAAGCTTCATCGAAGGGGCGGACAGCCGGCGCGGGTCCGTTCGGGCAGGATTGGAAGCGATCGCCGCCGCTGGCGGCGCGGCGCGGGTGCTGATCCACGACGCCGCCCGTCCTTTCCTTTCGGCAGATGTGACCCACCGCCTGCTGCAAGCCCTCGATGACGCGTCCGGAGCCGTCCCCGTCCTGCCGGTGGCCGATACGCTGGTACGGGATGTGGGCGGGCGGATGGGCGACGGCGTGTCCCGCGAACGACTGATGCGTGTCCAGACGCCCCAGGCGTTCCGCCTCGATACGATATTGGCGGCGCACCGCGCATGGGACCCGGCGCGCGAGGCAACCGACGATGCCGGAATCCTGCGGGCATGGGGCCATGACGTCACTTTGGTGCAAGGCGATGAAAAATTGGAAAAATTGACCTACCCACAGGATTTTGCCCGGGCCGAGGCGATGCTCGCCGCGCGGCGCAGCACCCGGGTCGGCATGGGCTATGACGTGCATCGGCTGGCACCGGACGAGGAATTATGGCTCGGCGGTGTCCGCATCGATCATGACCGGGGGCTGGCCGGCCACAGCGATGCCGACGTGGCGCTTCACGCCATTGTAGACGCGATTTTGGGCGCGCTGGCGGACGGCGACATCGGAAGCCATTTCCCGCCATCCGATCCGCAGTGGCGCGGGGCATCTTCGGATCGTTTCCTGGCCCATGCATGCGAACGCGTCGCAGCGCGGGGCGGCGTCATCGACCATGTCGACCTGACCATCATCTGCGAGGCCCCGAAGATCGGGCCGCACCGGGAAGCCATGCAAGCCCGCATCGCCGCCATCGCTGCACTCCCCATGGACCGGGTCAGCGTGAAGGCCACGACGACTGAGAGGCTGGGATTCGCAGGCCGCCGCGAAGGTATTGCGGCACAGGCGGTTGCCACCCTCTCCCTCCCCGCGCTATCCTGACATCATGCCCGATACCATCCTCCCGCCCGAACTGCTCGCGCTGGCCGAGCGAGTCGTCGCAGCCAATCGCCGCGCAGGCCGCACCGTCGCCGTGGCCGAAAGCTGCACCGGTGGTCTCGTATCGGCTGCCATCACCGAGATTCCGGGCTCGTCCGAAATGTTCGAAGCGGGTTTCGTTACCTATTCCAACGATATGAAGGCGGAAGTTCTTAAAGTTTCGCAGGATGTTCTGGAAACATTTGGTGCCGTTTCCATCGCTACCGCCTGGGCCATGGCGCAGGGTGCGATGAAGATAAGCCGTGCGCATGTCGCGGTGGCGATCACCGGTATCGCCGGCCCGGGCGGCGGTAGCGAGCAGAAGCCGGTCGGTACCGTCGTGTTCGCGCGAGCCGAACGTGGCGCCAGCCCGGACAAGGTCGTCGCCGACCTGCGCACGTTCGAAGATAATGGCCGGGGCGGCGTGCGCCTTCAGGCCGCGCTATGTGCGCTGGAACTGCTGTTGCCGGACGGGCCGACGCCGTAGAGCGCCGCGGCCCTTTCCTCGAAGGCGCCGATCATCTTGCGCAGCGCCTTGTCGAACATCTGACCCGCGAGCATTTCGAACAGGCGGTTCTTGAATTCGAAGTCGACCTCGAAATCGACCAGCACCCCGCCTTTCCCGTCGTCGCGAAACCCCCACTGATTGTGGAGATATTTCAGCGGTCCATCGAGATAATCGACCACAACGCTGTCGGGACAATGCTTTACCACGCGAGAGGTGAAGCTTTCGCGCAATCCCTTGAAGCCCACGATCATGTCCGCGACGGTTTCAGACTCGCTGTCCGACCGCACCCGCATCGCCGTCACCCAGGGCAGGAACTGGGGATAGGCGGGAACGTCGGCCACCAGGTCGAACATCTGTCGCGGGCTGTAGGGAAGGCGTCTTGTTTCGGTGTGCCGGGGCATTCGTCGGATCAGCCCTTTGCCGCTGCCTTGGCAAGCTGAGCCTCTCGCGCCGCGCGCATTTCGGCGAAATCCTGCCCGGCATGATAGCTTGAGCGCGTCAGTGGGCTGGAGGCGACCTGAAGGAAGCCCTTCGCCCGCGCGATGGCCGCATAGGCATTGAACGCCGCCGGCGTCACGAACTCGATCACCTTCGCATGTTTGGGCGTCGGTTGAAGATATTGCCCCATGGTCAGGAAATCGATGTCGGCCGACCGCATGTCATCCATGACCTGGTGCACCTCCAACCGCTCCTCACCCAGGCCCAGCATAATGCCCGACTTGGTGAAGATGGACGGATCGAGCCGCTTCACCGACTCCAGCAGGCGGAGCGAAGCATAATAGCGGGCGCCCGGTCGGATGGTCGGGTAAAGGCGTGGCACGGTTTCGAGATTGTGGTTGTAGACGTCCGGTCGAGCCGCGACGATCATCTCCACCGCGCGCTCATGCTTGTTGCGGAAATCGGGCGTCAGAATCTCGATCGTGGTGTTGGGCGTGGTCCGGCGCAACGCCTCTATGACCTTCACGAATTGTGATGCGCCGCCATCGGGCAGGTCGTCGCGGTCGACCGACGTGATGACGATATGCTCCAGCCCCATCTCGGCGCACGCATCGGCCAGATTCTGCGGCTCCGCGGGATCGACCCGGCGCGGCATTCCCGTCTTCACGTTGCAGAAGGCGCACGCGCGGGTGCACACATCCCCCAGGATCATCACCGTGGCGTGCTTTTTGGTCCAGCATTCCCCGATATTCGGGCAGGCGGCCTCTTCGCATACCGTGGCCAGCCCCTTGTCGCGCATCAGTTGCCGGGTCTCATTATATCCCTTGCTGGTCGGCGCCTTCACGCGGATCCAGTCGGGCTTGCGGACACGTTCGGGACGCGGTGCCGGTGCAGCGATGGGAGTAATCTCGTTCATGGCCTCCAGATAGCGATGCGCGACCGCTCTTGCCAGCCCCGACTTTGTGCGGCACATCGCCCGCATGACCGACTTTGCCGACATGATCGAAGGCTATCGCCGATTCCGCAGCACCGGATGGAGCCAGCAGCGCGAGCGCTGGGACGAACTCAATGAAGGGCAGAGCCCGCGGGTGATGGTGATCGCCTGTTCCGACAGCAGAGTCGACCCGGCACAGATATTCGACACCAGCCCGGGCGAGATCTTCGTGGTGCGCAACGTCGCTGCGCTGGTCCCGCCGTTCGAAACGACACCGGGCCGTCATGGCGTCTCTGCCGCGCTCGAGTTTGCTGTGCAGGTCCTCAAGGTCGGTGAAATCGTGGTGATGGGTCACGGCAAATGCGGGGGGTGCAAGGCCGCGCTGAGCCATGATCTGAAAGACATGCCGCCGGGAGAAGGCGGTTTCATTCACAGCTGGATCGAATTGCTGGATAGCGCGCGCGAACGGGTCGTGGCCGAATATGGCGAGCGCCGCGACCGCGACGCGGAACGCGCGATGGAACAGGAAGGAGTGAGGGTCAGCCTGGACAATCTGCGCACCTTCCCCTGCGTTCGCGCCAAGGAAAAGGCAGGCGAACTCAAGCTCATCGGCAGTTTCTTTGCGATCGCGGACGGGCAACTGCACATTCTGGACGAGGCGACGGGCAGCTTCGGTCCGGCGGCGCTGGACGCCGGCTGATGGCATCGGAAGTGCAGAGCGGCAATGTCGCGCTGCTGATCGACGCGGACAATGTGTCCGCCGTCCATTTCGACGCGGTCCTGACGGTGCTGGCGGAATTCGGCACTGTCAACATTCGCCGCGCCTATGGCAACTGGAAGAAGCCCGCGCTCAAGCGGTGGGAGGCGATCGCCGTTGAACAGGCGATCATGACCCAGCAGCAGTTCGACCTGACCAAGGGCAAGAACGCTACCGACATGAAGATGACCATCGACGCCATGGACCTGATGGCGACGGGCCGGATCACAGGCTTCGGCCTCATGTCTAGCGACAGCGATTTCACGCCGCTTGTCACGCGCATCAGGCAGGATGGCATTCCCGTCTACGGCTTCGGATCGGCCAAGACCCCGCTTGCCTTCCAGAATGCCTGCACACGCTTCATCGATTTGGAGCAGTTGGAAAAGACGCAGAAGAAGTCGAGCGCGGCACTGGACGAACCTGCCGTCCCGGGGGCCGATCCACAGTCCGATACGCCCGTTGGACCGGAACTCAAGACCTTGCTGATCGACGCCTATGGATCGGTGAAGCGGGACGAGAAGGGTTTCGCGCGGCTCGCGGATGTCGGCCGCCTGGCCGGAAACCGGTCGAGCTTTGACGTGCGCAACTACGGATTCAAGAGACTGTCCGACCTCGCCCGGACGCTCGATTATTTCAAGGTCGAGACGCGCGACGGCGAGAGCTGGATCAAGCGCATCCGCTAATGGCGCGCGTCGCCCGCCATCTGATGATCCATGGTCGCGTGCAGGGCGTATGGTACCGCGCCTGGACGGTAGAGACCGCCCGCGCACTCCATGTGTCCGGCTGGGTCCGCAACCGGCTCGATGGCAGCGTGGAAGCGCATGTGGAAGGCGATGCAGCGGCGGTGGACGCCTTCCTCGTGCATGCGCGGCAAGGGCCGCCGGCTGCGCAGGTCGACCGGATCGATGTCGATGACATCGCGCCGTCGGGACTGACCGGCTTCGAAAAGCACCCCACTGGCTGACGCGCTTGGCGCGATGAGCAGTCGTTTGACGAGCCCCTGCGGATTCGTCACGCTCCACCGTTATCACACGCGGGGACGGACAATGGGGGGATCGTGACCATGGTTGTGCCGTTGCGTTTCGTCACATGCTTGACCGGCGGCCTTCTGGCGCTCGGCGCATCCGTCGGGATAACCGGCCTGCCCGCCTGGCGGTGGCAGGGACTGCCCGGCACCGTCTCGGCGCCAGCCGTTCCCGCGGACAATCCCATGAGCGCGGTCAAGGTCGCCCTGGGCCGCCGCTTGTTCTACGATCGCGCCCTGTCCCGCGACGGCAGCATGGCCTGCGCCGACTGTCATCAACAGGCACGCGGATTCAGCGACGGGCAAACGACCCATATGGGGGTTTCGGGCGAAATCGGCATTCGCAACGTGCCCGGCCTTGCCAATGTCGCATGGCGCCCCGCGCTCACCTGGACGGAAGCCGGCATATCCAGCCTGGAGGAACAGGCCCTCATTCCCATGACCGGAACGGCGCCCGTCGAGATGGGCATGGACGGACGGGAAGCGGAACTGGTTCGCCGCATCAATGCCGATCCCTGTTACCGCCGACTTTTCGCACTGGCCTTCCCGAGAAATGGCGCGGACGCGAGCGCGGGCAAGGTCGCCATGGCGCTGGGCGCGTTTCAGCGGACGATGATCAGCTTCGATTCGCGGGCCGATAGGTACATCGGCGGCGATCGCAGCGCGCTGTCACCCATGGCGGTCAGGGGGCTGGCACAGTTCCGGACCGCCGGTTGCGCGCAGTGCCATCAGGGCCGGGATTTCACCGACGCAAAGCTCCACTATGTCGGCACCGCCGCGCCGAGCGAGGCCGACGGCAGCGGCTATGGCGGCAAGCCACCGCCTCCCGGTTTCGTGCCGCCGCCCGATAGTTTCCGGACGCCATCGCTTCGTAACGTCGCCGTGACCGGCCCCTGGCTGCATGACGGCAAGGCGTCGACGTTGGATGAAGCCATCAGGCGGCACGCGGCGAGTCATCTGCCAGGGATCGACATGGATGCGTTGCTCGCCTTTCTCGACAGCCTGACGGATCGCGCATTTCTGACCGCCGGCCATTTGACCAAACCGTCCGCCGCCTGCCCCGTCGCGATATAAAAAAAGGCCGGTCGCATGGACCGGCCCTGAAAGTTTATAGGAGAGGATGCCTGAAAGGCTCTTTCCATATGCTATGACAACGCTGCCTTCGCAAGTGCGAAAAGATCGCCGTTGATTGCAAAATTTGCAATCCGATTGAGCGAGGGGCGTATCCCCTCTTTTCGTCAGCGGGTCAGTTTCTTGTATGCCAGGCGTGTCGGGCGGTCGGCCGCGTCGCCCAGCCGGCGACGCTTGTCCTCTTCATAGGCTTCGAAATTCCCTTCGAACCATTCGACATGGCTGTCGCCTTCAAACGCCAGGATGTGCGTCGCCAGACGATCCAGGAAAAAGCGATCGTGGCTGATGACCACGGCGCAACCGGCGAAATTCTCGATCGCCTCTTCGAGAGCCGCCAGCGTTTCGACGTCAAGGTCGTTGGTCGGCTCGTCGAGCAGCAGCACGTTGCCGCCGCGCTTCAGCATCTTGGCGATGTGGACGCGATTGCGCTCACCGCCGGACAGCTTGCCGACATTCTTCTGCTGGTCCTGCCCCTTGAAGTTGAAGGCGCCCACATAGGCCCGGGTCGACATGTCGTGGCCGTTGACCTTGACGTAATCGAGGCCGTCCGAAACTTCCTCCCAGACGTTCTTCGACGCATCCAGATGGTCGCGACTCTGGTCGACATAGCCCAGGCGGACCGTCGACCCGATGTCGATTTCACCCGAATCCGGTGTTTCCTGACCCGTTATGAGGCGAAACAGGGTCGACTTACCCGCGCCGTTGGGGCCGATGACGCCGACGATGCCGCCGGGCGGCAGCATGAAGGACAGGTCCTCGAACAGCAGCTTGTCGCCATAGGCCTTGGAAATTCCCTTGGCTTCGATCACCTTGCCGCCCAGACGCTCCGGCACCTGAATGACGATCTGCGCCTTGCCTGGCGCGCGATTTTCCTGGGACTGAACCAACTGCTCGAACTTGGCGATACGCGCCTTGGACTTGGTCTGGCGGCCCTTGGGGCCCTGTCGGATCCATTCCAGCTCGTCATTGATCGCCTTTTGCCGGCCGGTCGCTTCGCGATCTTCCTGCTCCAGACGCTTGGCCTTCTTCTCCAGATAGGTGGAGTAATTGCCTTCGTAGGGGAAATATTTGCCGCGATCGATTTCGAGGATCCAGCCCACTACATTGTCGAGGAAATAGCGGTCGTGGGTGATCATCAGCACCGCGCCGACATATTCCTTGAGGTGACTTTCCAGCCAGGTGACGCTTTCGGCGTCGAGATGGTTGGTCGGTTCGTCGAGCAGCAGGATGTCCGGCTTCTGGATCAACAGGCGGGTCAGCGCGATACGCCGCTTTTCACCGCCCGACAGATTTTCGACCGACCAGTCCGACGGCGGACAGCGCAGCGCTTCCATCGCGATTTCCAGCTGGTTGTCGAGCGTCCAGCCATCGGCAGCGTCGATCTGTTCCTGAAGCGTGCCCATTTCCTCCATCAGCGCGTCGAAATCGACGTCTTCCGGCGGATCGGCCATGATCATGCTGATTTCGTTGAAGCGGTCCAGCTTGTCAGCCATCTCGCGCGCGCCGTCCTTGACGTTTTCAAGGACGGTCTTGGTCGGATCGAGCTGCGGTTCCTGCGGCAGGTAGCCAACGGCGATGTTCTCGCCCGGCCAGGCTTCACCGCTGAAATCCGTGTCGATGCCGGCCATGATCTTCATCAGGGTCGACTTGCCCGCGCCGTTCGGGCCGACGATGCCGATCTTGGCACCGCGATAGAATTGCAGGTTGATCTGGTTGAGCACCGGCTTCGCCGCGCCGGGGAAGCTCTTGGTCATGCTCTTCATGACATAGGCATATTGGGATGAGGCGGACATGGTCGCTCGGCTCCGAAGGTAGTCAGGAAAGTCCCGGCGGCGTTAGCGAAGCCGGAACGCATTGGCAAATGGGGTATGCCGGGCTAAGCCGTCACCCATGCAGAAAATCCGTTCAGCCATGCTTTCCGCCCTGCTCCTTGGTGCCGCCCTGGCACCTGCCCCCGCCGTTGCCGCGCCAGCGGACGAGGCCGCGATTCGGGTCGCCGCTTTGCAGGACGATGTCGCATGGGATTTTGCCGAAGGACTGACGACCGAGGTCGGACCGCGCCCCGCCGGTACGCCGCAGGAGGCACGGGCGCGGGATTGGGCGGTGGCGCGACTGACGGCGCTCGGCTTCAAGAACGTCCGCGCCGAACCCTATACCATGCCGGTGTGGGTCCGCGGACGCGACCAGGCAAATATCCTGGCGCCTTTCCCCCAGGCCCTCGTGGTCGCGGCACTTGGCAACAGCGGGTCTACCGGTGAGAGCGGCATCGAGGGCGAGGTCGCCTATTTTTCCAGCCTCGCTGCGCTGGAGGCGGCGCCGGAAGATCAGGTCCGTGGCAAGATCGCCTTTGTCGACCATGGCATGAAGGCAACGCAGGACGGCTCGTCCTACGGCTATTTCGGGGCCGCTCGGAGACAGGGGCCGAGCGTCGCGTCGAAGAAAGGCGCCATCGCCATCCTGATTCGGTCGATCGGCACCGACAATCACCGCGTGCCGCACACGGGTGTGCAGATGTGGGCCGAAGGTGCCAGGCCGATCCCCGCCGGCGCGCTGACCGTGCCCGACGCGGAACAGCTTGTCCGGGTGCTGCATCGCGGACAGCCGGTCAAGCTGCACCTGGTGCTGACCTCCCGGATGTTGAAGGACCAGCCGTCCGGCAACGTGATTGCCGAGATTCCCGGCACCGATCCGGCCGCGGGGATCATCGTCGCGGCGTGCCATCTGGATAGCTGGGACCAGGGCACAGGGGCGATTGACGACGCCACGGGATGCGGCATCGTCGCGGCCGCCGCTTTGCAGGCCGCGAAGGCCGGGCAGCCCCGGCGGACAATTCGCGTGCTGATGGCGGGTGCGGAGGAAGTGGGCGGCGATGGCGCCCGCGCCTATTTCAAGGCACATGGGTCGGAACGGCACGCGCTCGCCATGGAATCCGATTTCGGCGCCGACAGGGTCTGGCGCGTCGACTTCAAACTGCCCGAAGGCCATGGCATGCTCTCCGACCGGATCGGGCAAGCCCTTGCACCACTGGGCGTCGGCGCCAGCACGCAGCAAGCCGGTGGCGGCGCGGACATCGCGCCGCTGGTCAAGGCCGGCGTCCCGGTGATCGACCTCCAGCAGGACGGTACGCGCTATTTCGACATCCATCACACCCCGGATGACACGCTCGACAAGGTCGATCCCCTCCAGCTCAGGCAGAATGTCGCGGCGTGGGCCGTCACGCTCCATCTCGCCGCCAACGCCGAGGAAAGTCTGGCCGATAACTGAACTTTTATAGTAGACAACATCCTGTCGCGTGATTCGGTCATTTCACCGACGCAGAAAAGCATTGATTTGTGCAGCGCACAGGTTAATGCGGGTCGCTCGCGTAGGGCCACATCCGTAACGTGCCAGACGCGGCATAATGCTATGGGAGCCGTACACAATGAAGAAGATCGCTGTTGTTTTCGCTTCGGCCAGCCTGATGGCCCTCGCCGCTTGCGGTGAGAAGCCGGCCAACGAGACCGCGAACGCTTCGAACGCCGTCGTCGAAAACGTCGTCGAGAACGCCATGAATGCATCGGACAACGCGATGAACGCTGCGAACGTCGCGGAGAACGCCGCGAACGCTGCGAACGCGATGTAATCTTCGCACAAGCGAGATTTCAGGGGGCGGGCCGCCATGCGGCTCGCCCTTTTTCATGCCTGTCGCACAATTGCCGGAACCCCAGTCCCGATCAGGGATTTTACCGCCGGACGATCAGGAGGACAGGATGGGCAAGGGCATCTTATTGTGGCTGCTGGGCGTTCCGATCCCCGTGATCCTGCTCCTGTGGCTTTTCTTCCACTGATCTTTCATTGACGATCGGCGCGCATCCCCGCTAAGGCCGCAGCGTTCGGGGAGTAGCGCAGCCTGGTAGCGCATCTGCTTTGGGAGCAGAGGGTCGCAGGTTCGAATCCTGTCTCCCCGACCACACCCCCTTTCCAGGGGTTGTCATGGCTTATCGTTCATCGTCATACATGTGCATGTGTCGGGGAGTCATCCAAGGGGCATCGCTTGGCGGTGCGGGACTAGGCCCGGCGGCTGCTCGCCCGCGACGTCGATCCGGCCGTCGACAAGCAGCAGCGCAAGGCCGCGTCCCTCGCCGCCACACAGACCACCGTCGAACCGGTGGCCCGCGCCTGGTACCAGGAGCGGTCGGCGATGTGGAGCCGGTCGCATTCGGACCGTATGCTCAACATGCTGGAACGCGAACCGTTCACGCCGATCGGCGCGCTGCCGATGGGGCGATCGGGCTTATTTCACCTTGGCGAGATAGGCGGTCATGCGCTTGGCGGCGAAGGGCGGCAGCTTCACCGCCTTGGCGGCGGCCAGATCGGCAGGGCTGATCTTGCCGACCTGCACCAGTGCGACCATACCCATCGAATAGTGCGGCATGCACTTCACGCCATAAAGGCCGGGCTTCGACACGGTCAGCTTCATTTCCTGGTTCATCGCGCCCTTGGTCGGCGTGGCGCCGGTGGGCAGCATGGTCGCAATCGTCTCGGCATTGTGGCTGGGGTTGGTCGGCATGAAGCGGATCGTGTCGCCGACCGCCGCCTTCACATATCCGGGCTCGAACACCATGGCGCCTTCCGCGCCTTGATTCTTCATATGGACGATAATCTCCTTGGCGGCACAAGGAAGCGGCGCGGCGAGCAGGCCAGCGGCCATCAGCGAGGCGAAGATCGAGGGGCGGTTCACGTCACTCTCCAGAACATGGTTTGAATGCGGCGTCAGGCACCGGATTAGGAAGGGAAATGCCGCTTTCCCGATACAGCCCGCAATGGGCCATTGGTCCTACTCCCCTCATTCATATCCGGGTGCAGCAAGATCCTCAGCGTGCGATTCCGCCCTCGGGAATGGCGACGCTGAGCGGCAACCCCAGATCGCGCCAGCCGTCTGTTCCTTCCGCCAGCCACCAGACGGTATCATAGCCCATGGCTCGCAGCCGCTTCGCGGCGTTCCAGCTCATCCAGCAATCGGCACGGCAAAAGACGATGAGCGGCTTGCCTCGCCGCCCCCGCGTCAGCCGCGCCAAGCCGCGCGAGAAACCCGCAACGATCTCCGGGTCCGGTTCACCCCGCCCACTCTCGGGAAACCAGTGCGCGCCGGGAATACTCTCCCGCACCGCCGTCAGCCGCCAGCGCCCGTCCGAATCGCGCCGCCCGCCCTCGGCGGGCATCACGTCGATAAACAGCGCGTCCCGATCTGGCTGCAACTGCGCGGCAGCGGCCGGGGCGATCCGCGTCACCCCACCGGGCGGCCGCAACGTTGGCCCGCGATAATGGGCGGCGCGATAGCCCTGCGCATTGAATAACGGCTCTTCCGCCTGCGCTTGGGACGCCGGCAACAGCAACGCAAGCATCCATGTCCGCATGACCTCTCCCCCCTCGGACCCAAGGTGTAATGGTAGCAGGTGCCGCGCTCGGGTAGATCCCATTCCTAGGGAGAAGGATGTGATCGCAAGGACAAGCCTGTCCGCCGCGCTGCTGCTGTCGCTGATGGTCGCTTCGACTGACCAGGCGCGCGCCGGCCCTCCGGCCGATCCGCTGGGATCGCCGATGTGGACCGCCCATGCCCGAACCCTGTTCGGCGACGATCCGGTCCGCTTCGATCGCCGCGTGAAGGTCGATTTTCCGCCGATCGCCGAAGATCAGCGCGTCTTCCCGGTCTCGATCGACGCCCGCGCCGTCCCTGGCGTCGCGCGCATGATCCTGTTCGCGGATCTCAACCCCATTCCCGTGGCGATTGATTACCGCCCCGAACGGGCCGCCGCCTATCTCGCCACGCGGATCAAGCTCGACCAGCGCACTCCGGTGCGCGGCGCGGTGCAGTTGGCCGATGGACAATGGCTCGTCTCGGGCGGCTGGATAGACGCGACGGGCGGCGGCTGCTCGGCCCCGCCGGCCAGCCGGGTGAAGGGCGACTGGGCGCAGCATCTGGGCGAGATACGGGGCGAAGCCTGGCCGCTCGCCGGTGGCGGCAACCGCCTGCGCCTCAGCTTCCGCCATCCGATGGATACCGGCCTGGTCGCCAATATCCCCACCTATCATCTGGAGACGCTGGCGGTGAAGGATGCCGCCGGCGCGACGCTCGCCAGCATGGAGATCTGGGCGAGCGTCGCCGAAGACCCCGCCTTCACCATCCTGCCTCTGGCCGCTCCCGGCGACACCCTGACCGTGGAGGCCCGCGATACGAACGGGCGCGACTATCGGGCCGAGGTCGCCGTGGCGAAGCAATCGCCGATGCCGCCCAGATGATCCTTTCACGCCGCACCCTGATCGCCGGTGTCGCCGCACTGCCGGTCGCCGCCCTCGCCGCGCCCGATTATGCGATCCTCCCGGTCCCGCTCGCCGACGGCGTCTGGATGATCCGCGGCGCCGACGGCCCGATCGAACCGGCCAATGGCGGCGCCATCGCCAACATCGCGATCATCGCGACGCCGGCCGGCACGGTTCTCATCGATTGCGGCCCCTCCGTCCGCTATGCCCGAGCATTGAAGGCCGTCGCGGAAAAGCTGACCGGCATGCCCGTCATCCGCGTCTACCTGACGCATCTCCATCCCGATCATGGCCTGGGCGCCGCGGCGTTCGACCCCGCCATCGTCTCGGCCCTGCCGGGCACGATCGACGCGTTGCGGGCGGCGGGCCAGGGCTATGCCGATGCCATGTACCGCATCCTCAATGACTGGATGAGGGGCACCGATGTCGTCCTGCCAGGCAAGCCGATCACCACCGATGCCGAGCTTTTCGGCGGCCGGTCCCTGAAACTGCTCGCTCTCTCGGGCCACAGCGGCGCAGACCTCGCGATCCTGGACGAGCGGTCCGGGTTGCTGATCGGCGGTGACCTCGTCTTTCACGACCCTGCGCCGAGCACGCCGACCGCAGATCTGCCGCGATGGCGCGCCAGCCTCGACCGGCTGCGGACGCTGCCGCATGGCGGCCTCGTTCCCGGCCATGGCCCGTTCGACGCCGGCGGCACAGCATCGATCGCCCAAACGCGCGACTGGCTAAACTGGCTCGACGGCGCGCTGACGCAGGCCGTGGCAGAAGGCCTCGATATGGTCGAAGCCGGCGAACTGCCGATCCCCGATCATTTCGCCACAATGACTGCCGCCCGCTACGAACTGCAGCGCAGCGTCTCGCATCTCTATCCGGTTATCGAGGCGCGACTGCTCCCACGCATCGACATGCCGGACTGACCGCCCCGGTCCAGCCGATGAAAGCAGGGCGCCTCGGCGGCCCGTCAGAACACCGCCTTGACGCCGACATACCAGCGGCGCGGACTGCCCGGGCCGTACGCGCGCGGGTCGGATGCGTCGGGTGCCTCCGCCAGTGCGACCTCGCCCACGTCGCTGAACGTGCCGAAGGTCGCATAATGCCGGTCGAAGGCGTTGCGCAACTCGCCGAACAGGCTCACGCCCCTGATGATCCGGACGCTGGCGCGCAGATTGACCACTGAATAGCCCGGCAATTTGGCATTGTCGTTGCCTTCATCGCCGACCAGATATTGGCCCGATCGCGCGAGAATGTCGCCGCCGACTGACCAGTCGCCTGCGGCATAGTTCAGGCTCAGCGTCGCGCTGTGCCGGGGAATACCCGGCAGGCGATCGCCGCGCGCCACCGCGATCGTGCCTTCATCCCCGGCGTCGGGATTGGCCGGACTGGACAGCGTCAGCGGCGCGCGATAGGTCGCGTCGGTGAAGGCATAGCTCAGGCTCGCCGTGAAGCCGCCGCGAACCGCCTTGACGCTCGCCTCCACACCCTGCCGCCGTGTGCTGCCGATATTGCGGAAATAGGCCCGGCCGCGAACGGCGGACGCGACATATTGGATGTCGTCGCGATCGCGCGTGCGCCATGCGGACAACAGCCATTGCACGCGCGCCCCCCCGGCCTCGGCCTGGCCGCTCGCCCCCAGTTCCCAGCTTTTCGCGACAACCTGCTTCAGCGCCGGGTCGGCAATGAAGAAATTGGTGAGGCTGCACGGCGCATCCTCGTCCGCGCAGCTGAGTTCCGCCGGAGTGGGCGCGCGATTGCTCTGCGCATAGCCAGCGCGCAGCGACAGGCCCTCGCTCGCGACATAGTCCAGCTCGATGCCGGGATTGAGCCGGTTATAGCCATGCCGCCCGTTCAGCGCCGCGCCGATCTGGTCCCGCAACACTATCCGCGCATGATTGTAGCGCAGGCCGATCTCTGCCGACAGGCCGGGCGCGATGGGCAGCCGGTCCTGCACGAAGACCCCCAGATAATCGGCACGGGCAACGAGGCCGACCGGCGTTATCGCGCCGTCGGATTGGACGATGAAGGATCCGAGGCCGTCCACGCTGCGATCGTCTGTCAGCGCGCCCAGCTCGACCGATGTGCCGAAGCGCGTCCGGCTATTGTCATAGCTCATGCCCAGCGCGAGATGATTGTCGCCCGCCGGCAGCGGTCGCTCATCGATGATCTGGAACAGCGCACCCATCGCGTCAGTGCGGGTGCGCCCCCGATTCAGGACACCGTAATGGCCGCCATCCAGCATATCGGCAATGGCGCTGTTACCGGCATCGGTCAGGATCGATTGCGCCGCATCGTCGCCAACGGCGGTCAGGCAAAGCACGCCCGATCCGTCATTACATGCCTCGATATCGGCCGCATCGCCATTGATCGTCCGCAGCGTCAATCGCTGCGCATAGAGCGTCCCCTCGATCCGCGTAGGGTCGGTCAGCCGGACCCAGGGATGCAGGCTTACGCGCGCATATTTCGCCTTGCTATTGTCCGGCCAGGTGAAGACGGCGCTGCGGTTCGCCCTCATCAGCTCCACCGGCGCCACGCCATTGCCGGTGAGGTCCGTGTCCGCGCCGATCAGCTTCAGATGCAGGCCGCCGCTCGCCGCGTCGAAGCCGACATCCAGATAGCCATTATAAAGGGTCGAGGGCGAATGCGCCCGCCAACCGCCGTCATGGCTGTACTGGAACGCGCCATAGGCGTTCCAGTCACCCTTGGCGAAACCGCCGGCGATGCTGGCCTCATGATAATCGAAGCGCCCCCCGGTATAGCTCGCCTCCAGCCCCGGATCGGACCGCCCGGTCTTGGTGCTGACGACCATCGCGCCGCCCAGCGCGTTGAGTCCGTAGACAGGACTGGCGTCCAGCAGCTTGACGTCCGCGACCGCCGCCTCCGGCAGCAGGTCGAAGGCGACGGTGTCGCCGAACGGCTGGTTGAAGCGCGCCCCGTCCAGATAGACGGCGATCCCCTGCGCCTGCCCCTGCAAGGGCGAGGCGGTGAAGCCGCGATAGACCAGATTGGGCTGCCACGGATTGCCCTGCGCATCCTGTAGTGAGACGCCCGCGAAGCTGCGGGTCAGCGCTGACAGCAGATCGGGCGTGCCGCCACGCGCGATATCCGCGCTCGACAGGCTCAGCGCGTCGTCGATATCGATCGCTCCGCCCGGCGCCGTGACGACGATCGCGCGGCGCGCATCATCATCTTCGTCCGCTTGCCGTGCCTCCCCCTGCGCGGCCCACAACATCGCCGTGCCCGCCAGCAGCGCACCCATGCCCTTCACGACCCTCTCCCCCGATGCTTCGGGAACAGGGCTATGGGGACGAACCGCCGCGCTCCATTGGACCTTCGGTCAGCGCGAGACGCTGACCCCGATCCAGAATGTGCGTGGCGTGCCCAGGTCCATCGATCCTCCGGCGCTGCGCGTGACGATCGTTTCATCGAACAGATTTTCGCCGCGCGCCGTCAGCGTCACGCCATGGCCGACCGGCAACCGCGCCACCGCGTCCAGTGTCAGCGCGTGCGGCAAAATATCGGTCTGCAGGTCATCCTCATATTGTTTGGACACATAACGCAATGTGGTGGACAGCGAGGGGCCGGCCGCCGGCGCCCATGCGACCGTCGCGCTCGCCGCATGGCGCGGCGTCTGCGCCGGCCGCAGCCCGTCAAACGCCATGCCGGGGGCATCCACTTCGCTATGGCTATAGGCGTAGGACGCCGAGAGCAGGAAATCCCCTGCGCGCGCACTGGCGGTCAGTTCCAGTCCCTTGGCGACGATGCGGTTCACATTCCGCCGCTCGCGCGTATTGGCGGCGACCGTGACGTTGGCGATGGCATCGTCCAGCCGGTTGTAGAAGGCGGTCGCGCCAATGGTGACACCGGACAGGGGCGTCAGGTCGATCCCTGCTTCCACGCCCTTCAGCCGCTCGGGCGTCAGATTCGGATTGGCTCTGGTCATGATGGGAAAGACCACGAACGGCCGATATAACTCGTTCAGCGTCGGCAGGCGGAAGCCGGAATACGCCGCGCCGCGCAGCGCGACCGCTTCATTCACATGCAGGATCGCGCCCGCCCGGCCGGAAAACTGCCAGTCCGACCGATCGGCATAGACGCTGTTCGTCATGGCGCCGGTGGTGGCGTTGACCTGCCGGTAAAAACCGTCGCTGATCGACCAGCGATCCGCCCGCGCCCCCCCGGTCAGCACCAGCGACCCCAGCGTCCAATCATCTTCGGCGAAAAGGCCGGTCGTCACCTGCTGGCCCCCGGCATGACGGCGGAAGGTCACCGGATTAGCCGGGATATTGGCGTTATAGGCATCCTCATACATGTCGCCGCTGGCAAAGCGCGTATCCGCGCCGATCCGCAGCACATGGCTCTCCCCCACCGGCGGTCGCAGCTCGATCTTGCCGCCGATGCCGGTGGACGGCGTGTTTCTCTGGTCTAGCGACTTGCGGAAGGCCGAGGCGGAGATCACGGTGTTGGAGAAGTTGCGCGCCTGAATATAGGCGAGCGCATCCACCTGCCACCGGCCGCGCGACACGAAGCGAACGCTGGCGTCCTGCCCTTCGCTCATCGAATCCCCGCCCCGGAAGCGCAGCGTTCGTTCATCGTGAAAGATCGTGCCGCGAAACTGGATTTCCGCGGTGGCGGTGACCGGCGCGACCACGCGCAAATTGGTCGACCAGCCGTCATAGGCGGCTGGCACGGTGGCGGCGACGCGCTGGTCGCTGGGCGTGGTCTGGAACCCGTCGCCCCGATCCCACCGGCCTGACAGCGATACATAGCCGCCGGCCAGATCGGGCGTCACGCTGGCTGACAGTTCGGTCGCGTCCCTGCTGCCATGGTAGGCACTCGCCGAAAAGCCCGGCAACTGATCGCGTGTCGCGCTGGCCAGTTCGATCGTCCCCGCCACCGCGCCTGCGCCGAACGCCCCCGCGCCCCCGCCGCGCGTCACCCGCACAACGGACAGACGGTCGGGGACCAGCGCGGAAAAGGGGATATAGCCGAAAAAGGGATCGGCCACCGGCACGCCGTCGAGCAGCACCAGCGTCCGGCTCGACGCATTGCCGCCCAGCGCCCGCAGGGTCGCACCTTGATTGGAGGGGTTGGACGAGCGGCTGTCCGACCGGCGGAACTGCTGGAAGCCCGCGACATCGCCCAGCACATTCTCGATCCGTCCCGATGCGCTGTCGAGCAGCCTTTGCCGGTCGATCATCACCGATCCATAGGCCGGCGTCCCCGGCGGCAGCGCCAGCCCCGTCCCGGTGACGATAATCGCCGCGCCTTCGCCGGCCTCATCGGGCGCCTGATCGGGTGTTTCCGCAACGGCGGCCGCCGGCGCGACCAACAGAACGAACGGCAGCAGAATCTTCATGATGCGTCCCTTATCCTCTCCCCCCTTCTCTCTCTTTGCCAAGACGGAAAGGGCCGCATCCCGATTAGAATGCAGCCCTGCCCCGTGACATTGGTCCTTCGGTCGGATCAGAAGAACAGGATCGCCCCCGCCGCCAGCGCGTCGCTGCCGGCGTCGTTGCCGTTATGCGCCCGGGACGTGGTATGGACATATTCGCCCAGCAACGTGACCCAGCTGGTCAGGCCATAGCGCAGCTGCCCGACCCAGCTGGCATTCCTGTCGACCAGTGTCGGATTGGCGAGCGCATCGGCGGCGTTGGCGTAATCCAGCCGGCTCTCGCCATAGCTCGCACCCACCGAAATCTTGCCGAATGTGGCCAAGCCCTGGACATAGAAGCCGTGGCTGTCGCGCTTGTTACCCAGCCCATCGGTATCGAACAGGTTGAGCGCGGTCGTGCCCAGGCCTGACGCGTCATAATAATAGCCGACAAGGCTGACCGGCCCGAATCCGACCTTCGCACCCGCATCCCAGCCCCAGCCTGTATAGTCGGGTCCGGCATCGACATTATGCTTCTGGGTGATGCCCGACGCCCAGATGCGCGTCGATACGTCGCCGAACTTGCCGTCGTAGACGAGCTTCGCCTGGAAGCCGGGCTGCTTGTTGGACTCGCTCGGCCCCGTCAGCGACGACAAGGGCTCGAAAATCCCTACGCTCGCGGTGAAGCCGCTGAAAGACGGCGTTGTATAGGTGATCTGGGGCTGGAAGTCGGTGTAGATGTAGCCGATGCCGATCCGGCCCAGCGTCGTGTTGGACGGCGCCACATTGCCCGCCGGCGTGCCCGACGACAGCAGGGTGATGTCGTTCAATATTCCTTCCGAGCCGAACAAGCCGATGTCGCGGCCGATCTTGACCTCGCCGAACCCGGCCCGGCCGAAGGTCAGATAGGTCTGGCGAAAGTCGATGCCGCTGGTCTGCAGCGCGCGCGGATTGCCGCCGCTGTTCGCCCCGCCACCGACATAGCTGACCGAGTTGATGCCCGGATACATGCCGAAATGCGCGCCGACATCCCACCCTGCCTGGCGGGTCGTGACTTCGACCTTCAGGAAGCCGGGCAGAAGGCCGTTGCGGATCGCCGAGCTGTTGCCGCCCACGGTCGCCACGCCGCCGGTGACCGCATTGTTTGCGCTGGGCGCCTCGCCATTGTCATGCACGTAGAATCCGTTGACGGAACCGGAGAATTTCAGCGTCACGTCGCCCACTTCCAGCCCCACGCCGCTGTCGGCCACGCGCACCGCCGGCTTGCCGCCGCCTGAAGCGCCGTCGGCCACGGCGGGCGCGGCCGCCTTCTCCTCGCTGTCTCCCTTCAACAGCTGCGCATATTCCTCGTCGGAGAGGATGCCCTTTTCATGCAGCCGTTTCAGCAGGTCGGCGGTCGTCCCCGCCACCGCCGGCGTCGCGCTCGCAAACAGGGCCAGCGCGCATGCGGCGCTCCCCAGGAGCCCCTTTCGTCCCATAACATCCTCCCGTTGTTGCTGCCGGTCGTGCCGGCGCGGACGAGACACTGCTGTGCCGTGAAGAGGTGCGAAATTGGACTAAGGTTCTCGTTCCAACGGCGTAATACCCTCTGCGCCGTTCAGGGCGCGGCCACGATTCCCCAGGGCGCGCTTCCCACCGGCACCGTGTCGATCACTCTGGCGCCGGCCAGATCGATCACGGAAACATCGTTCGACAGGCCATTGGCGCTATAGGCTCTGGTGCCATCGGCGTTGATCGCGACATGCCAGACCCGCTTGCCCGTCGCGACATAAGCCCGCACCTTGCGCGTCTCGACGTCGATCAGCGCGACATGATCGGCCCGCCCCAGAGCGACCACCGCCGTCTTGCCGTCGGGCGTGAAGCGGATGCCGCATGGCAGGATGCGATAGGCGGCGACGCCGGGGATATCGAAATGCAGGGTGTCGACGACCTTGCGGGTCGCGACTTCGATGATCTCCACCGTCCCGCCCGTCTCCGCCGCGACCCATAAATTCTTGCCGTCGGCCGTGAACTCGACATGACGCGGCCGCAGATCGACGGGTGTGGCATCAGTCATCGCCTTGGTCGAAAGGTCGATCCAGTTGACGACATTCTCGTCCTCGGATGTGACGACGACCCATCGGCCGTCGGGGCTCTGCGCGACGCCCTCCGGCTCCTTGCCGACATCGACCTGGAAGGCGACGCTCCTGCTGGCGAGGTCGATCGCGGTCAGCGCGGCATTATCCTCATTGGCGACGAAAAGTGTCTTGCCGTCGCGCGACAGGAAGAATTGTTCGGGATCTTCGCCCGAGGGCAGATCCGCGACGATCTTGCCCGTGGCCCGCTCGATCACCTGCACCGCATGATCGGCACTGGCGCAAAGGTAGATATATCGGCCGTCCTTCGACAAGGTGATGCCGCGCGGCCGCCCGCCGACGGGCCAGGTCGCGATCGGCCGCAACGTCGCGGCGTCGATGACGCTCACCGTATTGCCGCGCTCGTTGGAAACATAGAGCGTCTGCGCGCCCGCCGGAACCGGCAACAGCATCAGCCCCGCGAAAACCAGGTTCCTCATCGCGCTCGTCCTCTCCCACGCCTCTTCTCCCAGGGGCTTAGGCGTGCGGCTCGGGCCAAGGGATAGTACCAAAGGCCAATGGGCGCGCGCGATCCCGTCCCTACACTCGACCCCGACAGAAAAATCTACGGGTGAGGATTGGAAGGCTCATGAATTCGGGACGCATCTTGCTGCTGGGCGCCTTGGCGATCTTCGGCGGCGCCACCACAACCAGCCTCCTGGCGCACGGCAATGTCACGCCGCAGGCGGTCGATACTTCCGCCCTGCCCGACATCGGCACCGAATGGCTGCAGAAAAACCCCTATAGCGGCAACGCTACCGCGATCGCGATCGGCGAATCCGCTTATGGCCAGAATTGCGCCCGCTGCCACGGTCTGGATGCGGAGTCAGGGGGCATCGCGCCAGACCTCCGGTATCTGGAAACCGGCGAGTCGGGCGACCAGTGGTTCGCCGAACGCTTCCGGCACGGTTCCAGCCATGACGGGAAAGTATATATGCCTCCCTTCGGCGAAGTGCTGGGGCAAAAGGCCGGCTGGGCCATCCGCTCCTGGCTCGAAACCAGGCATCAGGAGTAAGTCTGGTGCTAAGCCGTCGCGAGCTTCTCCAGGGCGCCGCCGCCATGGCGACCGGATCCTTCCTGTCGCCGCCGGCCGATGCCGCGCCTCTTGCCAAGGTCAAGGACCTGGGAGTGCTTCGGGTCGCAGTCTATAAGGACAACCGGCCCTGGTCCTGGGAGAAAAAAGGTGAATTGATCGGGATCGACGTCGATCTCGCCCAATTGCTTGCGAAGAAGCTGGGCGTGCGCGCGGACATCGCGCAGATCACCGCTGACGAAGGCGTGGAGGACGATCTGCGCAACGCGGTGTGGAAAGGCGGCCTGCTGGGCTTCATGCCCGCCGATATCATGCTGCATGTGCCGTTCGACCGAGCCTTCATGGCGCGGGTGGACCGATGCGCCTTCGTCGCACCCTATTATCGCGAGAGCTTTCAGTTCGCGGGGAAGCGCGACGAAATCGATTGCGATGCGCCGCCGGTCCAATGGACGGGCCGGAAGCTCGCGGCCGAACTGGACTCCATCCCCGATTTCTACCTCATCGGTTTGTCCGGCGGAGCCTTGGCCAGGGATGTCACCCATTATCCGACCGGCGCGCAGGCGGTCACCGCCATGCTGGACGGCAAGGCCGCCGGCGTCCTCGCCAGCCGCGCCCAGATCGAGGCAGTGCTGCATGACCGGGCCGCCGCCGACATCGACCGCCGCAAGATGCCCCTGCCCGCCTTCGCCTCGTCTGGCTGGGACATCGGCATGGCGGTCAAGGAAAACAGCCGCACGCTCGGCGACGCGGTGGAAACGATCATGGCGGACGCCGCCACATCCGGCGAACTGGCCGCGCTGTTCGCAGCGCATGGCGTGACCTATGTGAAGGCGTCGGCGGGGTAGGCGAACGCGGCTATTTATACTCAGTCGTGTGGCCAGCCAATTCGGCTATCGACCAGCTTTTACCGTTTGAAGGGAGTTTAACGTCGCCGAAAAGCAGACTCGTTTTAGCTCCTCGTCAATATGCTCTCCAAAAGGACGACCAGCGCATTTCCCATATCTTTTGGAGATTCGACGTAGCTTGATTGGGGGTAAAAATCATGCGGTCGAAAACCAATCCCTAATGACGCGATGGATATTTTAGAGTCTGATATAATATGTCTAACCACGTCATACAGATGATCGGCCAGATACGTCGGCCCGTTTTCTAAGATCGTAGAGTCATCCACTGGCGCTCCGTCAGATAGGACGATCAATATCTTACGATTTGCTGGATGGTCGATGAGGCGACTGGCCGCCCACTGGATTGCTTCACCGTCAATATTTTCCTTCGTCAGATCATGACGCAGCATTTGCCTGTAAACCCACCCGCCTGTGCTAGCACGGTTGTCCGTGGCGCTACGATATATGATGTGCAACAGGTCATTCAAACGCCCAGGGTTGCGAGGCCGAAAGCGCCATTTCCAACGTTTGCGGGAGCGACCGCCCTTCCAGCGCGAAGTGGTAAATCCCAGCACTTCGCACGAAATACCAAGGGTAATCAGGAACTCTTGAATGATGTCTGCGGTTGCGGCCGAAAATAGCATTTTCTGGCCTCTCATCGATCCTGACTGATCGAATAAGAGCGTGACCACTGTGCCGGTAAGTTGATCTTTGCTCAACTGGCTTTTGATACGGACATCAGCGTCGGCGGCCATTAGATGAAGCTCTGTTCTCCAAGCAAGGAGACCCGTCTGAACTACGTCCCAAGCATCAGCCACGGCCTTGGCATTCGTGGTCGTTAATGGACCAAGAACCTGATCAAGATGATTGGCATCGATCTCAATATCGAACTTGGTCGTGTAAGGGTGATAGACGGGAACAGACATAGCAGTAGGTCTAACGTGGATCAGCCCGCGTCGCCAGTAGCCCGACTTCTGCTTTGCAGGAGGTGCGGCCCAAAATCGGTCATTCCGCTTCCCACCCAAAAATCCTCTGTCCCAATAGGATTTGATCTGCTTCACCCTGGGCGATGGGACAGCCCGACGCCTCGACCCCCATGCCCCCTCCCCGCCGCGCCCCCGTCGCGTTGGCGATGCGCCGCCGTGACCTAACCGTAGCGCTATTGTCGCGTCCGCGGCGCGCCGCTGCGGCAAACCTGTCTCATCCCTGTATCTTTTGCCCGGATTCGCCCGACGACGGTGTGAACTTCGCCCTGTGGCCTCGCCGTCGCCTGCGCGCGGTCCCGACAACTCGCCCCGCCACCGCCCCGACCCAAGGTCCAATTGCCGCCCCCGCCTGCGGGAATAGGGTTCGTATCCGCAGGGGGACGCTGTGCAGCGCCCCGAATATGGGAGGATGATAGATGAAGGGACGTTTCATGCGTTCGCTCTGCGGGGCTGCCGCGCTTTCGCTCGTCGCGGCGGGGGCGCCGCTGCTGGCGCAGAATGCTACCGGCCCGACCGACGCCGACCTGATGGCCGACGCCAGCTCGCCCGGCGACGTGCTGACCTATGGCATGGGTCCGCAGGCGCAGCGGTTCAGCCAATTGAAGCAGATCGACGCCTCCAACGTGTCGAAGCTGGTCCCGGCCTTCGCCGCCTCGCTCGGCGGCGAGAAGCAGCGCGGCCAGGAATCGCAGCCGATCGTCTATGACGGCACCATCTACGTCACCGGCAGCTATTCGCGCCTCTTCGCCTTCGACGCGCGCACCGGCGAGGAAAAGTGGGAATATGACGCCCGCCTGCCCGACGCGATCATGCCATGCTGCGACGTCGTCAATCGCGGCGCGGCGATCTACGGCGACAAGATCCTCTTCGCGACCCTGGACGCGCATATGGTGGCGCTCAACCGCCACACCGGCAAGGTCGTCTGGAACAAGCAGATCGCCGATTATCAGGCCGGCTATTCCGCTACCGCCGCACCCATGGTGGTGAAGGGTAAGGTGATCTACGGCAACTCCGGCGGCGAATTCGGCATTACCGGAGCGGTCGAGGCGCGCGACGTCAACACCGGGGAGCTGATATGGCGGCGCCCGACGATCGAGGGCAATATGGGCACCCTCAACGGCAAGGATAACGGCATCACCGGAAAGACCAATGCCAGTTGGCCGGGCGACCTTTGGAAGACCGGCGGCGGCGCGACCTGGCTCGGCGGCACCTATGATCCGGAAACCAACCTCCTCTTCTTCGGCACCGGCAACCCCGCGCCGTGGAACAGCCACCTGCGCCCCGGCGACAATCTCTACACCTCGTCCACGCTCGCCATCGACCCGGACACCGGCGTCATCAAATGGCATTACCAGACCACGCCGCATGACGGCTGGGACTTCGACGGCGTGAACGAATTCATCCCGTTCGACGCCACGATCAACGGGAAGCCGATGAAGCTGGGCGCGAAGGCGGACCGCAACGGCTATTTCTACGTGCTGGACCGCACCAACGGCAAGCTGGTCAGCGCGTCGAAATTCGTCATGCAGACGACATGGGCGAACGGCATCAACCTCAAGACCGGCCGCCCCAACTATATCGACGCCAACCGCCCGGGGGCGCCGACGACCGCCAAGGGCACGTCGGTCTTCGCCAGCCCCTCTTTCCTCGGCGGCAAGAACTGGATGCCGATGGCCTACAGCCAGGATACCGGCCTGTTCTACATCCCGTCGAACGACTGGGGCATGGACATCTGGAACGAGCCGATCGCCTACAAGAAGGGCGCGGCCTATCTGGGCGCGGGATTCACCATCAAGCCGATCGCCGACGACCATATCGGCGCGCTGCGCGCCATGGACCCGAAAACCGGCAAGATCCTGTGGGAATATAAGAACAAGGCACCGCTGTGGGGCGGGGTGCTGACGACCGCCGGCAACCTGGTCTTCACCGGCACGCCCGAAGGCTATCTCAAGGCTTTCGACGCCAGGACCGGGCAGGAACTGTGGAAGTTCCAGACCGGCTCCGGCGTGGTTGGCTCGCCCGTCACCTGGGAACAGGATGGCGAGCAATATGTGGCGGTGATGTCCGGCTGGGGCGGCGCGGTGCCGCTGTGGGGCGGCGAGGTGGCCAAGACTTTCAAGGACATAAACCAGGGCGGCGCGCTCTGGGTGTTCAAGCTGCCGAAATAAGGAACGAGAGCGATGATCGTCATGGGACGGGGCAATTATGGGCAGACCAATCCGGCCATTCCGCGGGGTGCGATGATGCAGCTTGCCTCGTCCCATGGCTTGCACGATCATGCTGCACGGGGGCGAGGAATGAATCACGATATCGGCGCGGACGCGATCATGGAGCGGGTGCTCATCATCGACGACCATCCGCTGGTCCGCGACGGGTTGCGCAGCGTCATCGCGATCAGCTTCGACAGTTGCGAAATCTTCGAGGCCGCGAGCCTGGAGGAAGCGATCGGGCTGCTGGAGAAGCAGGATAATTTCGACCTCATCCTGCTCGATCTCAACATTCCCGACGTTCGTCGGCTGGACGGCCTGAAACTGCTGCGCGCCCGCTTCCCGATCCTGCCGGTCGTCATGGTCTCGGGCGCGTTCGACCGCCCGATCGTGCAGGAGGCGCTGGCCGCCGGGGCGGCCGGCTTCATTCCAAAATCCTTGAAACGCAGCGGGATCGTCGATGCACTGCATCGCATCGTCGCGGGTGAAATCTACCTGCCCGAAACAATGGGCGACGCCGCCACGCCCTCGGTCGAGGAGGAGGATATCGTCCGTCGCATCGACAGCCTGACGCCGCAGCAGCGCACCGTCCTGGCCCATCTGGTACGCGGCCGCCTCAACAAGCAGATCGCCCACGATCTGGGTGTCTCGATGACCACCATCAAGGCGCATGTCTCCGCAATCCTGCAGAAACTCGGCGTCTTCAGCCGCACGCAGGCGGTGATCAAGGCCAACCGCGTGAGGTTCACGGCGGACGACGAATAAGCCGCTGTCCTATCGCACCATCGTGCGCAACAAGGCCCGAAGCTGGGCGGGCTTCACCGGCTTGTTGAGTACCGGAATCCCACGCTCGTCGAGCAGCATCTTGAGCGGCTCGCCCCGGTCGGCGGAAATGATGATCGCGGGTACCGCGTCCCCAAAATGATCGTTCAGCCGGCGGATCGCCACATCGCCGGTCTCGCCATCGTTCAGATGATAATCGACCAGCATCACGTCCGGCGCCGTGCCGTCCGGAAACCGCGGCGCCGCATCGTCGAACCCGGTCGCCGTCGACACAGCGCACCCCCAGCCTTCCAGCAAGGTCCGCATCCCGCTCTGGATCGACTTCTCATTGTCCACGATCAGCACCTTCAGGCCGCGCATGCCCCGGTCCCGGCCCGGGCCGTCGGTCTGCGCCGCCTCGTCCATCACCACCGCCCCGCGCGGCAGGTCGATGGAGAAGGTCGATCCCTGACCGGGCGTGGACTCCACCGTCACCGCATGCCCCAGCATGACGCTCGCCCGGCGGACGATGGCGAGGCCAAGGCCCTTGCCGCCCTGCCGGTTGTCGAACCGGCGAAACTCCTCGAAGATCAGCGGCTGCTTGTCGGCGGCGATGCCGGGGCCGGTATCGGATACGCTGACCCGGACCCCCGTCGCGCTTTCCAGACAGCGCAACGTCACCGATCCGCGCTGGGTATAGCGCAACGCGTTGGACAGGAAATTCTGCAAGATCCGTCGCAGCAGGCGAATGTCGGAGCGGACCCAGACCGGTTCCGCTTCGAAGCTGAGCGTCAGCCCCGAGGATCGGGCCATCGGCGCAAACTCCACCCGCAAGGCTTCAAGCATCCGATCCAGCCGGAAATCGCTGATTTCAGGCTGGATTGCGCCGGCGTCAAGCCGGCTGATTTCCAGCAATGCTTCCAGCAGATCCTCAACCGAATCCAGCGCCGTCGATGTCTGGCTGACCAGCGCCCGCGTCGGCAGCGCCAGCCGCCGGTCGCCCAACGCCGCGACGAACAGCCGCGCCGCGTTGAGCGGCTGCAGCAGATCATGGCTGGCGGCGGCAAGGAAACTGGTCTTGGACAGGTTGGCTTTCTCCGCGGCGGTCTTCGCATCCATCAATTGCGCCTCGATCTCGCGCCGCTCCGCCACCTCGGCGGCCAACTGGTGGTTGACCGCGACCAGTTCGCCCGTGCGCTCGGCGACCCGCCGCTCCAGCGATTCGGCCGTCTCCCGCAGCGCGCTCTGAGCCCGCAGCATGTCAGTGACGTCGGTGAAGCCGATCACCTGCCCACCCTGCTCCATGGCATTGCTGCGCACCTCGAAGCTGCGCGCGCCGCACCGAACCAGCCGATGTACCCGCTCGCCACACAGACTTTCGCCCCGCCAGTCAAGGCAACCGTCATCCTCCATACCCAGCGTCTCCCGGCACCAGCCGATCAACGCCTGATGGGTGGCGAGACCCATGCTCCAGTCTTCCGGCAGGGTCAGCAGGCGCTGCAATGCTTCGTTCCAGGCCGCCAGCCGCCCCTGCGCGTCGAACAGGCAAACGCCTTCCGACAGATTGTCGAGCGTCGATTGCAGGACGATGTTGCGCTCGGCCAGTTCCCGCGCCCGCTCCCGCGCGTCCTCCGCCTTCGCCTCGGTGATGTCGGTATAGATGCCGACGATGCCGCCTTCGCTGGTGCGCAATTCGTTGATCTGAACCCATCGCCCGTCGGCCAGCGCCTGCACATGACCGCCGTCCGCGACGCTATGCCGGGCGAGCCGATCGGACACCCAGCGGTCCCGCCCCACCAGCGTGCCGCGCGGCTGATTATGGCTGGCGGCCAGCTTGGCGATCTGGTCGAAGGACATGCCTTCCCGCACCTGATCGGCGATCTCGGGCCAGAAGCCCAGATAGGCTTCGTTGAACAGCACGAGCCGGTCCTCGGCGTCGAACAACACGAAACCCTCATTGATGGAATCGATCGCGTCTCGCAGGCGCATCCGGTTGGCGTCGGCGGCGGCGTGGGCTTCGGCGAGGTCGGCATTGGCCTTGGCCAGCCGCCGCAGCGCGTCCTCCAGTTCCATCGTCCGCTCGCGCACCATGGCTTCGAGCGATATAGCAGTCTCGAACATCGAAAAGGCGTTGCCGGCCATGTCGCTGGACCGCTCCACCCTGTCCATCAGCGCGGCGTTGATCTTCCTCAGCTTGCGCACCTCGTTGCGCAGGTCCTCGGCGTCCGGGTTTCCAAAGCCAGGGGCGAGGTCGTTCATCGCCCGATCGCAAGGCCGCTGAAGGTCTGGTTCACGTGCAGCGCATGATATTGCTCGCCATAGGTGTTGAAGCCGATGACGCGGTTACGCGCATACAGCTCCGACACCTGCCGGCCGATCTGCCGCTGCTCGGCATCGATGCGATTAAGCACGCAGTCGAACGCCAGGATGCGATCGATCTGGCCGACCTTGTCACGCAGATCCCCGAACAGCGCCTCCATGCCGGCGATGCGATCGATCGGCTCGCCGACCGCGAGCACGATCCCCTTGTCAATCGCGCAGTAGAAGGTCAGGCTGCCGTCATCATTGGCGCTCTGGATCGATCGTACATGATAGTCGCCGCCGGCTCGCACCATCGGCGGATGTGCGGCAAAGAATTCGACGCCCAGCGCCTCACCGGCATGGCCGGCAAGCCTCAGATATTCACGCGCCGCTGGCTCCGCGTCGATCTCCGTCACGACCCGTGCCTGCGGATCGGCGCCGGTCACCACCATCCGTTCGACGCTCGGCCGATAATGCTGCGCCTTGAAAACATGCATAGGGCGCGGCGTGGAGAGGATCGCGACCACCGCGCCCTGACCATGGAAACGCCCGCCCTCGAAGATGGCCGTTTCGCGAAAGGCCAGGCCATCGCCGGACGAGCCGCCGATCAGCGGTATGTCGCCCAGCGCATCCTGGATAGTCATCGTCAGCAATTCTTCCCGATGGGACATGCCATCGACCAGGAACAGCGCGACATGATTGACCATGTCGCCCAGACGCCGACTGTCGCGATCGGCCACGGCGGCGAGATGCCGTACCGTCTGTCGCGCGGCGACTGGATCGAAATGGTCGATATCTTCGAAGCAGTGCGACGTCAGATGGAAGCCGGACGCGGGAAAGCCTATTACGCTGATGCTGTCTTGGTCATAACCTCGCTCGGTCAGTTCGCCAGAACTGGTGCAGCCGATCGTCACGATCCCATCGCTATGCCGATTGATTGCCCGCGCCAGCCCTGCCCGGTCGAAGCGGTGCGAGCAGAAGATCAGCATGCCCGCCAGCGGTTCGTTGCCGACACGCGCGGCGATCTCGGCCATGGCTCGCTCCGGTTCCGTCGCGTGGCTCGATGCGAAGCCGATTTCCGATGCCAGAACAGCCATCCCCCGATCCCATTCTATTGTGTTTGCTTCAGCTTATGCGCCTTTTTCCGCGCCTTTGTCATCCCGGGAAATGACTCGCCTTCGCAGCCGTCCCATGGCGACAAACATCAGCGCGGGCAGCACCGGCGCCGCGACGCCCAGCGCCAGCGTCGCGGGGAAGCGATGATCGACCTTCTCCACGGCCTTGAGCATGTATGAAAGCAGGCCCAGGGCATAATAGCCGATCGCGACCGCCGACAATCCCTCGACCAGATGCTGCAACCGCAGCTGCATACGGGCGCTGCGATCCATGGAAACCAGCAACCGCGCATTCTGATTTTCGATATGCGTTTCGATCCGGGTGCGAAGCAGCGCGGTGAACTGCGCCATCCGCTCCCCGACCAGGCGCAGCCGCGCGGAAAAAGCGGAGCAGGTCCGCATCGCCGGATGGAAGCGGCGACCGATGAAATCGGGCAGCGACGGAAAGCCGGCGATGGGGTGAGCGTCCAGTTCCATCAGTCGGTCAGCGACGATCTGTGCATAGGCGGCAGTCGCACTCAAGCGGAAATCGCAGTCCCCGGCCAGCGCCAGCCTGGTCGCGGTCAGTGCCGACAGGTCCGCCAGCATATCATCGTCGCGTTGCTCGCCGCCATGCAGACGCCTCGCCGTATCCTCCAGCCGCCGCTCGATCACATCGATCGCCGCCCACCCCGCCTGCGCTACCGGCAGCCCCAGCAACGCCATGTTGCGGTAATTGCCCAGTTCCTGCAGCCGTTGCACGCATCGGGCAAGGTCGCCCGGCTCCAGCCCGTTTGCGGCGATAACCAGCCGGCCATAGCCGTCGTCGTGAATGCGAAAGTCGCTCCACATCCGGGCTCCGCCCGCAACATGGCAGGAGACGAGATGCGACGCGCGGAATTCGGCCTGTTCGACCAGCGGCGCGGCGGCGGCCTCGTCCGCCACGAGCATGACGTGGGTCGCACGGATGACGCGGCCCGGCAGCGTCTCCACCCAAGCGATGGCGCGGCCGCGCTCCTGATCGTCCGGATGCGTCCAGAGCAGCGGCAAGGCCGCTTCCCCCTTCAGCGTGAGCGTCGCGGTGCTGGCTTCGCTGTGGCGCTCCCAGGACATGCGGACATCGTCGGACCAGCGGCTTTCCCGATGTCGCGCGTCATCGACCAGCCATTCCGCCGGCGAATCCGCCAGCGCCCGCGCTTCGGCCCGCCGCTCCTCATCGTCCAGCAGCCGCGCGAACTGGATCGCCTGCGCCGGCAGGGCCAGGCGCGGGAAGCGGCGTAGATGCATCTCGCCGACAACATGGCGCCGCTCGGGATGTTCGGCAAAGCGCATCACCTCCCGCGTGGCGGCTGGCCCGCCGCCGCCAGACGCTTGTCCTCTTCGTCGGTGAAGATTCGCGACCGCACGATGAAACGTACGCCTTCGGGACTTTCCAGCGACATGCCCGCGCCCCGACCCCGCACGACGTCGATGGTGATCTGGGTGTGTCGCCAATAATCGAACTGCGCCGCGCCGATCCACACCGGCACGTCGCCCGCAACATGCCCCAGCAGCACGTCCTGCGCCCCGACCCTGAACTCACCGCGCGGAAAGCACATCGGCGCGGAACCATCGCAGCAGCCGCCCGACTGATGGAACATCAGCGGCCCGTGGACGGCCGTCAGACCCGCAATAAGAGCGTCGGCCACGGAAGTGGTCAGGATGCGCGGGGGAATGTCAATCATGCCCAACCTCCGTTCACCTCTCCCTCGCGGACGAAGGTTTAACGGGAAAGGCGGATGCCCAAGGGCACCCGCCGGCGGCAAAGGCGTCAGGAAAAACGCGCCTACGCCACGATTGCATCAGAAGAAGCCCAGCGCCTTGGGACTGTAGCTCACCAGCAGATTCTTGGTCTGCTGATAATGGTCCAGCATCATCTTATGGGTTTCGCGGCCGATACCGGACTGCTTGTAACCGCCGAATGCCGCATGGGCAGGATAGGCATGATAGCAGTTGGTCCACACGCGCCCCGCCTGGATGCCGCGGCCCATGCGATAGGCGCGCGCGCCGTCTCGCGTCCAAACGCCCGCGCCCAGGCCATAGAGCGTGTCATTGGCAATGGCGAGCGCTTCGGCTTCGTCCTTGAAGGTCGTGACGGCCAGGACAGGGCCGAAAATCTCCTCCTGAAAGATGCGCATCTTGTTGTGACCCTTCAGCACGGTGGGCGTCACATAATAGCCCTCGGACAGTTCACCGTCATGCACCGCGCGGTCGCCGCCGGTCAGCACCTCGGCGCCCTCATCCCTGCCGATAGCGATATAGGAAAGAATCTTCTCCAGTTGATCGTTCGATGCCTGCGCGCCGATCATGGTCGACGGGTCCAGCGGGCTGCCCTGCTTGATCGCCTTCACCCTGGCGATGGCGCGCTCGATGAACCTTTCGTAGATGCTTTCCTGGATCAGCGCGCGGCTCGGGCAGGTGCAGACCTCGCCCTGGTTCAGCGCGAACATGGCGAAGCCCTCGAGGCATTTGTCGAAATAATCGTCGTCGGCGTCCATCACATCCTCGAAAAAGATGTTCGGCGACTTGCCGCCAAGCTCCAGCGTGACAGGAATTAGATTTTCCGACGCATATTGCATGATCAGGCGACCGGTGGTGGTTTCGCCGGTGAAGGCGATCTTGCTGATCCGCTTATTGCTGGCGAGCGGCTTGCCCGCTTCGACGCCAAATCCGTTGACGACGTTCAGCACGCCGGCGGGCAGCAGGTCGCCGATGATCTCCATCAGGACCAGCACTGACATCGGCGTCTGCTCGGCAGGCTTCAGCACCACGCAATTTCCGGCGGCGAGCGCGGGGGCCAGCTTCCACACGGCCATCAGGATAGGGAAGTTCCACGGAATGATCTGGCCGACGACGCCGAGTGGTTCGTGAAAATGATAGGCGATCGTGTCATGGTCGATCTCGCTGATCGATCCTTCCTGCGCGCGCAGGCAGCCGGCGAAATAGCGGAAATGATCGATGGCGAGCGGGATATCAGCATGCGTCGTCTCGCGGATCGGCTTGCCGTTGTCGACGGTCTCGGCCAGCGCGATCAGATCCAGATTGGCCTCCATCCGGTCGGCCATCTTGAGGAGGATATTGGCGCGTTCGGTCGAGCTGGCCTTGCCCCAGGCGTCCTTCGCCGCGTGCGCGGCATCCAGCGCCAGCTCGATATCCTCGGCCGTGCCGCGCGCGATCTGGCACACGACTTGGCCCGTCACTGGCGAAATATTGTCGAAATAGGCGCCCTTGGCCGGAGCGACCCACCCGCCGCCGATATAATTGTCGTAGCGCTCGCGGATCAGCGTTTTGCCCGCGTACTTTTCCATTGCCTGTTCCAGCATGTCCATCTCCCGAGAAAGTTTGAGTTGGACGAATGGTGGCACAGACGGGATATCGGGCAATTAGACCTTAGGTCGCCGAGGCGCCGTCAAAGCAACGGGCGGCGCGCAAGCGCCCATCACCGGGCTCGCACGCTTGCCGCGATGGGCCACGAAGTTCGCCTGATCCCGCATTAACTTGCCCGGCTACAAACACATGTTGCCGGGCATGGCGATTGTCGGCTTTATGGACGGACGCATGGGCGGGAGGATATTATGGCGTCGCCGCAGGAGAGGATGCTCAGCGACCTCTACGACGAGTTGCGCGCCGCCGCAGCGCGGATGTTGCGGCGTGATGCCCCGATCCTGTCGCTGCAGCCAACCGAACTTGTCAACGAGGCTGCGCTGCGGATCGTCCGACTTGAGGCAATGAGCTATAACGACCGCCAGCACTTCTTCGCCACTGGTGCGCGGATCATGCGCCAGGCGATGCTTGATGCCGTCCGCAGCCGAAGGCGTGCCAAGCGGCAAGCGCCGGATATCTGGATCGAAGTGGCTGAAGCGCCTGACCGGATCGACATAGTCCTGCTCGACCGTGCGCTTGAGCGTCTCGAGGGTATTTCATCAGAACTCGCAAAGATCGTCGAACTGCGCTTCTTCGTAGGTTTGACGGTCAGCGAGATCGCGCAGGTGCTCGACTGTTCAGAACCCACCGTGAAACGCAAATGGAAGACCGCAAGGCTTTGGCTCGCTGAGGAACTCGGCGGCGCCTATCGGCAATAGCGATCGCGCACGGCCTCTAGTTTGGGATATTCGAGCCTGTTGTCGCGGGCGGCGAGGTCGCCGTTCTTCGCCAGCGCGTCCAGCAACGCGAGCCCGCGTAGGGCAGCCGCGCAGGCTTGGGCCTTGCGACCGACCCCGGCCTGCATCTCTCCGTGGGCCGCGAGCACTACTGCAAGGTCACGCATGCGGGTCACATCGCCCGTCTGTGCGGCAAGGCGCGCTTCGCGCATGGCGATCTGTTCGCTGGAAACGGCGACCGCCTCATGCTTGCGTCCCATCGCTTGAAGCAACATCGATTTCTCGTCCAGCAACATCAGCATGCCGAAATCCAGCGCCGCATCCCCGCCGGTTGCCCGAACCGAGTTGAGCCGGTCGATTGCGTGCTGGGTCAGCGCCATTGCCTCGCCCTCTTTCGCCAGGTCATCCGCCAATGTGCTCGCGACATCGTAGCTGGCCTGTGCCAATCGTCCTTCCCAGCGCACCGAAGGGCCCTGCGCCAGTTGTGCCCGAACCAGCGCCTCGCCTTCGCGATAGGTCGCCAGCGCGCCCGGCAGGTCCCCCGCGTAATAGCTTGCATCGCCAACCTGGCGAAGCAACGTGAACTCCAGAATTTTCGCCTCGGTCAGCCAGCGTGCCGGGAAAACGTGCTTGCGCAGGCCCGACAGGGTCTCCCGCGACAGCGCGATCGACCGGGCATGCTGGTCGGCCGTTTCCAGATCGAAGGCGCGATTGCGCATCGCCACGAACTGGCCGAGCAAGGCTTCGGCATCGCCGGGCCGCAACGCAAGCGCTTGGGCAAAGGCGTGGGCAGCCCTGTCATTGTCAGCGCCGCCCGCAGTGTCAGAATAGAGCGACCAGCGCGCAAGCCAGATCCAGCCCTGTTCCGTCAGTATCGCGGGATCGTTGGGATGGGCCTTTGCCAGCGGCGCCAGCAAGGCCTCGGCCTTGCGCAGCGACACGATCGCGTCCCGAGGCCGACCAAGATTGGCGGTGCTGCTCAGTCCCTGGATCGTCGCCAGGCGGCGATAGCTGCGGGCAAGGTCGAGTTGCAAGTCCGGCGGAGAACCGGGGACCGTGCGCAGGCGATCGAGATAAGTCCGTGCGGTATCCGCCATGCGGGCGCGAACCTCCACGGTGCCGGGCGCGTCGGCCAACCGGTCGTAGGCATCGAACAGCAGAAATCGCGCGAGCGACCTGACCTCGACAAAGCGGGCATCGGCCTGTGCGCGAGCGCGTTCGGCTCGCCAGTATTGCACCGTCGTCACAACGCTGGTTCCCAAGAGCAACACCGCAGCGGCAGAGCCTATGACCAGAGCACGACGATTGCGGTACGCGAAACGGCTCGCGAGATAGCGCCAGCCCGCATCGCCTTGTGCGCGCACCGGACGATAGTCGCGATGCCGCCGGATGTCTTCGAGCAGTTCGGGAACGTCGGAGTAGCGATCCTCGGGCCGTTCGGCGAGGGCGCGTCCGGCTATCGCTGCCAGGTCGCCCTGCAATATGCCTTGCGGCAGGCGGGTGCCTTCGACCAGTCCCGTCCCGTCGCGCGGCACCGGCTTGTCCAATATCGCCAGCAGCAGCATGCCCAGGCTGAACACGTCGCTTGCCACCGTTGGCATGGTTCCCACCGCACGTTCCGGTGCTGCGTAGCCCTTGGTCAGCGGATAGGGATCACCTGCTTCGTCAGTATCGAGCGCGGCGATCAGACGGGCTATGCCGAAATCGAGCAGGTGGACTCGCCCTTCACCATCGAACAGGACATTCGAAGGCTTGATGTCCGCATGGACCACGAGCTGGCGGTGGGCGAATGCAACAGCCTCGCACACCGCCTCGAATGCGGAGAGCCGATCTTCCAAGCTTGCACTTTTGGCGTGCAGCGCTTGGTCGATGGGAGCGCCTTCGATGAAGTCCATTGCCAGCCAGGGGCGGTTGTCGGCATCGCCGCCATCGACGATCCGCACGATGCCGGGGTGGCGTAGTCGGGCGAGGATACGCCGCTCTTCGGCAAAGCGCGCCTTGGCGCGCGGGCTGGCGATATCGCCGCGGATCAGTTTGATCGCGACGACCTGCTGGAACAAACCGTCGTCTCGTTCGGCACGGACCACAGCCCCCATGCCGCCTCGCGCGATCTCGCCGGTCACCCGAAATGGGCCGATGCGTTGGGGGATATCATCGATAACCGAGAGCGGCCGCGCGAAGCTGTCGGTCGGCAGCAGCCGAAAATCGGTATCATCGCGGGCGAGCAGGGTCTCGACGCGCGCCTGAAGCGCGGCATCTCCGCCGCAGCGCTCACATACCAAGGCGGCACGCGCGGCCTGGTCCTCCAGCGCCAGCGCGGCTTCGACGATCTTCAGGACATCGGCTTCGCTCGCCATCGCTCAAGCCTAGCGGTCAAAAGGTGAAGCGCAAGCTGGCCTGGCCGCCATAGGTCAGCGCCTGCCGCCCGAACCGCGCGTCGCCCGAAAGCGCCGCCGTCACGCCGGGTGCGAATCGGTAGCCGATCACTGCGCCCATCTCTGCCTCGGTGCGGTTGGCGGAGGGTCCCTCGATGCCAAAGCGCCCGGGCGCACTGGCACCGTCACTGGCCATGACGAGGCCGGTGCGGTCACCGGTGACATAGGTCCCGGTCACATGCGCGCCCACCAGCCAGTGCTCGCCTCCATGATCGGCGGCGAGCCCGGCGTGAAGCCGCCACTGTTCGCGGCTGGCCCTAGCGACCGCAAGTGGGGCCAGGCCGCCGCTCTCGGTCGCCGCCGGGCTGTGCCAGCCGAGCCAGTCGGCACCAAGGCTGGGCGTGAGGGTGAAGGCGCCAACCGGAAGGGCATAGCCCGCCTGCACGCCCGCGCCGTAAGTGCTGGCGCGGTAGCGCGCGGTGGATGTGCCGCCGCCCAGTGTCGAGCTGGCGACCGACCGCACCGTCTGCCGCCCGCCGAAGCCTGCCGCGCCAATCCGCCATGGCCCGCCGCTCCACGCCGCGAAGCCGCCCGCCCGCCAGCTTGGCGCGCTGTCGGCGCGTTCGGGGAGGACGGGATCGTCCAGGTGCCAGCGCCAGCGCCCGCCCTCGCCCGCCAGCCCCAGCGTCAGCGCGTCGCTGGCGCGCCAGGCAAGGCCGCCCGTCACGCCGGAGAACGTGCCCGAAGACGATGCGACCCCGCCGCGTGCGTCGAAGTTCGAGCGGCTGGCGATGCCGGCAAGATACATCGAAAGCCGCGAATCCGCGCGCCCCAGTGGCCGCGCCGCCGCCATGTCGCCGCCCGGCAGCAGGCGCGCAAGGAACCGACCGGACTGCTGGAAGCCCATCGCCTGCGCTGCGGGATGGACCCGGCCATAGGCGGCGAAGGGAATGTCGATGGTGATCGTGCCAGTGGAAGTGACCGTGCGGTTCACCGTGTGGGTGACGTAGACGTCTTCAAGAAAGAACGTGCTGAAGTTGGTCTCGTCGTCGCCGACTGCGTAGGTAAGCCCGCCTTCGCAAGTCGTCAGGAATTCGTCGCAGCGGCCACGCTTGCCCACGATAATGTTCGCCGGACCGAAGGTAATGATGGTGACGACGTAGGTGTCGCGCGCCGTGATCGCCGACACGCGGAATTCGGTGATGTCCTCGACGATACCGGCGCGTGTCACAACCGCTGACAGGCGGCGACCGGGGAGCGAGAGCGCGCCAATCTGATCAAGCGCTGCGGCCTGCGCCGAGACGGAATCCGGTGCCGACGCGCTGGAACGTATGACCCCGCCCGCGCGCACATTCGCAGTGATGCCGCCGCCGATATTGCTTGTGATTGTCCGTGTCGTTTCGAACAACCGATATGCCGCCGATCCGCCGAATACGTCCGTAGTGGAATTTTCCTGACCGGGCGTACTGCCGGCATCGCCCGTCTCGAATCCGTAACGCGAAGTCGCCGAACCCAAGAACACGATGCCGCCAGGGGCAGAAATTTGTGTGCGCGGGAAGAAGTCCGGATCGACATCGCGCAAGTCGGTGAAGACGATGTTGAGGCCGCGCTCCGAACTGACGACGGTGGCCCGCAGCGTCTCGGTGCCGTTGCCGATATTCATCGTATAGGGCCGTCCGTCCGGGCCATAGATCACCGGCCCCACCGATCCGACCACCAGCGGCGGCGGATCGGTGTCGGCGGCTTCCTGCGCGGCGGCGGGGAGCGAGCAGGTCAGGGCGGCAAGGGCGGTTGCGGACGCCAATGCGGCGCGGGACAGGCGGATCATGGGACATCTCCCTTCATGTCTGGAAAAGGTGCCGGGGCGTCTCGTGCCGCGCCCCGGCGGGCACTGCGCCTCACCAGCGGATGGCGAGGCCGATCAGGCCGGCATGGCTGGTGTAGCCGCTGCCGAACTGGCCATCGTAGCGCAGCATGAGGCTGGCGTGGGCGGACAGGTCCACCACGGCCCGTGCTCCGATCAGGGCGCTGTCGGGCTCTGAGGGTGCGTTCATGGCGAGCGTGCGCGCAGGCGCGAGGGCGAAGGCGACCGGGACCGAGCGGTCGTCTCCGCTCAGGACCGCCTGGTAGCGCGCCGAGGCGGCGAGTTCGAAGCCCTTGCCCTTGCGGACCACCTCCAGCCCCGCCGATCCGCGCCAGCGGTGCGCCTTCTGCGCACCGACGACGAGCCCCAGCGTATCGCTTTCGGTAAAACCGTCCGAATGGACCGAGACCAGATCGATCCCTGCCACCGGGCGCAGCGTCCACGGCCCGCTCTCAAAGCCGTAGCCCACCTCCAGCGCCGCCCCGGACACGCGAATGCCGTAGCGCGCGGCGGAGGAACCGACGATAGTGCGCGTGGTCTCGGCATGGCCCTTGCCGTAACTTGCCGCAAGCGCCGCGGTGAAGCCGCCGCTCTCGACCTGCAGCGCGGCCGCGCCCTCGGTCAGGGTGACGTCGCCGTTCTCCAGCGCGCCGGGCACATCAATGTCGAGCTTGCCGTGGTCCGCGCCCAGCGCCAGCGATATACCCGGCGCCAGTTGCAGGTTCACGCCAGCCGCGAAGCCATAGGCATCGCGCCGCCCGCGCTGGCGGACCTGGAAGCCATAACCTTCGGCCCAGCCCGCATTCACCGGCCTTGGCGCCGCGATCCGCGAGAGCATGCGCCCGCCAAGGTCGAACAGTCCCGATTGCACCTCGGCATGGATCTCGCCCACCGCAGCGACCTGCCCGGTGAGTTCGTAAGTTTCGCTCAGCGTGGTGGTGACGGTGTCGGTGCGCGACTGATTGATGGAGTAGACGGTATCCACATTGGTGTTCGTGTTTATCTGGCCGGCGTTGACGGTGTAGGCGGTCGCGCTTCCCGCGCTGCATGTGGGTGCCGTCGGGCCGGGCAGCGCCGATATCCCCGTGCACACGGTGCGCGCGCCAATGGTCGTGCTACCTGGCCCGACGACGATCTCCGCGCTGGTCGTTGCGGTCGGATTGCCCGCCAGCGAATAGACCGTGGTCGATGTGGTCGACGTCGTGGTGGTCGAGGCGGTACGGACCGGGTTGCCGATGATCACGCCGGGCCCACCCGCGGTGGTGATGGCTGCGCGCGCCGCGGTCACGCCGTTCTGGACGGCGGAGCTGGCAACGGCTTCGGTGAAGGTCTGGTTGTACAGCGGCTGTCCGCCCTCGATTTTCCCGATGATCCGCGTCTGGAAGGTGTCAATCCGGTTGGTCGTCGCGGTCGGCGCGAGCAAGACGATGCTTTCCGTAGTCGAGGCGGTCGCTGTGATGCCGGTCTGTTGGTCGAGAACCAAATAGACGTTGTTGGGATCATAGGTCAGTCGCGCGGTCGAATCCGGGTTCGTGGACAAGGCGGCGAATGTGCCCGTCACGCCGCCGGCGGCGTTGAGCAATGTGTAGGTGCCCTGTTCGAGGACCACGCCGGTCGCGAACGCCGCCACGCTGCCTGCCAGTGTCGCTGTGCCCGTCACGTTGACCCGGTCGTTGACCCCGTTGCCGATGTCGACCCGGAACAGGCTGCCGCTGTTGGCCACGAAGGTCAGGTCGCCATTGACGGTGAGCGTGCCGATCGCCCCGTCGCCGCCGGGCGAAAGCGTGCCGAACATGGTGAGGCCGCCGGTCGTGCCCGTGCCCTCCAGCCGCGCGCCGCCGTTGACGACGAAGGCGGTGCCGGAAAGGTCGCCGTTCACAACTGTCGTCCCGCCGAACAGCGAGAAATTGCCAGTGCTCCCGGTACCGCCGCCGCCAGTCAGGATCAGCTTGTTGGCGCCGATCTTGTCGAACACCGAAAAGCCGAAATACTGCTCGCCCGCTTGCGCCGCGCCGCCCTTGTTGATCAGGCTCCAGTCGAAGGTCATGTCGGCGCCGGAAGCGGTGTTGCCGAAGCTCAGGCGGTTGATGCCGCTACCGCCCAGAACCGTGCCATTGGTTACGCTGCCGGCGAAGATCGTGTAGCCCATGTTCGTCGTCGCCGCGCGCATGTCGATGGCGACACCGCCGGTGCCGGTGATCGTCCCCTGGTTGGAGATGAAGGTGCCCTGCGAGCCCGTGGCCCCGAGCACAGCGATACCGGTCGTACCCGAGATCGTCCCCATATTGTTGACGACCACCGCCCCGCGCCCCTGGATCGCGGTGGTATTGTCAGCGATCAGGCTGCCGTTATTGGTGACCTGCGTCTGGCTAGATGGCTGGTCGAGGAAGTAGACCGCCGCGGCATTGCCGGTGCCGCTCGTATGCACCTGCGCGCCGGCGTCCAGTGTCAGGCGTCCGGCGAATGCGCCGAACACGATCCCGGCTGCATCCTTGCCGCTGGTATCAATCCGCCCGGTGCCGTTCACGGCGATGGTGTTCGCCGTCGCCGAACTCGATCCGCCAAGCGCGGCGACGCCGGAGGCCCCCGCGCCCGTAGTCATGGTCGAGCCTGCGACCGTGATCGAATTGCTTGGCCCCTGCCCGAAGATGCCCAGCGCGTTGGCCCCGCTGGTGGTGATCGAGCCGGTGGTTCCGAGCAGGATCGAGGCATTGCCGCCGGTCGCGGTCAGCGTCTGCACCGCGCCGGTGCCCGCTCCGACATCGCCGGTCATGGAGATCGAGCCGGAAACATCGATGAGACCCGTGCCGGCAGTGGTCAGGTAGATGCCCTGGGCGTTGGTTGATATGCTGCCGCCGTCACGCAACATGATGCTGGCCCCCGGGCCGGAATAGCTGACGCCGATGCCGCGTGCGGTGATCGAACCCGCAATATCGACCTGGCTACTCTCGGTAGCGCTGCCGCTGGTGGTACTGATGCCAATGCCGCCGCCGTTGGCGGTAGTGATGCGGCTGCCCGCGGCCATGGTCACGTTCGCGCCCTCGCCCAGACGGATGACCGGGAAGCCGGTTGTACCGGCGAGCGAAATCGCGGACCCGGCGAGCATGTTCACAGTGACATTGCGGGGCAGCGTGGTCGCGTCAGCGGTAGTCAGCGGCCCGATCCCGGCGGTGTCCGGGTTGGACGCAGAGGTATCGCAGGTTACGGTTTCGCCATCTGCCGGCAGATTGTTGGAACACCGCGCAAACGCGGCCTGACTGGTGGAAATTCCGAACAAGGCGACCGTCGTCAATAACGCGGATCGTTTCAAATATATCATGATGGCACCCCCTCAGTCGCAAGACAAAAGGCTTAGGCGTCATCGACGGAATAACGGGATCAGGCCAAATCACCGTTTTTCGATACATAAGGCTAAATTTGAGACAGCCGATGTCCATCAGGGCTAGTATCATCGGCTCTGTTGCGAACTTTCGTCCGGATGCCTGCTGCCGGTTTGGTCGACACCGAGACAAGGCGTTTTCACCTATCGGAGAGCAGGAATGCAGAGAAGGAAGTTCAGTCGCGCGTTCAAGCTCGAGGCGGTAAGATGGGTCCGTGGGCGGGGTATTGCTGTTGCGCAGACTGCCCGTGGTCTGGATATGCACGAGAATGGGCTGCGCATATGGGTTCAGGAGTTTTCCGCCGATCCGGTGCAGGCCTTTCCCGGCAACGGTCAGATGAAGCCGGAGCAGTTGGAGATAGAGCAGCTGCGCCGCGAACCGGCCAAGCTGAAGGCGGAAAGAGACATACCAAAAAAAGCCGCCGCCTAATCCGCGAGGGACTCGATATGAAGTTCAGCTTTTAGAGCCCGTTCCGAAATTTGTTGAGCAATACCAGCATGTTGTGATTCACGCCGTCCTGCGAGAGATGGAGTGAACGATGGCATGGACTGGGAAACCACCATTGCATCATCCACGGCATGGGCCACCATCGCCTCCATCCGCATGCTCACCCGCAGAACTGCAAGGTACTGCTACAGTCGAGAAACTTCCGAGTCAGGCACTTAGCCAGCATCGCATCGAGCGACTTCAGGCCGGGATCGTCGCTGGAGGAAGGGGCGCCCGACGCCGCCGATTGGTCCGGCTCGCCAGACACCGCGTCGATTTCATCGTGGAAGATCAGCGGCAGGCCGGTGATGCACAGCATCAGCAGGAAAAGCGTGCAGATCAGGCTGGTCCATTTATGGACGAGGTACCAGGCGCGGATGGTGCCACGTGTCATTACGAAGCGGTTCATTTCTACTAATGCGACCTATTCGCGATAGCGGCATCTTCGCGAGCACTCAATAGCGCGGAGAAATTTTGACGCGCCTGTGTGCGAAGATCAGGTGTTTTGCTCCATTGAAGGTTTTGAGCGTGCACCTGCCTTTCGGCATACAGTCAGAGAATGATAAGAATGTCCCAGGATCAGCCTTGAGGCCATATCCCCAGCGTAGCTCCAAAACCTCTGAACCGAACATTGAAGATGCGATTGACTCGCATTATACGATTGGCTTAAGCGATCCCCGTTCACGGGGGCCTTATGAAGCAACATTATCTTTTTTCCGCGTCGCTGTTTGCTGCACTGGCAACTTCTTCTGCCGTAGCGGCGAACGAAACACCATCTTCGGACGATCAGAATGAGATCATCGTCACCGGCGAAAAGGCGGCCCGGAGCCTGCAGAAGACGACCGCTTCGGTCAGTGTGACCTCTGAAAGGAAACTGACCGAAGAAAATATCCTGACCATCCAGGACGTCTACAACCGGACGGCCAATGTGTCCGAAACCTATGGTTCCTCGGGTTTCTCGATCCGTGGCATCGACCAGCGGGGCGTTTCGGGGGGTGGTGACGCGGCGACAGCGACCGTGTTCGTCGATGGCGCGCCGGTGCCGCAGGATGTGCTGTCGAACGGACCCACCGACATGTGGGATGTGGCGCAGGTGGAGATTTTCCGCGGGCCACAATCGACCATCCAGGGTCTCAATGCGCTGGCTGGCGCGGTGCATATCCGTACCCAAGACCCGACTTTCAACTGGACCGTGAAGGCCCGCGCGCTGGTCTCCTCCTTCGACACCTCGCAGTTCGCCGTCGCTGGGGGCGGCCCGCTGGTGCCGGGCGAACTCGCCTTCCGCGTTGCGGCCGAGAAGCGGGATTCGGATGGCTATATCCGCAATGTCACGCGCAATGCACCGGAAAGCCCGGTCGATTCCACATCGATCAGGAGCAAGCTGCTGTGGACGCCTTCCGCCCTTCCAGGTTTTGAGGCGCGCCTGAGCTACCATCATTTCGAAACGAAGGGTGGCTATCTCTTCACTTATGTCGATGCGACGGTACCCGACTATTTCGATAATCGCACCAACCCGTCGGATTACCCCAACAGCAGCGATGTCGACAACGATCAGGTAACGCTGGACCTGCGCTATGATCTGGGCGGCGGCCTGTCGCTCAGCACGCTCGGTACCTGGACCGATACCGACTTCACCCGAAAATATGATGGCGACTCATCGGCCGCCAGCATCGCCTACAGCGATATCGCGGGCGGGGCGGAAATATTCACCCAGGAACTGCGCCTCAATTATGAAGGCGATCGGCTGAGCGGCCTTGCCGGACTGTTCTACTATAATCGCGACCAATATCGGCGTTCGCATCAGGTGACCTTGGTGCCGACGCCCGGCCCGACCATCGCGAACCTGTTGACCCCCGCATTGGGTGCTCAGACAGCGACGCAGGTCGCGACCCTCTACACCGCCGCGCTACCCAACATTCCGGTGGATTACACGTCAGATTTTCCGACCAAGGTCGAGACGATGGCCCTGTTCGCCGACGCGCGCTATCGGCTGACCGGCCGGCTCTCGCTGCTTGGCGGCTTCCGTTATGATCGCGAACGCAACAAGATCGGCGGCGAGGCGAATGCGCGCTTCGTCGGTACGTTGCCGAACCCGGCGGACTATGGCCCGCTGGCGCCAGCCTTCGTCGGCGTCAATGCTGCCGTGCTTGGGCTCGTGGCCGATGCCAATGGCTCCGCCCCTGCCGGCACGCGCACCTTCAACGCTTTCCTGCCCAAGGCGGGTGTGGAAATGGCCTGGACACCCGACATCGCCACGGCCTTTGTCGCGCAGCGTGGCTATCGCTCTGGGGGCAGCGGTTTCAACACCGCCCGATCGCAGCTCTTTCCCTATGATCCGGAATTTACCTGGAACTATGAACTGTCGCTGCGCTCTGCCTGGCTCGATGGTCGCCTGACCGTCAATGCCAACGCCTTCTACATCGACTGGACCGACCAGCAGACCACAGCGAACTTCGGCAACGGTCTCTATGACACCCATACCGTCAACGCCGGCAAGTCGCATCTCTACGGCTTCGAACTGGAGTTGGGGCATCGAGTCTCGCCCGCGTTCGACTGGTATGCGAGCGTCGGGCATACGCGCACGAAGTTCGACAGCTTCGTGACCGATGTGGGGTCCATTACCGATCTGTCGGGCCTGGAATTCCCTTACGCCCCGAGATGGACCTTGGCGGGCGGCGCCAATATGCGGTTCGGCGGCGGCTTCAACGCCAATATCAACGCGAGCTATCGCAGCGCGGTCTACACGGACGTGGCCATCCCGCAGGCAGATAACCGGGTCGGCGCGCGCACGCTGGTCAACGCCCGCATCGGCTACGAGACCAAGCATTGGAGCCTGTCGCTGTTCGCGAACAACCTGTTCGACGAGAAGTACGACCAGTATCTCAACAGCTTCACCAACTTCGCCGTCATCGGTGCACCGCGCAGCGTGGGCGTCATCCTGGAAGCCGGCTTTTGAGCCCCGTAACGCCCCTCGCCGCGATGGCGCTCATTCTCGGCAGCTCTGCTGCCGGCGCCTGGATGCTGCGCCGCGCCTGGAGCCGCAAGGCCGGCAAGGCGCCGTGGCGATGGGCAGGGCTTTGCATGCTCTTGCTCGCGATCATCGTTGCCGCCTCAATGCTGGGCAAAGGACGCGGAACATTCACGGCCATCACGCTGATGGGCGTCGCCGGACTCAGCGTGGTCGCTTCTGGCTACACCATGAGGCCCCCCAAGGCAGGTCGCGCGGCGCGGGATGGCTTGGCGCCCGAACCGGCGGAGCGGGCGCCAAGCGCGTGGCGCACCACGTTGCGTTGGTCGCTGGCCGGGCCGATCGGCATGGTGGCGGCGATGAGCCTGGGCATCAGCTATGCCGTCTGGGCGCCGGGCGAGGCGCAGACGCGGCTCCTGATCGGTGGGCTGATCGTGCCGCTGGCCTGGGGCGGTGCCATGGCCTGGACCCTGGCCGATAGCCGTATCCGGCGCGCGACAGCCGTTTTGGTGGGAACTGCCATTGCCGGCTTCGGCGCAGCCATGCTCAGGGGATTTACATGACGAAGGGAACAAAGGGCACCGGCTTTCCATCGGCTGATCTCGTGCGCGCCGTGCTCAAGGGACATAGCGGCCTCGGCCTTGCCTTTGCCGCGCTGCTGTATCTCATATGCCTGACCGGAACGATCGCGGTTTTCGCCAATGAATTCCAGCGCTGGGAGAACCCGGCAGCGGAGCATATGGAAACGATGTCCGGGGAGGCTGCCCAGGCCGCCTATCGCACCGCGCTGGACCGCGCGGAAGGGCCGGTCGAGCATGTGCTCATCATCATGCCGAGCGAGGATCGCCCCTGGCCGACCATTCGGGTCGATGCCAAGGATGGGAGCCAGACAAGCTGGGTTGCTGACAACTCCGGGCGCATCACGGGCAAGGTTCGCGAGAGCTGGACGAAGTTCCTGACGCGCCTGCACATCAATCTCCATCTGCCGCGAAGCTGGGGCGGTTTCATCGTCGGCCTGGCCGGGGTTGCCCTGCTCTCTTCGCTCATCTCGGGCGTGCTGGCACATCCGCGCATCTTTCGCGACGCGTTCCACCTTCGGCTGGGCGGTTCGCGGCGGTTGCAGGAGGCCGACATTCACAACCGCATCGGTGTGTGGGGGCTGCCCTTCCACCTGATCGTATCTCTGACCGGCGCACTGCTTGGTCTCAGCACCATCATCATCGGCGCGCTCGGAATGGCGGTGTTCCAGGGCGACACGGCCAAGGTCTATGCCATCTTCACGCCCCCTCATCCGGCAGAGGACGCGCGGCCCGCCCCACCGCTCGACCTGCGCCCAATGTTCACGCAGATAGCCGCGCGGGCGCCGCGCGGGCGCATCAGCTATCTCGCGGTCGAGCATCCCGCCGAAGTGGGTGGCGCTGCCATGTTCGAGGTAGACGATGGATCGTCCCGGCTCGCCAATGCGGACAGCTATGCTTTCGATCGCCAGGGCAAGCTCTATCATCAGCAGAAGGCAGCTGAAAACAATGCGGGTCAGCAGATACTGGGTTCGCTTGGGCCCCTGCACTTTGGCTGGTTCGGCGGCGGCATCATTAAGATCGCTTGTTCTCTGCTGGGCCTCGGGCTCACCTATCTCGCGGCCGGCGGCGTTACCATCTGGCTGGCGCGCAGGCGGGACAAGGGCCGGCCCGCACCCGGGTGGGAGCGGGTGTGGACCGCCCTCGTCTGGGGACAGCCAGTCGCGCTGACCGGCGCCGCGTTCACGGCACTTTTTACGTCGTCGGTCACGCCGTTGATTTGGGTGTGGGCCGCCATAAGCATCGGCGCTCTTGCTGCCGCCGGTCTTTTCCGCCCCGCCACTTTATCGCGGATCGGTAGCGCCATCACGGGCACGTTGTTGATAGTCCTGGCCACGGCTCATCCCACCTTCCTGGGGACAGGCGACAGCATGGCCCTGATCGTCGATGGCGCCCTCGCACTGATCGGGTTCATTTTGCTGGCAATCCTTGTCCTCAGAATCTCGGTGGTCAAAAAGATGTCCCGACTGAACGCCGACGAGCCCGATCGTGGAGACTTGACGGTACGCGTTTGACGAATGGAGATATTTTATGCGGCGCTTGGCTTCAGTCCTTCCGTTGTTGATGCCGTCTGCGGTGATTGCGCAGACCGGCGAGGATGCGCGCCCCCGGATTATCGTCTCCAGCGCCGCGACGATCCCCAGCCCTCCTGATCGCGCGGTTGTCAGCTTCTCCGTTCATGGCGAGGGCACGACCAGTGACGAGGCCGTGCGCGCCATGGTGGCGAAGCGGGACGTGATCGAGAAGGGACTGGCAAGTATCTCAGCGGGATCCGACATACGCGCCGCGCAGATGGGGATAGCCGAGGTGCGAGGGCGTGAATGCAATCGCAACACATACGGCAATCCGCGCCTGTCGACCGGCGAATGCGCCATCATTGGCTATACGGCCGATATCCAGATGGAGGTTCGCACGGCGGCCGTGAACGAGGCCGGCACGATGGTGTCGCTCGCTGGCCGTCTCGGCGCGACCAATCCCCGCATCGACCGCTTCTTTCTCGCCGAGGACAAGGAGATTCGCCGGCGCGGTGTCGCGCAGGCGCTGGCCGAAGCCAAGTTGCAGGCGGAAGCTATCGCTCGCGCCTCGGGCGTCAGGCTGGGCGGAGTCCTCAGCGTGTCCAATCTTAACTTCAATGGCCCCGGCCCGTATGACGATATAGTTGTCACGGCGCAGCATGCCAGCGCGCCGCCACCACCTCCACCCCCGCCGCCCGTTGCGGTCGGACTGAAACCCCGCGCGATCGAAACGCAGGTAAAGGTACAGGTCGTCTACGCGATCCAACCCTGAGGGTGGGCTATCGCGATTGTCGGCATTCGAGGAGCCGTCGCCACTTCTTAGCCGAAAAATTTGCAGGGCAAAGGGCGGCGGCAGTCGACCAATTTACGACCTTTCGAGGCCGCGGCGAGAATGTCAGCTCATGGTCGAACAGCTGCCGTTCCGAAGGTTCGTCCTGGACAAGCGCTTCGTCCCCGTTGCGTTTTGGAGCCGTTCGCGGGACTATTGAGATAGAACGAAAGCGCAGACGTGTGCGCGACAGCAAAAGCATAGTCAAATGCCGGAAGGGAGAGTGCCTGAACGCGGAGGATTTTGCCAAAGAAGGGGGCAACATGACCGATCGTTCCAGAGCGCCGCTCGAAAAGTTTCGGACACCGGCACCTCTCAAATTGTCGGCCCTCTGGGCGTCGGTCATGTTCTGCTACGTCTATGGCGACTATTTCGGCTTGTACATTCCCGGTAAGCTTGCCGAAGTTTCCGCTGGCCGGATGGGCTTCGGGGAGGTGACGCCCGGCAAGCTGATCCTCGTCGCGATCATGATGGCCGTGCCGGGTCTGATGATCGCGCTGTCGCTTCTGCTTCCACCTGGGATTAGCCGCGCGCTCAACCTGCTTTTCGGTATTGGTTACACGGCCATCATGCTGCTGACCATGTCCGGAGGCGCGCCGCCCTTCTATCTCACGCTGGGGGCAATCGAAGTCGTGCTGACCCTGGCAATCGTGACCTATGCGTGGACATGGCCGCGCAGCAAGGGGGGCTTGGCCAATGTCGACGCCTGAGCGTTCCTTGGTGTCGCAGAAGCACGCGCGCCTCGCTGGCCTTTGCTATCTTGTAACCATAGCCGCAGGACTGTTTGCTGAGATCGGGACACGCGGCGCGGTGATCGTACACGGCGATCCCGGTGCCACCACCGCGAAAATCTCGGCCAATCTCACGCTCTACCGGATGGGCGAAGCCGCCGATGTCGCGATGTTGATCTGCTATCTCATGGTCACGGTCTTGCTCTACGGCCTGTTCCGCGAAGGTGGGCGACAGCTCTCGGCAATCGCCGCTATGTTCAGTATCACGGGAATCGCGATCCTTGGAGCTACAGGCATCTTTCACCTCGCGCCGCTTGCACTCCTCGAATCCGGACTGCCTCCAGATGAGCGCGCTGCGCTGATCGGCCTTTCGCTCGATCTTCATGGCGATCTCTACGGTGTGAGCCTGGTCTTCTTCGGCATATATTGCCTGTTAATCGGCGTCCTGGCGATGCGAAGCCGACAAGTGCCGCACGTTGTCGCTGCCTTGATGATGGTAGGAGGCGCCTGCCATCTCGTCACCAAGTTGATGCTGATCATGGTGCCCGAAATCGCGCATGCAATCCCCCGCTTCGTCAATATGATGCCTCTTCTGGGTGAGATGGCTCTTGCGGCATGGCTGACCATCTTCGGCGTGCGCCGCCCGATTGGCGGGCTTAACGCCTCCTGACTGCCTGACCTGCGGCTGTGTTGCCTATCACACCCCTCGCCTAGCGTTGACCCAACGCCTCCACGCAACGATGGCCGCCACGTGGCTGGTCTCGAGTCCTTGAGTCTTCGATTGAACACGCGGCATCGACTTTGACCATTGCAAGCGAGACTAACCGCAACGTCTCACAATCCGGCGTTCGCTCTCGGGTAAAATGACCGAAAGCCGGCAATTGTTAGAGGAGCCGCCGTTCGCTCTACGGGAAGCTGTCGGTTTGCCCTCGGCAACGGGGCGTTGCAGAGATCACGCAGCTTCTGTGTCTCGACCGCTCTGTTTGCAAATCTCGACAACGAGCCCGCGCAACCAGCGATGGCCCGCGTCTGCGTCCATTCGGGGATGCCACATCGCCGAAATTGCAATTTCAGGGGTCGGCACGGGAAGTTTGAAGCTCGCAAAATTCGCGTGCATCTGTGCCGAACCAGCGTCGCCAATCGTAAAACACGAACGCGGCACCAGCGCCACCAGATCGGATTGCTCCGCGATGCGCATCGCATCGCCAAAGCCGGGCACGACCACCGCCACATTCCGATTCAATCCGAGTCCCTCCAAAGCGACGTCAACCGGTCCTGTGAAGGTGCCTCTGCGGGACGCCACCACATGCTTGCAGGCCGCGTATCGCTCGGGCGTTACAGGCGCTGTGAGCAGCGGATGTCCTCGGCGAAGGCGGTGGTGTAGGTCATGCCCAGAACGCGTTGATACCATTCCACCGTCTCCTTCGCGTCGTTGCAGCGATAGGCGACATGGTGGATGCGCTTGAGTTCCGGCGCCTGGGTCATGCCGGTTCTCCCACATGGAGCGCGCCGCGCTGCAACTGGTCGCGCTCGATGCTCTGGAACAGGGCGGTGAAATTGCCCTCGCCAAAGCCTTCGTCCTTCTTGCGCTGAATGAACTCGAAGAACACCGGGCCGATCTGCGGCTGCGCGAATATCTGGAGCAGCAGGCGCGGATCGCCGTCGGCCGTCGATCCGTCGAGCAGGATGCCGCGCGCCTGCAATTCGCCGACCGGCTCGCCATGGCCGGGCAGCCGTTCATCCAGCATCTCATAATAGGTGGCGGGCGGCGGCGCCATCAACGGCACGCCCAGCGCCTTGAGCCTGTCCCACGCGGCGATCAGGTCATCGCACAGCAACGCGATATGCTGGATGCCCTCGCCGTTGTAAGCGCGCAGGAACTCCTCGATCTGGCCGCCGCCCGCCTTGCCTTCCTCGTTCAAGGGGATGCGGATCTTGCCGTCGGGCGCGGTCATCGCCTTGCTGGTGAGACCGGTATATTCGCCCTTGATGTCGAAATATCGGATTTCGCGGAAGCCGAAGACGCGCTCGTAGAAGCGCGCCCAATGGGCCATGCGCCCGCCATAGACATTATGCGTCAGGTGATCGATGATCTTGAAGCCCGCGCCTTCCGGGCGCCGATCGACACCGGGCTCGTAGACGAAATCGATGTCGTAGATCGACAGGCCGCCGCGCTCGTCCTCGTAGCGGTCGATCAGATAGATGATCGAGCCGCCGATGCCGCGCACGGCGGGCAGGCGCAGTTCCATCGGGCCGGTACGCACTTCGACCGGCTCTGCGCCGCGCTCGATGGCGAGCGCATAGGCTTTCGCCGCGTCATTGACTCGCCAGCCCATGCCGCAGGCGGACGCGCCATGTTCGGCGGCGAAATAGGCGGCAGGGCTGCGCGGCTCGTAGTTGGCGATCAGGTTGATGCCGCCCTGTCGCCAAAGCTGCACGTCCTTGGAGCGGTGCCGGGCGATCAGGGAAAAGCCCATGGCGGCGAAGACCGGCTCCAGCAGGCCCTTGTCCGGCGCGCTGAACTCCACGAACTCGAAGCCGTCAAGGCCGATGGGGTTGTCGAACAGGGGCATATCGTCTTCCTCTCGAAGTTGCATTAGCTGGCGACGCCGTTGGTCACCGGGATCAGGGCGCCATGGATGGCGCGAGCGGCAGGCGAGACCAGGAAGGACGCCACTTCAGCGATGGCGTCGGGATGGGTCCAGCTCGACGGATCGGCATCGGGCATCGCGGCCCGGTTGGCCGGCGTGTCGATGATCGATGGCAGCAGCGTGTTGATGCGGATGTGGCTTTCGTCCAGTTCCGCCGCGAGGCTCTGGGTCAGCCGGGCGACGGCGGACTTGGACGCTGCGTAGGGGGCCATACCGGCACCGCTCGGTTCCGCCGCGGCGGCGCCGATCGTCACGATCGCACCGTTCGCCTCCACGCATGGGAGCGCCGATTTCACGACGTTGAGCGTGGTCTCGAGGTTCCTGCGGAACAAGGCCCGTCACAGGTCGGCATTGCCTTGCGCAACCGGTCGCCAATCGAAAGCCCCGGCGAGGTGGAGGACGCGGTCGAGACTGCCCGGGGCCTCTACGGCCGCGCCGACGGATCGCTCGGCTGCATCGGCATCGGCGAGATCGTCGCAAGCGATCGATCGCGGTTGATTGGAAACAGCGCTGCGAACGATGTGCACAACCTCGTGACCCTGCCGTTCCAGAAGCGCGGCGGTCGCTGACCCGAGAACACCCGCCGCGCCGGTGATAATGAGCTTCATGCGGACACTTCCTGCGGCGCGGAAGGATCGGAAGCGCTGTTGCCCCGGTAGCCCGGCAGGTGGGGAAGCACCCCGTCCACGAAACGGCTGAGATTGGTCTGGTTGAGGCCGGCTATATTGATCCGGCCATCGGCCGGCATGTAGATGCCATGCGTGCGCCGGACGGTGGCGATGGCATCGGCATGGATGGGAAGCCGGGAGAAAAGGCCGCGTTGCGTCGCGATCGGCGCCAGAAGGGGGTCAGCCGATGCAAGACCTTGCCGGACTATCTGGAGCCGACGACGCATGTCGGCGAGTTCATCCTCCCAGTCAGTTCGGAGAGCGGGATTATCGAGGATCGTCCGGACAACGGCAGCACCATGATCCGGGGGCATCGACCACAGGCTGCGGGCAATCGTCAGCGCGTTGGTCCGGGCCAGTTCCAACGATGACTCGGTTCCCGAATGGATGAATAGGGCACCCACCCGATCGCGATAGACCGCGAAATTCTTGTCGCAACTATAAGCCAGCAGCGCGTCTGGCACTGCTGCCAGCATGTGCCTCGCGCCTTGCGCATCTTCCTCCATCCCATCGCCAAGACCCTGATAGGCCAGATCGATGAAGGGGATTATGCCACGCTGGAGGCACAGGCCGGCCAGGGCCATCCATTGTTCTTGCGAAAACTGCGTGCCGGTCGGGTTATGGCAGCACCCATGCAGCAGCAGCATGTCGCCGGCCCGCGCCTCCGTCAGCGCGGAGACCATGGCGTCGAAATCGATATCCCCGCCGGTTGCGCCCAGATAGCGATGGGTTCGCACCTGTAGCCCGGCTTCGCGGAAAATCGGCGCGTGGTTCGGCCATGTCGGCTCGCCGATCCAGACCCGCGCGTCCGGTCGTGCTCGCGCCAGCAACTCGGCGCCGACACGCAATGCCCCGGTGCCGCCGGGGGTCTGCAGCCCGAAGCAGCGCGTGCCGAGCCGGTTGCTGCCGGATACCAACTGCCATAGCAGCTGCGCGAAACGCTGGTCGCCCTCGGCCCCGAGGTAGGACTTGCTGGCTTGCTCGGAAAGAAGGACGGCTTCGGCGTCCTTCACCGCGCGCATGACGGGGGTGTCGCCTGCTTCGCTGCGATAGACGCCAACGCCGACGTCGATCTTGTCGGCACGCGGGTCGGCGCGATACTGCGCGATCAGCGCCAGAAGCGCGTCGGGCTTTTGCGACTGGAGGCCCGCGAATGCGTCAGAGGAAACCTTCATGCTCCAGCCTTTGCGTGCGCGTAGCCCTGGCTTGCGGCCTGCCGGGCAAAGAGGCGATCCCAGACCGCATGCTCTTGCGCCGTGTACGAGCCCCAGTCCTGCGGAATGGTCCAGTCGGGAGCCGCACCGGGCGGCAGTAGATCTGTGTTTGCCATGACGACAATTTATCAGGATACCGTGAAAATGCGTTTCATTCATCTGGATTATCGGGCAGAATTTGAATGAAAAGTATCGCCGAATGCCAGTTTGAGATTTGAATCGATCACGTATTTCATGCAAGCGTGTGAGGGGTGAGCCCGCAGTGGCGACACCCCGACGATCGCGGATTGTTGCCTGATCCCACAGATCTACAATGCGCGGCGCTTCCACGTCGACCTGACAGATTTTCCCGAACTGCTCGCTGTGGACGGCCGATGCGGAGAGATCGAAGCGTTCGTCCGCGCGTCGCCGGAAAACCAGCCCGATGCCAATGGAGCGAACGCATGACCGAGAAACGCAAGATCGACGCGATCGATCGCAAACTGTTGCACGAATTGCAGCGCGATGCATCGATCAGCCATGCCGATCTCGCCGAGCGTGTCGGTGCCTCGACAGCCTCCTGCTGGCGGCGGATGCGTGCTCTGGAGGCCGACGGCTTACTCGGCCGCCAGGTCCGCCTGGTCAATGCAGCGCGGCTTGGCCGGGGCGTCAACGTGATCTGCCACATCAAGATCAAGAACAACTCCATCGAGACGACTGAAGCGTTCGAAAGCTTCATCGCGTCACGCGATGAGATCATGGAATGCTATTCGATGTCCGGCGACTGGAACTATCTCCTACGTATCCTGGTTGCCGATGTGGAAGACTACAACCGCTTTCTGATGCGAACCGTGCTGCGGCATCCGTCAATGGCCACGGGGTCGTCACACTTCGCACTGTCGCAAGTGAAATATGCCACGGCCGTGCCGCTATAATGCGGCTGGGCGGCGCGAGTCCTATCCGGACATGCCCAAAAACCGCGACACCGCTGAAACCATACGCCCAAGTCACACGTCCTCCGCCTGGCTGGATGCGCGGTGAACTCCCATCTCCGGCCGCAGGCCAAGCCATCGGCACCCGATCAAGAACATCACCCGCTACAAGCAGGGCCGCATCAACCTGGTGCTCGGCGGCGACGACGCCGGCCGGGTGGCCGCCTTCCGGGGGAGCACGAGCCATTCCACAACGCGCTTGGCAGATTGAATACAGAGATGTATTGTGTAGCGCTTAGGCGGCGCAATCCCGACTGAACATGCTCGGAAGCATGAGCGAGCCGTCTCATCCCAATAGAGTGTTGCCACTAGACGTTTGTACGGGGTCTCAATACGTGAACATCATGCCGCAGCCGGTCGCCCATCACTGGATGGAGGATGTCTATGCCATGATGGTCGGCAGCGTGCTGATCGCGCTCGGTCTCGCCATGCTGAAGGAGGGCGCGCTTGTCTCAGGCGGCGTCGCAGGGTTGGCGTTGTTGCTCGCCCGTATCACCCATTGGCAAGTGGGCCTGCTGCTGGGCATCGTCAATCTGCCCTTTGTCATACTGTCCCATCGGACGATGGGCGCGCGCTTCACCGCGAAGACAATTTTTGTCAATCTGATCCTTATTATCCTGCCAGGCGCGATGCCGCTGGCGATGCGTGGATCGGGGACGGAAGCGCCGTTCGCAGCGCTCGTCGGCGGGTCCGTGATCGGCATGGGGGCGCTGGCCCTGGCCCGCCACGGTGCGGGCATCGGCGGGTTCGGGTCCGTGGCTCTGTGGTTGTTCCGGGCGCGCGGATGGAACGCAGGCCGCACGATGATGCTGCTCGATCTGTTGGTGCTGCTCGCATCCTTTCCCTTCCTCAGCGATCGGCAATGGCTCTGGTCGGTGGCAAGCGCTCTGTCGATCAACGGCATTCTGTTCGTCTGGCACCGGCCGGGCCGTTACACCGGCTATTGACGGGATGACGGACGCCGCCTCGTCAGATTTCGATGTGCGGGCGCAGCTCCTGGACGCCTGGCGCGGAGAACTGTTCGGCGCAGCATTGATGCGGACCCTGCGCCATACCCTCGCCGATGCGGACGATCATGAGGAAGAACTGCACCGGATGGAAAGGGTCGAGATGCTGATGGCGCAGGCGCTACGCGAAACTCTGAGGATCACGCCTGGCCCCGCGGATGTTGCAGCGGCGAACGACCGTGCCCGAAGGGTCGCAGGCGGTTTTCCGGACTGGACTGACTTCGTCGCTGCCAGCATCGTTGCACTGCCCGCGCCCCTCGCCCGCTTCCGGGCGCTGGAGCCCGTAGCGCCGCCGTCGCTGAAGGCGGTCGTGCGCCTTCTGATCGAACATGAGGAACAGCTGGTCGTCTATCTCGATAGCTGCGCAGCCGGACGGCCAGCCAATCAAAATGAGGCGCTGCATACCGTTGAAGCCCGGTTACGCGTCTATCTCATTTCGCCGCCGGAAACGGACTGACGCACTTTCAATCGCGCCGGCCGTCCACGTCCGCTTCATCGATGCCCCTCAGCAGGAAACGTGCACTTACCAGGAACAGCAGCGTCGCCACGCCATAGAGAATCGGCACCAGGAAAAAGGCATAGCGCAGCGAGTCCGCGCCGAACCGCGCATGCAGCAGATCGCTCGTACCGCCGACCAGCAGCGGCCCCAGACCAAGACCCAGCAGATTGACCGCGAAGGTCAGCATCGCCGACGCGGTGGCACGCGAACGGGCACCGGCCAGCGCCTGAATTGCGGCATAAGCGGGCGCGAGATAAAGGCCGCAGGCGGTCGATGGCAGGATCAGCAGCAGCAGCGCCAGCTGATAGTCATGCGCCAGGAACACGCAGGCAGCACTCCCCGCGACCAGCGCGCAGGCAATGCTCGGCAACCAGGCGAGCCAGCGGCGGTCGCGTGCGACCAGCCGATCGCTCAGCAGACCGCCCAGCAACGTCCCGACGAGCAACGGCACGCCCTGGTAAAGCGAGAGCGCCGTCCCAACCTGCCCGGGGCTGTGCCCGAACATCCGCACCAGATAGGAAGGCAGCCACAGGAACAGGCTATATTCGGCAAGGCCCAACGCCACCATCGCGGGAATGAGCAGAGCGAAAGCCGGTCGCCGCAGCAGGCGCCGCATCACGACCATCATCGGCGGCGGCGGGTTCGCCGCCTTTGCCAGTCCTTCCGACAAACCGCGTGGCGGATCCTTGACCAGGGTCAGTAACAGCAGCCCGACCGGCAGGCCCATAACACCCAACACCAGGAACGTGTCGCGCCAGCCGATCTGTTGTTCCAGTTGCCCGGCGATCAACGGCGCGAGCGCGGTGCCGAGAGCGCCACCGAAGCTCAATATCGCCAGCGCCGTGCCGCGCCTTTCTATCGTGAAAGCATCGCCGACCATAGCGTGCGCCGGCGGGATCGCGCCCGATTCGCCTGTACCCACCAGCATCCGGGCCATGAAAAAGCCGACGAAGCTGCCGGCAACGCCGCACAATGCCGTCCCTGCGCTCCAGATCAGCACTGCGCCCAGCAACACATGCATACGGTTGCGATGCTCCGCGAGCCGTGCCACCGGCAACGCCAGCGTGGAATAGAGTAGCGCGAAAGCAGCCCCGGTCAGCAGGCCTATTTGCGTGTCGGACAGGCCCAGGTCACGCTTGATCGGCTCCAGCAGGATCGAAAGCGCATAGCGATCCAGATAGTTGACGAAAAGGAACAAGGTGAGGACCAGCAGCACTCGCTTGGCCGGGAATGCGATCAGATCCTGGCGCCCGCTGTCATCCATTATCATTCTCACAGGGCAGGCTCCACGAATATATGGCCCATGTCAGCTCTGCCGCGCGAGGCAGGCCGCAGGCTCACCACGTCGCCGCCATATCAAGAAAGCCGCCGACCGCGGACCGGCGGCATTGCCTCGTGTGCGGAAGGGGGTACGGCCGTCCGCAGTTTCGGCAGATGCAGGTGCGCGCGAAACCGTGTAAGCCGGCACGCGGGGGCGCGCCCGTGGTCGCGGAGGCAGCCTGCGCCGCGACCGCAAAAAGGGTCAAGGCCGTGATGCGCATCAGCGGCATCGTGCCGCTCCGGGTTCTGCCGCGATCGGACATGATGTTCGCTGCCGCCCGGAACGCCCTCATGCCCTCAACCGCCCGTCAGATCGACGATGCCCACGCCCTTATCGATCCTGATGCGCGTGCCGAAGCGTTGTGACCGGCGCTGGACTTGCTGCAATATCCGAACTGCCTCTGCCCCCGTAGCGATTGCGGGCAGTCCCTGCCTTTCACGCGGGCGGCCATCGAGCGGCTCGCCCAGCGCAATGGGAACGAGCTTTACCTGATAGGGCTTGCCGCCACGATATTCCGTCGTTGCTACGATGCTGTCATACCAGTCACTCGGCCAGGCCGTGCCCAATTCGAAGAACAGGCTGCCAAGACCGTAGAAGATCGGGCGTCCCTTGTAGACCTCCAGCCCTTGCACCGAATGGAGACCCGTTGCGAACACGCCGTCCGCGCCCGCATCGATCGCATCATGGTAAAAGGAGACCAGGAAATCGGCCGGCGCCAGCGTGTCGCCGGACACGATATGATCCTGCGCCCCGTTGGCGGTCTCATGCGCGTGGATGGTAAAGATCACGGTGTCGTTCTGACGCTTGGCGGCGCGGATCGACATCAGCAGCGCATCCCGGTCGCCCTGATCGACGTCGTAGGTTAAGCCCGTGCGGTCGGACAGGCGAAATGTTTCGCCCGTGCGCTCATCCGCATCGTTGGGTTTGATCATGATCTGCGTCGCTTCGGCCGGATAGGCAAGGCCGCTGCGCGCGGCGATACCCCGGATGCTGTCCAGTTCCGCGCGGTTCACCAATGTGATCGCATTGTTGCGCAGCGGATTGACGCCCGCCGCGCCCGGCTGATCGTCGCGCGAAGGCTGCGCCGCAGCGCCGATCTGGACAGTAGAGGTCGCGGCGATCATCGCCACGGTGCCCCTGGGGGTCACCAATATGCCGGGTCGCCGCGCGTCGGACAGGTTGCGCCCGATGCCAGCATGGACGACCTTTGCCGCGTCCAGCGCCGCGATGGTCGCAAGTACGCCTTCGGCGCCATAATCGTAGCTGTGGTTGTTGGATGCCTGCAACAGGGTGAGGCCGAGATCGTCGAACTGGTCGGCTAGCGCGGCGGCATGCAGCGGCCCGCGACCCCGCCCGTTGAAGGTGGCGATATCGAAGACATTCCCTTCCAGATTGGCGAAGCCCGCGTCCGCGCCGCGGAACAGGGCCATGACCTTCTGGACGGCGGGATCGCGCGAAAGCGCTAACGGCCGCCTCAGGCCCAGCAGGTCGCCGCCGGCCGCGATCGTGAAGCCGTCGGCAACGCTCGCGGGCGTCGGGCCTTTTTCGACCGGAGGCGGTCCAAACGGTGACTGGGGATTGGGATCGCCGCGCAGGCGCATCATGCGGTCGTAGACCTGCGTGGATCGCTCCCGTCGTGCCGCCTCGCTGGTGCCTGATTGCTGCGCATGCGCCAGCGATGGCAATGCAGCGAGCGACAGCAGCAATGCCGTCTGAAACCTCATCGTCGTGCCCTTATTCCAAAAAAGGGCCGGACAGTCATTCCTTCCGGCCCCTGCCCGCATCTATCAGAACGTGGCGCTGAGCGTCAGGCCGACGGTCCGCGGCGTGATGAACACCGCCTGCGGCACTTGCGTGCCGTTGCGCGTGTCGACGCTGGTGATGCCCATCTTGTCGAACAGATTGCGAACATAAGCATTGACGCTCCAGCGCTTGTCGATCGAAACGCCAGCGCGCAGATCGACAACCGTATAGGAAGGCAGCTTCGCCCGCTGTAGCACGGCGCGGGCCGAGTTCTGGTTGAACAACCCGATCCGGTTGCCGACATAGTTGACGTTGAACCCGACATAGGCGGTGGCGCTGTCCGTAAGGTCAAAATCCTGCTGCATCGACAGATTGCCAGTGAACCTGGCCGAATAGGGCAAGCGGCTGCCGGCCTGCCCGAACAGGCGCTGGACCGACGTCGTACTCGGATCGATCGACTCTGTGAGCTTTGCGTTCAGGATGGTGGCGTTGGCATCCACCGTGAAACCTTCCCACGCCTTCAGGCTCCCCGACATCTCGACACCCCGGCTACGCGCCCTCTTGCCATTTTCGAAGAAGGCAAACTGGGACGGGAGCGCCGTGTTCTGGAGTTGGATGTCCTTCCAATTCACCTGGAAGGCGGCAATGTCGAAGGTCAGCCGGTTGTCGAGCACCGTGCCCTTGAGGCCCAGTTCATAACTCATGACCGTATCGGAGCCGAAGGTCGGCGCAGCGCCGGGGGTCTGGGTGTTGGGGCCGCCGGGGCGATAGCCGCTGGCGACGCGGGCATAGGCCATCAAGTCGCGGTTGAAGCGGTAGGTCGGCGCGACCAGCCAGGTAACGGCATCTTCCTTCGATGTGAAGAGACTGTCCTCGCCGGGGCCGAACAGAGCCTGAGCGGCCGGATCGATGACGCTCAGCACCCGGTAGTTCTGCTCGTTCTGCGCGTAGCGCAGGCCGCCCTGGATGTCGAACTGCCCGGTAACGTGCCATGTGAGGTCCGCGAACGCCGCCTTTTCTTCGTATGTGGACAAGTTCTCGCCTCTGTAGGCCAACAGGGAAGGCGCGCTGCCCGACCGAGTGATCGTTTGCGACAAAGCGGACCGCTCATTGGTATAGAACAGGCCGGCTAACCAGTCGAATTGCGCGCCCTCGTTGGAGAAGCGCAATTCCTGCGTAAACTTGTTCGTCAGGAGCGGTTCACCGAAAATATAGGTCTGTCCCGCCGGATAGCCGGCAAATGCCTCCAGTGCGCCGCCAAAACGAGCCGTTGAGTCCGAGGCAGTAGCCTGTTCGGTGCGCCCCCAGGCGCTTATCGACGTCACCTGCATGGCGTCGAGGTCGAGCGCGAAACGCGCTGTATAGAGTTGCACCTCGTTTGTGGTCGGGACGACCGCGGCCCGCGCCGTACGACGGTCCGGCAAGCCACGCGCGTCGAAGGTCACGACCCGCTGCGCCGACCCCGCTGCCGGCAAAGGCGCGCAGGCGGAGCAGATGTCGATCAGGGACGAACCCGCCATGTTCTGCTTCTGGTAGAGGGCTGACAAGGTCACGGTGAGGATGTCGATCGGATGCACGACGAGTGCTGCCCGGCCACCATAGACCTCGCGCTTGTTCACGTCCTTTCGTGCGGCGACAATGCTGTCGATATAGCGCGGATCGTCGCGATAGAAGCCGCTGACGCTTAAACCCACCTTGTCGGTGATGATCGGTGCGTTGACGGACCCGCGGACAGACCAGCCTTCGCCGCCGTCCTTGACCGTGTTGACGCCGAGTTCGGCGCGACCCGAAAACTCGCTGGTGCTGGGATCCTTTGTCACATATTTGATGAGGCCGCCAAGGCTCGACGCACCGTAAAGCGTGCCCTGCGGCCCGCGCAGCACCTCGACCCGCTGCAACGTCGCGGGATCGAGATCGGGCAGTGGCGGACGGCCAAGATAGGTTGAAGAACCGAACTGCACGTCGTCGATCAGGATGGCGACGGTCGGGTTGGTATTGCCGCCCGTGGAAATGCCGCGCAACGACACGTTGGTGGTGTTATTGCCCGAAAGCTGAATGCCGGGAATACGCGTGTAATAATCGCTCAGCGACACCAGGTTCTGGGTCGTCAGCGTCTCGGCCGCGACGGCGCTGACCGAGACGGGCACGTCGATAAGCCGTTGTTCGCGCTTCTGCGCGGTGACGACGATGGCGTCGTCACCGTCTGCAGCGGGCGCTGCGCCCGTCTGGGCCCCGGCGGTCCCGGAAGCGAAAATCGCCGCCAGAACCGTCGACATCGATAGAGCGAGATTGAACGCCGTTCGCATAGCTGATCTCCCTGAAATCACTCCAAGCCCCCCATGGCTGGAGTTCCCGCTTACTGTACGTGAGGAATAGCCTAGAATACATTAGTGTCTTGTCAAGCCAGTTGAGCGACCGAGATAGGCCGGTTTATTTTTCGCTCATGTTCAGGCGCAGGGTAGAGGATCGGCAGCGGCTACTCGTTATTTAATGCCCAACATTGAGGTCAAAAATCTCCATCCGCCGGAGCGAGCGCTAAGATTACCTATAATCAAACACTTGGTCTCCTACCTCGCCACTCCACTGGGCAAGGATAACCAATGCGGGCGTCTATCTCGCCCTGCCACGCCAGATGGACGTCGCATCCCGTGGATTCAAAACAAACACAAATGTATGGATTAGGCTGCCGAGGTTCGAGGCAGTCGGCTTGATGCAGACCTCGATTCGCTCCCGACTGTGCTGGACATCGAAAAGACGACGCTGCAGTTGCCGCAACCCTCGCCAGCGGCGATCAACGATCGCAGTTAATTCGCGGAAAGACGTGGTGATAAGGTCGAATTTGCGACGCTGACGGCATCCAAACTTCATTGAGCCAGCTGATAGAGCGCGATTCCTCGACACTGCAGACCGACGATTTGCAGCCCTGTAAGCGGCCATCACAAAAAATTTCCATTGCAGATAGGATACACATATGTATCGTTACTGCCGAACCGTTGGAGACCGCGCCCGTGACATCGAAACGTAAAAGGCTCATCGCGCTGATCGCCGCCTTTTGCCTGCTGCCCGATGCTGTATCGGCGGCGGGCACTGGAGAGATCAAGGCCGCGCCCTCCGCGTCGAGCTGGCCGGCGCTGACCTTCGCGGCGCAGGCCGGACCCCGCCGGTTTTCCGCCACACGCCGCGGAATGTTCGGCGGCAGGCAGGTTGCCTATGTCGCCACTTTGCAGGAAATGCTGATCAAGGACAGCAACGGAAAGCCGGCGTCCAGCCTGTTCGTCTACGCCTTTACTGCCAAGGCGCAAGATGCGACGTCAGCCCGGCCGGTCATCTTTGTCTTCAATGGCGGGCCCGGCGCCGCGTCCAACACACTGATGTTCGGGGCACTCGGCCCGCACCGGCTCGCGCGCTTCGACATGGCCGCGATGGCCGATACGTCGGTGCCCCTGGTCGACAATCGTGACAGCGTGCTCGATGTCGCCGACCTGGTCTTCATCGACGCGCCGGAAACCGGCTTTGGCCGCCCGCTTCCCGGTGCCGATGCGCAGACCTTCCGTTCAAATGATGGCGATTCCTTTGCCTTCGCCCAGGTCATCCTGCGCTGGTTGATCGATCAGGGCCGCATGAACGCCCCCGTTTATATCGCGGGCGAAAGCTATGGGTCGCTGCGCAGCGTGATGCTGGCGCGCGATCTCGCCGCGGCAACGCCGCACCTGTCGGTCGCGGGGCTTATCCTGATCTCACAGGCAATCACTTATAACGGCCCGCCGCAGGCAAGTGTCCGCCGCCTGCCGGACCCGTTGCGCGCAGCGATGCGCCTGCCGGACATCGTGGCGCTTTCCTGGTATCACGGCCTGATCGACAACCGTGCGCGGACACTGGGCCAGGCGATCGAGGCAGCGCAGCATTTCGTCCAGACCGACTATGCGCCGGCGCTCATCGCCGGCAATCGGCTGGCGCCGGCGGAGCGCGCCAAGGTTGCCGGCGGACTTGCAAGGCTGACCGGCATTTCTGCCGAGCGCTGGATCGCTGGCGGACTGCGCATCGACAATCCCCGCCGCCAGTTGCTGGCCGACAAGGGCAAGGCACTCGGCCAATTTGACGGGCGGGAGACCGAGCCGCTTGATGCGGCGCCCCAGGATGCCGATCGCGATTGGGAGGCGATGATGCGTGGCCTGACGCGCACCAGCGAACTTTATGCCGCTGCGCTTGGAGCCAAGGGCGTGCCCGCTTATCGCTCTACCGTCCCCGCCCCATACGACTTCGAGGACACATGGGGCTATATCAAGCCCCCCGCGCCGTTGCTCGACCTCGTCCTTCAGGAGCAGATGCGTGCCCAGCCCGGGCTGCGGCTGATGGTGACGCAGGGTGTGTTCGACACGACCAGTTCGATGGGCGCGACCGACTATCTGTTCAGCCAGTTGGACGTGCCGCCTGATCGCATCAGCTTTGCCCGCTACGGCGGCGGACATATGCTCTATTCTGACGATGCGGGCCGTGCCGCATTTGCGGCTGATATACGGGCTTTCGTCACCGGACGGCCGATCGCCTCGCGCGGTTACCCGACCGTTGCGCCGGCTTCAGCGCCATGAGGAGTGACAGCGTGGAAGGCAAATTCAGCATTGACGTTTCGCGCGCCCGCGCGCTGATCGAGGATACGCTGGTGTGGGATACCCACTCCGGCTTCATGCCTGACCCGGCCGCCGATTTCGACAATCTGGCACTGTGGACTGACGCCGGGATAAATTATCTGTCAATTAACGTGGGCTTTGACCTGATGCCGTGGCAGGACAGCGTGCGCGCTCTGGCCAATTTCCGCCACCGCATCCTCGCCCGGCCGGACCGCTACCGCCTGGTTGAAAGCGCCGCCGACGTGCGCGCCGCCGCTGCCGAGGGCAAGCTGGCCGTGACCTTCGACCTTGAAGGCATGGTGGCGCTGGATGAGCGGATCGAGATGGTAGAGTTCTACCACCATCTTGGCGTGCGACAGATGCACTTTGCCTATAATCGCAACAATGCCGCCGGCGGCGGTTGCCATGACGAGGATTGCGGCCTGACCGCCTTCGGTCGCAACGTCATCGACGAAATGAACCGGCTCGGCATGTTCGTGGATGTCAGTCATGCCGGATATCGCACCAGCATGGATGTCATGGTCCATTCGCGCGCGCCGGTAATCTTCTCGCACAGCAATGCCAAGGCGATCGCGCGCCACGGTCGCAACATCACCGACGAACAGGCGCGTGCCTGCGCCGCGACCGGCGGCGTGATCGGCGTCAACGGCATCGACCTGATGCTGGGACGCGGCGCACCGCTCACGCAGCGGATGGCCGATCATATCGATCATCTGGTGAGCGTCACGGGGCCAGAGCATGTAGGACTGGGGCTCGACTTCGGCTTCCCCGTGGACGTAGCCGACATTGACGAGATCGTCGGCGCCAATCCCCAATTCTGGCCGGTCGAGGAAGGCTATCATGACGGCCCGGTCAGGTTTCTAGCGCCGGCGCAGCTACCAGAGGTCGTCGGCATTCTGATCGGCCGGGGCTATGACGATACGACCCTTCGCAACATTCTGGGCGGCAATTTTATACGCGTCGCGGGAGAAGTGTGGAAATGATCGCTGACTTGCTTGCCTCCCAACGTGAAGGATGGTCGCTCGAGCGCCCCTTCTACCGCGACGCCGACATCTATGCGCTGGAGAATGACCGCCTGTTCCCGCGACAATGGAGCGTCGTCGCCCACGTCGCAGACCTGCCCCAGCGCGGCGCGCATGTTGTGCGCTCGCTTTTCGGGCAGGAGATTATCGTCGTGAACGCTGGCGATCATGGCTTTCGCGCCTATCATAATGTCTGCACCCATCGCGGCTCGCGCATCTGCAAGGGCGACGGCAAAAGCCCGATGCTCGTCTGCCCTTATCATGCCTGGTCGTTCCAGTTGACCGGCGAGTTGAAGACGACCCGCGACCTGCCGGCCGGCGTCGACCCCACTCAGCTTGGCCTGCACCCTGTCGCCTGCCGCGAGATTGGCGGACTGATTCTGTGTGGCCTCGACATAGCCGCGATGCCGAGCCTCGACGCGATGGAGCAGGCCATGCTGCCGACCTTGCGTCAGCACGGGATCGAACGGGCGAAGGTTGCCGCGCGGCGGTCTTATCCGACCCGCGCCAACTGGAAGCTGGTGCTGGAAAATTTCTACGAATGCTATCATTGCCGTCCGTCGCACCCGGAATATTTCCGCATGAACGGCCATATCGCGGCAACCGCCATCAGTGATCCTGCAGCCGCCAGCGACTGGGAGGAAAAGGTCGCAATCTGGCGCGCTGGCCTAGACGACGCTCCTTACAATCGCGAAATCCGCGTGGCGGGCGGCGTGGATGAAGCGCGTTTTACCACCTACCGCCACCCGATTGGCCTCGGTCGCCGCACCGCATCGCGCACCGGCGATCCGGTAGCCCCGCTGATGGGCGGCTTTACCGACTATGACGGCGGCGAGACCGCGCTGCACCTGGGCATGTTCGGCTTCCTTGGCGCCTATAACGATCACGCCGTGCTGTTCCAGTTCGTGCCGATCGGCCCTGATGAGACCGATGTTGTGCTCACATGGTTCGTGGATGCGGAAGCCGATCTCGCCGCAATCGACGAGGATGCGCTGACTTTTCTGTGGGATGTGACCACCCGACAGGACAAGGGCATCGTTGAGGAGAATGCGCGTGGCGTCGATTCGCCCGCTTATCGTCCCGGCCCCTATACCGTGCTGGAAGCGCAGACCGCCGGTTTCGTCAGCCACTATGCCGCGATGATGCGCACCTTGTTATCCCGCGATAGCGGCACACAGGATCCCTTGCGCGTCGTCGCCTGACCACCGGCAGTCCGCAGCATAGCTGGAGACAAGAGCATGGCGCAGGCCGATCCGACCATTCCTTTCTACGATGCCAGCCGGGTCCGCGCCCTGCTCGACTATGATGGCTGCATCGCCGCCGTGCGCGCGGCGATGCGCGATTTTACCGCCGGGGGCACGGAGCAGCCCCTGCGCACCATCATTCCGATCGCGCCGGGCGAGTTGTTCGCCCTGATGCCCGGCATGCTGGAATCGCCTCACGGCTTCGGCGCAAAGGTCATCACCGCCTACGGTGATCCCGACCGGCCGGGCCGCTCTGCGCATCGCGGCGTCGTCGTTCTTTTCGACCGCGCCGACGGGAGGATCGTTTGCATCGCGGATGCGGGCGAGATCACGCATATCCGCACGGCAGCAGCGAGCGCGGTCGCCACCGAAGCGCTCGCCCGGCCCGATGCCTGCCGTCTCGCCATGTTCGGCTGCGGCGCCCAGGGGTGGACGCATGTCCAGGCGATTGCCCGCGTGCGGGCATTGAAGGAAATCATTATCTGGGCGCGCGACGAGGACGCTGCCCATGCGTTTGCCGCGCGCGTGGAGACGGCCACCGGAATCCCGGCACGCGCTGCGCCGGACGGACGAACTGCGGCGGGCGGCGCAGACATCATCTGCACCGTAACCGCGTCGCAGACCCCGGTGCTGTTGGGCGATTGGGTGCGTCCCGGTACGCATGTGAACATCGTGGGGTCGAGCCATGCCGGCCCGGTCGAGATCGACCATGATCTGGTGCTGCGCAGCCGCTTCATCGCCGACAGTCGCCGGTCTGTGCTGGCCGCCGGCGCCGAATTTCTGAACGCCAAGGCGGCGGGCTTGATCGATGACGGCCATATCGTCGCAGAGATCGGGGAGGTGCTGCTCAGGCAGGTTCCCGGCCGATGCTCGGAGCAGGATATAACCGTCTACAAATCGCTCGGCCATGTAGTGCAGGATCTTGCCGCTGCCGCATATGTGCATCAGACCGAAAAGTCGATACGCTATTGAATTGTATTTCTGTTTTCATGGGACAATTTCCTTGATCTCCAAGAAGAAAATTCATACTTCGTTCAATACAGTTATGTATCGGTAGGGTTTATGAGGCGGCTTTATTCAGGCTGGCAGCTATTGCGTGAAGGACTGCGCGGACAGCGCGGCTGGACGCCTGCCTGGCGGGAGCCAGAGCCCAAACCGCGCTACGACGCAATCATCGTCGGCGGCGGCGGCCATGGGCTTGCCACGGCCTATTATCTCGCCCGCACGCATGGCGTGCGCAACGTTGCGGTACTGGAAAAGGGCTGGATCGGCGGCGGCAACAGCGGCCGCAACACTACGATCGTACGCTCCAACTATTATTACCAGCCAAGCGCGGCACTCTACGATCATGCGCTGCGGCTCTACGAGGGCCTGTCGCGCGAGCTGAACTATAATGTCATGCTGAGCCAGCGCGGCCTCATCACGCTGGCGCACAGCCGCCACGATCTGGAAGCGGCGACGCGCTGGGTGGGAGCCATGCGCCTCAATGGCGTGGACACGACAATGCTGTCGGTGGCGAACATCGCCCGCCGCGTGCCCGCGCTCGATGTGTCGCCAGGCGCCCGTTATCCTGTGTTTGGCGGCTTCGTGCAGGATCGGGCGGGAACGGCGCGCCACGACGCCGTGGTATGGGGCTATGCCCGCGCCGCCGATGCGCTGGGCGTCGATATCATCCAAAATTGCGCAGTCACCGGCATCCTTCGCGGCGTCGACGGCCGCGTGACCGGCGTCGAGACCGGCCGCGGGCGGATCATGGCGGACAAGGTCGCACTGGCCGCAGCAGGTCATTCGTCCGTGCTGGCGGACATGGCAGGCTTTCGCCTGCCGATAAGCAGCTATGCGCTCCAGGCCTTCGTGTCAGAGCCGCTCAAGCCGGTGATCGACACGGCCGTGCTCAGCCTCGCCACCGGCACCTATGTCAGCCAGTCGGACAAGGGCGGCCTCGTGATCGGTGGAGGGCTGGATCATTATCTCTCCTACGCGCAGCGCGGCAACCTGCCGGTCGCGCGCTCGGTGCTAGGCGCGATCGCCGAGCAATACCCCTCTTTCGGCCGCGTCCGCTTCGCGCGGCAATGGGCTGGCATCGTAGATGTCGTGCCCGATTCCAGCCCGATCATCGGCGCCTCGCCGGTGCCCGGCCTCTACCTCAACTGCGGCTGGGGCACAGGCGGGTTCAAGGCGATTCCAGTAGGCGGCACGGTGCTGGCGCATCATCTTGCGACCGGAGAGCCGCATCCGCTCGCCGCGCCCTTCGATCTGGGCCGTTTCGCGCGTGGCGCGCTAATCGACGAGGCCGCAGCCTCCGGCATCGCGCATTGAGGCCTTCATGCTCCTGATTTCCTGTCCCCATTGCGGCCCGCGCGACGAGGTCGAATTTTCCTGCGGCGGCCAGAGCCATATCGTCCGCCCGCCCGAGAGCGCAAGCGATGCGGAATGGGCCGCCTATCTGTTCGATCGCGACAATCCTCGCGGAGTGCATCGGGAACGCTGGGTCCATGATCATGGCTGCGGCCAGTGGTTCAATATCGCGCGCGATACGGTGACGCATACGATCAGCGCCGTCTATCCTATGGGCGAGTCAGCGCCGGGCATCGCTGGAACCGGCATGGTCGGTACCGGGGCTTCGCTGTGACGGGGCAGCCCTTCAGATCCGCAACCGGCGGCCGCATCGACCGATCGCGCACGCTGCGCTTCCGCTTTGGCGGCCGCGACTATGTCGGCCACCCCGGCGACACGCTGGCATCCGCCCTACTCGCCAACGGCGTGCGCCTGCTTGGTCGATCCTTCAAATATCATCGCCCGCGCGGCCTGCTCGCCGCCGGAGTCGAAGAACCCAACGCGCTCGTCCAGCTTGGCGAGGGCGCGCGCGTCACGCCCAATGTCCGCGCGACCGAGGTGCCGCTTTATGAAGGTCTGGTGGCAAGCTCGGTCAATTGCTGGCCGAGCGCCCGGTTCGACATCGGTGCGGTCAACGACCTGTTGCACCGCTTCCTGGCCGCTGGCTTCTACTACAAGACCTTCATGTGGCCGAACTGGCACCTTTATGAAGGCTTCGTCCGCCGCGCCGCCGGGCTTGGCCGCCCGTCGCGCGAAGCCGATCCCGACCGCTACGTCACCCGAAACGCCCATTGCGACCTGCTGGTCGTCGGCGCCGGGCCGGCGGGACTGGCGGCGGCGCGCGCCGCGGCGGAGCGGGGCGAACGGATAATATTGGTCGAACAGGACATGGCGATCGGCGGATCCCTGCTGCACGACAACAACATCATCGACGGTCTTGATCAGGATGCATGGATCGCCGGCGTCCGCGCCGCCCTGGACGAAGCGCCCGACGCGCGCATCCTTACGCGAACTACCGCAGTGGGCTATTTCGACCATAATGCGCTGGCGCTGGTCGAGGCGCTCGGCAGCGAAGTCGATTGCGCAGCCACCCCGGATCGTCCGCGCTTCCGCCTCTGGCAGGTGCGCGCCGCACGGGTGGTGCTGGCGACCGGCGCGATCGAACGGCCGCTGGTCTTTGCCGGCAACGATCGACCCGGCGTGATGCTGGCCGGAGCGGCGCGGACCTATGCGGCCCGCTTCGGGGTGCTGCCGGGCAAGCGGGCGCTTGTCGTCACCAATGACGATGAAGCCTATCGCGTGGCCGAAGCACTGATTGCCGCTGGTATGGAGGTCGCGGAACTCATCGATCTGCGCGCGACAGTGCCCGCCGACCTGGCCGCCCGGCTTGCAGCCCACGGCGTCGCAATGACGCGCAACGCCACGGTCGATGCGACCAGGGGTCGCGGCCACATCCGCGCGGCGCGGATTCGGCTCCCGGGCGGCGCGACACGCTGGGTGCGTTGCGACTGCCTGGCGATGTCGGGAGGTTTCAGCCCCGCCGTTCACCTCTTTTCGCAATCGGGGGGCACGCTCCGTTTCGATGAACAGCGCGCCGCTTTCGTCCCCGAACGATCGGTGCAGCCGGAGGTGTCGGTCGGCGGCGCAGCGGGTGACTTCGACCTGACAAGCGCGCTGGCATCCGGCTACCGCGCCGGCGGCGGCACCGGTGCCGCGCCATCGGCAAGCCAGTCGCGTCAGCCCAGCCCGCCCGGTCCGCTGGGACAAGTGGCAGGCGATCCATCTCGCGCATTCGTCGACTATCAGAATGACGTCACCGCCGCCGACGTGGCGCTGGCCGCCCGCGAAAGTTTCCGCTCGGTCGAGCATCTGAAACGCTACACGACACTGGGCATGGCGCCCGATCAGGGCAAGACCTCCAATGTCAACGGCCTCGCCCTACTGGCGGGCGCGACCGCGCGCACGATCGCGGAAACCGGAACGACCCGCTTTCGCTTTCCCTATACCCCCTTGCCCTTGTCGGTCATGGCGGGGTGGCGGCGCGGCGACCTGTTCCGGCCGGTTCGATTCATGCCGGGGCATGGCCGCCATGTCACCGCCGGCGCCCTGTTCGAGGACTTCGGCGGCTGGCAACGGCCAGCCTGCTATCCGCGCGCAGGCGAGGATCGGCATGCGGCCGAACAGCGCGAGGCGCTGGCCGTGCGGCAGGGTGCTGGCCTGTTCGAAGGATCACCGCTCGGCAAGATCGAGATTGTCGGCCCGGATGCCGCGCGTTTTCTGGACCGCATATATGCCAATACCATGTCGACGCTCCAGCCCGGCAAGGTGCGATACGGACTGATGCTGAGCGAGATCGGCGCCATCATCGATGACGGCGTCTGCGCCAGGCTGGCGGAGGACCGCTTCCTCGTCTGCACGTCGAGCGGTGGCGCGGCGCGCATCTCCGCCTGGCTGGAGGAATGGCATCAGTGCGAATGGCCCGACCTCGACCTGGTGATTGCGCCCGTCACGTCGGCCTGGGGCGTGCTGACGCTGAGCGGTCCGGCGGCGCGCGCGATCCTCTCGGCCGTGGGCACGGACATAAATCTCGCGGCCGACGCCTTCCCGCATATGAGCTGGCGACAGGGACTCGTCGGCGGCATGGCCGCGCGCATCCTGCGGGTCAGCTATACCGGCGACCTGTCCTATGAGATCAACGTGCCGGCAAGCCGAGTCCCCGAATTGTGGGACAGGTTGATGGCGGCCGGGGCCGGCCATGGCATCGCGCCGGTCGGGATCGACGCCTGGATGCTGCTGCGCACGGAAAAGGGATATCTGCACATCGGCGCGGACACCGACGGCACCACCACGCCGCTCGATGTCGGCTGGCCGCAGGTGCTGCGCAAGAAGAGCGATTTCATCGGCAAGCGGTCGCTATTCCTGCCGGAAAATCTCAGCGAGGACCGGCTCGCCTTCGTCGGCTTTGCCAGCGATGACCCCGCGATCGCGCTGCCGATCGGCGCGCATGTCCTGGGACCGGACGGCAGCGACGGCTATGTCACCTCATCGGGCTTCAGCCCCACGTTGGGACATGGCGTCGCGCTTGGGCTGATCCGGGGCGGCGCGGCGCGCGTGGGCGAGCGCGTCGTCGTGCGGGGGCTGGATGGCGACCTGCCGGCCCGCGTCACATCCCCCGTTCATTTCGATGCGCAGGGAGAACGGCTCAATGGCTGAAGATTTCGTCCTCGACGCGCCAGGCTGCTCGGTGTCGGAAAGGCACCCGTCCTCGGTCTACATCCTGCGGATACGCCGGCCCGATGGCGCGCTCATCGATCGGATCAGCGCGTTGCTCCGCACGCCGCTTCCGACACAAGCCAATCATGCCGCTGGCACCGCGCCGCGCGTTTTCTGGCGCGCGCCGGGCGAATGGATGCTCACGGGCGCGGAAGCTGTCACGCCTGCGATCGACCATGCGCTGGCGGGCGTGACCGCGCATCTTGCCGACATGACGCAAGCCTGTACCATCTTCCGTGCCAACGGGCCGGCCGCACGCGATTGTCTGTCGATGGGCACTGGAATCGATCTGCACCCGCTTGCCTTCGCCGAGGGGCGCTGCGCCCGGACCCTGTTCGCCGACACCACTGTCCTCATCGACCGTGTCCCGGGAACCGACGCCTTCGATCTTTATACTGACATCGGCTTTGCCGACCATTTGCGCCGCTGGTTCGCCGAGGCGCTTCGCGAATTCAAGGATGAGCGACCATGACCCTGCCGCATTATGTCATCGTGCTGCGCTGCCGGGAGCGCAAAGGCATCGTCGCGGCCGTGTCGGCCTTCCTGCTGGACCGTGATCTTACGATCACCGAATCCAGTCAGTATAGCGACCCGTCGACCGACACCTTCTTCATGCGCGTCGTCTTCCGCCACGAAGGCGGCTCGGCGATCGACGCCGGTGCCCTGCACGCGGCTTTCACGCCGCTCGCCGACGAATTGCGCATGGATTGGGAACTGCACGACCGATCAGTCAAGCCCCGCGTGCTGATCGCCGTGTCGCGGTTCGGCCACTGCCTGCACGACCTCGTCCACCGCTGGCGAGCAGGCATCCTGCCGATCGACATCGTCGGCGTGTTTTCCAATCATGACGACATGCGCTCCTTCGTCGAATGGAACGGCCTGCCTTACCATTATCTGCCCGTGACCAAGGAGACGAAGGACGCGCAGGAGCTGCAGGTCATCGACCTGATCGGCGAAACCGCGGCCGACTTCGTGGTGCTGGCGCGCTACATGCAGATTCTCTCGCCGCGCCTGTGCGATGCACTTTCCTGGAAATGCATCAATATCCATCACAGCTTCCTTCCCAGCTTCAAGGGCGCCAAACCCTATCATCAGGCACATGCGCGCGGGGTGAAGATGATCGGCGCGACCGCGCATTTCGTGACAACCGACCTCGACGAAGGCCCGATCATCGCGCAGGACACACGGCATGTTAGCCACGCGATGACGCCCGAGCAATTCGTCGCTCTTGGTCAGGAAGTCGAATGCGCGGTCCTCGCGCGCGCGGTAGGCTGGCAGGCAGACCACCGCATCATCAGCAACGGCGGCAAGACGGTCGTCTTCGCCTGAACCAGACGCCAAAGGAAGGTCGATATGCGTAACTTCGCCGGAGCAATGATCAGCGGCCTGGCTCTGCTGGCCGCAGCATCGCCATCCGTGGCGGCATCCCCCCGGCAAACGCCGGTCGCCGCCGCCGAAAGCGCGGACGTCGCGGTCACCCGCCACGCCATCACGCTGCGTGACGGGCGACGGATCTCCTATACCGCCCGGGCTGGTTTCCTGCGGCTGGTGAACGACGCGACGAGCGAAGAAACCGCCCATGTCTATTTCGTCTCCTATACTGCGGACCAGCCCGCCGGCGCGGCGCCCCGCCCCGTCACCTTCACCTTTCCCGGCGGCCCGGGCAGCGCCGCGACGCTCAGCCGATCTGCGCCGCTCGTAACGGAGGCGCGCAACGGACGCGCGCAGGTCATCGACAATCCCGACAGCCTGCTCGGCGCAACCGACCTTGTCCTCATCGATCCGGTCGGCACCGGCTACAGCCGCATGACAAAGCCCGAATTCGCGCCGCTTTTCTACGGCATCAAAGCGGATCGCGATGCGCTGGTGGAGGTCGTGCGCCTGTATCTGCAACGGTTCCAGACGACCGATGCGCCGATCTTCTTTACCGGCGGAAGCTGGGGCAGCGTGCGGTCGATCCTGGTCGCCGACGCGGCGATCGACCGGGGCATCCCCGTGCGCGGGATCATGGTATCAGCCGAAGGCGCCAGCCTGTCGATCACCGGATCGGAAACCTATTATGCCAACCTGATCCCCGGCTTCGCGGTCATCGCGCAGGCGCACGGCAAGCTGCCCGCCGACCTTCAGGCCGATCGGGCAAAGGCGATCGCGGAGGCGAAAGCATGGGCATTCGACAGCTATCTGCCCGCCATTGCGAAGGGAAACCTGCTGCCGGCGCAGGATCGCCGCCGGTTGGCGGTGGAGATGGCGCGCTATTCCGGCCTCAAGCCCGAGGTGATCGAACGATATGGCCTGAAGATCGGCGCGGAGGCGTTCACCAACGAACTGCTGCGCGACGAAGGCAAGTCGGTCGGTTTCTACGACACGCGGATCGCCGGTCCGCTCCAGACGAGCGCCTATGACCCGACTCGCGACCCGTCGCTGATGGCGCGGGGCAGCGCCTATCCCAGCCTTGCCGAACGCACATTGCTCAACCGCACGCTCGGCATGACCTCAGACAGTTATTATGCCGGGCCGTTCGGCGGCGGGTGGCCGGTACGCGCAGGCTTCGACGACTGGATGGCGGTCAAATGGGGTATGGGGCTGGAACAGGTACCCGTCGGCCTCGGCGTCGACATCATTTTGCCCGCCTTCCAGCGCATCATTGGAAAGGGCGTGCACGCCTTTTTCGGGCAAGGTCTCTATGACTGGGCCTGTTCGCCCTTTGGCGTCGATTATGTGCGATCGCAGCTGCCCGCAGACCGGGCGGAGCAGATGACGGTTGTGCATTATGAATCGGGACACGGCGTTCCTGCGGTTCAGTTCGCCAAGGATGCCACCGCCTTCATCGGCCGGACATTACAGGCGCCGGCTCCGCCGATGCCGCACCCCTTGATGGGCGAATGACAGGCTGGTCCGTGTCCGCGTCAGCCCTGCCCGGTTCCGGCGCGCTCCAGGTCACCGGGCAAATGCCGCGCCGCCGCCCAATAGTGCCACGCTGCCCAAAATCCCGTCAGGCTGGTCCCCACCAGCACCCAGCGTAGCGATTGCGCCGGGTCGGCAAGATGCGGGCCAAGCAGATCGGACAAAGCCCCGATGGCGAGCGGCGCGATGAGGAGATTGGCGACGTTGGCCGAGAAAACGATAAAGGCGCAGGTCTGCGATCGCATCGTTGCGGGCACCAGGTTGGTCGCCAGCGCCAGCGTCGGCCCAATATAGAGATAAATCATCGGCACAAACAGCCACATGGCAGCCGTCGCGACGATGGGCGAGGTGGTGACATAGGCGAGGATCGACGGAAAAGTGGGCAGGATCGTCGCGATCGCCACGAAGCGCGTCTGCCAGCGCGGGTCGCACGCCTCCAGCCATTTCATGACCCAGGCCGTGCCCAGAGTGACCGCCGCTCCGCCGATGACGTGCATCCATCCCAGCAGTTCGCCGCACTGTTGCACGGACATGCCGTGACTGCGGATCAGGAAAGCGGGTGTCCACCAGACCAGCCCCCAGCCCCAGAAGGTGACGACCGTGGCGCCGGCCAGCACATGGAGCAGCGCGGGCTGGCGACGGACGAACGCGATGGTGGCGCTCAGGCTCACGTCCGCAGCGGGCGGGATGTCGTCCAGCTGTCCGCGCCGCGGCTCCCGGACCGTCAGTCCGACCAGCAGCGCCACGGGCAGGCCCAGCGCGCCGAACACGATCAGCACCATGCGCCAGCCATGATGGTCGGACAGATAGCCGCCAAGCGATGAACCAAGACCCGCGCCGAGCGCCGCGCCCAGCGCGAACAGGGTCAGAGCGAAGCCCCGCGCGCGCGGCGGAAACTTGTCTGCCAGCAGCGACTGACAGGGCGGCGTGCCCCCCGCCTCGCCGATGCCCACGCCGATCCGCACGACCAGCAACTGCCAGAAACTGTGCGTCATGCCGCAGAGCGCGGTCAGCGCCGACCATATGGCGAGGGAGACGACGATCATCCGCTTGCGGCTGTAGCGGTCGGCGAGCAGGCCGAGCGGGATGCCGGCAGTGACATAGAAGACCGCCATCGCCGCGCCGGTGAGCAGACCTACCGCGCCGTCGCTGAGGTGGAACTCCGCCTTGATCGGCTCGATCAACGTCGACACAACGAAGCGGTCGGCGATGTTGAGCGTGTAGACCAGCATCAGCACCGCCAGCACATACCAGCGGTCGCGATCGATCCGCATTGGCACTGGCTGCGCTGCCGCAATCATCCCCGCGCCAGCCTGTTTTCCGGATCGTAAAGCCCGCCCTCCACAATCCGCGCGGGCTTGCGTTCGCCCAGGATCGACACCTCAATCGCCGCGCCGGCTTCCACCATCGCCCGGTCGACATAGGCCATTGCCAGACTGGCGCCCGTGCGATGACCATAGCCACCCGATGTCACGAAGCCGACACGCTCCTCACCCTGCCAGACCGGTTCGTAGCCCGCCGCGTCGGCATCGTCCGCATCGACCTGCATCAGCACCAGCACCTGCGTCGAGGGCGCAGCGCGCGCCGCCAATGCGGCCTCGCGACCGATAAAATCGCCCTTGTTGAAGGCGACGAAGCGATCGAGACCACTCATCGCAGGGGTATAGTCACGGCTGAACTCGCGGCTCCAGATGCCGAAGCCCTTTTCCAGCCGCATCGAATTGAGCGCGTGCAGCCCGAAATCGACGAGCCCGAACGCCGTACCCTCCTGCTCGATCGCAGCATAGACGGCTGATAGGCTTGTTGCAGGCACATAGATTTCGAACGCCAGTTCCCCAGAAAGCGAAAGCCGCGCCACGGTCGCCGGCGCGAAGCCGACATCCCCTTCGCGTACCGCCATGAAGGGGAAGGCGGCGGGCGACAGGTCGATGCCCGTAACCCGTTGCAGCAGCTCGCGCGATCGCGGCCCCGTCAGGATCAGACCGCCCAGTTCAGCGCTACGATTGCGGATCGTCACGCCCTCGCCCGCCAGATGTTCCGCAAACCAACGGCCATGCCAATTCTGGAGATAACCCGATCCGAACAGCAGGAAGCGGTCCTCGGCCAGCCGCATCAGCGTCAAGTCACCCATCAGCCGGCCGCTTTCCCCCAGAAGCGGCGCCAGGCGGATGCGGCCGACCGAAGGCAGGCGATTCGCGATCAGCCGGTCGAGCGCCTGCGCAGCGCCTGGCCCGCTCACCTCATATTTGGCGAAGGATGAGCTGTCGAACACGCCCACGCCTTTGCGCACAGCAGCCACTTCGCGGCCCACGGCGTCGAAGGCGTTGGAGCGCTTGAGGGTCGGCGTCTCGACCGGCGCTTCGCCTTCCAGCGCGAAATAGAGCGGCACTTCTAGCCCGTAGCTGACGCCGAACACGCCGTTCTTGGCCTTCAGCCTGTCGTAGATCGGGTCGACGCGGCACACGCGACCACCTGGCCAATATTCATTGGGATAGGCGAGCGTGAAGCGATTGGAATAAAATTCCTTGGCCTTGTCTGCGACATAGGTGGGCGTCGCATAGTCGCCGAAGCGTGCGACATCCATTGCGAAGATATCGACTTCGGGCTCGCCCTCGATAATCCACTGCGCTAGCGACAGGCCAACGCCACCACCCTGCGCGAAGCCTGCCATCACCCCACAGGCCGACCAATAGTTGGGCACGCCAGGCACGGGTCCGACCAGCGGATTGCCGTCCGGCGTGAAGGTGAAGGGACCGTTGACGATGCGGCGGATACCCGCTTCGGCCACCGCAGGGAAGCGCGCATAACCCTTGATCAGCGCATCGCTCAGCCGCTCAAGTTTGGGTTCCAGCAATTCGGTTTCGCCATAATCCCAGGGCGTGCCCGCGACCGCCCACGGTGTCGCCTCCTTCTCATAGACGCCGACCAGCATGCCCTTGCGCTCCTGGCGCATGTAGATTTCCGCGTCCAGGTCCACGATCAGCGGCAATTCTCTGTCCAGCTCCGCGATCTCGGGCAGGTCGTCGGTCAGAAGATAATGATGCTCCATCGGCACTAGCGGCAGCGACACACCCACCATCGCGCCCATCTCGCGCGCCCACAGACCGGCCGCGTTCACAACATGCTCAGCTTCGATCTCACCCTTGTCGGTGATGAGCCGCCAGCTGCCCCGGCCCGTCGGCTTCAAGTCCATGACGCGGGTGTGACGATAAATCTCCGCGCCGGCCTTGCGAGCGGCCTTGGCATAGGCATAAGTGACGCCGGATGGGTCGACATGCCCTTCGTGCCGGTCATAGATGGCACCATAGACGTCTGCCACGTCGATCAGCGGGCAAAGCCGCTTGATCTCCTCCGGCCCGATCAGCTCGGTCTGCAACCCCAGCACGCGATGTCGTGCGAAGTCCGCGCGCTGGAAATCCCAGCGCGCCTGCGTGGCTGCGATGTTCAGGCCGCCGGTCATGTGCATGCCGACATCCTGCTCGGATAGCGCCTCGATCTCCTTGTAGAGGCTGATCGTGTAGCTTTGCAGCTTCGCGATACCCGGATCGCTGTTGAGCGCATGAAAGCCCCCCGCCGCATGCCAGCTCGACCCCGAAGTCAGCTCCTTGCGTTCGATCAGCGCGACATCGGTCCAGCCCAGCTTGGTCAGATGGTAAAGAATGCTGCACCCGACGACGCCGCCGCCGATCACAGCAACACGCACATGGCTCTTCATACTCGGTCCGTCTTTCATGTAAGGGAGATCGGCGTCGCGGCATCTGCAGTGCCTTGTTGGCTATTCCTTGCTCCGGCGTACCGTCCGCGGCTTCGTATCGGCCGGAGTCTCGAACCCGGTCAGGATACGATAATATATGTCGACCAGCCCGGCGCGCGTGGGCGTGGCTTCTTTCATGCCCAGCGCATAATAGCCGATCTGGTGGAAATAGGTGATCCGCGCCCGGACGAGCGCCTCATTCTCTTCATAGCCGGCGTCCAGAAACAGCCGGCGCAGGGCATCCATGCGGATGTCGTCGACGGTATGGACGACGTCCGCGACCTTGCGGGAGGTCAGCGCCCAGTTGCGCACGGCAGTGTCGTAATCCGGGTTGAAGTCCTTCTCGTCGATCCACAGGCGAATGAGCGCGCGATAACGCTCCGCCGGCGTCCCGGGCCCGCTGATCGCGGCCAGGAAGGGCGTGGTGTTGCTGGCCCGCCAATCCTTGAGCAACTGGTCAAGCAGGTCGGCGCGGCTCTTGAACCGCCAGTAAAACCCGCCGCGCGTCACGCCGCAAGCCTTCGCCAGCCGGTCGATCTTGACCGCCTCCACTCCCTCGGCGATGAGCGTTTCCTTGGCAACCTTCAGCCAATCCTCGGTCGATAGCGCGTTGCGAAGTCCTTCCGTTTCGGCGGCGACTTCGTCAGCGGCACCCGCTGCTGGCACGTTGATGGCGCCCGATCGGGTGCTGACGGCAGGTGAAGGCGTTTTCGGAACTGCAGAGATTGACCTGCGAGAACGACCGTTCGCTGGCAGGGCCGGAATATCGGGGATGGAAGAGCGAGGCATGCAGCCACGATACACATATGTATTCTGGCGACAAGATGTCTTTTCGATAATCGACCAGGCAACCCAGGGAGTAGGTCGCTGTCCGCAACGAGCGCCCACGAAGGGTAATTGGTCAACCTTTCATGTTCTCCCGATTGCTGGCCTACGTAAGGCGGGATCAGGGTGACACACGCTGGGAGTCCGTCCGACAATGTCAGGCCGGGATAATCGCCGACGGAACATGGCCGTGTTTTGGCCCGGAATAGGCAAGCTCGCAGCCTTTGACGAGGGTAACATGGCCATCGATCAGTCAAACGATCCTCGTATGACTGATCAGACGGTTGGTCAGCCCCATCTGTCATCTGGAATTTGTCCGCCGCCAACACTAATGGCGCAGACTGCTGATTGCTGCTGAGAAGTGACTTGGGGTTTTCATCGAGAAGTGACACACCTTTGCGATTATGGTTAGAGTTTCATCGGTGGGTGAAGATGGGGTTTTCTCCTTCCTGGTTTTGGGCTGCTGGGGGAGCTGTTTGAGCCGGAAGTTGTCGTTGCCGGTTTCCCCGGTGTGACATTGATGGGTGAGCCGATCGAGGAGCGCGGTGGTCATCTTGGCGTCACCGAACACGGTGGCCCATTCGCTGAAGCTCAGGTTGGTGGTAATGATGACGTTGGTGTGCTCATAGAGTTTGCTCAGCAGCAGCGCACCGCCTGACGAACCACCACTATTAGGAGCTTTGAGACGAAGGTAAGTCGAAACCAATCTCAGTTGATGTATTTCGGGGTGAGAGCAGAAACCGGGATGGGGCCTGCTGCAGTCAGAATGTCGAGCCGGTCGCGCAAACGCCGAATGTCGGCTCCGGTCAAGACCTGCAATTCGACACGTCACACGGCAATGTCCGCAAAGTCCCATGACTGCTTACACGATCACTGAACTACCGCCGATATAACCGACAGGGTAAGGGATTCAGGCAATCCGTGACAGCGCCTGCAGCGAAAGATGCCTTGTGGCACGCATTTAGGGGTATCGGAGCAATTATACCCCCCAATTTCTCCACAGTTTTGGGGAATCCCTCACGAGACCATACGCAACTCTCGGCGAGCAGCCATCGCTCCAGAATATTTTGAAAAAACAAGTGGATATAAGGAATATCGCTTTGTTCGCCGATACCCCCATTCTGAAAGCCGATGCCCCCACAAATACCCCCAACATGTGGTCGGGGGCATCTATCGATAGAGCAAAATCTCTGCTCAAGAGATTGACAATAAAGGATTTTATAGAAAAATCGGTTGATCGAAGGTCAACCTAAAATCCTTCTAAGTTATTGATTTTATTGATTTTTAAAACGTTGGTGGGCCCGGCAGGACTCGAACCCGCAACCTAGCCGTTATGAGCGGCCAGCTCTAACCATTGAGCTACAGGCCCCACCCGTTTGGACAGACGCGGGATTAGGCACCCTCACGCTGCTTTGCAAGCCTCCCCGCGCACAGGTGCGGCGGCGAGCAACTGGTCGAGGCTGACCGGCGCCACCCCCCGTTTCGCGAGATGGTTCAGCACGGTATCCCACCATGCGTAGAATGCTATTCGATCCGCTTCGCATCGCACATAGGGCGTATGGCCCGGCTCTAGCGTGGGCGAATGGAAACTGAAGTTGAGGACGCGCACCCCTTCCTCGATCAGTGCATCGATCGCGGCAATCGCCTCCGGCGCCGATATGCCCTCAGGCGTGAGCGGCACGCGACTGAGCATGCGCGCCCGCGCCAGCGCTCCGGCAAGCGGTCCCATTCCCTGTGCCGCGCGGTACAGCCGCTCGCCACCGCCGCGAAGCAATCCGGTGAAAGCCGTCGACAGCGGCAATTCCATCAAGGCGCGGGTCGGACCCGCCCAGTAGGGATTTTGCGGCAGGCCGGAAAAATCCGGACCGTGCTGCGCACTGTAGTCGAACCGGCTGCGAACAGAACTGTCGAGCCGGAATCCGGCGGCTTCCAGCAGCCGTGCACTATTTGGCCCGACGCCGTACCGACCGGCGCGATAGGCGATCGGCCGGCGGCCGAAGCGCTGTTCGATGCGGCGGCACAATGCCTCCAGCTTCGCCCGCTCGATCGTTTCCGGCAGGAACCCGGCATAGCTGTTGGGCGCGTTTACATCCTCCACATGCGGCGGGTTGACCCACGGATGCAGATGCGCACCGATGTCGGCCGCGCCATCGGTCACCCATTGACCCATGAGGGCCGCGGCGGCGTCATTGTCGACCACGGGATAATCGGTGACGTAGACCGGCTTTACGCCCGCTGCCGCGAAAAAGGCCTGCCCGCGTGCCAGACCGTCGATTGCCGTCACGCCGTGGCCAGTCCGGCTGAACGGCGCGTTCCAGTCAAATTCCTCTTCGGTGTCGACAAAGAGCATGAAGCGCGTGCCGAGCGACGGGTCCAGCACGATCATGTCCCGGTCCAGCGGCTGTTCCAGCAGATTGCCGTCATGATGAGAAGCGGTCATAGCCCTTCCCTAGCGTCCAATGGTTGCCAGAGCGTTTCCTGCGCACGGTCAGGCGCTGTCGGCAGCTCCGTCACTGGCCAACGCCGCCGGGAGCACCAGCAGGAATCGTCCGGCCTCAACCTCCAGGCAGCCGCCGCCGGCAGACGCGAGGCCTCGAATCAGGCGAAGGGAGAAACCGAGGCCCAACAGCGGACCGTCAACCCAGTCACCATCAGCGTCATAGCCCGGATCGAACAATTGCGCCTCGTCCATGCCTGTCAGACTGGACGGTCGATCGATCGCGAGCACCACGCGCCCTTCCCCGCCGTCAGGCCGAAGCCAGCAGGCACCGGTCAAGGCCTCGTCCTGGGGGGCAACCGAGATGAGGGTGCGCAACAGATGCTGTACCATGCGCTCGCCCTGTACAGGATCCAGCTTCGCCTGCGGCAGATCGCGCGCAATCGCAATGTCGATCCGCGGCGCGCCGACTCCGCCCTGTTCGCGGAACCGCGCGGCGACCTGCGCAACAAGCAATTCGAAATCAATCGGACGGGGATTTGATTCCCGGTCAGCCCGCGACACCCTGGCGGCCAGGTCCAGATCATCGAACGCGGCCAGCAGGTGCCGCGCATCCACAGCGATATTACCGGCCATGCCACGATATTGCGGACCGGCCGGCCCAAACAATTCCTGCTCGATAATCTCCGCAAAGCCGAGGATGGCGTTTAGGGGCGTCCGCAATTCATGCACAAGTTGCCGCAGCGAATCGGCGGACAGGCCGGTCAGGGCGGTAGGCGCAGCCGCCGGTTGCGCGGCGACTTCGTACAGATAGGGTCGGCGCGCCTGTCCCCTATAGCCCTGGAAACGCCCAGACGCCGGATCGAAAAACGGACTTGCGGTCATGCGCCACTCCCCCGCCATCGCGCCTCCGACGATCGTAAAACGACCATTCTGGAAACCACTGCGCCGGGCAAAGGCCCCTGCGACATGACCATCCGGCCCACTATCGCCGCCCAGTCCCGCTTCGCCGAGCGACAGACCGATCAGCGCCGCGCGGGGGCCTGCGTCCACCCAGCGCACAACGCCCGCCGCGTCGGTTTCGAACGCGAAGGCACGAACTGCGTCCATCGGCGGCGCTTCATAGCCCGAAGCCGGGGATGCAGGCGGCCGACGTTCGCTGGTGAAGCGGGCGATCCGTTCGACGAGCGCGCGTATTTGTCCGCCGTCGCCGGCCGGGGCGTCGGCCTTTTGCATTGGCAGCGCATTGGAGCGAGGCGTTTGCGTCGGCGCATCTGGCGCCACCACGGTCAGCAACAACGCATCGTCGGCCTGGTGCTGACGATCCGTGGTCAACACCAGATCGGCCGGGCCGAACGCTTCGAGCGCCTGCATGGCCTTGATGCCCATGTCACGACGGCCGCGCAACACCCCGCGCGCCGTCGGGGAAAGGCCGGGCACCAGGGAAGCCCAATGCTCATCGGGCAATTGCGCGCGCGCCATAGCCGCAGCGGCGATAGACGGACGGTCGTCCGAGAAAAATGCCGCCAGCGTAGCCGAGCGTAAACGCGTGCCAAGTTCGACGACCGTCGCCATGCGCTGTGTTTCCGACACTTTGGGACGTAGCGCATTCAACCGGTCAAGCAGCGCTGCGCGATCTGCAGCCGCCATCGGCGCACGGTCGGCACGGTCGTGCTGCGCCAGCAGGTCGACGCATTGGCGCCACAACGTCACAGCGCCCAGCTCTGCGCGGTCATCACCCGCCAGTACCGTTTGCATCAGATCGTTAAAGCGCACCGAAAATCCCCATTTGCCGCGCTATGCGGCTCGCGCCGATGGCGCCGCCTGCTGTCATGTGTCTATCGATAGGCTCGGGCGCGGCAAAGGGAAAGGGTCGCGATCACGATAGAATCGAGACGTTGCATAGTGGGACAATTGCATTGCCCTGAAATATAATTATGGTGTCGCGCACTAACAGGACAGGAAATAAGCTGAATAATGGCCGGCCCGAATATCGACGACATCGACCTGCAGATTCTGGGAGAGTTGCAGGACAATGGCAGGATGACGAATGTGGAATTGGCCCGAAAGGTGGGCCTGACCGCTCCGCCCTGCCTACGCCGCGTGCGCGCGCTTGAAGAAGCCGGAGCCATCACCGGCTATCACGCCGTGGTGGACCCGGCCATATTGGGATACACGATCTCGGTCTTCGCGATGGTCAGCCTCAAAAGCCAGGCCGAAGCCGATCTTAAAGCTTTTCAGGACCATGTATCGGCTCTTCCGGAAGTGCGCGAATGTCACATGCTGAACGGTGAGATCGATTTCATCCTTAAGGTGGTGGCGAAGGATCTACAGAGTTTTCAGCAATTCCTGACGTCGAAGCTCACTCCAGCGCCCAATGTCGTCAGCGTCAAGACGTCACTGACTATAAGGACCGCCAAGAATCTGCCGGGTGTACCGTTGCCGGTGTGAGAATAGCCGGTGGCTTCAGGCTGCCAGTTTTCCGTTCTGCTGCGCCACCCAAACCGACCAGAAGCCTGCGACGCTGGCCCAGTCGCCTTGCTGCGCCTGCGCCAGTGCCGCCTGCGCGCCGGACAGGTCACCGGAACGTGCGAGCGCCATACCCAGCCGGGCATTGACGCGCGTGACGTCTACGCCACCCTTGGCCAATGCGTCCCGATAGTGGGTTACCGCCTGCGGGAATTGCCCGAGCGAGACGTAATTGTCGGCCAGTGCCAAGGCTTCCTTGCCGCTTGACGCAGTTGCCGCCTTTTTTGCCAGCGCCGGCAGGCCAGCCATCTCCTTGGTCGCCTTGGGGGTCACGGCCTTTAAGAGCTGCGACGTGACGGACTGGGTGGGTGTCAATTTGCCGGACTTCCGCCCGGCCTCGATGATCGCCTTCGCCTCGGCATAATAGCCAGCTTTTTCGGCGAGTTGCGCGTATGACTGATAATCGCGCTCGCTTGCCATCGCGCCATTGGCCGCCTGAAGTCGATACAGGTCAAGCTGGGCCTGTGTTTCCAGACCCGATGCCGACAGATAATTGGTCAGAGCCGACCGCCAGTCTTCGCGGCTGGACGCGCGCTGCAATCTTTCCCGGTATAGCTGCCCCATATCCGCCCAGTCGCCAGCCAGATATGCCATGGAAATGGCCTTATCGATCCAAGGCAGGGGTATGTCCTTGCCGGCGGCGCGCTGGCGCGAGAGGGTTTCGCGGACCAGAGGGCGGGCATCCTTGGGCTTGTTGCGGCGCATGGCGATGTCCGCACGCAGCATCATTGCGTCGGCTTCGTCATACCCCAGCGTTCGCGCATAGTCGAGTTGCGCGAGCGCATCGTCATAATTGCCGACGGCAAATGACAAGTAGCCCGCGATGAAGCGCAGTCTGGGAGCGTCGCTCCGCGGCAGGGCGCTCGTCTTGAACATGTCTGTCAGCGCAAGGCGCTGTGCCTGCACATCGCGCCGTTGGGTGGCCAGTTCGAAGCGCAGGCCAGCCGCCACATAGGCTTCGAAATCGGATGCCGGCATCAGCCCGGAAATACGGGCATTCGCGTTTGTCAGGTCACGCGCCCGCAGCGCACTTTCCGCCGCCTGCACCTGGGTACGGAAATTGTCCGACATCATGATCGGTGGCCCCGCAACGAGCGGCCTTTTCTTAGCCGCGACGGGCGCCGCCACGATCAACGCGACCAACAACGCCGCCGAACCGTAGCGCACCGAACCCTTCAAAACCGTCATGTCTTCCGGCGCTCCCCACCTGCCCGGCCGCGATATCACGCAGCCGATCATTAGAGAGCCGGCCGCGGCTGGCAGCCGGCTTCCCCATCAAATCCGCCTGTCAGGCGCCCTTGCTACCCAGATAGGCCAGCCACAAACCGGCTATCTGCTTGCGCGCGCCGCCCTGCACCGCCTCGAAAGCGGCCTTTGCGCCGGCATTGTCGCCGCTCAACATCTTTGCGATACCCAGCCGGGTGTTCACCTCGTCATTGTCGACGCCACCCTTCTGCTTTGCGGTTTCGAACAGGACAGCCGCCTTGGCATAGTCGCCATAGCCAAGATAGGCGTCCGCAGTCGCAGCCGCGATCTTGCCGGTCGATGCCTTCTGCGCGTCGGCTTCGGCCGACGGCAAGGATGACTTGTCGCTCGCGATCTTCGCGATGGCTGTCTGATAGGTATCGCCGCCCTGGGTGGCATTCAGCACGCCCTTGGATCGCCCCTTGTCGATCACGCTCTTCACTTCACCATATATGCCGGTTTTCGAAGCCATTTCAGCATATTCGGTGAAATCGGCGCCAACGACCAAACCGTCCGACGCCCCCAACAAACGAAGCACGTCAAGATTTTCGCGGCTCGTGATATTGGGATTGGCACGCTGGAACAACCTAACGAGCGTCCGCAAATTCTGTCCGCTAGGTTCCGCCTGATAGGCCATCTTGGCCCAGTCGGTGATTTCCGGCAGCTTCGCCGCGTCCGCCCGGCTCACACCGATCTGATACCATTGGGCGGGCACCTGTTGGCCCGACGCCTTCATTGCTTCCGCACCGGCTTTCAGCGCGGCGAGACCCTGCTGGGTATACCCACGCGCGGGATCCACGGCTGTGTTACTCGTGCCCGCTTTACCGAAGTAAGCCTGGGCAATCAGCGGATTGACCTGTTCGGCCTTGTATCCGGCCGCCAGCGCCGCCTGGGCGCGCTGAAGCGCAACGTCGTAATTCTTGGCGTCCAGCGCACCGCTCGCCGCGAAAAAGTTGAACTGTCCTGCCTGCTCCGGCGGCGTCAAGCCGCTGTCGAGCATCTGGTTGAGCGCTTCGATCTTGCCCGGTTCGTCCTTGGCAGCGATGGCGGTATTGAGCTTGATGGCGCCGATCTGATATTTGTCATCGTTCGATTTCGCCTTGGCGTCCGCATCCGCCAGAGCCGCCTTCGCGCCGGCGAAATCCTGCTTTTCGGTCGCCTGTTGTGCGGTCTGGAGCGATTTGATCACTTCGGGCGAAACATTCAGCTTCATGCCCTTCTTTTCTTCCTTCTTTGCGGCAGAGGCAGGTGCCGTGACAGCACCGCCCGTCAGCGCCAGTGCGAGCGCAAGCGCCACCGGGGTAACAAAACGCATGATCCTCATCTCCTTTGCGCGCCTGACAGGGGGGCTCAGGCGACCTTTCCGTTGAACGCCGATTAGGGGCCGGCGCGTGAACACGCTTTGAACAAGCCTAAATGGCCGTAATTTGCAACTGTTAAGCGCTTGCTCTGTTCCGCGCGCAGCCGCAAGCGCGTGCGCCATCACTCCCGCATTCGCACGCGCGCGAGGGGTGACAGATTTGTTTCGCTGGGCTAGTGCTGCGGGATCATATTGCATCATCCAAAAAGAGAATCGCCTTGACCGACGAGACCGCCCTCGCCGACCCTTCGGACATCAGCCCCATCTCCATCGTGGACGAGATGAAGGCGAGTTATCTCGACTATGCCATGTCGGTCATCGTCGCCCGCGCCCTGCCGGACGTGCGTGACGGATTGAAGCCTGTCCATCGCCGCATTCTCTTCTCGGCCCAGGAATCCGGCTTCGTCTACAACCGCCCCTATCGCAAGTCCGCGCGCCTGGTCGGCGAGGTGATGGGTAAATATCACCCGCATGGCGACAGTTCGATCTACGACGCATTGGCGCGCATGACCCAGGACTGGTCGATGCGTGTGCCGCTGATCGACGGTCAGGGCAATTTCGGCTCGATGGACCCCGATCCGCCGGCGGCCATGCGCTACACCGAGGCACGCCTTGCCAAGGTCGCTGGTGCCCTGCTGGAGGACCTCGACAAGGATACCGTCGATTTCCAGCCCAATTACGATGCATCGGAAAGCGAACCGCAGGTATTGCCGGCCCGTTTCCCGAACCTGCTGGTCAACGGCGCGGGCGGCATCGCGGTTGGCATGGCGACCAACATCCCTCCGCACAATCTGGGCGAGGTGCTGCGGGCCTGCCTCGCCTATATCGACAATCCGGGGATCACGACCGACGAGCTGATCCAGATCGTTCCAGGCCCGGATTTTCCGACCGCCCCGCTGATCCTGGGCCAGTCGGGGGCGCGTAGCGCCTACCACACCGGACGCGGATCGATCATGATGCGCGCGCGGCACGATGTCGAGGAAGGGCGCGGCGATCGCCGTTCCATCGTCCTGACCTCAATTCCCTATCAGGTCGGCAAGAACGGCCTGGTCGAAAAGATCGCCGAGGCCGCCAAGGACAAGCGGATCGAGGGTATCAGCGACATCCGAGACGAATCGAGCCGCGAAGGCGTGCGCATCGTCATGGATCTGAAGCGCGACGCCACGCCCGAGGTGGTGCTGAACCAGCTGTGGCGCAATACGCCGGCGCAGTCGAGTTTCCCGGCGAACATGCTCGCGATCCGGGGCGGACGCCCCGAGTTGCTGGGCCTGCGCGAGATCATCGAGGCGTTCGTTAAATTCCGCGAGGAGGTAATTACCCGCCGGACCAAGTTTGAACTGAACAAGGCGCGGGACCGCGCGCACATCTTGCTGGGCCTGGTCGTCGCGGTCACCAATCTGGATGAGGTGGTGAAGATCATTCGCGGTTCGGCCAGCCCCGCCGACGCCCGCGAGGCGCTTTTGGCGCGCGAGTGGCCGATCGGCGAGATCGCACCCTATCTGCGCCTGGTCGAAGCGATCGAAACGGAGGTCGACGGCGACGTCTACAGGCTGTCCGATATCCAGGTCCGTGCGATCCTCGACCTGCGGCTGCATCGACTCACCGCGCTGGGCCGGGACGAAATCGGCAAGGAACTGGCGGAACTCGCCGAGGCCATCGCCGAATATCTCGCCATTCTGGGCGATCGCGTCAGACTCTATGCGGTGATGCGCGAAGAACTCGAAAAGATCGAAAGCGAGTTCGCCACGCCGCGCATGTCAGAAATCACCGCCGCCGCCGACGGCATCGAGGACGAAGATCTGATCGAGCGGGAAGACATGGTCGTGACGGTGACCATGCAGGGCTATATCAAGCGCACCCCGCTCGAAAGCTTCCGCGCGCAGGCGCGGGGCGGCAAGGGCCGATCGGGCATGGCGACCAAGGATGAGGATGCCGTCACAGAATTGTTCGTGACGTCCACCCATACGCCGGTTCTGTTCTTCTCGACCGTGGGCAAGGTCTATCGCATGAAGGTTTGGCGTTTGCCCGAGGGCGGGCCGGCGACGCGGGGCCGCCCGATGGTGAACCTGCTCCCGCTGGGGCCGGGAGAAACGATTTCCACCGTCCTGCCGCTTCCGGAGGACGAAGCGGAATGGAGCGCGCTGCACGTCATGTTCGCCACCGCCAAGGGATCGGTGCGCCGCAACAGCATGGACGCATTTGCCAATGTGCCTTCGAACGGCAAGATTGCGATGAAGTTCGAAGGCGACGATGAAGATGATCGCCTGATTGGTGTCGCGCTGCTGGACGAGAGCGACGATGTGCTGCTCGCCACCCGCACCGGCAAGGCCATCCGCTTCCCGGCAGACGACGTGCGCGAATTCCAGAGCCGCAATTCGACCGGTGTGCGCGGCATCCGACTGAGCGATGGCGACGAGGTCATATCCCTGTCGATCCTGCATAAGGCCGGCATCGTCGACCAGGATGAGCGGGAGGATTATCTGCGCCATGCTCCGTGGAAGGGTGAGGACGCCGACCGCGCACCGCGCCGGATGGACGATGCCCGCTATGACGCGTTGAAGGGCAAGGAACAGTTCATCCTGACCGTCTGCGCCAACGGCTATGGCAAGCTGAGTTCAGCCTATGAATATCGACGGACCGGCCGTGGCGGTCAGGGCATCACCAATATCGACAATATCGGCCGCAACGGGCCGGTGGTGGGCAGTTTCCCGGCGACGCGCGGGGATCAGCTGATGCTGGTCACGGACCAGGCGAAGCTGATCCGGATGGGTCTCGATTCACTCCGTGTCATCGGGCGCAATTCCGCCGGCGTCCGACTGTTCAACGTGGCCGAAGATGAGCATGTGGTGAGCGCCGCCAAGATCGAGGAGACCGAGGCGGAGGAGGTTGCCCCGGGCGAGGAGGCATGAGCGACCTTTTCGCCTACAAGGTCCTGACCGCCGGGCAGTATGAACAGTTCAAGGCTGATGGGCTTTTCAAGGGCGCGCCGGTCGACATTGCCGACGGATATATTCACCTGTCGACCCGCGAGCAGGCGGCCGAAACGGTTGCCCGGCATTTCGCCGGGCAGGATCGGCTGGTGATGCTGATGGTCGACCTTGCCCCGTTCGGCGACGCGGTGAAATGGGAAGTGTCGCGCGGCGGTGCGCTGTTTCCTCATCTTTACGCCGACCTGGCGTCGAGCGCGATCGCGGGCAAGGTCATACTGCGCATCGGCGACGATGGGCGGCACCAGTTTCCGGCGGGCTTCTAGCGCCCACCTGTCAAAGCTTGGCCCGTTTCATCCGGACAACCCGACCGCGCTTCACCTGATAGTCCCAGCCCGCCCAGCGGATGCGACGGGATGATGCCGCGACAAGCTGCACCGCCAGATGCGCCCAGATCACGACGAAGGGCGCCGCCATGTCCCAGGCGAGCGAACGGCGCGCCGCCTTCGCCTGCTGCGGCTCAAGCACGCGGCCGACGATGCGCCACCGCACGCAGGCCCGCGCCCACGCAGCGGAATAGCCGACGGCAATCGACACCCAGCCGCCTGACACCAGGGCCCATCCCCAGCCCGCAGCCTGCATGGCGACGACTCCGGTCGCCAGCGACCACATGCCCACGCTGTTGGTGACGATATGGCGATATTGCCGTACACCGAAGCCGAACAGGTCGGACGTCTTTCCCGCCAGCGGACTGGCGACCAGAAGGTCGCGTACCGGCCTTAGCCGCAGGCCGGCGTGCCACCCCGCCAGACCGATGGCCATGTCGTCGGAGAGCCTCCCGGCCAGCACGTCATCCAGTTCCAGCCTGCCCGCCACATCGCGCCGCAACGCCATTGCTCCACCCCAGGGCATGGTCGCGCTCGCAAAGCGGGGCAGCGTCGCCAGTTGCATTTCCACGGCCCCGACCAGCATCGCCATGGACGTGGCATCGGGCAGCAGCAGGCGGTATCCGGTGGTGATGTCAGCCTTTCCCCTGTCCAATGGGAAGAGCAGGCGGCCGAGCAAGCGTGCCGGCGGCTCAATGTCGGCATCGATGAAGACGAGGAACCTGTCCTCCGGGCGGAGCGCGCCAAGCGCTGCGCGAATCTTGTGGACCTTCTGCCCCTCGTCATCGGCCACGCCCGCGCGCACGATCCGCACACGTCGCCCTTCCCTTTCGGCCAAGGCTTCGGCGGCCGGACACGTCCCCGAAGTCGCCAGCAGAAGATCAAAGGTGGGCGTCTGTCTATCCAGCCGTTCGATCAGGGCGTCGCCGCCATCCCAATCGTCCCGCACGCTCAATATCACCACCACCCCGTCGGGTGCGGCCTCCTTACGCTCGGTGGGCAGATGACGCAGATAATTCAGCACACCGAGCAACGTCAGCCCCTGAAGGACAATCCAGACCCAGATCATGCGTGCCCCTTTACCGCCTCACCGGCTGCTGTATGACTCCGCGCCATGCTCTCCAACCCCTTTCTCTTCCTGCTGCTCCGGTTGTTGCCCGCGTCGCTCGCATCATGGATCGGGGGACGGCTGTCCGTCCGCTTCGCACGGCCGCGCATGAAACTGCGCGACGCGCGTGCCCGGGCCAATCTGGCCTTGTTGCGTCCGGAACTGACCGAGGCGGAGCGCGAGCGGATATTGACGCGACGTTGGGAAAATGTGGGCCGCACGCTCGCCGAACTGGCCAATGTCGACCGGCTGGTGAGCCCGCGCCATGTCCGCGTGCTGGACGAACCGGGCTATCGCTCCGTGCTGGAGATGCCTGGGCCGATGATTTTCGTTGCCCCGCATATCGGCAATTGGGACCTGATGGCCGCCCATCTGAAGGACGCCATCGACCGGCCGCCGCTGGGCGTATATGACCCGCCCGATAATCCCAGGATCGCCGCCCAGCTTAAGAAGGCGCGGCAAAGCTATATGGGCGACGCGATTACCGGCGGGGGCGGAGCCGCGCGCGCCATCCTGCGTCACCTCGCGCGGGATCAGGCTATGCTCTACATCCTCCTCGACGAACGGCGCGATGGTCAGGTGTGGTTTCCCCGGTTCGGCCGCGATCTGCCCCCGTCGGGAAATCTGGCATTCGCGCTCAAACTGGCGCGCAAGGCCGGTGCGCGGCTGACCCCGTTCTACCTCGTGCGAACAGGTGGGCCGCACTTCGAACTTCACTGGCACGCGCCGCTCGATCCAGGATCGCAGGACGACGAGACCATGGTGGCTGCCATGGATGCCTTCCTGGGCAAGGCCTGCATCGCCCACGCCGACGAATGGCTTGCGCTGCAGGATATGGACCTGACCGTGCCGAACCATGCTCCGGTCCTTTCTGCGGCGATGTGACTTTGCGCCACATCCCGGTTAAAGCGCCACGCCATGCCTAGACTCGCGATCAAGATTTGCGGACTTTCCACGCCGGATACCGTCGGCGCGGCGGTGCGGGCGGGTACGAGCCATGTGGGGTTCGTGCATTTTCCCAAGAGCCCCCGCCATGTCGACCCCGAGCAGATCAGGGCGCTGGCTGCCGCGGTGCCTGCCCATGTCGAGCGCATTGCCGTCGTCGTGGATCCGGACGACGCCCTGATCGCGCGGCTCGTCGATACAGGCGCGCTGTCCGCCATCCAGCTTCACGGCAAGGAAAGCGTGGAACGGGTTGCCGCCATCCGCCAACGCTTCGGGTTGCCGGTCTGGAAGGCGATACCCGTCAAGACCGGCCAGGATGTCGATCGCGCCCGGGACTATGCCGGTGTGGCGGACCGCGTTCTGTTCGACGCCAAGACGCCTGAAGGCGCAGCGCTGCCCGGCGGCATGGGCCTCCGCTTTGACTGGACGCTGTTGAAAGAGAGGACCATGTCTACCCAATGGGGCCTTTCGGGCGGGCTTGACATAGACAATGTCTGCGACGCGATCCGCATTACGCAGGCGCCGTTGATCGACGTTTCTTCCGGCGTGGAGGACGCGCCCGGCATCAAGAGTGTGGACAAGATCATGACCTTCTGCAAAGCGGTATCCGCATGTTGACGCAGACTCTCTTGCTCGCGCGTGTCGAAGGACGATGGCGCTGATCGCTTCCTGACCATCGAAGCGAATGCCCCGTCCTGTCCCGGAAAGATTCATGTCATGACCGATAGCCTGACCTTGCCCAACAGCCTGCGAAGCCAGCCCGACGCCAGCGGCCATTTCGGCGCGTTCGGGGGACGTTATGTCGCCGAAACATTGATGCCGCTGATCCTCGAACTGGAGAAGGTCTATAAGGCGGCGAAGGCCGACCCCGCCTTCGACGAAGAGATGGCCGAGTTACTGCGTACCTATGTCGGCCGTCCCAACCCGCTTTATTATGCAGGTCGTCTGACCGAGGCGCTGCGGGCGCAGGCGCCTGCGGGCAAGGGCGCCAAAATCTACCTGAAGCGCGAGGAACTCAACCACACCGGCGCGCACAAGATCAACAATTGCATCGGCCAGGCACTGCTCGCCCGCCGCATGGGCAAGAGAAAGGTCATCGCCGAAACCGGCGCAGGCCAGCATGGCGTCGCCACTGCGACGGTCGCTGCGTTGTTCGGCATGGAATGCAAGATTTTCATGGGCGCCAAGGATGTGGAGCGGCAAAAGCCCAACGTCTTCCGCATGAAGCTGCTGGGCGCGGAGGTAGTACCGGTTCATTCCGGTTCCTCGACGCTCAAGGATTCCATGAACGACGCGCTGCGCCATTGGGTGTCGAACGTCCATGACACATTCTACATCATCGGTACTGCCGCCGGTCCGCACCCCTATCCCGAGCTGGTCCGCGACTTCCAGTCGATCATCGGCAAGGAAATCCGGACACAGATATTGGAAGCCGAGGGCCGTCTGCCCGACATGCTGATCGCGCCGGTCGGGGGTGGTTCCAACGCCATCGGGATGTTCCATCCATTTCTGGACGATCCGGAAGTCGCGATGATCGGCGTCGAGGCAGCGGGCGAAGGGTTGGACGGAAAGCACGCGGCATCGCTGGCGGGCGGCACGTCCGGCATCTTGCATGGCAACCGGACCTATCTGCTTCAGGACGAGGACGGCCAGATCACCGAGGCACACAGCATATCGGCAGGCCTCGACTATCCCGGCATCGGTCCCGAACATAGCTGGCTGCACGAGATCGGCCGGGTGAAATATGTACCGGTTACGGATGACGAGGCGCTGGCGAGCTTTCAGACGCTGGCGCGGCTGGAAGGGATCATCCCCGCACTCGAATCCGCGCATGCTGTCGCCGCTGCCGAGCGGATCGCCCCGACGCTCGATGCGGGCAAGGTGATCGTCATCAACCTCTCGGGCCGGGGGGACAAGGATATTTTCACGGTCGCCGACGCGTTGGGAGCGGAGATGTGACGATGGACAGGCTTTCCACCTGCTTCGCCGCGTGCAAGACGCAACGCCGCGCCGCGCTGATCACTTTCGTGACTGCCGGCGATCCCGATGTCGCAGCGACACCGGCCATCCTCGACGCACTGGTCGCGGGTGGCGCGGACGTCATCGAACTGGGCATGCCCTTCACCGATCCGATGGCGGATGGACCCGCAATCGAACTGGCGAACCTGCGCAGCCTGGGGTCGGGCACCAGGACCAGCGACATCTTCGCTCTGGCCGCCGGCTTCCGCACGCGCCATCCCGACACGCCGTTGATCCTGATGGGCTATGCCAACCCGATGCTGGTGCGCGGGGCCAACTGGTTTGCAAGCCAATGCAAGGATGCGGGGGTCGATGGCGTGATATGTGTCGACATACCGCCGGAGGAAGATGCCGAAATCGGTCCCGCGCTGCGCTCCGCCGGCGTGCATCTCGTCCGCCTCGCTACCCCGACAACGGACGCCGCGCGCCTGCCCGCCGTCCTGGATGGAGCGAGCGGGTTCCTTTATCATGTCGCTGTCGCCGGCATTACCGGCAAGCAGCAGGCCGCCCAGGCTTCGATCGAAGCGGCCGTCCGCATGCTTAAGGCGGCTACCGACCTGCCGATCGCAGTGGGCTTTGGCGTCCGCACGGCGGAACAGGCCGCCGCCATCGGCCGCGTTGCCGACGGGGTGGTCGTGGGGTCCGCCATCGTCGATATCATCGGCAGCCACGGCACCGCCGCGGCGCCCTTCGTCCAATCCTTTGTCGCCGACCTTGCCGGCGCGCTCATTCCTCGAACCCAGGAGACCGCCGCATGAGCTGGATCAACCGCGTTCGCAACGCCCTGCCCTTCATCCCGAAGAAGGAAACATCGACCGAAACGCTGTGGCATAAATGCCCGGCCTGCGCTGAGATGATCTTCATCAAGGAATGGGAAGAGAATCAGTCGGTCTGTCCCCGGTGCGACCATCATGGCCGGATCGGGCCGATGGCGCGTTTCGAGCAGATACTGGACGCCGGGTTCATTCTGCTGCCGACCCCGCAGGTAAAGGAAGATCCGCTCAAATTTCGCGATTCCAAGCGCTATCCCGACCGGATCAAGGCGGCACGGTCCGCGACCGGAGATCAGGACGCGCTGATCAATGCGCGTGGAGCGATTGACGACGTGCCCGTTGTCTTAGGTGTTCAGAATTTCGCCTTCATGGGCGGTTCCATGGGCATGGGGGTGGGCGCGGCCTTCATTCAGGGCGTCAATGACGCGATCGCGCACAAATGCCCCTATGTCATTTTCACCGCGGCTGGCGGAGCGCGCATGCAGGAAGGCATATTGTCGCTGATGCAGATGCCGCGCGCGACGGTAGCGATCCAGAAGCTGCACGCGGCTTGCCTGCCCTATATCGTAGTGCTGACCGATCCGACCACCGGAGGTGTCACGGCCAGCTACGCGATGCTGGGCGACATCCAGATCGCCGAACCCAACGCATTAATCGGCTTTGCGGGCCAGCGCGTCATCGAGAACACGATCCGCGAAAAGTTGCCCGAAGGATTTCAACGCGCGGAATATCTGCTGGACCACGGAATGCTCGACATGGTGGTGCACCGCCATGCGTTGCGCGAGAAGCTGGCGCAGGTGATGGATTATCTGACCCCGCGCGCCGCGGCCTGAAGCCAGCGACCGGAAAAGGGATCGCCGATGCCGGACCATGCAGTGTCGGATGATCCGCAGGTCCAGGCGCAACTGGACCGGCTATGGTCGCTGTCACCGGGCGCCGACATATTGGGGCTGGACAGGATCACCCGGCTCCTGGCGCGGCTGGGCGACCCGCACCGGGCACTGCCACCCGTTTTTCACGTCGCGGGCACAAATGGCAAGGGATCGACCTGCGCCTTCCTGCGTGCCGCGATGGAGGCGGCGGGGAAGAGCGTCCATGTATTCACCTCGCCCCACCTCGTTCGGTTCAACGAACGGATCAGGATTGCCGGATCGCTGATTTCCGACGCGATGCTCGCCCACTATCTGGCACGCGTGCTCGATGTGACAGAGGGCATCGGCGCCAGTTTCTTCGAAGTGACGACCGCCGCGGCTTTTCTTGCCTTCGCCGAGCATGAGGCGGATGCATGTATCGTCGAAGTGGGACTGGGCGGTCGCCTGGACGCGACCAACGTCATTCCCGACCCCGCCATATGCGGCATCGCGCAGCTGGGCATCGACCATCAGGCATTCCTCGGTGCCACATTGACGCAGATCGCGGCAGAAAAGGCAGGCATAGCAAAGCCGGGGGCGCCGCTCGTCACCCAGCGCTATCCCGATTTCCTGATGCCGGTCATGATCGACGCTGTAGCGCGGGCGCGTACGAAGTGGATCGCCCAAGGCGACGCCTGGGACGCGGCAGCCTATCGCAAGCGCCTGCATTATCGGGACGAACAGGGACGGCTGGACATGCCGCTGCCGCGCCTGGCCGGATCGCACCAGGTGCAGAATGCCGCGCTCGCCATAGCCATGCTGCGCCACCAGCAGTCGGTCCTGCTTCCGGAAGCCGCGGTGAAAGCCGCGCCGCTCTGGGCGCAATGGCCGGCACGATTGCAAAGGCTGGACCCCGGCCCCCTGCTCCGTCCATTACCCGAAGACGCGCAGGTCTGGCTGGATGGCGGCCATAATGCCGGCGCTGGGGAAGCGATCAGTGCCTATTTCTCTGAGGAAAGGTTGTCGGGTCGAAAGCTGGACCTCGTCATCGGCATGTTGGCGAACAAGGGTGCGAATGCCTTTACGGCGCCCTTCGCCGGCAAGATCGCTCATATCCACGCGCTACCGGTGCCGGGGCATGACCATCACCCGCCAGAGCGGTTCGCGGCGCTGGCCGCTGCCTGGGGAATCGGCTGCACGGCCCATGACGGACCGGAAACGGCGATCCGGACAATCGGCGCCGAACGGGATCGCCGCGAGAGGCCTCGTGCGTTGCTGATTTGCGGATCGCTGTATCTTGCCGGCGAGATTTTGAGGCTGAACGCCCAAATTCCCGACTGAATTTATATTTGCGAATAAGTCGCAATAGCGTAATCTGCGATTCGAGATCATCGCAGAAGGCACTCCATCATGGCTTATGAAGAAACGTCATCCCTGGACCTGTACCGGCCCATGCCCGGCGGCTATGGCAACCGCCTGTTCCTGTTTGCAATCCGGCGCATGGCCGCCGCCGGCGTCAGTGATGCGCACGCAGCCAACGCTATGCTGGGAGCGTTCGGACGTGGCTATCGTCGGCCACTGGTCCTGATACGGGCGATGATGCTGGAATTGGCGCGCGCGTCCAGCCGAAAGATACTGGTCGCGCCCTGCTGCTGCGCCCGCATGACAGTCGACGAAGCCACGATCATGCAGACGGCGGGCATCGCGCTGGCCAACCCCAAATCCGCATTCGAGGACATCAGCCATCTGCTTGGAAGCCCGCAGGCGCTGGGCGCCCTTACCTGCATTCAGGCCGTCGCGCAGTCCTTTACCGATCTGGGTCGGCCGCTCGATCTCTATTCGGGGGGCTGATTGGTTGTTTCGGTCGCGGCCGTCCCCACGCTCGCGTCGATCAGACCTGCGCGCATCATCAGCCAGAACAGCAATATGCCCGGTAACGCCACCGCCGTTGTCAGCAGGTAAAAGTTCACATAACCGAACTGCTCGATCATCGCCCCCGCGGTCGTGCCGGTCAGAAAGCGTCCAACGATGCTCGCTGCCGCGGAGATCAGCGCATATTGGGCAGCCGTGAAACGCAGGTCGCACAATGCCGAGAAATAGGCGACGACGGTAACCCCGCCAATGCCGCTGGCAAAATTTTCGAACCCGATCGCACCGGCCATACCCCAGTTGCTCTTGCCCAGCGCGGCAAGCGCCGCAAAGCTGAAATTTGACACGCACATGAGAAGGAGACTCAACAGGACCGACCGTTTCATTCCCATTCGCGCGTAGAGGATGCCGCCGACGAATATCCCGATCAGATAGGCCCAAAAGCCTATGCCGACATCGTAAATGGCGATTTCGTCATTGCTATAGCCCATATCGTCGAACAGCAGCCGGAAAGTTAGGTTCGCCAGCGTGTCGCCGATCTTGTGCAGCAGGATGAACAGCAGGACGAGCAGCGCACCGCGGCGCCGGAAAAATTCCATCAGCGGGCCGGCGATCGATTGCCACACTTCGCCCATGCCGCGGCGCGCCAACGGATCGCGATGCCGTTCCGGCTCACCCAGCAGCAGGCCGGTCAGCATCGCGGGCAAGGCAAAGATAGCGCAGGCCAGATAGGCACCCTGCCAGCCGATCCTCGCCGCAAGCACGAGCGCCAACGCGCCGGCCGCAACCGACCCGATCCGCCACCCATATTGCGACATCCCCGAGCCGACACCGAGTTGCTCGGGCTTGAGCAACTCAATGCGATAGGCGTCAATCACAATGTCGAACGTCGCCCCCGCGACACCGACCAGGATGGCGGCATAGGCGGTCTGGGACAAGCTGGTCGCAGGATCGACCAGCGCCAGATTGGCGACCGCCGCCATGACGAGGACACCGGCGAACAGAAGCCAGGATACACGCTGTCCCAGTCCTCCGATCAGGGGCAGCCTGACCCCATCGACCGCCCAAGCCCACAGCCATTTGAGGTTGTAGACCAGGAACGCCAGCGTGAAGGCCGTTACCGCCTTCTTGTCGATGCCATCCTGCGCCAGCCGCGTGGTCAGCGTGGCGCCGATCATCGCGAAAGGGAACCCGGACGACACGCCGAGAAAAAATGCCGCCAAAGGTCCCTTCTCGATGTAGGGCTTCACGGCATCGACCCAGGTGCGGCGTACCTTAACGGCGTCGGTCATATTGGATATTTGCCCCCGATGGCGTCTGCAAGGGCGTCACCATATGGCCAAATGCGCGACAGGCAAGCGCCGTATAGCCGGTCAGCCGGGCAGGCCGAACAATGTCAGCGCGGGGGGCAATTTGACAGGACGCTTCCCGCGCAGGGCCGCGTCGACGACGCGGATCGCTGCGACCAGATCACGCGGTGCATAAGGCTTTGCCAGGCATCCGATCGCGAGCTCGCAGGCGTCAATGGGACAGTGCGCCGTCACGAACAGTACGGGTAAGGCGCTTGCGGCTGCGTGTCGGGCGACATCGATGCCCGATTTCGAACCATGCAGCGCCACGTCGGCGATCACAAGGTCGACACCACCTGCATCAATGACACTGACGGCATGGTCATGATCATCGACCGTCGCTGCGATCGTGTAACCCGCCTGTGCCAGAGCATGTTCGTTATCGAATGCGACCAGCGGCTCATCTTCCACCACCAGCACGGACCGGATGGCTTCGCGTCGCGGTCGACCGGCGCCTGCTTCCTTCATCAATCCGAAAAACATTTGCCAAGTCCGCCCTGAGTCCGCCATGCAAACGAAACAACGCCATGCCCCGCCCCTGGTTGCCCGGACATCGGCAACATCCGTTCAGTCAGGCGCCGCGACGGCACAGTTCAGCCCTGTTGCCGGCTTACACCCCATATGGGGAGAGCCAGTAGCCATGAAAAGGAACCCGCCTTTGGAACCGCCGAAAAAATCAGGCCCTCCGCGTCGGCCTCGGCCGGGTGGTCCGAAGCGGCAAGGCACGTCGTCCAGCAGTGCTGTCGCCGGTGAAAAGCGTCCGCTCCGGCCGGCGCGCAAGCCGCCCGGACCGGTTCGCCCCGCCAATCCTCATCCGGCGCGTGCCACGGCCAACGCCAAGGGGACCACGGAACCGCAGCGTATCGCCAAGCTGCTCGCGCGCGCAGGCGTGGCATCGCGACGCGAGATCGAACGCATGATCGCCGAAGGCCGCATCGCGCGCGACGGTGTCGCCGTGGAAACACCCGCAACGTTGCTGACCTCGCTGCATGGCGTGACGGTCGATGGCGTCGCCGTCGCCGCACCGCCGCCAGCCCGGCTGTTCCTGTTCCACAAACCCACCGGATGCCTGACGACCGAGCGCGACCCGGCCGGCCGGCCAACGATCTACGACCGGTTGCCGGCCGGCCTGCCCCGCCTGATGCCGATCGGTCGGCTGGACATGAACACCGAGGGCCTGTTGCTGCTGACGACCGACGGAGGGTTCAAGCGGCAGATGGAATTGCCCGCTACCGGTGTCCCGCGCACCTATCGCGCGCGTGCGTTCGGCGAAGTCAGCCAGCAGCAACTGGAGGATTTGTTCGACGGGCTGGAGATTGACGGGGTGCGATACGGCCAGATCGAGGCAAATCTGGAACGACGCACAGGACGCAACCAATGGATCGAAATGACGCTGACCGAGGGCAAGAATCGGGAAGTTCGCCGGGTTCTGGAACATTTGGGTTTGCAGGTGAACCGCCTGATCCGCACAGCCTACGGTCCGTTCGCCTTGGCCGACTTGGCAACCGGCGCGGTTGAAGAGGTGCGGCAGCATGATCTTATCCAGTTCCGCAAGAGCCTGAAGGGCGTTCAGGCATGAGAATCATTTCCGGCCGGTGGCGCGGACGCCCCCTCGTCGCGCCCAGGGGCGATGCGACCCGGCCTACAGCCGACAGGACACGCGAAACATTATTCTCCATGCTGGTCAGTCGCATCGGATCGTTCGAGGGCCTGAAGGTCGGCGACTTCTTCGCAGGTTCCGGCGCATTGGGGTTCGAGGCGCTTTCGCGCGGGGCGGGCTCGTGCCTCTTCGTCGAGCAGGACCGTGACGCGCTGGATGCGATCCGGACAAATGGCGACAAGCTGGGTCTGCGGCCTGATGTGCGTCAGACGAGCGTGATGGCTTTGGGACCCGCAAGCGCACCCTTGGACCTTATGTTCATGGACCCTCCCTATGGCACCGGAGCCGGACAGGTTGCGCTCGACAAGCTGGCCCGGCTTGGATGGGTCGACGCGTCGAGCTGGATCAGCATCGAAACTGATCGGCGGGAGGATGTTGCCGTGAAAGGTTTTGCGATCGATGCGATACGCGATGTCGGAAAAGCTCGCATCACCTTGCTCCGCTTGGAATTTTGATCAGGCACCCTAGCACGAAAAAGCGCGCACGACCCATGGGACATGCGCGCTTTTCCGCTCATGCTCTGATCAGGCGGGTGCCCGCTTGCCGCGTGCCTCACCCGGGTTGATACAACTGTCCTGCACGGTTTTGGAACAGAGCGGGTAATCCTTCGCTTCGGTGGGAGGGGGCGTCATATTCCCGCCGACTTGAACAGGATTTTCCGAAGTTCCCACAGGAGCAGCAGGATCCTGCGGCACGCCCGAAGGTACCGGCATCATTCCCGGATCAGCCGGAACGGCACCCGTGGGCTGCGCAGCATTCGGGTCGGCCGTCTGACCGGCGGGGGGGGTGTGCGGACGGCATGTCTTGCGCCACCGCGCCACCACCGAATGCCATCATACCTGCCATGGCGATACCAGCGATCACGAACCTTTTCATCGGGAACATCCTTTCCGAATTTCTTACCCCGTGAAGCCCGCTCGGCGCGTACCAAACCGCCAGTATGACACGCGCGTTCCGCGCCAAGGCGACCAGAGGTGCCCTCCTAGCGACAAATGGCCAAATGGGCGCGTTCAGGGCATGTTCGGATAGCGATCGAATTTCGGCAGGCCATGCGCTGATCCCATCCATGGTGCGGCCTCCGCCATCTGGACGTGAGCCTGAGGCGGCAAGGCGTTCGCATCGTCCAGCGTCGCGGTCTGGATGTCGATGGCCCCGGGGAAGATAACCGGATTGGTGTAAAACAGGCCGGTGCCGCAAGTCCCGCAAAAATGACGCGTCGCATTTTCCGATGACCCATATTGCATCGGAGTGCCATGGATCGTCACCCGTTCCTGTGGGAACAAGGCCCAACCCACCATCGGCGCGCCTGAGCTTGCCCGACAGTCGGCGCAGTGGCAGATTGCACTATAAGCCGGTTCCCCTTCCGCTTCATACCGGATCGCGCCGCACTGGCATTTTCCCGTCAGCATCGTTTTACCTCTCGCTTGCATGATTCGCTATTTGTTCTCATAGTTGCGCATCCGCCGCAAGCGCCCTGCCCTTGCTCCGACCACGTCCCAAGCCTAGTTACCGATGATGACATTCCCTTCCCCGTCTGCCGAAAACGCGCCCTATCTCGACGGCCTCAACGAGCCGCAACGCGACGCCGTCTTGACGACCGACGGCCCCGTGCTGGTGCTGGCGGGCGCGGGCACCGGCAAGACCGCGGCACTCACGGCCCGGCTCGCCCATCTGATCGCGACCAGGCGGGCGTGGCCATCGGAAATCCTGGCCGTCACCTTTACCAACAAAGCCGCGCGGGAAATGCGCGAGCGGGTCGGACGGATGATAGGCCCTGCCGTCGAGGGCATGCCGTGGCTCGGCACATTTCATGCTATCGCGGCCCGGATGCTGCGTCGGCATGCCGAACTGGTCGGCCTGCAATCCAACTTCACCATTCTCGACACGGACGACCAGCTCCGCCTGCTCAAGCAACTGGTGCAGGCGGAGGGGGTCGACGAGAAGCGCTGGCCAGCGCGGCAACTGGCCGGGCTGATCGATCAGTGGAAGAACAAGGGACTGACCCCGTCAGATATCGGCGCGGGTGAAAGCGAAGGTTACGCCCATGGAAAGGGGCAAAAGCTCTACGCCGCCTACCAGGACCGCCTACGCGCCGTGAACGCGTGCGATTTCGGCGACTTGCTGCTGCATGTTCTCACGATCCTGAAAACGCATCGCGATGTGCTGGAGATGTACCAGCAGCGGTTCAAATATGTGATGGTCGACGAATATCAGGACACCAACAGCAGTCAGTATCTGTGGCTGCGGCTGCTGGCCCAGGCGCGCCGGAACATTTGTTGCGTCGGCGACGATGACCAGTCCATCTACAGCTGGCGGGGTGCCGAGGTAGCCAATATCCTGCGCTTCGAGAAGGACTTTCCCGGCGCGAAGATCATTCGGCTGGAACAGAATTATCGCTCCACGCCCCATATATTGGGCGCAGCGTCGGGCGTCATAGCGGAAAATGGCAACCGGCTGGGCAAGACCCTTTGGACCGACATCGACGTGGGCGACAAGGTGCGCGTGCTGGGCGTGTGGGACGGGCCGGAAGAGGCGCGCCGGGTCGGCGAGGAGATGGAAGCCATCGAGCGTGGTGGCGGATCGCTGGACGAGGTGGCAATCCTGGTACGGGCGCAGCACCAAACCCGCGAGTTCGAAGATCGATTCATCCAGATCGGCCTGCCCTATCGCATCGTCGGTGGATTCCGTTTCTACGAACGCGCGGAAATCCGCGACGCGCTCGCCTATCTGCGGCTGGTCAACCAGCCCGCGGACGACCTGGCGTTCGAACGGATCGTCAACGTGCCCAAGCGGGGCCTGGGCGACAAGGCTGTCGAAAAGCTGCACAGGCTGGCGCGTGCGGAAAATATTCCCCTGGCGCTGGCTGCAGCGCGCATTCTTGATACAGATGAACTGACGCCGCAGGCGCGCCGGTCGCTCGGCGCCTTCATCGGAGATCTGGCGCGCTGGCGCGACCGGGCGTCGACCCTCCCCCACGCGGAACTGGCGCGGCAGATCCTCGACGAAAGCGGTTATACGGCGATGCTACAAGCCGAACGCAGCACCGAAAGTGCCGGGAGATTGGAAAATCTCTCCGAACTCGCGCGCGCGATGGAGGAATATGAGACGCTCGGCGCCTTCCTCGAACATGTCTCCCTCGTCATGGACAATGACGCGCAGCAAGACGAGCGGAAGGTTACGATCATGACCATTCATGCCGCCAAGGGGCTGGAATTCGACAGCGTGTTCCTGGCCGGATGGGAGGAAGGGATTTTTCCCTCGCAACGCGCGCTGGACGAAGGCGGCCTGAACAGCCTGGAGGAGGAACGGCGCCTTGCCTATGTCGCCATCACCCGCGCCCGCCGTCGCTGCACCATCATCCATGCCGCCAACCGCCGGATCTACGGCCAATGGACCAGTTCCATACCTTCCCGGTTTGTCGGCGAGCTGCCGCCCGAGCATGTGGAGCAGGAAAGCAGCATGAGCGGCGGCGCGTCGCTGTGGCGCGCAAACTGGTCCGAGCGCGACGATCCTTTCGCCAATGTTGCGCGCGGCACCGGACGCGGTCCGGGCTGGCAACGGGCGCAATCGTCGGGCCAGTTCAGCCGCGAGCCGGTGCGGATCGTCGAGGCGCGTGCGTCGGCCATCTCGCTGGGTAACAAGGGGCGCAGCGACATGTCGGTGGGCTTGCGCGTCTTTCATCAGAAATTCGGCTACGGCACCGTCGCGGAGATTGAGGGCAACAAGCTGGAGATCGATTTCGAGACCGCCGGGCGAAAGCGGGTGATGGACAGTTTCGTGAGCCTCGCATGATGCTGCTGATCATCGGAACTATCCGTCTGCCGGCCGATATGATGGACCGGGCGCGACCTGCGATGCAGCGCATGGCGGATGCGAGCCGCGCCGAGGATGGCTGCGTCGATTATGCCTATGCCGAGGATGTGTTCGACCGCGGGCTGGTTCATGTGAAGGAGTTGTGGGTCGATCAGGCTGCGCTCGACCTACATTTCGCCTCACCGCACATCGCGCAATGGCGCGCAACATGGCCGGATCTTCAAATCGGTGATCGCGAACTGCGGGCCTATGAGGTTGCAGAACCCCGGCCGGTTTGAAAGGGCGCTTTTCCCGGCAACAGACGTTCAGGCATTGCGATGTCGACAGGGTGGTGGAGCCTAGCGGGATCGAACCGCTGACCTCCTGCATGCCATGCAGGCGCTCTCCCAGCTGAGCTAAGGCCCCATCTGCGCGGCGAGCGCCCGGGTCGGTTTGCCGTCGAACATCCCCGGGGGATGTTCGTGTCAGCAAAACTGGTGGAGCCTAGCGGGATCGAACCGCTGACCTCCTGCATGCCATGCAGGCGCTCTCCCAGCTGAGCTAAGGCCCCGTCACCATGTTCGAAGCGCCGTTTGGGTCCGGCGCCCCGGAGGCCGCTGCCATTAGGAGGCGGAACCTCCCTTGGCAAGCGGAATTTTCAATCAGTTGTCGTCGTCATTATCGTCCTTGCCGGCGTCGACGCCCAGATCGTCGTCGCCGCCCAGATCGACGTCATTATCCGGCGAATCGCCGTCGTCATCGACGTCGATGTCCAGATCCAGATCGTCGTCGGCCGTCTCCAATTCGCCGTCGGCGGTTTCGACAACCTTCTTGGGCGCTTCCTCATAAGGCAGCGGCTGCTTGGACTTCAACACCGGTTCCGGTTCCCAGGCGGTGCCGCAGTTGATGCATGTCACCGGATCTTCCTTGCCCAGATCATAGAAGCGAGTCGCGCATTTCGGGCAGGTCCGCTTCGTGCCCCATTCAGCCTTCACCATGTCCGGCCTGTTCCTTCTTCGATGCCATCAAACAGAAATCACGCGGCGCGACGGTCGTCGCCCGCGAAACGTGGCGCGCCTTGCCATAGCGGGATCGCGCTGTCAAAAGCCCCACGCATTTTTTCGGTTCCATGATAGCGGATACCTCGTGACCCAGCCAAGCGCCCAACCCATCCCGATGACCTTCGCGGCGGCCCGCCCCCTCTCGGGCAGCGTCGGCGTTCCAGGCGACAAAAGCATTTCGCATCGCTCGCTGATGCTCTCCGCGCTGGCGGTGGGAACGAGCCGGGTCGAGGGACTGCTGGAGGGGGAGGATGTACTGGCCACCGCAGCGGCCATGCGGTCTATGGGCGCGCGGATCGAGCGCGATGCCGAAGGCGTCTGGCATGTAGACGGCGTGGGCGTCGGCAGCCTGCTCCAGCCCGAAACGGCGCTGGACATGGGTAATAGCGGCACGTCCACCCGACTGCTCATGGGCCTGCTGGCAAGCCATGACCTGACGGCAACGTTCACAGGCGACGCGTCGCTGAGCAAACGGCCGATGGCGCGCGTTACCGAACCCCTGTCACGCATGGGTGCGACCTTTACGTCAAGCCCGGGCGACCGCTTGCCGCTGACGATGCGAGGCGCTTCCCCGGCCATTCCGCTGGAGTATCGGCTGCCGGTGGCATCGGCTCAGGTCAAGTCGGCGATCTTGCTCGCGGGGCTCAACACGCCGGGCATCACCCGTGTGGTCGAACCGGTCCCCACCCGCGACCATAGTGAGCGGATGCTGCGCGGTTTCGGCGCAGAACTGGATGTGGAGGTGGAAGCCAACGGCACCCGCATCATCACGCTTGTCGGCGAGGCTGAGCTGAAGCCGCAGAATATCGTGGTGCCGGGCGACCCATCCTCCGCCGCCTTTCCAATGGTCGCGGCGCTGCTGGTCCCGGGCTCGCAGGTCACGATCGGCAATATCGGCCTCAATGCCACGCGCGCGGGCCTTGTCGACCTTCTTCGCGAGATGGGCGGATCGGTAGAAATCGCCAATCCGCGCGAAGTGGGGGGGGAGCCGGTCGGCGATCTGGTCGTCACCGCATCCGTGCTGAAGGGCGTCGAGCCCGACCCGGCACGCGCCCCGAGCATGATCGACGAATATCCGGTCGCCTTCGTCGCCGCCGCGCTGGCCCAAGGCCGCAGTATTTTTCGCGGTCTGGAGGAATTGCGAGTCAAGGAATCGGATCGCATCGCCACCATGGCCGAAGGGCTGCGCGCCATCGGCGTGGCGGTCGAGGAACTGGAAGACGGCATCATCATCGAAGGCAGCGGCGGTGCGCCCCTGATGGGAGGCGGCCCGATTTCCACCCGCCTGGACCATCGGATCGCCATGAGCTTCGCGGTGGCCGGGCTGGCGTCCAAAAACGGCGTCACGATCGACGACATGCGGCCGGTAGCCACGAGCTTCCCTGGCTTCACGGCGCTGTTGCGGAATCTGGGCGCGATCGAATGACCTTGGACTGGGCCGACCTTGTGGGTCTGACAGGCAGCACACTGGTCGTGACAGCCTTCGCCTATAGCAACATGGCCAACCGCATCAATTTCGTCCTGTTCAACGCCATGAACCTGCTGGGTGCCATATTCCTGGCCGTGTCGCTGACGGTCCATTTCAACCTGTCATCGATGGCACTGGAAGCGGTCTGGGGAGCGGTTGCGTTGTTCGGCCTGGGCAAGGCGCTTTGGAAGAAGGACAAGATATGATCATCGCCGTCGACGGCCCCGCCGCATCTGGCAAGGGCACCATCGCCAAGGCATTGGGGCGACACTATGGCCTGCCGGTACTGGACACAGGGTTGTTGTATCGCGCGGTCGGCCTGTCGGTCCTGAAGCAGGGCGGCGACCCGGACCATGAAGCCGAGGCAGTGGCGGCCTGTTCCTTCGACGACGCCATCCTGGTCGATCCCGCATTGCGGAATGAGGCCGTCGGAGGCCTGGCGTCGCGGGTATCGGTGCACCAGAAGGTGCGCGACGCATTGGTACAGCGGCAGCGGGATTTCGCGACGCAGCCGGGCGGTGCCATCCTGGATGGCCGTGACATCGGCACGGTGATCGCGCCCGACGCGGATGCAAAGATATTCGTCACCGCCAGCGTCCATGTCCGCGCGGAGCGGCGCTACAACGACGCGATCGCCCATGGCGGCCGTCCCGACATGGATTCGCTGGTCGCCGACATCCAGGCTCGCGATACGCGTGACATGAGCCGCGATCACGCACCGCTCAAGGTGGCGTATGGTGCGGACTTGCTAGATACCAGCGATCTGACTATAGAAGCGGCCGTCCAGCGGGCAATCGCGCTTGTGGACGCCCAGCTTGAAGGTCGTTCCTGAGGGATGGCCCGATAAGGCGCGCGGATATTCCGGGCGCCCTTTTCGCTTATCTGGCCTGCGCGTTCTCAAACCGTAACCCATTGGATACGCAGATGGCATTCGGCCCCCTGCGTAGTTTGGCCAAAGACCATCGGATACAACCGATTGGCCAGCAATGATGAGTGAAGGACTGACCATGGCCTCTACGGCATTTCCCTCGCGCGACGATTTCGCCGCGCTGCTCAATGATTCCCTCGGTGGTGAGGACGGCGGTTTCGAAGGCCGCGTCGTCAAGGGCACCGTTACCGCGATCGAAAACGACCTGGCCGTCATCGACGTAGGCCTCAAGTCGGAAGGCCGCGTGCCGCTGCGCGAATTCGCCGCGCCGGGTCAGAAGGCCGACCTGAAGGTCGGCGACGAAGTCGAAGTCTATGTCGACCGCGTCGAAAACGCCTATGGCGAAGCCATGCTGTCGCGCGACCGCGCCCGCCGCGAAGCCGCTTGGGACAAGCTGGAAGCCGAGTTCACCGAAACCGCTCGCGTCGAAGGCGTCATCTTCGGCCGCGTCAAGGGTGGTTTCACGGTCGACCTAGACGGCGCCGTAGCGTTCCTGCCCGGCAGCCAGGTCGACATCCGCCCGGTGCGCGACGTCACCCCGCTGATGGACATTCCGCAGCCCTTCCAGATCCTGAAAATGGATCGCCGCCGTGGCAACATCGTCGTGTCGCGCCGCGCCATCCTGGAAGAAACCCGCGCCGAACAGCGCAGCGGCCTCATCCAGACGCTGGCCGAAGGCCAGATCATCGAGGGCGTGGTCAAGAACATCACCGATTATGGTGCGTTCGTTGATCTGGGCGGCATCGACGGCCTGCTGCACGTCACCGATCTCAGCTACAAGCGGATCAACCACCCGAATGAGATGATCAACATCGGCGATACCGTCCGCGTCCAGATCATCCGCATCAATCGCGAAACCCAGCGCATCAGCCTGGGCATGAAGCAGCTGGAAAGCGATCCGTGGGAAGGCGCCACCGCCAAGTACCCGGTCGGCGCGAAGCTGTCGGGTCGCGTCACGAACATCACGGAATATGGTGCGTTCGTCGAGCTGGAGCCCGGCATCGAGGGCCTGGTCCACGTTTCGGAAATGTCCTGGACCAAGAAGAACGTGCACCCCGGCAAGATCGTTTCGACCAGCCAGGAAGTCGACGTCATCGTCCTGGAAGTCGATGCCGACAAGCGCCGCATCTCGCTGGGCCTCAAGCAGGCACAGTCGAACCCGTGGGAAAGCTTCGCCGAGCGTCATCCCATCGGTTCGACCGTCGAGGGCGAAGTCAAGAATGCGACCGAGTTCGGCCTGTTCATCGGCCTGGACGGCGACGTGGACGGCATGGTTCACATGTCGGACATCGCCTGGGGCATTTCGGGCGAAGACGCACTGGCGCTGCACCGCAAGGGCGAGACGGTTCAGGCCGTCGTTCTCGACATCGACGTCGAGAAGGAGCGCATCAGCCTGGGCATGAAGCAGCTTGAACGTGGCGGCCCGGCCGCAGGCGGCACCACCGCCGCTGCCGCAGGGTTGAACAAGAACGCGGTCGTTACCGTGACCGTCCTTGAAGTTCGCGACGGCGGCCTGGAAGTTCAGGCCGGCGAAGATGGCGCCACCGGCTTCATCAAGCGCAGCGACCTGGGCCGCGACCGTGACGAACAGCGTCCGGAGCGCTTCCAGCTCGGTCAGAAGTTCGACGCGATGGTGACCGGTTTCGACCGTGCCAAGAAGCCAACCTTCTCCGTCAAGGCGATGCAGATCGCCGAAGAAAAGCAGGCCGTGGCGCAATATGGTTCGTCGGACAGCGGCGCGTCGCTCGGCGACATTCTTGGTGAAGCGCTTAAGGCCAAGAACGAAGGCTGATCATTCGATCGCAGATAATATTGGCAGGCCCGCCGGGACGATGGTTCCGGCGGGCCTCTTTTATTTCCGCGGGCGAAACAAATTCCTCACGCCGATTGTCAATCTGCTGCAAAACCTGTATGATTTCACCTTGGGGAACAGCAGAGGGGGCTGACGAACCGATGATCCGTTCTGAACTCATCCAGAAACTGGCCGATGAAAATCCGGGATTGACCGTGCCCGAAATGGAAAGGATCGTCGATATTTTCTTCCGCGAGATCGTCGATCGGCTGGCTACCGGCGGGCGGGTCGAGCTGCGCGGCTTCGGCGCATTCACGACGCGGGCGCGGGACGCCCGCACCGGCCGGAATCCGCGCACCGGCGAGCAGGTGCCGGTCAGCGCCAAGCGTGTGCCCTATTTCAAGCCCGGCAAGGAAATACGAGAGCGGCTGAACGCGGACGGTGCCGCTGAAGCTTGACGGCATGCCCGGCAGTCGTCAGGGGTAGCGCGCCCCGGCAAGGCGGCGATGCGCGGACGTGGCGAAATCGGTAGACGCAGCGGACTTAAAATCCGCCTTCCCCTGGAATTGCGGGTTCAAGTCCCGCCGTCCGCACCACACTCACCGTTTTCCCTGACCATTCTACCAAAAAGCTGGCTATTGCGGGTTGTTACGGCAATGATGACGGCATGGCCGGTTCGATCAATCCCAACAGTTTCAGCGACTCCCTCGTCATCCTGGGCGCGGCAGGCCTCGTCATCCCCGGTTTTGCGCGATTTCGCATCAGCCCAGTCATCGGCTTCATCCTGGTGGGCCTTGCTGTAGGACCAGCGGGGCTGGGATCGCTGGTCGACCGCTACCCATGGCTTTATCATATCACGATATCGGACAGGGACGCGATCGAGCCCTTTGCCGAACTCGGCGTGATATTATTGCTGTTCTCGATCGGACTGGAGCTGAGTTTTCGACGATTGTGGACCATGCGCACGCAGGTGTTCGGCGTCGGTGCTGCCGAATTGATCGGCAGTGGCCTGCTGATCGCCGGCGGGCTCTATCTGCTGGGCCAGCCGACTGCAGGCGCGGTGGGCCTGGGGCTTGCACTGGCGCTTTCTTCAACCGCGGTGGTGCTGCCGATGGTCGGCACGCAGAGTGCCGTCGGCCGGTCAGCCTTTTCCATGCTGCTGTTCGAGGATCTGGCACTGGTGCCGATCATCTTCATGCTGGGCGCCCTCGCCCCCTCCATCGGCGCAACGCCCGACGGCGCCTGGAACGAACTGGCGAGCACCCTGGTAAAGGGCGGCGTCACGATTGCCGTGATGCTGGTGCTCGGCCGGCTAATCCTTCCCCATATCTTCAGCCAGGCCGCGCGCACCAAGAGCCCCGAGGTATTTCTCGCCGCCAGCCTGCTGGTCGTCATCGTGTCGAGTCTGGCCACGTCCATCGCTGGCCTGTCGCCTATCGTGGGTGCGCTCCTCGCTGGTTTGCTGATTGCCGAAACCGACTATCATGGCGAAGTCGAGGTGATCACCGCGCCGTTCAAGGGGCTGGCGCTCGGGGTCTTTCTTATCACCGTGGGTATGAGCCTAGACATCCGCGTCATCCTGGCCAACTGGCCCAGCCTCATGATGGCGGTCGTAGGCGTGGTTGCCGCCAAGACGCTGGTCACCGCAGGCCTGCTCTATTTTTCCGGCGCCCGAAAGGGCACGGCGCTGGAGGTCGGGTTGCTGATGTCCAGCCCGTCGGAAACGACGCTGATCGTCCTTTCGACCGCTGCGGCGGCGCAACTGATCCTGCCTTCGACAGCCGCCTTCTGGCAGATCGTCACGGCGATCGGCCTCACCATCACGCCGCTGCTTGCACGGATCGGCCATGACGTCGCTCGGCGGCTGGAAATGGCGTTGGGCGAAGAACGGGTTGAAACGGAACAGGTGCAGACCGAAGCCGCCGCCGTGGTCATCGGTTTCGGCCGTGTCGGCCACCTGGTGTGCGATCTGCTCAAGACCCACGGCCAGCGCTTCATTGTCGTGGAGTCGGACCCCGATGTCGTCGCCGACGCGCGAAGGCGTGGCTATCCCATCCTCTTCGGCGATGTCGCGCGAGCGGAAATGCTGGACAAGCTCCGGCTCGGTCATGCGCGGGCGTTGATACTGACCATGGATGACCCGGTGCTATCCGTGCGGGTGACCAAGCGGGTACGCGGATGGGTGCCCGACCTGCCGATCATCGCCCGCGCGCGCGACACCGACCATGCCGCGCAACTATACCGGGCCGGTGCCAGCGACGCCGTTCCCGAAACGCTGGAAAGCTCGCTGCAACTGGCAGAAACGGCACTGGTTGACCTGGGCGTCGCCATGGGGCCGGTCATCGCGTCGATCCATCAAATGCGCGAAGATCTGCGCATCGACATCAAGGAAGCGGCGCAACTCAGCCAAGCGCCGAAATTGCGGCGTTTGCGCGCCGACGAGGTGCCCTAGGCTCCACCTCAATCCGGCGGCGGGCTGAATACCGACCAGCCGGTTCGCTGGGCCAGTTCCTCCAGCGCGCGGGTGCCAAGCTGGCTGTTGCCGCTGGCGTTGAGTCCCGGCGACCAGACAGCAATGGACGCACGGCCCGGCACGATCGCCAGGATGCCGCCCCCGACCCCCGACTTGCCCGGAATACCGACACGAAAGGCGAAATCGCCCGATGCGTCATAATGGCCGCAAGTCAGCATCAGGGCATTGATACGCCGGGCACGCCGGGGCGAAACCACGCGTCCTCCGCCCGGATGCCGTCCGTCAAGCATCAGATAACGGCCGGCCAGGGCAAGCTGGCGGCAATCCATCTCGATCGCGCATTGGTGGAAATAACTGCCGAGTACCAGCTCCGGCGCATGGTGGATGTTGCCGAACGCGCGCATATAGTTGGCGAGCGCCATGTTACGGAAACCGGTCATGGTTTCGGAAGCCGCCACCGCCTCGTTGATAGCGATGCCGTCATCACCCGACAGGTACCGGACGAAGCGCAGCAATTCGCCGATGGCGACCCGCGGCTGATGTCCGCCCAGATTGACATCGGCAACGACGATGGCACCCGCGTTGATGAAGGGATTGCGCGGAATCCCCTGCTCATGCTCCAGCTGAACGATCGAGTTGAAGGCATTGCCGGAGGGTTCGCGCCCGACGCGATTCCACAGTTGGTCGCCAACCTTGCCAAGCGCCAGCGTCAGCGCGAAGACTTTGGAAATCGACTGGATCGAAAAGGGTGTCGTCGCGTGGCCCCCGCACAGCATACGCCCGTCCGCCGTCGCGACGGCCATACCGAAATACGCCGGATCGACCTTCGCCAGCTCGGGGATATAGTCCGCAACCCTACCGCGATGCTCCACCTTCGCCATGCCATCGGCAATTTCGGCTATGATTGCATCCAGGTCCAACGCCATGGCGGAACCATAAGCCAAGCGCTGCGGGCATGAACAGGGGAATATTCAGCCCGCGCGACAAGCCCGCTCATGCTCTATCAGCCATTGTTTGGCGGCCAGTCCCCCGGCAAAGCCCGTCAGCGCGCCATCGGCGCCGACCACCCGGTGACAGGGTGCGACGATGGACAACGGGTTTCGGCCATTGGCTGCTCCTACCGCGCGGCTCGCGGTCGGCCGCCCGATCTGTCGGGCAATCTGGCCGTAGCTGCGCGTTTCGCCGAACGGAATGTCGCGCAACGCCTGCCAGACGCTGCGCTGAAACGCCGTTCCGCGCGGATCGAGCGGCAGGTCGAATTGCCGAAGAGTGCCGGCGAAATAGCGCGCGAGCTGGTGCGCGGTGTTCCGGAGCACGGGATGGTCGTGGTCAGGGGCACATCGCCCGATGCGCACGCGGTCCGGCGAATCGTCGGGCCAGAGAATGGCAACAAGTCCGGCGTTGCTGGCAACCAGCGTCAGGTCGCCGACAGGCGAGGCCTGGGTCGATAGGGAAAGGGTCATGCCGGGCTCCTGCTCAATTTCCCGCGTAAGTTGATTGATTTTGACATTTGCATCCCCTGGCGGCTTGGATGGGCCAGCCAATGTCAAATCGTCAAATTCACTAGAATCGAATATTTCTAGCCGTCCGAAGAGATTCTAACATTCGAGTGAGACTTGGCCTCGACAGGTATCGAATGTCTGGATCAGACCACTAGCGCGGATCGAGATGGCCCGCTTCCTTCGGCTTGCGTTCAAAGCCGGCGTCCAGCATCATCATTCGGTCCGCTTGTAAACGGCGACGGTTTCCCGCGCACATCGATCCCAGCTATAGGCGCCCGAGACCGCCAACCCTTTCGCAATCGCGTCGCGCCGCCATTCGCCATCCAGCAATGCCTGTTCGAGCCTGGCGGAGAAGCCATCGACATCCTCGGGCGCGACGAGCATCGCCGCACCGCCAGTAACTTCCGGCAGGCAGGACGCATCCGCGACGACGGTGGGAACCCCGCTGGCCATCGCCTCCACCGGAGGCAGCCCGAAGCCTTCATAGACGGATGGGTAGATGAAAAGCGCGGCACCGGCGTAAAGCAGCGGCAGATCGTCATTGGGCACGAACCCCAGGTAGCGGACCCAACCCTGCCGGGCGCCCTTTTCCATGAGGCCACGGACTGCATCGCTGAGCCAGCCCGCGCCTCCGGTCACCATCAACGGCCAGCGGGAACGGACTTCTGCCGGCAACTTTTCCCATGCGTGGAGCAGTTCGGCGATGCGCTTGCGTGGTTCCACGGTCGATACGCACAGGGCGTAGCCTTGCGGCGCGAGGTCGTATCGAGCGAGCCTGGCGCGGACATCCTCCGGCGGGCGTGGCCGGAAATCGGGGCTGGCGGCCAGCGGTACCGCGGTTATGCGCCCAAGGTCGAATCCAAGAAAGGCAGCCACTTCCGCCCGGGTCGTTTCGCTATCCGTGATGATATGGCCCGCTCGGTCTACCGACAGGCGAAAATAGCGTTCGAACTGGCGCAGGCGATCCACCGGATGCGTTTCGGGATAGCGAAACACGGAAAGGTCGTGAACGGTTATGACGCCCCCGGTGCCCGCTTCAGGCAGAAAATAATTGGGGCCATGGAACAGGTGCGAACGCATAACCGCGCGGTCGCGCAGGCGTAACGCCCAGCGGTTACGCTTGCGCAGCCACCGCAAGGGCTTGTTGCCCCATAATTTCGGCGTAGCCGGCGGATCGAGCAGCGTGGCGGGATCGTCGATCCATTGCCCGTTCCGATAGAACCGGACCGCACTGATACCGTCGGCATGGGGCACCCGCCGGGCCAGTTCCCAGCTATAGCGCCCTATACCCGACAAGCGCGGCTCCAACGCCTCGACCGACAGGATCAGGCGCAGGCTCATCGCGTCCTGTCCGTCATCTATGTCGTGCCTCCAACCGCTGATACTGACCGGCGCCTAGCTGGCCACAGGATGGCACGGCAAGCGAAATCGCCTATTTCGCCGCGACTCCCTGCGGCAGGACGATGGCCGACCAGCTATGCGCTGGAACAAGATATTTGGCGGCCAGCACCTGCAATTGCGCTGGCGTGACGGAAAGCATGTCGCGCGCCATCGTCTTCATGGCCTCGACCCGAAGCCGATCGAAGCTGCCGCCTTCCATTTGCGTCATCCAGAAATTGTTGCTGGTGCCCGCGCGAGCAAGCGCCTGCTGCATCGGCACGACGGCACGCTGGAGTTCGTCGGCGCTCACAGGGTTACGCACAAGGTCGTCGGCGGTTTGCTTCACCACATCGAAGAAATAGTCGATCCGGTCCGGTCGTATCTGGCTCATGACCAATATCGAGCCGCCATGGTCGAAGCTGAAAGACCAGTTGTTCTGAACACTCGGCGAGTAGGCCGCGCCTTCGGTGGAGCGCAAACGGTCGAACAGGCGATCATTGAATATCTGGGTCAATATCTCGAGCTGGCGCGCCTCCCGCCGAAGCGTAAGGCCGCCGGCGGTCGGCCATGCCATCACGGCTGCCGCCTGGTCCTTGTCGCCGTCGTGGCGCAGGACAACCGGGGTCTCGACATGTGCGGGGAACCCCGTCGTCCGGTTGGCGGCGGGCACCGGCTTGTCCGCGCGTGGCGGAAGAGCCCCGAACGTCGCAGCGACTGCCTGAATGGCCTCGTCCGCCTTCACATCGCCGAAAATCTGCACCTCGATAGGGCCCGATGCGAGGATCGGTTCCCAAGTGGCACGAAAGGATTGTGGGGTGAGAGCCTGGATTTCCTGCCGGGACGGCGTGCGGAACCGGACATCCTTGTCATGCAAAAGCCAATCGAGATCGCGTGCCAGCACCGAATCGGGGGACCGGGACATGGCGTCATAGGCTACCAAAGCACCCGTCTTGGCCCGCGCAATGGGCGCGGGGTCCCACCCGGGGGCCGCGAGCTTTGCCGCCAGCAGGCGCAATTCGTCTCGATAATCCGCCGGACGTGTGACCGCCTGCAATTCGAAAGCATCGTCGTCGATGCCGAAATTCATCCCCATCCGGCGCCCGATGGTCAGTTCGTCCAGTTCGCGCTGGCCCAGCTCACCGATGCCGCTGGGGACCAGCGCATAATCGCCCGCCCAGCTCGCAACCGCCTTGGTCCGGGAAAAGGCAAGGCGGCCATGACCGAAGCGGACGTTGATCCGCACCTTTCCCGGTTCGGCATCATTGGGGAACAGCGTGAGCCGAACACCGTTGGCGAACGTCACGCCATCCATGCCCGGCAAGCCGAACGGCGCACGCGCTTTTACCGTGCCCGGCGCACCGAACGACGGCAGATCGGCCATCGTCACCGGTTTCTCGGAAAGGCGGGCATTGGCGGCGGCCTTGACCGGCGCGGCCAGCGCAACCGCCAGATCAGTCTCCAGCCCCGGCTTTGCCTCGCCGGTCACAAGAACCGCACGAAACACTCCAGCGGTGAAGAGGCGCCGGGTCGAATCCCATAGCTTCTGCGGCGTCATTGCGGGTTTGCCGGCGCGGAAAATATCGAGCGCGGCCTGCGGGCTGACCGTTGTTTCGCGGATATCGACCGCGCTTACCAGATCGCTCGCCTGCTTCGCGGCCGCTTCGGTCGCGGCATTTTCGACCTGAATGGCGAGCGCGGTATCCATCTGGGCATATTCCCGGTCGATCTCCGCCTGGCTGGGCGGGGTGGCCTTTGCGTCCTCGATGATCGCGCGGACATCGTCCAATGCCTTCTTCCAGTCGGCGCCGCTGGGCGTGATAGTCAGGAAGGTGCCGTCTGCCGACCGGGCGACGTCCTGCTGGTCAACGCTGGACTGAAGAAAACTGCCGCCGCCCCGCGCCGCCTGTTCCAGACGACGGCTGACGATTTGAAGCGCCAGCATGTCCGTCAGCTTGTCCTGATTATAGATTATCGTGTCCGCGTGCGGGGTCCATGGCCGCAACCAGGCCATGGTCAGTCCGGTTGGAATGCCCGGTTCCACGACGACACGGGTCGCAGGCAGCGTGGGATCGGGCGTACCGAAATCGGGCAGCGCCGCCCCCTTTCCGGGCACGGTCCAGCTCGCGAAATTTTGCCTGACCAACGCTTCCACCTGCGCCGGATCCATGTCGCCCGCGATGGCGATCACCGCGTTTTCCGGGCGATACCAGCGCTGGTGAAAGGCATCCAGCCGGGCGGCAGTCGCGGCATTGAGCGACGCTATGGTTCCGATTGGCGCGTGGTCGGCTAGCGGTTGGCCCGCGAAGAAAACTTCGCGGCTTGCGTCGGATATGTGGCTCTGCGGCCCCTCTCCTTCCCGCTTTTCCGCGAGCACCACGGCCCGTTCCGCGGCGACCGAGTCCTCGACGATGTTCGGATCAGCCATCATGCCCGCCAGTATCCTGAGGCTTTCATCCAGGCTTTGCTGCGTCGCTTCCGGCAGGTCGAGGGCATAAGTCGTCCCTGTCGGCGTGGTCTGGGCGTTGCTGTCGCTTCCGAACGTCACGCCCAGCCTTTGCCAGATGCGCTTGGACTCCCCATCGGGCACGTGACGCGACCCACGCATCGTCAGATGCTCCATATAATGCGCATAACCCAGTTCATCGGGCCGCTCCATCAGCGAACCCACATCCATACGCAGGCGCACGGACACCTGACCGGGGGGAACGCCATTGCGCCGGATCGCATAGCGCATGCCGTTGGATAGCGTGCCGAACCGCCAGGCGGCATCGATCGGCACGTCGCTATTCTCGTACAGCCACGGACGGGCCTGCGCCTGACTTCCGACATCAAGGGCCGAAGTGGCCGCCGATGGCGCCGTTTGCGCGGCAAGCGGCAGCGGATGCCCCGCGAGTAGCAAGGCGGGCAGGGAAAGCGAACTGGCGACGCGCCGGAAGGATAAGGGCATAGACGCCAAGCCTAACGGCGGATTTCTGAATGGCTACTGACAAATTGTCGCTTGCCGGTCTTGAGGGCGAGACCGGCGATACGATCCCGCCCCAATTTACTCAGCGCGGTGCGCCGGTCCGCTGAACGGCCCCCTTGTGAGCGCCGACACCACTGCGCCGGCGACCGCGAAAGGGCTTTTTCGGGCCGCCGTCATCGCCGCGATGCGCCTTGTCCGGCGTACCGCGCTGGGCCTTTTGCTGATCCTGATAGCGCCGCTGTCCTTCCGACCGCTTCGCTTGCTGCGCCGGCGTCTGCCGCGGGCCCTTGCGCTGCGGCGCGGGCTTGGGAAGATTTCGGACAGCCTCCAGGAAATTGTCGGGCAACGGCACGATGTCCAGCTTGACCCGCGTAGTCCGCTCGATCGCCTTCAGATAGGGCCGTTCATCGTCGGCCACGAAACTGATCGCGATGCCGTCGGCACCGGCACGCGCGGTCCGTCCGATACGATGGACATATTGTTCGGGCACGTTGGGGATTTCGAAATTGATAACATGGCTTACACCGGATACGTCGATCCCGCGCGCGGCGATGTCGGTCGCGACGAGCAGCTTGACCTGGCCCGCCCGGAACGCCTGGAGCGCCGTGGTGCGTTGCCCCTGGCTCTTGTTGCCGTGGATGGCGAATGCCTGGATGCCCGCGCTTTCCAAGAAACGGACGACCCGGTCGGCTCCATGCTTCGTGCGCGTGAAGATGAGGGCACGGTCGATGTCCTCACGCTCCAGGACGAGATGGAGCAGCGCCTGCTTTTCGGCCTGGTTGACGAAGGACGCCTGCTGCCTCACCCGTTCGGCCGTGGTCGATTGTGGCGCCACGCTGACCTTGACCGGGTCATGCAGGAACTGGCCCGCCAGCGCCTCGATTTCCTTGGGCATGGTCGCTGAAAAGAACAGGTTCTGCCGTTCGCGCGGCAGCAGCTTGGCGATACGGCGCAGCGGGTGGATGAAACCCATGTCCATCATCTGATCGGCTTCATCCAGCACGAAGATTTCCGTGTCCTTGATGGTGAAGCACCGCTGGTCGATCAGGTCCAGCAGGCGGCCAGGTGTCGCCACGACGATGTCGACCCCGCGGCTCAGCGCCTTGATCTGGCGATTGATAGGTACGCCGCCGAACACCGTTTCGACGGACAACTTCATGAAGCGACCATAGTCGCGGAAGCTCTGAGCAATCTGAGCCGCCAGTTCCCGCGTGGGCGACAGCACCAGCATGCGGCAGCCGAGCATCGGCGTCGCTTTCGGATGACGCGCGAAATAATCCAGGCTGGGCAGCGCGAACGCCGCCGTCTTGCCCGTGCCGGTTTGGGCGATGCCGCACAGGTCGCGACCTTCCAGCAGGACCGGGATAGCCTTTTGCTGGATGGGCGTGGGGCTGGCATATTTCTTGGCAGCCAACGCTTTGAGAATCGGCTCCGAAAGGCCGAGATCGGTAAATTCCATGATATACTCGCAGATAGCCGGGCGTCGGCCATCCACGGTAATGGACAGGACGCAAGGCGGGTTACGAAACGACCCGCGTGAAAAGGGAAGCCTCAAAAAGCTTGCGCACAAATGTCATTGGCCGGTCCTGCGGACCTTCGGGGACCGGGGACGATCACGCTGCCAATCGCTATGGCCGGTAAGGCCCGTTGTTGCGCAGCAACGCATATGACCCAAGACGTCCGTAAAAGCAAGCGGCCGTGACTCGATGCCACGGCCGCCGGACCGAAGGTCGAATGCCGCGCCGTTACAGCGCGACTTGTGCGTGCTTACCCTTCATCTCGCCGCGGACATCGCCGCCGAACAGCATCCGGAACATGCCCTTGACCGACATGTCCGCACGCCAGATTTCTGCCGTGCCCAAGTCGAAACGCAGCATCAGAAGATCGGGATCGTTCCGTCCCTGCGGATACCAGGCCTCAACCTCCTTTGACCAGTAACGATCGATGATCGCCGGGTCGGTTTCCGGGGCCAACGTGCCTTCGATACAGGCGAACAGATAATGATCCTTGGACGCGAACTGCGCCATGGCCGGACCGCCCGGTGCCAGACGATTGCCGCGCGCGGTGTAGAACCAGAAGCAATGATTGGCGTCGGGATCGAGCTGCGCCGTCATCGGCAGACTATGTTCCTGGCTGCCTTGCAGGCCTATCATCACGAAAGGGCTTGCCGAAATGTCGGCCCAGAAGCGTTCGCGGATATCGGCTTCCTTGCTCATCGTCTCTTCTCCTTTGGCTGTTGCGGTCAATCGCAGGGGCGCGCGTGAAGTTCCCTGCGACGCTTGATCTTCCGGCCGCTAATCGCCACATCGACTCCATGCTGATCGAAACAGAAACAACGCCCAATCCGGCCACCGTGAAATTCCTGCCGGGCAGGGTCGTCATGGGCATGGGCACGCGCGACTTCGCCTCGCCGGAGGAAGCCGATGCTTCACCGCTTGCGAGTGCGCTTTTCAGCCTTGGGGACGTGACAGGCGTCTTCTTCGGCGGCGACTTCATTTCGGTGACGATAGCCCCCGGCGCTCAATGGTCGGACGTCAAGCCCGACATATTGGCAACGCTTCTGGAGCATTTTTCCGCCGACATGCCGCTGTTTTCAGCCGGTAGCGCCGCCGACATCATGGTCCCTGCCGAAGCGGAAGGCATTGGCGACGATCCCGCTGACGCGGAAATAACGACGCAGATCCGAGAGTTGATCGACACGCGCGTGCGCCCCGCCGTTGCCAATGACGGCGGCGACATAGTCTATCACGGTTTTGACAAGGGCACTGTCTATTTGAAGATGCAGGGCGCCTGCTCGGGCTGCCCTTCGTCGGCTGCGACCCTGAAAAACGGGATCGAGCAGTTGCTCAAACATTATGTGCCCGAAGTAATCGAGGTCCGGGCGATCTGATCCGACCCTGTGGATTTGGCAAAATGATACGGATCGACTAACCGATTTCCCGAATCCGTTTCCACGGCCGCGTATCGGGGAGTGTTGCTTGCGTCTGTTGGTGATCGACACTGCGACACAGGCCTTGTCCGTGGCGCTGCTGGACCATGATGTGCCGGTGGGCCATCACCATGAAATAGTTGGCCGCGGCCACGCAGAGGCGTTGATGCCGGTCATTGCCGCCCTGCCCGATGGCGGGCGGGCCGATGCGATCGCCGTCGATGTCGGACCCGGCAGCTTTACCGGCGTCCGGATCGGCGTAGCGGCGGCGCGGGCGCTTGCCATGGCATGGAAGGTTCCGGTCTATGGCTACGGTGCTCCTGCGATCATTGCCGCCCGGGCGGCGCTGGACAATGGCGAGGGACGCTCCATCCTCGTCACGATAACGGGCGGACACGGCGAACTGTTCTGGCAGGTTTTTTCACCTGATGGCAGCAATGCCGAGGGCGAGGTCAGGTCTACACCTATTGCGGAACTGGCGGAACAGATGGATTTTCCCACGGTGTTCGGTACCGGCGCGGAGGCGCTCGTCACGGCGCGTGGATCGGGTTGCGCGGTCAACCTGTATCCGAACGCGGCGGATTATCCGCTGATTGCCGACCTCCCTCCCCTGCCGCCCGTGCCGGTTTATGGCCGCCGCGCCGACGCGATGACGATGAGGGAGCGTGCGGGCGGATGATGTCTGGGCTCCAGCTCGATCTATATGAAGATGGCGAGCGCAACGCGCTGGCCGACGCGATGACAGTAATGGTCGAGGCGTTCGATCCCGCATTTGGCGAGGCGTGGACGCCGGGCCAGTTGGCCGGCATCATGACCATGCCCGGAACCTGGCTTACGCTCGCCCGCGTAGACGCCATGCCTCTCGGTTTCGCTCTGGTTCGGTCGGTGCTGGACGAATGCGAACTCCTATTGCTCGCAGTTGCCCCTCCCTGGCGTGGCCGAGGTATAGGAGAAACACTATTGCGCGACTGCCTGACCATGGCCAGGCGCAGGAATATAGTCTCGATGAATCTTGAGGTGCGGGCGTGCAACAGCGCTGTCCACCTTTATGAGAAAATCGGCTTCGAATATGTTCATCGTCGCCCGGGATACTATCGCGGCAAAGATGGTAAACTATTCGACGCCCTTAGTTTTCGCATTGACATGCGCGCCTGATCCACAAGGGTCTTGCGAAATTCTCCGTCCGGGTCTAGCGAGGCTGCGCCGCTCCTGAAACATATGCTTGGGCGGGTCGCACCATTACAAATCAATATACAGCCTTGGCAGGGATCAGGACCATGGAAACCGAATCGGCGCAGAACGAACTGCTTATTACTTTGACCTCCGACATCGTCGCGGCGCACGTCTCGAACAACAGCGTCGCCGTCTCCGACGTTTCGTCACTCATTCAGAATGTGCATGCGGCACTTGCTGCGCTGAACCAGCCGACGCCGGAACCCGAGGTCAAGCCGGAACCAGCTGTTTCCGTTCGCGCATCGATAAAGCCGGACTATATCGTGTGCCTGGAAGACGGCAAGAAGCTCAAAATGCTCAAGCGCCACCTGATGACGCACTATCAGATGACGCCGGACGATTATCGTGCAAAATGGGGTCTGCCGGCGGACTATCCGATGGTTGCCCCCAATTATGCCGAGCAGCGCCGCTCGCTGGCGAAAAAGATCGGCCTTGGCACCAAGCGTCGTCGCACCCGCAGCAAATAAGCGCGTACCTAAAGAAAACTGGAATTTTTTGCAGGGGTGCATCAATGATGCGCCCCTTTCCTGTGCACCTAAAAGCGGCTAGGCTCAGCCCGAGCCCTTCCGAAATGCTTAATTGGCGAGACTTCATGAACCGCAAGATCGACGTTGAGGCACTGTGCCATGAAAAGGGGCTGCGCATCACTGAGCAGCGCCGCGTCATCGCCCAAGTCCTGAGCGACGCGGAAGACCATCCGGACGTGGAAGAATTGCATCGCCGCTCCGCCGCGATCGATCCGGGCATTTCCATCGCGACGGTGTACCGCACCGTGCGGCTGTTCGAGGAAGCCGGCATTTTGGAACGCCACGATTTCGGCGACGGACGCGCCCGGTATGAGGCCGCGCCCGAATCACATCACGACCACCTGATTGACGTAGAAACTGGCAATGTCATCGAATTCGTCGATCCGGAACTGGAACAGTTGCAACGCCAGATCGCCGAAAAGCTCGGCTTCCGTCTCGTCGATCATCGGATGGAACTTTACGGCGTCGCAATCGAACGCAAGAGCTGAATCCATGATCCCGCTGCGGCGGACGAGACGGATGGCGTTGCTGCTGACCTGCATGTTGCTGTGCCTGCCGCCGCATTTGGTCTGGAAGCTGCTGCGGCGGCCATCGCCATGGCCGCGCCTCTTTCTTGCCATGGCGGCGCGGTGCACGGGTACGAAAGTGCGCATGGACGGCAGGGCGGCGCAGGGAAACCTGTTTCTGCTGGCCAATCATCTGAGCTGGATCGATATCCTGGCGCTGGGCGGGGCAACAGGCGCGGCTTTCGTGTCGCATGACGGCGTGGCCCGGTGGCCGGTCATCGGCTGGCTCGCGCGGCAGAATAACACTTTATTCGTCGCGCGCGAGCGCCGCGGCGCCCTGACCGGGCAGATAGATGCTCTGCGACAGGCGATGCTGGGTCATCAGCCCGTAGCATTGTTTCCCGAAGGCACCACCAATGACGGGCTGACGCTGTTGCCGTTCAAACCCGCCCTCCTGTCCGTGTTGCTGCCGCCGCCCAGGGCCGTAATGATCCAGCCGGTTCATCTGGACTATGGGGCGGATGCGGCGGAGATTGCCTGGCATGGCGACGAACCCGCCGGTGCCAACGCCATGCGCGTTCTGGGACGCAGAGGCAGGCTGACACTGACGATCCGATTTCTTGAACCTTTCGATCCGGCTGCATATGGTGACCGCAAGGCGATTGCATCGGAAGCACGCGTGCGGATCGCGGCGAGCATCGAGCGACACCAGCGGCCTTCCGCTTCCGCATATGCCCCTGTATAGCTGGATCGCATGAATCATAACGACACCGACCGCGCCCCTTCGACTTTCCACGTCAAATCCTTTGGCTGCCAGATGAACGTCTATGACGGCGAGCGCATGGCCGAGATGCTGGGCGCCCGCGGCATGACCCCGGCCGCCGACGGTAGGGATGCCGACCTGGTCGTCCTCAACACCTGCCACATCCGGGAAAAGGCCGTGGAAAAGGTCTATTCCGACATCGGTCGCATGACCCGGGAGGACGGATCGCGTCCGATGATCGCGGTCGCCGGTTGCGTGGCGCAAGCGGAAGGGAGCGAGATCCAGCGCCGCGCTCGCAATGTGGATATCGTTGTGGGGCCGCAGGCCTATCACCGCCTGCCCGACCTGATCGACCGCGCCGGACGGGGCGAGGTCGCAGTGGATACGGACATGCCGGCCGCATCGAAGTTCGGCGCGCTACCTGCCAGGACGAAACAGTCCCGGCCTTCTGCTTTCCTGACGATCATGGAAGGATGCGATAAATTCTGCACCTATTGCGTCGTACCCTATACGCGCGGCGCGGAAATAAGCCGGAGCTGGTCGGCCATTCTGGACGAGGCCAAAGCCCTGATTGATGGCGGTGTTAAGGAAATTACCTTGCTGGGCCAGAATGTGAACGCCTGGTTGGGCATAGATGGTCGCGGCCGGGCTCAGGGAATGGATGGTCTGGTGCGGGCGCTGGCAGATATCGCCGGCCTGGAGCGCATCCGCTACACGACCAGCCATCCCAACGACATGAGCGACGGACTGATCGATGCGCATGGCGAGGTCGAAAAGCTCATGCCGTTCCTGCATCTGCCGGTGCAATCCGGCAATGACCGTATCCTGAAGGCCATGAACCGCAGCCATACCGTGGGCGATTATCTGAAGATCATCGATCGCGTCCGCGCGGTACGCCCGGATATTGCATTGTCGGGTGATTTCATCGTCGGATTCCCCGGCGAAACCGATGCCGAGTTCGAGGATACGCTCAGGATCGTCGAGCAGGTGCGGTATGCGCAATGCTATTCGTTCAAATACAGCCCCCGTCCGGGCACCCCGGCGGCGACGATGGACCATCAAATTCCCGCCGCGGTCATGGACGAGCGGCTGGCGCGCTTGCAGGAGTTGCTGAACAATCAGCAGGCCGCGTTCAATACGGCCACGGTCGGCAAGACGACCGACATTCTGCTGGAGCGCAGGGGGCGCCACGCAGGCCAGTTGATCGGCAAGACGCCGTGGCTACAGTCGGTCCATGTGACGGCGCCCGAACTTGCCCTTGGCGACATGGTCGCAGTCGATATCATCAGTGCCGGTCCGAACAGTCTGGCCGGCCAGCTCAGCAGGAGGAAGGCCGCTTGAACCAAAGCCTCGTCAATCCCGTGCACACGGGACAGCATCACCCCGGCAACCGGCCCGATGGCGGTCGACCCAGGGCCATGACGAGGAAGGGAGGCTGACATCCATGGGCAAGAAACCCAATGTTCGCCCGGCACCCGGCGACCGCGCCCGGCTGGAACTGACGTTCGACCGGCCGCATCTTCTTGGCGCACTGTTCGGACAATATGACCAGAATCTGGTCGCGATCGAAAATCGCCTGGGCGTTTACATTGCCGCGCGCGGCAACAAGCTTCAGATCGAGGGCGAAGCCGAAGCAGCCGCACGCGCACGGGACGTGATGACCGGCCTGTACAATCGCATCGTCGCGGGCCAGGAAGTCGACGGCGGCGCCGTCGACGCGGTGATCGCCATGTCCGCCGAACCCACGCTGGACGGCATCATCCGTCATGACGTCGCCGAACCGCCCAAGGTGATGATCCGCACCCGCAAGAAGACGATCGTGCCCCGGTCGGCGATGCAGGCCAGCTACATGGAGGCGCTGACCCGCAACGACATCATCTTCGCGCTGGGGCCAGCGGGCACCGGCAAGACCTATCTGGCGGTGGCGCAGGCGGTAAGCCAGCTCATCACGGGCAGCGTCGACCGCTTGATCCTGTCCCGACCGGCAGTGGAGGCGGGCGAGCGACTGGGCTTCCTGCCGGGCGACATGAAGGACAAGGTCGACCCCTACCTGCGGCCGATCTACGACGCGCTTTATGATACGTTGCCAGCCGAACAGGTCGAACGACGGATCGCCAGCGGCGAGATCGAAATCGCGCCTCTGGCGTTCATGCGCGGGCGCACGCTTGCCAATGCGTTCATCGTTCTGGACGAGGCGCAGAACACGACCATCGCGCAGATGAAGATGTTTCTCACCCGGTTCGGTGAAGGTAGCCGGATGGTGATCTGCGGCGATCCCAAACAGGTCGACCTGCCGCAGCCGGGCGTTTCGGGACTGGCCGATGCCGTAGCGCGCCTGGACGGGGTGGACGGGATCGCCATGATCCCCTTCGGCATCGGCGACGTGGTGCGTCACCCCGTCGTCGGCCGCATCGTTCAGGCCTATGAGGGACCGGATGCCTGAACGTCAAAGGAGCAAGGCATGATCGACATAGCCGTCCTGCATGAAGAGGGCTGGCCGGGCGTCGATTGGGAGCCGTTGGCCGAGCGGGCGGTGACGGCAGCCATCGCCCATAGTCCCTATGCGGCCTTCTCGACCGACTCCGCTTGCTATGAGGTCGCGGTCAAGCTGACCGGTGATGAAGAAGTCCACCAGTTGAACCGCGCCTATCGCGACAAGGACCGGCCCACCAATGTCCTCTCTTTCCCGATGGTGCAGGCCGATCTGCTGGAAGGCACCGGCAACACCGATGACGGCGAGATACTGCTGGGCGATATAGTGCTGGCGGAAGGCGTGTGTACTGCCGAAGCCGCAGAAAAAGGCATAAGCATCGCCGATCATGCCACACATCTGATCATACACGGCACTTTTCATTTGCTTGGATATGACCATATGGACGACATTGAGGCCGAGGCCATGGAAGCGCTGGAAATTCGGGCGCTCGCAAGCCTGGGCCTTTCTGATCCCTACGGGGATCGCACAACAGGGGATTAAGACGGGAAATGGCTGACGGCAGCCCGAAGGACAGCAACGGTTCCAAGGAATCGGACAGTAGTAGTAGCCACGAGGGCAGTTTATGGAGCGGCATAAAGTCGCTCTTTTTCGGCGAGAATGAAACTCACAGCCTGCGCAAGGAACTGGAGGAGGCACTCGACGACTATGACGAGGAGGAGCAAGGGGAAGACCATGCGCCCCCGTCGAAGGGCGATCTGTCCGCCATAGAGCGGCAGATGGTCCGCAACCTGCTGCACTTTTCCGAACATACGGTCGATGACGTCGCGGTGCCGCGCGGCGACATCATAGCGATCGAGGAAAAGGCCAGTTTCGCGGAGCTTTCGGCCCTCTTCGCCGAGGCGGGACATAGCCGCATACCCGTCTATCGGGAGACGCTGGATACGATTATCGGTATGATCCATATACGCGACGCTTTTGCCATCCTGGCCGGCAAGGCGCCCGTTCCCGACAGCCTTCATCCGCTGATTCGCGAACCGCTCTACGTTCCAGAGAGCATGGGTGCGCTCGATTTGCTGGCGGAGATGCGTGCCAAGCGCACGCACCTGGCCATCGTCCTTGACGAATATTCAGGAACGGAAGGTCTGCTGACGTTCGAGGATCTTGTGGAAGAGATTGTCGGCGAGGTCGAGGACGAGCATGACGACGCGCCGGAAGCTATGCTGGTGCCGCTGGATGCCGGCATGTGGGACGCCGATGCCCGCGCCGAACTGGAGGATGTCGCTGACGAAATAGACCCGAAATTGGCCGACGTGGAGGAAGATGTCGACACTCTGGGCGGCCTTGCCTTCGTACTTGCGGGGCGCGTTCCCGAACCCGGCGAGATACTGGACCATGAGGCAAGCGGCTGGAGGCTAGAGATATTGGACAGCGACGGCCGCCGCGTGACCCGTCTGCGCCTGCATCCGCCGATGGAGCAGGAGGATAGCGAGGAATAGGCGCCTGCTCAGGCGTGCTCGCTAAATGTTAATGGGCCAGGGTTAAGACAGTCCGGCAGGCGGCACTTTGCGTCGCGATCATTTTTTCGGACGATATGCGCAACGCGAAGCTCAGATTGTCGGACAGGTTCCAGCCGGACATGGTGCCGGTGCTGCCGTGGTATGCGTTTGAGAAAGCGCTGTTAGCGATCCTGTGCATCGCAACTCTTTTCTTCACAATCGTCACGCCGCCCTTCCAGGCGCCGGATGAAAATCAGCATTATATGAAAGCTCTTTCGCTCGCCCACGGCCATTTGCTGACCCGGCAGCGCGGCGACGCCGTAGGCGCGGAACTGCCGCGTGCGGCACTGGAGATACACGCGGCCGATTTCCCGACCGAGGTGCCGCCGACTGTTCGTCGCTTCGAAGGCGAGCGGCTTAGGGAGAGCGTGTCAGCGGACGCGCAGCGGCCCGGCCAGGCTTTCGCCGATTTCCCCAATGTCGCAAGCTATGCGCCCAGCCTCTACGCACCCGGGGCGCTGGGGCTGATGGCGGGCAAAGGCATGGGCCTGCCGTGGCTGGCCACCTTCTATATCGGCCGGCTTGTCAATATGGCGACCGGCCTGCTGCTGCTGCTGTTCGCCCTTCGCCTGCTGCCCTTCGGTCGCAACGCGATGCTGGCGACGGCGCTGTTGCCTACCTTCGCTTATCAGACTGGCTCGCTGTCTCCGGATGCAGTTATCAACGGCCTGGGCTTTATCGGCATCGCCCTCGCATTGCGCATCGGCTTTGTCGGGCGGACGCGCGAACGTGACATCGGACTGGCCATTGCCGCGCCGTTGTTGGCACTCGCCAAGGGCGTTTACCTGCCCGTCATGGCTGCCGGCGTCCGGCTCGACCATCTACGCCGAGACGCCCGTCCCTGGTTGCTGATCGGCGCCATGGCGCTGGGCGCCATCGCGTTCGTCGGATGGATGCAATATTCGGGCGGAAGCCAGGTGCTCTACCATATACAGTCGCGCAAGACCGGCGAGACGATGATGACCGCGCCGCTGCGCGATCAGCTTGCCCATGTCATGGCCGACCCGGTCGGCTATGTCCGCATCCTGGTGAGCAGCGTGATCGAGCGCGCGCCGGTCTATCTGCTGCAAATCATTGGCCGGTTCGGATGGAATGCGATCCTGCTGCCGCTGCTGGCCTATCCGCTGGGGCTGCTGATGCTCGGCGCGGGAGTTGCAAGCGGAACGGGAGCCCGTTTCGGTTTGAGCCAAAGATTATGGTGGTTGCTCGTGGCGCTCGGCGTAGCCATGCTGATCGAAACGGCCATGTATCTGACGGGGACGCCGCTGGGCGCGGACTATATTCAGGGAACCCAGGGCCGCTATTTCCTGCCGATATTGCCTCTGGTCCTGATCGCGCTGTCCCCGGCAAAGCCACTTCGCGGGTCGCAACGCTTTTTCGTCGGCAGCGCCGCGTTCCTCCTGCTGATCGCCGCGGCGACGGTCCTCGACAGCTTCTGGATTCATGGCTTCATCACCAGCGACGGCATGCCGCCGCATGAAAGCTTGGCGCGCGCTCTACTGCTCCCGTCGCCGCGCTGGTAGCCAAACAGCGCTCAAACCGAGCCAGCCCAGCCCCTCGATCAATCCGGCACTGACGTCGCTCGGCCAGTGCACGCCCAGCCAGACACGACTCATGCCGATCAACGCGATGATCAAGCCTGCCGCCCAGTAACCGCTGTACCGCCCGCCGAGCATCGCCAATGCGCCGAAGAAAATCATGTTTCCCGCCGAATGACCGCTCGGAAAGCTGTAGCTGTTCACAATGTCGAGATGCGGCAGCAAGTCGGGTCGCGGTGCGGCGAATATCTGCTTGAGGCCAAGGTTCAGCAGTGTCCCGCCGACGACCACCGTCAGCAGCCATAGCGCCGCCCTTCGCGCGCTTCGCCACAGCGCGATCACGCAGATCGACAGCAGGGCAAATCGCCCCACCGTGCCACCGATCGCCGACGCGGCCTGCATGACGATGGTCACGACCCGCCCGACGTCGGTGTCGCGCGCCTGCCCGGCCCACCTCATCGCCCCGATATTGGGTCGGTCGAACCATCCCGCCCGCTGCATGAGCGCGATCGTCAGGACGCAGAAAAGGGCGAAGGCCAGTGCCGCCACGCCTTTCCCTATCTCTCGGCGACGATCAGATATGGAGAGCGCGCCCATATGCGGCCAACACGCTTTCATGCATCGATTCCGAGATGGTGGGATGCGGGAATACCGTGTGCATCAGTTCCGCCTCGGTCGTCTCCAGCGTCTTGCCGACGGTGAAACCCTGGATCATTTCGGTCACCTCGGCGCCAACCATGTGTGCGCCCAGCAACTCGCCGGTCTTGGCGTCGAACACCGTCTTGGTAAAGCCTTCCGACTCGCCCAGCGCGATCGCCTTACCATTGCCGATGAAGGGGAACATGCCGACCTTCACATCGTAACCCGCTTCCTTCGCCTTGGCTTCGGTCAGCCCGACGCTGGCGATCTGCGGGTGGCAGTAGGTGCAGCCCGGAATGTTGCGCACGTCCATGGGATGGGGATGCTTGCCGGCGATAGCCTCGGCAGCGATCACGCCCTCATGGCTTGCCTTGTGCGCCAGCCATGGCGGCGCGGTGACGTCGCCGATCGCCCAGATGCCATCGACGCTGGTCCTGCACATCGGGTCGGTGACGATGTGGCCCCGCTCGGTCTTGATACCCAGTTCTTCGAGGCCGATGTTCTCGGTATTGGGCACGATGCCGATGGCGACGATGACATGGCTGTAATCGCCGCTGACGACCTTTCCGCCCTTGTCCTTGATCGCGGCCTTCACGCCGTTCGCGCCGACTTCCAGCTTTTCGACGCCCGCGCCGGTCATGATGGTCATGCCCTGCTTCTTCAACGCCTTCTCCAGGAAGGCGGACACGTCCTTGTCCTCAACCGGGACGATGCGGTCCATCATCTCGACCACGGTCACATCAGCGCCCATGTCATTGTAGAAGCTGGCAAATTCGATGCCGATCGCGCCCGACCCGATGACCAGCAGCTTGGTCGGCATTTTCGGCGGGGTCATGGCGTGGCGGTAGGTCCACACGCGATTGCCATCGGTCTTCGCAAAGGGCAGGTCGCGTGCGCGGGCACCGGTGGCGACGATGATGTTCTTGGCCGTCAGTTCCTCGGTCTTGCCGTCCTTCGTAACGGAAAGCTTGCCCTTCGCCACCAGCTTGCCGTCGCCCATATGGACGGTGATCTTGTTCTTCTTCATCAGGTGAGTGACACCTTGATTGAGTTGCTTCGCGACGCCGCGCGAGCGCTTCACCACCGCTTCGATGTCGGCGCTGATCTTCTCGGCCGCCAGGCCATAATCCTTGGCGTGTTGCATATAATGGAAAATTTCCGCCGAACGCAGCAACGCTTTGGTCGGGATGCATCCCCAGTTCAGGCAGATGCCGCCCAGATTTTCGCGCTCGACGATTGCAGTCTTCAGGCCCAGTTGCGCCGCGCGGATCGCAGCGACATAGCCGCCAGGGCCGGAGCCCAGCACGATGACATCGTAATTCTCAGCCATGGTCAGTCTCTCTAATCTTGCGTCGCCATAGGCGGCACGGAGCGGGGCTGGCGATCCTCACCGATCGCCACGAAGGTGAAGGTCGCGCGGGTGACGCGATAGGACCGATCATCGTGGCGGGTCCGGCGCCACGCCTCCACGTCGATCTTCATCGACGTGCGTCCAACGGACTTGAGCGTCGCGAATACCGACACTTCATCGCCGACCACGACCGGGCGCAGGAATGTCATGCCTTCAACCGCGATCGTCACAGCGCGGCCGTGACTGTGCCGGGCCGCAACCGAGCCTGCCGCCGAATCCATCAGACTCATCAGCCAGCCGCCGAAAATATCCCCATACGGATTGGTGTCGGCAGGCATGGCGATGACGCGAACCGCCGGGCTCGATTCCGGCGGCTGTTCTTCCAGATGCGGCATCAGGCCAGCATACCCAGCGGATTTTCGACCAGATCCTTGAATAGCTGCATCAGCCGTGCGCCGTCAGCACCGTCGATGGCACGATGGTCGAAGCTGCCGGTCGCGGACATCACCGAGGCAATCTGAAGCGCGTCGTCGACGACATATGGCCGCTTTTCACCCGCGCCGATCGCCATGATCATTCCCTGGGGCGGATTGATGACGGCTTCGAACTGCTTGATGCCGAACATCCCCATGTTGGACAGCGAAGCGGTGCCACCCTGATATTCTTCGGGCTTTAGCTTGCCGTCCTTCGCCCGGGCCGCAAGATCCTTCATCTCGGTCGAGATGGCGGCCACGCCCTTGGCATCGGCACCGGTGACGATCGGGGTGATGAGCCCGCCGGGGATGGAAACGGCCACGGAAATATCCGCGCGCTTGAATTGCAGCATCTGGTCGCCCGCGAACTGGACATTGCATTCGGGCACCTGGATGAGGGCGACGCCAAGCGCCTTGATCAGGAGGTCGTTGACGGACAGTTTGACGTTGCGCCCGGCCAGGCCTTCGTTGAGTTCGCTCCTCAGCTTCAACAACTTGTCCAGCCGAATGTCCACGGTGAGGTAGATGTGCGGCACCTGCTGCTTGGATTCCGTCAAGCGGCGTGCGATCGTCTTGCGCATCCCGTTGAGCTTGATGACCTCATGCGGGATACCGAAATCCTGAGCCGCGACCGGGGCCATTGTCGGCGCAGGTGCCCGCGAGACAGCGGATGGCGCTGCGGCCTGTGTCGGGGCGCTATCCGCCCCCTCCAGATCGGCCTTCACGATGCGCCCATTGGGGCCGCTGCCCGCCAGCTGCGACAAATCAACGCCCTTTGCAGCCGCGAGCCGGCGCGCAAGCGGGCTGGCCTTTATTCGGGTCCCGTCGGCAACAGCGGGCGTTGGTGCCTTTGTTGGTACCGAAGCTTCGACCGTCTTGGCTGGCTTGGCGGGGGCAGGATCTGCTTTGGGCGCTGGTGCGTCATCGGCTTTGCCGGAACTGGCAGCTGCTTCTTTCGCATCTTCGCCTTCCTCTGCGATGATTGCGATGACCGTACCGACCTTTACATTTTCAGTGCCTTGCGCGACCAATATCTTGGCTACCACACCCTCGTCGACCGCCTCGAATTCCATGGTCGCCTTGTCGGTCTCGATTTCTGCGAGCAGATCGCCCGACGACACCTTGTCGCCTTCCTTCACCAGCCATTTCGCCAACGTGCCTTCTTCCATCGTCGGCGACAGGGCAGGCATCTGGATCGTCTTGCTCATGCGTGGGAACCTCTTCCTCTTCTAGGGCGCAGCCTTATCGCGCCTCGTTTCCACTCATTCGCCGGATCGGTCAAGCGACGGCTTGCGAACGGACCGTTTATGCCCCACATTTCACCGCAATGGTTAGCTGGACCGTCAGGGCGTGGCGGGCCGGCCGAAATATGACGGGGGACGATAGGAAGTGCGGACATATCTGGTCGTCGTGGACGAGTCGCCGGAATCCGAGACAGCGCTCCGCTTCGCCGCCCGGCGCGCGGCCAAGACCGGAGGCGCTGTCCGCATCCTGGCCCTGATCCCGCCCGCCGAATTCGTCCAATGGGGCGGCGTTCAGGCCACCATGGAAGACGAAGCACTTCAACGGGCGGAAGCGCTGGTGACGAGCGCGGCCGGAGCCTTGATGGAGGAATCGGGGATCCGCCCCAGCATTACCGTCCGCCAGGGGGAAGCCGTGGCGGTCGTTCGCAAGACACTGGAAGAAATGGACGACGTTGCGGCCCTCGTGCTCGGCGCCGCAGCCAGCGGCCCTCCAGGCAAGCTGGTTTCGCACTTTGCCGGGGCGGATGCCGGCAAACTGCCCTGCCCCATCATGGTCATCCCCGGCGGCCTTGATGCGGACGCGATCGACAGCCTGAGTTGAAGGCTGGCTCCGATATTATTTGCGGTGCTTCCCCCGTTTCGACCCTATATGCCGAACGTTCGCCGGCCGACCGCGCCTGACGCCAGGGCGGACGCGGTCTCGCTTGACCGGTCCGCTCGTCGAAGCCGGCGCATCGGGTAGCGCGAAACGGAGCGAGCCGTTGATCGGGTCCGCCTCAACCAAGCGCAAGTCCAGCCGCTGTCCAACGGAATATCGCTCGCCGCTTTCCATGCCCTCCAGCGCCTTTCCGGCCTCGTCGTAGAAGAAGCGTTCGGTTCCCAGGGTCGACACGGGGACCAGCCCGTCTCCTCCCAGTCCGTCGACAGTGGCAAAGAAACCGAAATTCTGAACGCCGGTGATCCGTGCCGGCATGACGTCGCCGACATGGGCCGCCAGATAGGCCGCCACATAACGATCGATCGTCTCGCGCTCAGCCTCCATGGCGCGCCGCTCATGCGCGGAAATCATCTCGCCGACCCGGCCCATATTCTCATGATCCTCCTGGCTCAGCGAGGACCGCGTCGGTATGTCTCCCTTGGGCGCGGGCATCTCCAGTCCGCAGGCGCCGACCAGCGCACGATGCACCAGCAGGTCCGCATAGCGCCGAATGGGCGACGTGAAGTGTGCGTAGCTGCCCAGCGCCAACCCGAAATGTCCCATATTCTGCGGACCATAATAGGCCTGCGTCTGGCTGCGCAGGATCTGCTCCATGATCTGGGGCTTTTCCTCGGCGTCTCCGATCCGCGCGATCAACTGGTTGAAGGTCGACGGACGCACCACCTGCCCCAGCGCGAAGCTGATGTCGAACGTCGCCAGATAGTCCTTGAGCGCCACCAGCTTGTCGCGGCTCGGCGGTTCATGAATCCGATACATCACCGGCGCCTTCTTCGCCTCCAGCGCCTTGGCGGCCGCGACGTTGGCGGCGATCATATAATCCTCGATCAACATATGCGCGTCGAGCCGCTCACGCACGGCAACGCTGGCAATCCGGCCTGCTTCGTCCAGCACTACCCGCCGCTCCGGCAGGTCCAGCGCCAAAGGATCGCGTGCCTTGCGCGCCTTTTGCAACACCGCCCAACACGCCCACAGCGGCTTCAGCGCCGGCTCCAGCAATTCATGATCCTTCTGCCCGTCGACCGCCGCCTGGGCATTTTCGTAGGCAAGCACCGCCGCCACCCGGATCACGGCCCGGGCAAAGCGCCATGCCGTCACCTTCCCCTGCGCATTGATGGTGAGGTGACAGGCCATCGCCGCCCGGTCCTTCCCCGCGCGTAGCGAGCACATGTCGGACGAAAGCTGGTGCGGCAGCATCGGCACCACCTGATCGGGGAAGTAGACGCTGTTGCCCCGCTTGCGTGCTTCCTTGTCCAGCGCGCTACCGGGACGAACATAATAGCTGACGTCGGCGATGGCGACGATGGCCTTGAAGCCGCCCGGATTATTCTCATCCTCATCGGATGCCGCCCAGACCGCATCGTCATGGTCGCGCGCATCGACCGGGTCGATCGCCACGATCGGCAAGTGGCGCAGATCCTCGCGCCTGTCCTCGTGCAGCAGCAGGGCGGACGCTTTCATCGCCTCCTCTTCCACCAACTCGGGAAATACATGGGGAATGCCGTGCTTGTGAATCGCGATCAGGCTGAAGCTGCGCGGTGCAAAGGGATCGCCCAATATGTCCGTGACGCGCGCTGAAATGCGCGGCGGTCGGCCATGCGGCTCCGCCAGCACCAGATCTCCGGGCCTGGCCGTGCCGGCATCGCTGATCGGCGTGTCCTTGCGAATGCGCTTGTCCACCGGACGCAGCCACAGCTTGCCGTCCGCCATCTCCTCGACCACGCCCAGCAATTCCTCGCTGGCCTTGGCCAGTTTCTTCATGGGGTGGGCGATCCAGCCGCGACCCGCTTCCTCCGTTCGCGCCAGGATACGATCGCCGATGGTAAGGGCGCCCCGCTTCCCGCGCTCCACCACGCGTAGCTTCGGTGCCGCCTGCCCCTCCGCCTCCCAACGTTCGGGCGTTGCTATCAACGTCGTGTCGTCGACGTCGACGATGCGCAATACCGTAACCTTCGGTACGCCTCCCATCTTGTGAAAGGCACGGGCCGGACCGATGTCGACCAACCCTTCGTCCGCCATGTCCTTGAGCAGAGCCTTGAGCGCGATCTTCTCCTGCCCTTTCAGGCCGAAGGCGCGGGCAATTTCCCGCTTGCCCGCAGGCTGGTCGGATCCAGCGATAAATTCCATAACCTGCTCGCGGGTCGGAAGTCCGGCCGGGCGGACCTTTGCGGTCTTTTTCTGCTTTGGGGTAGATGCCATGGACCCGCTATAGGGGCCGCCGCGGTAGCGCGCCAGTGCGGGCTGATGGCGCTTGCCGCACGTCGGCACTCGACGCATGGTGTGGCCATGACTCGTCTGCTTATTCCGGGCGAACCGCTTCCGTGGTTCCATGGTGCCGCACTCGACGGCAATCCGCGTTACGCCTTCAACACGGCGGCGGGCCGGTGGATGCTCCTCCTGATGATGGGCAGCGGGGCCCAGCCGGCGAGCCGGAACGCATTGGCCCTGATACATGCCCATCGCGACCTGTTCGACGATGAGAATGCCTGCTTTTTCGGCGTGACGGTCGATCCGGAGGACGTGGGCGAACAGCGTATCGCCCAGCAACTGCCGGGCATCCGCTGGTTTCTGGATTATGACGGCGCCATCTCCACGCTGCTGGGCGCCCGCGACCAGACGAGCGGAGGAGAGCAGGTCTATCGTCCGCACTGGATATTGGTCGATCCGCTGCTGCGCATGCACCGGATCGCCGCCATTGAGGACGGGCCGGCACTGATCGAGTTGTTGCGCTCCATGCTGCGGCCTGCCCGGCCGGAAACGACCGCACCGGTATTGATCGTGCCGGATATATTCTCCCCGGAACTTTGCCGGCGCCTGATCGACCTTCATGCCGGGAACGGCGGCGAGGATTCAGGCTTCATGCGCGAAGAGAACGGCATCACCGTTATGCGGATCGACCCTGATCACAAAATACGGCGCGACTACACGATCGAGGATCAGCCCCTGGTCAATCATCTGAAGGCGCGGATGAATGTCGCTCTGCGCCCGATGATCCAGCGCGCCTTCCAGTTCGACGTCACGCGCGTCGAGCGCTTCCTGATCGCCTGCTACGATGCAGCGGATGGGGGCCATTTCCGTCGTCACCGCGACAATACCACCAAAGGAACGGCCCATCGCCGCCTCGCCTGCACCATCAACCTGAACGCGGAAGACTTTGACGGCGGCGAACTGCGCTTTCCCGAGTTCGGATCGCGAAGCTACAGGGCGCCCACCGGCGGAGCGCTGGTTTTTTCCTGCTCGCTCCTGCATGAGGCAATGCCTGTCACGCGCGGCCGTCGCTATGCTTTCCTGCCATTTTTCTATGACGAGGATGCTGCGCGACTGCGCGAGCGGAACATGCCGTTCGTGGCGCCCGAAATCAGCGGCTATCGCGCCGAAGCCTCGGGAGAAAACGAAGCCGTCTGAGACCGGTCGCTTGCAAATGTTCTGTTTATGTTCTATTTCTCTGCTATGGGTGTGGAGAAGGGAAGAGGCGCAACATCGAACGCGGAGAGCCGCCGCTTCAACCTGCCCGGGCGGGAAATGGACGGCGCCTGGCTGGACGCGATGGCAGATATCGATGGAGCGCCCCCGCGACTCCGTACCGAGGTGATGGTCGAGCACCCCAGATCCATCATCACCCGCAACACCTCCCCCGACATCGCGTTCAGCCAGTCGATCAACGCCTATCGTGGTTGCGAGCATGGCTGCATCTACTGCTTCGCGCGGCCGACCCATGCCTATCACGACCTGTCGCCCGGCCTTGATTTTGAAACAAAGCTGTTCGCAAAGCCCGATGCTGCGGTGTTGCTTCGCAAGGAATTGGGGAAGCGGGGGTATATCGTGTCGCCGATCGCGATGGGAACCAATACCGATCCCTATCAGCCCGTCGAAAAGGACTGGCGGATCACCCGGGACGTTCTGGAAGTGCTGGCCGAAACGCGCCACCCGACCTTCATCACCACGAAATCAGACCGCATCCTGCGCGACATCGACGTGCTGGCCGATCTGGCGCGCGACAATCTGGTCGCCGTGATGATCTCCGTCACCTCGCTCGATCCGAGAGTCGCACGGACGCTGGAGCCGCGCGCGCCGCACCCCGGGCGCCGGATCGCGGCGATCGAAAAGCTCGCCGTGGCCGGCATTCCCGTTTCCGCCAACATGTCGCCGATCATTCCAGCCATCAATGATCACGAAATCGAGCAGGTCGTGGCGCGTGTTGCCGCCTCCGGAGCACGGGATGTGAATTATATTCTCGTTCGCCTGCCCCACGAAGTCGCCCCTCTCTTCCGCGCCTGGTTGGGTGAACATTATCCAGACCGCGCGGGCAAGGTCATGGCCATGATCCACGACATGAGGGGCGGCCGGGACAATGATCCGACATTCGGCAGCCGGATGAAGGGCCAGGGCGTCTGGGCCGACCTGATCCGTGCCCGCTTTATCAGGGCGCGCCGTCGCGCAGGACTGGGCGGCGAACGGCTGATGCTGCGATCGGACCTGTTTCGCCCGCCAGATGGCGCGCAACTGAGATTATTTTAGCGACCTACCCTACCAGCCGAAGCCCGGACCTCCGCATCTTCGTGCGGTAGCCATCGGCTTTCACATCCATCCGTTTGAAACTGTGAATAGCGATGCCCGGAAGCGTAGCCATGGCGTCGACCTGATCCGCTCCCAGGCTGAAATGGTCGCCGAGGAAAAGGCGCGCGGCGCGTCCGTCGCCTAGCGGCGCACGCAGGAACACTTCGCTGCGGCCACCGCCCGCCCCACCGAGCAGCCCGGCGAGCGCTGTCACAGCCTCAGCCGTTTCGGCGTCGATCACCAATTCCATGCGGGACGCGCTGGCCACCTGTCGGAACGGTTCCACCCCACGCACCGTGACCCGGGGCGTCTCTTCACCGGGCAAACGGTCAAGTTCCACGACCAGAAGCGCGCAGTCGCCGTCCCGGGCGAGATCCTCGATCGCTTTGCATCCGTCCTCGTCGAAACAACTCGCCTGAAACTGACCGCTCTGATCGGAGAAGGTGGCATTGGCGTAGCGCGCGCCCCTTTTGGTCTCGCGCCAGCGCACATCCTCGACCATCGCCGCCATGATCGTTATCGCGCGCCCTTCCGCATTGGGCGCCGGCATGGGCGACTGGCAGATGAGGCCATAGCTTTTCGCGCCGCGCGCATCCGCCAGATGCTTGTAGCGATCGACCGGATGGGCCGAAAAGTAAAAGCCGAAGGCTTCCTTTTCCTGGGCCATGCGATCGGCCACGGTCCAGGCCTGATGCGGCGGGATGCGGACATCGGCATGGGGAGTCTCGACGTCGCCGAACAGGCCGCCCTGCCCGCTTTCGCGCGCGTGCGCGTTGCTGGCGGCGACCGAAAGAATGGTTTCCGCCGCGGCATGGACTCCCGCCCGGTCGGCATGAATGCCGTCGAAAGCACCTGCAGCCGCCAGGCTTTCCAATTGCCGCCGGTTCAGCAGGCGCGGCTCGATCCGGTCGGCGACATCGTCCAGATTCTTGAATGGCCCGGCGGCCTCCCGTTCGGCGACGAGTTGCTCCATCGCCTTTTCGCCGACACCCTTGAGCCCACCCAGAGCGTAGCGTACGGCAAATCCCAGCCGGGGATCGTCCCCTTCATACGCGACGGGCTCGACCATGAAATCCGCTTCGCTGCGATTAAGATCGGGCGGAAGGCAGGTCAGCCCCATGCGGCGCATATCATCCACGAAGACTGTCAGCTTATCGGTCAGGTGGATGTCGAACGCCATCGATCCGGCATAGAATTCCGCCGGATAATGCGCCTTGAGCCAGGCGGTTTGATAAGCGAGCAGGGCGTAGGCGGCGGCGTGCGACTTGTTGAATCCATAACCGGCAAACTTGTCGATCAAATCGAACAACTCATTGGCCTTGGCCGCGGGAATGTCACTGCTCGCGCAGCCTTCCACGAAGCGGGCGCGCTGGGCGTCCATCTCCGCCTTGATCTTCTTGCCCATGGCACGGCGCAGCAGGTCGGCATCCCCCAGGCTATAACCGGCCAGTATCTGCGCGGCCTGCATGACCTGTTCCTGATAGACGAAGATGCCATAGGTTTCTTCGAGAATCGGCTTCAGAAGAATATGAGGATATTCAATATCTTCCTGCCCGTTCTTGCGGCGGCCAAACATCGGAATATTGTCCATCGGGCCGGGCCGGTAAAGGGACACGAGCGCGATGATGTCACCGAAATTGGTCGGACGGACGGCCGCCAGCGTCTTGCGCATCCCTTCCGATTCCAACTGGAACACGCCGACCGTATCGCCGCGCTGAAGCAGGTCGTAGACCGCCGGGTCGTCCCAGGCGAGCGAGTCAAGGTCGACCGTCACGCCGCGCTGGGCCAACAACTGCACTGCCTTCTGCAATACCGACAAGGTTTTCAGGCCGAGAAAGTCGAATTTCACAAGGCCCGCGCCCTCGACATATTTCATGTCGAACTGCGTCACGGGCATGTCGGATCGCGGATCGCGATAGAGCGGCACAAGCTGGCTCAACGGGCGGTCGCCGATCACCACGCCCGCCGCATGGGTGGAGCTGTGGCGCGGGAAGCCTTCCAGCTTCATCGCGTAGTCGATCAGGCGGCGGACCTGTTTATCATTCTCATATTCGTGCCGAAATTCGGCCACTCCCCCTTTTTCCAGCGTCCGTTCCAGTGTCCAGGGATCGGTGGGGTGATTGGGCACCAGCTTCGCCAGCCGGTCGACCTGGCCATAGCTCATCTGGAGCACGCGCCCGGTATCCTTCAATACGGCGCGCGCCTTCAGCTTACCGAAGGTGATGATCTGCGCCACATGGTCCGTGCCATATTTCTGCTGCACGTAACGAATTACCTCGCCACGCCGGGTTTCGCAGAAATCGATGTCGAAGTCCGGCATGGACACCCGTTCCGGGTTCAGGAAGCGTTCAAACAGCAGGCCAAGTTGCAGAGGATCGAGATCCGTGATCGTGAGCGCCCACGCGACCACCGACCCTGCTCCGGAACCGCGACCCGGACCGACCGGAATGTCGTGGTCCTTGGCCCATTTGATGAAGTCCGCGACGATCAGGAAATAACCCGGGAAACCCATCTGGATGATGATGTCCGTTTCGAACCTTAGCCGCTCGAAATAGGGGCGCCTTGCTTCTTCGCCGATGATGCCGGCCTTTTCCAACCGCGCCTCCAGTCCGGCCGTCGCCTGCTCGCGCAGCATCCGTTCCTCGCCCTCGCGATCACCGGCAAGGCTGGGAAGGATGGGCTTGCGCTTTGGTGCTGCGACGGCGCAGCGTTGGGCCACGACCAGCGTGTTGGCGAGGGCTTCGGGTAAATCCTCGAACAGCCGCTTCATCTCGGCCATCGGCTTCATCCATGCGTCCGGAGAGCTGGTCTTGCGATCGGGTGTCTCAACATAGGCCCCCTCCGCAATACACAGCATGACGTCATGCGCCTTGTGGAAATCTGGCTCGGCGAAGCATGTCGGGTTGGTCGCGACGAGCGGAAGGCCGCGATCATAGGCGAGGTCGAGCAACCGGGGTTCCGCACTGCCCTCAACGGGATCGAGACGACGACAGATTTCGACATACAGCCGCTCGGGGAACAATGCCTGCAACCGGTCGACATAGGCCATGGCTGCTTCGGGCTGGTCCTCCGCGAACAGCCGCGCCAGCGCGCCCTCTGCGCCTGCCGTCAGCGCAATCACGCCCTCCGTCCTGCCCTCCAGCATCTCTATCGAGACATGGGGCACCTCATCGACCGGGCGATCGAGATGGGCTTTCGACACCAGATCGCAAATATTGTCATATCCCGTCGCATCCTGAGCATAAAGCGCCAGCCAGTCGTGAACCGGCGCGGCATTGGCCGGACGCCCCGGGCGTGCCACCCCCAGCATCGCACCAATGATCGGCTGAACCCCTTCCCCCCTGCACGCGTCGGAAAAGGCCATCGCACCATATAGCCCGTTACGATCTGTAATCGCCGCGGCCGGGAAGCCCAGCGCCCTGGCTTGTTTCGCGATCTTCTTGGGATCAATCGCCCCTTCCAGCATGGTGAAGGAAGAAAAGATGCGCAGCGGGACGAAGGAAGCGTGAAGCATGGCGGCAATCTAGGCGGGGCAGCCGATTCGGCGCTACCCCTAGGCGCAAGAAAGCTGTGGGTAAGGGGGCAGCCATTCTGGGAACGCCGGGTTAAACAATTGCAAACTTGTCTCTATTAGCATCCCGGATCATGCGTTTGTCCACCATCACGAACTGGGCCTATGGCGCCACGGTCGCGCTGACGCTTCTGTCGGGCACAACCATGCTCATGGCGTCAAGCGCCGAGGAGGAGGAACGGGCCGCAGTGGCCCAACGGGCCATATTCGATCAATTGACCGCGACCCTGGAGGAAGATGTCTATCGCCTCACCGAGCAGGCGCGCGGCTATGTCATCACCGGCGATCCCAGCCATCTGATCGCTTACCAACGCGAAAAGAACTCCGTCACATCGACGGAAGCGCGGCTCGGTCACTTGCGCGACCGCGGCGCCAATGAGAGTGAACTCGCCGCGCTGAGACAGGCGCTGCAATGGGCCGGATCCCTTACCGATGAACAGGATCAGGCAATCCGCGCCGCCAGACAGGGTGACGATGCGCGTGCGCGCACCATATTGTTCGGCGATGAATATGGGCGAGAGCTCGATCGGGTGGCAGCGCAGGTCGGCAAATTCCAATATATGCTCGATCAGCGCACCGACCATCGCGTAACGCGCGCCACCGACACCGCACGGCTATGGCGAACCATGTCGGAACTCATGCTGGGAGCGACGGCACTACTGTTCCTGTGCGTTCTATATTTCATTCTCAAGCAACGCATATTGCGGCCCGTCGTCAGGCTCAGCGATGTGGTAACCCGGCTCGCCGCACAGGATTATGAAGCGGCGCCGCCCGAATTCAATCAGGTCGACGAAATCGGCGACATGGCACAGGCCATCCGCATATTTCGCGAAAATGGCCTGGAACGCCAGCGTCTGGAGGAAGAACGCGATGCCGACCGGAATATGCGCGATCTGCTCTCCCGTCTGACACAGCGCTTGCAAGGCTGTGACAACACCGCCGACCTGGTCGACTTGGTGCGTCGCTTCGCCCCGGAAATTGCGCCCGAATATCCCGGCCGGCTTTATATCCACGACATCCGGCGCAACCTGATGGTTCAGGCCTGCCACTGGCTTGCGCCGAGCTTTTCGCGCGTTGAGTTTCCGCTTTCGGTCTGCTGGGCGCTGCGACGCGGCCAGACCCATCGTCCGGCCGGCGAGATGATCGACATTCCCTGCGAACATCTGGGCGCGGACGTCTCGATCGGCACCATCTGCATACCGCTCACCGCACAAGGCGAAAGCATCGGGCTGCTTTATTACGAAGAGCCGGCACAGGCCCATCCCGACCATCTTGAACGGACCGGCAAATATCTGGAAATGCTGGCGGAAAATATCGGTTTGGCACTTGCCAACCTGCGGCTCCGCGACGCGCTGCGCGCCATGGCCATGGTCGATGCGCTAACCGACCTTCCCAACCGACGGCAGTTCGACGCGACGCTCAAGACGATGGTCGAAGAAGCGCAGCGCAACAACGACATGCTGGCCTGCCTGATGATCGATATCGACCATTTCAAGCATTTCAACGATCATCACGGTCATGACGCGGGGGATGCGGTGTTGCGCGCAGTCGGCGGGGTGCTGGCGGATTCCTTGAGGGAACAAGGCCATGCCTTCAGACTCGGCGGAGAGGAGTTCGTCATGCTGATGCCCGGCTTCAGCCTGGATCAGGCGTTAGGCCGTGCGATGCAGATCCAAGAAAGCATCAGGAATTTGCGCCTGGAACATCATGGCCGGGAATTGAAACCGATCACGGCCTCGTTCGGCTTGGCCGCCTTCCCCGACCATGGCCCTGCCGACCGGCTGCTTCAAACCGCCGACGCGGCGCTCCTGCGCGCCAAGGTCGAGGGGCGCGACCGCATATTGGTCGCCACGGTGCGCGACGGCAAATCAGCCGCCGCCTGAACTTTCTTCCAGCACGCCTTCGTGCAGGCGGACCACACGGTCCATCTTGTGCGCCAGCCGCTCATTATGGGTGGCGACCAGAGCCGCCGATCCTTCTTCCCGCACGAGACGAAGAAATTCCGCCAGCACTATGTCGGCGGTACGTTCGTCCAGATTGCCCGTGGGTTCATCCGCCAGGACCAGGGCTGGCCGATTGGCAAGCGCGCGCGCGACAGCGACGCGCTGCTGCTCGCCGCCGGACAGTTGGCTCGGGCGATGGTCCAGCCGGTGGCCGAGACCGAGCGAGGTCAGCAAGGATTCCGCGCGCGCGCGCGCAGGCGCCATTTCGGCTTCACGGATGACCTGTGGCAGGACGACATTTTCCGTCGCGTTGAAATCGGGCAGCAGATGGTGGAACTGGTATACGAAGCCCAGCGCATCGCGGCGCAGGCGCGTGCGTCCGTCATTGTCCAGCTTCGCCGCTTCCTCGCCGCCAATCCGGATCGACCCTTCAAAGCCCCCCTCCAGCAGACCGACCGCTTGGAGCAAGGTCGACTTGCCCGAACCCGATGGCCCCAGCAAAGCGACGATCTCGCCCACGCCCACTGACAGGTTCACGCCGCGCAGCACGTCGATCGTCACTCCGCCCTGGGTGAAACTGCGGGCAAGTTCGGTGACCTTGAGCACATCATTCATAGCGCAGCACCTGCACAGGGTCGGTATTTGCGGCCTTGAACGCCGGATAAAGAGTGGCCAGGAAACTGAAGACCAGCGCCATCACGCAAATGATGGTGATTTCCACCGGGTCGGGCTGGGACGGTAGTTCGGTCAGGAAACGGATCGAAGGGTCCCAGAGATTCTGCCCTGTCAGGAACTGGATCGCATTCACGACGCTCTGCCGAAAGAACAGGAACGTAAAGCCCAGCACCATGCCCGCAGCCATGCCGAGGGCGCCGATGGTGACGCCGACCGTCATGAATATCTTGACCAGTCCAGCGCGGCTCGCGCCCATCGTCCGCAATATCGCGATGTCCCGTGTCTTTGCGCGGACCAGCATGATGAGGGAGGAAAGGATGTTGAATACCGCTACCAGCACGATGATGGACAGCACGACGAACATGGCGACACGTTCGACCGCCAGCGCTTCGAACAGGGACGCATTCATCTGGCGCCAGTCGGTGACCACCGCCCGGCCCGCGACCTTCGCGGCGAGGGGCTCCAATATCTGTCCGACCTTGTCAGCATCCACCGTCTCGACCTCGATCATGCCGACGACGTCACCCAGCAGCAGCAACGTCTGGGCATCTTCCATCGGCATCACCACGAACGCCTTGTCATAGTCGTAGACGCCGACCTCGAAGATCGCCGCAACCTGATAGGCAATCTGGCGCGGTACGGTGCCGAAGGGCGTGGAACGCCCGGCCGGGTTTATGATCGTCAGGCTGTCGCCCAATTGAATGCCCAGATTTTCGGCCAGTCGCGATCCGATCGCGATCTTGCCGGCATGGGGCCTCAGCGCATCGAAATTTCCGGCGACCACCTTGCCCTTGAGCGTCTTGTTCGACCGGATGTCGGGCACCGTCATGCCCCGCACCAGTATCGCCTCGACCCGTCCCTGGAATGTCGCGAGCAAGGGCTGCTCGATCATCGGGGTGGCGCGGGTGACGCCGGGCGTCGCCTGGGCCTCCTTAAGGATGGACTGCCAGTCGGGCAGGCGTCCGCCATAGCCCTGCACGACGGCATGGCCGTTGAGGCCGACAATCTTGTCGAACAGTTCGGCACGAAACCCGTTCATCACACTCATCACGATGATCAGGGCGGCAACACCCAGCATCACCGCGGCCAGGCTGATGCCGGCGACCAGGAAGATAAATCCCTCCCCTTTGCCGGGCAGGAGATAGCGCTTGGCGATCATGCGTTCGTAGCGGGAGAGAATCATGCGGCGCGGACGGGCCTTTTGCTGACGATGCTCAACCTCTAGGGACAGGCACCGGAGACGGCAAGCATTGCCGGATTGTTGCACCGGAGCCACAGCGGTGGAACGAAAATCACAGCCTTCCGATTTAGGCCGTGACTCGTACCTGCGCCGTGCCGTAGCACCAGCCTCGAAGCACAGGTAAAAGGCCGTGGTTCAGGGATACTGCATCCCGCTCCGAGCTTAGGGGGCTAAGGAGTGGTCGAGGCAGACCAAGGGGGAGACGAGCGATCGTCCATTAAGTACCCGGATCGTGTGGGCACGGTCCGGGTACTTTTTTATCTGGCGTCCGGCACTGTAGCGCGCACGCGACAACCGCTTCGACGGCTCTTGAAAGATCGTCAATCCCCACCACATCTGCTCTGCTCGGCCGCCACATGGGACCGGGCATCGTATCGCCGGACGCCAGACCGGGTTCGGCATGATCATTTTGCTCTTCGGGAGACTATGACAATGCGTGCTTTTGACCTGACACCCTATCGCCGCTCCACCGTCGGCTTCGATCGCCTGTTCGACCTGATCGAAAACAACGCCCGGTTGCAGCAGGGCGACAACTATCCGCCTTTCAACATCGAGCGCCTTTCGGAAGACCGGTATCGCGTAACCTTGGCCGTCGCCGGGTTCCGCACGGATGAAATCGACATCACCGCGCAGCAGAACCTGCTCCAGGTGATAGGCCGCAAGGATGAGGCATCGGCAACGGATCGTTCCAAGTTCCTGCATGTCGGCATTGCCAACCGCAGCTTTGAGCGGCGCTTCGAACTGGCCGATTTCGTTCGTGTCGAAAAGGCCGACCTGGCCGATGGCCTGCTGATCATCGAACTGGTGCGCGAAGTGCCCGAAGCGATGAAGCCCAAGAAGATCGCCATCAATGGCGGTCATCTGGTCGACATCAACGCCGGGGATCGCGACGCGGCCTGAAGATTGGCCACCTAGGCAAGACCGGGCGCGGCCTTCCGGGGTCGCGTCCTTTTCGTTGGATAATTGGACGCGAGACGCAGTTTCCTCCGGCAAATCGCCAGTCGGGCATCGACGCTGCGCTTTTTTGTGACAAGGAGGCGACAAATGGCCAGCAAGCTACTATATGCGCGCCATGAGGTGGCCTGATGGGCTGCCAAGAACGGCAACGGACCCGGCTCGCACCCATGCTTACAACCAATCCCTTCGACGACGACAAGTTGCGCGAGGAATGCGGCATCTTTGGCGTTTCCAGCGCGGAAACGGCATCCGCCATCGTCGCGCTAGGCCTTCATGCGCTTCAGCATCGCGGACAGGAAGCGGCCGGCATCACCAGCTGGGACGGGCATGCATTCCATACCCATCGCGCAATGGGGCATGTGGCGGGCAATTTCGACCGAGATGAGGTGATTCGTGCCCTGCCCGGCAATGCTGCGTGCGGGCATGTCCGCTACTCGACAACGGGCGAGACTTCGCTGCGCAACGTCCAGCCGCTGTATGCCGAACTTTCCTCCGGCGGTTTTGCGGTCGCCCATAACGGCAATATTTCCAACGCGATGAAGTTGCGCCGCGAACTGATTCGCCGCGGTTCGATTTTCCAGTCGACGTCGGACACGGAAGTCATCATCCATCTGGTGGCGACCTCCACCTATCGAACGTTGCTCGACAAGCTCATCGACGCGTTGCGTCATGTCGAGGGCGCCTACTCGTTGATTGTCATGACCCCGGAAGGCATGATTGCTTGCCGCGACCCGCTCGGCATCCGACCGCTGGTGATGGGCAAGCTGGGCGATACGATCATCTTCGCTTCGGAAACCGTCGCCTTCGACGTGGTGGGCGCCGATTATGTCCGCTCCATCGAGCCGGGAGAACTGGTGATCGTCACGCATGACGGACAGGTGCGCAGCCATCGTCCCTTCGGCGAAACGCACCCGCGTCCCTGCATCTTCGAACATGTCTATTTCAGCCGGCCCGATTCCATTGTCGACGGATCGAGCGTCTATTCGGTGCGCAAGGCGATCGGTGCGCAACTGGCCATCGAAAATCCGGTCGATGCGGATTATGTCATCCCGGTGCCCGACAGCGGCGTGCCGGCGGCCATCGGCTATGCGCAGGAGTCGGGAATCCCCTTCGAACTCGGCATAATCCGATCCCATTATATCGGCCGCACATTCATTCAGCCAGGCGACAAGGTCCGACATCTTGGCGTCAAGCTGAAGCATAACGCCAACCGCGCCCTGATAGAGGGCAAGCGCATCGTGCTGATCGACGATTCGATCGTGCGCGGCACGACCAGCCTGAAAATCGTGCAGATGATGCACGAGGCCGGGGCGAAGGAAGTGCATATGCGCATCGCATCGCCACCGACCAAGCATAGCTGCTTCTATGGCGTAGACACGCCCGAACGCACCAAGCTTCTCGCGCACAAGCTGGATATCGGGGGTATGCAGGATTTTATCCATGCTGACAGCCTGGCCTTCATTTCGATCGACGGCCTTTACAAGGCGCTGGGCGAGGCGAAGCGGGCCGACATCCGCCCGCAATATTGCGACGCCTGCTTCACGGGCGACTATCCCACCACGCTGACCGATCAGGACGAGGCGGTGGTGACGGACCAGCTCGAACTTCTGGCCGAACGTGTGGTCTGACCACCCGTTTCGCCCTCCCTTTGCCCAGAACAACGAAAGGTCCCGCCTGCCGGGACGATGAGGGAATATGACTGACGCCCTTCCGCTCTCCGGCAAACTTGCGCTCGTGACCGGCGCCAGCCGCGGTATCGGCGCGGCAACCGCAAGGGCACTCGGGGCCGCGGGCGCGCATGTCGTGCTGACGGCGCGCACTTCCGGCGGTCTGGAGGAAGTCGAGGATCATATCCACAATGCCGGCGGCAGCGCGACGATCGCGCCGCTCGATCTGACCGATGGCGAAAGCATCGGACGGCTGGCGCAGGCCATCGCAGGGCGATGGCAGGCCCTCGACCTGCTGGTGCTCAATGCCGCGACCCTGGGATCACTGGCGGCGGTCCCCGCGATCGACGCCAAGGAATTTGCACGGTTGCTGACGCTCAACGTGGCGGCGCCCCAGGCCCTGATCGCCGCTTTCGATCCCATGCTTCGAAACAGCAAGGATGCCCGCGTAGTGGCGCTGACGTCGTCTGTTGCGATGCCACGCGCCTACTGGGGTGCATATGGTGCATCCAAGGCGGCATTGGAAACGATGGTCGGCGCTTATGGCGAGGAGGTGAAAAATATTTCCGCCATTCGGACCCATATCGTCGATCCAGGCGCTACCCGCACGGCGATGCGAGCCCGTGCTTTCCCCGGTGAGGACCCAGCAACCCTCAAAGAACCCGAGATAGTGGCGGACGCTATCGTAGAACTGGTGGTCCAGGATACACCGCACGGATTTCGGACCCGGATAGACGGCTAAGGCGTCAGCGCGCCTTGACCAGCGTGACCTGTGCGACATCGATGCCGCCGCCGCGAAAACCGCCTTCGCAATACATCAGATAATAGCGCCATAGGGCCACGAAATGCTGGTCGAAACTCGGCGGCAATTCGCCGGCTTCGAGCGCGCGGTCGAACCTGTCCCGCCAGCGACGCAGAGTTTCCGCATAATGCATCCCGAACCGTCGGCAATCGCGCCATTCGAACCCTTGCCGTTCGGCCAATGCACGAAACCGGCTTTCCGACAACAGCATGCCGCCGGGAAAGACATAAGTCTGGATGAAGTCGGCCCCTCTGGCATAGCGGTCGAAGATCGCATCGTCGATCAGGATATACTGGATCGCGGCATGACCGCCCGGTTTGAGCAAGCGATATATGGCGGCCAGATAGTCCGGCCAAAATCGTTGCCCTACCGCTTCCACCATCTCGACGCTGGCGATGGCATCGAAACAGCCCACGGCATCCCGATAGTCGGTCAGTTGAATATCGGCACCCGAACCAAGTCGGTCACGCGCATAATCGGCCTGCTCAGCCGAAAGCGTGAGGCCCGTATAGGCAATGGCCGCACGTTCCATCGCCCGTTCCGCCAACCCTCCCCAGCCGCAACCGATTTCCAGCAGCGATCGACCGTCCCCCAGTTCCAGCCGGTCCAGGATCGCATCGACCTTGCGCCCCTGCGCGCGTTCCAGGCTTTCGATCCGGCTGTCAGGGTCGTGAAACAACGCACTGGAATAATGCATGTCCTTGTCCAGCCACAGGCGGTAGAAATCATTGCCCAAGTCGTAATGATAAGCGATATTCTCGCGTGCACCCCGTCGGTTGTTACGATGCAGCCAATGGAGCAGTTGTCCGGCCCAGCGCGACGGGCCATGGGGCCTTGCCACCCGCCCGAGCGCTACGGCATTGCACATGAACAGGGCAAAGAGCGGAACGGGATCGGGACTGGACCATTCCCCCGCCGCCCAGGCACGATACCAGCCTGCTGACCCACCGGCGGCAAGACGCAAAAGTGCGCGCCAGTCGTGCAGGTCAACGACGCAACCGGGCCCGTCCATTCTGCCGCCCAACAGCCGCCGCGTACCGTCCGGCAAATTGGCTTCCAGCGCGCCCTGTTCCAGCCCATGGTCGATCCGGTCGAGCATGCGGTGGAACATCGGCGAGAGCCAGCGTGCAATATGGGTGGGCACGCCACCGCGGGGCGGATGCCGCACCGTCAGGGCGCGCGTGCCGCGCCGGGGATCAATTGCATTCATGACGTCAATTCTGCCTCAAGCCGGCGCCCGCTGCAATCATCCCTTCATCTGTCGATAGGCACCCAATGCCCTCTCGCGGCCTTCCCGGTGCCCCACGATTTTTTCGGGATAGCTGTCGGGGCGCATGCCATGCGCGTCCGGATCGTGGATTGCATCGTCGTCCAGTTCGGCCAGTTCGGGCACCCATGTCCGGATATAGACGGCGGCGTCGAATTTTTCCGACTGGCTGAGCGGCGCCATGATCCGGGTGAACAGATTGGCGTCCACGCCGCTGCCGGCCACCCATTGCCAGTTGACGCTGTTATTCGCGTAGTCCGCGTCGACCAGGGTATCCCAGAACCAGCGGGCGCCGTGGCGCCAGTCGATCAGCAAATGCTTGATGAGGAAGCTGGCAGCGATCATCCGCACCCGATTATGCATCCATCCGGTGGTCCAGAGTTGCCGCATGCCCGCATCGACAATCGGATAGCCGGTCGATCCGGTCTTCCAGGCGGTAAAATCACCCTGTGCCTGACGCAGGTCGCGCCAGGTCATCGCATCGAACACGTCGCGCGCATTTTGTGAGCCGTAGGCGGGGAAGGTGCAGATTTGCGTGTGGGCATAATCACGCCATATCAGTTCCTTGAGAAAAGTTGTCGGGTGATGCCCCGCCTGCGTGACCCGGTGCCAGACATAGGCCGGCGAAACTTCCCCGAAATGGAGATGGGGCGACAAGCGCGATGTCCCTTCCTGCGAAGGAAGGTTGCGCGCCTGCACATAGGCTTCGGCTTCGTCGATGAAGTGCGCCACACGCGCACGCCCTCCCTTCTCGCCGGGCGTCCAGTCCTGCGCGAAACCAACCGCCCAATCGGGCTTTGCCGGTAGTAACCCCCAGTCGCCGAGCGTATCGCCCGTGGGCCATGTCTGCGGCCCTTCGATGGCGCCGGGCGCCGGATGCGGTGCATCCGGCGGCATCCTGTCCATCGTCGCCTTTGCGAACGGCGTGTAGATGCGATAGAGGCCGCCGGTGCCGGTTTTCACAGCGCCCGGCGGCAAAAGCAGTCCGCCATCGTGCAGGCAAAGGTCCAGCGTTTTCGAAACCGCCTTTTCGGCGTTGCGCCACCATGGCTCATAGTGACGGAGCGCATGCACGCGCTTTGCGCCTGTTTCGCGGGCGATTTGCGAGAGTATGTCCGCGCAGGCTCCGCGACGAAGGATCAGCCTGGATCCCTTTTCGCGCAAGCTCCCATCGAGCCGTGCCAGGCTGTGATGCAGCCACCATCGCGACGCGCCGCCCATCGACCATTGGCGCGGTCCCGCGTCATCCAGCACATAGACGGGTATCACCGGACCTTCGCGGACGGCGGCGGCGAGCGCAGCCTGGTCGGACAAGCGCAGGTCCTGACGGAACCATAAGATCACAGGATCGGACATTATCGGGAAATGCCCGCGTCCAGGCGAGGTTCCAAGCGGCCAATGGGGAAGGTTGCGCGACCGCGTCGCGTGACAAAATGCTGGAATGTGCGATTCGTCCGATAGACGAGCGCGCCAGCCTTGCTTATCGTCATGACCGCTGTTCCCGGGACAAACAGTCCCGCGACAGGGCAAACAGAGGACCAATGGGTTTGAGGCCTAACGAAGCGGAACTGGCATACCGACCCTGTGTCGGCATCATGCTCGTCAACATGGATGGCAAGGTGTTCGTCGGTCAGCGGCTCGATAATGTCGTCGAGGCCTGGCAGATGCCGCAGGGCGGTGTCGATGAGGGTGAGGAGCCGCGCGCAGCGGCTTTGCGCGAACTTTTCGAGGAAACCGGTATCGACAGGCAGCATGTGGAGATTATCGCCACCAGCCGGGAAGATCACTTTTACGACCTGCCCGCAGAACTGGTCGGCAAGCTGTGGGGCGGCAAATATCGGGGGCAGCGGCAGACATGGTATCTGGCGCGATTCCTGGGCAACGACAGCGATGTCAACATCCACACCCTTCATCCCGAGTTCCGCGACTGGAAATGGACCGCTCCCGACACGCTCCCTGAACTGATCGTGCCCTTCAAGCGCAAGCTGTACCGCGACATTCTACAAGAGTTCAAAGCGCTTATCTGAGCCGATCCGTCGCAAGGGACTTAATTTTGCCGGTCATCCAGCTATGAGGAAGCACATGCGTGCTCTCTTTGTCATATCGTCGCTGCTCATATCCTCCCCCGCCCTGGCCGAACCGGTATTGTTGCCGCCCGCCGTTCGGGAAATGCTGGAAGCGGCGATCGCAAACGGCAATGAGGCCGAAATCGTCGCGGTCGCAAAGATCGCCAAGCAGACCAATCCCAAATCGGCCGATCAGATCCAGAAGATGGTGACGAGTTGGAAGGATCGGACAAAGGCGACCCACGAGACGATCGTGCGGGAGGCGAGTTTCACAGATCTGTGGACGGGCCGGGTGGAAGCAGGCGGGCTCCGTTCGACCGGATCGACCAGCGAAATCGGCATCACGCTGGCTGCCACAGCCACGCGAGCCGGATTGCAATGGACGCACAAGCTGACTGCCAGCGCTGACTACCGGCGGGCCAACGGAGTCACATCGCGCGAACGCTATTTCGGAAGCTATGAGCCGCGTTTCGAATTCGATCCGCGCGGCTTCGCCTATGGGCTGGCCCAGTTCGAACGCGATACATCCATCGGCTATGACTCACGCTATACGGGATCCGTCGGCGTCGGCTACAAGCTGATCGTCAGCAAGCCGCTGGACCTTTCGGTCGACATCGGTCCGTCAGTTCGACACGCAAAATATGTGATCGGACCGCGCGAAACGAAACTGGGCGCGCGCGGGTCGATGGCGCTCGAATGGCGCATGTCGCCCACGGTCAAACTCAAGCAAACGGCTGCGGGATATGCGGAACAGGACGTCTATTCTCTCAATTCACTGACGTCGGTGGAAACCAAGGTCAGCAGCCGCCTGTCAGCCGCGCTTTCCTACAACATCCAGTACGAATCGGAAACATTGCTGTCCGCCCGCGACTTCGACACACTCAGCCGCCTGACCCTGACCTATGATTTTTGATGCTGCGTAATTTTGTTACGCTGCATCCCGGCACATGATGGAATGATGCGTCGAACGACCGACGTTTGACAGGTGGTTCCTGGGGCTGGAGGCGCCCTCCACCGTCTGATAGACGACATACATGCCTAACCTGTCTCATGCCGAGAAAGCCGCGCTGGACCGGGTCACTGACGCGCCGATGCTGGCACAGGTTCAGCAATGGGCCGCCGTTAACAGCGGATCGCGCAATCTTCAGGGGCTTGCCGAAATGGCGGGTTTGCTGGCGGATGCCTTTGCCGCCCTGCCCGGAGACGTCACGCTGCTAGATCCCGCGCCGGTGGATGCGGTGGCGGCCGACGGTCGGGTCGATCTTATCGCGCATGGCCGTCACCTCCATCTTGCGGTGCGGCCCGATGCCCCGGTCCGCCTGTTGCTTACAGGCCATATGGACACGGTGTTCGGCATCGACCATCCGTTCCAGAAGCAGCGCTGGCAGGAACCCGGCATATTGAACGGTCCCGGCGTTGCCGACATGAAGGGTGGAATTGCCGTCATGCTTGCCGCGCTCCTGGCCCTTGAAGGCGGGCCGGAGACGCCGAATTTCGGTTATGATGTCGTCATCAACAGCGATGAGGAAGTGGGGAGCCCATCCTCGGCGGCGCTGCTGCGCCGGATCGCCATGGGCAAGGCCGCTGCGTTCACCTACGAACCTGCCCTACCCGACGGGACCCTGGCCGGCGCCCGCGCGGGCAGCGGCAATTTCTCAATCATCGTGACCGGACGCAGCGCCCATGCCGGTCGCAATCCGCAGGACGGCCGCAACGCCCTGGTGGCGGCGGCCGATCTGGCACTCCGCCTCAAACGTGGCAGCGGCTCCGGCTTTTCGTGCAATCCCGCGCGGATAGATGGCGGCGGCCCGAACAACGTCGTTCCCGACCATGCCATATTGCGCGTCAATTTTCGCCCGCGCTCGGCGGAAGATGAACGGGCGGCCCGCGATCTTCTCGACCGGACGATTGCAGACATAGCGCACGAACATGATGTAGAACTGCATTGCCATGGCGGCTTTGGGCGACCGCCCAAGCCCATGGATGAAAGGACGGGGCGCCTGTTCGATCTCGTCCGCCGATGTGGCGCGGATCTGGGGGTACCCATCGCCTGGCGCGACACCGGCGGTGTGTGCGATGGCAATAATATCGCGGCCTGCGGCATCGCGGTCGTGGACACGATGGGCGTGCGCGGCGGGTCCATCCACAGCGACGCCGAATTTCTGATCGCAGACAGTCTGGTCGAGCGCGCCAGACTGTCCACACTGACCCTGATGCGCGTCGCGCACGAAAAAATATAGGATGAGGGGAAAAACAGAGTGAGCTTCATCATGCGTCCGGCGCGGGCCGACGATCTTCAGACGCTATACGAAATGGCGAAGCTGACTGGCGGCGGCTTTACAAATTTGCCGCCGGACCGTGTGTCGCTGGCCGCGAAGCTGGAAAGGACCGAAAAGGCATTGTCGCGCTCCGGCGACGACGTGGCGGACGAACTTATCGTCATGGTTCTTGAAAATGTCGAAACGGGACAAGTGCGCGGAACTTGCCAGATATTCTCTACGGTCGGACAAAGCTGGCCCTTTTATTCCTATCGTCTCGGTGTCCTGACCCAGCACAGCCGCGAACTGGGGCGTACCTTCCGTGCGCAGATGCTTTCGTTGACGACCGATCTGGAAGGCTCAGTCGAAGTGGGCGGGCTGTTTCTCCATCCGCGTGAACGGGCAGAAGGGCTCGGGCTGTTACTGGCGCGCAGCCGCTACCTCTATATCCGGGGCCATCGCAGCAGATTTGGCGACCGCGTGATCGCCGAGCTTCGCGGGGTCATCGACGAAGCCGGTGGTTCTCCTTTCTGGGACGGGCTGGCCGGCCGCTTTTTCGGTATGAGCTTTCAGGAAGCGGATGAATTCAACGCGGTCAACGGCAATCAGTTTATCGCCGACCTCATGCCCAAGACGCCGATCTATACTGCCATGCTGACCGACAGCGCTCGCGCCGTTATCGGCCTGCCGCACCCCAACGGCCGAGCAGCGATGCGCATGCTGGAGACGGAAGGGTTCGAAAATGCCGGATATGTCGATATATTCGATGGTGGCCCAACAATGATCGGGCAGATTGATCAGCTCAAGACCGTCTCCGGCGCCAGGGATGTGATCCTAGACCAGTTGCATGACAAGGGCGGCCGCAAGATGCTGATCGCAAGCGGCCGGCTTTCGGATTTCCGGTGCGCGTGGGGCTATGTGGAGGAGCTTCCGGATGGTGGTGTTTCGCTCGATGGCACAAGCGCGATGCTACTTGACCTGAAACCCGGCTCATCCTTCACAATGGCGGGACGCGCATGAGCATCGTGGAGATCAATTTCGACGGACTGATCGGGCCGAGTCATAATTATGCCGGCCTCAGTATCGGCAACCTTGCCTCCGCCAGAAGCGCGGGGGCGCCCTCCTACCCCCGCGCGGCGGCCTTGCAGGGTATAGAGAAGATGCGGGGCAATATCCGCCTTGGCCTGAAACAGGCTATCTTCCTGCCGCACCGCCGCCCCGATCTGGGCTGGCTTGCGCAACTCGGCACGACATTGGCGCATGCAGAGCCGCATATCCGCGCCGCCGCCATGTCCGCATCCTCGATGTGGGCCGCGAACGCCGCGACGGTTTCGCCGGCTGCGGACACTGTCGATGGCCGCACCCATCTGACCGTTGCGAATCTCGTCACCATGGCGCATCGCAGCCACGAATGGCCGCAGACCCTGGCACAGTTACGACTGGCGTTCTGCGATACGCAGATGTTCGCCGTTCATGGGCCGATACCTCCGCCGTTCGGGGATGAGGGAGCCGCCAACCACATGCGGCTGACCGAAAGGCACGACCTGCCCGGCGTCGAAATATTCGTCTATGGCCAGGCGGGCGGCAACTTTCCAGCCCGTCAGCATGTGGAGGCGAGCAAGGCCGTTGCCCGGCGACATGGGCTCGATCCGGTTCGGACCTTGTTTGTGCAGCAGTCGGAAGAAGCCATCGCCGCCGGCGCTTTCCACAATGACGTAGTGGCGGTCGCGAATGAACGCGTACTTTTCACGCATGAACTGGCGTTTGAAGGCAAGGCCGCCTTTTACGCGGCGCTGCGTGACCGGCTACCGTGCGTGGAGATCATCGAAGTGCCGGCCAGTGCGGTAAGCCTTGAGGACGCCATACGCAGCTATCTGTTCAACGCCCAGCTGGTCACACTTCCCGATGGTGGCATGGCGCTGGTTCTACCTATGGAGGCCAGGGAGACACCAGCGGTGTGGACCTGGCTGGAACAGCTGGTCGCGGGCAACGGTCCGATCCGTCGCCTTGTACCGGTAAACGTGCGCCAATCCATGGCAAATGGCGGCGGTCCCGCTTGTCTGCGCCTGCGTGTCGTTGCCGATCCTGCGGCGATCGATCCGCGCTTCCTGGTGGACGAGGTTCGTCTGGACGCGATTGCTGCGATCGTTGCCAGCCATTGGCCGGAACGGATCGTGCCGGACGAGCTGGCCGACACCCGCCTGATCGCACAAATTGAACAATCTTGGTTAACGCTTGTTGACCATTTGCAGCTATCGGGCGATCTTGTTCCTATCGAGGCGGACAAGACCGCCTGACAGGATTGAAATGAACCGCATCAAGCGCCTTTTCGTTATAAAAACCAAATTCGAGGCGTTTCTTGTCATTTACGCTCTTGCTTTGGGTGCCGCACAACGTGGCGCCATATATATACAAGAATATCCGGGTCTCGGGGGAAAGATACTCGCTTTAGCATGTTCCGGCGCCGTATTCATGGCAGGCGGAATGATTATCGATGCGTTAAATCATCGGCAAGTGTCCGCGGGTTAGGAAGTAGATGTCCATTTCGGACAGATATCGACAACTATCGATGGGTAAAATGCGATAGAGCAGCCCTGTGCAATCGGGAGACGGGATATGGAAGCCAAGCGGGAGAGAAGCGTTTCAGCGGCTGAATTAGTCCGAAATTTCGCACATTGGCGCGAAGTAGGGTCGCACGAACCCGTGAAGATTACCCATCATGGGCGGGAAACCCATATCTTCATGGCTCTTGAGCGATTCCGGACCATCGCACGCGAGAAACCTTCCTCCCGTCCGGGCGATGCCAGTCTCGAATTAGCAAACCGCCTCCATCAAGGCGTAATCATTTGCGGCTCCGACCTGCGCATCGAATTCGCAAACCATGTCGCGCTGACGATGGCAAATCGTTGGCATCAAACCTTGAACGGACGGGATTTGTGGGACGGCCTGCCTGAGCTACGCGGTGCCCTGACAGAGGCGCATATCCGGCATACATTGGCATCGGGGGAAGCCAATGCGGCAGACATTCCTTCGCCCTTCCGCGACGAGAGTTGGCTGCGTTTCGAAACCTTCCCCTATCGCGAAGGCATCGCTATCCTACTGCGAGATATTTCATCGGAAATGCAACGGCTTAGACTGGCTGACGTCAAGACAGCCATGCTGCGGGCCATGAACCTGCACGGGGGCGTGGGATATATACGTATTTCGGCCCGCAATTTCATAGAATTTGCCGATGACAGTTTCTGCAAGATGTTGGGCCTGCCGCCGGACCGACTGATGAATGTCTGCCTTCCGGATTTGGTCGAATTATCCGCCCGCCCCCGTTTTCGCGAGGATATCGAGCATGTTATGCGCGGCGAAGGAGACCGGCTGGTAGAAACGCGCCTGCTGACGAATACGGGCGCGATCCAGCCGATCAAGGGAGCGCTGGTCCGGTTATGCGGCACTTATGGGACCGAAGGTGCCGTAATGGTGCTTACCCCCGACACCAACCAGTTGCCGACAGGACAATTGTCCGGCGGCAAATCCGACCTTTGAAGATGTACCGACCTTGGCGTCGAACGGCGAGAAATGGCGGTAGCCAGAATTTTGCGCAAATGATGCAAATTCGCGTGGCAATCGGGAAAACCGAACATTGAATATGGCGATCTATGCTCAACAGCATGATCGACCAAACTCCCCATTACCGGCGTAGCGCCCGCCATTCACCGCCCGAACGCATCGGCTCCGAACGAGGCAGCGTACTCGTCGAGGCAGCCTTTGCGCTGCCGCTGCTTGTGAGCCTGTTGTGCGGCATCCTGATATACGGAAGCTGGTTCATGACCGCGCATAGTCTGCAACAGGCGGCCAACGACGCGGCCCGCGCAGCAATCGCCGGACTGAACGCGACCGAAAGGCGCGCCCTGGTCGATCAAAGCGTGTTGGCAGCCCGGCAAGCCTTTCCCGCGCCGAACGCAAACAGCATCACCGTAGGTACCGACGAAAGCAGCGGATATTATTCGGTCACGCTGCGCTATGACCTTAGCCATGCCCCGTTTTTCAGTCTGGCGCCGGCGGTCATTTCTTCGATGACGCTGGAGCGCAGTGCCGTGGTGCGGATTCCGACGTCATGACCCGCCATCGACTGATCTCGGATCAACGCGGCGGCATCTCGCTGATCATTGCAGGGTCGCTCTTCATGCTGGCCGGTGCCGCCACGATGGCGGTAGACCTGGGCTCTGTCTATCTGGCTCGGCGACAATTGCAGGGGATGGCCGACGCGGCCGCCCTTGCCGCGGTCGACGGAGGGCGTCCAGCCGTCATCGCCCTCCTGGCTCGCAACGGCGCCACGAATGTCTCGCTATCGTCCTTGCAGAGTGGAGATTACAGCAAGGACCCGGCTGTGGCTGTAAATGATCGATTTTCCCCAGGCGGCACCGGATTGGCGACGCAGGTCGAATTACGCCGACGCACGCCGTTGTTCTTCGCCAAATTGCTGGTGGGCCGCGATGGCATAGACCTGACGGCGCGCGCGATAGCGGCCCGGTCCAATGCCACCGCTTTTTCGCTCAGTACCGGACTTGCAGCGGTAAGCGGCGGCCTGCCCAACATGCTGCTGTCCAGTCTGGCCGGAACGCAGTTGGATCTTACCGTCATGGATACCCAGGGTCTGGCGAGCCTTGACATGGACCTGCTGAATGTTGCCGACGCATTGCGTGTCCGTCTGGGCCATGATGGCGAAAGTTACGGGGACCTGTTCAACCGCGAAATTCCCCTATCCACGTTGCTGGGCGCCATGGCCGACGCCGCCGGCTCGAGCCCGACGGCATCCATCCTGCTCGGCTTGAGCACGCGTTTGACGGGGCGGTCGATCCGCCTTTCGGATATCGTCGATCTTGGCCCTGCCGCGAATGCGGGAAGCTCGACCGGCCAGCCCAATATCGTGGTCGACGCCTTCACCATGCTACGCATGCTGCTCAGTCCGCCGGCTGGCACATCCGTCCCGATCGATTTCAACCTTACGGTCCCCGGCCTGACGACGACCCGGCTGAAGCTGATCCTTGGCAATGGACAGGCACACTCCCCGATGATGACCGTCACCTCCAGCCAGGATGTCATCCTTCGAACCGGGCAGGCGCGCATATATTTGGAAAGCAATGTCGCGACGCTTTTGCCGGGTATCGCATCCATCCATGTTCCCCTCTATGTCGAACTTGCCGCTGCCGAGGCGCGATTGTCCGCAATGCAGTGCGACAGCGCCAGCCCTGACGCGGGCGTAACCTTGGCAGTGACGCCATCGATCGGCAGCGTTGCCCTCGCCGATGTTGACACTGGCGCGTTGACGAATTTCGCTACGGTGCCCAATCCTCGGCCTGCATTGCTCGCTCAGACTTTGCTAGGCACCCGCGTCACTGGCTATTCGAATGTCTCGCTTGGCGGGGCACAATCGCAGAATATCCATTTCACCCCTGACGAAATAAGGAGCGACCAGGTCAAACGTGCAAGCACCAACGATCTGACGCAGGCTGTAGCGGCCAGTGCGCTCACCAACGCGCGCATTCAGGTTTCCCTGCTGGGCGTGAATGTCAGCGCCAGCCCATTGCTTGCGCCGGTGGCTTCCCTGCTTGGCACAACGGCCCCGCTGCTCGACGACATCATAAACGGCGTAACCGCTTCTCTCGGCGTCAGCCTGGGCAACGCCGATGTGCAGGTCCATGATCTGCGCTGTGGGATGGCGACACTGGTAGCCTGATCGGGTAGCGACTGGGCGAAAGCGGGTCGGGAAAATTTCCAGAGCAGGAAATGGCGCACCTAGAGGGAGATAGTTTGAACGAACTATTCTCGACATTGGCCGACTGGAACCGTTGTCTCAGCTATCTGCCGGACGACCCATTCCCCGATTTTGATGGCGTTCCCACCGATGAACCAAGCCTAGAGTAACTTCCCGCCGTTCCATTCAACCCGGCGCATCGTCCTGTCTTCACCAAGGAGGCCGGACGGTGCGCCTTTCTATTTGCATGTTCACATGACCGAACCGAAGCGCATACGCCCCGCTCCCAAGAGCGTCCGCGTCGAGCCAGAGAAGTGGTCACGCTGGACAGCGGCGGCGGCAGGCATGCCGATGAATGCGTTCATCATCGCTTGCGTGGATTATTGCATCGGCCTCCCATCGCTGATCGCTTCGAAGATATTGACCGATGACGACCACCGGGCGCTGACCAAGGCGCATGCCGCGCTGGGGGCTGGCCGCATCCCCAATAACCTCAACCAGATCGCCAAGGCGCTGAACGAACAGGCGCTCATCATGTCGCCGGACGTGGAAGCCGATCTCAAGGAAGCCTGCGGTTATGTCATCAGCATAGGGCGCATATTTCACAAGGTCGCCAAATCCATGCGGTGGCGGCCATGATTATCAAGGCAAAGACCAGAGGCGATGCCGTTGCACTGGGGCGCTACCTGCTAAGCTCCAAAAACGAGCAGATCGAAATCCATTCCGTGGACGGCTTCTTTGCCGATGACGTGTTGGGCGCGATGCGCGAAACGGAGGCGCAGGCCAGCGCCGTCAAATCCAGACAATATCTGTTTTCCATGTCGCTCTCCCCGCCACCCAATGAAGAAGTTGGCATGGAGGTGTACGACAAAGCCATTCTCAACGTGAAGGAACGCATGGGCCTGTCCGGCCAGCCCCATATAGCCCTGTTTCACGAAAATGGCGGGCGACGGCATATGCACCTTGTCATCAGCCGGATCGATCCGGAAACCCTCACCGTCAAACCCGTGGACCATTATAAATACAAGCTGCGCGATCTTTCCAAATCTATCTTCGTCGAGCGCGGCTGGGATATGCCGCGAGGCTTGATCGACAAAGAAAACCGCGACCCCCGGCAATTTACGATGGCCGAATGGCAACAGGCGAGGCGCATCGGGCGGGATTCCGCGCATTTGAAAATGCTGGCGCAGGAAGCATGGGCGATGTCCGACAATCCGGCCAGCTTCGAGAAGGCGATGGAATCGCGCGGCCTGTATTTGGCGCGTGGCGACCGCCGCAGCCATGTGGCGATGACATGGCAAGGCGAAGTCTTCGCTCTTGCCCGCTTACTCAACCGCAGGACAAAGGAAGTGCGCGAGCGTCTCGGTTCTTCCGACACCATGCGCGATCTCGAAACCACCCGCCAGCATGTCCGCGATACGGTAGAACCCATGCTCCAGCGGCTGGCCGGACAGGCCGATCAGCAAAAGGCGCAGGCGCTTTCATCCTTCGACCAGCGCCGCATGGCGATGACACAGGGCCATAGCGCGGAACGCAAGCGGCTGGACGCTGGCATCGAAGCGCGGCGTTTGTCTGAACAGAAGACCCGGACCGAAAGGTTGCGCACGGGTATCATGGGCCTGTGGGATCGCATGACGGGCAAGCATAGCCGCGTACATCGCCAGAATGAATTCGAAGCGCTCATGGCGATGCGCCGGGATCGTGAGCAGCGCGATGCGCTTGTTCTAGCGCAACTACGCGAACGCCGCACCTTGCAGGTGGAAATTGCGGAAGTGCAGAAACGCCATGAGGCGCGGCTTGATGCCTTGCACCGCGATCTTGCGGCCCAGCGCGAACAGCCGCAACCGCAAGTCCAGCCGCAGCAGGTGTATCGGCAGCGCCAGACCGAAACCGCGAGGGAGCCGTTCAGACAGGCCGTTATGCCTTCGCGTGACGAGCGCATGACACAACGCGAAGAGCGCCGTAATCGTCAGCGTGACCGCAGCCGTGAGCGCAGCCGCGATTTCGGATATGGTATGGAATGAAAAAAGGGGCGGCTTTGAGAGCCGCCCCGCTTGTCCGGAGTAGTTGCGTGGTCGGCCTATTTGATCCAGCCGCGTGAAGCCAGATAGGTGAACACAAGCCATATCAGGATTAGCGCCATCAGATTGAAGAAGGCGAAGACCATGAAGGCACTGACCAGAAACCACAGCACCGACACCAGCCCTTCCGTCCATGCACCATAGTTCAGTACGGTGTAGTCCTTCACCCAGCCGCTTGTGCCGTTGTAGATTTGCGCTGTCAGCAGAAAGGTCATCACGAGCGAAACACCCACCGAGAGCATCATCATCGCCTTCTTGACCAACCCGCCCTTATCGCTTGTCGTCGCCATCTTTTCACCCTTTCGAGATTTCCGCGCATTAGTGCGCCCGAAGTCTCGGACTAGGAGGCCGTGGCCGCGATGGCGGGAAGATTGGCGCAACGCCGACCAAAGCAGGTAATGGCCTAGGGCCGCCGCGTCCTATGATGATGAGATGACGCGAATATTATCCCGCTGTCGGGAATCCGCGCGTCTTCGTTTCCGCAGGCAAAGCTCCAGCCGCAGCTTTGCATTTCGAGGCCGCCCGTCGCCACCATCGGACATGAAACCTGATCGGGGCAGATGATCCACGGCGAATAGACCGCCGAAAACATGCGGCGGAAATTTCGGCCTTCTATTACAGCCGGGTGATCCGCTTCCGGCTCAAACTTCCAGACAACTTTCCGCGATAGTCGGGGATTAGGCACCAGCACCGTCATCACGTCGCCCCCGACCGTTGCCGTCTGCGCTGCCCGCGCACGGACGGCATGAACCATGCCGCGCAGCAGCGCATCGGAATTCTCTTCCCTGTTCTGTTCGGCCCCCGCGATGACATGCTGGCGCAATTCGTCGCCCACGAAACCATCGCCGATTTGCCCGACGATGGTCCTCTGTCCGAGTGAACGCGGCTGGCGCATCAGCCCGCTGACCTTTGGCCCCAATGCATTCCATACAAGCTCAAGCCCAAACGGGAGACACCTGCGGCGGCGAATTCTGTAACCGCTGATCGCGATTTGCAGCACTCTGGCCCGCAGGGGAAGCGGCGCATTGGCAACCGCATTGCGCAGCCGCCAGACCAACGTCTGCAACTTAGCCGAGCCAAGCCCCTTACCGCCAATGGCGAACTCGCCAAGACCCGGCCCCGCAGGCTGCGGCGCAAGGACGTTAGCAATCCACTGATCGGTCGGCTCACTGCCAATATAGGCCACACCCGTATAGCCGATCACGCCAATGGCATCCTTGCACAGGAATATGATCGTCTTGTTCTCGACAGGGCTATGAACCCTCGGCACCGTTCCACCAAGCAACGTCACACGGCGGTCGCTGACGTGCCGTGCTGCTGCAATGTCTGTGATCGAAAGGATCAGGGTCATGCGGTGAATGTGCCAGCACTGATCCCATGAGCAAGCGTGAAATCATCCACTTTTGCAAATCACGGGTAGACTATTCCGGCTCATCCGAAACCAGCCGGGCAAGGTCATCGCGATCCGCCCGCGCCCGCTTGACCATATGATCGAAGTTGCCATGTCCGGCGCGGCGATGGCCTTCCTCGGTGGCCGCTGAGCGAAAATACATCATTGTAAACACCGTTGCCGCCGCCGACAGGCTGGTGGCTTCATTCTTGCGAAGTTTGATGAGCGCCAGCAGATCGCGCACGGTGCATTGTTCTCGCTGTGCGATCTCCCGCAGGGCCAGCCAGATTTCCGGCTCTAGCGATACCGAGCCAAAAGCAAACTTGCGTTGAATCTTCGTGCCGCGCTTAGCCTTCCCTTTTCCCGATCCGGCTATGTTGTCGTTGTCGCCCTTCTTCAATCGCTACACCTTATCTCCCCGGCTATGTCTTGTTCTGGAGGCGGGCCAGAGCTTCGACCGCCGTGATAATCCCAATGCCCTGCACCGATCCCAACGCCAGCAGGTCACCCTTGTCGCCCGACACCAGAAACTCCGCTTCGCCCGCTATCGCCGTGGCAAGGATCGGATTGTCTTTCGGGTCCGGCGAGGCCGACACTTCGGGCAAATCTTCCGCGATCACCGCAATCGCGTCGATAGTCGCCAGCAGATCGCGGGCATCGGCGATGCTGATGTAGGGCCGTAATCGCTCGCGCCCCAGCACATCGCGCAACTCGGCAAGCTGCTCGCGTGATGTGACCAGCGTGATGAGCCTGTCGCGCACCGCCGCCAAAAGCTGGCCCGGAGGCCCAGCCTTGGAGATCAGGCCGCTGACCAATATATTGGTATCAAGAACGAGCCGCACGGGAATCCGCTACGGCTGCGTCGGCCAGTTGTTGTGCCTGTTCCGGGGAGAGATCGCTGTTGCGATCCCACACCGCATCGAGCGTCTCCCAGAACACGGCCTGGCGCACGGCGCGGTCAACAAACAGGGACAGATCGCCCTTCTTGCCGCCGATCCGCGCAAGGTGGCTTCGGACGGTCAGATTGGTTTCATCAGGTATAACAAGGTTCCAGCGGCTCATGGCAGTTTCCATATGTGTTTATGCATCTACACACATAGTATCATGTCCGCCGAACTGCCGTCAAATTCCACAGGCCCCAGCGCCCTTGCCGAAAAAGAAAAGCCGGGAATGCGCATTCCCGGCCTAGGTTCAATTATGTGCGAGCGGGAGGGAATCCCGATCAATCCCAGAATACGGCAACGTATTTAAAATAGAGTTAATCATCCAACTGTAGCTAAACTAATCATCCGATGAAGCCGTTACGTATCTTTCGGCACGCCATTCGGCCAAATCAATGGCCACGTTCATCGCGTTTCGGCTGGCATCTATGCGAATAGGTACGTTCCATTCTTTATTTGATGCGTAATCCGATATGCCTCTAACAATTACGCCGTTGATATTTTTGTCGCCATGTATCTTTGAGTAGCGCGCTATTGCGCGGAGAAAGCCGCCTCCCTCCATTTCGACGCAGAGCGCATCGGGAAAGTCCGCCACAATTTTTTCGACAACCCGTGGACTATCAATCACATAATCCCATGTGTAAATCGTACCAAAATGCGTATGAACAACCTCATCGCCTTCACGGTCTCGCGAACCATTCAGATAGTCTCGTGCGATCTTGGCAGAAAACGTCCTCATTACCTCCGGGTCATATGCAGGCAGTTGCTGTAAGTGTGGACGATATTCGTCGCACGGACCTGATCCCGAAACACCATTCTGAGTGCGGCATATTACTCGTTTTCCGACAACCACATCGCGCCGATACACCCATTCATTTCGCAAAGAACCTGCGATTCCGACGAGAAATATCTCGGCAGGATTGCATCGGGTGAGAAAGGCATAGGTTTCGATCGCGCTGGCAGTTTGACCCATATCGTCAAACGCCATGCTGTAAGCTCGAACCTTGTTACCCTTTATCCGCTTCTCCCAAGCGGTAATCCCGGCATCTTCCAAAGCAAGACTGGTGCTGACCTTTCTCCAGCCCTTTTCGGCTAGCACGGCCTCGCAAGGCACCAGCTCATCAGATACCAACGCCGTTAGAAAACCAATGGAAAATGCACGCTCCGGACTGCGCATAGTGCCGCGATTGTCCGCCATCGCCCCTCAACCGCCCCCGTTCAATTAAGCAAGCGCAGGTTTGCCTTGCTCGTCAATTGCTACATGGCTGCTCGGGAAACGGGCATCAACAGGAAATCCATAAAAATCTATCGCGGAAACAGCATATGCGCTCAATATGTCCTGATAATCTGGATCAGTGAAAACCTTCTCTCGAAAGTCGATCCCTTCAAAATCTGCGCTGTCTTCAAATTGAGCAATGATATTAATGCATCCATTGTCGATTCGGACCGGAAGGATAGCCTTGCTAAAAATCTGATTAAGCTCAACGAGGAAATCATATGCGGTTATGTATGCCGCTTTATTGAAATTGATATCGAGCCGAAATGATGCCTTCGCCAATCCGCGAGACTTGGCCTCCAATTCATACCAATTTGGATTGCCAAAAACTCTTTCCTTCAATGGCGCGTAGCGCTTAACAATCGCTGCCTCGCGCGCATTAACGGCTTCTTGCCGCGTCTGCGATCTCATCATCTGATTGCCCCCTCTAGAGAGGCTATATGGTTCGAGGCCAACCTTCAAGCTCCTTCGCGGGCTGAAGCTGCGCACGTTAGCAGCCAGCTTCCCTCCGTCTAGCAGAAATTAGCTGCTAATCCGTTGACTGGCCCGGTCAGCCTTCAGAAAGCTTGTGGCATAGCAGGCCCTGCCGACGGCCATGGCAATACGTGCTAACGGCTTGAAGGTTCAGAAAAAATTCATCTTCAATTTTAGGAAAATGCAATAATATAAAATTTTATCTAATTTTCATAATCACTTAATCGCAATGATATACAATCGTCTTGTACTGAATGCGAATGTATATCGCAACGGTACATACGTGTGGCGAGGCATGGGGATGCTTCGCAAAGGAAAACAGCCCGCAAAGACGGGTGAACACAGGGGAATGACATGGCCAACCAACGGCCTGAAGACATACTGGCGCGAAAACTCGCGCATGAGGGGGCGCTCGCAAGATCGCACATCCCTCTCGATTTCCAGCCATGGGAGCGCGAATTCCGCGCCCTGCAATCCGCTCCGCCCGGTTATGTGCTTGCGACAGCCCAAGAGCAGGTCGAGCCCGCCATGGACATTGAATTCCGCGATGCCGAGCCGGAGACGCTCGATGATGCCGTCAATGTGGAAAGTCCGACGACCCAGCGCCCGCCTGTTGAATTCAAGGCCGACCCCACCCCGAGTGGCGGCGTGTTATTCTCCCCGCTTGGGATGATGGTCGGCGATGAACCACAGGAAATTCCGCCGGGCTGGAACCGGGGCAAGCGCAATACCGCGCCCGCCGCCACGCCGGATGACAGCGCCGCGACCGCATCATCAACAGCAACGCCGATCCGCAAACAGGAACAGGCCGAACAACGCGCCGAAACCGCGCAGCGGCAGGATAGCGGTCAGACGCTGTATAACTTGAGCGCCCTTGCCGCGCGTGATGGTCATGTCGGCAACTTCCGCCCCATCGCCGGATGGGCTGCGCTGGTGGCGCAATCCAAGGCCGAAGAGGAAAAGAAGAAGAAAGATCGCGACTTCGCGAATGAAGCTCGCGCCGCGCTGGACCGCTATCTGGCCAAACTCCAATCCGAATTGGAGGCGAGCAAGCGCAAGGTCGAGGAATATGATCGCCAGTTGGAAGCCAACCACGAATTGCAGCGCCGCCTTGCCGCCGGCGAGGCATTCGATCCCAACAACGCCGAACATGTCGCATTGGCGCGTCAGGCAGGCATTGATCCGGACAAGCTTGCGAATGGCAATGCGCCGCAAGTCCTTGCCGATAACGAGGCCGAAACCGTCCGCAAACGCAACGAGGAATTGAAAAAGCAGGGTGAGATCGAGCGCAAGATCGAGCATGCCGAGGACCTTGGCGAACGGTTCGACCAGCACCCCGATGATCCAGCGATTCAGCGCGAAATCCAAGAATTAACCGGGACGACTGAAAAGGTCCGCACTCTTGCCGCTGGCGTGAGCTACACCGAAAACCAACAGGTCAGGGAACGAGCAGCGGATGCGGTAGCTGCGAGCGAAGGTGTTGCCGTTCATAGCGTGAATTCGAATCTGAATGCTGATGCAATCAGTGCATCAGCAGCTATCGATCTTGCAAACTCGCGAGCAGATGATTTCAGTTTTGATGCCCCACCTGCGGAGCAATATGCCTCTGCGGCCAGCGCCATCGAACAGACTCCGATTAAACCGGATGTTGAGTTGAAGCCAGCCTTCACGGCGGCGACAATGGCGGCTAACGATTTGCTAGATACACCCGAACAAAGAAATGGGCCTGCTCCACAGGCACAGGCCGCTACAGTAAAGCCAGCTTAGGGTTCTTTAGCAGGAACACCCGAAGTCGATGGCTGGCGTGGATATTCGGACGTAGAAACATTTTTGATGATCGCGGTCAGCAATTCCGGGCGCGTGGTGTTCGGGTTAATCGGTTTGGTCTGCAACTGGCCGTGCGCGTATATCTCGAATGCGGGTTCCGCGTCAGTCGGCCCCATGAAAACGCCTGCCACCTTGTAACCACCCGCAACGGCATTCTGTATTGCACCGCGAATGGTAGGCCAGCTTTCGCGTTGGACCCCAAGCAGAACTATCGTCGGTGCGGTGTTGGTAAATTGTGCCGCAGAGAAGCGAACGGAATTTGGCCCCACGTTTCGGGCATCGCTCAGAGGCACATCGACCGAAGCCGCCGCAACAGGCTGCGCGTTCGGTTGTTGGGCATCGGCAGCGGCAAGCGGTGTCAGCATCATGCCAACGGCAACAGCACCTCTGAAAGCATCGGCAAATTGGGATGACATCGCTACCGCTTGCTATTAATGCGGCGATGGCTCGGAACGCGAAGCCAACTGACGCGGATACATTTCCGCATTAACATCGCGGATCAGTTGCGTCAATTTTTCGGGCGGATAGGTATTTGGGTTGATCGGGTTTGTGACCAGAACGCCTTTGGCGTAGATTTCCAGCGCGGGTTCCGCATCGGTTGGTCCCATAACTACGATTCCGACCGGATAGCCATCGGCAATTGCCTGTTGGATAGCGCCACGAATGCGTGGCCAGCTTTCACGCTGAACTCCCAGAAGGGCAATGGCTGGGGCGGCTTTTGTTACTTGCGCCGTCGCAAATCTTACAGAGTTTTCACCCGCATTGCGTGCATCGCGCATCGGGAAATTAACATTGGTCGTGGACACAGCTACAGGCTGCGCGTTCGGTTGTTGAGCATCGGCGGCAGCGAGCGGTGTCAACATCATGCCAACGGCAACCGCACTTCCAAGAATTTCTTTTAACTTTGGCAAAGCCATATCGTCGGCCCTCTTGTTACGTGTTCAGATCAAAGTCGGAACACACTCCCTTCAAGGCCGCTTGCGCTCTGTTTCTTCAATAAATTCGCGTATGGCGCGATTTACAGCCTTGCATAAAGGACCGTTTGTGCTGGGTTGGAAGAATTTCGAAACGAATACAGAGTTTTTGTTTACTTATACATGAATTGGGTATATTCTTGCCTCGCTAATGGGCCTTTGGCGGCATACGCACAAACGGTCGTTTGTGCGACGCGCAAGGCCCTGAACCAGCATGAAAATCCGCCGCATGAAGGCATTCCCCACCCGCATCGGATATGCCCGCGTTTCCACCGGGGATCAGGACCTGGCGCTCCAGATTGAGGCGCTGAAACAGGCCGGATGCGCTCAATCCTTCGCCGATCAGGGCGTGTCCGGCGCGGCGTGCGAGCGCGACGGGCTACGCGATGCCTTGGCCGCGCTGGAGCCGGGGCATGTGCTGGTCGTGTGGAAACTCGACAGGCTGGGCCGATCCTTGCGCTTCCTGCTGGACTTCATCGAAGGGTTACATGCGCGGGGCTGCGGTTTCGTTTCGCTTACCGAAGGATTTGATACCACCACCAATACGGGCAAGCTCGTCTTTCACATTCTCGCCGCCATCGGTGAATTCGAGCGCGGCCTTATCTCCGAGCGCACCCGCGCCGGGATGCAAGCCGCCCGCTTGCAGGGCCGCAAGGCCGGACGACCCAGCCGCTTGACCGAGCAGCAAATCACCGAGGCACAGCGCCTCGTGTCTACGGAGCGCCGCCCCATCGCCGATCTTGCCCGCGATCTGGATGTGTCCTACGACACCCTGCGCCGGAACCTTCGCCGCTTCGATCTGGCGGCATAGGGCCGCCATTCCTTATCTGGGGGAGAACCGTGATGGCTGACGGGTCGGGAGATTTCAAGGAATCGGCGCAAGGCATGGGCGTGGTCTGCGCGATCCTGTGCGGCCTTGCCGCCTATGCCGTCAATGACGGTAATCTCGGCCCGACGATCATTGCGGCCGGAGCCGGTTATGGCGCGGGGCGGCTGCTCGTCTTCATCTTTCACACCATCCGGCAGCTTATCATTTCCGTGATCGTGCTGGCGCTAGCCGCCGGATTGTTTGCATGGCGCGTCGGGCAGGTCAGTGGCACGTTGCATCCCAATCCGCCCCCGGTTGATTCCAACACTGACGAAACGTCCACACCTGAACCAGCACCCGCCCCGCCAACGAAGGTCGAAGTTGCCGCAGCCAAGAAGATTTGGTTTGGCAATAATTGTTTCGGGCCTGTCGATCTCTACATCGAGTGGCAGTCTCCCGACGAAGGCTGGGTCTTCAATGGCCCATGGCGTATCGCGGAAGGCCCTTCGCATTTTTTGCGACTTCCTAATGGCAATTTTGTAATGGCGGCCTCGCCGGAAATCTACATCTACGCCCATGTGCCGGGCACGGATATCGAATGGAGCGGCGATCACAGGGAGAGCGTCGATGGTCGGACATACGCGATGATGAAACCCAACATCACGATCACCGATCCGAGCTACGACTTTGCCCTGAATTGCGACAACGCCGAGGCCGCACAAGCGGCAGCAACAAACATGACGGCGAATGCAATGTGACCCCGCAGCTTTAGCGATGCTTGGCGGGCGAACTGCTTTGGGGACATTCCGTTAAGTCAGCTTCCCCGGCCGATCCCGGCAAGCTCCATCAGCGGCAATCATTCGGGAATCGTTGAGCAGGCTCGCACGCCTTCAACCCTGCTCGCTTCCGCACATGGCTCGCCATGCTTGTGCAGCTCCGCACCCTTGCGGGCGCACGTTGCCGTGCGGGGTTTGATCGCCTGCTGAACCCGCCTGCTCTGGTCCGCTCCCACGATGCCGCAGATCGACTGCGGATCGAACAAGGAGAAAGACCAATGACAAACGAAACTGCAAAACCCAAGCGCAAGCCCACGCACCGCGTCTATCATGTAACAGGTGACGGCGAGGATTCCATCTGGACTCCAATTGCGCCTTGCTTCCCGCACAAGGATGGCAGGGGCTGGAATGTGCCGATCCCCTTCATCGGGCGTGTCGTTATCCGCGAAATCACAGACCGTGAAAGCGCCGGACAAGGGAGGCTCGTATGAGCATCCCAACCACAAAGCGCATTGCGCAGCTTAACGATGCATTCCGGCAGGGCGGGCCGCTTACCGCCTGCCTTGGCGGAGCACCGAACGGGTCGGGCCGATGGATGCATACGGCGGGCGTGCAATCGCTCCCCGCCGACACCATCGCCCGGATCGTTCAGGCCGTGCGCGGCTTCGACCGCTTCACGCCTGACAATGACCCGTATGGCGAGCATGATTTCGGCGCGTTCAGGATCGACGGCTACCGTCTGTTCTGGAAGATCGACTACTACGATCACGCGCTGGAATATGGTTCGCCCGATCCGGCTGACCCATCGGCGACATGCCGCGTCCTCACCGTGATGCTGGCCGAGGAATATTGATCGGCTCGCGCAAAAGTGGAGCCGGGTTTCCCCGGCTCCGCCCGGTCATATGCCGGATCAGCGAAGACCCAGCCGCGTGGCCTTTTCCTTGTCTTCGAGCGGCGTGACGAGCATCCCCGTCAAAACGAAGGCGGCGTAATAATATTGATATTTGGCCACACAGCGCCGTTGTGGCCGCCGCTGCATCCGCTTGAACGCATGTTTTTTGATGTTCGTGTTCCAAGCGCAGCTATCGTCATTGCCGAACAGTTTTTCTTCAAGGCCGATGCCTGTGCGCATTTCGTTCTTAAAGTAAATTGGTAGCTCCTTTCCGTTGGCATCGAAAATTCTGCCGCCTCGCTTCGCGAAAGGGTACAGAATATCACGGATCAACCAGTCCGTGCCTCCCTGCCGGGAAGCCTCCAACATCACCATTGTCATGGCGAAGCCTTGGTCAAAATCGATATTGCGCACTTCATTCTCTGCCGGAACGACAACATGTTCCGGCGTTCCGGCGTAAGCCGCCGGGCGTTCGATATAGGGCATTTGAATGCTCCATCGCTTTCGCGAAAGAGCCGCGCGGTCATCTTTCTGGTGACAGCGTCGCACATGCAGGCGCTGGCTCGTGGCCTTTGAGCGCGTGCATAATTGGACCCATCAAAAGTCACCTGCAAAAGCGAGGCCGGGGAGTTTTGCAGGAGAATTTTGGGAGAATCTTCAGTAACTTAATGATTCTATGGTATTTATTTTTTTATTCAGCTATGATTGAGGGTGACTGATGCGAAGGAATTGGAATATATTGTAAAGACGCGCACCGACCAGCAGACAGGCAGGCCGCTACGCGAATCTTGGCAGCTCAACACTGATCGCCGAGAATTTCACCGCCCCGACGGAGGGCCGACCATAAGGATATGGAATGGCGAAACCGGGGTTCTCACGACCGAAGAATATCATCGTTTTGGCGTGTTGGACCGTGTGGATGGCCCCGCCTTAACCCGTCGCGATCCCAAGACGGCAGAGGTGTTGACGGAACGCTGGCAGCACGATCATCAGCTACACAGAGATGGCGGAGCGCCCGCCCATTGGTGGAAGGACCCCGAAACGAAAATCATTGTTGGCGAAGAATATTGGGAAAACGGCCAAAGGCATCGCGCCGACGGCCCAGCCGTTATTGCCCGCGACCGTGAGACAGGCGAAGTGACGCACGAAGAATACCATGTGCGTGGACAGCAGATATTTGATCGGCCATCGCCACCCAATGTGCTTGACCATGATGGCTGAACGCCGCATCCTGCCCGTCGATTGCTTGGGGAGCAATGCAATTGTCGGCGACCAATTTCTACCGCTTCAAGTATCCTATTGAGGACTATCTCCCCGACTGCCTCCCAATTATCGCTCGCATTCTTTGCAAAAGATTGCCCGGCCTTGCCGAAACGCTTCATGGAGAAAATGCGACAAAACCGGAAAACCTTGAAGCTCTTTATAAACGCATACTCAGTGTGACGGATCAGAAGCCTTCTCGCAAAGAAGGACATGAATATTTTACGGGCCTTGTAAATAACGGGTGGCCCTCACTGATAGCTAATCGGTCCAACAAGAATTCCAATAGAATTCTGGAAACCTACTATTTCCTGCACACCATCGAAATGGGAAAGGTGATTGCGACCGAGATAGACCGAAAATTGTGGGACGAAGACACCTATGAGGATCGTTTTGGGCCTGTTCCCGGCGGCTATTGTTCACCTATCCCAGATGCAAAGCCGCTTGTCGATTCTGGGCCTCAGCCCGCGCTTCAGACAAAGGTCTATCACGAACTGGACGCGCATTATTCGCGTCGAAAAATCGAGGAATTGCTGGGCCGCGACGACGAGAAGGCGACGGTCGAACGCTTTTTGAAAGCGGATGACGGCTTTTGCTGGCTCCAAATCGCGGGCGAAGGCGGCAAAGGGAAAAGCCGCCTTGCCTATGACTATATCCTCAGAGCGAAGGACTTCGGCTATGGCAAAGCCGGTTTCCTGTTGCGCGAAAATCTCGCCAATTTTCGCGAGCATTGGAAAAGCTGGACACCCGACAAGCCGCATCTGATCGTCTTCGACTATGTCATAGGTGCCGAAGCCGAGATCGGCAAAATGATGGGCATCCTTGCCCAGCGCAAAAGAAAGCTCAGGAACAAGGTGCGGGTGCTGCTGGTCGAACGGCAGCCTTGGAACAAGGGAGGCCTGCAACTGGCCCCTCCACCTGCAAACGAATCCGAAGGCAATCGGCTAGGACCGTTCGAGTTGGTCGACGGACAAGCCGAGTGGTTTTCGCAACTGAATGGCGCGAGCTATGAAATAGCGAATGCGAGCCTTGCCCACGAAGAATTTCGGTTTGAATCCGGCATTATCGAACTCAGGAAATTACGCCCCGATCAGCTGGACACCTCGAAGAACCGTCGGATTATGTCCTGATGGACGCAGGAGAAGGCGCGAGCGGGCGGGTAGTGCCGATTCCGATGCAGCGATCCGCTG
>NZ_JALJVY010000005.1 GCF_024168485.1 Sphingobium sp. OAS761
GAAGCTTGGAACAGGCTCGTCGATCAGCCGTGGCGCATCATGACAATCGGACGCCGCAAATGGGCATGTGGGTCGTGATCAATGCAGGTTGGTATAAGGTCTGCAATCGGGCATGAAAAAAGTGAAAAAGAACGACAATAAGTGGTCGCTTCCCGTCCGACCCCTTCTCCCCGCGCCAAACGCCTCTGTCCTACGCCGCAGCTTTTATGCTCTATGCTGCGGGATGCCCCGGCCCGCTCCACGACGCCCCTTGCCCTTTCCCCGACCCTGCCCGCAGGCGCGCGGCGGTGACCCGGCCGGAACGCCGGTGACGCGGCATGGGCGCGTCGCCGTGACCGCGACGACGCGCGGCTGTGACCCGACCGTCGCGTCGCGGGCGCATCGGGCGCGCGTCGCGGCCGAAAATCGGCCCGGCCCGCGTCGGCAGGCATGGCGACAGTGTGAACTTCGCGGCGATGACCCAGCCGGTGCGCGCCCGTCGGATCGAGCAGACGGCGGCGGGCCGCTCCAGCCGCTTTGCCTTTGCCGCCAAAGCCGCTAAAGCGCGCGCCATGACACAGACAGTTGCACAGCCCGCAGTTGCAAAGCCGGCGCCCAAGGACTGGATATCGGGCATTTCCCCCTATGTTCCCGGCAAGTCGGCGACCGACGACGGCCGTCCCCTGATCAAGCTGTCCGCGAATGAAAACCCGCTCGGCACCGGCGACGCGGCCCGGGCCGCGCTGGTGGCCGCCACCGCCGACCTCGCCACCTATCCCGATCCCGGCGCGACAAAGCTGCGCGCGGCGATCGGCGCGGCGCACGGGCTGGATCCGGCGCGGATCATCTACGGCACCGGGTCGGACGAGCTGCTGCATATCGCCGCCAGCGCCTATGCCGGGCCGGGCGACGAGATCCTGTATGTCCGCTACGGGTTCGCGGTTTACGACATCGCCGCGCGGCGCGTGGGCGCGACCCCGGTCGTGGCGCCCGACGCCGATTATGCGACCGACGTGGATGCGCTGCTCGCGGCGGTGACCGAAAAGACCAAGGTCGTATTCCTCGCCAACCCCAACAACCCCACCGGCACGATGACCGGCCGGGCGGAAATCGCCCGCCTGCACGCCGGGCTGCGCCCCGACATCCTGTTCGTGCTGGATCAGGCCTATGCCGAATATCTGGACGCCGACGATGATGATGGCGGGCTTGCGCTCGCGACCGGCGCGTCCAACATACTGGTCACGCGGACCTTCTCCAAAATCTACGGCCTTGCCGCCGAACGGATCGGCTGGGGCTATGCCAGTCAGGATGTGATCGACATTCTCCACCGCATCCGCGCGCCGTTCAACGTCACGACGGCGGGCCAGGCGGCGGCGATCGCGGCGATCGCCGATACCGCATGGGTCGAACGCAGCCGCGCCCACAATGCCCGCTGGCGCGACTGGCTGGCGGGCGAGGTCGCCGCGCTTTCCAACCACGGCCTGCGCGCGGTGCCCAGCAAGACCAATTTCCTGCTGATCCTGTTCGACGGCGCGCTGACCGCCGAAACGGCGATGAAGGGTCTGTGGGACGAAGGCTATGCGACTCGCTGGCTGCCGGGCCAGGGCCTGCCCAACGGCCTGCGCATCACCATCGGCACGGAAGAACAGACCCGCGCGGTCGCGGCGACGCTGCGCGCCCTGGCGGAGGCGGCCTGACGCGATGCTGCCCTTCGCCCGCGTCACCATCATCGGCCTGGGGCTGATCGGTTCCTCGCTCGCCCGCGCCATCCGGGCGGAAATGCCGACTGTCCGGGTCACCGGCCATGACGCCGACCCGGCCGTGCGCGACATCGCGCGGCGCATCGACCTGTGCGACGACGTAACCGACACGGCCGGCGCTTCGGTGACCGATGCCGATCTGGTGATCCTGTGCGTCCCGGTCCGCGCCATGGGCGCCGCGGCGGCGGAGATCGCCGACGATTTGCCCGCCGACGCCATCGTCAGCGATGTGGGGTCGTGCAAGGCGGACGTGCTGGCGCAACTCGCCGCCGCGCTGCCGGGGCGGACGGTCATCCCCGCGCATCCGGTCGCGGGCACGGAAAACAGCGGGCCGGATGCCGGCTTCGCCACCCTGTTCAAGGGCCGCTGGTCGATCGTCACGCCGCCAGCCGATGCCGATCCGGCGGCGGTGGAACGGGTCGCGGAACTATGGCGCCGGGTGGGCGCCGATGTCGAGATCATGGACCCGGCGCATCATGACCTGGTGCTGGCGGTGACCAGCCACCTGCCCCACCTCATCGCCTATACTATCGTCGGCACGGCCAGCGACCTGGAGGACGTCACCCAGAGCGAGGTGATCAAATATTCGGCCGGCGGCTTTCGCGACTTCACCCGCATCGCCGCGTCGGACCCGACCATGTGGCGCGACGTGTTCCTGGCCAACAAGGATGCGGTACTGGAAATGCTCCAGCGCTTCTCGGAGGATCTGTCGGCGCTCCAGCGCGCGATCCGGTGGAACGACGGCGACGCGCTGTTCAGCCTCTTCACCCGCACCCGCGCGATCCGCCGGTCGATCATCGAACAGGGTCAGGACGATGCAAAGCCGGACTTCGGCCGCTCGCACTGACCGGTCGCGTTCAGCGCGTTGATCGCGGCGTGGACCCGGGCCTCGGCCTCCTTGCGGTCCAGCCCGGGCGGCACCGTCTCGCCGACCTTGTAGGTGATGATGCCGGCGCGCTTCATGAAACGGCCGCGCGGCGACACCCGGCCGCTGTCCACCGCGATCGGCACCACCGGCAGGCGCAGCAGGCTGTAGAGCCCGGCGAAGCCGGACTTGAGCGGCGGGCTTTCGCCATGGGGGACGCGGGTGCCTTCGGGGAACAGGCAGACGGCGCGCCCCTGCGCGGTCGCCGCCTGCGCCGCCGCCCGCAAGGCCCGCAGCGCGCTCGCACCGGCGGTACGCTCGATCGGGATGATGCCGTAGCGCTGCGCGATCAGCCCCCAGAGCGGAATGTCGAGCAATTCCCGCTTCGCCCCGATGGCGGGGCGGTCGAACAGGCACAGCATGTCGATCGTCTCGAACATCGATTCATGCTTGACGATATACAGATACGCCCCCTGCGGCAGGTCGCCCACTACCTGCACTTTCTGGCCCAGAAGCCAGCGGGCGCTCCAGCGGTGAAACCGGCTCCACGCCGTGGCGATGCCGGGGACCGCCGGGGGCGCGACCCGGCTGGCGACCAGCGCGCTCAGCACATAGCCCGCGCTGGCGATGTAGAAGACCAGCATGAAAGCCAGGGACCGGATCGCGGTGACCATGATATCCTTCAGATGCCGAACAGGGCCGCGGTTCGGCGCAGGAGATATTTGTTATATTCCCGCGCCAGCACGGTCAGGCTGGGATGGCTCGGCACGGCGTCGTAGATGATGCTGACCTTCGCCGGCAACGCCTGCTTCAGTTCCAGCGCCGACCGGCGCATATGCCAGTCGGTGGTGATGAGGCGCACGGTGCGGTAGTTGCGCCGCTCCAGCCACCGGGCGGTCTCGATGGCGTTGGACCGCGTGTCGATCGCTTCGCGACCCAGGGTGATGCAGCAGGTGAAGATGTCCTCGGGCACCTTATATTCGGCCGCCAGTTCGACCGGACGGACGGCCCGGTCGACGCCGGAGATCAGCATCCGCTTGGCCGCGCCTTCGTGCAGCAGGGCAAGGCCCCGGTCGATCCGGCCGGCACCGCCCGTCAACACGACGATGGCGTCCGTCGGGCGGCTGTCCAGCGGCTGCGGCAGGAAGATCGCGAACCAGACGAAGCCCAGCACCCAGCCGAGCAGCAGGACCGCGGCGGCACGGACGATCATAGCGTCCGTCCCAGCGCGCGCAGCACCGTCCTGCGCGCTATGACCATCGCCAGCACGATGCCGGCAACCGGTATCAGGGCGAGCGCCAGCCATCCCTGCCAGGACAGGTCGATCGCGCCCAGCAGGTCAGACCCGGTGTCGGCCAGCCGCAGGCCGATCAACAGCAGCACGAAAATGGCGAATGCAAAGCCCAGTGCGCTGCCCATCAACGCGTCCATGCCGATGCGCCGCTGGAACAGACGCGCGATCTGCACGTCGGTCGATCCCATCAGGTGCAGCACTTCGATCGTGCCGCGATGGCTGTCATGCGCGCCCCGTGCGGCGAGAACAACGACGGCGCCCGTCGCCAGGGCCATCAACGCCACGACGCCGCCCGCCAGCCAGCCGAGCGCCGCCAGCAGGCCCGCCAGCGGCTGGAGGAAAGCGGCGTGGGGTTCCATCCGCAGGGTCGGAGACAGGGCGCGAAGCCGCGCCCGCAGCCGTTCCAGCTTCGCCCCTGCATCGCCCGGCGTCAGCATCACATCGATCAGCGCCGGCACAGGCAAGTCTCCGTTGACCGCCTCCTCCCCCAGCCAGGGGCGCAGCTGTTCGGCCAGCCGGACGGGATCGACCGCGGTCGCGGCGCGCACTTCGGCCGCGCCGCGCAGGCTGGCCAGCGCCTGCGCGGCGATCCGGTCGCGCACCTGCTGGTCGGCCTCCACCACCTGCACCGTGGCCCGGCCTGCGAGGTCGTCGCTCATCGACTGGACGGCGGCGGCAAGCGCCAGCCCGGCGGCGGCGGCCAGCACGGTCAGGAACATCATGATTGCGATGATCCACGGCATCGGCCCGGCCAGCCGCCCGCCGGGCAGCAGGCGGCGGCGGGCGGCGGCGGCGGCCCGGCGATCGCTGCCTCCCGCCATCATTCGCTTCCCTGGGTGCGCGGGGGATAGCGCAGGCCCCCGGTCGGGTCGGCGAGCCGGCCCTTGTCGAGCCGCATCATCTGCGCGTCCTGAACCTGGCGCATCAGCGGCAGGTCATGGGTGGCGACCACGATGGTGGTGCCCAGCCGGTTGAGCGCTTCGAACAGGGTCATGAGGCGGCTGGCCATGTCCGCGTCGACATTGCCGGTCGGTTCGTCGGCGACCAGTATCTCCGGCCGGCCGATCACCGCGCGGGCAATGGCGACGCGCTGCTGCTCCCCGCCCGACAGCGTGGCGGGGCGCGCCTGGCCCCGGTCGCCAAGGCCGACCCAGTTCAGCATTTCGGCCACCGCCGCGTCGATTTCGCCTTCCTCCATGCCCGCGACGCGCAACGGCAGGGCGATGTTGTCGTAGGCGGACAGATGCGGGACCAGCCGGAAATCCTGAAACACGACGCCGATCCGGCGGCGAAAGCCCGGCAGGCGCTTGCGCGGCAGGGTCACGACGTCCTCGCCGAACAGGCGGATCACGCCGCGGCTGGGCCGCTGGGCAAGGTAGAGGAGCTTGAGCAGCGAGGTCTTGCCCGCCCCGGAGGTGCCGGTCAGGAAATAAAAGCCGCCCGATGCCAGCGAAAAACTGACGTCGGACAGCGTTTCGCTGTCCAGACCATAGCGCAGGCCGACATTTTCGAACTGGACGATGGCCGTCATGACAGAAAATCGGCGCCCGCGCGCTCCCTGCTTTCCGAAGCCGCAGCCATGGCACAGCGGGCAGGGCGCCGTAAAGCCCAGGCGGCATCATCCCGCGAGTCGCGACGGAATGACGTCATCTTCTGTTGCCGCTTGCCCTCGAGTCCAAGCCGTGCCTATGAAGCGTCATGATCCTGGTGTGCCCCAATTGTGCGACGCGCTACGTCGTACCCGACAGCGCCGTAGGCCAGAATGGCCGCCAGGTCCGTTGCGCGGCATGCAAGCATAGCTGGTTCCAGGAAGCAGCCGTCCCCGCGCCGCGCGAAATGCCCGAAATGGCGCAGGCCGCCGCGCCCGCGCCCGTGCCAACACCGGCAGCGCCTCCGCCGGCAGCGCCCACGCCGCCGCCTGCCGCGCCGTCCGTCACGTCTCCCGGGGTCGCGGCCTCCGCAGAACCCGAGGAAGCGATTGCCGCGCCGCCGGCAACGGACGACGCGGCGCAGGAGCGGGTTGACGATCCGGTCGGTCATCGCTTCGACGATATCTATGCGGGCGCGCCGGCCGATCCCGCGATACCGGTGGAAACCGCATTCGTGCCGCCGCCGCGCCCGCGGCGCAACAAGCTGAAACTATGGACCTATGCCGCTGCGGGCTTTTGCCTGCTCGTCGCGGCGGCAGGTGGCGCGCTGTGGTATTTCGGACCGCCGTCATGGGCCGTCAATCTGGGCCTGGTGGCGGAGGAAGGCGATCCGGACCTGCTGTTCTACCTGTCCAAGCCGGCGGAACGACGCAAGCTGCCGACCGGGGAGGAATATTTCGCCTTCGGCGCGCGGATCGTGAACAGCGGTGCACAGACGCTTCCCGTGCCGCCCGTGCTGGTGCAATTGCGCGACCGTCAGAACCGGCTGGTGTTCAGCTGGACGACCAAGGCCGACAAGACGCGGCTGAAGCCGGGCGAGGAAGCGTCGATCAACGAAAGCCGCATCGACATCCCCAAAAATGCCGAAAATCTGTCGCTTACCTTCGTCGACTGACCCTTCAAATCATGGATAGCTGACGGTCTTGGGCCTGCCCTGCGGGATCGGGATGAACTCCTGGTCGTCGCCCGGGATCAGGGGGAAACGCATCGCTTCCCAATCCTCCCGCGCCTGCATCAGCCGGTCCTGGGTCGAGGATACAAAATTCCACCACACATGGCGCGGCGAGGTAAAGGCTTCGCCACCGCACAAGATGATCCGTCCGCCATCGACACTCATCAGCGTCGCGCGGGTGCCGGGCCGCAGCACGTAGAGGGTTTGCGGCGCAAGCAGCATCCCGTCGAGCGCGGCATCGCCGCCCGATACATAGAGCGCACGTTCGTCGGCCGAGGGATCGATGGCGATCCGGCCGCCTGGCGCAAGCTGGATGTCGGCGTATATGGTCTGGGCATAGGTCGTGACCGGCGACGTCGCGCCCCAAAGCGATCCCATGATGACGCGGGCTCGCGCCGATCCGTCCTCGATGACAGGCAGCCCGCCCTCGCCGACATGCTCGAAGGCGGGATCCATCTCCTCCTGTGCGTCCGGCAGGGCAAGCCAGGTCTGGATCGCGGAGAGTTTCGAAAGCTTCGCGCGATCCTCTTCGGGGGAGCGTTCGGAATGCACGATACCCCTGCCCGCGGTCATCAGGTTGACGGCGCCCGGCTCGATCAACTGTTCCGTGCCCAGCGAGTCCCGGTGCAGGAACGCGCCCTCGTACATATAGGTGACGGTCGCAAGGTTGATGTGCGGGTGGGGCCGCACATCGATGCCGTGCCCGGCGGCGATCCTCGCCGGCCCGGCCTGGTCGAAGAAAATGAACGGGCCGACCATCGTCCGGTCCCTGGCCGGCAGCGACCGGAAGACCCGGAAATCGCCCAGGTCGTGGCTGGTGGGCGTAATCGTCTGGACGAACAGGTCGTCGGCCATCATGCTTCCCCCGGAGCCCGCGCCCGGATCGCCAGCGCGTGCACCTTGTCGCGCAGCAGGTCGGCCAGCGCCGCATTGATCAGTCGCTGGCGCGCGACGCGGCTCTGGCCGGCGAAGCGATCGGCCACGATTTCCACCGTGAAATGGCTTTCGCCCGAGCCGTCATGACCGGCATGCCCGCGATGCTTTTCGCTGTCGTCGATGACGGCGAGATGAACCGGAGACAGGGCTGCGCGCAGCCGCGCCTCGATTTCTGTGGCGACAGGGCCTTTGAGGTCGGTGGTCATGACCCCTATATAGACGCTTTGATCGGACTTTCATCAGGGCAATCTTGAGCAGCGAACCCTTTTCGACCCGTCGTTTCAACCGTTTCCACGGGCGCGTGGAAGGTGATCGCCCGTGCGCGGTGAAAGGCTGCGTCGAACCGGGCGAGTTTCGCGCGCCCGCCGGAGAGCGCGGGTCCAGCCATGACGGGCCGCGCTGGCGCTGGCTGTGCCTGGAGCATGTGCGTGCGTTCAACCAGGGCTATAATTTCTTTTCCGGCATGAGCCCGGAGGAAATCGCCGCCGCCCAGCGTCCCTATGCCGGATGGGAACGGGAAACCCGCGCCTTCTCCTCCAACGCCACCAGTCCGCCGCCGCGCTGGTCGGATTTTCAGGACCCGCTCGACGCGATCGGCGCCCGTTTCAAGGAACGGGTCGCCAAGGCGCGCGCCGACCGGCAGATGCGGCAGGACGGCAAGTTCCTGTCGCAGGAGGACCGGCGGCAAATGGCCGTGATGGGGCTGGACATCGATGCCGATCGCAAGGCGCTGCGTACCCGCTACACCGAATTGCTGCGGCGCTATCACCCCGATCACAATGGCGGCGACCGGACGCATGAAGAGGCGTTGCAGGGCGTGATCGGGGCCTATGCCCATCTGCGCAAGGCGGAGGTTTTCGCCTGAAGCTGCACCTGGGACATTACAGGCCAATTTGACGCAATGGGCAACTTGATAGCCGCATGTTCCGCCTCCACTCTATCGACATGCCCCGAAGGGATCGGTTAGGGGCTGATTGACTCGCAGAAAGATGATGATGCCATGACCGACATTTCCAACGTCCAGCCCGATACGCGCGCCGATACGCTGATGGACGCGCCCGACCGCGAGGTGGACGCGCGCGAGATGTTCGGCATCGACGTCGACATGAAGGTGCCTGCCTTTTCGCAGGCGGACGAGCGCGTGCCCGACCTCGACCCCGCCTATGTGTTCGATCCCGACACCACGCTCGCGATCCTGGCGGGTTTTGCCCATAATCGGCGCGTGATGGTGCAGGGCTATCACGGCACCGGCAAGTCGAGCCACATCGAACAGATCGCCGCACGCCTGAAATGGCCGTGCATCCGCATCAACCTGGACGCGCATATCAGCCGCATCGACCTGGTCGGGCGCGACGCCATTGTCCTGAAGGACGGTCAGCAGGTTACGGAATTCCGGGAAGGCCTGCTCCCCTGGGCGTTGCAGCGGCCCGTGGCGCTGGTGTTCGACGAATATGACGCGGGCCGCCCGGACGTGATGTTCGTGATCCAGCGCGTGCTGGAAACCGATGGCAAGATGACCCTGCTCGACCAGAACCGGGTCATCCGGCCCAACCCCTGGTTCCGCCTGTTCGCCACCGCCAACACGGTCGGCCTGGGCGACACGACCGGCCTCTACCACGGCACGCAGCAGATCAACCAGGGCCAGATGGACCGCTGGAACCTGGTGGTGGCGCTCAACTATCTGCCGGCCGCGACCGAGGCGCAGGTGGTACTGGCGAAGTCGGGCGAATATGATCATGAGGGCGGCCGCAAGGAAGTCGAGAACATGATCAAGGTCGCCGAACTGACGCGGCAAGGCTTCATCAACGGCGACATTTCCACCGTCATGTCGCCGCGCACCGTGATCAGCTGGGCGCAGAACGCGCTGATCTTCAGCAATGTAGGCTTCGCCTTCCGCCTCAGCTTCCTCAACAAGTGCGACGAGGCCGAACGGGCGCTGGTCGCCGAATATTATCAACGCGTGTTCGGGAAGGACCTTCCCGAAAGCGTGGCAAGCCGGGCGAACTGACGGTTCGTTCCGGCCCTTTTTGGGCGGGAGTTTCCCCATGATCGTCGTCGAAAGGATCGACCCCAGCGGCGGGACCGCGCACCGGATCAGCATCCGGGGGCACGAGATCGTTGCAGACATGTCCGGCGCCGATGGCCATGACGCCGGGCCGGACCCGCACGATCTGTATGACGCGGCGCTGGGTGCATGCAAGGCGATGACCATGCTCTGGTATGCGCAGCGCAACGCCATTCCGGTCGAGGACATCCATGTCGGCGTGGTCCGCGACGCCAGCGAGGAACGCAAGGGCATCTACAAGCTCACGACGCGTATCGCGCTCACCGGGCCGATGAGCGACGAACAGCATGACCGCCTGATCGCGGTCGCCGCCAAATGCCCGGTGCACAAGCTGATGACCGAGGTCGAGACGCAGATCGAAACCGTGGCGGTGCCGCGCGGGCGCGATCCGGAGGGCCGGTGACGGAACGCTCCCCCCTGGATGCCTTCAAGGATGTACTGTCCGGAACGGCGCGCGCGATGACGCGCGACGCGGAGGTGGAGGTAGGCTTCACCGCCGACGCGCCGCACATGGCGGGCAAGGCGATCAAGGTGCCGACGCCCGCCCGCTCGCTGCCGGCCGAGCAGCTTGCGCTGGCCCGCGGTTTCGCCGACGCCCATGCGCTGAAACTACGCTATCATGATGCCAGGGCGCATGCATCCTTCGCCCCGTCCGAAACGGTCGCGCGCGCGGTGTTCGATGCGGTCGAGCAGGCGCGGGTGGAAGCGATCGGTTCCCGGGCGATGCAGGGCGTGCGGACCAATCTCAACCATGCGCTGGACCTGCGGCTGAAATCCGACGCGATCCGACGCGCCCGGTCGGCCGACGAGGTGCCGTTGTCGACCGCGCTGGCGCTGAAGGTGCGCGAACGGCTGACCGGGCAGGCTATCCCCGGGGACGCCGCACCCGGCGTCGCCATGGTGGACCAGTGGATCGAGGACAAGGCCGGGGGCGACCTGGATTCGCTGGCACTGGCCATCGACGACCAGCGCGCCTTCCAGAAGCTGACCAACGCCATGCTGGAGCATCTCCAGCTGATCGACGCCGATGTGCCGCCCGACACGGACGAGCCGGAATCGCAGGACGAGGGCGAGGATCAGGAAGAGCAGCAGGAAGATGGCGACAGCGGGCAGGAGGAAGCCGGCGACAGCGACATGAACGCCGAGGCGCGCGCCGAGGACCAGGGCGGCGACACCGAGGAAGGCGAGAGCGAATATAGCGACGAGTTCGACGCCGACAGTGATGAGGGCGCCGACGACATGGGGGAGGAAGGCATGATGCCGGTCCGCCCCAACCGGCCGATGTCCGACCTGCCGCCCGGTTTCGATTACAAGCCCTACACGACGAAATTCGACGAGGTGGTGGCGCCCGAGGAACTGTGCGACGAGGACGAATTGCTGCGTCTGCGCGGTTTTCTGGACCAGCAGCTCGTCAGCCTCCAGGGGGCGGTGACGAAGCTCGCCAACCGCTTGCAACGGCGGCTGATGGCGCAGCAATCGCGATCCTGGGATTTCGATCAGGAGGAAGGGCTGCTCGACGCGGCGCGGCTGGCGCGGATCGTGATCGATCCGACCCGCTCGCTGTCCTACAAGATTGAGCGCGACACCGAATTTCGCGACACGGTGGTAACGCTGCTGATCGACAATAGCGGCTCCATGCGCGGGCGGCCGATCAGCATCGCGGCGATCAGTGCCGACATCATGGCGCGCACGCTGGAGCGCTGCGGCGTCAAGACCGAGATACTGGGTTTCACCACCCGGGCATGGAAGGGCGGGCAGAGCCGCGAGCAATGGCTGGCCGCAGGGCGGCCGCCGATGCCCGGCCGCCTCAACGACCTGCGCCACATCATATACAAGAAGGCTGACGATCCCTGGCGGCGCGCGCGCAAGAATCTGGGCCTGATGATGCGCGAAGGGTTGCTGAAGGAAAATATCGACGGCGAGGCACTGCTCTGGGCGCATGCCCGGCTGATCGCGCGGCCGGAGGAGCGACGCATCCTGATGGTCATTTCCGACGGCGCACCGGTCGACGATTCGACCCTTTCGGTGAATAGTGGTACCTATCTGGAACGGCATTTGAGGCAGGTGATCGAATGGATCGAGAGCCGGTCGCCGGTGCAGTTGGTGGCCATCGGCATCGGCCATGACGTCACCCGCTATTATCGCCGCGCCGTCACCATCATGGACGCCGAACAGCTTGGCGGCACGATGGTGGAACAGCTGGCCGGGCTGTTCGACGAGGACTGACGGACCGGCCTGGCCGTTCCTTCCCGCGCTATTTTTGAATTGTCAGGAGAGGTGAATGAGCGTCGCCTTTCGTCGCGAGAGCGACGACGAGCATATGGAGCCGAAATTCGAGATCCCGCTGCCGCCCGGTCCCAACTGGGTAACGGCGCGGGGGTTGCGGTTGACGCGCGAGCGAGTAGAGGCGCTGGAAGCCGTCGACACCGGCGCGATGGACGAGGATGGCGCCAGGAAGGTCCGACGCGAATTGCGCTACTGGCGCACGCGGTTGGCGACGGCGGAATTGCGCCCGGCCGCGGACGGCCAGGCCGTCACATTCGGCGCATGCGTGACCTACAGGCTCAACAGGCAGGAAAAAACCGTCGCCATCGTGGGCGATGACGAAGCCGATCCCAATGAAGGGCGGATCAGCTTCTCCTCGCCGCTCGCCCGCGCGATGATGGACGCGGAGGTCGGGGACATGGTCGACTTTGCAGGAAAGGCCGAAGCGGTGGAGATCGTCGCGATCGCCCCAATCGACGAAGCATGACGATCGCCCGGAAGGGCCCGGGCTGAAAAAAAGCCCTCCGGAATGCCGGAGGGCTTTCTCTAACCGTCCACTGCCAAGATCAGGCGCCGCGCGCGGCTTCGAACAGGAACCAGGCGCGCTGCTCGGCCTGATCGGTCCAGTCGTCGACGATGCCTTCGGTCGCGTTGTCGCCAGCCTCCGTGGCGGCGGCCTTCACGGCGCGGAAGGTTTCCACGAGCGCCAGATTGTCGTCGCGCAATTCCTTCAGCATGTCGGCCGGGCTGACGAAGTCGGCGTCATTATCCTTGACCGTCTGGTGCCGGGCGATGTCGCCGATCGAACGCAGCGTGGTATTGCCCGTCTTGCGCACACGCTCGGCGATCAGGTCGGTCACGCCCAATATCTCGGTCGCCTGTTCGTCGAACATCAGGTGATAGTCGCGAAAATGCGGTCCCGACACATGCCAGTGGAAATTCTTGGTCTTGAGGTAGAGGGCATAGCTGTCGGCAAGGGCACCGTTCAGCGCCTCGGCCACGGACTTCACGGCGTTGCTCTTCAGATCGGTCGGCGTTTTGAGATCGGATGCGGTCATGCGGGGCCTCCTGTTCGCGAAAATGATTTCGCACATATAATGATCCGGCGGCAAGTTGGTGCCATCATCGCCCCGTCTTTCCCTGCGATAATGTCGATCAGCGTGATGGAGCGAAGCGATCAGACCAGCGAGAGAGCCGTAAGTGCCGTAAGCGCCCCGGCGACGAACAGGATAGTGCCGCCGGCCAGGCGGATCGCGCGCAGGGGGAGCAGGCGCAGGATCCGGTCGCGCAGGATCACGACCGGCACGCAGGCAGCGACGATGCCGATGGCACCCCCGACCGCGGCGAGCACCGGATCTCCGCCACGCGCGGCGATCCCCAGAATCAGGAATTGCGGACCGTCGCCAAATTGCAGGATGAAGAGGCCGAGCATCGTTGTCAGGAACGCGCCCGTCGGCCATCCTGCCAGCGGATCGGGCGCCTTCACCGGCCAGAATAGCCCGACCGCGAGAAACAGGAGCGAAAGGGCCAGAAACAGCAGCCGGGCGTCGGCGCCCAACATGGGGCCGATCCATGCGCCGGCCGCGGCGGATATGGCGGCATTGGCGAAGGTAGCGACCAGCAGCCCCGCGATCACCGCCCGGTTGCGGTCATACCGGGTGGCCAGCGCGAGCAGCAGAAACTGGCTCTTGTCGCCTATTTCTCCAACCAGGCAGCCGAGCAGCGCCAGCAGCAGCGAATCCATCGGCCGTCCGAGCGTCAGGCGCGCAGCGCCGCGCCGGCGACATCAGGTCGCAGGGCGGCGAGGGGTATCACGGCGGCCGTCGGCAGGTCCGCCGCAATCGCTTCGCGCATCAGGTCGAGATAGGACAGAACGACCGGCCCCAGCCCGTGGAGGGAGAGCGCCGATTCAAGCGTTCCGGCCAGTCCTTCGACCGCATCCAGGCCAAAGGCGCGGGCGATGTGGCGGATCTGGTCGATTTCATCATGCAGCCTGACGGCCGAAACATGACCGCGCTGCCCGGCAAGGCCGTCAACCCGGCGCATCAGGTCGGTCAAAATGGCCAGCATCGGATCATGTCGCATGGAAGGCCGCTCCCGTGCCGTTGCGTGTCGCACGATCATGCGCGCCCGCTGGTTAAGGTCGCGTAAACCGCCTCGATCACGCGGCTGAGCCTTGACATGAATCCGAATCTGCCCCATGGGCCGCTGCTGAAACGGGGCGGTTCCCCTTCCATATCTGGGGGGCCGCTTTTCTTTTTACGCAATTCACGACCAGGGATAAAGGCCATGGCCAAGCCGGCAACCGTCAAGATCCGCCTCGTCAGCTCCGCTGACACCGGCTTCTTCTATGTCACCAAGAAGAATCCGCGCACCAAGACCGAGAAGCTGAGCTTCCGCAAATATGATCCGGTTGCGCGCAAGCATGTCGAGTTCAAGGAAGCGAAGATCAAGTAAGCCGTCGCGGGCCTTTCGCCCGCACGCCTGACCTTTCGGTTCCGGAGATGGACAAAGGCCCGTCCCCCTTGGGGATCGGGCCTTTTGCTGTCGGTCGCATCCGCCCGGCCCGGCGGGTCCGGCCGGAGATGCGGGAAGGGGCGCTCCTGCCGGAACGCCCCAGCGCTACCCCTTGCGTCCCGGTGCCAGGGGGTTTTGCCAGCCCCCGATCAGTTGCCGACCGGCTGTGCGTCGGTACGGCGCACGACGATGGTGGACGATCGCGGTTCCTTGCCCGACACCGGCCAGTCGCCGGTGGGATGCTGGATATTGATGAAGAAATTGGTGAGGTCGGGGGTATAGGCGATTCCGGTGATCTCGCAGCCGGTCGGTCCGACCAGGAAACGCATGGATTTCTTCGTCGCCTGGTCGATGTAGAACATCGCGTTGTGACCGAATATGTCCTCGATCGACCGGGTGGCGTCGCCCGATGAACCGGGGACGGAATGGTCCGTCTCCACCCACAGGCGGCCCTTGGGGTCGATACGGATGCCATCGGGGCTGGAGAAGGTGTCGCCGTCGATGTCGCCTTCCAGCCGGTCGCCAAAGCCGCTGAGCGAGGGATCGCCCGCCAGCAGCAGGATTTCCCAGCTGAACTTGGATGCCAGCGGGGAGTCGCCTTCCTCCTTGAACTTGATGATGTGACCGTGCCGGTTGCCCGTGCGCGGGTTGGCGGCGTCGGTCACCTTGCGGCTGCTGTTGTTGGTCAGCGTCACGAACACGGCGCTGTTGTCGGGGGCGACCGTGATCCATTCGGGACGGTCCATCACGGTCCCGCCGGCGACGCGCGCGGCAGCCTTGCAGTTGATGAGGACATCGGCCTGCGTGGCGAAATCGACCGTGACGGGGGCCGGGGGTGTGGTCGACTGGCTGACGTTGCCGGGGTCCGAAGCGCCGATCGTCAGTCCGTTCTGACCGCGTACCAGCGCGCGCCATTCGCCGGTGCCGTCGCTGTTGAACCGCGCGACGTAGAGCGTGCCATAGTCGAGCAGGCCGATATTGGCGGCACGGTTGCTGCTGCTGAACGCGCGGTCCGGCACGAATTTGTAGATACAGCCCGGGGTCGAATCGTCGCCCATGTAAAAGGCGACGCGATTGTCGCCATTGGCCATGTACGCGACATTTTCATGGTCGAAACGGCCCATGGCAGTCCGCTTGGTCGGATCGGCCAGTTCCTGAAACGGGTCGATTTCGACCACCCAGCCATAATCGGTTTCAGGCTGCGTCGGGTCCAGATAATTGTCCGTCGTTTCCTCGCAGGTCAGATATGTGCCCCAGGGCGTGCGGCCCGACGAACAATTATTGAGGGTGCCCCTGATGGTGCCCGAAATGGCCCCCGAGGCGGGACCGCCCGCGCGATAGATGCTGTTACCGGTATACCGCTTGTTGTAGCGCGATCCCGCCTTGACGGCCCACACGCCGTCCGACCCCTTGGCGATTTCGATCACCGACACGCCGACCGCCGACAGGACCAATGCCTTCTGGTCGGCGCTGGCCGTCGTCGGGTCATAATCGCCGTCCATCAATATGTTGAAATCGGGCAGTTCATGGTTGACGGCGAGCAGGCCGCCGCTGTTGGGATCCGTCCCGGAAATCTCGTAATATTCCATGCCGTCATGATTGCCGCCGGCCCATTTCTCCGCATCGGCAGCACTGGGGAAGGCGCCGGAATAGGCCGTGCCGGCTTCGACGGAATCACCCGCCTTGAAGAGGACGTCGACGGTATAGCCCGACGGGACGGTCACGGTGTCGTTCATGTTCGCCGCGACCGGCGTGAACGCGATCGTATAGCTGGGTGTGGGGGTCGGCGTCGGCGTGGGGGTCGGCGTGGGCGTCGGCGTTTGCGCGCCATCTTCGTCATCGCATGCAGCCAGCGCGCCGAGCATCGGCAGGATCGAAAGGCCGAGCAGCCCGTTCTTCAGCACCGTGCGCCGCGCGGGATTGGCGGCGACGATCGCTTCCAGGCTGTTCTCGCCCATATCGATGGTCGGTTGCGCATCGCGATAGGGCGCGCGCGCCTCGTCGGTCAGATGAGACATGGAAATACCCCTGTATCGGTTGTCGGGCCATCGGCGGAGCGCCGCGCCCTTGTGATGCGGGGGGTGTCAGACAAGGATGACGCAACGGCGTCGCGACCATAAAATTTATGTGAAATCTGAATGACGTACCGGTTAAATGGATTGCCGGCCCGTTACAGCAGCGCGTTGACCTGTTCGACGAAGCGCAGCACGGAAATGGGCTTTGACACATAGGCCTGCGCCCCGGCGCCGCGAATGCGTTCCTCGTCGCCCTGCCCGGCATAGGCCGTCACCGCCATGATCGGGACGGCCGACAATAGGTCGTCGGCCTTGAGCGAGACGATCAGGTCGAATCCGCTGACATGGGGCAGATGGATATCCGTGATAACCAGATCCGGCAGGAAGGCGCGCGCCTGCGCCAACACATCCCGTCCATCCCGCAGCGGCAACACCTCATGCCCGTGCGCGCGGAGCAGATCGCAAAAAAGTTTGAGGTTGAGTTCGTTGTCCTCGACAACGAGCACGCGCTTTGCCACCAGTCACTCGCAATTCAAGAACAAGCGGCGTCCCATCGGCGCCGCCCCGCCGCCGGAACCCATCATGCGACCCCAGGACCCGAATGGCAAGCCGGATAGCAGGGAGGAGGCCATGCTGCTGGCGCTGCTCGCACTGGGCTGGACGGTTTCGGACGGTGCCCGGGCCGACCGGCTGCTGGCGCTGACCGGCCTGGACGCGGCGGCCTTGCGCGAAGGGGTGGACCGACCGGCCGTCCTGGCCGCCGTGCTGGGCTTCCTGGCCGACCATGAGCCCGACCTGATCGCCTGCGCCGCGGCGATCGATACCAGTCCAGCCGCACTGATCGCGGCGCAGGAGATGTTGACCCGATGACCCGCCCCCTGATCATCACAGATTGCGACGAGGTGCTGCTGCACATGGTCGTGCCGTTCCGCGAGTGGCTGGACGAGACGCATGACGTCCATTTCGACATGCACGAACGCGGGTTCGGCGAAGCCCTGCGCCACAAGGACAGCGGCGAACCGCTGGAACGCGCGCTGGTATGGGAATTGCTGCTCGGCTTCTTCGAAACCGAAATGCATCGGCAGGCACCGATCGACGGCGCGGTGAACGCGCTCCATCGGCTATCCGACATGGCCGACATCGTGGTGCTGACGAACATCACCGAGCGTCATCATCAGGCGCGGATCGCCCAGCTGGCCGGGCACGGGCTCGACATCCCGGTCTTCTGGAACCAAGGCGGCAAGGGACGTCCGCTCGCGCAAATCATGGCTGACCGGGGAGCGCCGACAGCCCTGTTCATCGACGATCTGGCCGAGCATCATCATTCGGTCGCGACGCACGCCCCCGGAGTCTGGCGGCTGCACATGGTCGGCGAACCGGCGATCGCGCCGGGTGTCGCGCCCGCACCCTATGCCCATGCCCGCATAGACGACTGGGCGACGGCGGAAACCTGGATCGCGCAACGACTGGCCGAGGGGCCGGCCCCCACTGACAGCATCTGCACAGGAGCCACCACATGAACATCGAAGCCCGTCTCGCCGAACTCGGCATCACCCTGCCCCAGCCCGCCGCGCCGGTCGCCGCCTATGTTCCCGCCGTGGAGGCAAACGGCCTGCTGCACATCTCCGGGCAGATCGCGCTTGCGCCCGACGGGCTTATGACCGGCCGCCTGGGCGAGGATCGCGACCTGGCCTATGGCGTGGCCGCCGCCCGCGTCTGCGGGCTCAACCTCATCGCGCAGATGAAGGCCGCCCTGGGCAGCCTCGACCGGGTCGAACGGATCGTGAAGCTGGGGGCATTCATCAGCAGCACGCCCGACTTCACGGACCAGCCCAAGGTCGCCAACGGTGCGTCGGAACTGATGGTCGACATTTTCGGCGAGGCCGGGAAGCATGCGCGCAGCGCGGTGGGCGTACCGGTGCTGCCGCTGGGCGCGGTAGTCGAAATTGACGCGATCGTCCTTGTCCGGCCCGCGGCCTGACCGGGCGTTCCTGACGGCGCGCCCCTTCGCCCATCGCGGGCTGCACGGGCCGTGCGCGAGCGAGAATGGCATGGCGGCCTTCGATGCCGCCATCACGGCCGGTTTCGGCATCGAATGCGACGCACGGGCAAGCCGGGACGGCGTTGCCTTCCTGTTTCACGATGCCGGGATGGCACGGATGACCGGACGCGACGACAGGATCGCGGCGCTGGATGCCGTCGCGATCGACGCGATCACCCTTCCCGACGGCGGCACGATTCCGCGTCTGTCCGGGCTTCTTGCCCGCTGCGGCGGACGGGTGCCGCTGCTGGTCGAGATCAAGGCGCCGGATCGGCAAGTGGGGCCGCTGTGCATGTCTGTCGCGCGCGCGGCCGACGCGTGGCCCGGGGCGCCGGTTGCCGTCATGTCCTTCAACCCTGCGGTCGGTCGCTGGTTCGCCCGGCACCGGCCAGCCACGGTTCGCGGCCTGGTCGTGACGGCGCAGGGCAAGGGCGTGCTGCGCGGGCGGGTCGAACGCACCCTTGCACTTTTGCTGGCGAAACCCGATTTTCTGGCCTGTGACATTCGTGACCTCCCCTCCTCCTTTACCCGGCGCGCTCGTGCCCGGGGCCTGCCGGTGCTGAGCTGGACGGTGCGCACCGATGCGGAACGTGCCCGGGCCAGCGTGCATGCGGACCAGATGATTTTCGAGCGGCCGCATGACTGAGGTCGTGGCGCGGGTCGTATCGGGTGTCGCGGATCTGCCCCGCGCACAATGGGATGCCTGCGCCGGGCAGGCCAATCCCTTCGTCTGCTGGGATTTCCTGGCCGCGCTCGAAATGTCGGGCAGCGTCGGCGGATCGAGCGGCTGGCAGCCGTTGCCTCTGGTCATCGACGGAACCGACGGCGCCATCGTCGCGGCTGCGCCGCTCTATGCGAAGAGCCATAGCCAAGGCGAATATGTGTTCGACCATGGCTGGGCCGATGCGTGGGAACGGGCCGGCGGGCGCTATTATCCCAAGATCCAGGTTGCGGCCCCCTTTTCGCCCGTGCCCGGACCGCGCCTGCTGCTGCGCGAAGCCGGCATGGCGCCGGCCCTGATCGCCGGGATCGAAACGCTGGTCGAACGCAACGGGCTGTCGTCCGCCCATGCGACATTTGTCGCGCCCGATCAGATCGCGATGTTCGAAGCGGCAGGCTGGCTGATCCGGGAGGACAGCCAGTTTCACTGGACGAACCGGGGATATCGCGATTTCGACGATTTCCTGTCCGCCCTGTCGAGCGAGAAGCGCAAGAATATCCGCAAGGAACGGCGTCGCGCGGTCGAGGGTCTGGACATCGTGCATATTTCCGGCAGCGACCTGACCGAAGCGCATTGGGACATATTCTGGGAATTTTATCAGGATACCGGCGCGCGCAAATGGGGGCGGCCCTATCTGACCCGCGCGTTCTTCTCCCTGCTGGGCGAACGCATGGCCGACCGGATATTGCTGATGCTGGCATTGCGGGACGGACGGGCCATCGCAGGGGCGCTCAACCTGATCGGCGGCGATGCGCTATATGGCCGCTACTGGGGCTGCGTCGAGGAGGTGCCCAACCTGCATTTCGAACTATGCTATTATCAGGCGATCGACGTCGCCATCGCACGCGGGCTCGCACGGGTGGAAGCCGGGGCGCAGGGCAGCCACAAGCTGGCGCGGGGCTATGCCCCGGAACCGACATGGTCGGCCCATTATATTCCCGATGCCGGCTTTCGCCGGGCCGTATCCGATTTCCTGGCGGCCGAACGGTGCGATGTTCAGCGCGATCGACAATGGTTGTCGGAACGCACGCCGTTCCGGAAGGACGGTTAGGTCAGGCGGCGCGAACCTGGGTCGCGGCGATCCAGGCGCGCGCCTGGCGCTGGGCCTCGACTATCTCGCGCGCGGTCATTTCTTCCGCGATCTCCGCGCGCATCGACTGGCCTTCCTCGCTGCCGCGCCACGCGGCCAGATTGAACCATTTATGCGCTTCGATCAGGTCGATCGGCATCCCGCCCGTGCCGCAGCTATAGGCAACGCCCAGGTCGAAACAGGCTTCCGCCGATCCGCCCGTCGCCCGCGTCATGCGGCTGTCCATCAGAAACTGTGCGCTCTTGCTGCTGTTGCCCATGTTCGTTCCCCTGTTTTCTCCGCTAACTCAATGGACGGATGATCCCTTGCCAATTCACGAAGGACAGGGTGGACCGGCACGGGATAAGAAATGGTTAACGCCCAGGCGACAAATCGCGCGCTCGCCGTGGCCAGCCGTGCTGTCTGACGGTTAACGGTCGGCGGGGATGTCGGGGCGACGATCAGATAAGGGCTGGTGCCACTGCGCCATTACGCCCATAGCCCGGCCAATGTCGTCTCCCTCCCCCACCGGCGCGGCCGCAGCCAAGGACATCGGCTTTCGCGAGTTCGTCCTGCTCTGCGCCTGCCTCATGGCGATGAACGCCCTGTCCACCGACCCCATGCTGCCCGCGCTTCCGGCGATCGGCCGGGACCTGGCCATTCCCCACGCGAACGACAGACAGCTCATCATCAGCCTCTATTTCCTGGGCCTGGGGGCAGGATCGCTGCTGTTCGGCGTCCTTTCGGACCGATTCGGGCGCAAGGCGGTGCTGGCCTGCTCGATGACGCTGTTCGTCCTCGCTTCGATCAGTTGCGCGGCCACGCCCAGTTTCGCCATGCTGCTCGTCAGCCGGGCCTGCGCCGGTTTCTTTGCCGGAGCGAGTCGCGTGATCACGGTGAGCATCGTGCGCGACCGGTTTCACGGGGACGCGATGGCACGGGTCATGTCGCTGATCTTCGCCGTATTCATGCTGATTCCCGTAATGGCTCCCAGCTTCGGGCAGTTGATCCTGTGGCTGGCGCCGTGGCGCTGGATTTTCTGGATCTTATCAATTCAGGCCAGCCTGATCCTGATCTGGATGCTGCTACGCATGCCGGAAACATTGCCGGCGGATCGCCGGATGCGCATTACTCCGCGCACGCTGCTCGCCACCGTCGCGCTCGTCATGCGCACGCGCAGCTCGATCGGCTACATGCTGGCGAGCGGCATCGTGTCGGGCGGCCTCATCGGTTTCCTGCTGTCGGTGCAGCAGATTTTCTTCGACATATTCGGGGCACAGCGCTTCTTCCCCATCGGCTTCGCGATGATCGCGGGGGCCATGGGTATCGGCAGCCTGATCAACAGCCGCCTCGTATCCCGATTCGGCGCGCGGCGATTGAGTCAGGGCGCGCTGATCGGCTTCATACTGATCGCTCTCGTCCATGCCGGCTTGATCCTCCTGAGGCTTGAGACCTTGCCGACCTTCGTCCTGCTTCAGGCCATGACCATGATGACGGTTGCGTTTACGGCCGCCAATTTCAGCGCGATCTCCATGGAGCCCTTCGCCCGCGGCGCAGGCATCGCGTCGTCCTTTCAGGCGTTTCTGACAACGGCCCTGTCGACCATGCTGGGCACTCTGATCGGGCAGGCCTTCGATGGCAGCACCTTGCCTTTGACGGTCGGCCTGTTCGTCTACGGGCTCCTGGCGTTCGTCGTCATCATCTGGGCCGAACGCGGCAGACTGTTTACCCGGCCCCACAATGCCGCGCTGCGCGACATCGAATTCGAAGCGATGCATTAAAAAAGACGGGGCGGTTTCCCGCCCCGTCTTGCAGTCGGTCAGGCGTCCTTGCCGCCCGGCGTATGCGCACCCGGCAGCGGCGGCACGGGCTGCGGCGGCGTATCGCTGTCGTCCTCGTGCACGTCGATGATGCCACGGCCCACATAGCTGCGGTTGCGGCTGTAGACGAAATATACGACCAGGCCGACCGCCGCCCAGCCGACGAACATCAGCTTGGTTTCGATCCCCAGGCTCCAGAACAGGTAGAGGCAGCCGATGATCGCGACCGGTGCGGTGACCATGATCGCCGGCGTGCGGAAGGGACGCTTGCGGGCGGGGTCGGTCCGGCGCAGCACCATCACCGCGATCGACACGGCGGCGAAAGCGAACAAGGTGCCGGAATTGGAGATGTCCGCCAGGATGCCGACCGGGAAGAAGGCCGCGAACAATGCCACGAAAATGCCCGTCAGGATGGTGATGACATAGGGTGTCCGGTAGGTCGGATGTACCTTTGAAAAGATTTCGGGCAACAGCCCGTCACGGCTCATGACGAAGAAGATGCGGGTCTGGCCGAACATCATCATGAGGATGACCGACGGCAGCGCCAGGCCCGCAGCGAGGCCAAGCAGGTTGCCGATCTGCGGCCACCCGATTTCCCGCAGCGTCCAGGCCAGCGCTTCCTTGGAGCAGGTCACGGCTTCGGCACCGGCGGCGGCCAGCGCGGCGCATTGCTGCGACAGTTCGGTCGAACCGGGAGCCAGCGCGATGCCGCCCTGCGCGATGGGAATGCCGCCCGCAGTGACCGGCTGTGCACCGACCGTGCCGATCACGCCAGCGGCGACCAGCATGTAGAAGACGGTACAGACGGCAAGCGAACCGATCAGGCCGATCGGCATGTTGCGTTGCGGGTTCTTGGTTTCCTCCGCCGCGGTCGACACGGCATCGAAGCCCACATAGGCGAAGAAGATGGAGGCCGCCGCCGCCGAAATGCCGGAAAAGCCCAGCGGGGCGAAGGGGCTGAAGCCGTCCATGTTCATCACCGGGACCGAAAGGACGATGAACAGCGTCAGCGCCGACACCTTGATCGCAACCAGCACGGCATTGACCGTCGCGCTTTCCTTCGTGCCGATGACCAGCAACCAGGTGACGAGCGCCGCGATCAGCATCGCGGGCAGGTTGACCACGCCGCCGTCATAAGGCCCGCGCGTCAGGAAGTTGGGAATGTCGATATGAAATGTATGTTCGATAAGGCCCACGACATAGCCGGACCAGCCGACCGACACGGCGCCCGCTGCGACCGCATATTCCAGGATCAGCGCCCAGCCGACCATCCAGGCGATGAGTTCGCCCATCACGGCGTAGCTGTAGGTATAGGCGGAGCCCGAAACCGGCACCATCGCTGCCATTTCCGCATAGCAGAGCGCGGCCACAGCGCACACGAAGCCGGCAATGACGAAGGAAAGCATCATGCCCGGCCCCGCCTTCTGCGCGGCTTCCGCCGTCAGGACGAAGATGCCGGTGCCGATGACGGCGCCGATACCCAGCATGGTGAGCTGGAACGCGCCCAGCGAGCGATGCAGCGATTTTTTCTCGGCCGTCGCCAAAATGGCGTCGAGAGGCTTTACGCGCCCGAATATCATGAAGACCTCTTTTTCCCTTAGCGCGACGCGCCGACGGACGCGCCTCTTTTGCTTATGGGAGGGGGAGACTATCGCCTAATCTGCGTCGCGCAAGTATGTTGCGCGGCAATGACATGATTGACGGACTGCCCCGAAGGGAACGCATGTGATTGAATTGTTGAAGGCGCGGGCGCTGGCGGACGTTCCGCACGGCTTTGCGGGACGCCGGGGCGGCGTGTCGACCGGCCTGTATGCGGGGCTGAATGTCGGACTGGGGTCCGACGACGATCGCGCGGCCGTATCGCGCAACCGGGACATGGCGCGGGATGGGCTGATGCCGGGCGGCACGCTGGTGACCGTGCGGCAGGTTCATTCGCCAGACGTGGTGACGGTCCAAGACCCGATCGCGGAGGCCGACCGGCCCGCCGCCGATGCCATGGTGACGGACCGGCCGGGCCTGCTGCTGGGCATATTGACGGCGGACTGCGTGCCGGTGCTGCTGGCCGATGCCGACGCGGGCGTCATCGGCGCGGCCCATGCCGGCTGGAAAGGCGCGATTGCCGGGGTCACCGAAGCGACCGTCGCGGCAATGGCGGCACTGGGCGCGCGGCGGGACCGCATCGCCTGCGCCATCGGCCCGTGCATCGGCCGCGCCTCCTATGAGGTGACGGCCGAGTTCGCACGGCCGTTCGAGGCGCAGGATGCCGACAATGCCCGCTTCTTTGCCGAGGGACGTCCCGGGCATCTGATGTTCGATGTGGGCGGCTATGTCGCGTCGCGGCTTGCAACTGCCGGAGTGGCCCGGATCGAAATGCTGGACGAGGATACCTATGCGCAGCCCGGGCGCTTCTACAGCTATCGCCGCTCCTGCCATCGCGGCGAACCGGGCTATGGCCGGCAGATTTCGATGGTGGGACTGCCGGGCTGAAGCGCAGGACCGGCGCACTTCAGCGCGCGTTCAGTCCGATGGGGCCATTCTGTCTTGTCATAGCCTGCGGAGACTTTGCCCCTTGCCATCCCTCGTCCGGACTGCCCTTGCCTCCATCCTGCTCCTTTCGTCGGGCACCGTCGCGGCGGCGCGCGCCGAAACCTATTATGTGGACGCGCTGAGCGGCAATGATCGCGCCGACGGCACGGCGCCCGGGCGGGCGTGGCGCACCCTTGCAAAGGTCAATGGCTTCGCGCTCCGCCCGGGCGACACGGTGCTGCTGGCGGCGGGATCGGTCTGGACGGAGCCGTTGACGATCACGCGGTCCGGCCGGGCCGGCGCGCCCGTGGTCGTCGCCGCCGCAGGCGGCGGCCCCCGCCCGCGGATCGACGCGGGCGGCGTATCATCCCATGCGGTGGGCATCATCAATGCGGAATATGTGACCGTCAGCGGGCTGGAGCTGACCAACGCCGCGGCGACCCCGGCCCCGCGTTATGGCGTGCTCGTATCCGCACAGGATCGCGGGGTCACGCGCGGCATCCGCGTCAGCGACATGTATATCCATGACATAAGCGGGACGAACAGCCGCAAGGACAATGGCGGCATCGTCTTTCGCGCCGTGGGCCAACGGCTCCCCACGCGCTTCCTGGACCTGGCGATCGAACGCAATATCATATGGCGCGTGGACCGGTCGGGCATCGCCGGAATCAGCGACCGCATATCCGTCAGCGACTGGTTTCCCAGCGAACAGGTCGTCATCCGCGACAACCTGGTCGAGGATGTCGGCGGCGACGGCATCGTTCCGCGCGGCACCGACGGCGCGCTGATCGAACATAATATCGTCCGCTATGCCGGCAGCCGGGCGCCCGGCTATAATGCGGGCATCTGGCAATGGAGTACGGACAACAGCCTGATCCAGCTGAACGAGGCGGCCTACACCGTTACCCGCTATGACGGTCAGGGGTTCGATTCCGACTTCAACTCTCGGCGCACCACGCTGCTCTACAATTACAGCCACGACAATGCGGGCGGCTTCCTGCTGATCTGTTCACCGCGCAGCAACGACACGGACAATCTGGGCAATCGCGGCACGGTAGCGCGCTATAATGTCAGCCGTAATGACGGCAGCCGCATATTCCAGCTCGCCGGCAATGTGTCCGACGCGCTGATCGAGCGCAATGTCGTCCATGTCGGGCGTGACAGGGACGTGCAGATGGTCGTGGCGACCGAATGGGAAGGATGGGCCCACGACGTGCGTTTCGCCGACAATGTGTTCAATGTCGCGGGCACCGCCCGTTATGGCAGCGAAAGCGGTCGCAACGGCCCCGACTATCTGATCAGCGCGGGTTTCGCGCCCGCCCGGTTCATCCGCTTCAGCAACAACGATTATTTCGGCAATCATGTCGACCAGCCGGACGATGCGGCCCTTCCCCTGCCCGCCGCCTATGTGCAGTCGGAAGCGGCCTGGGCCATTCCCGTATTCGACCCGTCGAGCCCGGACGGCTTTTCCGAATTTCTGACGCGGCACCGCGCCTGGATGCTGACCATGCTCGCCCGGGAACTGAGCGCGCCGGTCAATCTGCGGCAGGCACGGCGCATGTCCCTGTTCGAAGCGCGGCGCTAGACCGACGCACAGGCTCCACCGAAGGGATGCGACGTCGGCTCGGCCTCACGAGCGGTTGCCGTTTCAGGTAGCGGTCGGCCCCTTTCCGTTTGAAACGGGAAGGGGGGAGATAATAAGGGGCGTGACATGAGAATCCTTTTGCCTGCCATTTTGATCGCGGTACCGGGCACGGTGTTGGCACAGACGCCGGACACCGGCGACGATTCCCGCGTCCTTGTCGTGACCGGGCAGGGACTGGCGCTGCCGCCGGGCACGCCCGCCTATGGATCGGTGACGATCGACCGCCAGCGGCTGACCGACACCGCGTCCGGACGGATGGAAAATGTGCTGGGCGACGTCGCCGGTTTCCAGCAGTTCCGCCGGTCGGACAGCCGGTCGGCCAATCCGTCGGCGCAGGGTGCGACGCTGCGCGCGCTGGGCGGCAATGCGTCGAGCCGCGCGCTGGTGCTGCTGGACGGCGTGCCGGTGGCGGATCCGTTTTTCGGCTACATCCCCTTTTCCGCGCTGGTGCCCGACCGGCTGTCGGTCGTGCGAGTGACGCGCGGCGGCGGCGCCGGGGCGTTCGGCGCGGGCGCGGTCGCGGGCACGGTCGAACTGGCGAGCGCGACGCGCGCCCAGCTGCCCGATTTTTCCGGGAGTGCCCTGTATGGCAGCCGCGACGCGACCATATTGTCGGCCAGCGTCACGCCCGACCTGGGCGGCGGCTATGTGTCCGTGTCGGGGCGATGGGACCGGGGCGACGGATTCTGGACCACGCCCCGCGACCAGCGTGTAGCCGCCAGCGTACCGGCGGCCTATGATGGCTGGTCGGCCAATCTGCGCGCGGTCGCACCTCTGTCGGCGAATGCCGAGGTGCAGGTGCGCGGCACGCTGTTCCGCGACACGCGCACGCTGCGCTTCAAGGGTGCCGATTCGGCCAGCGAGGGGCAGGATGCCAGCATCCGGCTTGTCGCGCGCGGCACATGGCAGGTCGACGCGCTGGCCTATGTCCAGGTGCGCAACTTCTCGAACATCGTCATATCGTCCAGTTCCTTCCGCAAGACGCTGGACCAGCGCAACACACCCTCGACGGGGTTGGGCGGCAAGATCGAGCTGCGCCCGCCGGTCGGCGACGCCCATATGCTGCGCATCGGCGTGGATACGCGCTTTGCCCGGGGCGACATGTTCGAGGACGCCTATGATGCCGGCGCCGCCGCCAATCCGGTGACCCAGCGCCGCCATGCGGGCGGCAGGCAGGAAACGAGCGGGCTGTTCGCCGAGGATGACTGGACCATAGGTGCGCTGGTCCTGACCGGCGGGGTCCGGGCGGATCACTGGTCGATCGGCGACGGCTTTTACCGCGCCCGGTCCGCCGCCAATGCGGCGATCGCCGACCGTGCCTATGCCGATCGGTCCGACTGGCAGTTTTCCGGGCGCGCGGGCGCCCTGCTTCACCTGTCCGACGCGGTGGCGCTACGCGCGGCGGGCTACACCGGCTTTCGCCTGCCCACGCTCAACGAACTCTACCGCCCCTTCGTGGTCTTTCCCGTCACCACCAACGCCAATCCGGCGCTGGAGCCCGAAAAGCTGAAGGGCGTGGAGATGGGCGTCGATGTCCACCCCGTGCCGGGCGTGACCGTTGGCGCGACCGCCTTCTACAACCGGCTTGACGATGCCATCGCAAACGTCACGATCGACGCGAAAACGCGCGAGCGCCGGAATGTCGACCGCATCGTGGCGAAAGGCGTGGAACTGACCGCCAGCGCGCGATCCGGTGCCTTCCTGCTGTCGGCATCCTATGCCTACAGCCACAGCATCGTCCATACCCCGGGGCAGCCATTCGACGGCCTGACCCCCGCGCAAAGCCCGCGCCATAGCGCCAGCGCCACATTCGCCTGGGCGCCCGAGGGGGGGCCGTCGCTCTCCACCACGCTACGCTATGTGGCGAAGCAATATGAGGACGATCTGCAAAGCGACGTGCTGCCCGACGCGCTGACGCTGGACGCGACCGCGCGCCTGCCACTCGGCCTTGGCATCAGCCTGATCGCACGGGGCGAAAATCTGTTCGACGAAACCGTGGTCACCCGCAATTCGGGCGGGTCGATGGATTTGGGCACGCCGCGCACAGTGTGGATCGGCATCAGCTTTGCCGGCTGACCCAGTATATCATGGAAACCGCCGACATGCTGCGGCGTCTGGCGCGCATGGGCCTTGGCCTCGACAAGAGGCCGGGAGGGGCATGTGAAAGGATGGGCGGGCCGACCGACCCCGCCCGCCATCGTCAATAGCCCACCGCATAGCCCATGCGGCGCGGGTCGCTGCCGGCCATGCGGGCGCCCGATGCGTCGACCAGCACGCCCTGGATGCTGCCGATGGCGAAGGGGCTGACCGTCGCCACCTTATGCCCCATGGCAGTCAGCGCCTGCGTGACGGCGGGGGCGAAACGGCTTTCCATCTGCACGGCGATCTGTGCGCCCGGCTTGTAGAAGCTGGGTTCGGCGTCGAGGGCGAAGCGCGGCGCCTCGATCGCTTCCTGGATCGGCATGGCGCGGTCGATGACGTTGACGAGGAACTGGAACTGCGTCTGGCCGATCGTCTCGCCGCCGGGCGTCCCGCACACCAGTTTGAGCCGGCCCTTTTCCAGCACGATGATGGGGCCGTTGCCCAGCAGTGCGCGCTTGCCCGGTGCGGCACGGTTGGGATGGCCGTCATAGGGCGCGGTCGACCCGGTGCGCAGGCCGTTGTTGCACAGCAATCCCGTGTCGCCCATGATCACCGACGTGCCGAAACCGCCGCCGACCGTGGTCGTGACGGCGACGGCGTTGCCGTCGGCATCCACCACCGACAGGCTGGTCGTGTCGCCGCCGCGCGACTGTTCGTCGGCCAGCGCCAGCACCGGCGCGCGGCCCGCCATGGCGATGTCGGCGCCCTGCGGAAAGGCGATGGCACGGGCGCGGTCGATGATCGCCCTGCGCTTCGCCGCGAAATCCTTGGACAGCAGGGTGTCGACCGGCACCTTCACGAAGCGGGGATCGCCGGCATAGCGATAGACATCGGCCTTGGTGACCTTGATCGCCTCTATCAGATAATGGGTGAGCAGCGGATCGGTAGCTGACAGCGCGGCAAGGTCCCAGCCTTCGACGATATTCAGCTGTTCGCACAGTTCGAGCCCGGTGCGCGATGTCAGCGGGCTGCAATAGACGTCGAGGCCGCGATAGCCGGTCGATACCGGCGCTTCCCATATCGGCTTGTAGGCGGCCATGTCCGCCATGCGCAGCCAGCCGCCGTTCGCCTCCGAAAAGCGGCTCATCTCACGCGCGACCGGGCCGGTATAAAAATGGTCGTAGGCAGCCATCAGCGCCTTGTCGCGGCTGGCCCCGCCCTTGAGCGCGCGCGTTTCCGCATCGGCGAGGCCCTGAAGCGTGCGCGACAGCGGCTCGTTGCGGAAGATGGCACGAGGCGGGGGCGGAGCGCCGCCCGGCAGGAAGACGGCCGCGCTGGTGGGATAGCGCGCCAGCACCGCCTGCTGCCGCCGGATGAACATGGCGATGGACGCATCGAGCGGATGACCGTCGCGCGCGTAGCCGATGGCCGGTTCGAGCAGCGCGGACATGGGCAGCCGGCCGAATTTGCGCGCAAGTTCGATCCAGCCGCCAAAGGCACCGGGCACCGTCACCGCCTTGTGCCCGCTGTCCAGTTCCCCGGGGTCGACGTCGGGATCGAAAAGACCCGGCGCGCCGCCGGTGAAGGCGAGCGAATGGACCTTCCCCGCCTTCCGGTCGAGACAGGTGGCAAAGCCGTTACCCGCCGCGCTGGAGGCCCAGGGTTCGACGACGTTCATGACCGCCATCGCGGCAACTGCGGCATCGGCCGCGCTGCCGCCTTGCAACAGCATCCGCGTCCCCGCCATCGCCGCGAGCGGGTGTCCGGCGGCCACGCCGCCGTGGGGCATGGGCACTTCGACCCGGTGTGCCCGGACAGCGGCGGGCGCGCTGCGCGGGGCGTCGGGCGCGCGCGTGCCCGACTGGGCGAAGGCCGATGCGACCGGCAGGCCGAGCGCGGCCCCGGCAAAACCCGCCGCGATCAGTTCGCGGCGGGCAATTCCGTCTTCCTGCATCAGAAGCTCTTTTTGATGCTGGTGTACCAGTAGCGGGCTTGCGGCTGATACAGGCTCGACAGATAGCCGCTCGATGCCAGCGGCGGGTTCTTGTCGAAGATGTTGCGGGCGCCGATGGTGATCGCCGTGTCGTTCAACATGCCCTGGTCGAACTTGTAGGTGGCATAGAGGTTGACGGTGGTCTGCCCCTTCACGACGAAGTTGTTCCCCGCCGCATCGAATACCCCGTTCTGGTAGACGTCGGAGATGAACTGGGTGAAGGCACCGATCCGCACCGGGCCGTAATTCCACGTCAGGTTGCCCGAAATCCGCCAGCGCGGCTGGCCGTCGCGGCCGACAACGTCGCCGCCGCCCGATACCGGCACCGCCCCGTTGATCGTGCCGTCCGCCTGGCCGTCGATCACCGCCTGGACCGCGGCGGGCGCGTCCACCTGATATTTGATGAGGCGGGCCGCGTTCACGTTGAACGAGAAATCGCCGATAGTGCTGGTGTGCAGGCGATAGTCGAGATTGAAATCCAGACCGTCGACCTGGATCGGCAGCAGGTTCTGGAACGGCGCGGTAACGTAGAGCAGTTCGCCCACCGGCGCGAGACCGGTACCCCGCACCAGCTCAATGTCGTCGGCGGTCGGGTCGCGGCGCACAACGGCCGGGTTGCTGCTGCCCTGCACGCGCAGCAGATAGTCGAGGTTGAGCGCGTTCTGATAGTCCAGCAGGCCCACGACGCCCTTCTGCTTGATGCGCCAGCGGTCGACGGTGAAGGTGACCGCGCCCCAGCCTTCGGGCAGCGGCGGCTGGAACACCGCGCCGAAATTCCAGCTGGTCGATTCTTCCGGCTTCAGGTTCGGGTTGCCGCCCGAACGGCGCAGCACCGATACGGGGCGGGCGCATTGCGAGAAGCTGCTGATGCGGCCGGCGCGCAGATCCGCTTCGCAGAGGATATATTCGGTGCCGCCGTTCACGCGGTCGAGCGTGGCGGTGTTGAGCACTTCGAGGTTCGGCGCGCGGAAGCCCTGCGACCAGGAACCGCGCAGGCGGAAACCCTGCAACAGGTCCCAGCTCGCCGCGATCTTGGGCTTCGCCACGTCGCCGACATCGCTATATTTCTCGTACCGGCCCGCAATCTGTATGTCGAACGAACGGAACATGGGGATTTCCATGTCCGGGCTGACCAGCGGAATGGCGAGTTCGGCATAGGCCGACCACACCTTGCGGTTGCCCTTCACGTCCGGGCTGGGGCTGGCGCCCATCAGGTCCGATCCGTAGAAGGTGCCGGTGACGGCGTCGGTATAGGTGGTGTCGACGCCCAGGATGCCGCCCTGGCGCGGATCGCGATCATCCTTGTAGGTTTCGCGGCGGAATTCGACGCCGGTCGCCAGGCCTATGCTGTTGCCGCCCCACAGGCCGAGCAGGTCCGCATTGGAAATCTTGAGGTCCCAAAGCGCCAGCGTGGTCTTGTTGCGGCGGGTCGCCTGGATGCGGAAGCTGTCGATGATGGATTGATCGTTGGGCGTGCAGTCGCCGACCGCCGGCGTGTCGATGCAGCCGCCGTTGAAGGGGTTATAGGCGTCGGGCGTCGTCTTGTTGATCGCCGCCTGCAACAGGGTGCTGGACGTCCCGTCCATCGTGTCCTTCACCGTCGCCCAGGTATAGAGGCCGGCCGATTCCCAGTTCCAGTCGCCGAAGTTGCCGCGCAGGCCGCCCAGGAAGCGATATTGATAGTTGGTGACATTCACCGACTTCCTGCCCGCATCGACATAGTTCATGCCGCGGATCGTGACCGGCAGGCCTTCGTCGGGAACGCCGACCAGGCCCGGCAATCGGTTGGGGTTGACCGACCCGTCGGCCAGCAGGGTGGGGCCGAGCGGGTTCCAATAAGCATTGGCCGCCACGGTGATCGGGATGTTGGAGAGCGACCCGCCGCTGCCGATATAGGCTTCGGTCTTGCCTTGGTAGAACCCCAGCTCGCCAAAGAAATCGAGATTGTCGGTCAGTTCATAATTGATGAAGCTGAACAGGTTGATCCGCTTGACCGATGGCTGGGTCGTCAGGTCGGTGAAGGTCTGGTTTGAGTCATATCGCAGGTTCGAATCGACGCTCGCCATCTGGGTGGCGCCATTCCCATCGTCCCAGCACATGCCCGCCGTCATCGCCGCAACCTGGCAGCCGGCGTTGGTCGATGGCTGGATGTGGAACTGGCGCGAGATATTGGTCAGCGCGACGCCATTGCTGGTGATGATGCCCGAACCGCTTGCCTGGAAATTGCCCCAGGGGGTGCTGGTCGACGTGCCATTGAACGACGCATTGCCTTCGAACGGCGTGCCCACGACATAAGGGCGGCGGTCCAGATTGGCGGTATAGTCCTGATCGCTCAGATACAGCTTCGACTTCTGGGCATAGCCGCCATAGAGCGAGATATTGCCCCGCCCGCCGCCGAAGTTGAACCCGACCAGGCCGTTGATCGTGAATTCCCGCAGGTTGGTGCTTTCCGCCCCGCCATATTGCGCGTCAAAGGTGGCACCGGTGAAATTGGATTTGAGCACATTGTTGACGACACCCGCCACCGCATCCGATCCGTAGAGCGCGGCCGCGCCGTCGCGCAGCACTTCGACCCGCTCGATCGCGCCGACGGGGATAGTGTTGGCATTGAAACCGAAAGTGGGCACGCCGGAATCGACGACGCCGGTGATCGCCTGCGACGTCGGGTGCAGCACGGTGCGGCGGCCGTTGATCAGCAGCAGCGTATTGCCCTGGCCCAGCCCGCGCAGCGACACGGTGGACACGTCGCCGCGCGCCGCGTTGCCCGAACCGCCGCCCAGCACCTGTTCGTTGAAGGTCACGCCGCCCAGTTGCGGGATGGAGCGGAACAGGTCGGCGCCCGAGACGGCGGCGACCGCATCCACCTGCTCCTGGCCGACGACGCTGACGGGCAGTGCGCCGGTGGTCTTGGCGCCACGGATCTGGGTGCCGACGACGACGATTTCGGCGCCGTCCTCACCCTGCGGTTCGGCCGGCAGCGGGGCGGGCGCGGCATCCGACATGGTGCCCCCGCCGACCTGCATTTCGGCAAAGGCGATGGGGCGCATGGCGGCGGTATCGCCGCGCGCGGCGGTCAGGCTGCGGTCGCGCAGGGTGACGACATCGTTGCGATCGGACCCGATCACCAGATCGGTGCCGCGAATGATGCGCCGAAGCGCCTGCCGCGCGTCATAGGCACCCTGAAGCCGGGGCGTGCGCGTATTGCGCAGCTTCTTCGACGGGGCGATGATCTGCAGGCCGCTTTGCAGGGCAAAGGACGGCAGCACGTCGGCGGCACGCCCTTCCGGCAGGTCGAAATTGCGTTGCTGCGCCATGGCGGTCCCGCCCGCGAGCGCAAGTGCGCTCGTGCCGGCCAGCACCATCGCCACAAACCTGAAACTGGTCATCTTCTCGTTCCCCCACTTGTCGCCCCGCAGGGCGAGCGCCACCGTGCAGCGCGCGGCCCTCGCCGCGTGCCGGTCACCCGTTCGAAAAAAATCCCACTGCTTCGCGCCGGCTCGGTCGGGCCGGCTTGCATGCCCTTCCGGCTTCGTCTGTTCGAAAGCCTCAGCATCCTCCCCAAACCGGCGGCGCATCGCCACCGATCATGATTGGAAAGACACGGCCGGAGGAAATATCCGCCATCGCGACCGTCATATTTTTTTCATGGTGGAATTTCGGCGCCCTCACGGCGGATTCGCCGCGCCGCTTCGTTGACAAAGGGGATCTTTTTTGAGGAAGGGATCGACCGATTCAGGAAAGCAGAGCCTTCTGGCTGGCACGCCATATATGTCCGCATGAACCGGCGTTGCGACGCTGGCTGGCGGGGCGTATCCAGCATGGCTTCCTGATCGATGACGTCGTGCAGGAAACATATGCCAAGCTGGCCAGCCTGCCGGCGGTCGACCATATCGAAAACCCCCGCGCCTATTTTTTCCGCGCCGCGCTGTCGGTGGTGGCGACGGAAGTGCGCCGCGCGCCGGTCGTGTCGATGGAATCGCTCAGCGAGATCGAGCGCCTGAGCCTCAAGGCCGAGGACCTGCCCCCCGACACCCAGGCGGAACAGAGGGAGGAGTTCCGGCTGGTCGCGGATGCCATCGGGCGGTTACCGCCAAAATGCCGCGAGGCTTTCGTGCTGCGCAAGGTCCAGGGCCTGTCCCAGCGCGAAACCGCGCAAAAGCTGGGCCTTTCGGAGAGCACGGTGGAAAAGCATGTCGGACGGGGAATCCGGCACCTGATAAATATTTTCGGACGTGGCGGAAAATCGGACCATGTCGCGTCTAATGTCCAAATCCCGGATCCGGAGCCATATGACAAGCAGGGAAAGCAGTGCGGAGATCGAGCGGCAGGCTGCCATCTGGGCGGCCCGGCTTGACGCACGCGCGCTGACCTCCGCCGAACAGGCGGAACTGGATCATTGGCTGGCGGGCGACAGCCGCAGGCTCGGCGCGTGGGCGATGGCGCGGGCCGCGCTGGCGCGCATCGAGATGGCGCGGGAAGAGTATGATCCGTTGAACGCTTTGCCGGTGCAGGCCCCCGCCATCGTCACCCGGCGGCGCATGTTGTGGGGCGCCGGCGCGGCGCTGGCGGCATCGGCGGTCGGCGCGGTCGGCATCGGCCTGCTGGGCCGGGGGCTGCATTACATGACCGGCAAGGGCGAAATGCTGCGCATCGCCCTGTCCGACGGCAGCATCGTCAACCTGAACACTGCCAGCGGCATCGACGTCCGCTTCACCGCCGAACAGCGCACCATCGTCCTGCGCGGGGGCGAAGCGCTGTTCGACGTGGCGAAGGACCCGGAAAGGCCCTTTGTCGTGGTGGCGGGCGACGCCCGGGTCCGCGCCGTGGGCACGGCCTTCACCGTTCGCCACGAAGACAGCAGGCCGGTCGACGTGATCGTCAGCGAAGGCGTGGTGGAAGTCAGCCAGGCCGCGGCCGCCACGCCGGTGCGCGTGTCCCAAGGGATGCGAGCGGTAGTCGATCCTAGTGCGCGCGCGCCGATCGAGACGGCGACCATTGCGCCCGATGCGATCGAGCAGGAACTCTACTGGCGCGACGGAAAGATCGCATTTCGCGACACGACGCTGGCCAGCGCGGCCGCGCAGTTCGCGCGCTACAACGACGAACGCATCGTCATTGCCGACCCGGCGCTGGCGGAGGAAACCATAACCGGCCTGTTCGTAGCCAACGACCCGCGCGGCTTTGCCGAGGCGGTGGCGGAAAGCCTGGGGGTCGTGACGCGGATGGAAGGCAACCGGATCATATTGAGCCCGACCTGAACCTTCGGGTCGTTCCATGCACTTTTCCCGCGCGACAGGCGCGGGGACAGGGAGAACCATAGATGAAGCGAGAAGACCCGATTTCGGGAATGAGCCGTCGTGCCCTGGGCAAATGGGCGGTCGCCGGCGGCACGGCGATGGCCGCCGGCCTGCCGCCGGCACCCGCGGCGACCGCGCAGACGGCGCCCCCGCCTGAACCCACGCGTCTGAAAAGCGCGGGCGAAACGCTGCGCCCGGAAATTGTCGGCAATTTCGGCATCGTCGCCGCCGGACGCCACTATGCCGTCGCGGCGGGCACCCGCATCCTCATGGCGGGCGGCAATGCGACGGACGCGGGCGTGGCCGCCGTGTTCGCCGCGGCCGTTACCGAGATTTCCCATTTCGGATTCGGCGGCGAGGCGCCGACGATCATCTATGACAGCAGCGCAAGAAAGGTGTCGGTCATCAACGGACAGGGCACCGCGCCCGCGCTCGCCACGCCGGACAAGTTCGCGAGCCTGGGCATGATCCCGGGCAACGGCCCCAATGGCGGCACCATTCCCGCCATGGTCGACGCCATGGCCCGCGCCTTGCAACTCAACGGCACGATGACGCTGGATCAGGTGATGCAGCCGGCGATCGAGCTGGCCGACGGTTTCGTGATGTACAATTTCCTGGCCGAGGTGTTCGTCAGCCAGCAGAAGGCGACGTCCAGATACAAGACCGCCTACGACACCTATTATCCGGGCGGAAAGCTGCCGAAAACGGGCGAGATATTCCGCCAGCCCAACCTCGCGCGGACGATGCGCACCATCGCGGCGGCGGACAAGGCGGCGCTCGCCGCGGGCAAGGACCGCAAGGCCGCGATCCAGGCCGGGCGCGATGCATTCTACAAGGGCGACATCGCCCGCACCATCGGCGCGGCGATGGAAGCCGACGGGGGGCTGATGCGTTATGAGGATCTGGCCCGTTACCAGGGCAAGGTGGAAGCGCCGCTGACGGCGGACGTATTCGGCTATACCGTGTGCAAGGGCGGGTTCTGGAGCCAGGGGCCCGCGCTGCTGATCGCGCTCAACATCGCCGAGGCGGCGGGCATCGCGTCGATGGAACCGGGCGGCGAGGATTATCTGCATACGCTCGCCGAGGCGATCAAGCTCGCCTTCGACGATCGCAACGCCTATTTCGGCGACCCTGATTTCGCAAAGGTGCCCGCCAGGGCGCTGCTGTCGAAGGCCTACGCCGCACAGCGCGCCAAGCTGATCGGCCCGCGCGCATCGCTGGAACATCGCTATGGCGACCCATGGGCGATGGAAGGCGGCAAGCGGCCGACTCCCGCCTTCATGCCGCACATGCTGAAAAGACCGCCGGTCCCGACCGCCGATACCACCGCGATCGAGGTGGTGGACAAGGCCGGCAACCTGTTCAGTTGCACGCCCAGTTCGGGCTGGCTGCTGGGCGGCGCCTATATCGCGGGCGAAACCGGCGTGCCGATGAGCAACCGCATGACCGTGTTCGACCTGGACCCGGAAAGCCCCAATGTGCTGGCGCCGGGCAAGCGGCCGCGTACCACGCTGTCGCCCGCCATGGTACTGAAGGACGGCGCGCCCTATCTCGCCATCGGGACGCCGGGCGGCGACAACCAGGACCAGCAGATCATGAACGTGCTGCTGCGCGTGCTCGCCTTCGGCCAGCCGCTCCAGGCGTCGATCGAGGCGCCGCGCGTCAATTCCAACCATTTCCACGGCTCCTTCGCGATCAAGAAGGACGAGCCGGGCGTGCTGGAGATAGAGGATCGCGTGCCGCAGGCCGTGCGCGACGGGCTGACCGCGCGCGGGCACAGGCTGGACGTTGTGGGGCCGTTCGGCGTGTCCACCGGCATTGTCGCGGCGGGCGTGGTGCCCGGAACCGGCACGCTGCGCGGCGGCGCGGACGTGCGCCGCGAACGATATGTCTTTGGCTGGTAAGCGCTTTCCCGGGGGAATTTTGGTAATGTCATCTTCGTTCAAGACGCTCGGTTTCGCCCTGATGATCGGCGCCGCCGGTCCGGCGCTGGCACAGCCCGCCAACCTGCCGCCGCCCGGCGGCGAGACGCCCATCGCCTTCGATGTGCATGAAGGCACGTCCATGGCGGTATCCGCCTCCCCCGACGGCAAGTGGCTGGCCGTCGACATCCAGGGCAGCCTGTGGATCATCCCGGCAGCGGGCGGCAAGGCAAAGCGGATTACCGATTATTTCAACGACGCGCGCCAACCGGTCTGGGCACCCGACGGGTCCAGCCTGCTCTATTTCGCCTATCGCGACGGCGGCTACGACCTGTGGTCGATCCGGCCGGACGGCAGCGACATGCACAAGATCACCGAGGGCGCCTATGATGATCGCGAGCCGGTCTATTCGCCGGACGGCAAGACCATCGCCTTCTCGTCGGACCGCAGCGGCAATTACGACATCTGGACGATGGACGTCGCCACCGGCGCACTGAAGCAGATCAGCAGCAACCCGCGCGAGGACCGGATGCCGACCTGGTCGCCGGACGGCGCGCGCATCGCCTATTCGGGCGCGGAGGGACCGAAGACCGCCATTTACGCCACAAGCCTGGCGGACGGCACCGAAACGCTGCTGAAACAGGTGGAAGGCAAGGTCGACGCCCCGTCCTTCGGCCCGGGGGGCGAACTGGCCTATGTGGTGCAGGACGACAGCGGCAGCCATCTGTTCATCGACGACCGGATAGTGAGCGGCACGGAAAATGTCTTTCCCTTCCGCATCTCCTGGCGCAAGGGCGGCTATTATTATGTGTCGGACGGCAAGATCCGGCACGGCGGCACGCGGAAAGCGACGGTCGAATTCACCGCGACGCTGGAAGTCGTGCGACCGCAATATGCGCGCGCCAAGCGCGACTGGGATTCCACGGCGCCGCGCAAGGCGCTGGGCATTACCCATCCGCGGCTGTCGCCCGATGGCAGCCGCATCGCCTTCGTCGCGCTGGGCGATCTGTATGTCGTGCCGGTCAAGGGCGGCACACCGGAAAATCTGACGAAGGACGCCGCGCTCGACGCCGATGCCGACTGGTCGCCGGACGGCAACAGCATCGTCTTTTCCTCCGACCGGGTCGGCGGCCTGCCGCAGTTGTTCATCAAGGATCTGAAGACCGGCAAGGACCGGCAACTGACGAATATGGACACCCAGCCGCTGGGCGCGGCCTGGTCGCCGGACGGCAGGCAGGTTGCCTTCATCGACGTCGACGGGCGCTGGGGGGTAGCGGGCGTGTGCGTCGTGGACGTCGCCACCGGCACGGTGACGCGGCTTCAGGGATCGCTGGGCCAGCCGGGAAGCCCGAGCTGGTCGGCGGACGGCAAATATGTCGCGATCAGCCTGTCCTACAAATTTTCCAACAGCTTCCGCGAAGGGACCAATCAGGTCTATGTGATCCCGGTCGACGGCAAGACCAAGCCCTTCTGGCAGATTCCGCAGGAGAATATGTCGCTCGACACGCGCAGCGGCAGCGGCCCGGCCTGGTCCCCCGACGGGACCAAGATGGCCGGCATCTACGAAGGTCTGCTGAAAGTCTGGTCGGTGGGCGAGGACGGCAAGCCTATGGGCCCCGCGCGCAGTTACACGTCGGACATCGCCTTCTACCCGACATGGAGCGGGGATTCGAAGACCATCCTGTTCCAGTCCAACGAAAAGCTGAAAACGGTCAACATGGAAACGGGCGTCCTGACAGACGTGCCGGTAGACCTCAGCTACCGCCTTGCCAAGCCGACGGGTCGCACCATCATCCACGTCGGAAGCCTGGTCGATTCCGTCCATGACGTGACGCAGAAGAACAAGGACATCGTCATCGACGGCAACCGGATCGTGGCCATCCGCGATCACGACCCGGCCAAGAGCGAGGCCGGCGCGCGCTATGTCGACGCAAGCGGTCTGACCGCCATTCCCGGCCTGATCGAATATCATTCGCACATCCAGAAGGATTTCGGGTCGAACCTGGAAAAGGCGTGGCTGGCCTATGGCATCACCACGGTCCGCGATCCCGGCACGCAGGTCTACGACGCGGTCGAGGACCGCGAGGCGGCCGAAGCCGGCGTGCGGATCAGCCCGCGCCTCTACACCGGGGGGCCGCTGCTGGAATGGCAGCGCGTCTACTATAAAATGGGTATCGCCGTTTCGAGCCCGGCCCATCTGGAGCGCGAACTGGCCCGCGCCCGCGCGCTGAAATATGACATCCAAAAAAGCTATGTGCGCATGCCCGACATCTACCAGCGGCGCATCGTGGAGGCGGCGCACGACATGGGCATCCCGGTGTCGGGACATGAAATCTTTCCCGCGGCCTATTCCGGCGTGGACGGCACCGAGCATATGGGCGCGACCAGCCGGCGCGGCTATTCGCCCAAGCAGGGTCCGGGCGGCATGGCCTATGAGGATGTGATCCAGCTGTTCGGCAAGAGCCAGCGGACGTTGACGCCCACGAATTTCGGGGCGTTGATCGGATATCTCCGGCAAAATCCCGACTATCGCAGCGATCCCCGCGTGAAGCTCTACCCAGACTGGGCGCAGGAGACGGTGACGAAGGACGAGGACGCGATGGCACGGATCGTCGGGCCGCTGCTCAAGGGCGGGCTGACCAGCATGAAGAAGATGTACGACGCGGGCACGCAGGTGGTCGCCGGTACCGACACGATGATCGCCACCAACCTGCACGCCGAAATCGCATCCTATGTCGACGGCGGGCTGACCCCGTTCCAGGCGCTCCAGACCGCGACGGTGAATTCCGCCCGCGCGCTCAATCTGGACGCCGGCACGCTGGAGGCGGGCAAGCTGGCGGACATCGCGCTGATCGACGGCGACCCGCGCGAGAATATCGCCAACACGTTCAAGGTGAAGACGGTGGTCGCGAACGGCAATGTCTATACCGTGGAGGATCTGCTGAAGGGCGTGCAGTGAGCGGTTTCGGGGCAGGCGGCGCGCCCGCCCCCCGCTTCAGCGCAGATGCTCCATGATCGCCCGCGCGGCGCGGGTTACGTCGTCCCACGTCACCTCGAACCCCGCATCCGATCCGAAATAGGGATCGACCACGCCCGTTCCCTCGCGGCCGGGGACCATGTCCATCAGCAGGCCGAGCCGCGCGGTCCCGTTCGCCGGCCGGATGCGGCGCAGGTCGCGCAGATTGTCAGCGTCGAGCGCGAAGATATGGGTGAAGCGGCGGAAATCGCCCGGCTGCACCTGCCGCCCGCGATAGCCCGAAATGTCGATGCCGTTGCGCAACGCCTGCTGCTGCGCGCGGCGGTCGGGCGGACTGCCGACATGCCAGTCGCCGGTGCCGGCGGAATCGACCAGCATGTCGGCCCCCGCCTTGTCCGCTTCCGCCCGCAGCGCGGCTTCGGCCAGCGGCGACCGGCAGATATTGCCGAGGCACACGAAGAGGATGGCGGGGCGGCTCATCCTTCTGCCGCGGCGGTCGACAGCCCGAGACCCGGCACGCCGATAGAACGTTTGCCGGAAAAGTCGGTACGCGCCACGATGACGCCCAGCTTTTCCATATAGTCGATCAGCCGGCGGACCCGACCCGGCGAGCTCGTGCCATAGGCGCGGGCGAGCGCACCGTCATCCGGGCAGGGTTGTCCGTCCATCGCCGCGCGCGCGATCAGCAGGAAGGGGGCGAGCATGTCCTCGGGCACCGGCGCCGCGGCGCGCAGCGCGTCCTGCCAGCGCGGATCGTCGGCATCGGCCATGCCCGCCTGCGCCATGGCGAAGCGTCTGCGGAAGGCGGGCAGGTCGAGCGGCGCCTTTTTCAGCCCCTTCATCCGGCAACGCACGCCAAAATCCTGATAGAGCGTCGACACGCCCGGCGCGGCGTCGCCCAGATCGGCGACGATGTCCTGAAGCACGCCGATGACGACGGGTTCATTCTCGCCGAAATCCAGTTCGGGCGCGGCGGGCCGGGCCTGCGGCGTGTCGGCCAGCGCGCGCATGATCTCCTCGGCGGCACGGGGGGGCGGCTCGGCGCGCGGCGGCGGCGGTGGCAGGTCGTCCTCCGCCGCTTTGGCAAACAGCAATTCCTGAAAATCCCCGGCCGCCGCCACGGGCGGCGGCATCAGCTTGTGCCCGCCGCCGCGCGTACCTGTCCTGACCGCGCCGATCTTCACCGACACCGGCCGCCGGGCGATGGCAGGGCCAAGGCCCAGGAAGCGGCCGCGTTCCAGGTCGCGTATCTGCTCGGCCTGCCGCCGCTCCATGCCGAGCAGGTCCGCCGCGCGCGCCATGTCGATGTCGAGGAAGGTGCGGCCCATCAGGAAGTTCGAAGCCTCCGCCGCGACATTCTTGGCGAGCTTGGCGAGGCGCTGCGTGGCGATGACCCCGGCAAGCCCGCGCTTGCGCCCCCGGCACATCAGGTTGGTCATGGCGGCGAGCGACAGGCGCCGCGCCTCGTCCGACACGTCGCCCGCGGCGACCGGTGCGAACATCTGCGCTTCGTCCACCACCACCAGCGCGGGATACCAATGGTCGCGCGGCGCGTCGAACAGGGTCGACAGGAAGGTCGCGGCGCATTTCATCTGCGCTTCCAGCTCCAGCGCGTCGAGGCTGAGCACCACGGATGCGCGATGTTCGCGGATGCGCGTCGCCATACGCACGATGTCGCGCTCATTATGGTCGCCCGCGTCGATGACGACATGGCCATATTCGTCGGCAAGGGTGACGAAATCCCCTTCCGGATCGATCACCACCTGCTGCACCATGGCGGCGCTTTCCTCCAGCAGGCGGCGCAGCAGGTGCGACTTGCCCGACCCCGAATTGCCCTGGACGAGCAGGCGGGTGGCGAGCAATTCCTCCACGTCGACCAGCACGTCCTTGCCGTGATGATCGGTTCCTATGCTGATGCTGGCGGTCACGAGGGGCTTTTGGCGCGGCGGGTGGGGGAGCGCAAGGGGCATGCGGTCGCGGACGACGCGCCACCTGCCGGGGCTGGCAGAAGTTCACACCGTCGTCGGGTGGAAAGAGGGCGATCTGGTCCGATAGTCCTGCCACAGCCACGGCGAAGCGACGGCGACGCGTCAGCCGGGTCACGGCAAGGCCACGCCGACGCGACGGCAAGGTCACGCCAAGGTGACGGCGACGCGACGGGGACGCGTCCCACCGGCGTCATGCCTGCGGCGGCGCGGGCGCGGGATGAGCGCCGAAGGGATCAGCCATGCGGCGAGCATGCAGCGCCAGCGCCCGGTCCCACGCCTGGTCGAAGGGCGTGCCCGCGAGACGCCGGCGCAGGCGATGGGCGCTGGTGCGCGACATCCCCGCCATGCCGGCGGCGCGGGCGACGCAGCCGGTCTGGACCAGGGCTTTCAGGAAGAGGCGCTGTTTGGCGGGACTCCAGTGCGCGCGGTCGACGGGAACGGGCGGCATGGGCGGCGATGCGGGCATGAGGTGCTGTTCCATCCGACAGGATAGATCAAAGAATGTTCGAGTAGGAAAGGGGGTTTTTGGCAGAGCGGTGGAGCAAGCGCGTCAAGCGTCATCGATACCGCGCCAGGGGGGATTGCGCTCTCAACCTGGTGATGCGGGAGAGGTCAGGAGATGGGTTCCCGCCTTCACGGGGATGACGACGTGCGGTGGATTGCAGGATGTCGGCTTTCCAACAAGCAGCGGTCGATAGTTGACATTGTCCAGCTACGGTTGGCCACACCTTACCACTGCACCTTTGCGGAACGGCCAACTCGATGAGTGCATAATACGAATGGCACTACCGTTGCGCTCCGTTTCTGCGCGTAGGCAATATCCACTCGACTGCGTATCCTCCGCATCGGAAAAAACCGTTCTATATTCCCGCCTATTAATGCAGAAGTCGCCGAAATAATCGCGCAGTTGAATGTGGTAGCAGCCGCCCTTTCCATATGTCTTGTATGCACGTGCTATCGCAAAGTTTTCTATCTTCCGAGTGACTTGTGGTCCAGAAAATTCAGCGATTTGATACCCTTTGGAAATCAAAGCCATTCCTAGAAGGGTTCCAAAAAATATCATACAAAAGAATAATATTATCGTTGTCCATAATAGCGAGTAGCGAGACGGTGGATTTACGACGACGATGATCGTGGATAAAATTATTGCAACAACTAAGCCAAATACGAAAGCTCCCACAAAAACGTGATCGCTATGGTCGGGTGACAACTGTGTTGATCCATCTAGAATCCACATCAGGGGCATAGATGACAGCATAGCACAAAAGATTAAAATGATGAGGTTGCGCCTTATGAAGCCACCTTTATCGTTGTCCACTCTGTTCATGCCGTAAGCGCCTTGCTGCTTCTTTGGCTACGTATAGACAGGCTCGGGTCTAAACGGAACGATGGAGATTGGTGAAGGCTGAGCGGCAACTTCTCCGATGCCACATAGGCTGCGAGACTTAAACGAATGGCCGCTTCCGGGGAATGGAAATGAGCTGCCGGTCGGCGACAAATGATCGTTGTTTGCCCGTCCTGCATCGTCATGCCGGGCACGACCCCGCATCCCGCTTTTCCTCTCCAGAAGCGAGACTCCGCCGCGAGGCCGGGGTGTCGGTTAAGGTGAACAAGCTGTCCATCGGACCGCCGCTCCCGCTGGCAGGCGCGCTGCCTGCGCCACCCTGCGAATCCGGTTTGCCCTAATCCCCTTGACCCACCCTCTACCGCAGCGCAGCATCGCTTCCATGGCGACTCCCTCTTCCGAAGCGGCGGCTCCGCCGCCCGCGATCACCCAGAATCCCGATATCCGCTATCTCGGGCGCCTGCTGGGCGATGTCATCCGCGCCTATGGCGGGGAGCATCTCTACAAGCAGACCGAATATATCCGCTCGGCATCGGTCGACCGGGCGCGCGGGGTGCAGGGGGCGGACCTGACCGATACCGGGCTGGATGCGCTCAGCCTGGACGACACGCTCAATTTCACGCGCGGCTTCATGCTGTTTTCGATGCTCGCCAACCTGGCCGAGGACCGGCAGGGCGTGGCGGCCGAGCCGGGCGCCGACGTCGAATCGGCGGTCGCACGGCTGGAAGCGCATGGTGTCGGTCGCGCGGCGATACTGGACCTGCTGGCCCACAGCCTGATCGTGCCCGTGCTGACCGCCCACCCGACCGAGGTGCGGCGCAAGAGCATGATCGATCACAAGAATCGCATCGCCGATTTGATGCATCTGAAGGATCTGGGCCGCACGGAAACGGCCGATGGCGAGAAGCTGGAGGAGGCGATATTCCGCCAGATCGCGCTGCTGTGGCAGACGCGCCCGCTGCGCCGCGAAAAGCTGTTCGTCGCCGACGAGATCGAGAATGTTCTGGCCTATTTCCGTGACAGCTTCCTGCCGGTGCTGCCCGCCCTCTATGCCCGCTGGGAACGGGTGCTGGGCGCCCGGCCGCACAGTTTTCTGCGGGTGGGAAGCTGGATCGGCGGCGACCGCGACGGCAATCCCTTCGTGCAGGCGCCGCAACTGGAACATGCGCTCAAACGCGGCGCAGCGGCAGCCATCGCCTATTATCTGGACGGCGTGCACGCGCTGGGCGCGGAGCTTTCGCTTTCCACGGAACTGGCCCATGTGCCCCAGGCGGTGCTGGACCTGGCCGATGCCAGCGGCGATGCGTCGCCCAGCCGCAAGGACGAGCCCTATCGCCGCGCGCTGAGCGGCATCTACGCGCGGCTCACGGCGACCTGCGTCGCGCTGACCGGCGGGCAGCCGGCACGGCCGTCGGGCCTGAAGGGCGACCCCTATGCCAGCCCCGCGGACCTGCGCCACGATCTCGTCATCGTCGCGCAGGGGCTGGCGAGCGAAGGCGACCGCGCGCTCGCGACCGGCGGCGCCCTGGGCCGGCTGATCCGCGCGGTCGAGACGTTCGGCTTTCACCTCGCCACACTCGACATGCGACAGAACAGCGCCGTGCATGAGCGGGTCGTCGCCGAACTGCTGAAGGTCGCGGGGGTCGAGGCGGACTATCTGGCGCTCGACGAATATGCGCGCATCGCACTGCTGCGGCGGGAACTTGCGAACAACCGGCCGCTGGGATCGCGCTTTTCGGACTATAGCGAGGAAACGGCGACCGAACTCGCCATCGTGCAGGCCGCCGCGCAGGCGCATCGCATCTACGGCCCGCAATGCATCACCCATTATATCATCTCCATGGCGCAGAGCGTGTCGGACCTGCTGGAGGTCAACATCCTGCTGAAGGAAGCCGGGCTGTGGCGCGCAGCCGAAAATGGCGATCCGCCCCGCGCCGCGATCATGGCGATCCCGCTGTTCGAGACGATCGGCGACCTGGAGGCCGCGCCAAAGATCATGTCCGCCTATTTCGGCCTGCCGGAGATCGCCGGCGTGGTGAAGGCACGCGGCCATCAGGAAGTGATGATCGGCTATTCCGACAGCAACAAGGATGGCGGCTACATCACCTCGACCTGGAGCCTGTACAAGGCGAGCCAGGCGCTGGAGCCGGTGTTCGCCGACGCGGGCGCGGCGATGCAGTTGTTCCACGGCCGGGGCGGCGCGGTCGGTCGCGGCGGCGGATCGGCCTTCGCCGCGATCCAGGCGCAGCCCAGGGGCAGCGTGCAGGGACGCATCCGCATCACCGAACAGGGCGAGGTGATCGCCGCGAAGTTCGGCACGCGCGACGTCGCCATGACCAATCTGGAAGCGATGACCAGTGCGACCCTGCTGGCCAGCCTGGAACCGGAAGGCATTTCGGAACGCGACGCGACCCGTTTTGCCGGAGCGATGGACGAATTGTCGAAAAGCGCCTTCGCCGCCTATCGCGCCCTCGTCTACGGGACGGACGGATTCAAGGAATTTTTCCGGCAGTTGACGCCGATCCAGGAAATCGCCGGCCTGAAGATCGGATCGCGCCCTGCCAGCCGCAAACAGAGCACGGCGATCGAGGATCTGCGCGCCATTCCCTGGGTATTCAGCTGGGCGCAGGCGCGCGTGATGCTGCCGGGCTGGTATGGCGTGGGCCATGCCATGGCGGCGTTCGAGGACAAGGGGTTGCTGGCCGACATGGCGCAGCACTGGTCGTTCCTGAAATCGGCGCTGGCGAACATGGAGATGGTGCTGGCCAAATCCGACCTGGGCATCGCGGCGCGCTACCTGCCGCTGGTGGAGGATCAGGACAGGGCGGAGAGCATATTCGGGCGCATTCGCGAAGGCTGGCAGATCACCCATGACGGGTTGCTCGCCGCCACCGGCCAGTCGCGCCTGCTGGAGAAGAGCCCGTCGCTGGACAGCTCGATCCGGCTGCGCCTGCCCTATATCGAGCCGCTGAACCTGCTCCAGGTCGAACTGCTCAAGCGCCACCGCGCGGGCGAGGACGACCCGCGCATCAAGGAAGGCATCGAACTGTCGATCAACGCCATTGCGACCGCGCTGCGCAACAGCGGGTAGCTACGGCGCGGGTCGTCGGCGGGCGATGGGAATCCGCGCGCCCCGGGGATGCGCGTATGGGCGATGCCGCACAGCCTGTTTCGCCGTCGCCCTCGCTACAGCCGTCATCCTCTCGCTCTGATCGGTCGGGCCGAGGCGGCCGGACATGATGACAAGGGCGTTGCCGACCACCATGTCGGTCTGCCACTATGCCGGCATGGTGACGAAGTTGAGAAAATCCGTGTCGACCCACGGCATGGTCCGTCTGGCAGGCGGGGTGTTCACGATGGGATCGGAAAATTTCTATCCTGAGGAACGGCCGGTGCGGCGCGTGAAGGTCGACCCTTTCTGGATCGACGAAACGCCCGTGACCAACCGTCAGTTCGCGGATTTCGTCGCGGCGACGGGTCATGTCACCTTCGCCGAGCTGGCACCCGATCCGAAGGATTATCCGGGCATGGACCCGGCAATGGCCAAAGCCGGGTCGCTGGTCTTCACCCGGCCCGGCCACCCTGTCCCGCCGGATGACTGGACCCAATGGTGGCGCTTCATGTTCGGCGCCGACTGGCGCCATCCCCTGGGACCGGACAGCACGCTGGACGGCCTGGACGATCATCCGGTCACGCATGTCACCCATGCCGATGCCAAGGCCTATGCGACCTGGGCGGGCAAAAGCCTGCCGACCGAGGCGGAGTTCGAATTCGCCGCGCAGGGCGGGCATGACGGGCGCGACTATCAATGGGGCGACACGCTCGCTCCGGGCGGACGGATGCTGGCCAATTATTGGCAGGGCGCGTTCCCGCACGAAAACACGATCGAGGACGGCTGGGAACATACCAGCCCGGTCCGCAGCTATCCGCCCAACGATTACGGTCTCTACGACATGATCGGCAATGTCTGGGAATGGACGAACGACTGGTACGCCACGCCCAAGCCGGCCGAAAAGAAAAAGCCAGATGCCTGCTGCACCGTCGCCAACCCGCGCGGCGCAGCCATGCGGGAGAGTTTCGATCCCTGCATGCCCGACCTCAAGATAGCCCGCAAGGTTACCAAGGGCGGGTCGCATCTGTGCGCCGAAAATTATTGCCAGCGATACCGTCCCGCGGCCCGGCAGGGGCAACCGATCGACAGTTCGACAAATCATATCGGCTTTCGCTGCGTCCTGCGCGGCTAGACCACATCCGTCGACGGCCGCGGCCCGATTTCGCTCCCTGATGAACAAATGTCCGCCCGATGCGCCCAATCGGATGAATATCGCCGCGCAGGAGCGCCTTCTGGACCAGGGACGAAGCGCGCGGCAAGGCGCTGGCCCGGCGCCTGTTGACCGGCGGCGTGTTCCCTAACGGTTTCGCGGCATCCGACCCGCGCGTGCCGATCGGCGGGATCAAACATAGCGGCTATGGGCGCGAACTGTCCTATTTCGGGCTACGGGAATTCACCAATCCGCAGCTTGTGTGGCAGGATCGTGCCTGACGGACTGACCTGGCCCGGGGCCGGGCTACGGGCGCTCTTTCAATCCCGGCCGGCTATCGCCTGCAGGTGCGCCAGCAACGTGTCACCGTTCGCCGCCCAGGTGAAGCGACGGGCGGTTTCGCGCACCGCTTCGCGATCCGGTGGGTCGGCCAGGATCGCTCGGATCGCCGCGGCAATCGCCTCGGGATCGCGATCGACGATCCGACCCGCCTCGGGACGGTCGATCAGTTCGCGCGCGCCGCCGACATCGCTGGTGACGACCGGGGTGCCGCAGGCGAGCGATTCCACCCAGGCATTGGCCAATCCTTCGGATTCGGATGGCAGCGCCATCACGTCGGCGGCGGCGAAGATGCGGGGCAGCTTGTGATGCGGAACCGATCCCAGAAAGCCGATCCGCCGCTCCACCCCCAAATCCAGCGCCATCTGTTCGAGCGTGCGGCGATACTGCCCCTGTCCCGCCAGCAGCAGCGTCACGTCGGGCAGCATCGGCAGGGCGCGCACGAGCAGATCCTGTCCCTTGCGCGGGATCAGCGCGCCGACGCTGAGCACGACCGGCCCGTCGAACCCCAAGGCCGCCTTTGCCGCCGCCTGGTCGGCCAGTTCGAACGTATCGAGATCGACGCCGGTATAATGTACCCGGATCTTGTCCTCGTCGATGCCCATGCGCCCCATCGACCGGCGCATCGCTTCCGACACCGCGAGCAGGCCCGCGGCATCGTCCGCCGCGCCGCGCACCATCCTGGCCGTGCCGCGCCGGGTACCCCAATAATGGATGTCCGCGCCGCGCGCCTTCACCGAATAGGGAATGCCCAACGCACGCGACAGCCGCCGCGCCACCGGTCCGTCGGGGAAAAAGAAGCTGGCGTCGATGACGTCGAACGGCCGGTCGGCATGAAGCCGCCGGACCAGCGGCAGGATCGCGCGGGTCATGCTAAGGACGTTGGTGCGCGCCCCGATCTTCGGGATGATGGGAAAAGTCGGGCGATAGACGGTCAGTTCGCGCCAGCGTTCCTTGCGCGGCAGGGCGCGCAGCGGCGCATAGCGTCCCGCGAGCGAAAAGGGCCAGGGCGGCAGGCCGAGCGGGGCGATGACGGTCACGTCTGCGTCCGGCCGACTGGCCAGTTCGCGCGCCTGCCTTTCCACGAAGACGCCAAAATTGGGCCGGCTCATGTCCGGGAACAGCGTCGACAACATGAGAATGTTGAGTGTCATGACACCTCAATTCCCGAAAAACATTGCCGGTTGGTTAGAGGGCGGGCGGCCACTTGGCTAGAGCGCGCGCGCCGAACGGCGGGAACGGCGCGCCGGAGCCATCCAGAAGGGCGCGTCACAGTCGCCGGACGATCTGTTCCGCAACCGCCGCCCATGGCGGATCGGTCAGCACCAACTGGCGCGTTCCGGGGCCGAGCGGCAGCAATTGCAGCCGGTCGCCCTCGCGTCCGATCAGACGGCCGAACAGGAAGCGACCCGCCGGGCGCGGCAGCAGCACGTCGCGGTTGAGCGCCGCACCGAAGTCGGGCGGCCCGATCCGGCGGCACCAGATGGCGTCGCCCGCGCGATAATCGCCGATGCTCGCGCCCACATGCACGCCGACCATGCCGTCGGACGCTACGGGCGGCGGGAAGGCCAGCGCGCGCGTCGGCGCCCGCACGCCGTCCGGACCGAGCAACGCCGCGACCGGTACCTCGCTCTGTCCCGGCAGCGCCACCAGTTCCGCACTGGTGACACCCAGCGCCAGCGCGATGCGATTCAGCCAATTCACCGAAACGGTCCGCGTTCCGGTTTCCAGCCGCCCGATCGTCTGGGCGGTGGTGGGCGGATCGCACAACGCCCCGACCTGCTCGAGCGTCAGCCCCTTCGCCTTGCGGACTTCGCGGATGCGCGTGATCATGATAACACCGATGTATAACCTATTTGGTTTTTCCTTTCCTACAAAGCGTCCTGCATGGCAAGGCCGAATCGCTGATCACCTGGACAAGGAGCGACCGATGACGAACCATGTCGAACATTATGTCGAGGGCCCGGACGGCAGGTCGCAAAGGGTACAGGTGCACCTGGGCGAATCGCCGCTCGCCTGGCTTCATGCGCGGGGCCACATCTCGCAGCGTCAATATGCCGCCGGCGACAAGCTGCGCGAGGATTGGGAGCGGGCCGGGCTGGGGCCACGCGTCACGATGCGCTGGGACGGGGCACCGCGCACGGGCGGACGACGCGGCCCGGCGCTGACGGCAGAACCCGGTCATGCCCGGCTTTCGGCACGGGCGCGGTTCGACGGTGCCCTGGCAGCGGCGGGACCGGGGTTGTCCGACATATTATGGCGCGTGGTCTGCGCGGGCGAAGGGCTGGGTGCCGCCGAAAAGGCGCTGGGCTGGCCGGTGCGCGCGGGCAAACTGGTGTTGACCATGGCGCTCGACCGGGTTGCGGGATGGTATCGGGTGCCCTGACGGGGGCAGGCGATGACCGGGGCGGCGGGCGTCAGTCGCGGATCGCGGCGAGCGCCCGACCGACGGCCAATATCCCCTCGGGCGCGGCGGCAAAGCCCATATGGGTGCAATCGACCTCCATCGCCTTGTCGCGCTCGCCCGCGCGACCCTTTGCGCATTCGGGCAGGATCACGCCGTCCCGCCGCGACCAGAGCGCCAACGTTGGAACCGGCGGCTTTTCCTCGCGCGCGCAGGGAAAGGGCGGGCGATCGACCGAAAAGCCCGACACGAATTGATAGAGACGCCAGGCATGATTGGCACGCGGATCGCCCGAGAAGGGCGTGCCCAGCGTGACCACACCCGCCACCTTTTCGGCTGCGACCTTCGCATATTCGCGCGCATAGAGACCGCCAAGGCTCCATCCCACAAGCGTAACGGGCGCATCATTGCCGCGCCGGATGGCGTCTACCCTGCGGTCGATCCGTTCCAGACTGTCGGGCCGGGGGCCAAAGTTGCGGCCCTGACCCCAGTCGTGCGCGTCATAGCCGGCGGCACACAGAATATGGCGCATCAAATCCATGCGGCGTTCCGAGGCCATCAGCCCGGGGATCAACAATATCGGGCGTCCGTCGCCGTCGATCCGCGCCGCCAGCGACGCCGCCTGCGCCCTCGTCCGCGCGAGATCGCGGGGCAGCGAGAAATTTCCGATCAGATGCTGAAGCGACGGCCTTTCCGCCGCCGTGGGACCGGACAGGAACCTGTCCTTCCAGAAACTGCTGACGGCATCGACATATGGCGGCACGATTGGAAAATCCCCTGGCCCGAAGGCTAAAGATGACGTTATCGTGACAAACGCCGGCGCCGTCCATGGGTTTCATCCCATGCGGTTAACGGTTCATCGAAGGACAGGCATCATGGCGCGAGGGGGGAATCCTGCGTGACCGGCGCCCCGCCACCGCTGCGCAAGCTACGCGGTTCCAGGATCGCGGCGGTTTCGACAAGGTCGAGCGCTCGGCGCGCCTCCATGTACCGGCGGGCCATCTGGATCCAGCGTTCGGCAACGGCGCGGCCCGGCAGGCGTTCCACCTCCGCCAGCGAAGCGCTGACCCGACCGGCATCGAGATAATGGATCGCGCGGTCATATCCCGCCTCCGGCCTGGGCGAAGGCGCATCGGCACGGCGGATCGTCACCAGTTCGCGCGCTTCGTGACGCAGCGCCGTCCACCAGTCCGCATCGGCCGGCGGCGTGGTCACGCGCCCACCAAGTTCGATCAGTTCGGCCCGCAGATCCGCGAGCGTCACCGGCTCCCGCGCGGCGTTGATGATGGTGGCGACAGCGCGCGGCTGGGCCGAACCGAAGCGCAGCCGCAACTGCGCCTCGACATAACCGAGCGGCGCCCCGTTATCGAGCGCGCGACGCGCGGCGAACGCAACCAGCAATCCTTCCGCGCGGGCGGCATTGGCCGACGCGGCCTGCGCTTCGACCGTGATTCGGGTCAACCGTTCCTCGAGCTGCACGACGCGGCCATCCAGCATCTGCGCGGCATCATTCGTCAGCGGACGCATGGCGGTCGGCGGTTGCGTCGGGCGCGCCGGCGCGGCGGACACCACGGCCCGTGGCTTTGTATCCGCACCCCATCCGCCCTGAATCCGCGGCCAGGCCCATATCGTCGCCGCGACACCGACCGCGAAGGCCAGCAACATCAGGATCAGCGCCGGAAGCGGGCCGCGCCCGGTCGCACGCGGCGGCGCGGATGCGCCATCCGCCACCTCGTCGCGATCGTTCCTGCTGACCCCGTCCTCTGTCATTGTCTCGTCATTCGCACAAAGCGCGCGCCAGGGCCAGCATGTCGTCATCGTCCGGACGATCCGGTGCATGGGCGCTGGCCCAGCCACCGCCACAGGCTTTCAGCGTGGCGTCGCTGATCGCCACCAGATGCAGCGTTCCACGCGCCGCCGGCCCGATGCGGTCAGCGAGCAGGCGACCGGCGCGGGGCGAATGGACCAGCACGACCGCGCCTGCCGTGGCGTCGGCCGCGAGCGCCGGATCCGGCGGCAGGGCCGTCATGGTGTAAACGGCGACCCGGATGATCCCCAGCGGTCCCGCCTCCAAAGGCGCCACGGTGGTTCCGGCCAGGTGAAGCACCCGCCGGTGCCCGTCGGCCGCGATCCGCGCGGCGATCGCGCTGCCGTCCGAGTCGCCGGCTGTCACGTCGGCAAAGCCCGCTTCGCACAAGGCCCGGGCGGTGGCCGCGCCCACCGCATAGGCGGGCAGCGCGCGATAGATGCGAAGCTCGTCCCCGGCCATGCGCACGCCATGTGCGCTCGTCAGCAGCAACGCGTCGAGTTCGCCGGCCGGCGGCGGCGTCCAGGCGACCGCCCGGGGTGCGAACAGCGGATGAAGGCGCACGTCGAAGCCCATGGCCGCCGCCTTGTCGGCCGTTCGCCCCGCCGCCGGCTGGGGCCGCAGCAGGATGAGGCGCTTCACCCTTCGAACAGGACGCGCAGGGCGGGACTGGCGCGTTCGAGCAGGATGCGGCCGATCGCTTCCGCCGCGCCATGGTCGCCGCGCGCCAGCACGGCCTCCTCGCGCACCGTCTCCACGCCGTCGGGGCTGATGATCTCCGCGGCGATGCGCAGCCGGTCGTCCTCGACCCGCGCCAGGGCGGCGATCGGCGAGTGGCAGGTGCCGCCCAGCCCGCGCAGCACGGCACGCTCCAGCATCACGCAGTCGAAAGTGTCGCGGTGGTTGATCGCCGCCAGTGCGTCCAGCACCGGCCCATTGCCCGAAAGCGCCTCGATCCCGACCGCTCCCTGCGCGGGCGCCGGCAGCATCATGTCCACCGGTATCGGCGTCCCCACCTCTCCCTGCTCCAGCCGGTCCAGTCCGGCGGCGGCCAGCAGCGTCGCGTGCACGTCGCCCGCCGCCAACTTGGCCAGCCGGGTCGCGACATTGCCCCGGAAAACGGCTATGGTCGCGTCGGGACGCAACCGCCTTACCTGCGCGCCGCGCCGGGGCGAGCTGGTGCCGACCAGCGGATCGGGCGGCAGCGCATCGAACCGCACCGCCCCCACCAGCTTGTCGCGAACATCGGCGCGCGGCAGCATCGCCGCGATGTGGAAGGCGTCAGGACGCAGCGTTTCCACATCCTTCATGCTGTGCACCGAAAAATCGGTTTCCCCGGCCAGGAGGGCGCGGTCCAGTTCCTTGGTCCACAGCGCCTTGCCGCCGATGTCGGCCAGTGCCCGGTCCTGAATCCGGTCGCCGCTGGTCTGGACGGTGACGATCTCGATGGCGTCATCGGCCCAGCCATGGGCGGCGGCCAGCGCCTGCGCGGTCAGGCGCGCCTGTGCCAGCGCGAGCGGCGAACCTCTGGTGCCAAGGCGCAACGGTCGGTCGGTGAAAAGCATATCCGGCTTGCTCTAATGACCAGCGGCATTAGATGGAAGCGGCAATGACCATCATCCTTGGCCTGGAATCGAGCTGCGATGAAACCGCAGCGGCGCTGGTGACGGCCGATGGCCGCATCCTTGCCCATCGCCTCGCCACGCAGGAGGAAGCCCACCGGCCCTATGGCGGCGTCGTGCCGGAAATCGCGGCACGCGCGCATGTGGAGGCGCTGACCCCGCTGGTGGAGGCCGCGCTGGCGGATGCGGGCATGACGCTGGATCAGGTCGACGTGATCGCCGCCACCGCCGGGCCGGGCCTGATCGGCGGGGTGATGGTCGGCCTCGTCACCGGCAAGGCGCTGGCCCATGCGGCGGGAAAGCCGCTGGTCGCGGTCAATCATCTGGAAGGGCATGCGCTCTCGCCGCGCCTCGCCGACCCCAGTCTGCGCTTCCCCTATATGCTGCTGCTCGTGTCGGGCGGCCATTGCCAGATCCTGCATGTCCGGGGACCCGGCGATTATGCCCGGCTCGCCACCACCATCGACGACGCGGCGGGCGAGGCGTTCGACAAGACCGCCAAGCTGCTGGACCTGGGTTATCCGGGCGGTCCGCTGGTCGAGAAGGCAGCGGCGCAGGGCAATGCAAAGGCCGTGCCGCTGCCGCGCCCGCTGGTCGGCACGAACGAACCGCATTTTTCTTTCGCCGGCCTGAAAAGCGCGGTGATGCGCGCGGTCCAGTCCGGCCAATATGCGACCGAGGACATCGCCGCGTCCTTCCAGCAGGCAGTGATCGACTGCCTTGTCGACCGGACCCGCAGGGCACTGGCCCAAGGTGATAGCGTCACGGCGCTGGTCGTCGCGGGCGGTGTCGCGGCCAACCAGCCGATCCGCGCGGCACTGGAATCGCTCGCCGCCGCCCACAACCTGCCCTTCGTCGCACCGCCCCTGTGGCTGTGCACGGATAATGCGGCAATGATCGCCTGGGCCGGGGCGGAACGCCATGCGGCGGGACTGGTCGACGACCTCACCGTCCCCGCCCGGCCGCGCTGGCCGCTCGATCCGGCCGCGGAAAAGGCGCGCGGCGCAGGGGTGAAGGCATGAAGGCGGGCGTCATCGGCGCTGGCGCGTGGGGTACGGCGCTGGCGCAACTGCTGGCCGGCGACGGGCGGCCGGTCGCGCTATGGGCGCTGGAGGCGGACGTGGTGGACGCGATCAACGCGACCCATGAAAATCCGCTCTACCTGCCCGGCCTGCCGCTCGCCCCGTCGATCCGGGCGACCGGCGACATGGCCGACCTCAACGACTGCGACCTGCTGCTGGTGGTCAGCCCCGCCCAGCATCTGCGCGGCGTAGCGGGCCAGGCCCCGGCGGGCGTGCCGCTGCTCCTGTGTTCCAAGGGGATAGAGGCGGGCACCAGCCTGCTCATGTCCGAAGTCGCGCGGCAGGCTCAACCGTCCTCGCCCGTCGCCGTCCTGTCCGGCCCGACTTTCGCGCATGAAGTCGCCAAGGGATTGCCGACCGCCATCACCCTGGCCTGCGAGGACCGGGCACTGGGCGAGAAACTGGCCGCGCGCATCGCCCGGCCGACATTCCGGCCCTATCTGTCCGACGATGTCATCGGCGCGGAAATCGGCGGCGCGGTGAAGAATGTGCTCGCCATCGCCTGTGGCGTCGCGGAAGGCGCGGGCCTTGGCCTCAACGCCCGCGCCGCGCTGATCAGCCGGGGTTTCGCCGAAATGACGCGGTTCGGCCTCGCGCGCGGGGCACGGGCGGAAACGCTGGGCGGGCTGTCGGGACTGGGCGATCTCGTGCTCACCTGCTCGTCCACCAATTCCCGCAACTTCTCGCTGGGCAAGGGGCTGGGCGAGGGCGCGCGCGCGGCCGACCTCCTGTCGAACCGCAGGACCGTGGCGGAGGGCGCGTTCACCGCGCCCGTGCTGCGCGACGCGGCGCGCGCGGCTGGCGTGGAAATGCCGGTGGTGGAAGCCGTCTGCGCGCTGATCGCCGACGCCGCGCCGCTGGCCCAGGTCATCGACGCCCTGCTCGCGCGCCCCCTGCGGCCCGAATAAATTTCCCCCGGCCGCATCCTTTGCCTACAACAGGGAAGAAGACCATGGGTCGAGAGGGGGACCAGCAGCACGTGACGGCCAGCGCCGCCCTGCCGGATGACAAGGACGACATCGCCGCCCTGGCCAAAGGCGGGCGAACCAACATATTCGGTTTCCTGCTGCGCCTCGCCGCGCGCCTGCCCTTTCTGTTCATCGCCGGGCGCGTCTATGGCGCCGACGCGCTGGGCCGCTTCGCCTATGCCGTGCTGGTGGTCGAATTCGTGGCGCAGATCGCGACGCTGGGGCTCAAGCGCGGGCTTGCGGGCGCGCTGGCCCAGACCGAGCGGCCGCATGTCCATGTCGTGGCCGATGCCATGCTGGTCACCCTGCTCGCGTCGCTGCTGGGCGCGGGCCTGCTGATCCTGTTCCCGCAGGCGATGTTTCCCAACAGCGGCATCAACGGGCTGGACCGGCTGCTGGCGCTGACGGTGATCGCCGTCGCCGGATCGGACGTGGCGCTGGCGGCGTGCGCCTATCGCTTCGATGTCGGCGCCACCGTGCGGGCGCGCGCGATCATCGAACCCTGGGCGATCAGCATCGGCGCCTTCGCCTTCGCCTTCTATTCCAAGCGCGACGGCCTCATCCTCTCCTATGCCGTGTCGATGATCGCGGCGCTGGCGGCCTCGCTCGTCCCCATGGCCCGTCATTACGGCCTGCCCGGCGGCTGGCGGCCCGATTTCGGACGGCTCGGTCGGCTTGCCCGGCGCAACCTGCCGCTGGCGGCAGCCGATGGGGTCGAGTGGGGATCGCGCCGGCTGGACATGGCGATACTGGGGTTGTTCGTCAGCCCGGCCGTCATCGGCATTTATTATGTCGCGCAGCAGGTCGCGTCGCTGCCGCAGAAGCTCAAGACCAGTTTCGATCCCATTCTGGGTCCGGTGATCACCCGCAATCTGGCCGAGAAGAACCTGGCCGCGATCGCCCGGCAGGTGAGCCAGGTAGGATTCTGGATCATCGCGGCGCAGGCGGGCATCGCGCTGGCGCTGGGTATTCCGGGCGAAGCGGTGATGGGCCTGGTCGGCCCCAATTTCGTCGGCGGCACCGGCGCGCTCGCCTTCCTGCTGCTGGCCGAAGTGGTGGCGGCGACGGCGGTGGTGAGCGAATCCGCGCTCGTCTATATCGCGCGGCACCGCAACCTGATGATCTCGCTCTGCATGATCGGCCTTCAGGCGGCGCTCAGTTTCATGCTGATCCTGGCGGCGCGGCGCATGGCGCTGCCCGTCATGTGGGTGGCGGCCGCGCCTGCGCTGGCGCTGTGCCTGGCACTGGGCGCCGGTGCGCTGGTCAAGGCACGGCTGCTGTCCAGCCTGCTGCATGCGCCGATCAATGCCTGGCGCTGGCCGCTGCTGAGCGCAGCCGGCATCGCCTGCATCGTCGGCGCCGCGTTCGTCGCCCTGCCGCCGCGCTTCGAATGGGTCGAGCTGGCGGTCGGCGTGTGGGCGATACTGGGCGCCTACGGCCTGGTCATCTGGCACTGGGGCTTCGGGCCGGACGACCGTGCCCTGTTCCGCAAGCCGCAGAAGGCGGGCTGACGCCGCCCTGCCCGCCTTTCCCGATCAGGCGAACAGCCGGTCGCGAATCTGCCCCAGATCCTCCTCGGGCCGTGCGCCCCAATGAGAAATGACCTCTGCCGCCGCCGCCGCGCCAAGGGCCAGCGCATCGGCGACGCTGCGCCCGTCGATATGGGCGGCAAGGAAGCCGGCGGCGAACAGGTCGCCCGCGCCGGTCGTGTCGACGATCTGCGCGACCGGCGCGGCCGGCGCCTCGTAACGGATGCCATCGACGATCGCGACCGCGCCCCTTTCGCTGCGTGTCGACACCAGCACCGGCACCTTGCCCGCGAAGGCGGCGAGCGCCTTGTCGAAATCGTCGACCTGCGCCAGCGCGCAAATCTCGCCTTCGTTGGAAAAGAGGATGTCGATCAGCCCCTGGTCGATCAGGGCGATGAAGTCGTCGCGGTGGCGGTCGATGACGAAATTGTCCGACAAGGTGAAGGCGACCTTGCGCCCGGCATCGCGCGCGGCCTCGATCGCAGCCCGCATCGCCGCGCGCGGCTGCTGCGGGTCCCACAGATAGCCTTCGAGATAGAGGATGCCGGCCGAGCGGATCAGGTCAAGGTCCAGCGCGGCTTCCGGCAGGAACTGCGAGGCGCCCAGAAAGGTGTTCATCGTGCGCTGCGCGTCCGGGGTCACCAGGATGAGGCAGCGGGCGGTCGGCACATCGCCCGACATGGCGGGCGTGTCGAACCGGATGCCGAGCGCCCGCACGTCATGGGCGAACACCGCGCCGAGCTGATCGTCGTTCACCTGCCCGATAAAGCCGCATGACTTGCCCAGCGCGGCCAGCCCCGCCAGCGTGTTGGCGGCGGACCCGCCGCTGATTTCCTTCGCCTGGCCCATGTCGGCATAAAGGCGTTCGGCCATGTCGGCGTCGATCAGCTGCATCCCGCCCTTGGTCAGCGCATGTTCGGCGAGGAAGCCGTCATCGCTGCGGGCGAGAACGTCGACAATGGCGTTGCCGATGGCGACGACGTCGAGGGTGGGGGCGGAAGCGGTCACGCAATTTCCTTAATCTGGGGGCGGGACATGAAATTTCGCCGTCTCTACCGGCCGTCGGCGCGGCGCGCAACGGCACTGATTGACGCGGGGACGGCGCGGGAGGATAGGTTGGCGATGGTCCTGACCGCCGCCCTGCGCGCCTTTCCATCGATCTTCCGCGGCGCCACCCTGCGCCTGCTGGGCAAGACGCTGTTGCTGACGCTGCTGCTGTTCGCGGTGCTGGCGGGACTGTTGTGGAGCGGATTTCACCTGCTGCGCACGCATTTCGGCTGGGGCGGGGGCGGCATGGCCGAGGCGACGGCGACGGCGCTGACCATGATCGCGGCGGGATGGCTGCTGTTCCGCGCCACCGCGATGGCGGTCATGGGCCTGTTCGCCGACGACATCATCGCGGCGGTCGAGCGGGACGATTATCCCCGTGCCGCGCCGCGCACCGTGGGATGGGGCCGCAGCCTGCGCTTCGCCGTCGCTTCCGTCACGCGGACCATCGGCTGGAACCTGGCGGCGCTGCCCGCCTATATCCTGCTGCTGGTGACGGGCGTGGGCACGATCGGGCTGTTCCTGGCGCTGAACGCCTATCTGCTGGGCCGCGACATGGCCGACATGGTGGAGCCGCGTCATCCCGCACTGCCGCCGATCGGGCAGGGCAGCCGGTGGCTCATGGGCCTCGCTTCGGCGCTTCTCTTCCTGGTTCCGGTGCTGAACCTGCTTGCACCGGTGTGGAGCGCGGCTATGGCGGTGCATATGCTGCTAGGGCGAAAATCATGACCCGCCGACCGTTCCGTCCCGTCGCGGCGGCTTTCCTGCTGATGCCGCTGGCCGGCTGCGGCGCCGGCAGCGTGGTGCCGCGCACCGGCTATGTCCCGCCGTCCGCCGGCCCACCGGCCAGCGCGTTCGGCCGGCAGGGGCCGCTGATGGGCTATGACGCCCAACAACTGACCCGCAGCTTCGGCCAGCCCCGGCTGGACATTCGCGAAAGCACGGTGCGCAAGCTGCAATTCGCCAATGGTCGCTGCGTGCTCGACGCCTATCTCTACGCGCCCGCGCGCGGGAAGGCGCCGGTGGTGACCCATGTCGATGCGCGCACCCCGGCCGGCAGCGACGTCGATCCCGCCGCCTGCGCCGCCGCATTGCAGGCGAAATAGGGCGCACGCCAGGGTCACGGGTCGGAAGTTCACGGCGTCGCGGCGTCGCATTTGCGCGATTCCACCCCGGAAAGTCTCATCCACGCACCCGCGACGCGGCCCCCGCGCGCCGCCGACGTCATGATCGCGCGTCGGGAAAGTCACAGCCGGGTCACTATCGGATCACTGCCGGGTCACGACCGACCTGGCGCGCGGCGACGGGACAGGCGGAACGGGGCGCGCGGACGGGAGGGGTCGGCCGGGTCATCCGACAGGATAGACCAGAGAAAATCCTATTTTGAAAGAGGTCCGTGCCGCGCCCGCCATGACGGCGGGGCGCGCGGTTTACGCCCCCGTCCGGCGCACCAGCGTGCCGGCGCCGCGATCGGTGAAGATTTCCAGCAGCATCGCATGCGGCACCCGGCCGTCCAGGATGACGGCCGCATCCACCCCGCCCTCGACCGCGCGAACGCAGGTTTCGAGTTTCGGAATCATGCCGCCGCTGATCGTGCCGTCGGCTTCCAGCCCGTGGATCGCCTGCGGATCGAGGTCGGTCAGAAGCTGGCCCTGCTTGTCCAGCACGCCCGCGACATCGGTCAGAAGGAAGAAGCGCGACGCCTTCAGTTCCGCCGCGATCGCGCCCGCCATGGTGTCGGCGTTCACATTATAGGTATGGCCGTCCGCGCCTATGCCGACCGGGGCGACGACCGGGATGATGCCGTTTTGCGACAGCGTGTCGAGGATCGACCGGTCGACCGAGACGGGATCGCCGACAAAGCCCAGGTCGACATTGCGCTCAATGCCCGAATTCGGGTCGGCCTCGCGCTTGCCCAGCACCTTTTCGCAGGTGACGAGGCCGCCGTCCTTGCCCGAAATGCCGACCGCGCGGCCGCCCGCCCCGCTGATCCAGCCGACGATTTCCTTGTTGATCGACCCCGCCAGCACCATCTCGGCGATCTGCGCGGTTTCCTTGTCGGTGACGCGCAGCCCCCCCACGAACTGCGATTCGACGCCCAGCTTCTTGAGCATCGCGCCGATCTGCGGCCCGCCGCCATGGACGACGACGACATTGATGCCGACCGCCTTCATCAGCACCACATCCTCGGCGAAATCGCGCGCGGCTTCCGGATCGCCCATCGCGTGGCCGCCATATTTGACGACGAAGGTCTTACCGGCGTAGCGCTGCATGTAGGGCAGCGCTTCCACCAGGACTTCGGCCTTGGCGAGGAGGGCGGGATCGGGGGCGTGCTTGCTGTTCATGCGCGCGCGCATAAGACCATATGGCCCCTGCCGCAAGTTAGCGATCCAGTTTGCGCCCCAGCGCGACCAGCAGGTAAATGACCGGCGGCACGAGAATCGCCGACAGCAGGACCTTGGCCAGCATCTGTCCCAGCAGCAGTTCGCCGATGGGGAACACGCCGTAGAAGGCGATAGACACGAACAGCAATGTGTCGACGATCTGCGACAGGATGCTGGCGACGGCGGCGCGCAGCCAGAGAAGCCGGGCGCCCTCCCGCCCCTTCAGCGCGGCGAACAGGGTGACGTTGAGCGTCTGGGAAATGCCATAGGCGATGATGCCGCCCAGCCAGATGCGGGGCGTGCCGCCCATCATCAGGGCGAAGGCCTGCGCCCGCGCCGGGTCCATATCACCGGCCGCCGGCGCCGCGAGCACCAGCACCGACAGCAGGATCGACGCGATCAGCGGCAGGAAGCCGATCTGCACCAGCCGGTTGGCGACCGCCCGGCCGTGCAGTTCGGCAACGGCGCTGGAAATGGTGACGAGCAGCAGGAAGGCGAAAATGCCCGCTTCCACCGCCAGCGGGCCGAGCCCCAGCATCGACCCCAGGCCCGACAACGGCCCCAGCGCCACCTGCTTGTTCCCCAATACCCCGGCGATGCACACCATGCCGCCATAGAAGATGGAGAAGAGGAAGAGCGATCGGCTGATCGGCGCGGGCGAACTGGTCATGGCGCGGCCTTACCGGGATTTGCGCCAACGGGAAAGAGGAGCGATAGCCCCCGGCGCTTCAGGCGAAACGCTGCTGCACCACCGCGTTTTCCCGCTTTTCGGGGCGGATATAGACCGAGGTGATTTCGCGCACCGCACCCTTGAGCGCGCTTTCCATCTCCTCGATCAGCGTTTCCGCCTCGCCCATTGCGAGATCATCCTCGAAGTCGGCGCTGATGGCGACGAACACCGCGTCGGGCGCGGTGTGGATGGTGCGGACATGGTTGACGGCAACGATGGCCCGGTGATCGTCCATGATCCGCCATACCGTGTCGACGATGACCGGCGCGGCGCTTTCGCCGATCAGCAGCCCCTTCGCCTCGCGCGCGAGCAGGATCGCAACCGCCCCCAGCACGCAGCCGATGGCGATCGACGCCACGCCGTCGATGCGCGGGTCCGAATAATGATGGCTGGCCCAGACGCCGATGCCGGCCATCGCCAGCCCCGCCAGCGCCGCGCTGTCCTCGAACAGGACGATGAAGCCCGCCGGATCCTTCGACCGCCGGATCGATCGCCACCATGTGTCCGCGCCGCGCGTCCGGTCGAATTCGCGCACCGCGATCGCCCAGGACATGCCCTCCAGCAGGACGGCGATGCCCAGCACGACATAGTTGACCGTGGGATCGCGCAACGGTTCGGGCGCGACGACGTGCAGCCAGCCTTCATAGACGGACACGCCCGCGCCCACCGCGAAGATGAGGATGGCGACCACGAACGCCCAGAAATAGAGTTCGCGGCCGTAGCCGAAGGGATGGGCCGCGTCGGGCGCGCGGCGGGAGCGGTGCTGGCCGTAGAGCAGCAGCACCTGGTTGCCGCTGTCGACCAGCGAATGGACGCCTTCGGTCAGCATCGACGACGACCCGGTGATGCCGGCGGCGACGAATTTGGCGACGGCGATGCCGACATTGGCGACCAGCGCGCCATAGAGGACGATATTGTCCTTCACATGCCCGATGCCGTCCCGTGCCATGTCGTCCCCTTCCCGTGTCGCATCGGCTGAAACGCGCCCGGGCGGCTTAAGGTTCGCGCCACTATCTGCACGCCTGTACAATTTGCCTTGGCGCGGGCGCCGGGCATCGCCTAGCCTTGCGCCATGACCCGCATGTCCATGATCCGCACCGCCTGCGCCGCCCTGATCGCGGCGGCCGCCCCCGCCCTGATCGCCGCAGCGCCGGCCACGGCCGACGATCCCTGGCTGTGGCTGGAGGATATAGAAGGACCGCGCGCCATCGCGCAGGTCGACGCGTGGAACGCGCGGACCGAACGGCAATTGCGCGCCGCCCCCGGCTTCGAGCAAGACCGGGCGCGGGCGCGCGCCATCCTGGACGACGAAAGCCAGATCGCCCTGCCCGACCGGGTGATGGGCGACCAGGTGACGAACCTGTGGCGCGACGCCGCCAATCCGCGCGGCCTGTGGCGGTCGAGCGACCTTGCATCCTACCTGGCGGGCAAGCCGCAATGGAAAACCGTCATCGACGTCGACGCGCTGGGCAAGGCGGAGGGGAAAAGCTGGGTCTGGCACGGCGCCGACTGCCTGGCCCCGGATTATCGGCGCTGCCTCGTCTCGCTGAGCGCGGGCGGCACCGATGCGGAGGTGGTGCGCGAATTCGACATGGCGACCGGCGCGTTCGTCGCCGACGGATTCGTCGTGCCCGAAGCCAAGAGCGATGTCGCCTGGATGGACCGCGACACATTGCTGGTCGCGACCGACTATGGCGCGGGGACGCTCACCGATTCGGGCTATGCCCGGCAGGTGAAGGCATGGAAGCGCGGCACGCCGCTGTCCGCCGCGACGCTGGTCATGGAAGGCGAGACGGGCGACATCGCGATGCGCGCCCGCGCCTTGCAGGACGGCGACACGCGCCGGGCCTTCGTCGAGCGGGGGCTGACCTTCTACAGCAACCGGCTGTCGCTGATCGGCGAGGACGGGCGGCTGGTCGCGACGCCGTTGCCCGAGACCGCGGAGTTGCAGGGGCTGATCGACGGGCAGATGGTCGCGCTGCTGAACGACCCGCTGGGCGACATTCCCGCCGGGTCGCTGATCTGCTGGCCGATCGCCGACGTGGCGGCGGGCCGGGCCGGGGCGCCGCAGGTCATCCTGACCCCCACGAAAACCACGGTCGTCGAGGAAGTCCGCGCGAGCGACCATGTGCTGTGGGTCAAGCAGCTGGACGACGTGTCGGGCGTGCTGCTGGCGATGACGCGCGATCCCGCCACCGGGCGCTGGTCCGGGCGGCCGGTGCCGCTGGCCGACAAGGCGACCGTGCACCTTGTCGCGACCGCCGATGCGCAGGACATGCTGTTCGCTTCGGTCGAGGGGATGCTGACCCCGCCCAGCCTGATGGTCGCGGGCGCATCCGGGCCGGCGCGCACCATCCAGCAACTGCCCGCGCGCTTCGACGCCGGCGCGTTCACCGTGGAGCAGCGCTTCGCCACGTCGAAGGACGGCACCCGCATCCCCTATTTCCTGGCCCGCAGGAAGGGCGTGACCGGGCCGGTTCCCGCGCTGATCCACGCCTATGGCGGATTCCGGCTGGCGCAGACGCCCACCTACCTGACCACCGAGCCCTATCGCGCCGGGCCGCTGGGCCTGTTCTGGGTCGAGGACGGCAACGCCTATGTACTGGCCAACATCCGGGGCGGCGGCGAATATGGCCCGGCCTGGCACCAGGCGGCGCTGCGCGAAAAGCGGCAGAATGCCTTTGACGACCTGGCCGCCGTGGCGGAGGATCTTGTAAGCACCGGCGTGTCGGCCAAGGGGCGCATCGCCATTTCAGGCCGGTCCAACGGCGGCGTGCTGGTCGGCGCGTCGATGACCCAGCGGCCCGACCTCTATGGCGCGGTGATCGCCGGATCGCCGCTGGAGGACATGAAACGCTATTCGCACCTGTCGGCGGGCGCATCCTGGGTCGCGGAATATGGCGACCCCGACAATCCGTCCGACTGGGCGTTCATGAAACACTGGTCGCCCTACCAGAATGTGCGGCCCGGCGTCCGGTATCCGCCCGCCTTCTTCTACCTGTCGACCAAGGACGACCGCGTGCATCCCGGCCATGCCCGCAAGATGGCGGCGAAGCTGATGGCGACGGGCAGCACCGTCTATTATCACGAATATCGCGAAGGCGGCCATTCGGTCGGTGCCGACCATGCCGAAGACGCGGTGCGCGCGGCGTTGCTGCACGCCTTTCTGAAAAAGGAGCTGGGCGCGAAGAAATGACGGCCGGCGCACGCGCCCCGGCCCGCCGCGCGCGTCAGGCGCCCACCACCATGCGGTGATCGATCTTCATCGCCTGGGCCAGGTGGCGCAGGCGGCGTTCGACCGGTTCGCCCAGCAGCGCATCGTCGCCGCCGCCGGTTGTCAGGACGAGGCGCCCGTCCTCATGGTCCAGCCGCGATTCATCCAGCGGCCCTTCCATCCCGCCCGACAGGCGTTGCGCGAGGCGGATGGCGAGCCCCCACAGCGCCGCGCGGTGCAGCGCCTCCGGCGCGGCCAGTCCTTCGATCCCCGCCGGCGTTCCGGTGCCGCCGCCGAAATGGCTGTAGAGCGCCTGCGCCAGCATCGCCCGTTCAGCGGCGCTGATGCCGACCCAGTTGCTGTGCAGCGCGATTTCCACGCCACGTTCGGCGCGAAAATCGGGATTGGCGCGCCAGCCCACGTCCGCGAGCAGACAGGCGGCGCGGCGGATGCGGCGCCAGGCGCTGCCGTCTTCCAGGAACAGCGGCGCGATCCAGCGTTCGATGCGGTCGCCATGACCGGCAAAGCGCGCCTGCGCCTCCCCTTCCGCCTCCGCCGCCACCAGCAGCGGGTCCTGCGCCCGGACAGCGTCCGGCAGCGCTTCGTAGAGCAGGCCTTCGCGCAGGCCATAGGCCGATGCCACCAGGCGGCTGGTGCCAAGCTGGCGCACGATCACCGACAAGAGGGCCGCCGCGTCCGGCAAGGTGGGCACGCGCGATCCGGTGATGGCGGGAATCTGCTTCAGCCGCGACCGGCCGACATGCGACACGATGCGTGTGAGTTGCTCAGCACGCTCCGCCGGCATCTCATATTGATGCACCACCGGCAGCGGGAAATGGGTCAACTGCATGTCGAAGCGGGCCAGCGTGCGCCACGACCCGCCGACCATGTAGAGCGGCAATCCCCGTTCGGGCCGCCAGCCCGCCTTGTCCAGCATCTTGCGGACCTGCCGTTCCAGATGACCCGGCCCCTTGGCACGTATGTCGGGCAGGCGCAGCACCCCCAGCGGCAGCGACGCCGTCTGTTCCACTTTCCCGGCGCGCACCCGCGCCAGTTCCAGGCTGCCGCCGCCAAGATCGCCGACGATCCCGTCCGCGCCGGGTATGCCCGACAGGACGCCGTGGCCGGCCCCGATCGCTTCCTGCGCGCCGGTCAGCAGGCGCACCGTCAGGCCCAGCGCCTGCACGCGGGCGATGAAGTCGGGGCCGTTGCCGGCATCGCGCACCGCCGCGGTGGCGACGCAACTGACGTCCGTCACCTTCATGTCGCGGCACAGATGGGCAAAGCGCGCCAGCGCCCGCAGCCCGCGTTCCATCGCCGCTTCCTCGATCTGCCCGGTCTTGGCCAGCGACGCGCCAAGGCCCGCCATCACCTTTTCGTTGAACAGGATGAAGGGCAGGCGGACCGGCCCGTCATAGACGACCAGACGAACGCTGTTGGAACCGATGTCGATGATCGCGCTGCGCTTCGTCGCCGGGTCCGGCGCCCCGGCGAGCGTTTCGGCGACCGCGCGCACCCTGCTGAGCATGGAATTCACCGCGCGCGCCTCAACCGCGCGCGCGCAGGCGCAGCGTGGGCACCGCGTCGCTGTCCAGCGCGGCCCCGCGCCCCGACAGGGACGGGTTGGTCATGAAGTAGCGGTGCAGGTTGAACGGTTTTTCGCCCGCCTCCACGCGCGCATAATGGCCATCGCTGTCCAGCGTCCAGCTCTGTTCGGTGTCGATCAGATTGGCCACCAGAACCTGGTCGACGATCTGGTCGTGCACCGTGGGATTTTCCACCGGGGCCAGAAATTCGACCCGGCGGTCGAAGTTGCGCGGCATCCAGTCGGCCGAACTGATATAGACGAGTGCGCCGTTGTTGGGCAGCGTCTTGCCATTGCCGAAGACGGCGATGCGGCTATGTTCCAGGAACCGACCGACGACGGATTTCACCCGGATATTGTCCGACATGCCCGGCACGCCGGGACGCAGACAACAGATGCCGCGCACGATGAGGTCGATCTGGACACCGGCGTTGCTGGCCGCATAGAGCTTCTCGATAATGGCGGGGTCGACCAGACTATTCATCTTGGCCCAGATGGTTCCCGGCCGCCCTTCGCGCACATGGTCGATTTCCGCGTCGATGCGGCTGCACAGTTCGCTGCGCAGGTCGCGCGGGCTTATCACCAGCTTTTCCAGCCGCTGGGGTTCGACATAGCCGGTGATATAGTTGAACAGCGCGGCGGCGTCCCGGCCATAGGCGGGTTCGGCCGTGAAGAAGCTGAGGTCGGTATAGATGCGCGCGGTGACCGGGTGGTAGTTGCCGGTGCCGAAATGGCAGTAGGTGCGGAACTGGTCGCCTTCGCGCCGGACCACCATCGACACCTTGGCATGGGTTTTCCAGTCGATGAAGCCGTAGACCACCTGAACGCCCGCGCGTTCCAGCGCATCGGCCCACATGAGATTCTGTTCCTCGTCGAACCGGGCCTTGAGTTCCACCACGGCGGTCACCGATTTTCCGGCCTCCGCCGCGTCGATCAGCGCGCGGATGACGGCGGACTGCTTGCCCGCACGGTACAGCGTCTGCTTGATCGCGACCACATCGGGGTCGGACGCCGCCTGCCGCAGGAAGGAAATGACGACATCGAACGCCTCATAGGGGTGATGGACGATGATGTCCTTGGCCCGGATGGCGGCAAAGCAGTCGCCGCCATATTCGCGGATGCGTTCGGGAAAGCGCGGTGCATAGGGTTCGAACTTGAGGTCGGGCCGGTCTTCGTCGACGATGCCCGACAGGTTGCCGATGCCCACGAAACCTTCCACCTCGACCACGATCGCGTCATGCCCCTGGAGCATGTCCTGCAACATTTCCTCGACCGGTTCGGGTATCCGCTCCTCAATCTCCATGCGGATGACGCGGCCGCGCCGCCGCCGCTTGATGGCGCTGCGGAAATAGCGGACGAGATCTTCCGCCTCTTCCTCTATTTCGATGTCGCTGTCGCGGATGATGCGGAACACACCGCTGTTGCGGACCCGGTAGCCGGGAAAGAGATCGGCGGAAAAGCGGCGGATCACCGCTTCCAGCGCCATGTAGCGCGCGGGTTCGCCGGGGATGCGGGCGAAGCGGGCGAGCGAGGGGGGGATCATCACCAGTTCGCGGATCGGTTCCTTGTCCGACAGGCGGACGAGATCGAAGACGATCGACAGACCTTCGTTTGGAATGAAGGGGAAGGGATGCGCCGGATCGAGCGCCTGCGGCGTCAGGATCGGGAAAATCTGCGTCAGGAAATGCTCGCGCAGCCATGCGTCGCTGTCGGCGTCGAGATCCGTCGAGGGGCCGATAACCTCTATGCCCACCTGCACCAGTTCGCCGTGGAGCGCGCCCCACACCTTCTGCTGCGCCTGCATCAGCGCGGCCGTGGCGTCGGTGATGGCGCCCAGCTGCTGCACCGGGGTCAGGCCGTCCGCCGAGCGCAGGTCGACATTTTGAAGCTGCTGTCCCTTCAGGCCCGCGACACGCACGGAGAAGAATTCATCGAGGTTGGCGCCCGAGATGGAGAGGAAGCGCAGACGTTCCAGCAGCGGATGGGCGCGGTTCATCGCTTCTTCCAGCACGCGCTGGTTGAAGGCGAGCCAGGACAGTTCGCGGTTGAAATAGCGTTCGCCCGGCAGGGTCAGGCTGGTCAGGGGATCGGCTTCGGCCACGGATCACTCGCGCTGGTCGGTGGAAGGATCGGGCGGGACTATAGGCATATATCCCGCCGATTGCAGAATATCTTTGGCCATTGAGGCCGAAATCTTGCGTCCCTGTGACAGGGCCGCCCGGTCGAGCAGCCGCGTTACCGATTCGATGGCGCCATAGCTGCGCTCGATCCGGCGCAGCAGCCAGTCGGGCAGGCCGGCGGCATAGGCCGCCCCCGCAATGTCGAGCGCACGGCAGATCAGCGCCCGGGCCAGCGCCTCGTCCGGTTCGGCGATCGCCACATGCGGGACGGCGGCCAGCCGCGAGCGCAGGTCGGGCAGCGCGACAGTCCAGTGCGCGGGCGGCGCCTGCCCCACCATCAGCAGCGGATGGCGCCGGGTTTGCGCATCGTTCCAGGCGTTGAACAGGGCACGTTCGTCCTGCCCCTGCGCGTCGTCGATGACCGCGCCGCCGCTCATCGCCGCGAACTGGCGCGCCAGGGTCGAGCGCCCCGAGCGCGGCGGGCCGGTGAGCACGCTGACCGACAGCGGCCAGTCGCGCCATCGTTCCAGATGGGCGACCGCCAGACGGTTGGCCTCGCTCACCAGGAATGCCCCGTCCCCGGCCTGTCCCGGCCAGTCGAAGGGAAGGCTGATCTGGCTCATTGTTCGGCGGGCTGGGGTCCCGCCGGCGCGGCGGCCGGTGCCTGCCGCCGCGTTATGCGCAGCGTCGTGCCCGACACCGCGACGGTGAAGCCGCGCGCCTGAAGCCCGGCGCGCAGCATGTCGACCGTGCCGTCGAAGCTAACCTGCATGACCGACGTGCCGCCCAGCGCCAGGCTGCGCGTCGCTGCCGTCCGCACGCCCGGAATGGCGCGCACCGCCGATTCGCCCTGCGTCACGGACCCGACATCGGGGGTGTCGAACTGGATCGAGAAGCTGGTGCCGCCGCTGCTGACGGTCGGCAGTTCGGTCGTTTCGACCGGCAGCGCCTCTGCCGCGTTCTCGATTTCCAGCGCGGCGGTGTCGACCGGCTCCTCGATGATCAGCGACGGGTCGGGCCGCAGGCGGCCGTCGTTGAGCGCGCGGATATACAGTTCGTCGATCCGGCGCACGCCGTCGTCCAGCATCTTGGCGATGCCGCTGTCGTTGGAGGCGCGCAGGGTGAAATCGCCGATCAGGCTGTCGTCGGGGCCGTAGCGGGCGGTGAAGGTGGCGGTCACGGGGCCGCCGGGCCAGGCGCGATCGAGCCGCACGATGGGAATGACCACGTCGGCGGCGCCATATTGGTCGAGCAGGACGCGCCACCACAGGCGCCCGCGCCGCCCGGTCTGGCCGGCGTTCAGCAGGATCGGGTCGGCGATCGATCCGGCGACCCGGACATAGTCGATGGCACTGTCACCGGTGCGATAGCGCGCCCAGGCCTTCTGCCATTCATTGGTGCGTTCGTAGGACACGGCCGATCCGCCGTCCCACATCACCGGGATCACCAGCAATGGCGGCGAGCGCATGACATGGCCGCTGACGCCCAGCAACTGGCCCGTGCGCGCGCGGTCGAAGGAGATGCCCAGCGTGGCGATATAGCGCGTCGGCCCGGCCTGTTCATATTCGATCTCGATCCCCGAAATCATGGCTTCGAGCTGCGAATCGGACAAGGCCGGGGCGCCCGCGCCGCCATGGGTGCGGCCCCACAGCATCCGCCATGCCTGCCGCTGGGCAAGGCGCCAGCCGGCGTAGCGGGCGCTGTCGGCATCCTTGGCCGACACGTCCACCTTCACGCCGGTCACCTCGAAATCGCCGCCGCTGGCGATCGGCGGGACGCCGCGTTCGCCGTTCATCTGCGCAAGCAGACCCGCCGCCGCTATGCCGAGCGCGACCGCGAGCAGGATCTGGAGCGGGCGGGACAGCCCGTGCGCGAGGGCGCGCCGCAGCGGCAGGCGCACGACGGGCAGGCGGGAAAGGGACGGGGCAAGGCTCACGCGCGTCCTTTTGGCGGGATTTGCCTGTCCTGCCAAGCGCCAACCCACGCCGCCTTTCGTTTTCGGGCCAGTTGCTCTAGGGCGCTGCCCATGAACGAGAACGAATCCTACAGCTACGCCAAGGCCGGCGTCGACATCGCCGCCGGCAACGCCCTGGTCCGCGCCATCGCGCCGCTGGCGAAGGCCACCCGCCGCCCCGGCGCCGACGCCGACCTGGGCGGGTTCGGCGGTTTTTTCGACCTGAAGGCGGCCGGCTATGACGACCCGCTGCTGGTCGCGGCCAATGACGGGGTGGGCACCAAGCTGAAGCTGGCGATCGATCATGGCCGCCATGACGGCGTGGGTATCGACCTGGTCGCCATGTGCGCGAACGACCTGATCGTGCAGGGCGCCGAACCGCTGTTCTTCCTGGACTATTACGCGACCGGCAAGCTGGAGTCGGGCGTAGCCGAGCGCGTGATCGCGGGCATCGCCGAAGGATGCCGCATCGCCGGCTGCGCCTTGATCGGCGGCGAGACCGCCGAGATGCCGGGCATGTATGCCGATGGCGACTATGACCTCGCCGGTTTCTGCGTCGGCGCGGTGGAACGCCACAAGGCGCTGACCGGTACACGCGTCGCGCCGGGAGACGTGCTGCTGGGCCTCGCCTCTTCGGGCGTGCATTCCAACGGCTATTCGCTGGTCCGCCGCCTGGCCGCGGACAAGGGGTGGAAACTCGACCGGCCCGCCCTGTTCGACAATGAGGTGCTGCTGATCGACGCGCTGATGGCGCCGACCCGCATCTATGTGAAGAGCCTGCTGCCGCTGGTGCGCGCGGGCATGATCCACGCGCTGGCGCACATCACCGGCGGCGGGCTGCTGGAAAATATCCCGCGCGTGCTGCCCGACGGCGCCCATGCCGTGGTGGAAGCCGACGCGTGGGATCAGCCGCGCCTGATGGCGTTCCTCCAGGCGCAGGGGAATATCGAGCCGGAGGAAATGGCCCGCACCTTCAACTGCGGCATCGGCATGGTGCTGGCCGTGGACGAGGCGCATGCCGCCGCCGTCGCCAAATCGCTGGAGGATTCGGGCGAAACCGTGTTCCGCATCGGCGCCGTGGTCGCCGGCGACAAGGGCTGCACCGTTCGGGGCGGGGCGGAGACATGGGGAGCGCGGGCCGCATGGTCGGCGACGCATCGGGGATGACATCCTGCCGGGAGGTTGGACAATGGCCAGGGCAAAAGTCGGCGTTCTGATTTCCGGGCGGGGGTCGAACATGGCCGCGCTGCTCTACGCGGCGAAGGCCGAACGCTGCCCCTATGAGATCGTGCTGGTCGCGGCCGACAATCCCGACGCGCCGGGCCTGAAACTGGCCGAGGCGGAGGGGATCGCCACGATCGGCTTTCCCCGCCCGAAGGCGACGGAGAAGGCGCAGTTCTTCGACGCACTGGATCTGGCGCTGCGCCGGGCGGGCGCGTCCTTCGTCGCGCTGGCCGGGTTCATGCGCATCCTGCCCGCGCCCTTCGTCGCGGGATGGGAAGGACGGATGCTCAACATCCACCCCAGCCTGCTGCCGCTCTACAAGGGGCTGGACACGCATCGGCGCGCGATCGAGGCGGGCGACAGCCATGGCGGATGTTCGGTCCATGTCGTCACCGCCGCGCTGGACGACGGGCCGGTGCTGGCCCGGACGCCGGTCGCGATCCAGCCCGGCGACACGCCCGACAGTCTGGCCGCGCGCGTCCTGATCGCCGAGCATCAGCTCTATTCCCGCGCGCTGGCCGACTATGTCACCCGCGAGCGCGAGCCCGACTGGCTGCTGAACCGGGTGCGCGAACTGGCACTGGCCCTGCCGCAGGCGGACGAGATCCTGTCCCACGGCATGCCCTGTTTCGGCATCGTCAAGGGCAAGAAGTTCGGCTATTTCACCAGGGGCCATCACGGCGACGGCATCATCGCCCTGCTGGTCAAGACGACCGCACCGGACGAGCAGGCAACCCTGATCGAGGCCGATCCGGACCGCTATTACCGCCCCGCCTATTTCGGCGACGGCTGGGTCGGCATCCGCCTGGACCTGGGCGATACCGACTGGGACCATATCGCCGACCGCCTGCGCGCGAGCTGGCGGCAGGTCGCGCCCAGGAAGCTGCTGGGCCTGATGGACATCGCCGACCAGTTCTAGGGGCGGCTCCGCCGGCCAGGTCCAGGGCCGGGGGTCGCGCGCGCGGAACGGGCGGGGGCGTGGCCTTCACCCCGGCAGCCGGGCCATCGCCCATGACGCCGCTTCCGCCACGACCGGGTCGTCGTCGCGGGTCAGCGGTTCCAGCCGCGCGCGCAGCGACGCGTCGCCGCTGTTGCCGGCCGCGACGGCGGCGTTGCGGACCAGCCGGTTACGCCCGATCCGCTTGATCGGCGAACCGGAGAAAATCTCGCGAAAGGCGGCGTCGTCGAGGGCGAGCAGGTCGCCGATCCGTGGCGCAGCGAGTTCGGCACGGCCGACAAAGGCGCGGTTGGCCGCCGCCGCGTCGGCAAACTTGTTCCAGGGGCAGACGGCGAGGCAATCGTCGCAGCCATAGACGCGGTTGCCGATGCCCGCGCGCAGATCCTGCGGGATCGGCCCCTTATGTTCGATCGTGAGGTAGGAGATGCAGCGCCGCGCGTCGACGACATAGGGCGCGGGAAAGGCGTCGGTCGGACAGGCGGCCTGGCAGGCGGTGCAACTGCCGCAATGGTCGACCTCCGGCGCGTCGGGCGTCAGGACAAGTTCGGTGTAGATGGCGCCCAGGAAGAGCCAGCTGCCATGGTCGCGGCTGACGAGATTGCTGTGCTTGCCCTGCCAGCCGAGACCCGCGCCCGCGGCAAGCGGCTTTTCCATGACGGGAGCGGTATCGACAAAGACCTTGAGGCTTGCCGCCTGTTGCTCGACCAGCCAGCGGGCCAGCGCCTTCAACCCCTTCTTGACGACATCATGATAGTCCCTGCCCTGCGCGTAGACGGAAAAGCGCGCGCGGTCCGGCACGTCCGCCAGCGCCAGCGGGTCGCGTCCCGGCGCATAGCTCATCCCCAGCATCACGACGCTGCGCACGTCGGGCCACAGCCCCGCCGGCGATCCCCGCTGGTCGGCGCGGTCCTCCATCCAGAGCATGTCGCCATGATGGCCGGCATCGAGCCAGGCGCGCAGCCGTTCGCTCGCGCGCGGCGCGACGTCCGCAGGCGCGATGCGGCAAGCGGCAAAGCCCAGCCGCAGCGCCTGCGCCTTCAGGCGCTGTTCCAATGTTTCTATAGGCACGGGCACGTGTCCAGACTATCAGGACGGAATGATCGGCGACACCCAGGCCCCTGCTTCCGCCCCTCACCAACCCTATGCCGTGGAAGGCCATGGCCTTGTCAAGACGTTCGGCCGCTTTCGCGCCGTCGACGGCATCGACATCGCCGTGCCCGTCGGCGCCATATATGGCATCCTGGGCCCCAATGGCGCGGGCAAGACGACATTGCTGCGCACCCTGCTGGGCATAATCGACCCCGATGAGGGAGAGCGCCGCCTGCTGGGCGATGCCGCCCCGCTGAGGATGGCGCCCAATGTCGGCTATCTGCCCGAGGAACGCGGGCTCTATCCGTCGATGAAGGCGTTCGAGGCGATCGCGTTCATGGGCGCGCTGCGCGGACTGCCGCTGGCCGAGGGACGGCGACGGGCCAAGGCGATGCTGGAGGGGCACGGCCTGGGCGCGGCCATCGACAAGCCCATCCGCCAATTGTCCAAGGGCATGGCCCAGACGGTGCAATTGTTCGGCACCATCGTGCACGAACCGCGCCTGATCGTACTGGACGAACCCTTTTCCGGGCTGGACGCGATCAACCAGGAAAAACTGGAAGCGCTGATCCGCGAACAGGCGCGCAAGGGCGTCACCATATTATTTTCCACGCATGTCATCGCCCACGCCGATCGTCTGTGCGAGCGCATCGCCATCGTCGCGGGCGGGCGCATCCATTTCGAAGGGACGCCCGCGCACGCGCGCGACCGGCTGCGCGCGCAGGTGCGGCTGCGCACGCGGGCGGCGGACGGGGGCTGGCGCGGCGCGTTGCCGCCCGACGCGACGACCGAGGACGGGACATGGCATTTCGCCCTGCCGGACGAAGGCATCGAACCGCTGCTGCGCGCGCTGATCGACGGGCAGGCGGGGATAGAAAGCCTGTCGATCGAGCGGCCCGGCCTGCACGACGCCTTCGTCGCCATCGCCGGAGCGGCGGTGGCACGGCAGATGCGGGACGACCGGCCCGACCGGACGGAGGATGCGGCATGAGGCATTTGTGGCGCGCCGCCTTCGTCATCGCGCGGCGGGATTTCACCGCCGTCGTGCTGTCGCGCACCTTCATCCTGTTCCTGCTCGGCCCGCTGCTGCCGATCCTGATCGGCTTCGCCTTCGGCGGGCTGGGCAGCAAGATTTCCAGCACCGACCTGCGCCCGGTGGTGGGCATCGCCATGTCGGCGGCCGACAATGGCGCGATCGAGCGCGCCCGCGACGGGCTGACCCAGCGGATGGGCGACCAGGCGCTGCCGCATCTGCGGCCGGTGCCGCGCGCGCCCGACCCGCGCGCGCAGCTGGCACGGCCGGATTCGGCGGTGGTGGCGATCCTGTCCGGATCGCTTGCCCATCCGGTGCTGACCGGCAAGGCGGAGGATCTGGACCATTTGCAGGGCGACGTCAGCCTGCTGGCATCGGCGGCGCTGGCCGAACGGTCGCTGCGCTTCGTGGCGGTGGACCGGCAGGAGGTGGCGACCAGCCACGGCGCGCAAGCCCAGGGGCAACTGGTCATCGGCCGGATCGCGCAAGTGGTGATGTTTTTTCTCACCATTTTGCTGGCGGGTATGATCCTGTCCAATCTGGTCGAGGAAAAAACCAATAAGATTATAGAGATACTGGCAGCGGCGGTGCCGATCGACGCGATATTCCTGGGCAAGCTGATGGCGATGCTGGCGATGAGTTTCGTGGGCATCCTGTTCTGGGGCGGGACCGCGCTGCTGCTGCTGATCATGCTGGGCGACGGGGTGGCGAACCTGCCCGCGCCGGCGGTGGGGTGGCCCCTCTTCCTGCTGCTGGCGATCGTCTATTTCGCCATGGCCTATACGCTGCTGGGGTCGCTGTTCCTGGGGATCGGCGCGCAGGCGACGACGGTGCGCGAGGTGCAGACGCTGAACATGCCCATCACCATGGGGCAGATGCTGATCTTCTTCTTCGCCAGCTATGCCGTGGACCATATGGGATCGCCGGCCGAGATCGCCGCCTGCATCTTCCCCTGGAGTTCGCCCTTCGCGATGATCGTGCGGGCGGCGCAGGACGGGGCGGTGTGGCCGCATCTGGTGGCGATCGTGTGGCAGGCGGCCTTCGTGGCGCTGATCATCCGCGTGGGCGTACTGCTGTTCCGGCGTCATGTGATGCAATCGGGCGGACGCTGGTGGCGCCGGCTGTTCAGGCCGACGACAGGCTGACCGCGCTAGGACGGCGCACATGGACAGACGACATTTCCTTGGCGGCATGGCTACGGGCGCGGCGGCGCTGGCACTCTGGCAGTTTCTGCCGGGCGAGGCGGAGGCTGCCTATCCCTATGCCCTGACCGACGCGCAGTGGAAGAAGAAGCTGAGCCCCTGGGCCTACAAGGTGTTGCGGCAGGAGGCGACCGAGCATCCCTTCACCAGCCCGCTCAACGACGAGCATCGCGCCGGCATCTTCGCCTGTGCCGGGTGCGACCAGAAGCTGTTCAGTTCCAGGACCAAGTTCGACAGCGGCACCGGATGGCCCAGTTTCTGGGCACCGCTGGCCGGGGCGGTGGGGACGAGGCGGGACTTTTCCATCGGCTATCCCCGCACCGAGGTCCATTGCGCGCGCTGCGGGGGGCATCTGGGCCATGTGTTCGACGACGGGCCAAAGCCGACCGGCAAGCGTTACTGCATGAACGGCGTGGCGATGGCCTTCATTCCGGCCTGATGCGGTAGAGGCGCAGCGGGCCCCGGCCCGGCAGCGGCTCCAGCCAGCCCGGAACCCGCCCCCGCGCGAGCATCGCCGCCAGCCCCTGGCGGTCGGCGTCGGCATAGAGCCGCATTTCGGTGAGACCGTCGCAGGTCACGACATAGGCCGCGCTGGTCCGGCCGATGACGGCACGCGCGGCGGGCGGGGCGTCGACGAAGCCTTCGATGACGGCGGTGATGCCGGCGGCATTGCGGTGATGGGCGGTCGCGACGACGCGGTGGCGCGTCTGGACCAATATGTCGGGGCCAAGATCGATCGGCGCGAACAGCGTCGCGGGCGGCAGCGCCCGCAGCGGCGCCAGCACGGCGGCGGCGCGGCAATTGGCGCTGGCCTGCCGGGCGGGTTCCGGCTTCGCCGCGATGGCGACCCAGGCGGCGCACAGGCCTGCCGGCGTCAGCAGCACAAGCGTCACGGTGCCCAGCACCCGCACGGGCGCGAGGATGGAACGCTGCGCCTTTCCGAGCAGCAGGAGAAGCAGCCAGGCGATCCCCGGCAGGGCGAAGACATGGGCGACGGACAAGGCCCGCATGACCAGGAGCGACACCGCGGTCGCGCCGAGCAGCAGCAGCGCCAGCGTCAGCCAGCGCATGCGGGCCGCCCCCCGCGCCGCGCGCGCGGCCATGAGGCTGGCCCCCAGTCCCAGCAATGCGGGCAGCAGGATGACGCCGCGCAGCGACAGGCTCTGTTCCCAGATCGGGCGCCCCTCCATGACCTGAAGATACCAGAGGCGATAGGCGACCGGGCCGAGCGCGGCGAACGGGTCGCCCGTCAGGCACGCCCCTCCGGTCAGCAGGAACGCCAGCGCCGCCGCACCGCCGCCGACCCCGGCGACGAGGAAACGGCGCCCTGCGCCCTGCGTGCCGACGAGGCGCGCGGCGACCGGGGTGGCGCACGCCATGGCCACCAGCGGCCAGACATAGATGAAGGACAGGGCGTCGCACTGCCGCGCGACCAGCGCCATCTGGCCGCGCAGGATGACAAGCAGCAGCAGCGCCCCGCCCCCCAGCGTCGCCGCATAGCCGATGAAGCGCGGCGCTTCCGCGCGGTCGATCCATTGGCGCAGTGCGAAGGCGGCGGCGAACAGCGCGGCATAGGGCAACGCCTCGCTGGAAATCTGAAGCCACAGCATCAGCGCCAGCCCCGCGACGATGCCGCCGCGCAGCGCGCGCGCGTCCATCGCGCCCGCCAGCGCCAGCGCGGCCAGCATGATCTGCCAGCCATGATGGTCGATGCGCAGCGGCGTGAACTGGACGAGGATGCTGGGCGCGGTCAGCAGCAACATGACGGCGAGCAAGGCCGTTGCCGTCCCCGCGATCCGCCGCGCCGCGAGGAACAGCGCGCCGGTCAGCCCGCCCAGCAGCAACAGGGGCACAAGGGCGATGGCCAGCAATTCCGCCGGCCCGGCACCCAGCAGCGGCCGCAGCAGCAGGATCAGGCCCGCAATCGGCATGTCGACGATCCGCGACCAGTGCATCGGGCCGCCTGCGGGCGGGTTCACCCGGTGCTGGCTGACGTCCCAGAAGGACTGGCCGCCGATCCAGTCGCGCACCTGCGCCAACCGCATGGCATCGTCGGGATCGCGAAAGCCCAGCGTCGCATAGTCCGCCCGGAACAGCCACAGCATGACGCCCGCGCACGCCGCCCAGGCGAGCAGCGCCCACAAGGTGGCGCGGCGCGGTTCAGGCGCGGGCGAATACGCCATATTTGCGGATCGCATAGACGGTCAGGAAGCTGACGGGCACCGACAGGAGCTTGGCGACCGGCGGAGCCAGGCCGACGGCGCTGAGCCCGCCGACCATGGCCAGGGTGATGCCCATGCCCAGCAGCGCGGTGGCGACGAAGCCGGCGCGCTGCGCATGGGTCGGCCCGGCGCCGGTATCGAACACGTAGCGGATGCTGATGGCCCAATGGACGACGAGACCCGCCGCATAGCCGCCGAAGGCGGCCAGCATGGGCGCCGACCCCATCCGGTCCAGCAGCAGGAAAACCGCCATGTCGCTGGACAGCGCGCAGATGCTGGCCAGCAGATAGCGGGCGAACGTCGGGCGAACGGCCCGCGCACAGGCGGCACGCAGCCGCTTCACCACGGGATCAGGCAGCCTTCAGGCGCGACGGCACGCCGCGCACGCTGCCCAGTGCGGCCTGGGCGTCGGCATCCTGCCCTTCCTCGCCCGCCTCATGATATTCGGCATCCTCGTTGACGCTCCACACGTCGTGGACGCGCGCGCCCGCGACGATGTTGCGCACGGTCAGCATCGCCGTCATCATCGCATGATCCTGGTTGTTATAGCGGTGCATGCCGTTGCGGCCGACCATGTGGAGCGTGGGATAGCGGGCCTCCAGCTCGGTGCGCATCGCCAGCACATTGGCGGCATAGGCGTCGTCATAGACGGGATAGGCCTTTTCCTGGCGCACTACCGCGCCGCCGACCACATCGACCGGATCGCACAGGCCCAGCATGGCCATTTCCTTCGTGGCGAGCGCGATGAGATCGGCGTCGTCCGAGGCCCACAGCCCGTCGCCTTCGAAGCAGAAATATTCCAGGCCCACGCAGGCAAGGCTGGGATCGGGCACCATTTCGGGCGACCAGCTGCGGAAATTCTGGATGCGGCCGACCTGCACCTTGGGATCGTGGATGTAGATCCAGTTGTCCGGGAAGATATCCTGCCCCTTCACCATCAGGGCAACGGTCAGGAAGTCGCGATATTTGAGGTCCATCGCCGCCGGCAGCGTGTCGGGAAGCGGATGGATGCGGCCGGCCAGTTCGCGCATCGGCGCGGAACTGATCACATGTTCCGCATTGATCACGACGTCCCCTTCGGGCGATTCGGCCATCAGGCGCCAGCGACCGGTGCCCTGGTCCTGTTCCAGCCGCTTGAAGCTGTGCGCCATCAGCACATGATTGCCGCCGGCCAGCACATGGTCGCGCGCGGCATCCCACATCATGCCGGGGCCAAGGCGCGGATAGCGGAAGCTTTCCAGCAGGGTCTTGGTCGCCATGCCGTCATTTGGCCGTTTGTTGAGGCCCAGGCTGCGCTTCAGGCCGTCGACCACCGCGCCCCAGAGCGACAGGCCCTTGATGCGCTGCGCCGCCCAGTCGGCCGACATCTCGTCGCACGGCATGCCCCATACCTTTTCGGTGTAGGTCTTGAAGAAGATCGAGAAAAGCCGGTGCCCGAAGGCGTTGACGGTCCAGTCCTGGAAGGAGCGGACATTGCGGTTCGGGAACAGCTTTGCCTTGGCGAAACTCGCCATGCACAAGGCGGACCGCCAGACGCCGAGATTCCACAACGCCTCGAACGCGCGCAGCGGATAGCTGTAGAATTTGCCCTCATAATAGATGCGGCTCATGCGCGGGCGCTGGATGAAGTCGTCCGGCAATATCTCGTTCCACAGGTCGACGACCTGCTGGCTCTTGGAAAAGAACCGATGCCCGCCGATGTCGAAGCGAAAGCCGCCGACTTCCACCGTCCGGCTGATGCCGCCGACATAGACCGGGTCCTTTTCGATCACGGTGACGCGGTAGCCCTGCTTCGTCAGCAGATAGGCGGCGGTCAGCCCGGCCGGCCCCGCCCCGATGATGGCGACGTCCACATGTCGGTCGGTACGCGGCATGACTGGCATTTTCCCCCGAATTGATCCTTCGTGGCGTCGGGAGTGAAGGAAATCCTCTAAGGAGTGGTTAATGCCGGGTAATCATTGCCACGCAGACGACACGGAAAAGGGCCGCCCCGCTTGCGCGAGGCGACCCCCTGCAGTCCCCTTCGTGGGGGAAGGCATGTTCCGGTTCAGCTGCGCCGGGCCAGCGCGTCGAGATCGGTCCGCGCGCCTTCGATCGCCGAGCCGTAGCAGGCCCGGTAATCGTCCGTCACCGGCAGGATGGAGCCGTTGACGAAGCCGCACACTTCCTTGGAAGCGCGAACCAGACGATAATCGGCCCGTTTCAGGCCCTTGTCGGTGGCAAGGTTCAGATCGCCAAGCTGGACCGCAATGGTGCGCGTTTCGGCGCCCGTGCTGCCGTCGACGATCACGTCCATGTCGTTGCTGCCGGCGCTCGCCACTCCGGGCAGGGCAAAGGCCATCGTGGCGGCCAGAGCCACCAGCGCGTTCTTGGTCATCCTCTCATACTCCTGTCGAACAATATTCTCTTTTATGCCCTGCGCCTGACGTGGACGTCGGGTCCCGCACTAGATAGGCCTTGCAGCATGTTTTGAAAAGAGGCCACTTCACGAAAAGTGGCGGATTTCCGGGCTTTCGCAGTTGCGAAAGGAAGGGAGCGCTGCCTGCTGCGCGCTCCCCGCAGGCATCAGCCCAGGCGCTGATCCGAAATCGCACCGTTGAGATCGACCCGCGCCCTGCCGAAGGCGTCGGCGTAGCAGCGACTTTCCCCGGCGCGGATCACGCTGCCGTTCATGCGGCCCACGCCGCAGACATCTTCGGCTGCGCGACGGATGCGGGCATCGGCGACGCGCACGCCGCGATCGCTGCGCAGATCGAGGTCGCCCAGCCTGACAAGCTTCGCCCGCACTTCAGGCGCGCCGGGGCGGGCGGTGACGGTCAGCCCGTCGACCTGCGCCTGCACGGGGGCGGCCATGGGCAGCGCCAGCGCGACGGCACCGGCGGCGATCACTATCCTGTTGAGCATGTCTCTCTCCTTTCCGTTCCTGCCCTTTCAACGGGCGGAGCGGCGGAAAGGTCCGGCATGTCAGTGCCGGAAATGGCGCATCCCGGTGAAGACCATCGCGAGGCCCGCTTCGTCGGCGGCGGCGACGACTTCTTCGTCCCGGATCGATCCGCCCGGCTGGATCACCGCCGTGGCGCCAGCTTCCACCGCGGCCAGCAGCCCGTCGGCAAAGGGGAAGAATGCGTCGGACGCGACCGCCGAACCGATGGTGCGCGGCTCTGCCCACCCCGCCTTTTCGGCGGCATCCTTTGCCTTCCACGCGGCGATGCGCGCGGATTCCAGGCGGTTCATCTGGCCCGCGCCAACGCCCGCCGTGCTGCCGTCGCGGGCATAGACGATGGCGTTGGACTTCACATGCTTGGCCACGGTCCAGGCGAACAGGCAGTCCTTGAGTTCCTGTTCGGTCGGCGCGCGCTTGGTGACGACCTTGAGCGCATCCAGCGCGACCTGGCCATTGTCGCGGCCCTGCACCAGCAATCCGCCCGCGATGGTCTTGATCTGTAGCCCCGGGCGCGCGGGATCGGGCAGGTCGCCGGTCAGCAGCAGGCGGAGATTCTTCTTTTTCGCGAAGATCGCGCGCGCGGCGTCGTCGGCGTCGGGTGCGGCGACGACTTCGGTGAAGATGCCGCTGATCGCTTCGGCGGTGGGGCCGTCCAGCGGCCGATTGACGGCGATGATGCCGCCGAAGGCCGACACGCTGTCGCAGGCCAGTGCCGCCTCATATGCCTCTATCAGCGTATCGCCGGTGGCAACGCCGCACGGATTGGCGTGCTTGACGATGACCACGGTCGGCGGGCCGTTGCGAAATTCGCTGACCAGTTCCAGCGCCGCGTCGGCATCGTTGTAATTATTGTAGCTCAGTTCCTTGCCCTGGACCTGCCGCGCCTGGGCGATGCCGTTGGCGGTCGGCCCCATGGGCAGATAGAGCGCGGCGGACTGGTGCGGATTTTCGCCGTAGCGCAGCGTCGTGCCCAGGGTGGACGAAACCGCCAGCGTGTCGGGGAACATCGCGCCCTGATCGGCGAAGGCGAACCAGCTGGCGATCATCGAATCATAGGCGGCGGTCGCGGCATAGGCCTTGGCCGCCAGCATCCGGCGGAAGTCGTAGCTGGTCGCGCCGTTCTTTTCCGCCATCTCCGCGATCAGGCGGGCATAGTCGGCCGGGTCGGTGACGATCGCAACGCTTTCGTGATTCTTGGCGGCGGAGCGGACCATGGACGGGCCGCCGATATCGATATTCTCGATGATCTCGTCCCGCCCCGCGCCCTTGGCGACGGTCGCGGCGAAGGGATAGAGGTTGACGACGACGAGGTCGATCGCGCCGATGTCGTGCTCGACCATCGAGGCCACATGCTCGGCATTGTCGCGCACGGCGAGCAGGCCGCCATGGACCTTGGGATGCAGCGTCTTGACGCGGCCGTCCATCATTTCGGGAAAGCCGGTCAGATCGGAAATATCCTTCACGGCGAGGCCCGCGTCGCGCAGTGCCTTGGCCGTGCCGCCGGTCGACACCAGTTCCACGCCATGGTCCCCCAGCGCCCGGCCCAGTTCGACAAGGCCCGACTTGTCGGACACGGACAGGAGTGCGCGCTTTATGGTCACGTCGGTCATGGAAACGGGCTTTCTTCGCAAGGGGCGGGACGGCTTTGCGTCAGCCCCTTACGGCCCCGCGCGGCAAAAATACAGCCCCGAGCAGCATCGGCCAGAGCATCCCCGCCCCCAGCGCGATCCCGCTCGCCAGGGCGGCCGGTGCGGCCACCAGCGGGGTGAGCGTCGCCAGCGCGATCCGCCCGCGCAGGTCCGGACCGGCCGCCGGCCAAAGCCACAGCGCGGCAAGGCCGGCCATGACGCAATCATAGTCGCTGACATAGAGCGACCCGGCGAGCACACCCGTGGCAAGGGCCGCACAGGCGCGCGGGGTCGGGCCTTCCGAACGCCACAGCCGTGCCACCATGATGGCGACAGCGCCGCTGGCCAGCGCCTGCGCCGCATAGGCCCAGGCCACCGGCGCGCCCAGATGCCGCACCAGCACGAAAACGGACAGCATCCGGTGCCAGGTGCCGCTGCCCTGTTCCAGGATCACCTCCTTCAGCATCGCCCCCTGCCGCGCATAGGCAATCCACGCGTCCGGCCCGAACAGGGGCAGCGTCGCCGCCAGCAGCAGGGCGGCGGTCAGGACGAAGGCGGCGAGCGCGCGATATTGTCGCCCGGCCAGCAGCGCCAGCGGGATCAGCCAGCCCAATTGCGGCTTTGCCACGAACAACGCCAGTATGGCCCCCGCCAGCCGGGGGCGATCGCGCAGCAGGATCAGTCCCCAGCCCAGCATGGCGGCGGTCCAGCAGCCGTTCTGGCCGCCGAGGAAGTTGATCAGCACCGCCGGCAGGGCGGCCGCCGCAACCAGGCCGTGGCGGGGCGACAGCCGCCGCATCGCCAGCGCGAAGGCGGTCCACCCCGTCCCCTGCCAAAGCGCCCAGGCGAGCGGATAGGGCACCAGCCCCAGCGGTGCGCTGAGCAGCCACATGACCGGCGGATAGCTGTAATGATAGAGGTCGATCGGCGCGCCCGCGACCTGCGTTTCGAAGGCGTGGAACCGGGCCAGATCATAGATGATGTCGACCCGGCCCGTCGCGGCCAGCCGCGCGCCCGACCAGAAATTGATGAAATCCTCCCCGAAAGGGTGGCCCATGCCATCGGTCATCCCGCAGGAAAGCTGTCGCCCCAGGTACAGCAGGGCCAGAATGCCCGCGACGATGCACCAGAGGCGCGCGATGCGCCGCAGCCGCGCGGGATCGATCGATCCCAGACTGCGCCATGATGCCGACAAGATCATGGCCCGGCGCTAGCCGATAATGGTGAATATAGGGTGAGGGATAATCGACCGGGGCGGCACCCGGCCGCCTAGCCCATCCGCTTGAAGATCCAGCCGATGCTGGAGCCGCCGGGCAGCGCCTCTGCGGTGACGACAAGCTGCCGGGTGGGATGCGGGCGGCCGTCGGGGTCGACCCAAAGGCTGTCCTCGACGCCGAGCACGCCGGTGCCGGTGCGGAACTGCCACAGCGCGCCGAGGTCGATGCGCAGCAATGCCCCCTGATTGTCGGCGGTCAGCGTGGGTTCGACCCCGGGTGCCAGATGAAACCGCACCTGGACCGGCTTCCTGCCCGGCTTGCGGCGGCGCTCGGCGGGGGTCAGCATGTCCTCCCCGCGAATTTCCCTGCCGTCGCCGCTCACCAGCAGCAGGCGGCGATGAACATAGCCCATGCGGCGGACATAGCCGTCATGGCTGAGTTCCAGCCGGCTGCCATTTTCCAGCTCCTGCCGGTTGAGCTCGACCTCCGTCACGCCGCGCCCCAGCGTGCCGTCCGGCAGCAGCGCGGTGGAATTGCAGTCGTCGAGCACCAGCGTGCTGTGCGCCGCCGTTGTGCGCAGTCCCTGCGCCAGATCCCCGGAAATCCAGGCGCCCTCCAGCGCCGCGCCGCCGCAATTGACGACCATCCGGTGCGCGCCGTCGCTGATTTCCAGCGCGCCGGTGGAGGCGCAGCCCGCCGCCGCCAGCCGCGCGACGGGCGGCGGCGCGGCGTCGACCTGAACCACGGTCGGGCCGGCCGCTATCCGCTGATACCCCCAGTCGCGCGCCTGCCGCAGCGGACGGGTCCGCACCCGGCTGGCCCGCACCACCGCATCGACCATCTGCGGTGCGATGGCGGCGGCGCCCTGCCAGCTGCCAAGGCCGCCGTCGCCGTGGACGAGGCCCAGCAGCGCGGCAACCGCGCGGCCCATGCATTCGTCCAGGAAAGCGGGCGCGGCCTGACGGCGGACGTCATAGACCGCCGCCAGCATGGCGAGTGCCATCACCGATTCCAGCTGCGCGAGCGGCGATCGCGACACGATACCACCGTCTGGATGGAAGCCGCTGTCGATCGCGCGCCGAAGCCCCGCCTCGCCGAACGCCCGGCGCGAGTCCCCGCCGGGGATCAACAGCCCGGCCGCGATGATGCCGCACCAGCCCACGATGCGCGACAGGCCCATCGGCGCCTTGTCCGCGCCCCGGTCGAGATGACGGGCGGTCCGGGCGATGCAGTTGAGCACCAGCGAACGATAGACAAGATCGCTGGACGACAGGATCAGCGGCGCGTGCGCGGTCCAGAACAGCAGGCGCCAGCCCGCATTGTCGACCCGCCACGCCGGTTCGCTGGGGGTTTCGGCATGGACCGCCAGCCATTTGCGCATGACCGCTTCGGCGATCGGCGCCGCCTGATCGCGCGGCGCCGCGCCGGCCAGATCGCGCAGCCAGCGAAATTCGTGCAGATGGTCGGCAAAGGCGGGCGCGACGTCCAGCCGGGCGAAATCCAGCGTGTCGAGCGCCTGTTTCTGCCCGCGAAACAGCATGTAGCCCGCGCGCATCGCCGCGCCCGCGCGGCCGTCGCCGGGAATGGCGTCGTCCGGCACGGCGAGCAGTTTGAGCGGATATTTGCCGCGCAGCTTGCGCCCGTGAATCGGCGTTTTCCAGCTGAGCAGATAGAAATGATGCGCGATCTTCTGCGTCAGCGACAAGCCCTTGTCATCCGCGACACGGATGAGCCGCTTGCCCTGTTCAATCCCGTCGCCTTCCACCTGCGCGGCGGGTTCGGCGGCCGGGCGGGCCGGGATGCGCCGATGCTCCGTCACCCGCCCCGCAGCGCCCGGATATTGTCGGCGTAGGCGGACGGCCCGCCGCGGAAGGTCGCCGTACCCGCCACCAGCACGTCGGCGCCCGCCGCGATGGCCCGGGGGGCGGTCGTCATATCGATGCCGCCGTCCACCTGAAGATGGATGTCCCGCCCCACCTTGTCGATCATCTTGCGGATCGCCTCGATCTTGCGAAGCTGGTTTTCAATGAAGCTCTGGCCGCCGAAGCCGGGATTGACGCTCATCACCAGGACCAGGTCGACGTCGTCGATCAGATAGTCGAGCATCTTGGCCGGCGTGCCGGGATTGAGCACCACGCCCGCCCGCACGCCCAGCGATTTGATATGCTGGACGGTGCGGTGGATATGCGGTCCCGCTTCGGGATGGACGGTGATGATGTCCGCGCCGGCCGCCGCGAAGGCATCGAGATACTGGTCCACCGGCGAGATCATCAGATGGACGTCGAACGGCTTTTTCGTGTGCGGGCGCAATGCCTTGACCACGGCGGGGCCGATCGTGATGTTGGGCACGAAATGGCCGTCCATCACATCGATGTGAATCCAGTCGCATCCCGCTTCGTCGATGGCGCGAACCTCCTCACCCAGGCGGGCGAAGTCGGCGGAGAGGATGGAGGGCGAAATGAGTGTGGAACGGGTCATTGACCGTTCGCCTTAACCACCCCCGCGCCGCAGGGCAACGGCGATTCGCGCGCCGCGTTCAGAGCATGACGAAGATTGTCGGGTCGAGCCGGCGGGAAGGCGGCGTACCGGGCAGCAGCAATTGCTTGACCCCTTGCAGCGCCACCACCTGGCCGGCGCGATCGAGCACCGGGGCGCAGATCAGCCGCATGGCACAGCGGCCGTCGCCATCCATCCGGTCAATGTCCACATCCAGCGTGAAGCCGCGCTTGTGCCGGATGGCATAAGCGCGCAGTCGTTCCATCGGCGCCCGCGATTCCGGCGCGTAGAGCGAAACGGCGAGATCGCGCGATACCGCGGCGTCGCGATCCAGCCCGAAAATATCGTAGACGCCGGCGGTCCATTGCAGGGCATTGTCGGCGAGCGTGCAATGCCACAGGCCCAGTCCCCGTTCGGCAAGCGCCGCGTCGTTGCGGGCCAGCGACGTATCCAGCGCGACCGGCGCAAGATGATCGCTCAGGTCGCAGAGCGGCCAGCTATGATTCAGCGGCAGGGGTTCGACCGGGCGCACCACATATCCTCGCCAGAAAAATTCCGGCATCGTTGTAGGAGCGTCATGGTTAAGGCTTAGTTGGCGTGCCTGACAAGCGTCGCGATAAAAAAGCCGTCGATGCCGCCCCGGTCCGCCAGCATGTCGGGCTGGCTGCGCAACCAGCCGCGGGCATCGGGCGCGAAGCCGGCCGGCAGCACCGCCGGGTCGGCGGGAACCAGAGTGAAATCGGGGCGTGCCGACAGAAAGGCCGCGACCTGATCCTCCCCCTCCGCCCGTTCCAGCGAACAGGTGGCGTAGACGATGCGGCCGCCCGGGCTCAGCCAGTCCGCCGCCCGCGCCAGCAGCAATGCCTGCAAGTCCGCCAGCTCCGCGATCTGGCGCGGACCGATGCGGTGCAGCACGTCGGGATGGCGGCGATAGATGCCGGTCGCCGAACAGGGCGCGTCGAGCAGGATCGCGTCGACCGGCGCATCGGGTTGCCATTGGCGCAGGTCGGCCTGCACCACGCGCGCATCGAGGCCGGTGCGCGCGAGATTCTGGCTCAGCCGCTCCAGCCTCTTCTTCGACTGGTCGACCGCCGTCACCCGCCATCCGGCGGCGGCGAGCTGCATCGTCTTTCCGCCCGGCGCGGCGCACAGGTCGAGCACGGCGCGCGCCTGTCCCGGCCCCAACAGGCGCGCCGCGCAGGAGGCGGCGATGTCCTGCACCCACCAGGCGCCATCGGCAAAGCCGGGCAGGTCCGGAACGGCAGCGCCGCCCTGATCGGGACCGGTCGGCAGGCGGACATGACCCGGCGCGAAGGACTGGCCCCCGAGCGCCCCTGCCCAATGCCCGGTTTCGTCCACCGCGCGCAGGCTGATGTCGACGGGCGGGCGCGCGGCGAAGGCGGCGGCCGCGGCCTGCACCATCGCTTCGCCCCATTGCCCCGCCCAGCGGTCCGCCACATCGGCCGGAAGCGTCGGCGGATCGGGCAGCACGGGCGCCGCGCGCGTCACCGTGCCGAACACGCCATGGACCAGCTTGCGCGGGCCACCGTCCACCAGCGGCAGGGCGGTGGCGATCGCCGCGTGGGCGGGCGTGCCCATGCGCAGGGCCTGCGCCAGCGCGAGGCGCAGCACCATCCGCGCCTTGGCATCGTCGGGCAGGCGCTGCCGTGTCGCGCCGTCGATCAGCGCATCGAGATCGGGCAGGTGACGCAGCACTTCCGCCACGATCGCGTGGACCAGCGCGCGATCGGCCGTAGGCAGGCCCTGCCCCGCGCCGTGCAACGCCAGTTCGAGCGGTTCGCCCCGGCGCAAGACCGCATCCAGCAGCCGGAGCGCCGCCCTGCGCGCGGGAAGGCCGGGGGGATCGTCGGGACGGGGTGCAGGTCGGGCCATGGCAGGCCCCTACGCGCTTTGCGGCGCGCGGTCATCCGTAAAGGAGGAGGAGGCTGCCCCCGACACCGATGGCCAGGAAGGCGGCCGTCCAGACCAGGATGCCGACCCACAGGGCCAGCCAGTCGGACCGGCGCGGGCGCGCCGCCATGCCGCGCGGCACCGTGCGCAGCGACGATGCGACGCGCACGCGTCCCAAAGTGCCGACGGCAATGGTCCGTCGCCCGACGCCGTGGAAGAACCGGGCCGTATGGCGCGAAAATATATGGTCGACGGTGACGTCGACGACATAGCCACCGGCATGGCGGAGGACGGCACCCGCGACATCGATCACGACCTCCCCCAGTTCGTCCATCGCGCGCGTCAGCGCCGGTTCGGATCGAGCGCGCTGCGGCGGGGCCGGTCGGGCGCGGCGACCGGCGCGAGCGCGGAGATGCGCGCAGACGCCGGCGGCAGGACCGGCGCGCCCATGCCGACGGCGATGTCCTCCAGCGCGGCGATGCGCTTTTCCGTGGCCGGGTGGGTGGAGAAGAGTTCGCTGACGTGCGTCGGCACGATATATAGCTGCGCGGCGGCGGGATTGCGTTGCGCCACAGGGTTGGGGACGTGCAGCGCCCGGCCTGAAATCTTCGCCAGCGCGCTGGCCAGCGCGCGCGGATTGCCGCTGATTTCGGCACCGGCGCGATCGGCGCCATATTCGCGGGTGCGACTGATCGCCATCTGGACGATCATCGCGGCGAACGGCGCGACGATGACCGCGAGCAGGGTCGCGACGATGTTGCCATGGCCGTTGTCGCCATGGCCGCCGCGGAAGAAGAGGCCGAAATTGGCCAGCATCGACACCGCGCCCGCGATGGTCGCGACCATCGTCATGATCAGCGTGTCGCGATTCTTCACATGGCCCAGTTCGTGCGCCATCACGCCCGCCACCTCGTCCCGGCTGAGCATCGCCAGCAGGCCGGTGGTCGCGGCGACCGCCGCATGGTCGGGATCACGCCCCGTGGCGAAGGCATTGGGCGCATCCTGGTCGATCAGATAGACGCGCGGCATCGGCAGGCCGGCGCGCTGGGACAGGTCCTGCACCAGCCGGTGGAATTCCGGCGCGCTGCGGGCGTCGACCTGTCGCGCATTGTGCATGGACAGCACGATCCGGTCGGCGTTCCAGAAGGTGAAGAGGTTCATGCCCGCCGCCACCAGCAGCGCGACGATGGCACCGCCGCCGCCGCCCAGCGTATAGCCCAGCGCCATGAACAGCGCCGTCAGCGCCGCCAGCAGCATGGTCGTCTTGATCCCGTTCACTTGCGTTTCGCTCCTTCGCCGCCCAGATAGCGGACAGGCTATGAATATGGGGTGGCGCAGCGCGCCCCGCAATCGAAAGGCGACACGGCCCATGGGAACGTACAACGGCAAGCGGCCCGCGCATGTGAAACCGCCCGCGCACCTGTCCAAGAGCCCGCCGGTGCCCCGGCCCGACCCGGTCGACCGGCCGTCCCGCCATGACGAGGAGCTGAGTCCCGTCCGCTATGGCGACTGGGAGCGCAAGGGCATCGCGATCGACTTCTGACGCCGGACGCCCGCCGGCGCGCGATCACCGCTCGCCGCCCTTTTTGCACGACTGCCGCCGGTCCGTGCCCGCATTGCGGGGAGAAGGCGGTCGCGGCTATGGCCTCGCGCCCGCTTAACCATGCAAGGTTCCGGAAAGAAGGAGCTTTCGGGGCGTGGGCATACATCTGGTATCTGACATAAATGTAAAACCGGTTTCGGGATATGCGCCGGAGGACGCGGCGCTGCTCTGTTCCGTCGGGCGGCTGATCTGCGCCTGGACCATGCTGGAACAGAGCCTGGAGGCCAAGATCAGCCTGTTGCGCGAGGCCATGGGCGACGTGCGCACCGTAGGCGCGCGCACCAGGCCCAGCATGACCAAGCTGATGACCGAATTGCGCACCATGGTCGCCATGCGCGACCGCCGCAACGCGAGCGCCCTGACCGAAATTTCCGGCATCGAGCGCGACATGCAGCGGATCGACCGGTTTCGCGCGCTGATCATCCAGGGCTTTCAGCAGCCCGAGCCCGGCGGTTTCGCCTGCCGCGACACGCGCAACAACCGGATTCATGTCTCGCTGGACCAGCTGGACGGAGAAATCGCCGCGCTGGAGGGGGTCGCGCAGAGACTATTGGCCGTTTGAGGCATTATTGCTCCCGCCGACGCTTGACCTTTGCGGTCGGCGCCGCGATTTCAGACGCGAGTTTCCGCGCCGCAGCGAGAATGGAGCAGCATGTCCCACAAGCCGATTCGCAAAGCCATTTTCCCGGTTGCCGGCCTTGGCACCCGATTCCTGCCTGCCACCAAGGCGGTGCCCAAGGAATTGCTGCCGGTGGTCGACCGACCGTTGATCCAATATGCGGTCGACGAGGCGCGCGAGGCAGGGATCGAGCAGATGATCTTCGTCACGGGGCGCGGCAAGGGCGCGATCGAGGATTATTTCGACATCGCCTTCGAGACCGAGATCACGCAGCGCGAGCGCGGCAAGGACCTGTCCGCCCTGGACGGCACGAGGCTGATGCCGGGCAATGCGGTGTTCCTGCGGCAGCAGGAGCCGCTGGGGCTGGGCCACGCCATCTGGGTGGCGCGCGACATCATCGGCGACGAGCCCTTCGCCATCCTGCTGCCCGACGAGTTCATGAAGGGCGGGCCGGGCCGGGGCTGCATGAAACAGATGGTCGAGGCCTATGAGCAGGTTGGCGGCAACCTGGTGTGCGCGCTGGAAATCCCGATGGCCGACACGCCCAGCTATGGCGTCATCGATCCCGGCGCACGCGACGGCGTGCTGACGGAGGTGAAGGGCCTGGTCGAAAAGCCCAAGCTGGGCACCGCGCCGTCCAACCTGATCGTGCCGGGGCGCTACATCCTGCAACCCGAGGTGATGACCATCCTGCAAACGCAGGACAAGGGCGCGGGCGGCGAGATCCAGCTGACCGACGCCATGGCGGCGCTGATCGGCACGCAGCCCTTCCATGGCGTGACGTTCGACGGGCGCCGGTTCGATTGCGGGTCCAAGGCGGGCTATATCGAGGCCAACCTTGCGATCGCGCTGGAGCGCGAGGACCTGGGCGACCATATCCGCCGGTTCGCCACCGCCGAACTGGCGCAATAGGCGCTACGGCGCCGCGTCCGGCGGCGAACTACAGACCCGACACCATATGGCCGCCGTCGACCACGATGTCGGCGCCGGTCATGTAGCGCCCCGCGTCGGAAGCCAGCAGCAGCAGCGGCCCGTCCAGATCCTGCGCCATGCCGACGCGCCCCTGCGGAATGCGCGCGATCATCGCCTGACCCGCGCGGCTGGCCAGGAAACCGCGGTTCAGATCGGTTTCGACATAGCCGGGGCACAGCGCGTTGACGCGGATGCCGTGGGGCGCCCATTCCAGCGCCAGCGCACGGGTCAGCTGGACCACCCCCGCCTTGGCCGCCGCATAGGCCGCCACGTAGGAAGTCACGCGCAGGCCCAGGATCGACGCGATGTTGACGATGCTGCCGCCGCGCCCGCCGGCGACCATTGCGCCGGCCGCCGCCTGCGCCACCCGGAACACGCCCGACAGATCGGTGTCGATGACCCGGGTCCAGTCGTCTTCCGCAACGTCGATCGTGGGTCCGCCATGCACGATGCCGGCATTGTTGACGACAATGTCATAGGCCGACCCCGCGAATGCCGCCGCGATCGTGGCGGGATCGCGCACGTCAAGCCGGACAGTGTCGGCCCGGCCGCCCTGCGCGACGATCTCCGCCGCCGCTTCGTCCAGCGCATCCGTGCGCCGCGCCGCCAGCGTGACGGCAACCCCGTGCTGCGCGAGGAGCGCGGCGAAGTGCCGACCAAGCCCGGAGGATGCGCCGGTGACCAGCGCGCGCCTGCCATCGAGGTCCTGCATGGTCAAAGCCATCGCTCAGCGGACGTCAGAACGGCACTTCGTCGTCCAGGTCATTGTCGAAATTGGGCCCGCCCGCGCCGCCGCCGCGCGATCCGCCGCCCTGCGACCGGCCACCGCTGAAGCCGCCACCGCCCTGGCCGCCGCCGAAATCGTCATAGTCGCCGCCGCCAAAGCCGCTCGATCCGCCACTCCAGTCGCTGACGCCCTGCGACCGGCCGCCGCCCTGGCCGCCGCCGCCCGGTGCGCCGTCGAGCATGGTCAGCACCGCGCCGGGCCCCTGCAACACCACTTCGGTCGTGTAGCGGTCATTGCCCGACTGGTCCTGCCACTTGCGGGTGCGCAACTGCCCCTCGACATAGACCTTGCTGCCCTTGCGCAGATAGCGCTCGGCAACGCCCGCCAGCCCCTCGGAAAAGATCGCGACGCTGTGCCATTCGGTGCGCTCCTTGCGCTCGCCCGAATTGCGGTCCTTCCACGTCTCGGAGGTCGCGATGCGGATGTTGCACACCTTGCCGCCATTCTGGAAGCTCTTGACCTCCGGGTCGGCGCCCAGATTGCCGACCAGAATGACCTTGTTCACCGAGCCTGCCATGATTCCTCCGATAAATTGATCGGCCCTTATAGTCCCGCTGCGGTCGCGGTCCAGTAAGTTAGCCCGGCCGCGGCATAGGCAAGGACGAACAGATAGCCGACCATGAACAGCGGCCACTTCCAGCCGTTGGTCTCACGCCGGGTGACGGCGATGGTGGAGATGCACTGCGGCGCGAACACGAACCAGGCGAGGAAGGCCAGCGCCGTCGCCAGCGACCAGCGGCCCTGCAGCCGGTCGCCCAGTTGCTGGCTGACGGCATCCTCATCGTCGCCCGCGTCGATCGCATAGACCGTGGCGATCGCCGACACGGCGACTTCGCGCGCGGCCATGGTGGGCAGCAGCGCCAGCGAAATGTCGCGATTGAAGCCGATCGGCGCCACCAGCACATGGATGCCGGACGCGATCCGGCCGGCGATGCTATATTCCACCTGGCTGCGGCCTTCGGGCGCCTGCGGGAAGCTGGCAAGCACCCACAGCACGATGTTGGTGGCGAGGATGATGGTCCCCGCGCGCTTCAGGAAGATCACCGCGCGCTGCCACAGGCCGATCAGGATGTCCTGCGGCCGGGGCCACTGATATTTCGGCATTTCCATCAGGAATCCGCCGCTCTGCCCCCTGGTGACGGTCAGGCGCAGCGCCCAGGCCGCCAGCATCGCGCCGACGATGCCGCTGACATAGAGAGCGAACAGCACCAGCCCCTGCAGCCCGATGCCCCAGCCCCCCCCAAACTCATAAACATCCCGCGCCGGGATGAAGGCGGCGATGATCAGGCCATAGACCGGCAGCCGTGCGGAGCAGGTCATCAGCGGCGCGATCAGGATCGTGGTCAGCCGGTCCTTGGGGTCCGCGATGGTCCGCGTCGCCATGATCCCCGGCACCGCGCAGGCAAAGGAGGAGAGCAGCGGGATGAACGCCCGGCCCGACAGGCCCACCCGCGCCATCAGCGCGTCCATCAGGAAGGCGGCGCGCGCCATATAGCCGGTCGCCTCCAGCATCAGGATGAAGAAGAACAGGATCAGGATCTGCGGCAGGAAGACGATCACCGCGCCGACCCCGCCGACCACGCCCTGCAACAGGAAATCATGGACCAGTCCCGGCGGCAGGGTCGCCGTCACCGCCTCGCCCAGCGCCGTCACCCAGCCTTCCAGAAGGTCGGCGGGCGCCGTGGCCCAGCTGAACACCGCCTGGAACATCACGAACAGCAGCGCCAGCAGGATCAGGAAGCCGGCCACCGGATGCAGCAGCACCCGGTCCACCGCCGACGTCAGCCGGCGGGACGGCGTTTCCCGCACGATGGCCGCACGCGCGACCCGGCGCGCCTCCAGCCGCAGCGCATCGAAATCCCGGTCGGGCGCCGAAGGACGGATCATGCCGCCCGCGCCGTCCATCGCCTGTTGCAGCGCGTCGCGCAGATGGTCGAGCCCGCGCCGCCGCACCGCGACCGTCGGGATCACCGGCACGCCCAGTTCGCGCGAGAGCACCGCCGCGTCCAGTTCCAGCCCGTCGCGCGTGGCGAGATCCACCATGTTGAGCGCGACCACCGTGGGCAGGCCCAACGCGATGAGTTCGAGCGCGAACCGCAGATGATTATCGAGGTTCGACGCGTCGACGACGACGACCAGCGCATCGGGCAGCTTTTCCCCCGCCTGCCGGCCCAGCACCACGTCGCGCGTCACCTGTTCGTCCGGGCTGCCGGGGCTGAGGCTGTAGGTGCCGGGCAGATCGACCAGTTCGACCGGCCGCCCGTCCGCCAACGACAGGCGGCCCGCCTTTCGCTCCACCGTGACGCCCGGATAATTGCCCAGTTTCTGCCGCGCGCCGGTCAGCGCGTTGAACAGCGCGCTCTTGCCCGCATTGGGATTGCCCACCAGCGCGACCAGCGGAAATCCGCTCATGCGGCCACGTCCTGCTCGCCGGTGCGGACTTCGCCGGTGCGGACTTCGATGGCGGCGGCATGGGCGCGTCGCATGGCGATGGTCATGCGCCCGACCTTGCAGGCGATCGGCCCCCGCCCCCACAGGCCGCCATGATGCAGCGCCTCTACGCTGGCGCCTTCGCACATGCCGAATTCGCGCAGCCGCTGGCCCTCCGCCGGAGACAGGGCGGACCAGTCAATCATGTCGACATAGGCGGGCTGGCGCAGGGGCAGGTCGGTCAGGCGCAACGATATTCCACTCACAGGCTGTCTGCTGCGAGTGACTATCAATATTGATTGGGGATGGCCAGTGGATTCCGTGCCGGTTCACACCGCCGGATAGCGCAACCGCCCGATGAAGCGCGACAGGCTGAGCCGCTCTCCACCGCCCGCATTGCGCACGCCGGCCTTGAACTTTTCGAACCGCATGACGCCTTCTATCCGTCGGGCCAGGAAGGCGCGGCTGTCCGCCTGTCCGGCGCTTTCGTCGTCCAGAAAGACCAGCAGGGTCGCGGCATAGACCGCGCTGAGCGTCGCGCGCTTGCTGTAATGGGCAAAGCTGGTGGCGCTATCGCCGGCGGCACGCCACATGGTGTCGGCCGCGCGCCAGCCCAGCGCGGCGGCGCGACGCGCATTGACCGGCATGGCCAGCACCGCCAGCGCGCGGCGCAGCGCCTCCCGCTCCGGCGCCAGCAGGTCCAGCCGCGCCTCGACCAGTGCCAGGATGCGGCGGCGAACCGACAGGCCGTCCAGCATCGCGGCCGGGACGGCGTTCAGCATCGCCGTGTCGATGGCGGCGAACCAGGCGTCGATCATGCCCATCGCCCCGTCGGCGAAGGCCAGCCGGGCGATGTCGGGATCGATGCCCCGTTCCCGCGCCGCCATGTCCACAGCCTGCGGACGCCAGCCGTCGAACGCGGCGTGGCGCGGCAACAGCGGCGCCAGCGTCGCGCGCAGTTCGTCCAGAGTGAGATCCTCGGTCATGCCGACAGTCTAGGCACGCGCGGGCAGGCGCACAAGCACCAGCGCGACCGCGACCGCGATCGTGCCGGCAAGGTCGGTCGCGGTCAGCCATTCACCGAACAGCAGCCAGCCCAGCAAGGCGCCCATGGCCGGTTGCAACAGCAGGCTGAGGCCCAGCACCAGCGGCGAGAAATAGCCCATCGCATAGGTCAACAAACCCTGCCCTACCAGTTGGCTGGAAAGGGCGAGGGCGACGACGGGCGTCCAGTCGCCCGGCATCACCGTTTCGCCCAGGGCCCATGCACACAGCAGCAGGGCGGGGGCACCCGCCATGCTGGACACGGCGAGCACCGACCAGCTTTCCAGCCGCCGCCGCGCGCCCTGCACGATCAGCAGATAGGCGGTATAGAATGTCCCCGCGAGCAGGCACAGAAGATCGCCGTGCAGATAGGCGGCCGACAATTCGTAGCTGCCGCCCATCAGCGCCGCGGCGCCCAGCGCCGCCAGCACCAATGCCGCCGCCTGCGGCCGGGCCGGCCGCTGGCGCAGCACCAGCAGGGCCCAGAGCGGCAGCAGCAGCGCGCTCATGTTGGCAAACAGCGTCGCATTGGCGATCTTCGTATCCAATATGCCCAGATGCCATGCCGCCAGATCGCCCGCGAACAGCAGGCCCGCCGTCAGCATCGCCGCCCATTCCGCCGGTCGCGGCGGCAGGCGGCGCAGGCCCGACCAAGCCAGCGCGGCCAGAACCGGCAAAGCCAGCGCGAGTCGCCAGAAGGCGGCGGACACCGGCCCGACATCCGCCAGGCGCACGAAGGTCGGGCCGAGCGCGAGAAAGACATTGGCCAGCACGAGCGCCGGAAAGGCGAAGCGCGGCGCATCTGTTCGCATGGCGGGGCTTGAAGTCGGCATCGCGGCTCCCTAGCTGGCTTTCCGAACCAAGTCCCGTTGCAAATCGCAACTATGTTGGAAAGGGGAAATTGACGTGCCGACCCTGTTCGATCCCATCCAGTACGGCGCCCTGTCGGCGCCCAATCGCGTGGTCATGGCCCCGCTGACCCGGGCGCGGGCGACTCGCGCCCATGTCCCCACGCCGATCATGGCCGATTATTATCGCCAGCGCGCGGGCGCGGGCCTGATCATCAGCGAAGGCGTCGGCGTGTCGCAGCAGGGCATGGGCTGGCCCCATGCGGCGGGATTGTGGAACGAGGAGCAGGTCGAGGGATGGCGGGGCGTGACCGATGCGGTGCATCAGGCCGGCGGTCGCATCCTGGCCCAGCTCTGGCACATGGGCCGGCTGGTCCATTCGAGCGTGACCGGCGAGCAGCCCGTTGGGCCCAGCGCCCTGACCGCGCCCGGCCATGCCCACAGCTATGACGGCAACAAGCCCTATGAGCAGCCCCGCGCCCTGGGCCTGGACGAGTTGCCGGGGATCGCCGCGACCTTCGCGCAGGCCGCCCGCAACGCCATCGCCGCCGGGTTCGACGGCGTGCAGATCCACGGCGCCAACGGGTATCTGATCGACGAATTCCTGCGCGACGGCGCCAACCACCGCACCGATGCCTATGGCGGCAGCCCGGAAAATCGCGTCCGCCTGCTGCGGGAGGTCACGCAGGCGGTGGCGGGCGCGGTCGGCGCCGGGCGCACTGCGCTGCGCCTGTCGCTGAACGGCGCGTCCCAGGGCACCGACGACAGCGACCCCGCCAGCCTCTCGCTGGCCGTGGCGCAGGCACTGGAGCCGATCGGCATCGCGTTCCTGGAGTTGCGGGAACTCAAGCCCGGCGGCACGCGCGGGGCCAGCGACGTTCCGCGCCAGTCTCCGCTGATCCGCCAGCATTTCAGCGGCAAGCTGGTGCTGAACAGCGATTATGACGCGCAGAGCGCGCAGGCCGACCTTGCCAGCGGGCTGGCCGACGGGATCAGTTTCGGCCGGCCGTTCATCGGCAATCCGGACCTGGTCGACCGGCTGCGCACCGGCGCACCGCTGAACCCGGCGCGGGCCGACCTGTTCTACACGCAGGGCGCCGAAGGCTATACCGACTATCCGGCGGTTCAGGCGGCCGCTTGACGGAATGGAGGTTCCCGCAGGGGAGCCTCCCGACGATCAGGCGCCGAACTTTTCGCGCAGGGCCAGCATGGCGATAGCGGCCTTCGCCGCTTCGCCGCCCTTGTCCTTTTCGTCCATGCGCGCGCGGGTCAGTGCCTGCGCCTCATTTTCCACCGTCAGGATGCCGTTGCCGATGGCGATGCCGTCCATGCTGAGCGCCATCAGGCCGCGCGCGCTTTCGTTCGACACCACTTCGAAATGATAGGTTTCGCCGCGGATCACGACGCCGATCGCGACGAAACCGTCATAGCGGCCGCTTTCCGCCGCCAGCGCGATCGCACCGGGGATTTCCAGAGCACCCGGCACCGTCACGACGTCATATTTGTGGCCGCCGTCGTCGAGCGCCGCCTTGGCGCCTTCGATCAGCAGGTCGTTGAGACGCGTATAGAAGCGCGCCTCGACAATCAGGAATTTGGCCATGGCTTCGCGCTCCTTCAGGAATTGATCGCCCGGTGCCCAACCACGGCCAGGTCGTAGCCGTCAAGCGCGATCAGGCTGTGGTGGCTGTTGGTCAGCAAGACCATGTCATGCACGGCGAGGTCCGCCAGAATCTGTGCACCAACGCCATAGTCCCGCAATTCGTCCATGCCCGTGCCCGATTCGCCGGCATGATGCCGCAGCACCCGGGTCAGGAAATCATTCTGGGACGGCGTGGTCAGGATGACGATGATGCCAGCGCCCGCTTCCGCGATGATTTCCATGGACTTGGCCAGCAGCCCCGCGCGCGGGCTGTCATTGCCGTAGACATCGTCCATCAGCGACAATTGATGCATCCGCACCAGGGTCGGCTGGTCGGCGTCGATCTTGCCCTTTTGCAACACCATCTGTTCGCTGCGGGTCGCCTTGTTATAGAAGCTGATCGCCTTCCAGTCGCCGCCCCATTTGCTGTGGAATGTGGTCTCGGCCCGGCGTTCGACCATATGGTCGTGCCGGCGGCGATAGGCGATCAGGTCACGGATCGTGCCGATCTTCAGCTTGTGCTTCTGGGCGAAGGGAATGAGGTCGTCCAGTCGCGCCATCGTCCCGTCGTCCTTCATGATCTCGCAGATCACGCCCGAGGGATTGAGCCCCGCCAGCCGCGCCACGTCGACCGCCGCCTCGGTATGGCCGGTGCGCACCAGCACGCCGCCGTCGCGCGCCACCAGCGGGAACACATGCCCCGGCGTGACGATGTCGTCCTTCCCCTTCGACCCGTCGATCGCCACGGAGATGGTGCGCGCCCGGTCGGCGGCGGAAATGCCGGTGGTCACGCCATCGCGCGCCTCGATCGATACGGTGAAGGCGGTTTCGTGCCGCGTGCCGTTGTGCCGGCTCATCAGGTCGAGACCGAGCTGGTCGACACGGTCCTTCGTCAGCGCAAGGCAGATGAGGCCGCGCCCGTGCATCGCCATGAAATTGACCGCGTCCGGCGTCGCCATCTGCGCGGGGATGACCAGGTCGCCCTCATTTTCCCGGTCCTCGTCATCGACCAGTATGAACATGCGGCCGTTGCGGGCCTCGTTGATGATCTCTTCCGGGCTGGCGAGCGCGGTGCCGCCTTCGCGCTTGAGCAGATAGGCCTCCAGCTTGCCCAGCGTTTCGGCGGTCGGGTTCCAGTCGGCCTCGCCCAGCTTGCGCAGCGAATTGGCGTGCAGGCCGGCAGCGCGCGCCAGGCCGGATCGGGACATGCCGCCTTCGGTGACGAGATTGCGGACGGTATCAAGTAGCGCGGACGACATGGAACGACTCCTAACCCGGATAGTATGTCGCATATCACATCGTGATGTGATTAATTCAAGTAGAAATCACATTGTGCGGTTGCGAACAGCCTGCATCCGGTCGAGATAACGGGCCAGCACGTCGATCTCCAGATTGAAGGCCCGGCCTTCCGGCAACGCGTCCAGCGTCGTCGCGGCGGCGGTATGGGGGATGATGTTGAGCCCGAAATGCACGCTGCCGTCGGGCTGGTCCGCGACATGGTTCACCGTCAGGGAAATGCCGTCCACCGTGATCGAGCCCTTCGCGGCCAGCGCGGCGGCCAGCGCGGGCGGCGCCCCGATCACCAACCGCAGCGAATCGCCTTCGGGCGTCGCCGACACCAGCCGGCCGATGCCGTCGACATGGCCGGTCACGATATGCCCGCCCAGTTCGTCGCCCACCTTGAGCGCGCGTTCCAGGTTCAGCCGGTTGCCCTCGCTCCACAGGCCGGGCGCGGTGCGCGCGACCGTTTCGGCCGACAGGTCGACGGCGAACCAGTCCGCACCCTTTTCCACCACGGTCAGGCAGACGCCCGAGCAGGCGATCGACGCACCGATCGCCACGCCGTCCATCGCATAGGCGCAACCGATGACCAGCCGCAGGTCGCCGCGCTGATCGCGCGCCCGGATGGTGCCGATGTCGGTGATGATGCCGGTGAACATGCGCTGATCCGATCCTGTGCCAACAGCCCGAGTGGAGAGCGGACTTAGGCGCTCCGCGCCCGCTCGTAAACCTCCAGCCGGTCGATGCCCAGTTGTCGCGCGTCGGTCATCCGCCAGCGCCCGTGCGCATCCGCCAGCGCGCCGAGCCCGATGTCGCCGATCCCCGCCAGCCCCGCACCCACGATGATCGGTGCGCGATAGAGCAGCAGCCGGTCGACGAGGTCCGCGCGCAGGAACGCAGCGGCGACACCCGCCCCGCCTTCTATGAGCAGATGGTCGACCCGGTCGAGCGCGGCAATGTCCCGGGGCCGGCCGATCCGTTCCCAGCCGTCCGGCGCGACCCCGCCCGTCAGCACCAGGCGCCGAGGCGCGCGATCCTCCAGCCCCGGCAGCCGCACGTCGAGCCGGGGAGCGTCGGCGCGCAGGGTTCCGCCGCCCACCAGGATAGCGTCATGGCGGGCCCGCTCGACATGCGCATGGGCGCGGGCGTCCGGCCCGGTGATCCACCGGCTAGACCCGTCCGCGAGCGCGATGCGCCCGTCGAGCGACAGTCCGAGCTTGAGCGTGACATGGGGCCGACCCAGCGTCTGGCGCAGCACGAAACCGGCCATGGCGCGCGCCGCCTCACCGGCCATCAGGCCCATGTCGACCCGGATGCCGCGTTCCCGCAGCCACGCCGCGCCCTGCCCGTCGGTACGGGGATCGGGATCGCGCAGCGCGACCACGACGCGCGCCACGCCCGAGCGCGCCAGCAGGTCGGCGCAGCGCGGCCCGCGCGGGGACAGGTGGAAACAGGGTTCCAGCGTCACATAGGCGGTGGCGCCCCGGGCCTGGTCGATCGCCTGGTCGAGCGCCTGCGCCTCCGCATGGGGACGACCGCCCTTCTGCGTCCAGCCGCGCCCGACGACGCGGCCGTCCCGGACGATGAGGCATCCGACATTGGGATTGGGGGTGGAAAGGCCGCGTCCCCGCCCGGACAGGGCGATGGCGGCAGCCATGTACCGCCGGTCGTCGGCTGGAGACGGCACCGGGCTCAGGGCTTTGCCTCTCCCCTGTCCGCACCCTTTTCCTGCGCTTCCGCCCGGGCAAGGCGATCGTCCAGCATCGCGTCGATCTGCCTGACCGCTTCCTTGCGCCGCGCGGTGTTGCGCGCTTCCTCATCGCGCCATTCGATACCGAAGGCATCCGCCCAGCCCTGCATTTTCTTCTGCTGCTTTTCCAGCGCCGCCTCGCGCTTGGCGAAGTCGATCTTCTGCTGGAGGATGATGGCGGCGTCCGAACGGCTGGCGTCCCAGCTCTGGACATAGATGATCTTGTTACGGGTGGGCATGGTGTTGGTGTTCGCGTCGATCACGAACGTCCACACGATCACCCAGGTGAGCGCGACGGACAGGCCCAGGAGCGGCCATTTATGGCTGCGTTGCTGGCGGAAATAACTCCAGAAGTCGCCAAGCGCGCTTTTGGGAGAAACGGGACGGGGAAAGATCGCCATACCGCCCCTATAATCCAGTGCGGGCGCGGATGCAAAAGGCGCCATGCCACTCTCCGATGGCCAGAGGGAAAGGGTGCGCCCCGCCCCCGCGGAGCGGAGCGCGCGCGGGCCTCTACCGGTCCGTCAGGGTGAAACGGACCGTCAGCGTCTTCGTCGAGCCGACCGGCACGCCGTCGCGGGTGGCAGGACGGAATCGCCATTTGCGCAGCGCATGACGCTGGGTCGCCAGCCAGAAGCTTTCGTCCGTCGCCGAGATTTTGACGATGTCGGTGACCCGGCCTTCGGGACTGATCGTCACCCGCACCGTGACGGTGCCTTCCGTCCCCTGGCGGATCATGGTGCCGGGATAGTCGGGCTGGAAGCCGCCCATGGCGCGCGGGTCGATCGACGGTTCGGTCAGCACCGGTTCGCGCACGGGGGGCAGCGGCGGGGGCGGCGGAACGGGCGGGAATGGCTTGATGTCCCCCCCCGGGACGAGGTCGCCCGGGAACGAGGGCACGATCGGATCGGTTGCCGTCGGCCTTTCCGGCACAGAATCGCGCGGTGCCTGCGACGGCGTGTCCTGCGTTTCGGGCGGCTGCGGTTCGGGCGGCGGCGCCTGCGGTTCGGGCACGGCATAGGTGTCGAGCGGATCGGGTATGACCGTGTCGATCACCTCCTTGGGGATCAGCAGCCAGGCGCCGATGACCAGCGCGTGGACGGCGACCGTCGCACCGACGCCGACCGGCGACCGCCTGCCGCCCCGATAGCCTACCCCTGCACCCCTGCTCTCAATCGCATGTGACGACATGGCTCCACTCCTGGTCTATTGCGCGATTCGCGTCGCGCTATGTGATGTTACACCATGATATAATGATATGTTGCAACATGTTTTTTGGAGCGGCAGTCCTGCCGGGTCATCCGCCTGTCAGAGCAGCGTATCGAGCGTGTGGATGACGAGCCCGACGAGCCCGCCGACCAGGGTTCCGTTGATGCGGATATATTGCAGGTCGCGGCCGACCGCATGTTCCAGCTTGTGCGTGACCATGGCCGCGTCCCAGCCGCGCACCGTGTCGCTGACCAGTCGCACGATCGCATCGCCATAGGTTGCCGCGGCCCCGACGGCGGCGCGCCGGACGAAGCGGTTGATGACGTGGCGCAAGCCCGCCTCCTGTTGCAGGGTCGCGCCCAGCTGGCGGATCGCTTCCCCCAATTTGCCGGCCATGGCCTTGCCCGGATCGCGCGCGGCGCGCAGCAGGCCGGCGCGCGCCTGTTCCCACAGGCCGTCGATCCACCGCTGCATTGCCGGATTGTCCAGTATCTCGTCGCGGATCTGGGCCGCACGGGCCTGCATGTCGAGGTCGAACTGAAGATCCTGCGCCAGCTTCGCCATCCCCTCCTCCGCTTTCAGGCGCATGGGATGGTCCGGATCGGTCGCCATTTCCGACAGCATCTTGCGCAGGCCGCTAAGGATGGCGTTGGCCAGATTTTCGTCCAGCCCGGTCCAGCGCAGCACCTTGCCCGCGCGTTCATGCACCATCTGCCGGATCAGATGTTCGTTGGTTTCCAGCGTCCGGTCCGCCCATTGGATGATGCCGTCCATCACCGGTTTGTGGCGGCCGTCGCGCATGGCCGCTTCGATCGCCTGCCCGACCAGCGGACCGATATTGATGGCCCGCAAGCGCTGGCCGATCGCGCCCTTTACCATGCCGCCCAGCCGTTCCTGGTCCAGCGCCTCCAATATGTCGGCCGCCAGTCGCGACGCGCCTTCGCGCAGCCGGCCGTCGCCGCTGGCCGGGCTGGCGAGGAAGCGCCCCGCCGCGGCCGCGACGTCGATGTGACGCATCCGCCGCGCGACCACCGCGGGGGTGAGGAAATTATCGCGCAGGAACACCGCCAGCGTGTCCCCGATCCGGTCCTTGTTGCGGGGAATGATCGCGGTATGGGGGATCGGCAGCCCCAGCGGATGGCGGAACAGCGCCGTGACGGCGAACCAGTCGGCCAGGCCGCCGACCATCGCCGCTTCGGCGAAGGCCTGAACGAAAGCGACGGCGGGATGAAGATGAAGCGTGGCCCGCGCCAGGGCGAACAGCATCGCCATCGCCAGCAACATGCCGGTGGCCACCAGCCGCATCCGCCGGGCCGGATGCGGGGCGGGGTCGCCGATCGGGCGGAGCGCGGGCAGCCTGTTCATGACGGCATAACGGTTACGCCGCCGTTTCGTTCAGGCATAGCCGTTATCGGATGCGCGCCTATTCGGCCGGCTGCGCGCGCGGATCGGGTGCCGTGTCGCCGGATTTGTGCGTCAGCAACAGGCGCCTGAGCCGCGGACCGATCCATTCCTCTACACCCAGCGCCAGGCTGAAGGTCGCGGGTACGATCACAAGCGTCAGGGCGGTGGAAAGGATAAGGCCGCCGATCACGGTGATGCCCATCGGCGCGCGCCATGCGCCGTCGCCCGACAGCGCCAGCGCGGTCGGCACCATGCCCGCGACCATCGCCACCGTGGTCATGACGATCGGCTGCGCGCGCTTGTGCCCGGCGTCGATGATCGCTTCCAGCTTGGGCACGCCCTTTTCCATCTCCTCGAGCGCGAAGTCGATCACCAGGATGGAATTTTTGGCGACGATGCCCAGCAGCATCAGCAGGCCGATGAAGACCGGCAGCGACAGCGGCTGGCCGGACAGATGCAGGGCGACGGCACCGCCCAGCGGCGCCAGCAGCAGCGATCCCAGATTGACGAAGGGCGGGATCACCCGCTTGTAGAGCAGGACCAGCACCGCCAGCACGAGCATGATGCCCGACACCACGGCGATGGCGAAATTCACCAGCATTTCCGCCTGAAGCTTGCTTTCGCCAACGGTGATTTTCTGGATGCCCTGAAGCTGGCCCTCGTTGATCTGCTTCATCAGCGGCAGGGCGTTGATCTTCTTCATCGCTTCGCTGGTGACGATGCCGGGGGCCAGGTCCGCGCCCACGACGATGCGGCGAATCTGGTTGTAGCGACGGATCTGCGTCGGACCGGCGCCGAAGCTGATGTCGGCGACCACGCGTAGCGGCACGGACCCGCCCGAGACGGTGGGCACGGGCATGTTCTCGATGGTGGAGATGTCCTTGCGGCTGTCCTCTGCAACGGACACGCGGATCGGAATCTGGCGATCGGACAGCGAGAATTTGGCGACATTCTGATCGATGTCGCCGATCGTCGCGATGCGGATCGACTGGCTGAGCGCGGCGGTGGTCACACCCATGCTGGCGGCAAGATCCAGGCGCGGTTTTATGATGATTTCAGGTCGCTGCATGTCGCCCTGCACGCGCGGCGCGCGCAGTTCGGGAATGCGGGCCATTTCGGCCACGAGCTGATTGGCCACCGATTCCAGCTTCACCGGGTCGTCCGACCCGAACATCATGATGATGTCGCGGCCGAATCCGCCGCCGGACTGCGACTGGAAATTGACGCGGGCGTCGGCCACCGTCTGGAATTTGGGCGCGATCTTGCGTTCCCATTCGACCGAACTGAGCGGCCGATCCTTTTTCAGCGTGAGATAGATGTCGGCACTGGTCGGCTCGACGTCGGCGAACGCGGCCTCCACCACGTCGGTGTCGGCCGCCAGCATCGCCGCGACCTTGCGCGTCACGGTCGCCGTCTGCTCCAGCGTGCTGCCGGGCACCGTCTCGATCTTCACCTGGCTGAAATCGGTATTGATCGACGGCTGAAACGTCATCGGCAGCGTCGCGAAGGCGGCGATGGTGGCGAGAAACGCCACCACGCCCAGGCCGGCGGTCCAGATGCGATGGTCGAGGAACCAGGCGACCATGCGGTTGCGCAGTCCGCCCCGGGCGCGCCGCGCGATCGCGCGGCGCTGGTCCAGCGACCAGTGCAATATGCCCATGTAGCGATCCATCAGCCAGCCTTCGCCATGGCTTTCCTCACCATGGGCCTTCAGGAAATAGGCCGCGATCATCGGCGTGATCAGGCGGGCGACCGCGAGGCTCATCAGGACGGACACGACGACCGTCATCCCGAACTGGATGAAGAACTGGCCCGACATGCCGGGCATCAGCGCGACCGGCAGGAAGACCGCGACAATCGCCATGGTGGTCGCCAGCACGGCGAGGCCGATTTCGTCGGCCGCGTCGATCGACGCCTGATAGGCCGATTTGCCCATGCGCATGTGGCGCACGATATTCTCGATCTCCACGATCGCGTCGTCGACCAGCACGCCGGCCACCAGGCTGAGCGCCAGCAGCGAGATGGTGTTGAGCGTGAAGCCCATCATCTCCATGAACCAGAAGGACGGGATGGCGGACAGCGGGATCGCCAGCGCCGAAATCATCGTCGCCCGCCAGTCGCGCAGGAACAGGAACACGATGACGACGGCCAGCACCGCCCCCTCGATCATCGCCGCCATGGCGGAATGATATTGTTCCTTGGTGTAGTCGACGCTGGTGTAGAGCTGCTTGAACTGGACCTTGGGATTTTCCTTCTTCAGCTTTTCCAGCACCTTCATCGCATCGTCATAGACGGTGACGTCAGATGACCCCTTGGCCTTTTCCAGGCTGAAGCTGGTCACCTGCCGCCCGTTCATCAGGGCCAGGCTGCGCTGTTCGGCGTACATGTCGCGCACCTGGGCGAGGTCCGACAATTTGACCGTGCGCCGGCCGGAAATCGCGATCTGCGTCGCACCCAGGTCCAGCGCGTTCCGCGCATTGCCGAGCACGCGGATGGACTGTTCCGCGCCCGCGATTTCGGTACGGCCGCCAGCGGCGTTGAGGTTCACCTGCTGAAGTTGCGCATTCACCTGCGCCGCCGTCACGCCATAGGCCTGCAGCTTCGCGGGATCCAGGATGACGCGAATTTCGCGGCTCACGCCGCCGCCGCGATTGACCGCCGCCATGCCGCTGACCGACAGGAGCCGCTTTGCGACCGTATTGTCGACATACCAGGACAGTTCCTCCAGCGTCATGTCGGTGGCTTCGGCGCTGAAATAGGCAATCGGTCCGCCGTCGATGTCGATGCGGCTGACCTGCGGTTCCAGAATGCCCTCGGGCAGGTCGCTGCGTATCTGGTCCACGGCGTTCTTGACGTCGTTGACCGCCCGGTCGATCGGCGTGCCGATCTGGAACTGCACATTGGTCAGCGACCGCCCTTCGGAGGCGAAGGACACGATTTCGTCCACGCCGCTGATGCCGCGCACCGCCGCCTCAACCCGCTGGGTGATCTGCGTTTCCAGTTCGGTGGGCGCGGCGCCCGGCTGCAACACGACCACGTTCACCAGCGGGAAGCTGATATCCGGATTGTTGTTCACGTCCATCCGCATGAAACTGACCAGGCCCGCCATCAGCAGCGCCGCGAACAGCACCAGGGGCGTAACCGGATTGCGAATGGCCCAGGCGGAAATATTCCGGAAATTCATGACGGCTTCCTTGCCCGGACGCGGGGTGTCCGCGTCCCTTTCATCCTTGTCCAGGGCAGGGTCATCCCCGCCCGTCCGGCAGCGCGGCGCCCCTGTCCGCGCGCCGTCGCGTCACTGCTTCTTCAACGCCTCGGGCTTGACCTTCTGGCCCGGCGTCAGGAAGGCGCCGGCCGAGGTCACGATCTTTTCCTGGCCGGTGACGCCGCCGGTCATGGCAACCCCGGCATCGGACACCTGGCCCACGGTCACGTTCCGCCGTTCCACCTGATTGCTGGCATTGACGATATAGACGTAGCTGCCCTTGTCGTCGGTCTGGATCGCGGATTCGGGGAGCAGCGGCGCGTTGCCCGATCCGCTGGTGATCGTGGCCGAAGCAAAGCCGCCGGGGCGAATCGCCTTGTTATAGGGAATGGCAATGCGCGCGATGCCCTGACGGGATTGCGGATCGACCACGGGCGACACCTGCCACACCCGGCCGGCGAACGCCTGGTTGCTGCCGATCGGCGTCACCATCGCGCCATTGCCCGGACGCACGGTGGACAGATCGCTTTCGGCAACCTGCGCCTGCATTTCCATCTCGCCGCCCTTGGCCATGCGGAAAAGCGCGCTGCCGCCGGCCTGAACGATCTGGCCCGGCTCCACCGCGCGGGTCAGCACCAGTCCGGCCGCCGGCGCGCGTATGTCGAGCCGTCCCGTGCGCGCGCGCTGTTCGGCGAGCTGCGCCTGGGCGACACGAACGCGCGCTTCGGCCTGATCGCGGGTCGCGGTGCGCTGGTCGATGTCGGCGGCGCTGATGAAGCCACGGCTGACCAGCGCCTTCGCACGGTCGAGCTGCGCCTGCGCCAGCTTGGCGTCGGCACGGGCCACTTCGACCTGCGCGGCGAGCGAGCGCACCTGTTCGGTCTGCACCGACCGCTCCACCGACGCGAGGACCTGGCCCGCGCGCACCCAGTCGCCCGGTTGCACCAGCACGCGCGTCACCATGCCGCCTTCCCCGACCACGCCGACCGGCATGTCGACGCGGGCGGCGAGCGACCCCGTCGCGCTGACGGTGCGGGCGACGACCGATTGTCCGGGAACGGTGACGGTGACGACCGGCACCTGGACCGCAGGCCCCTGGCTTGCCGCCTTGTCGCCGCCGCGCATCGACACCCACACCGCGATCGCGACGAGCAGAATCGCAATGGCCGCGCCGATCAGCAGGCGGCGGCGCCCGCGGCGCGCATCCGTTTCGCCGATCACCATCACCGGGTCGCCCAAGACCTGGGTTTCATAGTTCATGCCGATTCCATCTGTGTTCCGGCGTTGCCGCCCTGCTGGCAACTGTGTTATATAAATATATCACCGCTCTCAAGTCCCAATATCATGGATGAAGGGCGAAGGGCAAAACGAATGTGCGCCGCAACGGGACAGGCACATGCACGCGCTGTTCCGATGAATATTGTCAAGGCGGAACGGTTATGGCGCAATGCCTCTGACGTGACATAGACGGTGGAGAATGGCGGGATGGACCTGTTGGGCTGGATCGCGATAGGGCTGCTGGCGGGCGCGCTGGCGAAACTGATCATGCCGGGGCGCGACCCGGGCGGTTGCGTGGTCACGATATTGCTGGGCATGGCGGGGGCCTTGCTTGCCGGTTTCCTCGGCCGTCTGGGCGGTTTCTACGCGCCGGGAGAGCGGGCCGGCTTCATCGCCGCGACGCTGGGCGCGGTCGCCATTCTGATGGCGTATCGGTCGCTGGCGGGCCGCCGCTGAAGGAAGGCACGAAAAAGGCCGCGCCCGGCAGGGCGCGGCCTTTTGATGATGGTTGGTCAGGCTGGTTTAGCGTACCGAACCGCGGCGAACCAGATTGACGATCGCCAGAAGGATGATCGCACCGACAAGCGACACGATGAAGCTGTACACGGTCAGACCTTCGTTGATCGAACCGCCGCTGAAGATCAGGCCGCCGACGAACGCGCCGATGATGCCAACCACGATGTTAAGCAGGATGCCCTGCTGCGCGTCGGTGCGCATGACCATGCTGGCAAGCCAGCCGATGATGCCGCCGACGATAAGCCACAAGATAATGCCCATGTTACTCTCCTCGAACCACGCCCCCAGCGGATTGGGTGATGGTTCAACGGAGGAAGTGCCAAGGCGTTCCATGGGCGAGAAATGATTCCACGGATGCAACTATCGGCGCACTGCGCCGTTGCGGCGCATGGCGCGGAGGGCATATCCCGCCGCGCAGCACGGCGGGCCGGACCCGGAATGCAAAAGGGCCGCCCTGTTAAGTGGCGGCCCCTGGCATGTCCCTGCGGCGTGCCGGACGTCAGTATTTCTGCTGTCGTTCGTACAGGGACTTATAATATTGGATACGCGTGACGCGCAGCCCGTGCATGCCGGAACGATCGACCGCCCTTTGCCATCCGGCAAATTCCTCGAGCGTCAGATTGTACCGGCCACAGGCTTCATCCACGGTCAGCAGTCCACCATTGACGGCCGCCACGACTTCGGCCTTGCGCCGCACGACCCAGCGGGTCGTGTCGGCAGGCGGCAGGCTGTCCAGGGTCAGAGGCTCCCCGAGCGGCCCGACGACCTGGGCGGGCCTGATTTTCTGGTTCTCGATCATTCTTACCCTCAAAAAGCGGCACTGGCCTTGTCGAACACAGTGTCGAATTCGGCCGCCTTCCCGTTATGCGCGTCAGCCCTGAACATCGGCTAAAGCGCCACGGTAAACGCGGCCTTCATCAACCTTGCCCCCACCTAAACGGGACGCCATGGACGGGTTGAAACTGCCCGTGCGTCCTACGGCCTCGATCACGCCGCCGGAACGTGGCGCAAAGATTTCCGCCAGTTCCTGGATCCAGTCACCCCCGCTATCCTGCCCCCGCAGGATGCCCGCCATCGCCCGTGCGGTCGGGCTGGCCGCCTGCTCCGCGGCCGTGGCCGCGCGCAGATAAGGCCAGACCGGAACGCGCGGCCGACCGATCGGCGTGGCGTGGGCGGGGTCAAGCCCGCCCTTCCGGAAGAAACTAAGGTCCATGAACAGGGCTTGTAGGCCGCAATGGATAAGGCTCGGTAAACCCGCGCCCAACTCGTCGCATTTGCGTCGCGCCCTGCCGACGCTGGCCAGACGCGCGCGCATTGCCTATATGCGCGCCCATGCAGCCTGTTTTCGATCTTCCAGAGCCGCTTTCGGGGCGCCGCATCGTCGTTGCCATGTCGGGCGGCGTGGATTCGAGCGTCGTCGCGGCGCTCGCCGCGAAGACCGGCGCGGAGGTGATCGGCGTCACGCTCCAGCTTTACGATCATGGCGCGGCGGTCGGCCGCACGGGAAGCTGCTGCGCCGGGCAGGACATACGCGACGCGCGCGCCGTGGCGGACCGCATCGGCATCGCCCATTATGTGTTCGATTATGAAAGCCGCTTTCGCGATTCGGTCATCGCCGACTTTGCTGATGAATATATGGCCGGGCGCACCCCCATACCCTGCGTCAAGTGCAACATGGGGGTGAAGTTTACGGACCTGTTCCAGATCGCGCGCGATCTGGGCGCCGATTGCCTCGCCACCGGCCATTATGTTCGCCGGGTCGAGGGGCCAAACGGCGCGGAACTGCACCGTGCCGCCGATCCGGCACGCGACCAGAGCTATTTCCTGTTCGCCACGACTCAGGCGCAGCTCGACTATCTGCGCTTTCCCCTCGGCGGATTGCCCAAGCCGCAGGTACGCGAGATCGCGGCCGAACTGGGCCTGTCGGTGGCATTGAAGCCCGACAGCCAGGACATCTGCTTCGTGCCGGACGGCGATTATGCGAAGATCGTGCGGAAATTGCGCCCCGACGCGGACGAAGGCGGCGACATCGTCCATGTCGACGGCCGCACGCTCGGCCGGCACAAGGGGATGATCCATTTCACCGTCGGCCAGCGCAAGGGGCTGGAAATCGGCGGCCAGCCCGACCCGCTCTATGTCGTGCGGCTGGACGCGGAAGCGCGCCGCGTGATCGTGGGGCCAAAGGCGGCGCTCGCCGTGTCGGGAGCGGTCCTCTCCGACATCAACTGGCTGGGCGGCGATTTCAGCGGGCCTTTGACGGCCAAGGTGCGATCGATGGCCAAACCCGTGCCGGCGCGGCTGGACGGCGAGCGCCTGATCTTCGACGCGCCCGAATATGGCGTCGCGCCGGGGCAGGCGGCGGTGCTCTATGCGGGCGACCGCGTGCTGGGCGGCGGCTGGATCGCGAGCACGCAAGGTGTGATGGCGGAGGCGGCCTGAGGCTATGTCGTTGTATGCCCGGTCTCGGTTATTTATGGCTTGGGTCTGGCTGCTATTTTTCACATTTCCGATTTGGTTGACGTTCATTGAACGACACTTTGGACCGGATGGCTCTTGGATAGCTGGGACATTTTGGGTCGCTCATGGATTGGTGCCGATGTTCCTGCTGCGTTGCCCAGAATGTGGACTTTCACCATTCAGAAGCAGCAAGAAGTTCATCGCATGGCAGACCATGTGGCCGCGCAGGATATGCGGTCATTGTGGTCATAACCATCGGCGAATGACATCAGCCGAATAGTCGTCGGCCTGGCATTGCCCCCCAAATCCTTGCCCTTTCTCGCACCCGCGCGTAAGGCCCGCGCGTCATGACTCGCTCGCTCACCTTCGCCATTCCCAAGGGCCGTATCCTCGATGAAGCGCTGCCCCTGCTCGCCAAGGCCGGTATCGAGCCGGAGGCGGAGTTTCACGACAAGAAGAGCCGGGCGCTGCGCTTTGCGACAAATCGCCCCGACGTGTCGATCATCCGGGTGCGCGCGTTCGACGTCGCCACCTTCGTCGCCCATGGTGCGGCACAGATCGGCATCGTCGGTTCCGACGTGGTGGAGGAGTTCGACTATAGCGAGCTTTACGCGCCGGTGGACCTAGACATCGGCCATTGCCGCCTGTCGGTGGCCGAACCGAAGGACGCGGCGGACGAGGACGAGGCGACGCTGAGCCATATCCGCGTCGCGACCAAATATCCGCACCTGACGCGCAAATATTATGAGGCACGCGGGCTTCAGGCGGAATGCGTGAAGCTGAACGGCGCGATGGAACTGGCCCCCTCGCTCGGCCTGTCTCGGCGGATCGTGGACCTGGTCTCGTCGGGCGCGACGCTCAAGGCCAACGGCCTGGTGGAGACCCATGTCATCATGCCGGTGTCCGCGCGACTGATCGTCAACCGCGCCGCCTACAAGATGCGTTCGGCCGACCTCACCCCGCTGGTCGAGGCGTTCCGCAATGCGGTGGGGGTGAAGGATGCCGCTTAGGCTGGACAGCCGCGACCCCGGGTTCGCGGCCCGTTTCGCCGCGCTGGTCGACGCCCGCCGCGAAGCGGACGCGGATGTGTCGCGCGACGTCGCCGCGATATTGAAACGCGTGCGCGCCGAAGGGGACGCGGCGCTGGCCGACTATACGCAGCGATTCGACCGGCATGATCTGGACAGCAGGGGCTGGTCGGTCGAGCCGGCGGACACCCGCGCGGCGTTGGACGGCATTCCGGCCGCGCTGCGGGACGCGCTGGAACTGGCCGCCGCCCGCATCGCCACCTATCACGAGAAGCAGAAGCCGCAGGACAGCGACGGCGTGGACGGCGCCGGGGTGCGGCTGGGCGCGCGGTGGCGCGCGGTGGATGCGGCGGGCCTGTATGTGCCCGGCGGCCGCGCCGCCTATCCCAGTTCCGTGTTGATGAACGCGATTCCCGCCAAGGTCGCGGGCGTGGAGCGCATCGCCATCGTCACGCCGACGCCGGGCGGCGAGATCAACCCCATGGTGCTGGCCGCCGCGCGGATCGCGGGGATAGAGGAAATCTGGCGCGTGGGCGGGGCGCAGGCCATCGCCGCGCTGGCATATGGCACAGCGCGCATCCGCGCCGTCGATGTCATCACCGGCCCCGGCAATGCCTGGGTCGCGGAGGCCAAGCGCCAGCTCTATGGCGTGGTCGGCATCGACATGGTCGCCGGCCCGTCCGAAATCGTGGTGGTCGCGGACGGGCGGAACGATCCCGAATGGACCGCCGCCGACCTTCTGAGCCAGTCGGAGCATGATCCGACCAGCCAGTCGATCCTGTTCACCGACGACGCGGCCTTCGCCGACGCCGTCGCCGCCGCGGTCGAACGGCAGATCCCGGCACTGTCGACCGCCGCCGTCGCCCGCGCGAGCTGGGACGCGAACGGCGCGATCATCCTGGTCCGCGCGCTCGATGAAGCGATGCCGCTGGTCGACCGGCTGGCACCGGAGCATCTGGAACTGGCGGTGGACGATCCCGAGCCGTTGTTCGCGCAGGTCCGTCACGCGGGATCGGTGTTCCTGGGCCGGATGACGCCCGAGGCGGTCGGCGATTATGTCGCCGGGCCGAACCATGTCCTGCCCACCGGCCGCCGCGCGCGCTTTTCGTCGGGCCTGTCGGTGCTCGATTTCATGAAGCGCACCAGCTTCCTGGGCCTGGATGCCGCCGCGATCGGCGCGATCGGCCCGGCCGCTGTCGCGCTGGCGCAGGCCGAGGGGCTTCCCGCCCACGCCGCGTCGGTGGCGTTGCGCCTGCGTTGAGACCGGAGTAGGGCAGCGCGCATGAACGACCGCTCCAAATCTCGCTCCGCCGCGCGCCTCGCCGCCGTGCAGGCGCTCTACCAGATTGAGATGGAGGGCACGCCGCTGCCCACATTGCTGCATGAATTCCACCAGCACCGGCTGGGCGCGACTATCGAGGACGTGACCTATGCGCGGGCGGAGGAAACATTTTTCGACGACATCGTGACCGGGGTGGACAAGCGCCGGGCGGAAATCGACGGGCTGATCACGGCGCGCCTGTCCAGCGGCTGGAACCTCGACCGGCTGGACAGGCCGATGCGCCAGATCCTGCGCGCGGGAACCTATGAGCTGCTGGCCCGCGCCGATATCGGCACCGGCACCGTGATCAGCGAATATGTCGACGTCGCCCACGCCTTCTACGACAGGCGCGAGGCGGGCTTCGTCAACGGGCTGCTGGACGGCGTGGCGAAGGACGTGCGGAAATAGCGCGATCCGCGCCGCCCGGCCCGGCCCGGCGGAAGGACGCGACTTCATCGTGCGGGACAGCTAGAATACGGCATGTCCGCCGAATCCCGATTCCACACGCTGCTGCGCCTGTTGGCCAAGGACCCGGCGGCGCAGGGCCTGCGGGATGACGTCGCGGTCCTGCCGGTCGGCGGAACCCGCCTGATCCTGACCAGCGACACGATGGTGGAGGGCGTGCATTATCTGCCCGCCGATCCGCCCGCCGACATCGGCTGGAAACTCGCGGCGGTGAACCTGTCCGACCTGGCGGCGAAAGGCGCAAAACCGGTCGGATGCCTGCTCAACTACGCCCTGTCGGGGGACGAGGCCTGGGACGCTGCGTTCCTGGACGGGCTGGGCGAAGCGCTGGATCGGCACCTGATGCCGCTGCTGGGCGGGGACACGGTGACAATGCCGCCGGGCAGCGCCCGCAGTTACAGCCTGACCGCACTGGGCATGGCGAGCGCTTCCGTTCCCGCGCGGACCGGCGCGCGGGCCGGCGACCGGCTCTATGTGACCGGTCCTGTCGGCGACGCCGGCGTCGGTCTGGACCTGGCGCGGGCCGATCCGGCCGCCGCGGGGCCGCTGGTCCAGTCCTATCGCCGCCCCCGCCCCCGCCTGGCCGAAGGCGCGCTGCTGGCGCCGGTCGCAACGGCGATGATGGACATTTCCGACGGCCTGCTGATCGATGCGGCGCGCATGGCGCAGGCGAGCGGCCTTGCCGTCACCATCGATCATGTTCCGCTGTCCCGCGCGCTGGAACAGGCGCGCGGCGCCAGCACCGCGGTCCAGATCGCCGCCGCCCGCGCGGGTGACGATTATGAGCTGCTGTTCGCCCTGCCGCGCGGGGCGACGCCGCCGGTCCGCGCCATCCGGGTCGGCGGGTTCGCCGAGGGACAGGGGCTTTCGCTGGTAATCGACGGCGTTCCCCTGCCGCTGCCCGACCGGCTCGGCTGGGAACATTGAGTGCCGTGCGCCGCGTGCCAACCGTCTTGACGCGGGCCGTTCCCACTGTAGCTTGACGTTCATCTTTTTCCTCAGCCGGTCGGGATCGCCAGGATGGTCATGTCCCCGTTGCTGATTGCCGCGGTGCCAGATGCCGGACCCGTTCCGCCCGGCCCCCCGCGCGTGCGCCCTTCGTCCGCCCGTCATTCCCTGCGGAGCGGCCGATGACAGCCATAACAGGGGGAGAGGAACATCCATGGAAATCGTCTATATCGCCATAGGGTGCGGCCTGCTGGCCATACTCTACGGATTATTCACCAGTCGCCAGGTGCTGAGCCAATCGCCCGGCAATGATACCATGCAGGCCATCGCGGGTGCGATCCAGGAAGGCGCGAAAGCCTATCTGGCCCGGCAATATATCACCATCGCGATCGTCGGCGTGGTCGTCGCCATGCTGGTGGCTGTGTTTCTGGGCCTCGTTTCGGCCGTAGGCTTCCTGATCGGCGCGATCCTGTCGGGGGCGGCAGGCTTCATCGGCATGAATATTTCGGTGCGGGCGAATGTGCGCACCGCCGAAGCCGCGCGCGGCACGTTGCAGAGCGGCCTGACCGTCGCCTTCCGCGCGGGTGCCGTCACCGGCATGCTGGTAGCGGGCCTGGCGCTGCTCGCGATCAGCGGGTTCTTCTGGTACCTGACCGGCCCGGCCGGCCATGCGCCCGACGACCGGCTGGTCATCGACAGCCTGGTCGCGCTGGCGTTCGGCGCGTCGCTCATTTCCATCTTCGCCCGCCTGGGCGGCGGCATCTTCACCAAGGCGGCCGACGTCGGCGCCGACCTGGTGGGCAAGGTCGAGGCCGGCATTCCCGAGGACGACCCGCGCAACCCCGCCGTCATCGCCGATAATGTGGGCGACAATGTCGGCGATTGCGCCGGCATGGCCGCCGACCTGTTCGAAACCTATGTCGTCACCGTCGGCGCCACCATGGTGCTGACCGCACTGCTGGTCACGGGGGTCGACAACGCCTTCCTGATGAACCTGATGGCGTTGCCGCTGGTCGTCGGCGGCGTGTGCATCATCACCTCCATCATCGGCACCTACATGGTGCGCCTTGGCGCCAGCCAGTCGATCATGGGGGCGCTGTACAAGGGCTTCTGGACCACAGCGATCCTGTCCATACCGGCCATCTACTATGTCACCTGGCGCGTGCTGGGCGACATGAACGCGGTGTTCGGCGCGGATCTGGACGGTGCGGGCGGCTATACCGGCATGGCCCTGTTCTGGTCGATGATGGTGGGCCTTGCCGTGACCGGACTGCTGGTCGTCATCACCGAATATTATACCGGCACCAATTATCGCCCCGTCCGTTCAATCGCCAAAGCGTCCGAAACCGGACATGGCACCAACGTCATCCAGGGGCTTGCCATCAGCCTGGAATCGACTGCGCTGCCCACTTTGGTGATCGTCGTCGGCATCATCGTCGCCTATCAGCTGGCGGGCCTGATCGGCATCGCCTTTGCAGCGACCGCGATGCTGGCGCTGGCCGGCATGGTGGTGGCGCTCGACGCCTATGGCCCGGTCACCGACAATGCCGGCGGCATTGCCGAGATGAGCCATCTGGACGACAGCGTCCGCGTCAAGACCGATGCGCTGGACGCGGTGGGCAACACCACGAAGGCGGTGACGAAGGGCTATGCCATCGGATCGGCTGGCCTGGCCGCACTGGTGCTGTTCGGCGCCTATACGGAGGACCTGAAATTCTACAATTCGGCGCTGGGCCTGACCGCGCCGGTCGATTTCAGCCTGTCCAACCCCTATGTCATCGTCGGCCTGCTGCTGGGCGCATTGCTGCCCTATCTGTTCGGGGCGATGGGCATGACCGCCGTGGGCCGGGCGGCGGGCGACGTGGTCAAGGACGTGCGCGACCAGTTCGCCACCAACAAGGGCATCATGGAAGGCACGTCTCGGCCCAACTATGCCCGTACCGTCGACCTCGTCACCCGGGCGGCGATCAAGGAGATGATCGTCCCCAGCCTGCTGCCGGTGCTGGCACCGATCGTCGTCTATTTCGCGATCGCGGCGGTTGCGGGAATCGAAAACGGCTTCGCGGCGCTGGGCGCGCTGCTGCTGGGCGTCATCATTTCCGGCCTGTTCGTCGCCCTGTCGATGACCAGCGGCGGCGGTGCCTGGGACAATGCGAAGAAATATATCGAGGACGGCAACCATGGCGGCAAGGGCAGCGAAGCCCACAAGGCGGCCGTGACCGGCGATACGGTCGGCGATCCCTACAAGGACACGGCGGGACCGGCGGTCAACCCGATGATCAAGATCACCAACATCGTCGCCCTGCTGTTGCTGGCGGCGCTGGCGCACGGAGCCGCCTGATCGGTCCGGACCGGACCGACATTCCCTCAATTCGGGGATGACGCCGGATCGGCCCCGCCCTATCACGGGTCGGGGCCGATCTGCTTTTTTGGGGGGCAAATGAAATCCTTACCTGTGGTGCTGCTTATCATGGCGGCCTTTGTCGCCGGGCCGGTACCCGCGCAATCCCCCGCGCCGGCGGCGGAGACGGCCGTCCCCGTTCAATGGACCGCCAAGGATTTCGCCGCGCTGCCGCTGATGGACGGGCCGGCGCTTTCGCCCGACGGCACCCGCATCGCGACCCGGGTCGCGGTGAATGGGGAGCAGCAGCTCGTCATCGCCGAACTGAGGGACGGGCCGGATCGCATCCACATGCTGGGGTTGCGCGACAATGACCTGAACTGGTGGAAATGGGTCAATGACGACTGGCTGATCATCGGCCTGGGCGCCGAAACCAGCGTGCAAGGAATGCCCTGGTACATCAGCCGCGTCGCCGGGGTGAAGCGCGACGGCAGCAAGATCAACGTCCTGGCCCGATCGACGGCTGGGCAAAATGCCGACGACGTGATCTGGGTCGCCCGCGACGGGACGCCCCGCATCCTGCTGTCCTACCAGACATCCATCTATTCGAACCAACCCGGCTTCTGGCCGCAGGTGGACGAGATAGATGTCAGCACGGGGCGGACGCGCACGGTCCAGACGTCGCGCAACAATGTACGCGGCTGGTATGCTGACGCGACCGGCACCGTTCGCATGGGCGTGGGTTTTGACGACGCGACCCGCACCGGCATCCTGTTCTACCGCCCCGACGGCAAGTCCCGTTTCCGCACCGTCGACCGGGCCGACCGGCGCAAGGGCGAGAAGCTGATCGTGCCGCTGATCTTCACCGCCGATCCGGGCAAGGCGATCGCGAGCGACGACAAGGAGGGCAGCGATGCGCTGTACGAGCTGGACCTCGCCACGTTGCAACTGGGCCGGAAGATCTTTGCCGCGCCCGGCTTTGACGTCGGCTGGGTAGAAGCCAGCAGATCGGGCGACGCGCTGGCCGGCGTGCATTATGTCGCAGACGCTCCTACGGTGCACTGGTTCGACCCCGACCTGGCGCGGATCCAGGCCGATATCGACAAGGCGGTGGGGGACCGCCGCGCGCGGATCATTTCCACCAGCAGCAACGGCCAGCGCATGATCGTCCATGTCGGCACCCCCGACCAGCCGGGTCTTTATTATTATTACGACACCGCGGCCGGAACGATGAACCTGCTGTCCAAGGTCAGCGACCGTTTCGCGCCCGGCGTCCGGCTCGCGCCGGTCAGAACCATCCGCTACAAGGCACGCGACGGGTTGGAAATCGCGGCCGTGCTGACGGTGCCGGCGGGGCGCGACCCCAGGAACCTGCCATTGATCCTGATGCCCCATGGCGGGCCGTTCGCCCGCGACGCGGAGGAATGGGACTGGTGGGTGCAGTTCCTGGCATGGCGCGGCTATGCGGTGCTGCAACCCAATTATCGCGGTTCGTCCGGCTACGGCACCGCCTTCGCCGAAAAGGGCGAGGGGCAATGGGGCCTATCCATGCAGGACGACCTGAACGACGCCGTCGACTGGGCGGTGCAACAGGGGCTGGCCGACCCCAAGCGCGTGTGCATCGTGGGCGCATCCTATGGCGGATATGCCGCGATGCGCGCGGCGCAGCGCGACCCCGGCCGGTTCCGCTGCGCGGTATCCTATGCCGGGGTGTCCGACCTGGCCGCCATGACCCGCTATGACCGGCGGTTTCTCTACCACAGGACCCGCAACGACTGGATGAAGGAACAGGCGCCCGACTTCGCCGCCGTCTCGCCGATCAATGCCGCCGCGCAATTCGGCACGCCGATCCTGATGGTGCATGGCCGGAAGGACCGGCGCGTCCCGGTGGGCCAGTCACGCGAGATGGCGGAAAAGCTGAAAGCGGCGGGCAAGGTCGAAGGGCGCGACTATATCTATGTCGAACAGCCGCTGGCCGACCATCATTTCTCGCGCGAAGCCGACCGGGCGGACTTTCTGGAGCGGCTGGATGCGTTTCTGAGGGCGCATAATCCGGCCTGACGCGTCAGCGCCCGACGCGACAACGCCCGGCCGGTTTCCCGGTCGGGCGTTTGCGCCGATGGTGTGGCATGGCCGCGCGCGTCAGCGCTGGGCAAGCTGCACCGTCGATTTGCGGCTGATGGTCAGGCCGGCCTGCGCCCAATCCTGCTTGCTGCGGCATTCCACCATCGGGATGCGCGACCCGCTAACGGTTTCGCGGAAGCAGTAGCGATCGGTCTTCTGGTCGTAGGTGACCCGGGCGCCGCGGAACGTGCCTTCGGGCTGGGCGAAGGCGGGCGTGGCGGCGGCCGAAACGGCGAGCGTGGCGGCAACGACGGCGGCGGCGAAAGCGATGGTCTTCATGTCAATTTCCTTCCCTGAATGGTCGTGGCGATCCGCTGTCGGGATCATGCCGACAGCATTGCAGGAGGCGTGCCAAATGCAGGAATGGGCAGATTTCAGCGGGTTTTGGGTCGCCAAAATCGAGTATCCTATGAAATATTTTCTTTCTTTGAGGATTTTTCGCCATTTTATAGGATATATTTCATCATACGCCCGCAAATCTGTGCGGAGCATAATTTGGCTGCGGCCGACCGCGCTGCTTGCCGCTTCATCCGGCGGTGCTTATAGCCCGCGCCATGACCGCCGAGCCCTTCCGTTCCCAGCTCGCCGCGCTGGAGCAGCGCGGGCGCCTGCGTTCTCTGATGCCCCGGTCGGGGCGCGACTTTGCCTCCAACGACTATCTGGGCCTGGCCGGCGATGCCATCATCGCCCAGTCGGTCGCCGATGCGGTCGCGCGGGGCGTCCCGGTCGGATCGGGCGGGTCGCGTCTGCTGCGCGGCAATGCGCCGGAACATGAGGGGCTGGAGGCGAAGGCAGCCGATTTTTTCAAGACGCAGGCCGCGCTTTTCGTGGCCAATGGCTATCTCGCCAATCTCGCTTTGTTCGCCACCCTGCCTCAGCGCGGCGACCTGATCGTCGCCGACGGGCTGATCCATGCCAGCGCGCATGACGGGCTGCGCCTGTCGAAAGCCGCGTCGGTCTTCGCCGCGCACAATGACGTGCAGAGCTTTGCCGACCTGATCGCGGCCTTTCGTGCCGAAGGGGGCAAGGGGCGCGTGTGGATCGCGGTCGAAACGCTCTATTCCATGGATGGCGACATGGCGCCGCTGGCCGACCTGACGAAGCTGGCGGCGAAGCATGACGCGATGCTGGTGCTGGACGAGGCGCATGGCACAGGGGTGTTCGGACCGGGCGGGCGCGGCCTGTCGAGCGGGCTGGACGGCCTGCACAATGTCGTCACGCTGCATACGTGCGGCAAGGCGATGGGCACGGAAGGCGCACTGATCTGCGGCCCCCGTGTCATCATCGACTATCTGATCAACCGGGCCCGCCCCTTCATCTATTCGACCGCGCCGTCGCCGCTGATGGCGGTCGCCGCATCGGCCGCGATCGACCGGATCGAGGCGGCGGACAACCGCCGCGACCGGCTGGCGACGTTGCGCCAGGACGCTGCGGAAGCGATTTGCGGCCCGCTGGGCCTGCCCGCGCCGCGCAGCCAGATCATTCCGCTGATCCTGAAGGACGACGTCCGGACCATGGCTGCCGCCGCGGCGCTGCAAAAGGCCGGCTTCGACGTGCGCGGCATTCGCCCGCCGACCGTGCCGGCCGGAACGAGTCGTCTGCGCATATCGCTGACACTCAACAACGGCCGGTCCGACGTGCTGGCTCTGGGCGACCATCTGCGCCGTCTGGTCCGATGACCGTCCTTATCGTCAGCGGAACCGACACCGGCATCGGCAAGACCGTGTTCGCCGCGGGCCTGGCCGGCGCGCTGGGCGCCTGTTACTGGAAGCCGATCCAGGCCGGGGTCGACCCGGAAGGCGACAAGGAAACGGTCGCCGCCCTGTCGGGCCTGCCGCCCGAGCGCATCCTGCCGGAGGCCTATCGCCTGACCACGCCCGCCTCACCCCATCTCGCCGCGCGCATCGACGGGGTGCAGATCAGCCTCGACCGCCTCGCCCTGCCGCGCGTGGACGGACCGCTGGTCGTCGAAGGTGCGGGCGGATTGATGGTGCCGATCAGCGAGACTCTGATGATGATCGACCTGTTCGCCCGCTGGGGACAACCGGTCGTCCTGTGCGCGCGCACGGAACTGGGCACGATCAATCATAGCCTGCTGAGTATCGAGGCGTTGCGCGCACGCGGGGTGCCGATTGCCGGCATCGCCTTCATCGGCGCCCCGCATGCGGAAAATGAACGAATCATCCCGCAGCTTGCCGGTGCGGCGTCGCTGGGGCGCCTGCCGCTGCTCGATCCGCTCGATTCCGCGACACTTGCCACGGCCTTCGCGACCCATATCCGGCTTTCCTGAACTTTCAATCGTCGATAATTTTCGACCAACGACATGGACAGGCTGTTTCACAGGCGTTCAAGTCCTGTGCATTCCGGGCGCGCGCCAGACCGCAACCGGGCCATAAAGCAAGGGACGCTTGATGAACAAAATCCTCCTCGGTGCCGCCGCTTCGGCGCTGGCGCTCGCCGCCACCGTCGCCCATGCCGACCAGACGGCGCAACCCGCCGCCGCATCGTCAGCCAAACCCACCTTTGGCCGCTATGGCTTCGACGAAAGCGGCATGGACATGTCGGTGAAGCCCGGCGACGATTTCTATTATCATGCCAATGGCACCTGGGCGAAGAACACGCCGATCCCGACGGACAAGTCCAACTACGGCGCGTTCACCGCGCTGGACGACCTGTCGCGCGAAAGGACGCGGGGCATATTGGAAGCGGCAGAGGCCGATCCGTCCAGCAAGATCGGCAACGCCTACGCAGCCTATATGGACAAGGCGGCGGTCGAGGCGAAGGGCATGACGCCGATCAAGCCCTGGCTTGCCCAGGTCAAGGGCGTCACCGACCTGGCCGCCTACACGAAGCTGGCAGCCACGGCCGCCCGCGCACGCATTCGCGGCCCGTTCCGCTTTTATGTTGGACAGGATGACAAGGATCCCGAAACCTACATCCTTACCCTGTCGCAGAGCGGACTGGGCCTGCCCGACCGCGATTATTATCTGGACCCGGGCGAAAAGATGACGGCGATCCGCGCCGCCTATGTCGCCCATCTGGAAAAGATGCTGACGATGGCGGGCGAAAAGGACGCCAGCGCGCGCGCGCAGGCGCTGATGGCGTTCGAGACGGAGATTGCCAAGGTCCACTGGACCCAGATCGACAGCCGCGATGCCGACAAGACCTACAACAAGATGACGCTGGGACAATTGGAACAGGCTGCACCCGGTTTCGATTTCGCCGCCTTTTTCGCGGCGAACGGGCTCAAGCCCGCCGACCTGCTCGTATCCCAGCCCAGCGCGGTGACGGGTGAGGCGGCGCTGATCGCGAAGGCGCCGATACAGGTGCTGAAGGACGGGCTGCTGCTGTCCAGCCTGCATGCCTATGCCGATTACCTGCCCGACAGCGTCGCCGACGCCGACTTCGCCTTCTACGGCACCACCCTGTCCGGCACACCCGAGCGCGAGGATCGGTGGAAGCGCGGCGTCACGTTCCTGAAGGACAATCTGGGCGAGGAAGTGGGCAAGGCCTATGTCGCCAAATATTTCCCGCCCGAGACGAAGGCGGCGATGGACGAACTGGTCAGGAACGTGCTGGCCGCCATGGGCCGACGCATCGACGCATTGCCGTGGATGAGCGACAGCGCGAAGGCGCGCGCCCACAAGAAGCTGGCCGCCTTCACGCCCAAGATCGGCTATCCCGACAAGTGGCGGGACTATAGCGGGCTGGAGATTGCGCGCGACGACCTGTTCGGCAACGCGATGCGCGCCAACAATTTCGATTTCGACTATAATATCACCAAGCTGGGCAAACCCATCTATCGCTGGGAATGGGGCATGACGCCGATGGAGATCAACGCCTACGCCAATTTCGGCATGGTCGAGATCGTCTTTCCCGCCGCCATCCTGCAACCGCCCTTTTTCGATCCCAAGGCCGATCCGGCCGTCAACTATGGCGGTATCGGCGCGGTGATCGGCCATGAGTTGAGCCATCATTTCGACGACCAGGGCGCGAAATATGACGAGACGGGCAAGCTCAACCAGTGGTGGACCGATCAGGACGTCGCCAATTTCAAGGCGCTGACCGACAAGCTGGTCAAGCAATATGACGCCTATGAACCCTTCCCCGGTGCGCATGTGAAGGGCGCCTTCACGCTGGGCGAGAATATCGGCGACCTGGGGGGGCTCGCGGTCGCGCTTGACGCCTATCATGCCTCGCTCGGCGGCAAGAAGGCACCGGTGATCGACGGAACGACCGGCGACCAGCGATTCTTTTTGGGATGGGCGCAGGTGTGGCGGCGCAATTATCGCGAGGCCAATCTGCGCCAGCGACTGGTCACCGACCCGCATGCCCCGTCGCAATATCGCGCCGACATCGTCCGTAACTTCGACAACTGGTATGATGCATTCAAGCCCGCGCCCGGCGGCAAGATCTACCTTGCACCCAAGGACCGGGTCAAAATCTGGTGACGAACGAACGGGGCCGGCGTGAATTGCCGGCCCCTATACTTGCCGCGTCGCTGACAGACTGTGCCGGGAAACGGACAGGCCGAACGGAACCTTGCCGTCGTCCCTTTAATAGCCCGTTTCGTCGGACATCCTCTTCCGTTGTTCGATCATTCTTCTCAGCTTGGGGGTCACATTACGCCAAGGAGAAGATAGATGACGGGTCTGAACCATCGACTGTTTCTGAAAACCGGCCTTGCCGTGGCCGCCACGCTAGCTGCCATGCCGCTGGCGGCGCAGACGGCGGCAACGCCGGCCGATCCTGCCACGGCGGCCACGCCCTCCACGCCCGCTGCGCCTGCCGCCGACGCGGGCAGCTTCAGCGAAGGCGAAATCAAGCAGTTTGCCGCCGCCGCCGTCGAGGTGACGAAGATCCAGCAGGATGCGAGCATCCCGGCGGCGGACAAGCAGCCCAAGATGCTGGCCGCAGTCCAGTCGTCCGGCCTGCCGCCGGAAAAGTTCAACCAGATCGGCCAAGCCGCGGCCGCCGACCCGGCGTTGCAGCAGCGCATTCAGGCTGCGGCGCCTGCGGCGGCCCCGGCCGAGCCGGCCACTCCCGCAGAGCCCGCAGCGCCTGCTGCGCCGATGCAGCCGCAATGATGCAGTCGCAATAAGGCATTTCCCATGTCCCTTAGGGGCGAAGGGCGGTCGCCGGTGCGACCGCCCTTTTCTTTTTGTTCCCCGCGCGGAGCAAAATATCCATGGTGACGTTGCGCCCCGGGCCTGCTTATTCTGGACGCCATGCAGGAACAGGCCCTTGTCATCGCGCTGATCGGGCTATTGGGCATCGGCGCGCAATGGATCGCGTGGCGCACGGGCTGGCCCGCAATCGCGCTGATGCTGGGGGCGGGCGTCATCGCCGGCCCGGTTCTGGGACTGATCGATCCCGAGCATGTGTTCGGCGAACTGCTGGAACCCATGGTGTCGATCGCCGTCGCCCTGATCCTGTTCGAAGGCGGCCTGAGCCTCAACTTTCGCGAACTGCGCAAGACCGACGGTGCGGTGACCCGGCTGGTCCTGCTGGGCGCGCCGATCGGTTGGGCGCTGGGCGCGGTCGCCTGCTATTATGCGGCCGGGCTGGTATGGCCCGTCGCCATCCTGTTCGCCGGCATCCTGGTCGTGACCGGGCCGACCGTCGTGCTGCCGCTGCTGCGTCAGTCCAATGTCGCGGCGCGGCCGCGCGCGATCCTGAAATGGGAAGCGATCGTGAACGACCCGGTCGGCGCGCTGCTGGGCGTCGTCACATACGAATATCTGCGGCGATCCGCGGAAGGCGGGTCGCTGGCGTCGGTCATCGTCGCGCTGGTTGCCGCCGCGATCGTCGCGGGACTGATCGGCTTCGCCGCTGCGCGTGCAGTGGGATGGACTTTTCCGCGCGGCCATGTCCCCGAATATCTGAAGGCCCCCATCCTGCTGGTCGCAGTGATCGGCGTGTTCGTGCTGTCGAACATGATCCAGCAGGAAACCGGACTGCTGGCCGTCACTGTGATGGGCGTGGCGCTGGCCAACATGCGGCTCGATTCGCTGCGCGACATCCAGCCGTTCAAGGAGAATGTCACCGTCCTCCTGATTTCGGGCGTGTTCGTCCTCCTGTCCGCCTCTCTCGACCTGGAGGTGTTGCGCCAGTTCGAATGGCGCTTCCTGGCCTTCCTGTTCGTGCTGCTGTTCCTGGTGCGACCGGCGACGGTGCTGCTCAGCCTGGCCTTTACCCCGGTGCCGTGGAACGAGCGGCTGCTGATCGCGTGGATCGCCCCGCGCGGCATCGTCGCGGTCGCGATTTCCGGCCTGTTCGCGTTGCGGCTGGACCGGCTGGGGTTCAGCGACGGATCGATTCTGGTGACGCTGTCCTTCGCGGTGGTGATCGCCACGATCGTCGCCCACGGTTTTTCGATCAAGCCCGTGGCCCGGCTGCTCAAGGTAACCGGCGCGTCCGACAGCGGCCTGCTGATCGTCGGCGCCACGCCCTTCACGCTGGAGCTGGCGGGACAGCTTCGGCAGCTGTCGGTGCCCGTTACCATCGCCGACAATAGCTGGCAGCGGCTGTCGGCCGCGCGTCACGCCGGTATTCCGACCTATCATGGCGAGATATTGTCGGAGGCGACCGAGGAACGGCTGGACCTGGCCCAGTTTCAGGTTCTGGCCGCCGCGACCGACAATGAGGCCTATAATGCGCTGGTGTGCAGCGAGTTCGCACCGGAAGTCGGCCGCGACAATGTCTATCAGCTTGGCGACGCGAGCGACGACGACGATCCGCGCGCGCTGCCCGAATCGCTGCGCGGCCGGGCGCTGTTCGCGTCGGGGCTGGGCGTCGAGGGGATCATGCAGCGCGAGGAACAGGGGTGGACGTTCCGCAAGACGCGGATCAGCGACCAGTTCGACTTTGACGCCGCGCGCGCTTCGCTGCCCGAAGGAGGCGACATGCTGCTACTGCTGCGCAAGTCCGGCGCGATCCGCTTCTTCACCCACGCGTCGCGCCCGACGCCGCAGCCGGGCGACACGATTTTATCCTATGTGCCACCCATGCCGCCCAAGCCCAAAGGAGAGGAAGAATGACCCGCCCCCTCACCCCGGCCGCCCTGATCCTGAGCGCCCTGCTTGCCGGTTGCGACCGGCCGGCCGGCGAAGGCGATGGCGCCCCGGCCAACATGGCGTCAGGCGCCGATAACGGCACGGTCATGGCGAACATGGCGGAAAATGCCGCCGAACCCGCGCGGTCGATCCTGCGGCCCGATGTGGTGGAGGAACCCGAGCCGCCGAAAATCGAACCGGCGCACGCGGTGGTGGGATTCGGCGCGAACCCGATGGCCCTGGACGATACGGCGAAGGCGGCGCTGGACATGCTGATGGAAACCCCGGCCCTGCGCGGCGGCGGGCAGATCGTCCTGCGGGGGCACAGCGATTCGCGCGGCAGCGACGGCGACAATCGCGTCGCGTCGCGCATCCGCGCGGAGATGGTGCGCGACTATCTGGTCAGCCATGGCGTGGCGGAGGGACGCGTCACCGTGATCGCCCTGGGCGAAACACGACCGGTCGCGCCCAACGCGAAGGAGGACGGCAGCGACGATCCCGAAGGACGCGCCCGCAACCGAAGGGTCGATGTCGAGGTCGCCGCGCCGCCGGAGCCCGCAACACCCCCGCCGGTCGTCCCCACCCTGCCCAAGGAGGACTGATCCGGAAGGAGCCGGGCAGAAGGAGGACGGGTGGGGCCGTCAGGCCCAGAATTGCGCGAGCTGGCGCACGGATGCCTCCGCTGCGGCGCGATCCGGTTCCTCATTGGCGTCGCCATAGCCGAACCATTCGTCGCTTCCCACTTCCTGCACCACAATGCCGTCGCGACGGGCCAGCATGGAAAGCGACCCGTAAAAGACGCCGAACGTCAGGCCCGGTTGCGGGATCAGCCAGGCGATCTGCCCCCGCACCGGCACGATGCTTTCATCGCGCCACAGGCTGCGCGCGCCATAGCCGGTGCAGTTGATGATCGATTTCTGCGGCAACCGGGTCACATCCGAAGGCGCGTTGAAGGTCATCGGGACGATCTTGCCCCCGGCGATCAGGAAATCGTTGGTCAGCCGGCGCGACAGGTCGGCGATGTTGAAGGTGAGCGAACTGTTGCGCCGCGCGTAGGTCGGCCGGAAGGGATGCGTGCCCGGTGCCAGTTCGACGCTGCGCGGCGTGATGTCGTGCAACCGGCTTTCCAGATGCAGGAAATCGTCCGGCCGTTCCACCATGGGCTCGGCCTTCGCGCGCCGCTGGCCTTCGCCCATGGGCGTGTCCGACAGCATATAGCGGTCGGTCCATTCCACCGGATCGCCGGGCAGGCCCAGCAGGCTCTGGAACTGGGAAAAGGACGCGCGCGCCATGCCCTCCCATCGGTCGCCGAAGCCGGGGTCGACGGCGTTCTTCATCGCGATGCGGCTGTCGGGCGACCAGGTGCCGGTCGCACGGGCGGACCGGACGTAGGGAAATTGCTCCTTTGCGTAGATGGTGACGGTCGCGCCCGCCCGCTGGGCGGTGAGCGCGGCGGCCATGCCGACCGCGCCCGCGCCGATGACCGCCACATCCTTCACCCCGTCGGCAAGCGCCAGCGGCACCGCCAGTTCGGCCGAACCCCAGCTCAGCGACCAGCCGCTGCCGCCATGACCGTAATTATGGACGACGCGCTTGCGCCCGACCTGCTCCACCTCGATACGGGGGCCGGGGGCGCGGAAGGGGCGCAGACATACCGTCACCCTGAATAGCCGGTCGGGACTGGCGCGAACCGGCTCGATCCCCGCCAGCGGATCGAACCCGGCGCCGCGCGCCGCCGCCGCGAGCGACAACATGCCCATGCCGCCGGCCGCCGTGCCAAGAAACGCTCGCCTGTCCATCCGCTGCTCCCATGACCGCCCGCGCCCGGTATAACGAATAACGGGCGTGACACCGCAAGGTCTTGCCCTTCGCCCGACATTTAATCATGAGAAGCGCCATGCCCGTCATCCGCCCTGAACGGTCCGTCGCATTGTTGCTGCTCGCCATGACGATGGTCATGATCGCCGTCGGCAGCACATATTGGCTATACCAGGGACAGCAAACCCGCATCGCATGGGTCAATCACACATTACGCGTCGAAAGCCGGCTGTCCGCATTGGCGGCGCGCATCCAGGCCGCCGAAAGCAGCCAGCGCGGTTTCATGCTGACCGGCCAGTCCGGCTTTCTGCAAAGCTACCGCGACGTGAGCCGCACCTGGCCTCGCGACGTCGACGCCTTGCGCGATGACGTAAGCGACAATCCGGAACAGGCCGCGGCCGTCGAGACGCTGCGCGGGATGATCGCGCAGCGCATGGAGATGCTCGAAGCGGTGCTGGACTCGCGCCGGGCCGGCGTGGCCCCCACCGCCGCCACCTTCGCGCCAGGGCTCGTGAAGATGGCACGCGTTCGCGCGCAGGTCGACGATATGAAGGCACGCGAGGAACAGTTGCTGCGCGTGCGCAGCCTGGCGGCCGGCCGGTCGAGCGCGCTCGTCTCGCTCGGACTGGCGCTCAGCGCCGCACTCATCATCATCCTGACGCTTATCAGCCTGCGCACGGCATATCGCCGCATCCGCGAGACGGAGGAAAACCGGCAGGCGCTGGAACTGGCCAACGACCGGCTGATCGCGGAAGCGCAGGAGCGCGAGGTCGCGCAGGCGCAACTGCGGCAGGTCCAGAAGATGGAATCGATCGGCCAGCTTACCGGCGGGATCGCGCACGATTTCAACAATATGCTGGCCATCGTCATCGGCTCGCTCGACATCGCCCGTCGGCGCATGGGCGCGGACGTCGATCCGCGCGTGATCCGAAGCATCGACAATGCGACCGAAGGCGCACAGCGCGCCGCGCAGCTTACCACGCGGCTGCTCGCCTTTTCCCGTCAGCAGCCGCTCGATCCGCAGCCGACCGACGTCAACAAGCTGGTCGGCGGCATGTCCGAACTGCTGCGCCGCACGATCGGCGAGGATGTCCGGGTGGAATCGGTACTGGCGGGCGGCCTGTGGCGTGCGAGCATCGATGCCAACCAACTGGAAAACGCGCTGATCAACCTGTGCGTGAACGCCCGCGACGCCATGCCCATGGGCGGCCACCTGACGATCGAGACGGCCAATGGCCATCTGGACGATGCCTATGCCGCGACCCATAGCGAGGTGGCCGCCGGCCAATATGTGATGGTGTCGGTCACGGATACCGGCACGGGCATGCCGGCCGACGTCGTCGAGCGCGCCTTCGAACCTTTTTTCACCACGAAAGGCGTCGGCAAGGGAACGGGACTGGGCCTCAGCCAGGTGTTCGGCTTCGTCAAGCAATCGCACGGTCATGTGAAAATCTATTCCGAACCCGGCGAGGGCACGACCATCAAGATCTACCTTCCCCGCCATTATGGCGAGGAGGTGCACGCCGCATTCCAAGCCCCCCACCCCGGCAGCCTGCCGCGCGCGAAGGACGACGAGATCATCCTGCTGGTGGAGGATGAGGAACAGGTCCGGCACATGTCGGTCGATTCCCTGCGGGAACTGGGTTACACCGTGGTGCAGGCATCGGACGGCGAACAGGCGCTGGAAATGCTGGCGATACAGCCGCGCATCGACCTGCTGTTCACCGACATCGTGATGCCCGGCATCAACGGCCGCATTCTGGCGGACCGGGCCCGGGAAACGCGGGAGGACCTCAAGGTGCTCTATACCACCGGCTATACCCGCAATGCGATCGTCCACAACGGCATGCTCGACCCCGGCGTCGCATTCCTGCCCAAGCCCTTCACCTTGGAGCAGCTCGCCCACAAGGTCCGCCAGGTGCTGGACCAGCCGACGAGAAATTGAATCCCTGGCGCCGCCGCCCCGGTTCGCGGATTGATCGAGATCATGGACACGGGCCGGCAAAGAACATATCACGAACATCATGGCGCGTCTGACCATCCGTGAAAAGCTCGAAATCCTGGCCGACGCCGCCAAATATGATGCGTCCTGCGCATCGTCCGGAACAGCGAAAAGGGATTCGCGCGACGGCAAAGGGGTCGGGTCGACCGAGGGGATGGGGATCTGCCACGCCTATGCGCCCGACGGCCGATGCATTTCCCTGCTCAAGATCCTGCTGACCAACAGCTGCATCCTCGATTGCCACTACTGCATCAACCGGCAATCCAGCAATGTCCGCCGCGCGCGCTTCACCGCGGACGAAGTGGTCGACCTGACCCTGTCCTTCTATCGCCGCAACTATATCGAGGGCCTGTTCCTGTCATCCGGCATCATCCGATCCGCCGACTATACGATGGAGCAGCTGGTCGAGGTCGCCCGGTCGCTGCGCGAGGATCATGATTTTCGCGGTTATATCCACCTGAAGACCATACCAGATGCCGATCCGGGCCTGATCCGGCAGGCCGGGCTGCATGCCGACCGGCTGTCGATCAACATCGAATTGCCCAGCGACGATGGATTGAAGCGCCTGGCCCCGGACAAGAATGCGGCGCGGATCGAAGGGGCGATGGGCCGGCTGCGCGCGGACATGGACGATCATGGCGACGCCCGGCGGTCCTATCGCCACGCGCCGAAATTCGCGCCGGCGGGCCAGTCGACCCAGATGATCGTGGGCGCCGACCAGGCCGACGACCGCGCCATCATCGCGCGGGCGAGCAGCCTGTACGACCGCCATCGCCTGCGCCGCGTCTATTACAGCGCCTTTTCCCCCATCCCGTCGCCCAGCACCGTGCTGCCGCTCCGCCGCCCGCCCCTGATGCGCGAGCACCGGCTGTACCAGTCCGACTGGCTGATGCGGTTCTACGGCTATGATGCAGGCGAAATCGCGTCCGCGACGGACCCGGCGACCGGATGTCTGCCGCTCGACATCGATCCCAAGCTGGCCTGGGCGCTGGCGCATCGCGACATATTCCCGATCGACGTCAACCGCGCGCCGCGCGAACGGCTGCTGCGCGTTCCGGGCCTGGGGGTGAAGGCGGTCGACCACATCCTGCGCAGCCGTCGGCATCGCCAATTGCGGCTGGACGATGTCGCCCGACTGACGGCATCCATCGCCAAAATCCGGCCCTTCCTGATCGCCGTCGACTGGCGGCCGACGATGCTTACCGACCGGATCGACCTGCGCGCACGCCTCGCACCGCCGCCAAAACAGCTCGAAATGTTCGTTTGATGCCGTTTTGCCGGTTGATTGCTGCGCCGGATCGTGAAATTCTGTTCATCGGGATTGAGGAGGAGGATCGGACTTGGCGACTTTGTCCAATAACAGCGCACGCGCGCAGCAGACCGGTTTTTGCAAGCGGATCAGCACGCATCTGGCATCGGCCCTCGTCGTGTTCTGCCTGCTCCAGATCTTCATCGTCGCCAGGATGGGCGGTTCGCTGGTCCTGCATCTGGGCATCATCGTCGCGATCGCGGGCTATGCGCTGGCGGCCCGGGGACTGGAGCGGCGCTGGGAAATGCTGGAGCAGGGCGGCCTGTCGCAATCCGGCCTCACGCTGCGTTTCCGCCGCGACGTGCTGCAATTGTGGAGCGCCAGCATCATCGGCGCGCTGTTGTGGATTCCGGTGGCCATTATCTTCCGCGCCGTGTTCGGTTGACGGCTTTTCGCGCATAGCTTCGGACCCAATAGGCCCGTTTGTCGTTCACATCCTCGTCAAGAGGAGAAGCGATCATGGCCAGTGCCGATATTTTCGACCGTTTGAAGCAGGATCACGACACGCATCGCCAGTTGTTCAAGAAGATGGCGGACGCGAAGGACGAGGATCAGCTGCAAAAGCTGTTCGAGCAGTTCAAGGTCGAGGTGACGGCCCATGCCGCCGCCGAGGAAGAAACGCTGTACGCGACGATGCTTGCGCGCCCGGACCTGCGGGAGGACGCCCAGCACAGCGTGTCGGAGCACAAGGAAATAGACGATTATCTGGAGGAGCTGGCCGAGCTGAAATTCAACGGCGAAGCCTGGCGCAAGAAATTCGACCAGATGAAGAAGCGCTACCTCCACCATATCGACGAGGAGGAGGAAGAGATGTTCCCGGACGCCGCCAAGGACCTGACGGCCCAAGAGGAGGAGCGGCTGGGCAAGCTGTTCGCCAAGCGCAAGCCGGCCGAACTGGAGCGCGCCGAATCCGAAAACTGACGGCCCCGCCATGTATCGCGTCGCCCTGACCGCGCCGGACGATTTCGACGGCTGGCGCGGGGCGGCGCGGCGACTGGCCGCCCATGATATCGATCCAGCGGACATCGTCTGGCAGATCGGGTCCGATGCATCCGACCTGTTCGGCGACCGGCCGCCGCCGCCCGAACGCCCCGAGGCAGCCTTCACCGTGCCCCGTGCGTTCGTGGATCTGGCGCAGACGGCGACCCTGCATCGTGCCCCGGAACGCTTTGCCTTGTTGTACGAGCAGTTGCGCCGGATACGGTCGCAGCGCGGGGCGATGGACGACAGCGCCAGTCCGCTCTTGCGCCGGATCGACATGCTGGCCAAGGCGGTGCGCCGCGACATGCACAAGATGCGCGCCTTCGTCCGCTTCCGCGAAATGCCCGAGAGCGAGGGATCACGCTACGTCGCTTGGTTCGAGCCGGACCATCATATCGTGCGCGCCAATGCCGGTTTCTTCGTCCGGCGCTTCACCACCATGCGCTGGTCGATCCTGACGCCGGAGCTGAGCCTGCACTGGGATGGCGACACCCTGAACGAGGGACCGGGAGCATCGCGCGGCGACGCGCCGCAGGACGACCCGGTCGAGGCGATCTGGAAGGGCTATTATGCCGCGATCTTCAATCCGGCCCGGCTCAAGACCGGAGCCATGCTGTCCGAGATGCCGCGCAAATATTGGCGCAACCTGCCGGAGGCCGCGCTCATTCCCCAGCTTGTCGCCGGGGCGCAGGCGCGCGAGGCGGCCATGATCGCGGCGACCCCACGATCCCCGGCGGACGATAGTCCCGAGCGGAACAGCGTGCGCGCATGGCAGCGGCTGCGCGACGAGGCGATGGGATGCACGCGTTGCCCGCTGCACCGCGACGCGACACAAACCATATTCGGCGAAGGGCCGGTCGACGCGCCGCTCGTTTTCGTGGGCGAACAGCCCGGAGATCAGGAGGATCTGGCCGGGCGGCCCTTCGTCGGCCCGGCGGGGCAGTTGTTCGACCAGGCACTGGATGCAGCCGGCGTCGACCGCGCGCGCGCCTATGTCACCAACGCGGTCAAGCATTTCAAGCATGAGCGGCGCGGCAAGCGGCGCATCCACCAGACGCCCGACGCGGGCGAGGTGCAGGCGTGCCGATGGTGGCTGACGCAGGAACTCAGCCTCGTCCGGCCGCGCCTGATCGTCGCCTTGGGCGCCACCGCCGCGCGGGCAGTGCTGGGCAAGGCGGTGACGATCAGCCGCACGCGCGGCCGGCCCATCGCGCTGGAGGATGGCACGGAGGCCTGGGTAACGGTCCATCCCAGTTATTTGCTGCGCCTGCCCGACGAAGCGAAAAGGGCAGAGGAGCGCGCGCGCTTCGTCGAGGAGTTGCGGACCATCGGCGACCGGATGAAGGCGGCGACGTAAGGCGGGTCGCGCCGGTGGACGCGCTGGCCCCCTTGCGTCGCTCCGTCCGCCGCCTAGGGTGCGTTTCATGACGATCCGCTTCCCGGCCCTGCTGGCCCCGCTCGCCCTCCTGTCCGCAACCGCCCTGACCGCCGCCGCCGCTACCGCGCCCGCGATGGCCCGCGAACCGATCGCGGCCAATGCCACCGTGTCGGCGGCCGACCCGCGCGCGGCGCAGGCAGGACAGGAAATATTGCGCAAGGGCGGCAGCGCCACCGACGCAGCGATCGCGATGATGCTGACGCTGGGCGTGGTCGAATCGCACAATAGCGGCATCGGCGGCGGCGGCTTCCTGGTCCATCATGACGGCGCTACCGGATTGCTGGAATCGATCGACGGGCGCGAAACGGCCCCGGCAGCCGCCCGGCCCGACCGTTTCATGGGGCCGGACGGCAAGCCCCTGCCCTTCGTCCAGGCGTGGCCGGGCGGCTATTCGGTCGGCGTGCCGGGCAATGTGCGACTCGCCTGGGACGCGCACGAGAAATGGGGCAAGCTGCCCTGGGCCGACCTGTTCCAGCCCGCGATCCGGCTGGCCGAGGACGGCTATGCACTGGGCGAACGCACCGCGACGGCGCTCGACCGGCTGAAGGACATCTGGAAGGATTTTCCCGAGATCCAGAAATATTTCTGGGTCGACGGCGCGCCGCCGCCGGTCGGCACAAGGCTCAGGAACCCGGCGCTCGCCGCACTTTACAAGAAGATCGCGGCGGAGGGACCGGATGCATTCTACACCGGAGACAATGCGCAAGCGATCGCGCAGGCGGTCACCGACGCGCCGAAAAACCCGGTGCCGATGACTATGGCCGACCTTGCCGGTTATCAGGCGAAGGAACGCAAGCCGGTTTGCGGCAAATATCGGGTCTATACCGTGTGCGGCATGGGCCCGGCGTCGGCGGGCGGCGTCACCGTGCTGGAGATACTGGGCATGGTCGAGCGTTTTCCGCTGGCCAAATGGGGCAAGGACGACCCGCGCAGCTGGCATGTCATCGGCGAGGCGATGCAGCTGGCCTATGCCGATCGCGACACGTGGCTGGGCGATCCCGATTTCGTGTCGGTGCCGGTCACCGGCATGATCGACCCCGCATATCTCCGGCGGCGGTCGGCGACGATCCGGCTGGACCGGTCCCTGCGAACCTACGAACCCGGCACGCCGCCGGGCGCGCAGCCGCGCACCGCCGCGGGACCGCAGCCCGAGGTCGGCACCAGCCATTTCGTCGCGGTGGACCGGGACGGCGACGTCGCCAGCTGGACATCCACCATCGAAAGTTTCTTCGGCAGCCAGCTGGTCGCCAACGGCGTGATCCTGAACAACGAACTGACCGATTTCAGCTTCGTGCCGGAAAAAAACGGGGCGCCGGTCGCCAACCGGGTGGAGCCGGGCAAGCGGCCCCTGTCGTCCATGTCGCCGACCATCGTCTATGACGAAAAGGGCATGCCGATCTTCACCGTAGGCGCGGCGGGCGGCCGCACCATCATCATGCAGGTGGCCAAGGCGCTGATCGCGCATTTCGACTGGGGTCTGTCGGCGCAGGATTCCATCGCCATGGGCCTTATCTATTACAACAAGGACGGGCTGGTGCTGGAAAAGGGCACCGCGCTGGAGGCGATGAAGGCCCCGCTCGAAAAGCTGGGCCACAGCGTGTCGCTCAGCCCGCTCGGCCTGAAGGCCAATGCGGCGGAACGCACGGCCGACGGCCACTGGGTCGGCGCGGCGGACCCGCGCAGCCCCGGCGTGTCTTTGCAGGAATGACCGCAGCCCGGCTTGCGGGTGTCGTGATGGTTGGACGCGGCCCCGTTGCGGACGTCGCTACCCCGTCATCCCGGGCTTGACCCGGGACCCGGCCTTTCGTCTTGAACCTTTAGGTGAGACAGGCAGCGGGATCCCGGATCAGGTCCGGGGTGACGAAAACGGAAATGACCGGGACCCATCCCGATGTTGCCGCCATCGGGCAGCCTTTTAGAGCTACAAGAGGAGATGAAAGGGCGGCCCTTGTTGCCGCCCTTTCCGTTTCCGCTTATTTTTTCGCGGCGAACCATGCGGCCAGCGGCGCCTTCACCCTGGCGCGCGTGGCGACACGGGTGCGGATCGCGGCGATGGCGCGATCGGTCACCTTGCGCGATTCCGGCGTCAGATACCGGGTCGCATAGGCATCCAGCTTGTCGGCCATGGCCGGGTCCGCCGATCCGCCGCCCAGCCGCGCGAGCGCCTGACTGCGCGCCGACACGTCGATCAGCGATTCATACTGCGCGCGATGCGCCAGCACATAATCGACCGCCAGCATCGGATGCTCGTAGCCGACCGCGCCGATGATCGCCGCGCTGGTGGTCTTGCCCGGTTCATCGGTCAGGGCGAGGTCGAGCGCCTGCTGCGCCAGCTTTTCGTCCTTCGCGCTGCCCAGCAGCGTATAGCCGGTGCTCTTTTCCAGATCGGAACTGGCGTTCTTCGCCAGAACGCGCAGCCGGTCCCAGGTCGCCTGGTCGGCATTCTTGGCGATGATGGCGAGCCAGGTGGTGCGCAGCGGCCCGTCGAGCGCCGTCGGATCCTGGGCGAGCGCGGCGAAACGGCGATTGGCCTCCGCCACCACGCCCTTGTCCCCCATATCGCCCAGCGTCGACACCAGCGCCGAGCGCAGGACCGGCACCTGCGGCCCTTCGCCCGCCTTGGCGTCGTAGCCGATCCGCGCAAGCACCGGGGTCAGTTTGGCGGAGCTGTAGGCAAGCACCCGCGCCTGCGCCGCCGGATCGCTTTCGAGCATGTCGTAGGCGCTGCCCAGATAGCCGGGCACTTCGGCCAGGACGGCGGGGCTGGCGCCGGCAGGCACCGAGTCCACCAGGTCGAACGCCAGGTCGATCGGCTGGTAACCGCCGAGCGCCAACTGGAAATTATCGGCGAGCAGGCCGGTCTGGTCGATGCTGGCGAGCTTCGTGAAATCCCTTGCCAGCGCCTTCACATTGGCGGCCGGATAGAGCGAGCGATAATAGCCGGTCTGGCCCGCGTTGACGATATAGGCGCCGCAGCCCGGCAGCGTGACGGTGCCGTTGCCCTGAAGAATGAGGCGCTGCGCATCGCCGCCCACCGTCTGCGCCTTTACCGGCACGTTCCATTTGAGCGGCGTCTTGTCCTGATGATCGCGGCTATATTCGCCCTGGCTGAGCGTCACGACGGTGTTGCCGCCACGGCACTGCGCGCTTTCCACCTTCACCAGCGGAATGCCCGGCTGGCTGGTGAAGTCGTGCGCGATCGACACCAGTCCCTGCGCGCCCGCGCCCTCCACCGCCTTCCACAGATCGTCGGTCACGGTATTTCCGTAGGCATGGGCCTTCATATAGGATTGCAGGCCGGTCTTCCACGCATCCTCGCCGGCATAGCCTTCCAGCATGGTGATGACCGCTTCGCCCTTCTGGTAGGTGATCGCGTCGAACGCCTGGTTCACCTGATCCACCGTGGTGATCTTCTGCACGACGGGATGGGTGGTGGCGAGCGAGTCGAGGCTCATCGCCGCCTCGCGCCCGTCGACGCGGGTCAGCAGCATTTCCCAGTCGGGTTGCAGCTTGTCGGTGACCTTGGTCGCCATCCAGCTGGCGAAGCCTTCGTTCAGCCACAGATCGTCCCACCAGGCCATGGTCACGAGGTCGCCGAACCACTGGTGCGCCATTTCATGCGCGACGGTTTCGTAGATGCGGCGCTTGGTGGCTTCGGAGGTGAAGCGCGGATCGACCAGCAGGGCGCGTTCGAAGGTGAAGATCGCGCCCCAATTCTCCATCGCGCTGAAGAACTGGCTCTGGCCGGGGCCGGCGACATTGTCGAGCTTTGGCAGCGGGAAAGGCGTGCCGAAATAGTCGTTATACCAGGGCAGGATGGCCGCCGACGCATCGAGCGCCAGCTGGGCCTTGCCGGTGTTGCCCTTGCCGGTGACAACGCCGACTTCGGTATTGCCCACCATCTTGGTCGCGCGATCCAGGTCGCCCAGACCGAAGAAGAGCAGATAGGACGACATTTTCGGCGAAGTGCCGAACGTCACGCGCTTGGTGCCGTTGCCCAGATCCTTCGAATCCTTCACCGGCATGTTGCCCACGGCCATTTCGCCGGCAGGCACGACGGCGCTCAGGTCGAAGGTCGCCTTGTAGCTGGGCTCGTCCCAGCTCGGCACGAAGCGACGGGCGTCGGGCGCCTCGAACTGGGTGAAGAGCGCGCGCTTCGCCGCGCCCGCATTGTCGGTATAGTCAAGCGCGAACAGCCCGTTCGCCTGCGTATTGATGATCCCCGCATAATCGACGGCAAGCGTGTAGCGGCCCGGCTGAAGCGGCGTGCCGAAATCGAAGGTCACGGTCTGCGCGTCGGCGTCGACCGTGGCCTTGCCTTTCATCGCCTTTCCCTTCGCCGGGGTCAGCGTGACCGTGCCGAAGCTGAGGTCCGCCGCATTCAGGACCAGCGCGGGCATCGCCTCGCTCACGCTGAGGTCGATCGAAGCCTTGCCGGTGAATGTGAGCTTGGGCGCGTCGGGCGTCACCTCGATACTGTAATGGCTGGGCGCGGCACCGCGGGGTAGCTGGGTGGTTATGCCCGCGGCAGGCCCGGCGGGCGCGCTGCCCTGGGCAAATGCGGGGGTCGCCAGGGCGACCGGGGCGGCCGCGATCAGCAGCGGCAGGATTTTTGCAAGGTTCATGGGATGACAGACTCCGACACGTCTTGAGGGGGCGGCATGAGATTATATCTCTGGCCCAATGAACGCGGGATCAACCGTTTCGCTGCATCGGTCAAGCGATCAGGCGGCACGGCAATGTCGTTGGTCGAAGCCTGTTGGGCGTTTGTCAAACTGTCGGCGGCGCGCGTCAGCCCCGGCCGCGATAACCCGGCACGTCCTGCGGCGGCAGCCACAGGCCCGCCGGCGGATCACCCGATTGCCAGAAGACGTCGATGGGAATGCCGCCGCGCGGATACCAGTAGCCGCCGATGCGCAGCCAGAGCGGCTTCATTTCGGCAAACAGTCGCTCGCCAATGCCCACGGTGCAATCTTCGTGAAAGGCGGCGTGATTGCGGAAGGCGCCCAGAAACAGCTTGAGCGACTTGGATTCGACGATGGTGTCGGCGGGCGCATAGTCGATCACCAGATGGGCGAAGTCGGGCTGGCCGGTGACGGGGCAGAGCGAGGTGAATTCGGGCGCGGTGAAGCGCACCAGATAGGGCTTGCCGGGACGCGGATTGGGCACATAGTCCAGCACGGCCTGTTCCGGCGATGCCGGCAGTGCGCTCGTCTGCCCCAGATGCAGCGGAGTCGTGGGAAGGTCGGTCATGCCGTGCCCATAGGCGATCGGGCGAAGCCTGTCATCGTCCCGTCTCCGTCCCCTTGCAGTCCGGGGCATCTTGTGTCTTTGGCCTTTGCCATGGGGTCCCGCCTTTTCCTGTCATCCTGCATCGCCGCCTGGCTGCTGTCCGCAACGGCGCCCGTGCTGGCGCAGCAGACCGAGCCGACGCAGAGTTCGCCGCCGGTCTTTTCGCTGCCACCGGGCAATTCTTCGCAGCCCGCGGCGCCGCAGCGCCAGGGGCCGGAACTGGACATATTCCGCAACGACACCGTTCCGGCGACGCCGCCGCCCGCGATCACGCCGACCGCGCCTGCCCGGACCGCTCCGACGCCGGTGCCGACGCCGACGCGTCCCGAGCGCGCGACACGGACCACGCCGCGCGCGGCGCCGGTCGCGCCCCCATCAACCCGCCCGGAACCAGAACCCGCGTCGGAACCCGCGCCGAACCCCGAACCGGCCGACCGCATCCCCGCACCCGACCCGGTCGATGTCGGCAATGGCGCCGGATCGGCCGAGGCCGTCAACGAAAGCGCGCCGCCGGTCGCACCCGCGCCGGAGGCAGCGCCTGTCGAACCGGCGTCGCCGGACAGGCCCTGGCTGTGGATCGCCGGCGCGCTCGCCGCACTCGCGCTGGCTGGCCTTGCCGTCATTCGGCGGCGCGGGAAGGCAGCCCCCGTTGCCCGGGGGACAACAACGCCTGCCGTCACGCCGCCACCACCGCCGCCTTCCCGGCCGCCTTCACCCCCGGCCCGACCCGCCACTCCAGCGCCGCGCGCGCCCGACCTGGCACCGGCCGCGCCGCCGACGACCCCCGGCCGCCCCTGGATCGACCTGCACATGACGGTGACGCAGGCGCGTCTTTCGGTGATGGGCCTGACCGTCGCCTATCGCCTGATCCTGCATAATCGTGGCGATGTACCGGCCGGTGACCTGCTGGTGCGCGGCGCGATCGGCAATGCGGGCGCGCGACAACAGGTCATGCTCGATGGATTCTTCAGCGGGCAGGACGGCCTGCCGCTGCATTCGCTGGTTGCCCTTGATGCAGGCGGGACCATCGCTCTCGAAGGGGAACTGCGCCTGCCCCACGACAGGATCGAGCCGGTCGCCATGGGCGAACGCGCCCTGATCGTGCCGCTGGCAGCCTTCGATGTCGCCTATCGCTGGGGCGCCGACGACGCGAAGCCCAATGGCCAGGGTCGCACCGCCCGTGCCTTCATCGTCGGGCAGGAGCAACAGCCTCCCGCCGACCGGCTCTCGCCTTTCCGGCTGGACCAGGGGCTGCGCCAATATCCCCGCCCGGCCGCGCGCGCCGCGACGGAACTGACCCCCTCCTGACCCCCTTTCCAGCGCCGCCGCCCCGTCCTAGAAGACAGGGAAGGGCGGGTCGCCGACAGGACAGGCTGGAAAAGGACGAGCATGGACATTCTGGTATCCACCGACTGGCTGGCCGATGAGCTGGACGCGCCCGACCTCGTCATCCTGGATGCCAGCCTGTTCCTGCCGGGTTCGCCGCGCGACGCGCGCGAGGAGTTCGAGACGGCCCATATTCCCGGCGCCGCCTTCCTGGACCTTTCGAACCTGGCCGATCAGGACGACCCGACGCCCGGCATGTTGCCGCCCGACGCGATGATGACGCAGCGGATGCAGGCCCTGGGCGTCAACGCCGACAGCCGGATCGTCGTCTATGACAACAGCCCGACGCACAGCGCCGCGCGCGGCTGGTGGATGATGCGGGTCTATGGTCTGGGCGCGTCGACCGCGATCCTGGACGGCGGATTGCCCAAATGGATCGCGGAAGGCCGTCCGGTAGAGGCCGGGGCAGCGACGCCCGCGCCGGGCAGCGCGATCGCCCGGCTTGACCGGGCCAGCGTGCGGACCAAGGCCGACCTGCTTGCCAATGTCGAAAGCGGCGCGGCGCAGGTGCTGGACGCGCGCGGCGCCGGCCGCTTCACGGGCGCGGAGGCCGAACCCCGCCCCAGCATGGCGTCGGGCCACATCCCCGGCAGCCGCAACATCCCCTCCTCCGCCTTCTTCCGTGCGGACAACAGCATGAAGCAGGACGACGAATTGCGACGTCTGTTCGAAGAGGCGGGTGCCGATTTCGACCGTCCGTTCATCACGACCTGCGGCAGCGGCGTTACGGCCGCGATCATCCTCGCGGGGCTGGAATTGCTCGGCAAGACCGATGTCGGCCTCTATGACGGCAGCTGGTCCGAATGGGGCTTCGACCCTGCCACGCCCAAGGCGACGGGGACGGCATGACGAAGGATGCGCGCAGGCCGCTGACCAGGCTGGCCCAGGCCGGACGACGGGCGGAATGGACCGGCATGCCGGGGCAGCCCGGCGGCATCGTCAACCCGCCGGTGTGGCGCGCGTCGACGATCCTGTACGAAAACGTCGCCCATCTGCGGAAGGCGGCGGCCAGCAGCACGCACGAACGCCTGTTCTACGGACGCAAGGGCACGCCCACCGCCTGGTCGCTGGCCGACGCGCTGACCGAGATGGAACCGGGCGCGCAGGGCACGATGCTCTTTCCCTCCGGCGTCGCGGCGATCGCCTGTTCGCTGATGGCGGTGCTCCGGCCCGGGGACCGGCTGCTGATGGTCGACAGCGCCTATGATCCCACGCGCGCCTTTTGCGAACAGCATCTGAAACCCATGGGGATCGAGACCGCCTATTATGATCCGCTCGATACCGCCGGACTCGACGCCCATCTGGCCGCCGGGCCGGTCCGCGCCATCTTTCTGGAAAGTCCCGGCAGCCTGACTTTCGAGGTGCAGGATGTTCCGGCCATCGCCCGCTGGGCCAGGGCGAACGGTGTCGTCACGCTGATGGACAACACCTGGGCGACGCCGCTGTTCTTCCCCGCACTGGCCCATGGCGTCGACATAGCGATCCTGGCCTGCACCAAATATATAGTCGGCCATTCCGACGTGATGCTGGGTTCCGCCACCGCCAATGCGGACTGGTTCGCGCGACTGCGCCAGACCGCCTATCTGTTCGGACAGATGGTCAGCCCCGACGATGCCTGGCTGGCGACGCGCGGCCTGCGGACGCTGGGCGTCCGCCTGCGCCAGCATGAGGAAGGCGCGCTGGCGGTCGCCCGATGGCTGGACAACAGGCCGGAGGTTGCCCATGTGCTGCATCCCGCCCTGCCCGGCTGCCCCGGACACGCGCATTGGGCGCGCGACTTTTCCGGATCGACCGGGCTGTTCTCCTTCATCCTGAACGGCGGCGACGACGCCGCCCGCGCCGCCTTGATCGACGGACTCGCCCATTTCGGCATCGGCTATAGCTGGGGCGGCTTCGAAAGCCTGGCCCTGCCGGTCGACCCGGCCCGATACCGCACCGCGACCCTGTGGCAGGCCGCCGGGCCGGTGATACGGTTGCAGATCGGCCTGGAGGACCCGGCCGACCTGATTGCCGACCTGGACGCGGGGCTTGCCCGGTTCCGGGCAGCGTCATGAACGGGGTGGTCCCGCCCGAACTGATCGCGCGGCTGGAACGAAGCGCGGACTGGATCGAAGGCGGGATCGCTCTGGGCGTTGCGGTCGGCCTCTACGTGCTGGCGGCCGCGCTCTCGCGCATCATCGCGAAGCGGATCGCGCCGCATTGCGTCCATCTTGGCCCGGCATTCGCACCCCACGTCCGGCCGCTGGTCCGCCATGGCCTGGCCACCCTGTTCGTCGGGATCGCGACCGCCGTGTGGCCGACCGGCACGACCGCCAACATCGTGCTGGCCTGCGTCATGGGCTTGGCGCTGGCGATGGTCGCCGCGCATCTGTTGCGCGGTGTTTCCATACCCCTGTGGGCGACGGTGCCGCTGGCCATACTGATTTTCGTCATGCTGCTGTCGGGCAGCACAGGCGGCCTCACGCCCCTGGCCCAGATGCTGGACAGCGTGGGCCTGCAACTGGGCAAAAGCCGCATCTCGCTGCTGAACGTCATTTCGGTGGCGGCCATCGGCGTCGGCCTGTTCGGCGCGGTCCGTCTTGCCAACCGGCTGCTGACACGCAGCATAGCCAATGCGCGCGGCATGGACCCGACGCAGAAGCTGCTCGCCGAAAAGCTGGCGGGCATCACCATCATCGCCGTCGCCTTCTTCTTCGGGGTCGACATATTGGGCATCGACCTGACCGCCTTCGCCGTGTTTTCCGGGGCGCTGGGGCTGGCGGTCGGCTTTGGCCTGCAAAAGACGGTCGGCAACCTGATCGCCGGCATCATCCTGCTGCTCGACCGGTCGATCAAGCCCGGTGACGTCATCGTCGTCGGCGAGAGCGTGGGATGGGTCAGCAAGATCGGCGTGCGCGCCGTCAGCGTCATCACCCGGGACGGCAAGGAACATCTGATCCCGAACGAAAACCTAATGACCCAGGAAGTCGAAAACTGGTCCTATTCCAATCGCAACGTGCGCATTCATATTCCCGTCGGCGTCGCCTATGAAAGCGACCTGCCGCTGGCGCAGAAACTGATGCTCCAGGCCGCGAACGAAAGCCCTCGCGTGCTGAAGGACCCCAAGCCAAATGTCTGGCTGACCGGATTTGGCGACAGCAGCGTCGACCATGAGATCCTGGCCTGGATTTCCGACCCGGAGGCAGGGGTGGGCAATGTGCGATCGGACGTGCTGGGCCGACTGTGGCACCTGTTCCGCGACAACGGCATCACCATTCCCTTCCCGCAACGCGTCATCCACATGGCGCCGCCGGACGAGGCGGGGAACGCGGACTGAGCTTTCCACCCGGCGGGAACCCGCAGAAGCGCTACGGCGTCCGTGGGAAATGAACGTCTCGTGCTTTGTTGCAGTCTAGCAACATAAGGGAAGTAAAAGACATGATAGAGCAATAATTCCTTGTGCGCCGCAGCGAGGAAAGGCATGGGCATAGGTGTTGAGGCAGCCGGCCCATCCCGAGCGGGGGTATCAGAGAGGCAGGCGCCTGACGCAGGCGGGACGATCGCAGAACCACCAAGGGGAAAAACATGCGTAAGTCCATTCTCGGCCTCTCGGCCATTGCTCTTGCCGCGATGTCGGCTCCGGCATTCGCCCAGGACGAGTCCAGCGATGGCATCACCATCACCGGTTCGGCCACTGTCACCTCGGACTATCGTTTCCGCGGCGTCACGCAGAATCAGGAAAATTTCGCGATTCAGGGCGGCTTCACGGTCAGCCATGAAAGCGGTTTCTATGTCAGCACCTGGGGTTCGAACATCGATTTCGGCCATGTGGGCGAAGGCAGCGCGGAAATCGACCTGATCGCGGGCTATTCGACCGAAGTCGCGTCGGGCGTGACCGTCGACGGCGGCGTTACCTACTACTGGTATCCCGGCAACGACAAGGGCACCGATTTCGACATCGTCGAGCCTTATATCTCGGTGTCGGGCGCGCTGGGCCCGGTAAATTCCAAGCTTGGCCTGGCCTATGCGCCCGACCAGGATTCGCTGGGCGGCAACAGCGCCGTCTACGTCTACAACGACAACAACATGGCGATCCCGAACACGCCCTTCACGGTCAAGACCCATCTCGGCTACGCCAAGAGCGACGGCTTCCTGGGCGGCCCGGACGGCGATCTGGTCGACTGGATGGTCGGCGTCGACACCAGCTGGAAGGCGCTGACCTTCGGTGTCGCTTATGTGAACACCGACTGGGAAGGCACGAAGAACGCCGCCGGTGCCGACGGCACGGTGGTCTTCTCGCTCACCGCGGCCTTCTGATCGAACGCCACCTCGACAAAAGGAAGGGGGCGTCGCGGCGACAAGCCGCGGCGCCCCCTTTGCAATAGGGGCTTTTCCGGCGTTACATTCCGTATCGGCGGGCTTATAGCGGCAACCATGTATCCGCTGGCGCTTCTGCTGCTGTTCATCGCTACCGTCGCCGCGATGGAAGGCTTTGCCTATGTCATGCATCGCTGGGTGATGCACGGTCCGGGCTGGTTCCTGCACGCGAGCCATCATCGCCCGCGCACCGGCCGGTGGGAAGCCAACGACCTGTATTTCGTGATCTTCGCGCTGCCGTCCATCCTGCTGCTGCTTGGCGGCGTGCAGTGGGGCTGGGGCAACTGGGCTACCGCCGCAGGTGCCGGCATCGCCGCCTATGGCGCCATATATCTGGGCTTTCACGACATCATCGTGCACCAGCGCGTACGCCATCGCTACGTCGCCCGGTCGCGCTACATGAAACGCATCGTGCAGGCCCATCGGCTGCACCACGCGGTAGAGACCAAGGCGGGTACGGTCAGCTTCGGTTTCCTTGTGGCACCCCGGCCGGACGCGTTGAAGCAAGAACTGGCGCGGCGGGGCAGGACCGGCGTTCGCGCGCCCGTCACCCTTTCAGACTGAGGCCCGCCACGTTGAAGCGGAAGGGCGCGGTCGCGTCCTTGGGGCCGACCATCAGGTCGACCTTCACCATCCTGGCGCCGGCAATGGTCTCGTAGGCCTTTTGCGAGGGCAGTATCTCGATCCCGTCCCTGGCGTCGGTCATGCGCCCCTGCCAGCGATGGGTCGCGCCGACGTCATCGGTCGCCGTCACGGCACAGGCGGACAGGTCGCACTGGAACGGCGCACCGACCAGCTTCACGGTGACGACCTTCTCCCCATTGTCCATCGGCTGCACCAGCAACACGGAAAATGTGTCGGGCGCGGTCATCGTCCGGACGCTGTTGGCGCTGCCGATATAGGCGAGCTTCGCCTTGGCGCCGGACCCGCCCTCATATTTCCAGTTCTGGCCGATTTCCTGCCGCTGCGTCGGCTGGTCCTTGCCGGCCGATCCGCATGCGGCCATGAGGCCGAGCGTTGCCAGGGTGATGATATGGCGCATGATCCTGTCCTCCTTGCGGAGGAAACAACGCGGATTGCCCCGCCGCGGTTGCGCGGCACGGATCACGCGTAGCGGGCGGCGGTGTCCCGAATGAGCGCGATCATGTTGGGTATGCCCTGGGTCCGGTTGGAACTGAGCTGATTCCGGAGATCGAAGGGGGCCAGTGCCGATTCCACGTCCGTGTCGCCGACCTGCGCCGGGCTGCGATCCTGCACCGTCATGAGCACCAGCGCGATGATGCCCTTGGTAATGGCGGCGTTGCTGTCCGCAAGGAAGTGCAGGCGTCCGTCATCCAGCATCGTGGGATAGATCCAGACCGCCGCCGAACAGCCCCGGACCAGTGTCGCGTCGGTCTTGAGCGCATCCGGCATGGGCTCCAGCGTGCGGCCAAGGTCGATCAGCAGGCGATAGCGGTCATCCGCATCAAGAAATTCATATTCGTCCCGAAGGTCGGCAAGGGCGTCGGTCATGGACGCCCATATAGATGGAAAAGCGCGCGCGGAAACCCGCCTTTCCGTCTTTTCAAAGGTCGACGCCGGCGGCGATCGCTTCCAGCTTGCGGATTCTTTCCTTGAGATCCGCGACCTCGATCCGCGCCGCAGCCGAAGGCGGCGCACTGTCCTCGCCGCGACGACCGAGTTCGGCGCGTTTGAGATCGAGCCAGCCGTCCCAGGCACGCAACGTCGCGGCGGTCAGCATCGCCAGCCCGACAAGGGCCGTTATCGCAAGGGTCAGGTAAAGATAGGGGTCCTGCATATAAGCCTCCCTGTCGCAGGAACCGCGATCAGTCGCGGTCCCGAAGTTTTTCGAATTCCCGCTCCAGCGCGGTGGAGCCGTCCGTCGCCAGCCGTTCCAGCACGGCGACCCGGTCCTTGAGCGCCTTCACCTCGGCGCGCAGCCTTTCCGTATCCGGGTCCGGACCGCGCTGAATGACATCCTCGCCCTTGTGGCGGCGAACCACACCATATTTGGCGCGGACGACGCTGGCGATGGCGGTGATCGCGACGATGGCGACGACCATTTCAAACGGATTCATAAGCTCTACTCCCTGTTCGATCCGGCAACGGCGCTAGTTGAGGGGCGCGTCGCGCAGACTGTCGATTTCATCGGCAAGGTCATGGCCGCGATCGGTGGCGATGCGTTCCAGCACGCGGATGCGCTGTTCCATGCGTTCAATCCCGGCGGCATATTGGGCCGCCTTTTCCGCGCCCAGGCTGGTCTGCGCCTCGATCTGGCGCTCCTTCATGCGGATCCACCTGACGGCAACCCGCGACAGGATCGCGACGATGGGGATCGCCATGCCCATGATAGGAAAAAAAATTCCGGCGTTCATCCGTTTTCTCCTGAAAATCGACGGTCAGTTTGCGGGGCCGCGCAGCCGTTCGATCTCGCGATTGAGCTGATGGCCTTCATCGGTGACGATGCGTTCGATCACCGCCATGCGGTCCTTCACCGAACCCAGCTCGGCGCGCAGTTGCGCATTTTCCTGATTGAGCAGCCGGATGCGCTCGACCATTTCGCCATTTTTCTGCGGATAGACCGCCTGGCCCCAGGCGCCGTCCAGCGGATAGCCGTGGCGCACGCGCAGCCAGGTGGTGAATATCCAGCCGCCGATCGCAATCAGGCCGAGCAACAGCCCGCCGCCGATGATCCACGGCAGGTTCGGAATGATCACCGCGTCGGCAATGTCGACGTTGTTCATGACAGGTCCCCTTGCTTGCCGAGATCAGCGCAGCGCGTCGATGTCGCGCGCGGTGCGGGCTGCGGGATCGGTGACGATCCGCTCCAGCACGGCGATGCGCTCCTCGAGGCGGCTGATCCGGCCGGTCAGCTTTTCGTTTTCGCTTGAAAGAAGGTCGATTTTTCGACCGGCGTCGGGATCGTTTCGATGAGCGACGCCCGACCATTCATTTTCCACCGGATAGCCATGACGGGCCCGGATCCAGGTGGTGAACATCCAGCCCAGCGTCGACATGGCGACGATGGCAATGACGAAGGAGGGGCCACCCAAATTCATGACTGCTTCTCCCTGTTATCCGCCCCGGCGCCGCTGTCAGCGCAGGCTTTCGATTTCGTCGGCCAGACGGGTGTTGCGGCTGGTATAATAGACCTCGATGTCAGCCAGGCGGCGATCGATGTCGCGGAACTTTGCCCGGACGTCGCGGGTCGAGCGTGCCGGATTGGCGCGCACGCCCTGCCAGAATTTCTCGTCGTCGCGGTCGCTGTAAAGTCCGGCAGGCTTGCTGTCGGCGATCACCCCGATCGCGAAATAGCCGAGCACCGTCCAGCCGATGATGAAGAAGGACAGGAACATGGCGACCCGGACCCAGACGACATCGATGCCGGTATAGTCCGCGATTCCTGCGCACACGCCCAGAAACTTGCCGTTCTGCTTGTCGAGGTAGAATTTGGTGCGGCGGGCGGTCATCTCAGTTCCTCCGGTCGAAATCATAATTGTCGTCTTGGGCGGGACGGGCGGGGCGGAAATCCGGGTTATCGGCGGCGACGATCCGTTCGACCGTCTGCAACCGATCCTCCAGCCGACGGGCGAGAAGGTGGAGTTCGTCCAGCAGCTTCTCATCCTCGTCGGTGATCTTGGGGGCCTGTTTCCACTTGGTGACATAGTGGAAGATCAGCCAGGGCATGCCGATGAACAGCATGCCGCAGATCATGATGGGAACCAGCACGTCTTCCATGGGATCACGCTCCCCTGTTCATGTTGGCCTTGAGCGCGGCGAGTTCGGCATCGACCTTGTCGGATGTCTTCAGCTCGGCAATCTCTTCCTCCAGCGTCTTGGGCTGCTGGCCCATGGACATCGCGTCGGCGCGGCCTTCGGCAATGTCGACGCGGCGTTCCAGCATGTCGAAGCGGGCAAAGGCCTCGTTCACCTTCTCGCCGGCATAGGCTTCGCGCACGCGCAGCCGGCTCTCGGCGCTCTGCATCCGGGTAACCAGGCTGTTCTGGCGGGCGCGGGCCTCGCGCAGCTTGGCCTGAAGCTTGGCGATGTCGGCCTCCGACGCGGCCAGCGCCTCGTCCAGCACCTCGATCTCATGGCTCAGCTGCTCGGCCATGTCGGCCGCCTTCTGCTTTTCGACCAGCGCGGCCTTTGCCAGGTCCTCGCGGTCCTTGCTCAGCGCGAGCTGCGCCTTTTCGGTCCAGCTGTCCTGCAACGCGCTCAGCTTCGCGATATGGCGGCGCATTTCCTTCTGATCGGCGATCGTCCGGGCCGCGGAGGCACGCACCTCGACCAGCGTCTCTTCCATTTCGAGGATGATCATGCGGATCATCTTCGCCGGATCTTCCGCCTTGTCGAGCAGGTCGGTGACGTTGGCGGCGATGATGTCGCGGGTGCGGGAGAAAATACCCATGTGACTACTCCTGGTCTTTCTGTCTTGTTGGATGCCGGGGCGGGCAAGAGGGGGCGGCCCGCCCCGGCCGGGGGTTCGCGGACCCTACGCCAGATAGCGCATGGCCGCGGGGCTGTCTTTCGCCGCGAGTATCGGGGCTTCGCTGGCGCGGGCCGGTCCGACCGCCGAAAGGATCATGGTCGATCCGAACAGCACGGCGGCGATGGCAACCGACATCAGCTGGCCCGCTTCGCGCACGTTGCTGGTCTGCTTTTCCATGGTCTAACTCCCTGAATTCTGGCCTTCGAAACTTCCGCTGTGGCGCGGATTGCCCGTAGCTTTGCAGGGGGCGTGCCAATTTCTAAAATTGGCGGATTTCCGTCATTTTTCTTTCAGCTGAGAGCCGTGTGCCGATATTTCCGTTGCCAAAGGGTGGGAAATTTCACCATAAGTTGGCGCATGGAGAAAAACACCCAATTTGTCGGGCAGTCGTTCGCCTTTCTCGACGCGGTCGAACAGGCCGGGCGTGCCGCCGAACTCAACCGGCCGGTGCTGGTGATCGGCGAAAGGGGCACTGGCAAGGAACTGATCGCCGAGCGGCTCCATCACCTGTCCCCGCGATGGGGCGAGCCCCTGATCGTCATGAATTGCGCCGCGCTGCCCGAAACGCTGATCGAGGCGGAACTGTTCGGTCATGAACAGGGCGCCTTCACTGGCGCTACCAAGACGCGCCCGGGCCGGTTCGAGGAGGCGGACGGCGGCACATTGTTCCTGGACGAGCTGGGCACCCTGTCGATGGCGGCGCAGGAAAGGCTGTTGCGCGTGATCGAGTATGGCGAAGTGACGCGGATCGGCGCCTCGCGGCCGCTGCGTGTCGACGTGCGCATCGTCGCGGCCACCAACGAGGATCTGCCCGCCGCCGCCGAAACCGGCCGCTTTCGCCCTGACCTGCTGGACAGGCTGAGCTTCGAGGTCATCACCCTGCCCCCGCTGCGCGCGCGCGAAGGCGATGTCGCCGTGCTGGCCGATCATTTCGGGCGGCGCATGGCGGCGGAGATCAACTGGCCGCAATGGCCCGGTTTCACCGCCGCCTGCGCGGCCGAACTGGAAGGCCATAGCTGGCCCGGCAATGTCCGCGAGTTGCGCAATGTGGTGGAACGGGCGGTCTACCGCTGGGACGAACCGGGCCGTCCGATCAGCCGCATCACCTTCGACCCCTTTGCCTCTCCCTGGAAACCGCGCCCGTTGATGCAAATGGCCACGGCGAGAGAAGCCGGAGCAGCCGCCTCCCCCCCGCCTCCTTCACCGCAGGCGCCGGCAGGTCAGGAGGCGGTCACCGACCTCAAGTCCGCGGTCGACGCTTATGAGGCCGCGATCGTGGGCAGCGCGCTGGAGCGGTATCGCTACAACCAGCGTGCCACGGCGAAGGGGCTGGGCCTGTCCTATGACCAGTTGCGCCACTGCATGAAGAAACATGGGCTCAGCGCTGGCTGAAGCGGACGATCAGCGGGTCGGCACCGGCTGCGGACCCGAATAGTCGTAGAAGCCGCGCCCCGTTTTGCGGCCGTACCAGCCCGCCTCGACATATTTGACGAGCAGCGGAGCCGGGCGATATTTGGGATCGCCGGTGGTCGTAAGGAACACGTTGAGAATTTCCAGCGCCGTGTCGAGACCGACGAAATCGAGCAGGGCCAGCGGCCCCATCGGATGGTTCAGGCCCAGCATGCATCCCTGGTCGATGTCGGTCACGCTGCCCACGCCCTCGCCCAGCACGAACACCGCCTCGTTCAGCATCGGCAGCAGGATGCGGTTGACGACGAAGCCCGGCGCATCGAACGCATGGACCACCGTCTTGCCGATCTTCTGCGCATAGGCTTCCATCGCGGCGACGGTTTCCGGCGTGGTCGCCAGGCCGCGAATGATTTCCACCAGCACCATGAGCGGCACCGGGTTGAAGAAGTGAATGCCGATGAAGCGGCCGGCATCGGGCGCCGCCTGCGCCAGGCGGGTGATCGGGATCGAGGACGTGTTGGTGGCCAGGATCGCATCGGCGGCAAGCACTGTGCCGAGGTTGGTGAAGATCGCGCGCTTGACCTCCTCGCGCTCGGTCGCTGCCTCGATCACCAGTTGCGCCGCGGCCAGCGGAGCGACCTCCCCCACGGAGGTGATGCGGCCCAGTACAGCATCGGCGTCGGCCTGCGTCATCTTTTCCTTCTCGACCGCGCGTGCCAGCAATTTTGCGATGCCGGCCTTGCCCTTTTCCGCACGCGGCAGGTCGATGTCGGACAGGATGACGTCATAGCCGGCCTGGGCCGAGACTTGCGCGATGCCGATGCCCATCTGCCCCGCGCCGATCACGCCAACTGTGCGAATGTCCGTCATCACCTCGTCTCCCTGAAGAATCATCGGCCGGCCATAGCGCCGCATCCCGCGCCGGGCCAGTACCCCCGCCCGCCAAACGGCGCGGGCGCCGAACCGAGCCGTTCACCGGGGCGGTTCGCCGGGATCGCGCAATTTCCCGCTTTGCGCTCGGCCCGCGCCATGGTTAAAAGCCGCCCATGCCCTCCGCTGATCTGATGCCCGCGCCGGCGACCGGACGCTTCGTCGCCGCCGTGCATCATTTCCCGCTACGCATCTATTTCGAGGATACCGACCTGTCGGGCCTCGTCTATCACGCCAATTATCTGCGCTACATGGAGCGCGCGCGGTCGGACATGCTGCGCATCGCCGGCATCGACCAGCGCGCCAGCCACGAAGGCGACGAAGGTGTCTATGCGGTCACCGACGTGGCGATCCGCTACCGCCGCCCCGCGCGACTGGACGACGACCTGATGGTGGTCAGCCGGGTCACCGGCGTGCGCGCCGCCAGTTGCGCGATTCACCAATCCGTCAGGCGCGACGGCGAGGAATTGACCGACGCCACCGTCACCGTCGCCTGGCTGACGCCGCAGGGCCGTCCGCAACGCCAGCCCAAGGCCTGGACCGACATTTTCACCCGCCTTTACCAAGGGGAAGACATCCACCCATGACCCTGAACCTGCCGGTCGGCGCGATGACCGACGCCGCGACCATTTCCCCGCTGGCCCTGTTCCTTCAGGCCGACGTTGTCGTCAAACTGGTGATGATCGGCCTGCTGCTCGCCAGCATCTGGACCTGGGCGATGATCATCGGATTCAGCTTCACCCTGCGCAAGGCCAGCAGGCAGAGCCGCGTGTTCGAGGCGGATTTTTGGAAGGCGGACGACATCGACCGCTTCTACGAGGCCCGGGGCAAGGCGGATTTTCCGGCCGCGAAGGTGATGGCATCGGGCGTCACCGAATGGCGCCGGTCGACCGCCCAGCGCGTCGTCGACCGGGAAGGCACGCGCGACCGCCTGTCCACCGCCATGTCGAGCACGATCGCGGGCGAGGTCGACCGATTGTCCGACCGGCTGAACATATTGGCGACCATCGGGTCGGTCGCGCCCTTCGTCGGCCTGTTCGGAACGGTGTGGGGCATCATGCGCGCCTTCACCTCCATCGCGGCGGAACAGAATAGCTCGCTCGCCGTCGTGGCGCCGGGCATTGCCGAGGCGCTGTTCGCGACCGCCATAGGCCTGTTCGCCGCCATTCCCGCCGTGATCGCCTACAATCGCTTCAGCCATGGCATCAATCGGCTGGAATCGGGCCTGTCCCGCTTCGCCGACGGCTTTTACGCGACATTGAGCCGCGAACTGGAGGCCCAGCGATGATCCCGCGCATGGATGCCAGCGGGGGGACGCGCTAGATGGCGATGTCCGGCCCCCCCTCGTCCCGCCGCGGTCGCGGGCGCGCGCCGATGGCGGACATCAACGTCACGCCGTTGGTCGACGTCATGCTGGTGCTGCTCATCATCTTCATGGTGACGGCCCCGCTGCTGGTAACGGGCGTGCCGGTGAAGCTGCCGGAAACCCGTGCCAAGGGGCTGGACCAGGATGCCAAGCCGACCATCGTGTCGATCGACCGCGACGGCGGCATCTTTGTCGACGACGATCAGGTAAGCGACGCCGACCTGCCCGACCGGCTGGCGGAAATCGTTTCCGCCAATGCGGGCAAGGACGAACCGCCGCAAATCTTCCTGCGGGCCGATACCGCGCTGGATTATGGCCGGGTGATGCGGGTGATGGGCGAACTCAACCGGGCCGGGCTGAACCGCGTGTCGCTGGTCAGCACGGGCCAGGGCGACGGGCCAGACAGCGACGGTTCAGAATAGGGGCCATAGGTCGACCATATGGAGCGCGCGGAAAAGATAGGCCTGGGCGTCGCCACGGCAGGGCATGTCCTGCTGTTCGGCCTGCTGTCGGCCGGATTTCTGGCGACGCCGAACCCGCTGAAACTCAATTCGCCGCCGATGGAAGTCAACCTGGTCGACGAGGTGGCGCTGAAATCCATGGCGCCGCGCATTTCCACCCAGCCGCCCCCGCCCAGCGTCGCGCCGGAGCGCGGGCCGACGGAAGATGCCGCGCCTGCCCCCGAACCCGCGCCGCAGCCGGAACCCACGCCCGCACCGCCCGAGCCGGTTCCTGTGCCCGAACCGGCCCGCAAGCCTGTGCCCGACAAGCCGAAGGAAAAGCCGGCGCCCGCCAGGAAAGAGGCGGCGAAGAAGCCCGCCAAGGCCAAACCCGCTCCGGAAAAGCCGGCCGCCAAGGCAAAGCCGGCACCGGAAAAGCCGAAGGCCAGCGCCGCCAAATCGAGCCAATCGACGGCGAAGGCCAAGCCCGCCGCGCCCGCCAAGGCATCCGGCGCCGGCAAGGCAGACAAGCCCAAGGGATCCTTGCTGGGCAAGGATTTCCTGAAGGGCATCGACACCAGCGCGGACGCCCCGCGCAAGGCCGCGCCGCCGCCGGCCGCCGCAATGGGACCAGCGCAAAAATCCGCGCTCGATGCCGAGATACGCCGCCAGCTCAAACCCCATTGGCGACCGCCTTCGGGAGCCGACGCCGACCAGCTCGTGACCCTGCTGGAGGTGCGGCTGGACAAGAATGGCGCGCTGGTGGGCACGCCCCAGGTGATCGACCAGCTCGGCGTCACGGCCAGCAACCGTCCGCAGGCCAAGCTCCACGCGGAACGCGCGATCCAGGCGGTGAAGCTGGCCGCACCGTTCCGCAATCTGCCGCCCGAATATTATGACCAATGGAAATGGCTCCGGCCACTCCGCTTTGACGCGAGGCTGAACCGATGAAGACCACATTCCTGCGCCGCTTGTCCCTGGCGACCGCCGCGCTTGCCACTTTCCTGTCCGCGCCCGCCATGGCCCAGCTGTCGGTGGACGTGACCGGCGAGATCGACAGCAACCTGAAGATCGCCGTGCCCCCGATGCCCGCGCAGCAGGAGGTGAACACACCCGCTGGCGGCGCGACCGAACTGGGGCGCAAGATCGCCGAGGTGATCGCCGCCGACCTAAAGGGTTCGGGCCTGTTCGATCCGTCCGGACCCGGCGGCCTGCCTGCCATTCCCTTTCCCGAGGTCACCTTTCCCCAGTTCGACAAATGGGGCGCCTATCAGGCGCTGGTGCAGGGGTTCGTGCGCACGACCGGGGGAGAGGCGGACATCACCGTGGGCTGCTATCTCTACGACGTCGCGCTGAAACAGGAACTGACGCGGCAGGGCTATGTGGTCGCCCCGCGCGACTGGCGCCGCGCCGCGCATAAATGCGCCGATGCCATCTACGCGCGCCTGTCGGGCGAAAGCCCCTTCTTCGACAGCCGCATCGCCTATATCGCCGAAAGCGGCCCCAAGGGGAACCGGACCAAGCGGCTGGCCATCATGGATTCGGACGGTGCCAACCACCGTTTCATCACCAACGGCCAGTCGCTCGCGCTCACTCCGCGCTTCTCGCCCGATTATAAATCGATCGTCTATGTGAGCTATCTGGGCAGCCGGGTGCGCATCTATGTGTATGATATCGGCACCGGGCAGCAAAGGCTGGTGACGGAAAGCAACAACCCGACCTTTGCCCCGCGCTGGTCGCCCGATGGACGCACCATCCTGTTTTCCATGGCGGTGGCGGGCAATACCGACATTTATCGCGTGGCCGTGGGCGGTGGACAGCCGGTCCGGCTCACCACGTCGCCGGGGATCGACGTGGGCGGCAGCTATTCGCCCGACGGCCGCCAGATCGTGTTCGAAAGCGACCGGTCGGGCGGGCAGCAGATCTACGTCATGAACGCCGACGGTTCCGGCCAGCGCCGCATCAGCCATGGCGGCGGACGCTATGCCACGCCCGAATGGAGCCCGCGCGGCGACCTGATCGCCTTCACCAAATTGTCGGGCGACTTCAAGATCGCCGTGATGACGCCCAATGGCGACAATGAACGCATCCTGACCAACGGATGGCAGGATGAGCAGCCGACCTGGTCCCCCAACGGCCGCGTGCTGCAATTCTTCCGCACCTCGCCGGGCAAACAGGGCAGCAGCCAAGTGTGGCAGGTCGACCTGACCGGCGTCAACGAACGCCGTATCCCGACGCCGCTCAGCGGTTCAGACCCCGCGTGGGGACCCCTTCTGCCGTAAGTTTCCGCGCGATCGTCGGATCGCGCGGAACCCTATCGTCTTGACAGCGTAACGAACTTCACGAACCATGCCCGTGCAAAGATACGGGCCGCCGTCGATACCCCTTCAAGGAGACCTTGCGATGAAATTGTCCCGGACTCTGATCGTGGCCACCGCCGTCGTCGCGCTTGCCGCCTGCTCGAAGAAGCCGCCGGCCGAGCTGCCCCCCGCGCCCGGCCCGTCGACCTCGACCGGCACGACCGGCCCCGTCACATCGAGCGGCCCGATAAAGGGCAGCCAGGAGGATTTCCTGGCGTCCGTGTCGTCGGACCGGATCTTCTTCGATCTCGACCAATATGACATCGATGCGCAGGATCAGCAGACCTTGCAGAGCCAGGCCGCCTGGCTGCAGCAGAACCCGTCTGTCCGCGTGACGATCGAGGGCCATGCGGACGAGCGCGGCACCCGCGACTATAATATCGCGCTGGGCGAGCGCCGCGCCAATGCTGCCAAAAACTATCTGGCGTCGCTGGGTATCGACCCCGGCCGCATCACCACCGTCAGCTACGGCAAGGAACGCCCCGCCGCTCTTGGCTCGGACGAGGCGGCCTGGGCCCAGAACCGCCGCGCGGTGACCGTCACCATCCAGTATTGATCCGCGTCGATCCTGTGAAAAAGCCCGCCGGCAAGGATACCGGCGGGCCTTTTTTTGATCGTCCGGGGCCGGCGCGCGCTCGGCGCCAGCGCCGCAGGTCAGGCGCGCCGCGTACCCGAGAATGCCGAAGCGCCGAACGCGCCGAGCTGCATCGTCCCGGTGATCGAATCGCCCGCTACACTCGCCTCGCATTCCAGCGTCATCGGCATGGGCATGGTCATTTCCATCTTCCACGTCAGCGTGTCGCCGGCGACCTTGCCGTCGACCACGTCAAGCGACCCCATCATGCCGGCGAAGGTGCCGTTGAAGCGATCGCCGCTGCTGACGACCGTGAACACGCCCTTCTGGTCGCCCATCGGCGTCTTGGCCACGCAATCATAAGCGCCATCCACTGAAGCCATATCCATTCTCCTTTACGTGTCCGTCAATCAGCGAGTGTGCCCATTTCCACGGGCAGCCCCACCGCGTCAAGCTGCGGCCGCACCAGCTTCGCGTCGCCCACCACGACCCAGATCAGCCGGTCGGGGTTGATCGCTTCGCGCGCAGCCTTGTCGAAATCCGCCGCAGTCATCGCCCGATAGACGTTGGGCAACGTCTCGTAATAATCGTCGGGCCGGCCGATCAGGCTGTTGCGCATCATCGCGCCGAGCAGTTCCGAGGAGGTTTCGAAGCTGCCGGGAAGCGACAGGATCTGGCTGTTGATGGTCTGGTCGCGCTCGGCCTGTGTGGTGCCCTTGCTCGTCAGGTAATCGCGAATGTCCTGCCGCGCCGCGATGATCGATTCACCCGTCTTGTCGGTCTGGACCGGCGCGTACACCAGCAGGGGAATGGTTTCCCGCACGCCGGGCAATGCGGTGCCCGCGCCATAGGCCCATCCCTTGGTTTCGCGCAGGTCCATCGTCAGGCGCGAGGTCGTGCTGCCGCCCAGCACTTCGTTGGCGGTGAGCAGCGTGACGGGATTGTCGGTTCCTGCCTTCGTCGTCAGCAAGCCGCCCAGGATCAGCGATTGCGGACTTTGCGGCTTGTCGATCAGGATGATCCGCGACGGGCGCATCATCCGGTCCATGCGGAAGACCTTGGCACCCTTGGCGATCGCCGGCGCCTTCCAGTCGCCGAAGCGCTTTTCGAGCAGCGGGAGCAACTCGGCCAAGCTGGTATCGCCGGTGACGAAGATGGTGGCATTGTCGGGCCGCAGCCATGTGTCGTGGAACCGGACGAGATCGGCGCGCGTGACCGCCTTCACCCCCGTTTCGCTGCCCGACCCGGTGAAGGGGATGCCATAGGGATGCGCCTGACCATAAAGGAGCGGCGGCAGCATGCGCTGCGCGATCGCCATCGGTTCGGTCTTTTCGGCGGCGATGCGGGTCAGCACCTGTCCGCGCAGGCGCTCTACCTCGGCCGGCGCGAAGGCGGGATTGCGGATCACGTCCGCCATCAGCCCGAGCGAGGCGTCGAGATTGGGCTTGAGCGCGAACAGGCCCACGGTGGTGCGGTCCATGCTGTTGCCGGCGCTGATCGACGCGCCCAGCCTTTCCTGTTCCTCCGCGATCTGCACCGACGACCGGGTGGTCGTCCCTTCATCCAGCAACGCGGCGGCAAGGCCGGCGGTGCCCAGCTTCGCCTTGTCGTCGGCGGCGTTGCCCGCGTCGAAGGCGACGGAGATGCGCACGGTCGGCACAGCATCGCGATGCGCCAGGACGACGGGTATCCCGTTCTTCAGGGTCGCATGTTCGACGTCGGGGAAATCCAGGTCCTTGACCGGCTCGATCGGCGGCTCGGCGATCTTGGCCGGCGTCGCCGCCGCAGGCGCGGGCGCGTCCGGGTTGCGGAAGAATGCGGGCCGGTGCGCGGCCCCGCCCGCCGTCGCATTGCCCGCCAGCGCATTGTCCGCCGCGGACCGCTCGCCCGGCGCGACGGTCAGGCGCAATACCGGGCGGCCAAGCCATTTGCGCGCCGCCGCAGCCACGCTGTCGGGGGTCGCACTGGCATATACCGCCAGGTCCTTCTTATATTTGCCCGGATCGTCCGAATAGACCGCGCCTTCGGCCAGGGTCACGGCCTTGCCCGAAAAGCCGCCGACCTTTTCCAGCCCCGAAATCGTGCCCGATGCCTGCCGGGTGGCGGCGCGCAGCACTTCGTCGGCCGTCGGCCCCTTCGCAAGGAAGTCGGCGAGCAGGGCATCGAGCCGCTTGCCCACGGCCACGGGATCTGCGCCGGGCTTCACATCGACGGTGATTTCCGCGATCGACAGCTTTTCGAACGGCTGGATACTGGCCTTTACCCCCACAGCGACTTTTTCGTTGCGCACCAGCGCGTTATCGAGCCGGGATGAACCGAGGCCGCCGAACACCGTCAGCGCAAGGTCGAGTTGCTGCAAATCCGCCGAATTGACCCCCGGCACGATCCAGTTGCGATAGAGGCGCGTGGCGGCGACATTGTCGTGCATCGTCACGTCCGCGTCCCCGGGCAGCGTCGGGACGGTGGCGTCGACATCTTGCGGGGCCGGACCGGCGGGAATGTTGCCGAACCATTTTTCGACCTTCGCCTTTGCCGTCGGCACGTCGATGTCGCCCGCAAGCACCAGCACGGCGTTGTTCGGGCCATAATGCGTCTTGAACCAGGTCTGGACGTCGGCCAGGCTGGCGCCGTTCAGATCCGCCATCGATCCGATGGTGGAATGGCGATAGGGATGGCCTTCGGGCAACAGCGCGGCAAGCTGCGCATATTCGACCAGCCCATAGGGCTCATTCTCGCCCATGCGCTTTTCATTCTGCACGACGCCCCGCTGGGTATCGAGCTTCACCTGGGTCACAGCACCCAGCAGATGGCCCATGCGGTCCGATTCCAGAAACAGCGCGCGGTCGAGCGCCCCGGTGGGCACGGTTTCGAAATAATTGGTGCGGTCGAACCAGGTCGTCCCGTTCCAGTCGGTCGCGCCGATGTCCTCCAGCCGCCCGAAAAAGGGTCCGTCGGCATTTTCCGACCCGTAGAACATCAGATGTTCGAACAGATGGGCAAAACCCGTCTTGCCCGCCGGTTCGAACCGGGACCCGACATGATACCAGACGGACACGGCCACGACCGGCGCCTTGCGATCCGTGTGGACAATCACGCGCAGGCCGTTGGGCAACCGGAATTCCTCATAGGGAATGTCGACCTTCGCCACGAGGCTGGACAAGGGCGCGGGCGCGACATCCGCGACGGGGGCGACGGTTCTGGCCATCGCCTGCGCCATCGGCGTCAGCGCGAGTGCGGACAGGCCGACGAGCAGGGACAGGCGGCGGGACATCGGGGAAAGGGTCATGCGGGAGCCTCGGGGCAGGAGCGGGTGGACCAAGCGGCAGAGGGGGACGGCCGCGATCGCCATACCATAGCGGGGCGTGATAGCGGCGCAATACGCTTAGTGCTGGACAGGGCCGGGGGCGCGCGGCAATTCTGGCTTCATCCTCCTCAGTCGGAAAGCATCCCGCCCATGAAAAGCCTGTTGCCGCTGGCCGCCACGCTCTTCCTTTCCGTGCCGGGCGCGCTGAATGCACAGGCCGTGCCCGCCGAACCGGTCTTTTCCGCCGCCGCCGTGCGCGCCCATGTCGAATTTCTGGCCGACGACCTGCTCAAGGGCCGCGATACAGGCAGCGAGGGCCATGAAATCGCGGCGCGCTATGTCGCCAGCCAGTTCGACGGGCTGGGACTGACACCCGCTGGTGACGCCGGCGGCTGGCTGCAACGCGTCACTTTTCAGAAAACCGACCCCGCGCCGGAACGCGCCACCCTGACCGTCACCGGCCCCGGCGGCACCAGAAGCTTCAGCCACGGCGGCGACGTGCTGATCGGCCTTAGCGCCGCAGAGCCGCATCTTGACGTCGCGGCACCGCTGGTTTTCGTCGGCTATGGTCTGGAAAACCGGCGACTTGGCCTCGATGATTATGCCGGCCTCGATGTCAGGGGGAAAATCGTCGTCACGCTGCGTGGCTATCCCAAGGGGATGCCGAGCGAGGAAGGCGCGCACCTGTCCGCGACCAAGGCGATGGTAGCCCAAAGCCATGGCGCGATAGGGATGCTGTCGCTGGGCACGATCCAGTCGATGAAGGCGCGGCCCTGGGCACGCATGGTGCAGTTCGCGGATGCGTCCGATTTCACCTGGGTTTCGCCCGATGGCACGCCCTTCGACCAGGCGCCCGGTATCCGCGCCGGCGCGTCGCTGAACGATCCGGCGGCCGAGGCGATATTCGCAGGCGCGCCGCAGGGCATCGCCGCGATCCGCAAGCAAGCCGACCGCAAGGGCGGCAAACCGAGGGGGTTTGCGCTCAGGACCAGCATTCGGATCAGGGCCGAAAGCGTCAGCCAGCGGGTCACCAGCCCCAATGTCGTCGCCATATTGCCCGGCAGCGACACGACGTTGAAGGACCAGTATGTCGTCCTGTCCGCCCATCTCGACCATATCGGCATCAGTCCGGCCAAGCCGGGCGACCCGGCCGACAAGGACCGGATCAACAACGGCGCGCTCGACAATGGCGCGGGTGTCGCCACCATGCTGGAGGTCGCGCGCGCGATGGCCATGTCGCCGCGCAAGCCACGCCGGTCGATCATCTTCCTGGCGTCGACCGGGGAGGAGAAGGGGCTGCTGGGCGCCGACTATTTCGCCCGCCACCCCGCAGTTCCGATCGGGAAGATCGTGGGCAATGTGGATCTCGACATGCCGCTGCTGCTCTATCCCTTCACCGACATCGTCGCCTTCGGCGCCGATCATTCGACGCTGGGACCGATCGTCGCGAAGGCCGTCGCCCCGATGGGCGTCACACTGTCGCCCGACCCGATGCCGCAGGAAAGCATCTTCGTCCGGTCCGACCATTATATGTTCGTGAAGCAGGGCGTGCCCGCCGTCTTCCTGGCGACCGGCTTCGCCAATGGCGGCGAACAGGCATGGGGCGCATTCCTGTCGGGGAATTATCACCACCCGGGCGACGACATGAACCAGAAGATCGACTGGGACGCCGGCGCGCGCTTTGCGGAGGCAAACTACCGCATCACCCGCGCCATGGCGGACGGCGATACACCGCCGATGTGGAACCGGGGCGACTTTTTCGGCGATCTGTTCGCGCCGAACGCAGCGAAGGCAAACAAATAAGGATATTCGCGTATCGCCCCTTGTGTTGCTTTTGGGCAACACTACATCCCGCATAGGCTGTTCCAAAGGGATGTCATGAACCTCGAGAAATTCACCGATCGCGCCAAGGGTTTCCTCCAGTCGGCGCAAACCGTGGCGATCCGCATGAGCCATCAGCGGATCAGCCCGGAACATCTGCTCAAGGCATTGCTGGAAGACCAGCAAGGCATGGCGTCCGGGCTCATCCGGGCGGCGGGCGGGTCGCCCGAAACGGCATTGCGCGAAACCGACGCGGCGCTGGCCAGGGTGCCCGCCGTGTCGGGCAGCGGTGCGCAGCAGACGCCGGGCCTGGACAATGACGCCGTGCGCGTGCTCGACAGCGCAGAGCAGGTCGCGCAGAAGGCCGGCGACAGCTTCGTTACGGTCGAGCGGCTGCTGCTTGCGCTGACGCTCGCCTCCACGACGGCGGCCGGCAAGGCGCTGGTCGCGGCAGGCGTCAAGACGGAGGCGCTCAACGCCGCCATCAACGAATTGCGCAAGGGCAAGACGGCCGATACCGCGTCGGCCGAGGATCGCTACGACGCGCTCAAGAAATTCGCCCGCGACCTGACCGAAGCGGCGCGCGACGGCAAGCTGGACCCGGTGATCGGCCGCGACGAGGAGATTCGGCGCACGGTCCAGATTCTGGCCCGCCGCACCAAGAATAATCCCGTCCTGATCGGCGAGCCCGGCGTCGGCAAGACCGCCATCGCCGAAGGCCTGGCGCTGCGCATCGCCAATGGCGACGTGCCCGACACGCTGAAAGACCGCACGCTGATGGCGCTCGACATGGGCAGCCTTATTGCCGGAGCCAAATATCGCGGCGAGTTCGAGGAGCGGCTGAAGGGCGTGCTGGACGAGGTGAAGGGCGCGGAAGGGCAGATCGTCCTCTTCATCGACGAGATGCACACGTTGATCGGAGCGGGCAAGTCCGAAGGTGCGATGGACGCGGGCAACCTGTTGAAACCCGCGCTCGCGCGCGGCGAGTTGCATTGCATCGGTGCCACCACGCTCGACGAATATCGCAAATATGTGGAGAAAGACCCCGCGCTCCAGCGGCGGTTCCAGCCCGTGTTCGTGGGCGAGCCCACCGTGGAGGATACCATCTCCATCCTGCGCGGCATCAAGGACAAGTATGAGACGCACCATGGTGTGCGCATCGCGGACGGCGCGATCGTGTCGGCCGCGACCCTGTCCAACCGATACATCACCGACCGCTTCCTGCCCGACAAGGCCATCGACCTGATGGACGAGGCCGCTTCGCGCATCCGCATGGAGGTGGAGAGCAAGCCCGAAGAGATCGAGAATCTCGACCGCCGCATCATGCAGCTCCAGATCGAGCGCGAGGCGCTCAAGAAGGAGAGCGACCAGGCGTCGAAGGACCGGCTGGCCGCGCTCGAAGGAGACCTCGCCAATCTGGAGCAACAATCGGCCGAACTGACCCAGCGCTGGCAGGCGGAAAAGGACAAGATCGCCGGCGAAGCGAAGCTGAAGGAACAATTGGACGCCGCGCGCATCCAGCTGGAACAGGCGCAGCGGTCCGGCGAATATGGCAAGGCGGGCGAGTTGCAATACGGCACCATCCCGGCGCTCGAAAAGCAGCTGGAGGAAGCGCAGAGCGCCTCCGCCGGCGCGATGCTGCGCGAGGAAGTGACAAGCGAGGACATCGCTGCCGTCGTCTCCCGCTGGACCGGCATCCCGGTCGACCGGATGCTGGAGGGCGAGCGCGAGAAGCTGCTCGCCATGGAAGCGGAACTGGGCAAGCGCGTCATTGGCCAGGCGGATGCGGTCAAGGCCGTCGCTACCGCCGTCCGCCGGTCACGCGCCGGCCTGCAAGACCCCAACCGCCCGCTCGGTTCCTTCCTGTTCCTGGGGCCGACGGGTGTCGGCAAGACCGAACTGACCAAGGCGCTTGCCGGATTCCTGTTCGACGATGACAGCGCGATGGTGCGCATCGACATGAGCGAGTTCATGGAGAAGCACAGCGTCGCCCGCCTGATCGGCGCGCCTCCGGGCTATGTCGGCTATGAGGAAGGCGGCGTGCTGACCGAGGCCGTCCGTCGCCGCCCCTATCAGGTCGTGCTGTTCGACGAGGTGGAGAAGGCGCATGGCGACGTGTTCAACATCCTGCTCCAGGTGCTGGACGACGGCCGCCTGACCGACGGGCAGGGCCGCACGGTCGACTTCACCAACACCATCATCGTGCTGACCAGCAACCTGGGCAGCCAGCATATCGCCGCGCTGGGCGACGATGATCCGGTGGAGAAGGTGGAGGATCAGGTGATGGACGTCGTGCGCGCCCATTTCCGGCCCGAGTTCCTGAACCGCCTGGACGAGATCATCCTTTTCCATCGCCTGGGCGCGGGTCATATGGCCCCGATCGTCGACATACAGGTGGCGCGGATCGGCAAGCTGCTGAAGGATCGCAAGATCAGCCTGGACCTGACCGATGGTGCGCGAGCCTGGCTCGGCCGCGTCGGATATGACCCCGTATATGGCGCGCGGCCGTTGAAACGCGCGGTCCAGCGCTATCTTCAGGACCCGCTCGCCGACCTGATCCTGCGCGGCGAAGTGCCGGACGGCGCGACGGTGAAGGTGGAGGATGGCGACGGCGCGCTGACGTTGAGCGTGCGTTGAAGCGTGATGTAAAGGTCGGCCGCTTCCGCGCGGCCGGCCTTATCCGTTGGGATTCATGCCCGCCCGACTGCGCGTGATCAGGTCATCGGCATCGCGATTCTGTTGTTCGCTAATCGATCGCCATTCGGCATTTGTCTTGCATATCCGTTCCTTGCGCACCAGCGATCCGGTAACGTCCAGCCGCTTGCACCGAACCGCGTTGGGATCGTTCCGGTCCAATTTCGGCTTGTCCTCCGCCAGCGCTGGCATCGCCATCGCGAACAGTCCGGACACAATTACAGCCTTGAGAACGCGCACACCTAATCTCCCGGATCCGACGCATGCCTTATGCGCCAATCATGTCATCTGCCGATCACGGAATCGCGTGGTCGGCTGGCGTCAGCCATGCCGTAAAATTGCTTCAGAAGTTCCTGCTCTTCAAGTGACAAATGTGGATTCCATACGTCAAAGATCAATATGACACGCAAATGGTCACTGTCGTTCCAGGCTTCATGATCGATGGTATCGTCGAAGGCGAATGCTACGCCTTCTTGCCATGATCGGGTTTCGCCGCCCACGCGGAAGCCGCATCCGGGTGGTACGATCAACGGGAGATGAATGATCGCGCGCGTGTTGGTAACCCCGGTATGTGCCGGTATCCGGCTTTTCGCCTTCAACAGCGAGAAAAAGGCCGAGGGCGCGCGACCGGGGATATGCATGCCAGGCAGAGTTTCCAGTGCGGCGGCCGTAGCCGGACACGCGGCACACACTGTTTCGTTTCGTTCGCCATATTCCCACAGAAAGGCCGCACCCCAGTCAAGCGTCCCGTCGAGCGCCGTCCATTTATTTTGCGGCGTTCCCGCGTCCTGCTGTACGTAGGGCCGAACCGACGCACCGGCCTTTTCCAGCATTGCGAGGCATTCGGCGCGGATCACGTCGGTCTGCGCCTCCAGATCGGCCATCCATGGAAAATGAGACCGGTCGAAAAATTCGTCGGCGGGCAGAAAGGGATAGTGCAGCCCCGAGCAATGATTTTGATAAATCTCGCGACGTCCGAATTCATGATCCAGACAGGCCTGAAAGCGCCTGCGCACCAGTGGCTGTGCATTGCCCAGATGATCGGCGACACCAGCTTCAATGAAATCGGCAAAGGCTGCCTTGTGGGCACTGACGAAACGGCGCGCCTCGTCCAGCGTGGCCGCCAGTTGCGGCGGTATGTCTGGCATGGCGCTTGTCAGCGCCAAGACCTTGCCCCAGCTGTCCGCTGCGGCCTGATCTTCCTTCATCCTTTGCTGGAGCTGCGCCATGCGTATCTGCGCCATCAGGTTCCGCTGGTCTATCGCGATAGCGCGATTCAAAGCGGCGCGTTCCCCATCCGCATTCACGAGCCCGCGTTCGGCCGACGCGAGGTTCATCCAAAGGGCCGGTTCGCCGGGATCAACCTGCGCGGCAGCCGTAAAATGCATCCGTGCCGAGGAAAAATCGCCTTGCTCCAGCGCGATCAGGCCCAACAGGTTCAACGCTTGCGGCTCGGCTGGATGTCGCGCAAGTACGCTCTCCAATATTTTTTTCGCTTCGGCCGATCGGCCGGTTCTTCTGGCTTCCACCGCCTGCTGCAATGACCGACCGATAGCTGCGTCCATAAATTCCTCGCTCATCCACTCTGGCTACCAAAAGCGGGGTTGCTGACAAACAGGATAAATCCGTGCCTTGTGCGGGACATATCGCCATGTTTAGGCTGACGCCATGAGCAGCCGGCCCTCCTCCGTCCGAGACATTGTCCGCAATCCCGAATGGCTGGCGCATCGCTACGATCCCGGGCACGACGCCGTTCACTTTCGCCAACTCTCACGCAGCGGCCGCAAGGACATACCGTTTTTCACGGACGAGCATCTCGGAGCCGCACCGCAGCTGGTCCTGCGCCGCGCCGATGTCATGGAACAAGCACCGGCCGCGGCACCGCTGCATTTCCTGTTTCACTCAGCCTATTGTTGCTCCACCTTACTCGTATCCGCTTTCGATATCGTGGGCGTCGCGACCGGGTTGAAGGAACCCGTGCTGCTCAACGATCTGATCGGCTGGCGTCACAGGGGGGCGAAGGGCCGGGATGTGGCGCAGCTTCTCGACGATAGTCTGACGCTGCTTGCTCGACCATTCAATGCGGGCGAGGCGGTCATCGTCAAGCCATCCAACATCGTCAATCCGCTGATTCCAGCGATCATGGCGATGCGCCCCAATGCCCGAGCGGTGCTTCTCCATGCGCCCCTGGATGCATATCTGGCATCCATTGCGCGCAAGGGTATGTGGGGGCGGATCTGGGTCCGTGATCTTTTCGTCAAATTGATTCGCGAAGGCATGCTTACGACGCTGGGCATTCCATCCGACGATTATCTGGGCTTGACCGATATTCAGGTCGCCGCCGCCGGATGGCTGGCCCAGCAGGCCCAATTCCATATGCTCGTCAAACAGCTTGGACCGCGGGTCGCGACGCTGGACAGCGAAAGACTGGTGGCGATGCCGAGAGACAGCATGCGCGCCATGGGCAGCCTGATGGACCTTGGACTGACCACGGACATGATCGATGTCGCCGTTTCCGGCCCGGTCTTTGCAAAGGACGCCAAAAGCGGACAGGATTTCAAACCTGGTTCACGCGCGCAAGCGGCCCGGCAAGGGATGGAAATCCACGCCGACGAAATCGAGAAGGTTTCCCAATGGACCCGCATGGTCGCTTCCAACGCAGCCATTCCACTCACGCTGGAACGTTCGTTGCTCGGCTAGGCGCTCGCTCGCCGGCAAGGTTTGCGCACGAATAAAAAGGGCCGGTCTTTCGACCGGCCCTCCTTTTTTATCACTGGTCCGAAGATCAGAAGCTGAATTTCACCGCCGCAGCGTAACGACGGCCCAGCGCGTCGTAGGTCGACGGGTAGACGTTGCCGCTGTTGTAGCTGGTCGATCCCAGCGTGTTGCCGACCACCTTGGGCTTGTTGTTCAGCATGTTCTGAACGGTCAGCGTCAGGGTGATGTTGTCGGACACGTGGAAACGGCCAGTCAGGTCGAAATAATGTTCGGCCGGGATCTTGCGGAATTCCGGATCCACCACGCAACCGCCTTCATCCGTCGTCGTCGGATTCGGACAGTCGTCGGGGAAGTCCAGCGCCGTGTCGATATCATCAGCAAGCTGCTGAGGCTCGAACTTGACGGCGTCGATGTAGCGCCACAGCAGCGACACGTCCACGATATCGAACGACAAAGTCGTGCGCTGCGAGAACTGCCACTTCGGTTGGATCGACGCGCAGTTGACCGAATAATAGCCAACGCATTCGCGATCAATCGAGGTCGGCGTCGCCTGGAACTTCGAGCTGTTGGTCCAGTTGCCGGTCAGCGCCAGCGACAGCTTGGCGAAACCGATATCCTTCGCATAGTTCAGCGAGAAATCCACACCATCGGTCTTGAGCGTGCCCAGGTTCGACAGACCCAGATACAGGCCCGGCGTCGTCGCAGCTTCACCGAACAGGTTACCGGTCAGCGGGTTACGACGAATGATGGTGCATGCCGGATCGGTGGCGCTGGAAGCGGTCACGTTACCGAAGCAAGCTGCGATGGCGTCGCCCGGAGTGGGCGAGGTGATCGCGTCCTTCACCTTGATGTTGTAATAGTCGACCGTCGCCGAGAAGCCCGGGAAGAAGGTCGGCTGGAACACAGCACCAAGGGTCCAGCTGTCGGACTTTTCAGGGCCGACATTGAGGTTGCCGCCACCGGTGTAGTTGACCTGACCCGCCGGATCATTTTCGATCAGACCGATCTGGCCACCCGGAGCGCCCTGCGCAAGGCAGACCGCCGCGAGATTGGCGTTGCCAACCGGAGCAGCGCCGGCGCAGGGGTCAATCGTCAGGTTGGTCAGCAGAGTGTTGTTCGGGGTGAACAGTTCCGCGATGTTCGGCGCGCGAACCGCACGGGCGTAGTTGCCGCGGATCTTGAAGCCGTCGACCGGAGTCCAGCTACCGCCAGCCTTCCACGTGGTGGTCTTGTAGCTCGGGTTGCCCGGCGCATCGACGCTATACTTGGAATAGCGAATGCCGGTTTCGAGTGTCAGATCCTGGAAGAAGGGCTTGTCCTGAACCAGCGGCAGAACGAGTTCGCCGAAGGCTTCATAGACATCGTAGCCACCATCGATGTTCGGTGCGGCACCACCGGCGCCACCCAAATCACCCGACTGCGACAGCAGGTCCGATTCTTGCGACGCGGTATATTTGCGATATTCGCCACCGATCGCGAAAGCCACCGCTTCGCTGGCCCACGGGACGGTCCAACCGAAGTCACCGTTGATCTGTCCGCGCGCCTGAGCCAGCGAGGTCTTGGTCACGACCTGGCTGTCCGCCGTCAGGAACGCGTTCATCGGGTCCGTGATCGAACCGTTCGCGCCAAAGGCGTTGAGCGGAACGCAGCCATTGGTATCGCTGAGGCAGGTAGCCGTGTTGGTCGCCAGCAGAGCCTGGCGAACGCGGCTGTTGAGCCAGTAACCCGACTGCGTCTGCGTCTGATCGCTCTCGCCATAGGCGCCCGACACGTCCCAGCTGATCGTGTCGGTGATGCCGCCACGGAAGCCGAGCTTGTAATCGAAGAAGGTGGTCGTGAATTCCGAGATGCGCGGCCCGAGTTCGACAGCACGACGCGAGAACGCGGTCGTGACTTCGCGGTAGTTCGGGTCGGTCGGGTCGGTCGCAAGCGCGGCCGCGTCGCATTCCGCCTGGGAATAGAGCGGCTGGTAGACGCCAGCGGCCGAGTTCATGTCGCGAGCGCAGAAGGCGTTACGCTGAGCGGTCGACAGATAGGGATTGCTCAGCGGGACCTGCACGGCGATGCCGAACGAACCCGACGGCGCGATGATGGTCTTGACCGTGTTCTTCGAGAAGATGCCACGGGTGTAGACTTCGACCGCGTCGCTCACTTCGTAACGCGCCGCACCGAACATGTTGAAGCGTTCGAACGGGGTCTGGAAGATGTTATAGGGGTTGAAGTTGAACGGATCGAACGCGCTGGTGGTGCGGAACGCCGTACCGTCAGGCGTGATCTGGCGCGTGCCGTTGCCGTTGTCGACGCCAAGGGCGTTGACGTTGGAGAAACGCGACGGAGTCGAGGTGCCCGATCCGCCGACCGAACCGCTGTAGGAGTCGACCTGGTCGATCGAGAAGCTCCGCTGGCCCTGATAAACGGGATCCGACTGCTGGTAGCCGATGGCGAAGACGGCGTTGCCGCGGCCGTCGTCGAAATTCGCACCGACGGTGACGTCAGCGCGGAAATAATTGCCGTCGCCTTCATCCGTGATCTGGTTGGAGATATTCGCTTCCAGGCCAGCAAAGTCGCTCTTCGTGACGAAGTTCACAACGCCCGAGATAGCATCTGCACCATAGGTCGTCGAAGCACCGCCGGTCAGCACGTCGACGCGCTCAACAAGCGCGACAGGCACGTTGTTAAGGTCGAAACGACCGTTCAGTTCGGCCGGAACCAGGCGATCGCCGTTCAGGAGCACAATGTTGCGGTTCGAACCCAGGCCACGCAGGTTGACGAAGGAAGCGCCGCCGTTGCCGTTATTGACCGCGGAACCGATGCTCGGAACGATGCCGGGAATTTCACGCAGAATATCTTCGGCGGTATTGTTCTGCTTCAGCTCGATCTGATCGGCCGTGGTGGCCAGAACCGGCGTGGCGCGTTCCAGGTTCGGATTGCGGATAAGCGACCCGGTAACGATGATGGTGTCGCCTTCAGCGGGCGCATCCGCCGCCTGCGGCGCGTTCTGCGCGAACGCCGCCGTCGCGATCAGCGACGCGCCGAGGATCGCCGGTGCGGCGCTGGCACGCAAAAGTGCCCTTTTCGAAAATGTTTTCACGGTCCAGTCCCTTGCTCTGGAGTATGGCAGAATGATTTGCCTCTGAATGGCCCGTATGGAAGGAGATAGGTGCCCGACAGCGATCCCCCCATATGGATCGTCCGAAATTGCGCGGGGTTCACTCCGCTGTAAAGCAGGTGAAGGTGACATGAACCGCTTTTGAGCGCAGTTGTATCATAATTGCAACACGCGGCGGCCGCGGATGTTTAACGTTCGTTTTGCAAGAAAATTATGTGCTGGACCAATCGTTTGAAGGAATGCTGCCAGACGGACGGTCACGAGACGTTCAATGTGACACGCGATGGCGCTCATCGTATCACCGGGATGATATTGACCTGCCCGCGGTGCAGTGCGAGCAGAAGCCATTATGACGGAATGAAAGAGGAACGCTCCATGAAACGCACGCATGGCTGGACGCTGGCCGTTTCCCTGGCGCTCGCAGCGAGTGTCGTTCAGGCAGCGCCGAAGACGCAGCAGCCGCGACCTGAAATCTTCACGAATCTGCTCCAGTGCCGTGGCGTCTCCGATGATGCTCAGCGGCTCGCCTGTTTCGACAGGCAGGTCGCGGAAATGGATGCAGCGGCGCAGCGCGATGAAGTGGTCGTGCTCGACAAGAGCGAGCTGAAAAAGACACGCAAGACGCTTTTCGGTTTTTCCTTCCCGAAACTGCCCTTCCTTGGCGGGGGCGACGATGCGGACGAGCGGGAAAAGGACGAAGAAGGCTTCAGCCATATTGAGGCAAAGATCGCCTCGCTTCGTAGCCTCGGCTACGGCAAGTGGCAGATCGGGCTGGACGACGGCGCGCTGTGGATGACCACGGAGGCGATCACCGGGCGCGACCCCAAGGTGGGACAATCGATCACGATCGAGCGCGCGGCGATGGGCAGCTTCATGGGGAAGGTCGTTGGCGGACGCGCGGTGCGGATGAAGCGGGTAAGCTGACCCCCCGTCATCCCGGCGGCATCGGCCCGGCGATCAGAAGCGGGTCGATGCGGGCGTCGTTCCATTTCATGCCCCAGTGCAGGTGCGGACCGGTTGCGCGACCGGTAGCGCCGACCGCGCCGATTCGCTGCCCCTGGCGGACATGATCGCCCATCCTCACGTCGATGCGCGACAGATGGAGGAAGGCGCTGTTGAGGCCATGGCCATGGTCGATCATCAGGAGATGGCCCTCCAGCGTGAAAGGCGCGTCACTTGCGGCCAGGATGACGACACCGTCGGCGGGCGCCACAACCGGTTCTCCGGTTGCGCCGGCAATGTCGACGCCGCCATGATAGGACCCGGGCTGCCCCTGATAGATGCGCTGCGCGCCGAACAGGCCGGAAATGCGGCCAGTGCGCGGCCAGATGAATTTTTGCCGCCATCCCTGCGCGTCGGTCACCATGGCCCGGGCCGCCGCGATCCGTTCCAGTTCGGGGCGGCGCAGCGCCAGAAACGCCTCGCTGTTCCTGGTGGGGCGCAACGGCGCGTTGACCCGTTCCAGTCGCCAGGCGCGCGGTGCCACGGTCAGCGCCTTGCGCACGACGGTACCGTCGGCCAGCCGGGCGGTGAGTTCGGCCGTCGGCGCGGCGTCGCGATCGAACGCGATCAGGAAACGGCCGTCGGCATCGACCGGCACGGGCTGATCGCCCAGCTTCACCGCCACGGCACCGGCCGGCGCGGTCCCGATCTGGGCACCGCCCTGCACCGGGTCGCCGGACAGGGAAAAGCCGCGCGTCCCGGCCGGCGATGGTGCCTGCGCCGCGACCGCGCCGGCAATCGCCAGGGCCAGGGCAGCGGCAACGACGATCCTGACCGTCACGCCGCTCCGCCCGGCTTCAACTCTGCCTGCGCCGAAGCCCGCGCATCGGCATAGGCCTCCTGCCGCGCGACACTCCAGTAGCGCAATTCGTCGAGCGCGATCTTCCGGCGGGTGACCGCGCACAGCACATGGTCACCCGCCTGCAGGACGCGGAAACTGTAAGGCAGATAATGCAACCGGGCGATCCGGTCGCGGTTGGACATCAACATGGGGCGCCCTTTCCAAATGGCGGCTTCATTGCGAAAACAGGTCCTGCTGGCGTGTCGCGTCCGGCGCGGCGGACTTGCGCGGCGAGCGCGGTGACGCGGACGGCACCGGATCCGCGCCGCCGTCCGCCTGATCAGCGGTCTGCCCGACCGTCGCGTCGACCGTTCCGTCGCGAAAGTGCATCACGACCTGCCCCGCCGCGCGCGCCGCGCCGACCGACTCTATCAGCCGTCCCTGCGCCATGATCCGCGCATAGCCGCGTTGCAGCGGCAGGTCCGGGTCAAGCGAAGCGAAATGGCGCGACACCCGGTCGAAGCCAGTCACCCTGTCGGACAGGGCGCGCGTCAAATAGTCCGGCCGCATCGCCAGCCTGTCGAGCCGCTCACGCGCCCGCACGACGTGCTGGCGCAGCAGGGCCGGCCGCAGCGCACCTCCCGCCTGCCCCAGATGCGCGCGAGCATCCGCGATGCGATGGCGCAGGCCGCCGACGAGCCCGTCCGCAAGCTGATCGAGCCGTTGCCGCTGTGGACTGAGCAGCATGTCCGGGGTCGGCATCAGCCGCGCCTGCATGTCGAGCCGCTCGCGCGCCTGGCCGACGCCGCGCCGCGCCGCCCGCCCCATGCGCAGCCCCATTTCGGAGAGGCCCGCCAGAAGTTCCGCGCGCACCGGAACGGCCATTTCCGCCGCGGCGGTGGGCGTGGGCGCGCGTCTGTCGGCGGCATAATCACAAAGCGTCGTGTCGGTTTCATGCCCGACCGCCGAGATGATCGGGATCGTGCAATCGGCCACGGCGCGCACGACGACCTCTTCGTTGAAGCTCCACAGATCCTCGATCGATCCGCCGCCCCGCGCCACGATCACCAGATCCGGACGGGGCAAGGGACCGCTGCCGTCCATCGCGGAAAAGCCGCGCACCGCACGCGCGACCTGTTCGGCCGCGCCCTGCCCCTGCACCAGCACCGGCCACAGCAGGACCTGCGTCGGGCAGCGGTCGGCAAGCCGGTGCAATATGTCGCGGATCACCGCGCCGGTGGGCGATGTCACCACACCGATCGTGCGCGGCAGAAAGGGCAGCGGCTTCTTGCGTTCGGGCGCGAACAGACCTTCGCCCGCCAGCTTCGCCTTCAGCTTTTCCAGCAACGCCATCAACGCGCCTTCGCCGGCCAGTTCCATCCGGTCGATCACGATCTGATATTTGGACCGTCCGGGATAGGTGGTAAGCTTGCCCGTGGCGATCACCTCCACGCCGTCCTGCGGCGCGAAGGCCAGGCGCTGCGCCCCGCCTTTCCACATCACACCGTCCAGCACGGCATTGTCGTCCTTGAGCGCGAGATAGAGATGCCCCGACGCCGCCCGCTTGAAGCCGGAAATCTCGCCGCGCAGCCGGACATGGCCGAAACGGTCCTCCACCGTGCGCTTGAGCATCCCCGACAATTCGCTGACGCTGAGCGGCGGCGCGTTGTCGCCCGCCCTTTCCTCCGCTAACAGGCGGCCCGAACTGTCATGGGCATCATATTCCGGGGACATGGGCGAGATGAACATCCTTCTGCTTGGCGGCGGCGGCCGCGAACATGCGCTGGCATGGAAGCTGGCGCAATCGCCGAGCCTCGAGACGCTGTATGCGGCGCCGGGCAATCCGGGCATAGCGCAGCATGCCACGCTGGTCGACCTCGATGCGGCGGATCACCGCGCGGTGCTGGATTTCTGCATCCGCCATTCGATCGGCCTGGTAGTGATAGGACCGGAAGCCCCACTGGTCGACGGGCTGGCCGACAATCTGCGCACAATGGGCGTGTCCGTGTTCGGTCCCAACAAGAAGCCTGCGCAGCTCGAAGGATCCAAGGGCTTCACCAAGGATCTTTGCCGACGCGCCAACATCCCCACCGCCGCCTATGTGCGCGTCACCAGCAAGGATGGCGCCGTCGCCGCACTCGATGACTTCGCGCTGCCGGTCGTCATCAAGGCGGATGGCCTGGCCGCCGGCAAGGGCGTGATCATCGCCGAAACCCGCGATGATGCGCTGGAGGCGCTCGACACCATGTTTTCGGGGGCGTTCGGGGCGGCCGGCGAGGAAGTGGTGCTGGAGGAATTCATGACGGGCGAGGAAGCGAGCTTCTTCGCACTGACCGACGGCAGCGCCATCCTGCCCTTCGGATCGGCGCAGGATCACAAGCGGGTGGGCGACGGCGATACCGGCCCCAACACCGGCGGCATGGGCGCATACAGCCCGGCCCGCGTGCTGACCCCCGACCTGGAGGCGCAGGTGATCGAGCGGATCGTCAAGCCGACGGTCGACACACTCGCTGCGGAGGGCATCCCCTATTCCGGGATACTCTATGCGGGGTTGATGCTGACGTCCGAAGGGCCGAAGCTGATCGAGTATAATGCGCGCTTCGGCGATCCCGAATGCCAGGTGCTGATGACCCGCTTCGACGGCGATCTGGTGGAACTGCTGCTGGCCGTGGCGCAGGGCAGGCTGGCGGAGCAGGGTCCGGTCACGCTGGCGGAACGCACCGCGCTTACCGTCGTGATGGCGGCCAACGGCTATCCCGGCACGCCCGAAAAGGGCGGCGCGATCACCGGCCTCGCCGCCGCCGAAGCGCAGGGTGCCAAGGTCTTCCACGCCGGCACGGCCGACAAGGACGGAACCCTGGTCGCCCATGGCGGACGCGTGCTCAATGTCACGGCCACGGGCGATAGCGTGCAGGCGGCGCAGGCCGCCGCCTATGCCGCCGTGGACGCGATCGACTTTCCCACCGGCTTCTGCCGCCGCGACATCGGCTGGCGCGAGATCGCGCGCGAAACCGCGTGACGCCCTTGCCCCGGCCACATAACCGCCCTTAAATAGCGGAACAGGAAGAAACAGGGAGGCGAGGCACGATGCAGGAATTCTTCATGGACTATGGCCTCTGGCTGCTGATCGCGCTGCTGGTCGTGATCGGCCTGGTCTTCCTGTTGTCGGGCAAGGGGAAGGCCGAGGAACCAGTCGCCCCACCTGCGCCGCCTGTCGCCGAAACGACGCCCCCCATCGCCGGCGCGGCGCCGGAACCCGAACCCGCACCCATTCCGGCCTCTCCTGCGGTAATCGAACGCAAGCCGGTGGAGGAACCCGCCCCCGCGCCCCAGCCCACGGCCATATCCCCGGCCGCGACGGTGCCGCCCGCCGAAACGGACGATCTTCTGAAGCTGAAGGGCGTCGGCCCCAAGCTGGGTGCGCTGCTGCTTGACCTGGGCGTGACCCGGTTCGCCCAGATCGCCGCCTGGACCGACGCCGACATCGCCGCGATCGATGCGAGACTGGGCAATTTCAGGGGTCGCCCGGTCCGCGACCAATGGGTCGACCAGGCGAAATATCTGGCATCGGGCGATATTGCCGGATTCGAAGCCAAATATGGCAAGCTCTGACGCGCATCGGCGCGATTAGCCCAGTATCTCCCGCGCGCGCGGCGCCAGCCGCTCCACCGCCGCGTCATGGATGCCCGGCGCGGTGCACAGAACGCCGAACGCGGTGGGCCTGGGCCGGTTGAAACGCAGCCCCGCGCCCAGCGCGTCGGTCACCGTAGCGCCCGCCTCCTGCGCGATCAGGGCAGCCGCCGCTATGTCCCATTCATTGCCCCAGCGTACCGTCGCAACCAGATCGGCCTCGTCGGCGGCGACCATCGCCATGCGCAGGGCGATGCTGTTCGGCTTGCCGACCGCGGTCAGGTCAGCGTCAGCGCGCGGCAACTGGTCGGCCGGAACCCGCGCGCCCGACAGGGACGTGCGGTCGCCCGCGCGCAGCGGCCGTCCGTTACGCGTCGCCCCGCCACCCGCGCGCGCCAGCCACAATTCGTTGCGGGCCGGTGCCGCCAATATGCCGATCCGCACCGCGCCATCCTCCACCAGGGCGACCGAAACGGCCCATCCCGCGCGCCCGCGCAGATAGTCGCGTGTCCCGTCGATCGGGTCTACTACCCATATGCGCGGCGCGGACAGTCGATCGGCGGTGTCCGCCGTTTCCTCCGAAAGCCATCCAGCCGACGGGTCGATTCTGGACAGCCGTTCGCGCAGCATCGCGTCAACCGCCAGATCGGCTTCGCAAACCGGCTGGCCGGGCGTTTTTTCCCATTGTTTGACGCGGGTCTGCCCGCCGGCCCACAGGGCAAGCGCATGGTCGGCCGCATCGGCCACGGCCGACACCAGCGCCCGTTCGTCCATATCAGCCGCCAGCGACGGTCATTCCGTCGATCCGCAGCGTGGGGACGTTCATGGCATAGCGGAAATGCAGATCCTTGGCGGGCATGAGCGCGCGGAACATCTCATTGAGATTGCCGGCAATGGTGATTTCCGACACCGCATGGGCAACCCCGCCATTCTCGATCAGGAAACCCGCGGCACCGCGGCTGTAATCGCCGGTCACCCCGTTGACCCCCATGCCGATCAGTTCAGTGACATAGAGGCCGCGCGTCACGTCCGCCATCAGATCCCCCGGCGAAACCGTGCCCGGTTCCATATGCACATTGGTAATCCCTGCACCGGGGGCGCCCCCGCCGCCGCGGCTGGCATGACCGGTCGGTTCCATGCCGAGTTGCCGCGCCGAGGCGCTGTCGAGCAGCCAGCCGGTCAGCACCCCCGCGTCGATCAGCGCGCGACGCTCCACCGGCAGACCTTCGCCGTCGAAGGGACGCGACCGCAGGCCCCGCGCGCGGAGCGGATCGTCGATGATGGTTACGCCGGCGTCGAATATGGCCTCGCCCAGCCGGTCCAGCAGAAAGCTGGAGCGGCGCGTGATCGCCGGTCCGACCATGCCGCTCACGAGATGGCCGACCAGACTGGAGCCGATGCGCGGATCGAAGATGATCGGCATCACCCCGCTTTCGATCTTCACGGGGTTGAGCCGCGCCACGGCCCGCTGCCCCGCCCGCACGCCGACCGCCTCGGGATGGTCCAGATCCTCCACATGGCGCGCCGAATGGCTGGCATGGTCGCGCTGCATCGCCGCGCCGGTGCCGGCGAGCACGCTGGCCCAGGTCGAATGGCTGGTGCCGGCATAGCTGCCCGCGAAACCGTGACTGGTCGCGAGCGCCACCTGGCTGCGGCCACTCGCCGCGCCGCCGCCCTCGCTGTTGGTAACGCCGGGCACCGATCGCGCCGCTTCCTCGACGATCAGCGCCCGGTCGCGCAGCGCGGCGGGCTCGGGCTCCTCCTCGTCGGTCAGGTCCAGCGACGGCAGACGCTTTCTGAGCAGCCGGTCTTCGGGCGCCAGTCCGGCATAGGGGTCCTCCGGCGCCTCGCGCGCCATCGCGATGCAGCGATCGACCAGCGTCGCGAGCGTTTCGCGGTTCATGTCCGACGCCGAAATGCTCGCCGAACGCTGGCCGATGAAGACGCGCAAGCCGATCTCCTCTCCCTCCGAGCGTTCGACATCCTCCAGCGCGCCGAGCCGAACCGACACATTGGTCGACGCGTTGCAGGCATAGACGGCGTCGGCCGCGTCGGCCCCCGCCCGGCGCGCGGCATCCACCAAATCCTGCGCGCGGGTCTGGGCTTCTTCTAGGCTGAGCATGGAGCGGGGATTGTCCTGGATCGAAAAAGGGAGTGTCGGGCCTTACGCGCTTGCGTCGGCAGGGGCAACGTCCGCCAGCCAATGCGCCAGCAGATGGCGCGCGACAGCCATCGGGGGCGGGGCGATGAAGGGCGCGCCCTCCTCTTCGGCCAGCGCGGCGCGGACGCCCTGCGCGTCGCACCAGAAGGCGTGGTCGATCTCGGTCGCGTCGAGCGTCAGTGTGTCATCGTCCGCCTGCGCGATGCAGGCGATCATCAGCGAGGAAGGAAAGGGCCAGGGCTGGCTCATCACATAGCGGACGGAATGGACCAGCACGCCCGCTTCCTCGAACATCTCGCGCGCCACCGCTTCCTCGATCGTCTCGCCCGGCTCGACGAAACCGGCCAGTGCCGAATAGCGGCCTTCGGGCCAGCCATGCTGACGCCCCATCAGCACCCGGCCCCGATGTTCCGCCAGCATGATCACGACCGGGTCGGTGCGGGGGAAATGTTCGGCGCCACAATCGCCGCATTTGCGGGACCACCCGGCCTTGACCGGCACCGTGCCCGCGCCGCAGACCGAACAGAAGCGATGCCGGGCGTGCCAGTGGACCAGGCTGCGCGCGGTGCCGTACAGCGCGACTTCGTCGGCCGGAACCAGATCGGCAATGGAACGGCTGCGCGCCGTCGGTAAGAGGCCGGGGCCAAGGTCGGTCACCAGCCGGGCGAAGATCGGCCGCTCCGCCGGATCGATGCCCAGCAGGACATGATCGTCGACCCGCGCGTCTGGCGCCAGCGGCTCCAATACCAGATGCCCGTCCCGCTCGACCGGCTCCAGCCCGTCCAGCAGCAGCAGGCGTGCGGCCGGATCGGCAAAGCTTGCCGCCAGCAGATCGGGATTGGTGCGGACATGATCGACCCGGTCGATCCGGCTTCCGGCGAAAGCGGGGATCGCCTCCGGGCGTCTGTCAGTTCCGTGCATCCTGTTCTCTCCTTACCGCCTGCGCCGCGCGCGCGAAAAGCGTCGGCAGCCCTGCATCGCCGATCCGCGCCACGGGCCACCACTCGCCGGCGCCATCCGGCGTCACGTCGTCGCCTACATGGGCATGGTGCATGGTTAGCGACAGCGAGAAATGGGTGAAGACATGGCGGACCGGGTCCGCCAGCGTCCGCCAGTCGGCAGCGACAGGAGGCGTGGCATCCGGCGCGTCGCCCCAGTCGGAACTGGGCAGGCCCCGCATGCCGCCCAGCAACCCGGTGTCGGGCCGGCGGACGAGCCACACATGTCCGTCCCGCTCGATCCACCAGCCATGTCCCGTTCTGTGCGGCTTCGCCCTTTTCGCGGGCCTGACGGGGAAGATGGCGGGATCGGCCGTCGCGAAGGCGGCACAGTCACTCCGCAGCGGACAGATGCCGCAGGCCGGATTGCGCGGCGTGCAGACGGTCGCACCCAGATCCATCATCGCCTGGGCGAAATCGCCCGCCCGCGCGTCCGGCGTGATACGATCGGCCGCATCCCGAATGGCCGGGCGGGCGGCAGGCAGAGGCGTCGCGATCGCGAACAGGCGGGCCACCACCCGCTCTACATTGGCATCCACCACGACCGCGCGGCGGCCAAAGGCGATGGCGGCGACCGCCGCGGCGGTATAGGCGCCCACGCCCGGCAACGCCCGCAGCCCGGCCTCCGTATCGGGGAATCGCCCGCCATGGTCGCGGGCGACGGCGCGGGCGCACGCCAGAAGATTCCGGGCGCGCGCATAATAGCCAAGACCGGCCCAGGCAGCCATCAGGTCCGCATCGTCCGCCGCAGCGAGCGCCGCCACATCGGGCCAGCGTTCGGTAAAGCGCGCGAAATAGGGGCCGACCGCCGCCACCGTCGTCTGTTGCAGCATCACTTCGGACAACCAAACGCGATAGGGGTCGGCCGCGTTGGTGCCCGGGGGCGCCCGCCACGGCAGACGACGGGCATGCACGTCGTAGTGCGCGAGCAGGTCGCGCGCGATTTTCGTTTCTGGACCCTCGACGCGCATGGCGGCCCTATGCCATTAAGCAGGGCATGACGGAACGCCCCGCAGTGCCGAAAGCCAAAAGCCGCAAGATGCCGGCCGAGGAACGGCCGCGCGTGGGCGCGCCGCGCCGGATCGCCGACCTGATGCCGGACATCGGCCGCGCGGCATTCCGCAAGTTCGGCTTCGTCCAATCCAGCATTGTCACGCGCTGGGCCGAGATCGTCGGCCCGCATTATGCAGGCTTGACCGCGCCCGAATCGATCCGGTTCCCGGTAGGGAAAAAGGCAGGCGGCACCCTGCAACTGACCGTCGCGAGCGGCTATGGCCCGATGATCCAGCATGGGTTGCCCGACATCGTCGAGCGGGTGAACCGGTTTTTCGGCTATGCGGCCGTGGCCAAGGTGGCGATCCGGCAGGGGGAGATCGCGCCGGCCGCGCCCGAACGCGCGCCCCCGCCCCGCAACCTGAAACCCATACCGGTCGAGCTTGGCGATTCGCTGCGCGACATCGGCGATCCCGAACTGCGCGCGGTGCTGGAATCTCTGGCGCAGGGGCTTGCCAACAGCAGCGGACTGCCCAAGATCGGCTGACATTCGGCTCCGGTTCAGCCGGAGCGCACTACGGACCCGCACCATGAAGAAATTGCTGCTGCCGCTCGCTCTCCTGTCCATCCCCGCCGCACTTGTCGCCGCTCCTGCCGCCAACTGGGTCAAGCGGGTCGTCCTGTCGCCGATCGGCGGCCATGTCACGGGCAATCCGGCGGCAGCGACGAAGCTGGTCGAATATGTCAGTTACACCTGTTCGCATTGCGCGCATTTCGTGGCCGAGGCGAGCGAGCCGCTGCGGGCGCAATATATCAGCACCGGCAAAGTCAGCGCGGAGGTTCGCAACGCCGTCCGCGACAAATATGACCTGACGGCGGCACTGCTGGCGCGCTGCGGCGGCGCGGCCCGTTTCACGGGCAATCACGAGGCCCTCTTCGCCAACCAGAGCGCGTGGATGGACCGGCTGATCGCGTATGACCGCGACGCGGAAAAGCCGACCGACCAGATCCCCGCGCTTCAGGACATCGGCCGGAAGACCGGCCTTTACGCGCTGATGAACAAGCGCGGCTTTACCAATGCGCAACTCGACGCCTGCATCGCCAACCCGGCGTCGATGAAGCAGATCATGGCGATGACCGACGAAGCCTGGAACAAGATCAAGATCAGCGGCACGCCCGGCTTCACCGTCAACGGCACGCGCGTGGAGGGGGCGACCTGGGCCGCGGTCCAGGCCGCATTGCCCCCTGCCGCGCGCTGATCTAGAAGCCTTCCTGAACCGCCCATCATCGGAGCCCAGCCCGTCGTGAAATTCCTGCCCGGACTCGCCCTCGTCGCCCTCAGCCTGACCCTCGCCGCGTGCGGCAAGACCGACGATGGCGCCAAGCCCAGCGGCGATCCGATCGCCGCCGTCGCCCCGCCGGCGGGGACGAGCTGGTCGGAAACCGTCGCGCAGACGCCGGACGGCTATTATCTGATGGGCAATCCGTCGGCCAAGCTGAAGCTGGTGGAATATGGCAGCTACACCTGCTCTCACTGCCGCGATTTTTCGACCGAGGCGTCGGCGGAAATCCGAAAGATCGTCGATAGCGGCAAGATGAGCTACGAATTCCGCAGCTTCGTGCGCGATCCGATCGACATCACCACGTCTCTGCTCGCAGCCTGTGGCGGCAAGGATGTATTCTACCCGCTGACCGAACAGTTTTTCGAGAATCAGGGCGCGATGTTCGACAAGGCGCAGGCATTGGGCGACGATCGGTACAAGGCACTGATGAGCGCCCCGCCCGCGCAGCGTTTCGGCCAGCTGGCCCAAGCGCTCGGCCTGGTCGACTTCGCCAAGCAGCGCGGCATTTCGGAGGATCAGGCCAAGCAGTGCCTGGCCGACACCGCTGCTGCCGAAAAGCTGGCCAAGGGCGTCGAGGATGCGACGACCCAATATCAGATCGAAGGCACGCCGACCTTTATCCTGAACGGATCGGTCGTCCCCGACACGGCGAACTGGGCCAAGCTGCAACCCCAGCTCAAGGCCGCGGGCATCTGATTGACCGCCGGGGGGCCGACATCGACGCTCGGGCGTGACGGGACCCGGACGGCATGCCGCTCCGGACATCACGCATGCAGATAAAGCGGCTCAAGCTTTCCGGCTTCAAGAGCTTCGTCGACGCGACCGAGTTGCGGATCGAGCCGGGGCTGACGGGTATCGTCGGCCCCAATGGCTGCGGCAAATCGAACCTGCTGGAGGCGATCCGCTGGGTGATGGGCGAATCAAGCGCCAAATCGATGCGCGGCGCCGGCATGGAGGATGTGATCTTCGCCGGCACCGCTACCCGGCCGCAACGCGATTTCGCCGAGGTGTCGCTGCTGACGGTGCAGGAACAGGGGGAGCTGTTTCCTTCCGTCGAGGCTGGCGCGGACGGTGAACTGGAGGTCACGCGGCGCATCGAGCGGGGCGCGGGCAGCGCCTATCGCGCCAACGGGCGGGACGTGCGCGCCAAGGATGTTGCGCTGATTTTCGCCGATGCCGCGACCGGCGCGCACAGCCCCGCGCTCGTGAGCCAGGGGCGCATCGCCGCCGTCATCGCCGCCCGGCCGCAGGAACGGCGCGCCATGCTGGAGGAAGCAGCCGGGATCGCGGGCCTGCATGTCCGGCGCAAGGATGCCGAGCAGAAGCTGCGCGCGGCCGAGGCCAATCTTGCCCGGCTGGACGAGATATTGCTCGACATGGACGCACGCGCCAATGCGCTGCGCCGGCAGGCCCGGGCCGCCGAACGCTATATCCGCCTGTCCGACCAGATACGCGTGGCGGAGGGCCGCACCCTCTTCGCCCGCTGGCGCGAGGCCCATGCCAGCGCCGAAGCCGCCCGTGCCGAAGCACGACAGGCCGAGGCCGGCGTCGCCGCCGCACAGGAGGCGCAACTCGCCGCCGGCGCCCATGTGCAGGCCGGCGTGGCGATCCTTGCCGAACGCCGTGCCGCCGCGCAGACCGCGCGCGACGCAGCCAGCGAAGCAGGCCACCGCCTTGGTTCGTTGCGCACCGAGCGCGATGCGGTGGTGCGCCGCCTTGCCGATCTTGTGCAACAGGCGGTCAGGCTGGAGGAGGATCGCACCCGCGAAGGCACGCTGGCCAACGACGCTGCGGACGCCATCGCTCGTCTGACGGCCGAAACCGCGACGCTGAAGTCGCGGATCGCGGAGACCGAGACATTACGCCCGAACTTCGCCGCGCGCATCGCCGCCGCCGAGGACGGCGCGCGCGATGCCGAACTGGATCTGGCGAAGGCCATGGCCCGCCAGGCGGCGGAACAGGCCGAATTGCGCGTCGCGGAGGCAGCGCTGGCCGCCGCGCGCACCCGGCTGGACCGCACCACGCGGGATGTTGCGCGGCTGGAGGCCGAGGCGGCCGCCCTGCCCGACGCTGCACCGCTGGAGGCGCGCCGTGCGGAGGCCCAGGCCGCGCAGGCCCAGGCCAGCGCCGATCGCCAGGATGCAGAGACGATCATCGCCGCGGCCGAAAACGACCGCCAGGCAGCGGCGGAAGCCCGCGCCGCGGCCGAATCGGCGCTGGCGGCCGCACGCGCGGCGCTCGCCGCGCTCGACAGCGAAGCTTCGGCCCTCCGGCGCGCGGTGGACAGCGGCAGCGGCAAGCAGGCGCGCGCGCTCGACCGGCTCAAGGCCGCGCCGGGATATGAGCGCGCGCTGGCCGCCGCTCTGGGCGACGATCTGGAAGCGCCGGTGGGTGCAGAGGGCGCGCGCCGCTGGGGCGGTGCCGACGTCCTGGCCCAGGACCCCGCGCTGCCCGGCGGCACGACCCCGCTGGCCGATCATGTCACCGCCCCGCCCGAACTCGCGCGGCGCCTGTCCCAGATCGCCGTGGCCGACAGTGATCTGGGACAGGCGCTCGCCGTGGGTCAGCGGCTGGTGACGCGCGACGGCCTCCTCCGCCGATGGGACGGCTATGTCGCGCTCGAGGGTGGCGCCGCAGCCGCGGAACGGCTCATTCGCCTCAACCGGCTGGATGCCATTGCCGCCGCGCGCCCGTCGGCTGAGGCGGCAGTCGCCGCAGCCATCGACGCGCAGGACGAATCGCGCGCCCGCGAGCAGGCCGCCACGCAGGCGCTGGCGTCCGGCCGGGCTGGACTGTCCGACGCCGACCACAGGCTGCGTTCCGCGTTGCGCGCCGCCGACGAAGCCACCACGGCGATCGAGCGGCTGGCGGGAAGACGCGAAGGCATCGAGGAAAGACTGGCCGAGGCGCTCCGGGACAGCCAGGGCGCCCGGATCGATGCCGACAAGGCGCAAGCGGCCCGCGCGAGCCTGTCCGACGGCGGGGAAACCGGCACGGTCGTCGCTGCCCTGACCCAGGCGAGCGAAAAGGCCCGCGCCGCCGTCAGCCAGTTGCAGGCCGATCAGGCACTGGCCGATCGCGCACTGGCCAGCGACCGCGAACGCCAGACCGCAGCCGATGCGGAGATCAAAGGGTGGCGCGCGCGTGCGGGCGAAGCGGCGAAGCGCATCGCCGCCATGGTAACCCGTGCGGACGAAATCGCGACCGAACGCCAGGCCATGGAGGCGCAGCCCGACGCCCTTGCCGGGGCGATCGCCGACCTTGCCGACCGGGGTTCCGGCCTAGCAGAGGCTGCGGATCAGGCCCGTCATGCCGAACAGGAAGCGGAATCCCTGCTACGCGCGGCGGAAGCGCGCGCGACCCAGGCCGGCGAGGCGCTGGCAACGGCCCGGGAAGCCCGCGCCACTGCCGTCGCCCGGGCCGAGGCCGCCGACGAACGGCGGATCGAAACAAATCGCCTGTCGGGCGAAAGGTTCGAATGCCCGCCGCCGCTGCTGCCGGAGAAACTGGGCTTTGCGAGCGCCGACATCCGCATCGCCCAGACCGAGCAGGCCGCGCATGACCAATTCGTGACGGAGCGGGAGCGGATCGGTCCCGTCAACCTGGTCGCGGCGCAGGAACTGGAGGAACTGGAGGCGACGCAAGCCACCAGCCGCGCCGAGAGCGAGGAACTGACGCAGGCCATCAATCGGCTGCGCGGGTCGATCGGCAGCCTGAACCGCGAGGGCCGGCAGCGGCTGCTGGCGGCGTTCGAAGCGGTGGACGGCCATTTCCGTCGCCTCTTCACGACCCTGTTCAATGGCGGGCAGGCACATCTGGAACTGATCGACAGCGACGATCCGCTGGAGGCGGGGCTTGAGATCATGGCCCAGCCGCCCGGCAAGAAGCTGGCCGCGCTGACATTGCTTTCGGGCGGGGAGCAGGCTTTGACCGCCGTGGCACTCATCTTCGGCCTCTTCCTGACGAACCCCGCGCCGATCTGCGTACTGGACGAGGTCGACGCCCCGCTGGACGATGCGAATGTCGAGCGCTTCTGCGACCTGCTCGACGCGATGGTGGCGCAGACCCGGACGCGCTACCTGATCGTCACCCACAATGCGGTCAGCATGGCGCGCATGCACCGCCTGTTCGGCGTCACGATGGTGGAACGCGGCGTCAGCCGGCTGGTGTCGGTCAACCTGGAAAGCGCGGAAGCGATGCTGGCGGCGGAATAGGCGCCATCATTCCAGCGCCGCCGCTATTTCGTCCCGGTGCATCCGCACGCTGAGCTGGCCCAGTTGCCACAGCGTCGTGAAGAGATCTGCATCGAACTTGTAGCTGGTCTTGGCGGCATTGCCCACGCGGTAGAAATTATTGGCGACGCAATCGGACCCCAAGGTGCGCAGGTGGGCAAAGCTGGCGGCCCAGTCCGGCAAAGCACCCCGCGGGCGCGATCCGCCTGTGTCCAGCCGGTTTCCTGGCTGAAAACATCGGACGTCATAGGCCGCGGCGGCGGCCAGATGATCCAGCCCCTTGAGCAGGTCTTGCGCCTTCGCCTCGGGGAAATGTGCCGTGCTGTAGAAGTCCAGCAGCACGGGGCTGTCGACGCCGACGGCCCGGAACATCGGGCGATACAGCCGTTCGAAACTGGAATCCTGCACCGCGAAGATGCCGTTGCTCGCGGTGGTCATCAGGAAACTGGCATTGGTCTTCTTCCTGGCGATGCTTTTCTGATCCATCGACGCGGCCGAGTTGATCAGGATCATCGCACGTCTGGTGCCAATGGTGGCCGGCTGAGATTCCATGACTTCAAAGGCGGTCTTGTAGCCGATATTGTCGTAGAGTCCGCCGTCCGCCAGCCGCAGATAGGACAGGCGCCGGCCCTTGCGCTTCCCATGGCAGAAGGACGCTGCGGGGATCGGACCATCGTCGTCGCACAGGGCAGTGCGGGCGAAGCTGGCATAAAAGCCGGGGACGGCCCCGCTCGACGCCGCTGCATAGGCGATCGGCAGGTCCGCCAGCCTGGTGCCGGCGACGGTCAGGCGCGCCTTGCATGCGCCGAATTGCCTGACTGCATAGTGACGCAGAAAAGCATCGGTGAAGACGAAGGGCGCATGGGCCGGCAACAGCGAGGCATTGAAGAATACGCGCGGAAGGGGCTCGGTCCGTTCCGGCGCATAAATCTGTCCGAAGGTGGCCGCGCCCGGTATCCCGGCCTGCATCGCCTGGGCCCAGCATGGCACGCGGCCTTCGCTCATGGCCACGAAACGGGCGCGCAGCGCGGGCATGTTCGCGGCCAGGCTGTATCCGGCGCCCCGATGGTCCGCGCGGTCGACCAGATAGGCAGCCACGGCCCAACTGCCGCCGGAATTGGTCGACAGGAAATCGATTCGGTCGAGCGCCGTCCGATGGTCTGCAAAGCCAATCGTCTGCAATTCGGCCAGAATGCCCAGGGTGAAGGCCGTGGCGCGCGCGCCGCCGCCGGACACCGAAAGGCCGATAAGGCGGGAATCGTCGAGCATCGGCTTTGCCGCCAGCCCTTTCCCCAGTTCGTCGTCGACCTTCTGCACGGTACGGAGGAAATCAGCGGCAGTGCTGTCGTATATCGGGCTGTAGGTCGGCCAGGGCAGCGACTTTATCCCCAGTTCCGCGCACCCCTGCAACAAGAGAAGGCAGGCGAACAGGATTGATACATGCTTCATCGATCCCCCCTCAGGCATGATTTGGCCGTCGGGCATGGTACGCGCTCGCCACTCTAATTCAAATCAACTACCGCATGAATGGAACGGTTATGGTTCTATTCGTCCATGACTGGATGAAGGGCCGGGAAGAGTGGCCGATCAGTTCCGGCCAAACCACCCCTTCATCCGGCGAAACAGGCCACGCTCGCTGATCGGCTCGAACATCTCTTCGGGTCCTTCCGGATCCAGCACTTCATGATCGGCGATATATTGCTGTACCGCGTTGAGTTCTGGGGTCTCGTATGGCCTGAGCGTTCGACCTGATTTTCGGCGCAGTTCCTCGACTGCCGCCACCAGTCCGCGCTCCCCTATGACCGCGGCCACGCGCTCCTCGGGAAGGTTGAGATGTTCGGCGATCAGGCCGTCGCGAATGGCCAGGATATGTTTGCCCTGCCCGTCATTGGCCGGCAGGGCGATGTCGATCGTCACGTCGCATTCCGTATCCAGGCGCAGCGATCGATTGTTCATGTTGGACGAGCCGACGCGGATGATCCGGTCGTCCACGATCATCACCTTCGCATGGACGTAGATCGGCGTGCCACGCTGGGTGAAGGGATGGTACAAGCGAAAACGCCCATGCGGATCGCGGGCCTTGAGCGCCTCGAACAGGCGCGCCCGCGCGGTATCCATCGCCTGCTGTTCCAGCCAGCCGTCGGCCTGCTGCGGATTGACGATGACGAATTCCGGCCCGTCGGGTTCGGCAAGCCGCAGCGCGATCGCTTCGGCAATGCGGCGCGAAGCGAAATACTGGCTTTCGGCATAGACGCATCGTTTCGCGGCCGCGATCTGGTTGAGGTAAAGCCGCTCGATCTCGACCAGTTCGTCCTGGTCGTCCATTTTCGGCGCGGTGCGGGCGATGGCCACGTCCACCTGTTCGAACTGGACAGGCAAGGTTTCGGGCCAGCAGTCGCTCACGCCTTCCACCGGTTCAAGCCGATCGCCGCCGGCGCTTGCCCAGCGCGCGCGCCCATGCTCGCCCAAAGCGACGGCCACAGGACCAGCGAGCGCCGTGGTCGCGTCGTGCCATGGACCGTAGGGCGTGCCATCGGGGTGCCGCCGTGCCGGTTCCTCGTCACGGTGATGGCGAGTATCCCAACGGTCGGCGGTCATGTCGATCCCGCCGCAGAAGGCGAAACAATCGTCGATCACGACGATTTTCTGATGGTGCGACGCGGCGGGCGGATGATGGCTGTCCAGCTTCACGGTGATGCGCGGATGCGCCATCCATTTGAGCGTGGTGGCGAGGTTGGCCGGCCGGCTCATCGCCTTCATCGCGCCTACGTCCCAGCGCAGCAGGAAGATTTCCAGTTCCGGCGTCCGGTCCACCAGCCAGGTGATGAAGTCGCCGATCACCACCGGCGCCCCGTCCTTCGCCTCATCTTCGCGAATCAGGCTTATGCCGGAATCGAAATCCCATCCGATCAGCATGATCCGCCGCTTCGCCTTGATCATCGCGAGGCGGACGTGCCGGAAATAGGCTTCTGCGTCGATCACGACACTGGCCCGCACGGCGCGCTCGATCCGCCAGCAATCTTCGCCAGCGACGGGTGGCGAGTCGCTCATGCGCTTCCCACCACGAGACAGCCGAGAAACATCAGCAGGCCGGCGAACCGGTTGGACCGGAATTTGACAAGCGGATCGAGCCCGTCCTGCCGGAGGGTCGTCACCTGCCAGGCGAGATGGCACGCCATCGGCCCCAGAGCGGCGAGCGCCAGCGCCTGCGGCCGCACATGCCAGATCGCGCCGGCCCACAGCGCCAGCGCCAACCCGTAGCAGATACCCACACCCAACCGTACATGCCGCCCCATGGACAGCGCACTCGATCCGATCCCGATCAGCGCATCATCCTCCCGATCCTGCAACGCGTAGATGGTGTCATAGCCCACGATCCAGAAAATGGTTCCCGCATAGAGCAGCCCCGCCGGGACGGTCAGCCCCCCCATGACCTCGCTCCAGCCGACCAGCGCCGCCCAGGAAAAGACCAGGCCCAGCCACAATTGCGGCCACCCGGTTATCCGCTTCATGAAGGGATAGGCGGCCACGAGCGCCAGGCTGGCAAGCGCGACGATCTGGGCGCTCAGCCGCAATTGCAGCAGCACGCCAAGACCGATCAGGCACAACGCCAGCAGCCAGACCCAGGCAGCCTTGACGGACAGCGCCCCGCTGGCCAGCGGACGCGCCGCCGTGCGCGCGACGCGCGCGTCCAGGTCGCGATCGACTATATCGTTGAACACGCATCCCGCGCCGCGCATGGCGACGCTGCCCAGCAGCAGCCAGCCCAGCAGCGGCCAGCGGATGAAGGCCCCGCCCGCGAGCGCCACCGCCCAGGCCCCCGGCCAGAACAGCAGCCACCAACCGATCGGCCGGTCCAGCCGCGCCAGTTGCACCAGCATGCGCGCCGTTTCCGGCAAACGGGCCAGCAAACCGTGCGCTTCGCTGTCGGGGACGATTCCGCTCTTCACACACACTCCGTTCGGGCCAGCCTTGTCGAACCCCCGTGCTTCTCTTTAGGGAAGAAAGATTGCAGAACAAGCCGCGAGACATCATGACCGCCACGCCAGCCTGGCCGCCGCACAGTGCGCCGCGCCTTCACGTCGAAACTGCCCTGGGTGAGGGCGTGGCCGTGGCGGTGGACGGCAATCCGGCCCATTATCTGATCTCGGTCATGCGCATAAAGCCCGACGACATCGTGCTGCTGTTCGACGGCCGGTCCGGCGAATGGGCGGCGCGCGCGCGCGACATCCGCAAGCGCGACCTGGTGCTGCAATGCGTTGCGCGGACACGGCCGCTGGAGGCGACACCCGATTTCTGGCTGTGCTGCGCGCCGATCCGCAAGGGCCGCATCGACCTGATCGCGGAAAAGGCGTGCGAGCTGGGGGTTGCGCGGCTTCAGCCCGTCCTCACGCGCCGTGCCGTCGTCGACAAGCTCAATCTGGACCGGTTGCATGCCCATCTGGTCGAAGCCGCCGAACAATGCGGCCGCACCGCGCTGCCCGACCTGTCGCCCATGGTGAAGCTGGATGCGTTGCTGCGCGACTGGCCGGACGACCGCTGGCTGTTCTTCGCCGACGAAAGCGGCGGCGCGCCCCTGGCCGAAACGCTGCCGGGCCATCCCGGCCCCGCCGGCATGCTGATCGGCCCGGAAGGCGGTTTCGATCCGGACGAACGCGCCGCCATCCGGGCACATCCGCGCGCTGTTGCGCTGTCGCTCGGTCCGCGCATCCTGCGGGCGGAAACCGCCGCCCTGGCCGCGACGGCGGCATGGATGACCATTAATGGCGACTGGTCATAAGCGTTTCATTACGCAATGGGATTGAAGCCATCATAGGCGTCGCTTATCTGGCAATCGCACGTCCTGATTTGACGTGCCGAGGGGAAGGATTAAGGGCGGGGCATGAGCACCAGAACCGACACCGGGGGGAATGATCCCGTCATCGAAAGCCGCGACCAGCTGATCGCGGCTTTTGCCAAGGGCGAAAAGCCCAAGGATCGCTGGCGCATCGGCACCGAGCATGAGAAGTTCGTCTATCGCCGCGACGATCACCGCGCTCCTTCCTACGACGAACCGGGTGGCATCCACGCGCTGTTGACCGGGCTGACCCGCTACGACTGGAAACCGGTCGAGGAAAACGGCCACATCATCGCGCTGTCCGGACGCGACGGGACGATCAGCCTGGAACCGGCGGGGCAGCTGGAACTGTCTGGCGCGCCGTTGGACAATCTGCACGAAACCTGCGCCGAAACCGGCCGGCATCTGGAGCAGGTCAAATATGTCGGCGACCGGCTGGGCCTCGGGTTCCTGGGCTTGGGCATGTGGCCCGACAAGAGCCGCGAAGAATTGCCGGTCATGCCCAAGGGCCGCTATGCGATCATGCTGCGGCACATGCCGCGCGTGGGGTCGATGGGCCTCGACATGATGTTGCGCACCTGCACGATCCAGACCAATCTCGATTATGCCAGCGAAGCGGACATGGCGCAGAAATTCCGCGTCAGCCTGGCCTTGCAGCCGCTTGCGACCGCGCTGTTCGCCAATTCGCCGTTCACCGACGGCAAGCCCAACGGCTATCTTTCCTATCGCAGCCATATCTGGTCCGACACCGACCCCGCGCGCACGGGAATGCTTCCCTTCGTGTTCGAGGACGGCTTCGGATATGAACGCTATGCCGACTATGCGCTGGACGTGCCGATGTATTTCGTGTTCCGCGACGGCAAATATATCGACGCAGCGGGCCAGAGCTTCCGCGATTTCCTGGACGGGCGCCTGCCCGCCCTGCCCGGTGAAAAGCCGACGGAAAAGGATTGGGAGGATCATCTGTCCACCGCCTTCCCCGAAGTGCGGATGAAGAGCTTTCTGGAAATGCGCGGTGCCGATGGCGGTCCGTGGGGCCGGATCTGCGCGTTGCCGGCGCTGTGGGTCGGGCTGCTCTACGACCAGGGGGCGCTCGACGCGGCCTGGGACCTGGTCAAGGACTGGACCATGGACGAACGGCAGGCGCTGCGCGATTCGGTACCAAGGTTGGGCCTCGACGCGCCGATTGGCGCAGGACGCAAATTGCGCGACATCGCCGGCGAGGCGCTGGCCATCGCCCGGTCGGGCCTTGCCGCCCGCGCTCGACTCAACAGCGTGGGCGACAATGAAACCGGCTATCTCGCCGCGTTGGAAGAGGTGGTCGCATCAGGCCGCACCCATGCCGAACGGCTGCTGGAACGCTATCATGGCGAATGGCATGGCGACCTCGGCCATGTCTATGCGGAGGAAAGTTTCTAAAGCCTATTCCGCCGGCTGCATCTGCGGCGCCGACGCCGTCACGCGCTTCCTGCCGGTCAGCCAGGCAAAGAAGCGCGGCACCGGTGCATGGCGTTCCATCCAGTCGCTATAGGCGCGATAGTCGGGATCGGCGGACAAATGCTGCTCCTCCGTCCGGGCGCGCCAGTAATAGACCGCATTTGTGAGGCCCAGCATCACGCAGTTGCGGACCATGTCGGTGATGGAGCCGCTGACGGCCAGGAAGGGCAGCGAGGCGAACCACCAGAAGAGATTCTTGGCGAGATAGGCCGGATGCCGGGTCCAGCGATAGGGACCGTGGGTCAATATGCCGCGATGGGTCAGGTTGGAAAAGCGGATGCCGAACGCCACCGTCGCCCAGGCGTAGACGCCGGTCAGCAGCACCAGCCAGCCGCCCATCGCCCATTGCAGCGCAACCGATCCCTGCGTCCAATAATCCCATTCGGCGCCGCCGGCATGATAATCGAGCGGACCGCCGCCACCCATCAGGACGAAGGGCGGGTAGCACATCAGCGCCGCCAGCCAGCCCGACAGATAGGGATTGGCGGTCCGGATATGGGAATCGAGCGGCTTGAAGGTGAGGATATAGCCGACCGTCGCCATGCAGACGTCGATCATGAACATGACCGCGATCAGGAAGCCTGCAAGCGTCACCGGATGGGCCAGCGCGTCCTCGACCCGCCAGTCGACCACGCTGGCAAAATTGCCCGGCACGATCGACACCATGAAGGCGAGGAAGAAGCCCTTGACCGCCCAGGCGCGCGCATGGTTGGCGACCTGCCGCATGTCCGGCGCTCCGGCCGCGCCGCCGATCACCCACTGGCCGAAACTGTAGGATGCATCCCTGGGATCGACCAGCCGCCGGTCGATCCAGAGGATATAGGGAATGGATGCGACCAGCAGCCAGGGGGCAGCGCCGACGAACAGGTCCATGGAATAACGATAATTGCCGCTCCAGTACCAACGGGCGACGCAATAGAAGATCGCAATGGCAAGCCAGGTCGCCCACAGGCCGGCAATCTTGACCAGCGCAGTGTCGAACGCCTCCCGCACGGTGCGCGGCGGCATCGCCCAGTCGATGCCGGTCGACCGCCTGCGATGCACGCGATCAACCACGAGCGACCAAAGGATCATCGGCAGGCCGCAGGCGACCACGGCGGCAAAGCCGGCATTGGGGCCGTTCATGCCATAATGGCGCGCGATCAGCGTCCATAGCGCCAGCCCGGCCAGCCCGGCCAGGCCGACACCATGGCTGACGGCGGATGGGGGGCAGGGATCGGCGGCCTTTGTCATGGCGGCATGCCTAACGGAAAATGGTAAGCAAGGGGTGAAGGGGCGCGGTCACCCGTCGGCAAAGCCGAACGGGGCGTGCGTCCGTCGGAAATCGTCGGGCAGCACGTCGCGCCCGATCGGCGGCGCGGACCGGGCCATGCAGGCGGGTCGGTGACACAGTCGGCAGGTGACCCCGATGGGCGTGGGATCGGACGGCGGCATGTCCTGCGTGTAGACAAGCCGGTGCGCGTGCTCCGCCGCGCAGCACAGGGCGATGGCGCGCTCCACCTTCGGCGCGTTCCAGCCGCCGCCGCCGGCCGTTACCGTGCGCGCGATCGAGAAGAAGCGTTGGCCGTCCGGCAGTTCCAGCCACTGCGTCACGACAGTGCGGGGCGTGGCGAACACGCGGTGCACCGACCAGAGCGGGCAGGAGCCGCCATGGCGCGCAAAGGGGAAACCCGCCCCGTCCAGCCGCTTGGACACGTTGCCAGCCGGATCCACACGCAGGAAGAAGAAGGGGACCCGTTCCTGCCCCGGCTTTTGCAACGTCGTCAGCCGATGCGCGGTCTGTTCGAAACTGGTGCCGAACTGCCGGGCGATCGCCTCGACGTCATAGCGCCGCGCCTCGACCGCCTTGGCGAAGGCGGTATAGGGCATGAGGATCGCCGCCGCGCCATAGCTGGCGAGTGCACGCCGGGCGAGGCGCCGGGCGCTCTCGCCGCTGAACTGGCCGTCCTTCAGCACCGCGTCGAATCCCTTGCGCATTTCCAGATAGGCGACCTGGAGCGCCAGCTGGAATTGCGCGCTGGCCCCGTCCAGCGCGTCGTCCAGCAGCACCGCATCGCGATGCCGGTCCAGCCGCCGCATCGATCCGGCCATCACGTCCGACGGCAGCCGCCGCACGCGCAGATTGTGCCGCACCCTGAGCCAGTCGGCCAGTCCCCCCTCGGCCTCCGCCTCGATCGCAAGCTTTTCCGCCAGCTCGTCCAGCGATGGAAAGCTGTTGCGCCGCGCGGCCAGAAAGCGCCGCGATTCGGCCACCGGATCGACCACATCCGCCTGCGGCTCCAGCCCCGCGCCGCGATCCGCCAGCGCCAGATGCTCCTCGCGATAGCTGGTATAGAGTCGCAGCAACGCTTCGGTGATGCCGGGATAATTGACCGCCACGTCGCCGGTCGCGAGCGCCGGCAGGTCGATGTCGGCGAACATCGGGTCTTTCAGCACCGCATGGAGTCGGGCCGTCTGCTCCGCGCCGCCGTCGCCCGCCACCTCGGCCATGTCCAGCTTGTAGGTGCGCGCAAGACGCAGCAGCATGTCGGCGGTCAGGGGGCGCTGGTTGCGCTCCAGCAATGCGACATAGGAAGCGCTGATCTCAAGATCGGCCGCCATGTCCGCCTGCGTCAGCCCCATTTCGCGCCGCAACCGCCGCAGGCGCGGCCCCATGTAGACCGGGCGATCCTTGGCCATCGACTCACATCCCTGTATGTACTTCACAACTTTACAGCAGATTTTTGTAAAGATCGACAACTGGACTTCGGCGTGGGTGCGCACGGCCGCAACATCTATCTATTTCGCCGTCCATTCCCGCTCACCCAAGGATGGACGACATGACCTATCAAAGTGAAATCGCGAAGGCCGACACGCTGATCGGCGGCCAGGGGCATTGGGACGGCATCGCCCCCGAATCCGTCGCCCGGATGCGGGTGCAGAACCGTTTCAACACGGGCCTCGACATCGCGCGCTACACTGCGAAGATCATGCGCGCAGACATGGCCGCCTATGACGCCGACCCGGCCAACTACACCCAGTCGCTGGGCTGCTGGCACGGCTTCATCGGCCAGCAGAAGATGATTTCCATCAAGAAGCATTTCGGCACGACCAAGGGCCGCTATCTCTACCTGTCCGGCTGGATGGTCGCGGCGCTGCGCAGCGAATTCGGTCCGCTCCCCGACCAGTCGATGCACGAAAAGACCAGCGTTCCCGCGCTGATCGAGGAACTTTACACCTTCCTGCGTCAGGCCGACGCCCGCGAACTGGGCATGATCTTCCGCGATCTCGACACGGCGCGCGAGGAAGGCGACGAGGTCAAGGCTGCCAAGCTCCAGCAGCAGGTCGACGCTTATGAAACCCATGTGGTCCCGATCATCGCCGACATCGACGCGGGATTCGGCAATGCCGAGGCGACCTATCTGCTCGCCAAGAAGTTCATCGAGGCCGGCGCCTGCTGCATCCAGATCGAAAACCAGGTCTCTGACGAAAAGCAGTGCGGCCACCAGGACGGCAAGGTCACGGTCCCGCACGAGGACTTCCTCGCGAAGATCCGTGCCGTCCGCTACGCCTTCCTCGAACTGGGCGTCGACGATGGCGTGATCGTCGCGCGCACCGACTCGCTGGGCGCGGGCCTGACCAAGCAGATCGCCTTCACCCGCGAAGCGGGCGACATCGGCGATCTCTATAACGGCTTCCTCGATTGCGAGGCGGTCGACGCCGACGCGATCGGCCACGGCGACGTCCTCATCAGCCGCAACGGACAGCTGATGAAGCCCAGGCGCCTGCCATCCAATCTCTACCAGTTCCGTCCCGGCACCGGCGAGGATCGCTGCGTGCTCGACTGCATCACCGCGCTCCAGAACGGCGCCGACCTGCTGTGGATCGAGACGGAAAAGCCGCATATCGGCCAGATCGGCGGGATGGTCAGCCGCATCCGCGAGGTGATCCCCGACGCCAAGCTGGTGTATAATAATTCGCCCAGCTTCAACTGGACGCTGAACTTCCGCCAGCAGGTGTTTGATGCGTGGGAAGCAGCGGGCAGGGACGTCAGCGCCTATGACCGGGCGAAGCTGATGAGCGTGGATTATGACAGCACCGACCTCGGCATCGAGGCGGACGAGCGCATCCGCACCTTCCAGAAGGACGCGGCGCGCGAGGCCGGCATATTCCACCACCTCATCACCCTGCCGACCTATCACACGGCGGCGCTCAGCACCGACAATCTGGCCAAGGAATATTTCGGCAAGGCCGGGATGCTGGGTTACGTCAAGGGCGTGCAGCGGCAGGAAATCCGCCAGGGCATCGCCTGCGTGAAGCATCAGAACATGGCCGGTTCCGACATCGGCGACGACCATAAGGAATATTTCGCCGGAGACGCCGCGCTGAAGGCCGGCGGCGCTCACAATACGATGAATCAGTTCGCGGCATAGTTACCCGGTCCCTCGTCCCGCTCTGGGGGGAATGACGAAGGCTTGCGACATTCTGGCCGCAAGCGTTCCCTTTCCCCGGCGGGAACCCGGTGCCGGCAGGGAAGAGGGGCAGACGCGTTTCGTGGCGAAAGCCGCGAAGACAACCAGCTCGCGGAGGAGGTCGACACGTCTTTCGCGATTTGGGTGGAAGGAACTGGACGGCCCGGTGGCGCACCACCGGGCCGTTTTTTTGCCTGTTATCAATAATATGGTTTCAGGCGAGCCCTGTCCGCTGCCGCACCGTCTGCTTCAGTATATCGAGCGGCATCGCGCCCAGCGTCAGCACCTCATGGAACTGCTTGAGGTCGAACGCCGCGCCCTGCGTCCGCTTCACCTGCGCGCGCAGGTCGTTCCACACCGTATGGCCGATCTTGTAGCTGCACGCCTGACCCGGCCAGACGGTGTAGCGGTCGATCTCGCCCTGGCTGCGGCCGCGCGCGATGCCGGTGGTCGCGATCAGATAGTCGGTCGCCTTCTCGCGGCTCCAGCGCCTGGCGTGCATGCCGCTGTCGACCACGAGCCGGGTGGCACGGAACAGCAGCGACTGAAGATAGCCGACCCGGCCGAGCGGATCGCCTTCATACATGCCCATCTCGTCGGCCAGTTGCTCGGAATAGAGCGCCCAGCCCTCCGAATAGCCGCTGTAGAAGCCGCGCCGCCGGATCATCGGGATGGAATCCGATTCCAGCGCCACCGACACCTGGAGATGATGGCCCGGCACCGCCTCATGATGGGTCAGCGTGGCCAGGCCGAATTTGGGCCGGTCGAACGTGTCGCGCAGATTGATGAAGTAGATGGCGGGCCGCGACCCGTCGAGCGAGGCGTTCTGATAATAGCCGCCGGGCGCCCCTGCCTGGATCGTTACCGGCACGCGGCGCACCTCGACCGGTGCCCGGGGCACGGTGTGAAACGCCTCGCCGAGCCGGTTCTGCATCGCGATGATCTGGCTGTTGAGCTGCGCCAACAGGGCCTCGCGACCCGGATCGGTGTTCGGGTAAAGCTGGTCGGGCCGCTTGTTGAGTTCCACCAGCCGGTCGCCGACAGTGCCCCGGCTCATCCCCTCGCCTTTCAGGATCGTGTCGATCCGGGCGGATATGTCGGCGACCTGATCGAGGCCCAGTTGATGAATCTCCTCCCCGGTCAGCTTGGTCGTGGTCGCTGCCTCGGCGGCTGCGGCGTAAAAGGCCTCGCCGTCGGGCAAACGCCAGCAGCCCGCATCATGCACAGCCCTGGCGCGCAGCTGCTGCACCAGTGTGCGCTGGCGGTCGACGGCCGGAAATATCTTCTCCACGACGATCTTCCCGGCCTGCGCCGCGCGCTCCGGCGGCAGACCGGCAGCAGCCAGCTTCTTGACGAAGGAAGCGACCAGCACCGTCTGCGCCGGCGGCTGGTCGCGCAGCGCCGCCTGCATCTTCATTGTCGTATCGAGAATATAGTCGGGCGCGAACACGCCCTTGGCGGCATCCGCTTTCTGCCGGTCCAGTTCGCCGTCCATCGCGGCAGGAAAGGCTTCCAGGCGCGAAAGATAGGCGTCGGCGTCCGCTGCATCTTTCACCCGGTGCTGCGAATCGAGGAAGTCGGGCACTTCGCGATAGCTGCCGGTCAGCTGGCTGAGGATATAGGGCGCATAGCGGCCCGCCGTCTCGCCATAGCCGAACCGTTCGCCCCCGACCGCGCGGTCGAGCTGATAGGCGACGACATCATGGTCGAGCCGGCTCGCCGCGCTCAGCTTGTCGCGGTCGATGCTCGCCAACTGCTTCGCCTGCGCCTTGCTTCGGGCAAGGTCGCGGGCGGCCCCTGCGGCGCTGGTATCGGACAGCTTGCCACGCAACGGCGCGCGCGGACCGGTGTCGAGGCCAAGGCGCGTCGCGCTTTCGGGCGCATCCTCCAGCCGTTCGTAGAAAAAGCCGTCCAGCATCGCCCGCAGGCGTGCGTCGGCGTCCCCGGGCTGGGCGAAGGCACGTGAACCGGCGGCGGCGATGGCGGTGGCGCCGCCGGTGGCAAGAAACTGGCGTCGGTGCACGGCAAGGGGACTCCATGGATGGCAAAGGGCGGCAAGGGGAAAGCCGGCCCGAAACACCCTCTTTTGACGCGCGTTCAACAATTTGGCTAGGGCCGGCACGACGGACCGGGCGGCCGTTCATAAGCCCAGCTTGTCAGCGCGTAGATCGTTGCCGCTGTCGCATCCCCGTCCGATGCGATATGCCGCGCATGCCCGGGAAAGGGAGGGAGTCCATGTCCTACACGCTCATCACCGCCAATCGAAACTACAGCAGCTGGTCGCTACGCCCGTGGCTGCTGATGAAGGCGCTGCATATCCCGTTCGAGGACCGGATAGAATTTTTCACCGCCGCCACCAACTACGCCGCGTTCCGCAGCTTCTCGCCCACCGGGCAGGTGCCGGCGCTGGTCGATGGGACGCGTACCGTCTGGGATTCGCTGGGCATCACCCTCTATCTCGCGGATCGCCATCCCGGTGTCTGGCCCGCGGACGAGGCCGCGCGCGCATTCGCCCAGTGCGCGGCCGCCGAAATGCACAGCGGCTTTTCCGCCCTGCGGAACGACTGCACCATGAATGTCGGCGTCCGCGTCGAACCGCACATGCCGTCGCCCGCGCTCAACAGGGACATCGCCCGGTTGCGCGAATTGTGGGAGCAGGGACTGGACCGCTTCGGCGGACCGTTCCTTGCAGGCAGGGTCCTTACCGCGGTCGACGCCTTTTACGCACCCGTAGCGTTCCGCGTCCGCACCTACGGACTGGACGTCGGGCAAAAGGGGCAGGCCTGGGTCGATCATATGCTGTCCCATCCGGCCATGCTGCAATGGGAGGAGGAAGCGCTGGCCGAGACCTGGCGCGAGGAAAGCCACGAGGCGGAGATCGGCGCTGCCGGCCGCATCGTCGAGGATTATCGCGCCCGCTGATCCTCGCTGTAACATTCTTGCCGATAGTGCGGCAAAATCGTCTGTTTAGGTACGCCTTTCCCCTTTTCCCGTCGCCCTTCCGGGTCTAGGGGAGGGCCATCATGGTTAAGCCCCGCACCCTCTACGAAAAGATATGGGACGCGCACGTCGTCGAACGGCGTCCCGATGGCACCTGCCTCATCTATATCGACCGCCATCTCGTCCACGAAGTGACCAGTCCGCAGGCGTTCGAGGGGCTTCGCCTTGCCGGGCGCAAGGTGCGCCGGCCCGATCTCACGCTGGCGGTGCCCGATCACAACCTGCCCACCACGCCGCGCCGCGATGCGCAGGGCAACCGCATCCCCATCGCCGACCCCGAAAGCGCGCAGCAGCTTGCCGCGCTGGAACGCAACGCGCCCGAATTCGGGGTGCGCCTGATCGGCGACGCCGATGCGGAACAGGGCATCGTCCATGTCGTGGGCCCGGAACAGGGTTTCACCCTGCCCGGCACCACGCTGGTCTGCGGCGACAGCCATACCAGTTCGCACGGTGCGCTGGGCGCCCTGGCCTTCGGTATCGGCACGTCCGAAGTGGAACATGTGCTCGCCACCCAGACGCTGCTGCTCAAACAGTCGAAGACCATGGCGGTCGTCGTGGACGGCGAACTCGCCCCGGGCGTCACGCCCAAGGATGTGGCTCTGGCGATCTGCGGCACGATCGGCACCGCGGGCGGCACCGGCTACGTCATGGAATATCGCGGTTCCGTTTTCCGCGACATGTCGATCGAAGGTCGCCTGACCGTCGCCAACATGTCGATAGAGGCGGGCGCGCGGTCCGGCCTGTTCGCCCCGGACGACAAGACGTTCGCCTATCTGAAAGGCCGCCCGATGGCCCCGCAGGGCGCGGATTTCGACGCCGCCGTCGCATGGTGGAGGACGCTCGTTACCGATGAGGGGGCCGTTTTCGACAAGACGGTCGTCATCGACGCGGCCGATATCGTGCCCACCGTCACCTGGGGTACCAGCCCGGAGGATGTGGTGCCCGTGACTGGCGTGGTCCCCGATCCGCAAAGCTTCGCCGATCCTTCCAAGCAGGCCGCCGCGCAGAAGTCGCTGGACTATATGGGCCTCACCGCCGGCCAGCGTATGGAGGAGGTCGCGATAGAGCATATATTCATCGGCAGCTGCACCAACAGCCGGATCGAGGACCTGCGCGCTGCCGCCGCGCTGCTGAAGGGCCGCCATATCGCCAGCGGGATCAAGCTGGCCATGGTCGTGCCGGGTTCCGGACTGGTCAAGCGGCAGGCCGAGGCGGAGGGTCTGGATCGCATCTTTCTGGATGCCGGCTTCGAATGGCGCGAGCCGGGCTGTTCGGCATGTCTGGGCATGAATCCGGACAAAGTCCCGGCGGGGGAACGCTGCGCATCGACCAGCAACCGCAATTTCATGGGGCGACAGGGGCCGGGGTCGCGGACGCATCTGGTCTCGCCCGCCATGGCGGCGGCGGCGGCGGTGACCGGGTATCTTACCGACGTTCGCGCGTTGATGACCGATAAAGAGGGGATGGTCGCATGAAGAAGATTTTCTGGCTGCTGACGCTGGGCGCGCTTGCCAGCGCGGCGATGGCTGCATCGCTGGGCCGCGCCGAGGACGCACCCGTCGAGGTGCAGCAGGTCCGCTGATGGAAAAACTGACGACCGTCGACGGACGGGCCTATCCGTTCGGGATGAAGAATGTCGATACCGACATCGTCATCCCGGCACATTGGCTCAAGACGATTTCCCGTTCGGGCCTGGGCAAGGGCGCGTTCGAGGTCCTGCGCAAGGAACCCGGCAACGTCTTTGACGACCCCGACTATGCGGGCAGCCCGATCCTGATCGCAGGCGACAATTTCGGATGTGGCTCCAGCCGCGAACACGCGGCCTGGGCACTGGGCGACCTGGGCATCAAGGTAGTGATCGCACCCAGTTTCTCGGACATTTTTTCGGGTAACGCCTTCAAGAACGGCATCCTGACCGTCGTTTTGCCGCAGGCGGCCGTCGATCGCTTGCTGGAGGTCGCGAAGACCGATCCCATCCATGTCGATCTGGAGACCCAGACCGTTACCACCCAGTTCCAGGATCGCTTTCATTTCGAGATCGACCCGTTTCGCAAGCATTGCCTGCTCGGTGGACTGGACGAGATCGGATTGACGCTGGACGATGTCGACGCGATCGACAGTTATGAAGCGAAAATCGCCGTCGAACGCCCCTGGACCGTTCCGGCCGTTGCCTAATTCCCCGCTTGTTCCTATCAGCATGGGAAAGACGGCATGAAGATGAGGCTGACCAAGGCATGACCACTTTCGACGATCGCGAACGGGCGTTCGAAAACATGTTCGCCCACGACCAGGAGATGCAGTTCCGCATCCAGGCACGGCGCAACCGCCTGCTGGGCGAATGGGCCGCGGCAAGGATGGGGCTGACCCCGGAAGAGACCGATGCCTATGCCAAGGCGGTGGTGCAGGCCGATTTCGAGGAAGCGGGCGACGAAGACGTCATCCGCAAGCTGTTGGGCGACATGACATCGGCCGGTATCGACATTGACGAGGCCGGGGTGCGCGCTGCACTCGATGAACAGGCGGTCATCGCGCGCCGCATGTTCATCGAAGCCCAGTAGGACGACGCCCATGCCGATGGCCGCCGAAGAGATTGCGGACATGATAAGGGCCGCGATTCCCGATGCCGCGGTGGAAATCACCGATTTGGCCGGAGATGGCGACCATTATGCCGCGCGCGTGGTGTCGGAAAGCTTCCGGGGGATGAATCGCGTGGCGCAGCAACGTGCCGTGTACGCCGCTCTCGGCGGGCGGATGGGCGGCGTGCTGCATGCCTTGCAACTGACCACTGCGGTTCCCAACTAACGGACCATGGACAAGCGCGCCATGGATCGGCGCCAGACAGAATTGGAAGATTGGACATGACCGACGCCGTGCAGCAACGGATCGCCGATATTGTGGGTGGCCATGACGTGGTGCTTTTCATGAAGGGCACGCCGCTTTTTCCGCAATGCGGCTTTTCCAGCCGCGCGATCGCCATCCTGGAACATCTGGGCGTCGCCTATGATACGGTCGACGTGTTGCAGGACCAGGCCGTGCGTCAGGGTATAAAGGCCTTTTCCGACTGGCCGACCATTCCCCAGCTTTATGTAAAGGGCGAATTTGTCGGCGGCAGCGACATCATGATGGAAATGTACGAAGCCGGCGAATTGCAGCAGCTGATGACCGATCAGGGTGTCGCTGCGGCCGGTTAAAGCGCTGCGGTATCCTGCTTCACGCAAGGGGCTCGCGATGCGGGCCCTTTTTTATTTGGCTGCATCGCACGATTGTCGCAACCGCCCGCCCCGGTCCGATTTAGAAGTCTTTCTGCAAGCGCAGGGTGAGCGTTCGGGGCTGCATGGGCGTGCGCTGGTCAATCAGGCGCAGTGTGAAGGGATTGCCGTAACCAAAACTGTCTTCGCGCTGGTCCAGAAGATTGGCAACCGTCAACCCTGCCTTTCAATCGCCACGCGACAGTTCGGCGCCGATGTTGCGCGCCCGCCCGGCGTTGATGGTCCTGACGAGGCTGTCCGTTCCCAGCGTATCGCTCTGGACATTCTCCCAGCGGAGGCCGAACAGGCTGCCGTTCAACAGGAGGTGACCGCTGGCCAATGTCAGACGCCAGCCCAGTTCCAGGCTCTCAAGCTCGTCCGACTGGAAGGACCGGGCGCCCGGATCACCATCCGTGTTGATGCCGCCGGGCCGCACCGCGCTCGCATACCGCAGCCGGACGACGCCCCGATCGAGCGGATGCCAGGACAGGGTCAGGCTTGGCGTGACCCCATTTTTGCGTGCCCGCCGCCTGGCCTAGCCAACCTGCTCATTATCGACGCGAGCAAGATATGCCCGCGCGCCGATGGTTGCCGACCAGCTTTTCCCCAGATGCTGCGTCAGTTCGCCGAACAAGGCCGCCTCAAGGCTGCCGTCATGCTGTGAAAGGAGCGGGATGTCGGGCGATGCCGCCGGCAAGAAGCTATCCTCCAGCGTGTTTTCTGCATGCAGGACATTCAGCCCGCGACCCACGGCCGGCGCGATGCCGGGTCGCTCAACCGTATCTCCTGGGTCGCGAGGCGTAGGAGACGACGTTCTTCGAAGCCCAAATGGATCGCAAGGCCGAGGGCACTTGCGCGCGCTGTCGCATCATAGATGCTGCGCAACTCGTGCGTCACATAGGCACTCGCGGACGTGAGATCGAGTTCTCCCAGCTTGCCACGAACGGCCACCGTCGCGGCCAGGAAGTCGTTGTCGTGCGGCTCGGCCCGTGTCGTGCTGCGCTGAAGGCCGCGAAACGCATATTGGCTGTCGCGGACGTTGAGCCATTGGGTGGTGAGGCCGAAATCGGCGCGCCAACTCTCAGCGATCTGCCATCCCAGCATCGCGCGCTGGCCGGAACGCCGGCTTCGGCTCACATTCGACGCCCGGCGCGCTGGATCGTCGACAAGCTGGCGCACAAGCGCCGCGCCAGCGTAGTAGCGACCGCTACCCACAAGGTCGGCGCAACCCGATACAATTTCGCTGCCAATGCGTAGCAGCATCGAAACGGCCACCACGGCATCGTCGCCATGCCCAAACGGCGAAACGCCGTCGCGTCGGTCGGTTCCAAGGACATGGCCGCAAACGAACAGCTTTTCGCCCAGGTCCTTGAAAGTTTCGGCGGTAAATTTTGCGAAGTCCATTCGTGCGGCAATACCCACAGGATCAACCGCAGCTTGCCCAATGGCATCGCGATGTAGGCCGAAGGCATTGTCGTTCATGCGGACGCTATGTCGTAGCGATCATCGCGAATCACGCTTTCCCTATTGCCCGTCTCGTGTGGGACAAAATGTGGGATGGCAAATGCGCTTCCCAAATTACGATTTTTTTCAGCTACTTAGGAAGGAAATTGGCGGAGACGGAGGGATTCGAACCCTCGGTAGCCCCTTAAGGCTACGACGGTTTAGCAAACCGCTGGTTTCAGCCACTCACCCACGTCTCCGCACGAATTTGCCCGCCGGAGAGACGGGCAGTGGCATGAGGCGCGCTATAGCGGTGCGTTTGCGGCATGGCAACGGTCCTGTGCAGCGAAATTTTCGTGGCTTTCGACAGGCCGGCATTTCGTTCCGCCCCGGAATCGACTCATGTCGCCGTTCGTTCATTGGCCTTTCAGCTTGAAGGGGGATAATCAGGATTTCGGGTAAAAGAGCTATGTTCGGGGAGCTATCGCCATGATCGGCTATCTGAGGCAAAATGCCTCTCGTTGGACGCGTGCAGGTGCGCTGTTCGTCGCTCTGGGGAGCTTGGCGTTCGGGCCGGTTCCGGTCGAGGCGCAGGTGCGCACGATCGATCCCAATACGGCCATCGACGCCGATCTCGCACCGCCGCCGCCGGCGAACAGCACCCCGACCGACCCGGGCGTGGACCCCAGCGTTTCGACCGACAGCAGCGTCTATGGCGGGGCGCAGACGGACAGCCAGGTCACGACCAGCGGCACCACGGCGACCGGCGCGCCGGTGACGGAAAATTCGCCGCCCGCCGCGATCGCACCGAGCGATTCCTATCAGGAGGACGATCTGATCGGCGCCGCCGAAGGCGTATTCGGAAAAGGCGCCGAGGGGCTGGCCGGCATCATCGAGAAAATCCTGAAGGACCAAGGCCGTCCCAATGCCTATATTGCCGGGCGCGAGGCGTCGGGCGCGTTTGTGGTCGGTTTGCGCTACGGATCGGGCACGCTGACCCACAAGATCGAGGGCAAGCGGGAGGTCTACTGGACGGGCCCGTCGATCGGCTTCGACGTCGGCGGCAATGCGTCCAATACCTTTGTGCTGGTCTATAATCTCTACGACACACAGGACCTCTACCACCGTTTTCCGGCGGCCGAAGGCACGGCCTATCTCGTCGGCGGGTTCACCGCATCCTATCTGCGCTGGGGCAATGTGGTGCTGATCCCGATCCGGCTTGGCGTCGGCTACCGGCTGGGGGTGAACGCAGGCTATATGAAGTTCAGCGAAAAACGGAACTGGCTGCCGTTCTGATAGCCGTCACAGCGACAGGGCGAGTTGCTCGTCTTGATCGCCCTCGCCATCCGGCTCCAGATTGTGCACGCCCAGCCCCAGCAATCGTGCACCCATCCTCAGCGGTAGTTGGGCCACCAGCAGGTCGCGCCCGGCCTGGGTCAGCTGGTCGGGCGAGCGCACCGGCGCGGAAAAGCTGCGCGAACGGGTGATGATGCGGAAATCGGCGAACTTCACCTTCAACGCGATCGTGCGTCCCCACGCCTGCGCCTTTTCGATGCGGGTCCACAGATTGGCCGCGATCCGGTCCAGTTCGGTCAGCAGCGCTTCCTTTTCGACCAGATCGTCAAAAAACGTATCCTCAACGCTGACGGACTTGCGTTCCTGCCGTTCGCGCACGGGACGGTCGTCCTGGCCGCGGGCGGCGCGGTAGTAGAAATCCGCCGCGCTGCCGAACTGCATCTGGAGGAAGGGGAGATCACGCGCCCGCAGGTCGGCACCGGTTTCTATCCCCAGTGCCTGCATGCGCCGCGCCGTAACCGGCCCGACGCCGTGGATGCGGCGCACCGGCATCGCCGCCATGAACGCCGCGCCTTCGGACGGACGGACGATGCAGATTCCGTCCGGCTTGTTCTGGTCCGATGCGAGCTTAGCGATCAGCTTGTTGTAGGACACGCCGGCGGAGGCGGTGAGGCCGGTTTCTTCGCGGATCATGCGCCGAATCTCCTGCGCCACCTGGGTGGCGGAGGTGATGCCGGGCTTGTTCACCGTCACGTCGAGATAGGCTTCGTCCAGCGATAGCGGCTGGACGATGTCGGTGAAGCGGGCAAAGATGGCCCTTATCTGCGCGGATACGGATCGATAAACCTCGAACCGCGGCCTGACGAAGACAAGATCGGGGCAAAGGCGCCGCGCGCGCGCGCCAGGCATCGCCGAGCGCACCCCGAATTTTCGCGCCTCATAGGAGCAGGTCGCGACCACCCCGCGCGGACCGCCGCCGCCCACGGCGATCGCCCTGCCGCGCAGGTCGGGATCGTCGCGCTGTTCAACCGACGCGTAAAAGGCGTCCATGTCGATATGGATGATCTTGCGCGGTGAGGCGGGCGGCGAGTCCATGACGTCAGCCGCTATGCCACGGCGGGCAACCGCACGACAATATCAGTGCAGGACGCGCAGATTTTCCAGCAACGCCTCAAGATGCGCGCGGCTTATATGGCTCCAGACGTTATAGGTGCAGGTCTGCCCGCCTATGCGCACATAAGCGAGCGACTGCATCCCCTGCCCTTCCGGATTGTCGGGCGGATACGGCTCGGCACCCATCAGCCCATAGCCCGCAAAGGCCGGTTGCGGCAGCGCCGACAGGTCCCGCATCAGCGGCCATTGCGCGTTGAGCCGCCGACGCTGCGCGGCCGGGTCTTCCCTGTCCACGTCCAATATGGCTGTTCCCGCGAAACCATAGGCACTGCGCAAACCGGGCATGTCGAACGCGACCGCCCAGCCGCCTGCGAAGGATGCCGAGCGCGGCGTGCCGTCTGCACCCGCAGCGGACAGGAGAGCGAGCGGCGCACAGTCAGCATGATTCCTCGCGCGCTTCCATTGCGCCCGCGCGATCGCTTCGCCCGCCAGTTGCGAAGCCGACGCAGGCGCAGGCCGGGCATGGCCAGGATCGGCTGCGGGTTCGGCCGGCTGCGGCGAAGGCACGGCCGAATCATCCGGCCGGGTCGGAACCGGTTGCGGGTTTCGGGACTGTTCCGGCGTCCGGCTGTCGCAGCCCATGACCGTCAAGCCGGCAAGCGCAATCCACATCTTCATGCTGCAAAGACGTGCAGGAGCGCGCGCCGGTTCCAGGCTAGTCCTTGCCCTTGAGCGCCGCGAGCGCCGCAAATGGCCCGGCCTGGTCTTCGCTCAACACGCCGGCGTCGTGCAGAAAGGCATCGGCGTCGGCGCTGCGGGGATAGGGATCCATCGCCAGGGCCACGGTTTCGGCGACGGCTTCGCCCATGTCGATCTGCTGTCCGTCAAACTCGATCGTGTCGCAGTCGTCGGCGTCCAGTTCCAGCTCTTCCTCCTCGGCATGCGGATCACGTTCCGGAATGAATCGCAGGACGAAATCGGTATCGACCGTTTCGGCCACAGGATTGCCGGTCGCGACGCAGGGCTGGGCCAGCGCGGCGCGCACCCGGCCCCGCGCCATGATCGCGCCGTCCTCCTCGCTCAGGCCATAGTCCGCTTCGAGCCGGTCGAGCGCCAGCAGACCGAACCGGCGCATCAGCGCGCCACGCTCTGCCGCGTCCGCCTCGATATGGGTGTCGCCGCCAAGGCGCCGTATCTGGTCAACTTTCACCGGGCGGGAAAATTCGGGCCTGTCGCTCATCCCAGATCCCCCGCCATCAGCGCTTCCTGGCCCAGACATCCCAGCCGGGTCCATCGTTGGCGCAGCGCGGCCTCGACATGGTCGACGGCCTCGTCAGCGACGCTTTCCCCCCGGTAGAGATTGCGCCGAAGCGCCTCCCGAAGGTCCGCGCCATCCACCAGAGCGGCGCGATAAGCCCCAGTCCGACCACCAAGCGCGCTCATCATCCGGCCGATATGCTTGCCGACCACGACATCGCCTATGCCTTCCTGCCGCAACTGGCCGTCCATGTCATTAACGAACAGTTCGGTGAGCCAGACCGCTTCCTGCCGGGCGCCGACCTGTTCCAGACGGACAAGCAGCAACGACAGGATGGCGACGATCATGTCGAACCGACCGTCTAGCGTGTCGGGCACCGCGCCCTCCACATACCAGTGCGGCCGTCGCCCCTCGGCGATCACGGCGTCGTAGAGCAGCCGCATCGTGTCCCGGGGGTCAGCACGGCCAAACAGGCGTTGGAGGAAGGAAGGTGCGGTGGACACGGGACTCATGCTTTTCATACGGATGGACGCGACGGCCTGTCGCGGGTCGCGCATGCGCCCTTGCCGGAGCCCGCGCAATTCCATATTGATCGCTGCGCCGCCCAATGCAATGGCGGCGCCCATCTTTTAGGTTCGCGGGTTCGCCCCCGCAGGAGAAGTCCATGCCCCAGTTCCGCCGACAGTCCGCAAGTGGGCGCATCCTGCTTGCCATCGGCCTTGGCGCGCTGGTGATCGGGGCGTCGGGCTGCACCCGCATCCGTACCCATCAGGGCTATCAGGTCGACAAGCTGCTGGTCGATTCGGTTCAGCCGGGTATCGACAACCGCGCCTCGGTTGAAGGGACGCTGGGCCGCCCCAGTTTCGTGTCGCAGTTCGGCGAGCAGGACTGGTATTATGTGTCGCGCAACATGCGTCAGCTGGCCTTTTCCACGCCCAAGCCCGTGGATCAGACCGTATTGCGGGTGCGCTTCGACCAGGCCGGAAATGTTGTCGCGGTCGACCGCACCGGGCTGGAGCAGGTCGCCAAGATTTCGCCCACGGGCGACAAGACTCCGACGCTGGGTCGTCACCGCAGCCTGTTCAACGAGATTTTCGGCAATATCGGTGCGGTCGGCGCCGGCGGCATGGGGAGCGGCAGCGCCCCGTCGGGCAGCGGCCCGAACGGTAGCTGATTTCCGGATGCGGCCAGGGTCTCTGACAAGGCCGCGACCATGATTCGAAAGGCGTTCGGCACGGTGCGGGGCCTGGTCCGGCTCGCCATATCCTATCCGCAAGTGGCATTGGGGCTGGCCGCCGTTCGCCGGCCCGACCCGGCACAGGTCAGGCGACTGGTCTTCATATGCCAGGGCAATATCTGCCGCAGCGCCTATGCCGAAGTCGCGGCGCGGCGCGCCGGAATGCGAACGGCCTCACTCGGCCTGTCGACGACCACCGGTCGCGCCGCCCATGGTCCCGCGATTGCCGCGGCCACATCCCTGGGGCTGGATCTGTCCGCACATCGGGCCATCGATCTGGCCGACCATGTTCCGCAGGACGGCGATCTGCTGCTGGCAATGGAGGTGCGGCAATTGCATCGGTTGGCGGCGCATCCCCGGCTTGGCGGCTTGCCCCGGATGTTGCTGGGGCAGTGGCATCGGCCGCCGCTGCCGCACCTGCATGATCCCTATGGGCTGGATGACCGCTATATGGCGACCTGCCTGAAAAGGATCGACCGCGCGGTCGCGCGGCTGGTCAGCGCCTTCCCCGGCGCGCGGCTTTCCTGACGATCTGCATCATGTCGCGCAGGAAGGGCCGGGGGTCCGACCAGCTGAATACATAATAGCGGGCGCGGGGGTTAAGGAATCCGCCTACGAAGCCCAGCAGGTCAGGAAATGGCCGACGCCGGAAAAATGGATCGGCGATCCGTTGCGGCGCGAACAGGATGCGCAGCAATCGCTTCGTTTCGGGGACGATGTAGCGCGCGCAAATATCCTGTCGCGGCGACGGCGGCGCATCTTTCTGGTCCAGCACCGCGCGGCGATAGGCTTCCCATGCGAAATGCGCGCCGCAATGCCAGGCCAGCGGCAGACTGCCCCAGAAGCGGCCGTTGACTTCCATCAGCCAATATTCTCCGCTTTCCCTGTCGTGGCGATATTCGACCATGGCCTGACCCTGCCAGCCGAGCGCGCGCAACAGGTCTTCCGACAGCGCCATCTGCGCCTGATGATCGCCAAGCGGTTCGGCCCGGCACAGCGTGGACACACCACCTTCGGGAGGCCATTCGTGCAGGCGACGGTGCTGGAACCGCAATGTCGCGACGCCATTGTCCATATACAGCATCTGCCCCAGACCCACGCCCCGGCAATATTGCTGAATCAGCGGCCAATGGCCGATCGGCGCGTAGCGCGCGAGCAGCGCGACCAGTTCTTCGGGACCATGAACATATTCCGTCTTGAGCCATTCCAGCTCGCCCTGTTCCAACAAGGGCATCACGCGTGGCGGATTGGCCCATTTGGCGACCAGCGGATAGCGCAGACTGGCCGCGCGCGCGGCAAAATCCTCGCCGGCTCTGGGTTGCCATGTCTGGGGAACGCTCAATCCCAAACCGGCCGCAACTTCCAGCGTGCTCAGTTTGTCGATGACTTTCGCCAGTGTCTCGGCACGCGGCACGAGCAGATGGCATTCCCCGATAATCGGCGGCAGGGCGGAAAGTTCGATCAGATCGGTTTCACCGATCGCCAGAATTGCGCGCGCGCCCGTCTCCGCGATCAGGCCGGGCAACCAGCCTGCCGCCGGTCCGGACGGACGGATCGACCAGGTTCTGCAATGGCGCGACGCGATGGCGATCGCCGAGGGCGACCGTGCGATCCCGTGGACGGGAACGCCCCTTTCCCCCAGTTCACGGACGACCGTGAGGCCGATCGCATTTTCCAGCCCGAGAATGATGACGCCGGGAAGGTCGCTCACGCAGGGATCAGCCGATGCTCGTAGCGCCAGGTCGCCCACGCCTGCTCCGCCACGCGCATCATGGTCCGCATACGGTCGGGCGCAGCGCGGGTCAGGTGGCGTGGCGGACGGTCGGCCACATCGCACGACAGATCGTGAAAGCCCGCGCCTCGCACCTGGGGTAAATCCGCCGCCGTTCTGCACAAGGCCTCGAACCGCGCCTTTACCGTCCCATTGGGCCGACACCGGTCGCGCGAAAGCATTTCGAAACTATGGGTTACGGCGACATAGGCGTCCTGTTCCTCGGCCACCGCATGGCGCAGGCCGGCGCGCATTTCGGCCGCCGACATCGCGCAGATCTGGGCCGGACGAAAACCGCCGGGACGATCCGAAATGCCCGACACCGGCAGTTCCGCGACACCGTGGCGCCACTCCGCGCCGATCTGGCCGGGACTCGCCTTGATGCGACAGTCGCGTCCGAGCCAGGCGGCGTTGACGCTGCTGTCCCAGGCAATTCCTATCTTCGCCAGCGCGCGCAACGTGTCTTCATTGGCCCCGAAATTGCCCGCTCGAAACGCGTTGATCGCAGGTGCGCCGGCTCTTTCCAGAAGGTCGCGCGCAAGCCCGAGCAGAATGATCTGGTCGGCCAGGCTGAAATCGCCGATATTGCGTCCCTGCCGCCCGTCGACCGGCGACTGTCCGGCCCAGGCCAGCCACTCGGTATGAATATGCATCTGCACTTCATGACCGCGCCCGGCAATGTCGTGAACGATCGGGGCCAGAAAATCCGGCCCGTGCACCAGGGCGGGCATTGGGTCGACGAAGAAGACCCCCTTCAGCCCGAAACGGTCCAGCACGTCCATCTGCCAGCCGATGCCATGCATGCCATCCCGCGTCCTGCCCCATATCGATCGATCGATATTGTCCGCGATCGACAGGCCGCGTTGCTGAAACGAAGCCGATAATTCTGTATCGACGGTGATGAGCAACGCAGTCATGGGCGATCCGTTCAGGCAACAGTTCCACATAGGTCGTGGACGTTAATGAGCGGTAAGTTCTACGCCCTGTCCCGGCCGCGAATCCGGTTCCTTTGCGACAATATCGATATAAACGTCACGGTAGCGAAAAAGCCGCCGGCCTTTCGCATATTAATCGGCCATTGGCGGCACCAGCTGTCCAAATGGACATGATCCGGCGCATCATGCACCGGATCCGGGTCAAAGTGCGATACCGCCCGCCGCCAGGACCGCCAACGTCAACAGTTCGGACGCGTTCGACGCCATGGTCGCGATCTGGACGGATTTCTCCATGCCGACAAGCAGGGGCCCGATCATCGATGTCCCGCCCAGTTCGCGCAGCAGCTTGGCTGAAATGTTGGCCGATTGCAGGCCCGGCATCACCAGCACGTTGGCCGGACCGGACAGGCGGCTGAACGGATAGCTCTTCATGACGGTCGGATTGAGCGCCACGTCGGCAGCCATTTCGCCTTCATATTCGAAGTCGACCGCCCGTTCGTCGAGCAGCTTCACCGCACCGCGCACATTGTCCAGAAAAGCGCCCGAAGGGTTGCCGAACGTCGAGTAGGACAGGAAGGCTACGCGCGGATCATGCCCCATGCGCCGGGCGACGGCGACGGTTCCTTCCGCGATGTCCGCCAGTTCGGCGGCACTGGGCCGCTCGTTCACCGTGGTGTCGGCCAGGAACACGGTCTTGTCCTTCGACACCATCACATGAATGCCGAAGGGGGTGCGCCCCGCGGCGGGATCCAGGACGCGCTTCACTTCCCGCATCGTCTGCGCATAGGGGCGGGTCATGCCGGTCAGCATCGCGTCGGCGACATTCATCCGTACCAGCAGGGCGCCGAAGATGTTGCGATCCCGATTCACCATCCGCTCGCAATCGCGACGCAGATAGCCCCGCCGCTGGAGCCGGGCGTAGAGCAGGTCGACCATTTGCGGCACCAGCGGGGAATTGACGCTGTTGTGGAGTTCGAAGCTGTCGGGGTCGTTGACGCCCAGCGCCTTCAGCTTGTCGACGACCTCGCCCCGCCCGACCAGCACCGGAATGCCATAGCCCAGTTCGCGGAACTGGATTGCGGCGCGCAGCACCACTTCCTCTTCCGCCTCGGCAAAGACGACGCGCTTGGGATTGGCCTTGGCGGCTTCATAGGCGGATGCGAGGACCGACGTGGTGGGATTGAGGCGCGCCTTGAGAGACTGGCGATAGGCCGCCATGTCGGCGATCGGCTTTTGCGCGACGCCGGTTTCCATCGCGGCCTGGGCGACGGCGGCGGGCACGACCTCCATCAGGCGCGGGTCGAAGGGTGCGGGAATGATGTAGTCCGGGCCGAAACTATGGGACCGGCCATAGGCCTTGGCCACTTCCTCCGGTACGCGCTCACGCGCCAGTTCGGCGATGGCCTTGGCCGCCGCCAGCTTCATCGCTTCGTTGATACCGGTCGCCCGCACGTCCAGAGCGCCGCGGAAGATGAAGGGGAAGCCCAGGACGTTGTTGACCTGATTGGGATAATCCGACCGGCCGGTCGCGACGATGGCATCGGGCCGCACGGCCTTGGCGTCGGGGGGCGCGATTTCGGGATCGGGATTGGCCATGGCGAAAATGATCGGCTTGTCGGCCATCGACTTCACCATGTCCTGCGACATCGCGCCCGCGACCGACAGGCCCAGAAACACGTCGGCGCCCTTCACCGCTTCGCCCAGCGTCCGGGCATCGGTTCTTACGGCATGGGCGGATTTCCACTGGTTCATGCCCTCGGTGCGGCCCTGATAGATGACGCCCTTGCTGTCGCACATAGTGACATTATCATGCTGCACGCCCAGCGCCTTGATCAGTTCGGTGCAGGAAATCGAAGCGGCGCCCGCGCCGTTCACCACCACCTTCATGTCCTTCATGTCGCGGCCGGTCAGCAGCGCCGCGTTCAGCACGCCGGCAGCGGCGATGATGGCGGTGCCGTGCTGGTCGTCATGAAAGACCGGGATGTTCATCCGCTCCTTCAGCGTCTGTTCGATGATGAAGCATTCGGGCGCCTTGATGTCCTCAAGGTTGATGCCGCCGAAGGTCGGCTCCATCAGTTCCACCGCCTCGATGAACCGGTCGACATCCTCCGTCTTGAGTTCGATGTCGATGGAATCAACATCGGCGAAGCGCTTGAAGAGGACGGCCTTGCCCTCCATCACCGGCTTGGACGCCAACGCGCCGAGATTGCCGAGCCCCAGGATGGCGGTGCCGTTGGAAATGACCGCGACCAGGTTGCCCTTGGCGGTATAATCGTATGCCGTGGCAGGATCGGCAGCGATCGCCCGCACCGGAACGGCTACACCCGGCGAATAGGCGAGCGACAGATCGCGCTGCGTCGCCATCGGCTTGGACGCGATGATCTCGATCTTGCCGGGTCGCATGGTGGAATGGAAGAACAGCGCCTCGCGCTCGGAAAATTCCACACTCGACTTGTCCGTCATCAGCTTCTCGCTCTCCTGGCCACCTCGCGCGGCACTAGCGGCAAGCGCACCTTGTGGGCAAGTGCGAGAAGGCCGCTTTTTCCGCCTCTTTCCCGCAGGCGCCCGAGCCGCTAATCGATCGACATGCCCAGCGCCGCAGACAGCAAGACATCCCAGCCCACGCCGATGATGGCTCAATATCTGGCGCTCAAGGCGCAGGCGCGCGACTGCCTGCTCTTTTACCGCATGGGCGACTTTTTCGAACTGTTTTTCGATGACGCCAAGGCGGCGGCCGCGACGCTGGACATCGCACTGACCAGCCGGGGCGAACATGAAGGGCTGCCCATCCCCATGTGCGGGGTACCGGTCCACAGCGCCGAATCCTATCTCGCGCGACTGATCCGGGCCGGGCATCGCGTCGCCATCGCCGAACAGACCGAGACCCCGGCCGAAGCCAAGGCGCGCGGCGGCAAGGCGCTGGTCGCGCGCGACATCGTCCGCTACGTGACCGCAGGCACCCTGACCGAGGAAACCCTGCTCGACGCGCGGCACGACAATATGCTCGTCGCGCTGGCACAAACGGGCGGAGACGCGGCCGCCGACATCGGCATTGCCGCCGCCGACATATCCACGGGCCGGTTCGAAACCATGGCCTGTCTCCGCGCTGACCTGCCCGCGGAACTGGCACGATTGCGGCCCAGCGAGATACTGGTGGCCGAAGGCACGGCAATGGACATCGCGGGTGCCCATGAATTCGACCGCGCGGCCTTTTCCAGCGGCCGGGCGGAAGACGCGCTCAAGCGCCTGTTCGGCGTTGCCACGCTGGATGGCTATGGCCAGTTCGGGCGGGCCGAACTGGCGGCGATGGGGGGGCTGGTCGCCTATCTGGATCATGCCGGCAAGGGCACCCTTCCCTTCCTCGCGCCGCCGGTCCGCAAGGCGGGCGGTGGCCATGTCGCTATCGATGCAGCAACGCGCGAAAGCCTGGAGATCGTCGCGACAACAGGCGGAACACGGGCCGGCAGCCTGCTGGGGGCGATCGACCGGACCGTGACGGGCGCGGGCGCGCGGCTGCTGGCGCAGGATCTGTCGGCGCCGCTGATGGATATGGACGCGATCGAGGCGCGCCTGGGTCTCGTCACCCTGTTCCACGACGACGCGCTGCTGCGCGAGCAGGTGCGGGCGACATTGCGGTCCTTGCCCGACATCGGTCGCGCCCTGGGACGGATCGCCGTCGGGCGGGGATCGCCGCGCGACCTGGGACAGCTGCGCGACGGCCTTGGCGAAGCGCGGCTGCTGCGCGAGCGGATGGGACGCCAGCCCGATCCGCCGCGGCTGCTCCGCCAGTTGCTTCCCGCCCTGGACGGCCACGGCGCGCTGGTCGACTTGCTCGCCCGCGCACTCGTCCCCGCGCCCCCGACCGAAACCGGCAATGGCGGCTACATCGCCGACGGCTATGACGCGGCGCTGGACGAATTGCGCCGGATGGCCGGCGACGGCCGCCGCGCCATCGCCGCGCTGGAAGCGAAATATCGCGAGCAGACGGGTATTTCGACCCTGAAGATCAGGCATAACGGCGTGCTGGGCTATCATGTCGAGGTGCCGGCGCGCGCCGCAGACCCGTTGATGCGGCCCGACAGCGGCTTCACCCACCGGCAGACGCTGGCCGGGGTGGTGCGTTTCAATTCGGTCGACCTGCATGAGGAGGCGGGCCGCGTGGCGCAGGCGGGCGGTCATGCGCTGCTGGCCGAAGCCGCGCATCTGGAAGAGCTGATCGCCGCCATACTGGGACGCAAGGCCGATATCGCCCGGGCAGGCCAGGCGCTCGCCCGCCTGGATGTCGCCGCCGCACTGGCCGAGCGCGGCGCGGAAGGGGGATGGCAGCGGCCGCACTTCGTCGCGGGTGACGGCGCCGGGCCCTGTCTCGACATCATCGGCGGGCGCCATCCCGTCGTCGAGGACGCGTTGCGACGCGAAGGCCAGCCTTTCGTGGCAAATGATTGCCGCCTGTCGGCCGACGACCGCCTCTGGCTGGTGACCGGCCCCAATATGGGCGGCAAGTCGACCTTCCTGCGGCAAAATGCGCTGATCGTCATTCTGGCGCAGGCCGGCGCCTTCGTGCCGGCCCAATCGGCCACGCTGACCCTGGTCGATCGCCTGTTCAGCCGGGTCGGCGCATCCGACAATCTGGCGAAGGGGCGATCCACCTTCATGGTGGAGATGGTGGAGACGGCGGCGATCCTGGCGCAGGCGACGGCACGAAGCTTCGTCATACTGGACGAGGTCGGACGCGGCACGTCGACCTATGACGGCCTGGCGCTGGCCTGGTCCGTGGTGGAGGCGGTGCACGAGGTCAATCGATGCCGCTGCCTGTTCGCGACCCATTATCACGAACTGACGCGACTGGCCGAAACGCTGCCGGCCCTGTCGCTTCACCATGTCCGCGCGCGGGAATGGAAGGGCGAACTCGTCCTGTTGCATGAACTGGCACGCGGTCCCGCCGACCGCAGCTATGGCCTGGCGGTCGCGCGGCTGGCAGGATTGCCGCCATTGGTCCTGAAACGGGCGAAGGACGTGTTGGCGCGACTGGAAGCGGGAAAGGCGAAAACCGGCGGCATCGCCGCCGGCCTAGACGACCTGCCGCTGTTCGCCGCCGTCGCCGCCGAGGCGGAGCAGCGCATCGATCTGCTGCGCGCCGCGCTGGAGGCCATCGACGCCGACGCGCTCAGTCCGCGCGAGGCGCTCGATCACCTCTATCGACTGAAACAACTGGCCGCAGACGCCGCACATGACTAGATAGGCCGCATGGTCATGCAATTTCCCGCGCTCGGGTCGCGCCGCGCCATCATCGACCGGCGCGGCATTTCCGACAGCATCCACGCCCTGGCACAGGCGCATAGCGGCGACCCGATGCAGCTGCGCGGCCTGATCGTGAAGGAACTCAAGGCCGCACTCGACGAAGGCCGCGCAGAAGTCGCGCGCCGGCTCGAAGCCCGGCCGATGCGAGGCCGCGAAGCCGTCAGCGCCTTCGCCTTCCTGATCGACCAGATACTGCGCCTGCTCTATGACGCGACGACCCATCATCTCTACCCGGCAGGCAATCGCAGCACCGGCGAGCGCATCGTGCTGATCGCGGTCGGTGGTTATGGCCGAGGCGAAATGGCACCGCACAGCGATGTCGACATCGGCTTCATCACGCCCTGGAAGCCGACGGGCTGGACCGAGCAGGTCATCGAATCCATGCTCTATTCGCTGTGGGATTTGGGTCTGAAGGTCGGCCACAGCAGCCGGTCGGTCGACGAGACGATCCGCATGGCCAAGGCCGATCTGACCGTGCGCACCGCGCTGCTGGAGGCGCGCTATATCTGGGGCGACCGCGCGCTGTACGAGGAAGCGTCCGTCCGGTTCGATGCGGAGGTGATGCAGGGCACGGCCCGTACATTCGTCACCGAAAAGCTGGAGGAGCGCGACGAACGGCATAAGCGCATGGGCGACAGCCGTTACGTCGTGGAGCCCAATGTCAAGGAGGGCAAGGGCGGCCTGCGCGACCTGCACACGCTTTTCTGGATCGGCAAATATGTGAACCGCGTGCGATCGGTCTCCGAACTGGTCGATGTCGGCCTGCTGACCCAGGCCGAGTTGCGCCAGTTCCAGAAGGCGGAGGATTTCCTGTGGGCGGTGCGATGTCATCTGCACATGATCACCGGACGCGCCGAGGACCGGCTGACCTTCGACCTGCAACTGGAAACCGCGACGCGAATGCGTTTCACCGGCCGCGCGGGCCGGTCCGGCGTCGAGCGCTTCATGCGCTATTATTTCCTGAATGCGAAAACGGTCGGTGATCTGACCGCGGTGTTCTTGGCCCATCTGGACGACCAGCTGGCGGCCAAGGGAAGACGCTATATCCCGTCGCTCTTCCGCCGGCCCAAGAAGCTGGACGGATTCGTGCTGGATCGCGGGCGGCTCGCGCTGCCGAGCGATGATTTCTTTCGGAACGATCCCGTCAAGCTGCTGGAGATTTTCGCCCTGGCCGACCGCCATGGCCTTGCCATCCATCCCAGCGCGATGCGGGCGGCCAGCAGGGATGCAGGGCTCATCACCGCGCGTGTGCGGAAGGATCCCCGCGCCAATGCCGCCTTCATGGACGTGCTGACGTCGCCGCGCGATCCCGAAACGGTGTTGCGATGGATGAATGAATCGACCGTTTTCGGCCGCTTCATTCCCGATTTCCGGCGTGTCGTCGCGCAGATGCAGTTCGACATGTATCATCATTATACGGTCGACGAGCACACCATTCGCGCCGTTGGGCTGCTGTCTCGCATCGAAAAGGGCGAACTGGGCACCGATCATCCGCTGGTGACCGAATTGATGGACAAGATGCTTTCGCGCCGCGTCCTCTATGTTTCGGTGCTGTTACACGACATCGCCAAGGGACGTGGCGGCGACCACAGCATATTGGGCGCGGAGGTGGCCGATAAACTGTGCCCGCGCCTGGGCCTGACCGCCGCCGAGACAGAAACGGTGTCGTGGCTGGTCCGCTATCACCTGCTGATGTCCGCAACCGCCTTCAAGCGCGATCTGGCGGACTACAAGACCATATTGGACTTCGTCGACGTCGTGCAGAGCGCAGAGCGACTGCGCCTGCTGCTCTGCCTGACCGTGGTTGACATACGCGCGGTCGGCCCCGGCGTCTGGAACAGCTGGAAAAGGCAATTGCTTGGCGACCTATACGAGAGTTCCGAGGAAGTTCTGCGGCTGGGTCACAAGCAGAAGGGGCGCGGCGAACGCGTGGCCGCCAAGCAGCGCGCCTTGCAGGACGCACTGGGCATGGACGACGAGGCTTTCGCGGCGTTCTGCGCCCGTTTGCCCGAATCATACTGGATCGCCGAACCCGAGGACATACTGATCCAGAATGCCCGGCACATAGTGGCGGCGGGCGATTCCCCCCTGTCGATCGAAGCGCATTATTATCCACAGCGCGGGGCGACGCTGGTCACGGTCTATGCCACCGACCATCCCGGTCTGTTCTATCGCATCGCCGGCGCCATTCACCTGGCCGGCGGCAACATCATCGACGCGCGCATCCATACCACGCGCGATGGCGTCGCCATCGACAATTTCCTGGTTCAGGACCCTTTCGGGGGGGCCTTTCATGATCCGGGACAATTGAAGCGCATCCGCAGCGCGATCGAGGATTCGCTGTCGAACCGGCACCGGCTTATCACCAAATTGTCGGCTCGCCCCCTGCCCCGCACCCGGGCCGAGGCGTTTCGCATCGAACCCAATGTGCTGATCGACAACAAGGCGTCGAACCGCTTCACCGTGGTCGAGGTGAACGCCCGGGACCGGCCCGCGCTGCTGTTCAGCCTGGCGAACGGGCTGTTCCAGTCGAAGGTCACGGTGCACAGCGCCCATGTCGCCACCTATGGCGAGCGGGCGGTCGACACTTTCTACATCACCGACCTGCTGGGCGGGAAAATCGAGAGCAAGGCCCGGTTGCAGACACTGGAACGACGCCTGCTGGAGGCGGCCGGCGGCGAAGTGGGCGACGCGCTGGAACGCGCCTGAAGGCTCATTCGCCGACGACGATATCCATCGCATCCCCGGGCGCGAGCAACGGCACAAGCCGGAGCATGTCGGCGCGTTCGATGGCGATGCATCCGGCGGTTGGCCGGCCTTCGGACAGGTGAAGGAAGATGGCGCTGCCCTTTCCCGGCACCGGCGGCGCATCGTTGTGGCCGAGCACGACGATCACGTCATAGGCATCATCCTTGCGGATGAGGGTTTCGGCCGATGTCACGCGCGGTAGGCGCACGGGACGATTATAGGCCGGATCGGACGGGTCGTCGGACCAGCCGTCGCTGGCACCGATCCAGCGCCATGGCAGCCTGATTCCCGTCGCCGCGACCTTCCCCGGACGCAGCAGCACCGCGCGGATCGGCCAGCGGCCAAGCGGCGTGCAACCGTCGCCTTCCGCCTTGTCCGCCGCCGCACAGGCTCCACCCCGGCCGATGGTGCACGCCATCTCCAGATCGCCGAACCGCAGGATTCCGGTTCTGCAATCGACCCGGGCGATGGTCACAACTGATGGCCGGTGCGATCCCGCTTCGTCGCGAGATACTGCTCGTTATGCGGATTGGCGGGCAGGATGATCGGCAGGCGCTCGATGACGGTAATGCCTGCGGCCTCCAGCCCCGCCACCTTCTGCGGATTGTTGGTGAGCAACCGCACCGATCCGACGCCCAGCAGGTCCAGCATCCGCGCCGCGACCGAAAAATCGCGTGCGTCGATGGCAAAGCCCAACCGGACATTGGCGTCCACCGTATCGAAGCCCTGATCCTGAAGCGCATAGGCCCGCAGCTTGTTGACAAGCCCGATGCCGCGCCCTTCCTGCCGCAGATACAGCAGAATGCCCCAGGGCGCGTCGGCGATCTGATGCAGCGCCTGATGCAATTGCGGGCCGCAATCGCATTTCAGGCTGCCCAGCACATCCCCGGTCAGGCATTCGCTGTGGATGCGAATGACGGGCGGAGAGGAATCGCGCCGGCCCACGATCAGCGCGACATGCTCGCGCGGTTCGTCGGGACTGCGGAAGGCGATGATTTCCGCGCTCTCGCTTGCCGACACGGGCAACCGCGCACGCGTGGCGATGGCCAGATGAACGGCGTCGTCATAAGCGGCGATCTCGTCCGCCGTCACCTCCGCCTCGTACGCGCCGTCCGCGTCCGCCGCGACGAAATAGGCCGGCAATATGCCCGCCAGGCGTCCCAGGCGCAGCGCTGCCTTGGCCGCAGCGCGCGCGGCGAGCGGCGTCGCCCGGAACGGACCCTTCAGCGGCGTGGCAAGATCGCGCACCGGATCGGCAATGCTCGTCGCGACATCCGCGTCGATCCAGGGTGCCCGCTCGATCAGGACCGGCAGGTCGGGGTCGGCGGCGGCGAGCTGGTTGGCGAGCTTGAGCGTGTCGGCGCGCGCGGCGGAAATGAGAATGTCGGCGCGACCGGCCGCGTCGAATGCGGCCAGCGTGACTGCATCCGCCCCCTCGATCGCCATCAGCCGGATCGCGCCGTCGGCGGCCGCGACCCGCACGGGCCAGCCGCGCCGCAACGCGTCGATGGCACGGGCTGCGGCCCGCCCCTGCGCGGCCACCGCCATCAGAAGGCGAACTCGGTTATGAGGGGGATATGGTCGGACGGCTTGCCCCAGTCGCGCGCCGGTTCAACCACGCGATGGCCGACCGCCTTTGCCGCGACGTCCTTCGTCGTCCACATATGATCGAGCCGGCGACCCCGGTCGGAAGCAGCCCAGTCCTTCGCCCGGTAGCTCCACCAGGTGTAGAGGCGCGCCGGCGCCGGATGAAAATGCCGTCCGATATCGACCCAATCGTTCGACGCCTGCAACCGCGCCAATATCTCGCACTCGACCGGAGTGTGGCTGACCACGTCCAGCAATTGCTTGTGGCTCCAGACGTCGCATTCCAGCGGTGCGATGTTGAAATCCCCGGTCAGGATGGTCGGCTGGTCGGCCAGATCGGCGGACCACCGGATCATCCGCTCAAGGAAATCGAGCTTTTGTCCGAACTTGGGATTGACGGCACGATCCGGCACATCGCCGCCCGCGGGAACATAGACATTCTCGATCCGCACGCCGTTTTCCAGCCGCACGCCGACGTGCCGCGCCTCACCATTGGCCTGCCAGTCGAGCCGGTCATCCTCATGCATCGGCACCCGGCTCATGATCGCGACGCCATGGTGCATGCGTTGTCCGTTCAGCACCTGATGCACATAGCCCAGCCGCCTGAACATGTCGGTGGGGAAAATCTCGTTCACCACCTTGGTTTCCTGAAGACAGAGGATGTCAGGCGACTCTTCGGTCAGGAAACGCTCGACGATGTCGAGCCGGGCGCGGACGCTGTTGATGTTCCAGGAGGCGATGCTGAGTGTGCCGGTCATGGCCCATCGCTCTAGGAGGGCGCGGACGCGCGCGCAAGCATGGGTCACCAGAGAAGGAAAGACCCCCGCTCCGGGGGCGTGGAACGGGGGTCTCGATCGCGCCCTTGAAGCGCTTCGCGACGGGAGCGGTGCCGGGTAACAGGGGGGAAATCCCGGAGACCATCTCGCGTCGTGAATTGTTGATTAGCGTCCTCGATATGAGCGGCAGATGAACGGACGGAAAAGTTTTTCCGTCCGTCGCACCCGCTGCTCCGGTCAGCCGCCGGAAGGACGGCCAAGCCGCCGCGGATCGGTCCAGCGGAAAGCGGAATCGGGCACGGTAACGCCGTAGCGCTGATTGGTGAGCCGCACCGCCGTGCGGTTATTCTGCGAATCGAGCGCGACCCAGCCATAGAGTTGCAGGCCGGCCGGGCTGGCGGCGTCGCGTTTGAAGATCATGGTGATGGTCCCGAATTCGGGACGCTTGGGATCGCGCGCCTGAACGGACAGGATGGACGGATCGCCGCTTGGTACGACCGATCCGAATTTCGAGAGATCCTTGGACGGATCGATCAGGGCGGCGAGCGGCGAATTGCCGATCGGCCAGCGCTGCACCTGCCGCACCTCATAATCGATCATGGTCAACGCCTTGCCGTCGCCGACGATCAGCAGGGGCACGCCCTTCTGATACTGGAAACGGATCTTGCCCGGCTGCTTCAGGGTCAGCTTGCCCGTCAGCGTCTGGCCGTTGCGGTCCGTCTGGCTGAAGTCGGCCGTCATGGTGGAAACGGCACGAATATAGGCGTTGACCCTGGCCAGTTCGCCCTGATCTCGCTGCTGCGCCTCGACCGGGGCGGCGAGCGGAAGGGCAAGGGCGACCGGCGTCGCGGCCAGCGCGAGGATGATGCGCTTCATGAAAATTCACTCCGGTTGTTACGGATGCGGTGTAGGTTGGGGCGATTGAACTCCCCGTGAACCCGGCCGTTCCCTTGCGTTCAGCAAGATGTCAGAGCGGATTGCCATTCTCGTCGCGCAGTACTTCACGGCGGCCGACATGATTGGGCGGGCCGACCAGCCCCTCATCCTCCATCCGTTCGATCAACCGGGCGGCGGAATTATAGCCCACGCGCAGCTGCCGCTGGAGCCAGCTGGTCGACGCCTTCTGGTTCTCGAATACCAGCTGGCACGCCTTGCGGAACAACTGTGCATCGGGACTGTCGTCGCCCAGGTCGACGCCGTCGAGCGCAAAGCTGCCTTCCTCCGGCTCCTCGGTCACGGCGGAGATATAGTCGGGCTGGCCCTGCGCGCGCCAGTGATCGGCGACCACGCGCACTTCGTCGTCGGACACGAAGGGACCGTGAACGCGGGTCAGCCCCTTGCCGCCATGCATGTAGAGCATGTCGCCCTTCCCCAGCAGCTGCTCGGCACCCTGTTCCCCCAATATGGTGCGGCTGTCGATCTTGGACGTCACGAAAAAGCTGATGCGGGTGGGCAGGTTCGCCTTGATCACGCCGGTGATGACGTCGACGGACGGGCGCTGGGTTGCCAGGATCAAATGGATGCCGGCGGCGCGCGCCTTCTGCGCCAGCCGCTGGATCAGGAATTCGACCTCCTTGCCCGCGGTCATCATCAGGTCGGCCAGTTCGTCAACCACCACCACGATCTGCGGCAACGGCTGGAAATCCAACTGCTCTTCCTCATAGATTGGCTTGCCGGTTTCCGGATCATAGCCCGTCTGGACGCGGCGGCCGAGCGGCTTGCCCTTGGCCTTTGCGGCGCGGACCTTCTCGTTATAGTTGGCAAGATTGCGGACGGAGATCGACGCCATCATGCGATAGCGGTCCTCCATCTGCTCCACCGCCCATTTCAGGGCGCGGATCGCCTTGGCCGGTTCCGTGACCACCGGCGAGAGCAGATGCGGGATGTCGTCATAGGTCGACAGTTCCAGCATCTTGGGGTCGATCATGATCAGGCGCAGCTGGTCCGGCGTCATCCGGTAGAGCAGCGACAGGATCATGGCATTGAGACCCACCGACTTGCCCGAACCGGTGGTGCCGGCGATCAACAGGTGCGGCATCGGCGCCAGGTCCGCGATGATCGGTTCGCCCGAGATATTCTTTCCCAGGATGATCGGCAGGGTCGCTTCCTGCCCGAACTGCTCGCTGGTGATGAGTTCGCGGAATGACACGCCCTCGCGGTTTGCATTGGGCAGTTCGATGCCGATGACGGTGCGGCCGGGTATCGTCGCGACGCGGGCCGACAGCGCCGACATGTTGCGGGCGATGTCGTCGGCCAGCGCGATAACGCGGCTGGCCTTGATGCCCGGCGCCGGTTCCAGTTCGTACATTGTGACGACCGGGCCGGGCCGCACTTCAACGATGTTGCCCTTCACATGAAAGTCGTCGAGCACCGATTCCAGAAGCCTGGCATTGCGTTCCAGCGCCGCCTTGTCGATCTTCCCGCCCTGGCTCGCGGGGATCGGGTTCAGCAGGTCGGCCGAAGGCAGCGAACTGTGCCCGAACAGATCGTCCTGGCTGACCGGCGCCATTTGCCGCTGGGCGGGCGCAGGCTTGGGCGACTGGATGGTGATCGGCGGCTTGGGTTCGGTGGAGACGGCCTTGCGCGGCGCGATGACGCGTTCGGCCTCCTCCTCCTCAGCATCCTCGACCGCCGGTGCCCCGGCAAGGGCCAGCGAGGGCCTGGGCAGGCTGAAACGGGGCAGGCGCGGCCGGCGCATGGTGAAGATCGGCTTTTCCAGCGCGAGACTGGCATAGCAGGCATAGAGGCCGACGATGAGCAGCACCACGATCAGCCCCCCGCTGATCCACGGCGCAGCCGCAGGGCTTTGCGCGGTCAGGCTGGCGACGCCACGCGCCGTGACCAGGCCGATGACGCCGCCCCATCCCGCCGGCAGGCCGACCAGCGGATCGCTCTGGAACAGCGCAAGTGCGATACCGACAAGGGCGATTCCCAGCAGGCATTTGCCGAACTGCCCCTTCCATCCGACCATGTCCTGATCGCCCCACAGGCGTCGCGCGGTCACCGCCATCAGCGGCAGGAGCAGGGCCACCGGTACGCCCAGCAGCCACAGCAGGAAATCCGCCGTCCACGCGCCGGGTGTCTGCATCATGTTGGCGACATGATCGCCAGCCACGGTGTTCATCGACGGGTCGCTGGGCGTGTAGCTGAGCAAGGCGAGCGCCAGGAATCCGGTCGCCAGGAACAGGCCTAGCGCGCCGATCAGCGCGCCACTCCGAAGCAGGCTGCGCTTGAGCATTTCGCGCCATTCCGGCGTGCGCTTAACGGTGCGGCCGACGGCCATGTCGTTCAATGTCCCCCAAATGTTCCGTTTCGGCACAATGCGACGGAGCAGGAGTCCGCGTCAAGCCCGGGCAGGATCGGCTCGTCGCGGCCCATCCGTAACACTCCTTATGGCGACCGGCCGCACCGCAGGCGCAGAAGGAGGGAAAGGAGATACGCCAATGATCGCCAGCTTCTATCCCGCCCTTGTTGTTGTCTCGCTCGGCCTCTTCGCGGTCGCGCTGCTGTTCGCCAGCATCGAGGACGGGCTGAGGCGCTAACCGCGCGCCAGCGTGCGCAACGCGTCGCCATCGACCCGCTGCACTGTCCATTCGTCCATCGGCCGCGCGCCCAGTGCGCGGTAGAAGGCAATGGAGGGCGCGTTCCAGTCCAGCACCGACCATTCGAGCCGCGCGCAATCGCGTTCGATCGCCATCGCCGCGAGCCGGACGAGCAGCGCCTTGCCCGCGCCCTTGCCGCGCGCGGCGGGCAGGACGAACAGATCCTCCAGATAGAGGCCGGGCTTGCCCTCGAAGGTCGAGAAATTGTGGAAGAAAAGGGCGAAGCCCACGGGCGTGTCGTCCATCTGCGCGATCAGCACCTCGGCCATGGGGCGCGGGCCGAACAGATAATGCGCCAGCGTCGTCGGATCCGCCTTCACCTCATGAGCCAGCCGCTCATAATCCGCCAGCGCGCGGATGAATCCAAGAATGGTATCGATGTCGTCGGCCCGCGCCGTGCGGATGCTGATCTCGCTCATGCCGTCCCCGGTTCCACATGGGCCAGTTCCGCCCGCTTCGAGCGCGCCGCGATAAGGCAGCCGGCGACGATCAGCAAGGCGCCCGCAAGCGTTGTCAGGGTCAGACGTTCGCCAAAGGCGAGCCAGCCGATGATCGCCGCCCACAGAAAGGCGGTATATTCGACCGGGATCAGCCGCTGGGCCTCCGCCCGGGCATAGGCCCAGGCCAGCGCCGCGAGCGAGGTAAAGGCCAGCGTCGCGGCCAGCGCTATGAGCGGCACAGCCGCAAGGCCGGGCGGAACGGCCAAGACCGGCGCGGCCAGGGCGAAGACCGCCAACATGACCAGGTGCTGGAAGAAGGCGACCTCGATCGGCGATGCCAGTTGCGCCTGCTGTCGCTGGATGATCAGGTTCCAGGCGAACAGGACCGCCGAACACAGCATGGCGGCGACCCCGAGCAGCGCCTCGGGCTCGTATCGCCCCTGCATCCGTCCGGCCAGTATGACCGCCACGCCCACCAGCCCGAGAAGCGAGGCTCCTATGGCCTGCCGCCCTACCCGCTCCTTCAGCAGCAAGGCGGCGAGATATAGCGCGATCAGGGGCGCGATAAAGGACAGGGCGATGGCTTCGGCCAGCGGCATCCGCATGATCGCCCAGAAAAACAGCAGTGCCATCAACGCGACGACCACGCCGCGCAGCAGGTGAATGCGCAGCACCGCCCGCGTCGGCCAGCGCTGCCGCGTCGCCAGCATCAGCGCCAGCCCCAGCACTGTTCCGCTGACCGCGCGCCAGAACAGGGCATTGTAAAGCCCGATGGAGAGGCTCAGTCCCTTCATGGTCGCATCCATGATCGAAAAGAGCGCGACGCCTGCGCAGCAGACGATGAAGGGGATCGCAAATCCCCCCGAAGTACGGTTCATCCTGCCGATTTATTCCGCCGCTTCGGCATTGCCGACATCGGTGGTGTCCGATTCCAGCTGCGCGGCCTCGATTTCGGCAGCCTTGGCTTCCACCAATTTCACGATATGATCGACCATGTCGGCGTCCTGCACCGTATGGTCGGTAAGCCCCGACAGGTAAACCATATGCTTGCCCGCGCCGCCGCCGGTCAGGCCGATGTCGGTCTCGCGCGCTTCGCCCGGTCCGTTGACGACGCAGCCCAGGACCGAGAGCGACAGGGGCGTGTGGATATGCTGGAGCCTCTCCTCCAGCGCCTGCACGGTGCGGATCACGTCGAAGCCCTGCCGCGCGCAGGAGGGGCAGGAGATGACCTTCACCCCGCGGGTGCGGATGCCGAGCGACTTCAAAATCTCGTAGCCGACCCGCACCTCTTCTTCCGGTTCGGCCGACAGGGAAACTCGGATCGTGTCGCCGATGCCGGCCCAGAGCAGGTTGCCGATGCCGATCGCGCTTTTCACCGTGCCGCCGATCAGGCCGCCGGCTTCGGTGATGCCGAGGTGCAGCGGGCAGTCAACGGCCTCGGCAAGCTGCATATAGGCCGCGACCGCCAGGAACACGTCGCTCGCCTTCACCGCGACCTTATAGTCGTGGAAATCCTGGTCCTGGAGCAGCTTGATATGGTCGAGGGCACTCTCGACCAGCGCCTCGGGGCAGGGCTCGCCATATTTTTCGAGCAGGTCTTTTTCGAGGGAGCCGGCGTTGACCCCGATGCGGATCGAGCAGCCGTTCGCCTTGGCCGCGTCCACCACTTCCTTGACGCGCGCCTCGCTGCCGATGTTGCCGGGGTTGATGCGCAGGCAGGCCGCGCCCGCATCGGCGGCTTCCAGCGCGCGCTTGTAGTGAAAATGAATGTCGGCGACGATAGGCACGCGTGCGGCCCGGACGATCTGCCTCAACGCAGCGGTGGACGCTTCGTCCGGGCACGATACGCGGATGATGTCGACCCCGACTTCTTCGCAGCGGCGGATCTGGTCGACCGTCGCCTTGACGTCGTGGGTGGGCGTGTTGGTCATGGTCTGGACCGTGACCGGCGCGCCGCCCCCCACGGGCACATTGCCGACCATGATCTGCCGGCTGGGGCGGCGGGCGATGTCGCGCCAGGGACGCAGGCCGGGATTATGGTCGGACATGAAAAGGGGCTCCGTAGCTACGGAGCCCCTATAGGGATTTCTGCGGCGGATTAGAAGCGCAGGGTCACCGATGCGGCAAGCTGGTCCGCATTGCCGCTGGTCTCTGCCAGGGTCGTGGCGGTAACGGTCGCAGGTGCCGGATAATAGCTGTCGGGGCGGATGATGTTGGCCTTTTCCACGAACGTATGGGCGTAGCTGAGGTTCAGCGCCGCCGCCGGCGAAATGTTGAAGGTCGCGCCCCCCGTCAGCCACACGCGGTCGCCATCGGGCACGCGCGTCGTCAGATGCCGGGGATTGGTGGGCGTGCGATCGAACATCGTGCCTGCGCGCAGAGTCAGAGCGGGGCTGACGTCATATTCGCCGCCGGCGCTGAAGGAATAGCTGTCATGATAGTCCAGTTCCTTGTTCGTCGTGCCGGCCGCCGACGTGACGGCGATGCCCTTGAACCTCGACCAGTTATACCATTTGCCGGTCAGCATCGCCCGCAGCTTCGGGGTCAGGCTGTGGGTCATGCTGACCGTCACGATATCCGGCAGCGCGAGCGGCGCAGTCGCCGCGAAGTCGCCATTGCCCGCCGCGATCGGACCAAGCAGCCCCGAAACGGTCTGGGTGCCCGCCAGCTTGTGGCGAATGCCTTTGCGGAAATGGACACCGAAATTGGTGTCGCCTGTGGTGTAGAACAGGCCTGCATTCCAGCCGACCGACCAGTCGTCGCCCTTCAGCCGGGCGAAGCCGTCGGACGGGGCTAGCGGCGAAAGCTGCGGCAGCGCGTTGGTCAACGTCGCCTTCACATATTGCACGTCGACGCCGCCGCCGATGGAGAGGCGATCGGTCAGCTTGTAGGCGACCGACGGCTGGATATTATATGTTTTGAGGTCGGTGTAGAGGGAATCATATCGCCCGAAGAAGCCGTCATCATATTCCAGCTTCAGCCCGAACGGCGCGTTGACCCCCAAGCCTACCCACAACCGGTCGTTCAGCTGGGCGCTCGCATAGAAGCTGGGCACCGGAATGACTTTTTCGAACGGATTGCCACCGTCATTGCCCGCGACCGGGACACGCAGCGCCGTCCCCGGAACCGAGCGATAGGTGCCGCGGTTGGTTTGATGCGCCGACGCCATCAGTGCCGATGCACCGATCGAGGTCTGAATGCCCGACAGCTGGGTCATGCCCGCGGGATTGAAATAGATGGTCGAGGGATCGTCCGCCGACGCCGCACCGCCGGACAGTGCGCGACCCGTTTCCTTCGGCGACTGCTCCTGAAGATAGAAGCCTCCGGCCAGCGCGGGCAGCGGCGCGCCGAGCATGGCTCCGGCAAGAAGGAAGCGAGGGAAAGAGCGGCTCAACATTGTGGCAGATCCTCTTCTACGAGCGACTTTTGTGACCCCGACGGACATGAATGTGACACGCCGCCGGGCATTATCCTCCGCGTCGATTATCAATTATACCGGTAATTTCCAGTGCAAAGCGCCGGTTTCCGGCCGCTTTGGCAGAGGAACTGGCAATGTCTGTAAAAGTGCCGTTACGGCGCCCCGGCCTTGGCACCGCCTGCGGGAAACAAAAAAAAAGCCGCCCCGAAAGGCGGCTGGAAAGTTTTAGGAGAGGATGCCTGAAAGGCCCATTCCTTCTGCCGGTTCACCCGCGCTGCTGCAAATGCGAAAGAAACATGCATGATTGCATTTTCTGCAACTGCTTTGAAAGACACGATTTCCGTAGCGGCACTGTATATGCAAAGGTAGAATATTTACGAAAATTCCCAGGGCAGGCCTGCTTGCGCGAGCTGAAATTCCATTTCCGACAATAGTCGGCGCAGGCCTTTTGAATCGGATGATTCGGCGCGCGCGACCAGTGCAGCCTGGGTATTGGAGGCACGCAGAAGCCACCACCCGTCCCGCGATCGGACCCTGACGCCATCCAGTTCCGTCATGGTTGCGCCGGTCGTTCGAAGCCGGGCGCGAATCTCGTCCACCAGCAAAAATTTGCGATCTTCCGCCACCGGAATTCGCAGTTCCGGTGTGCTGGGGAGCCGGGGCATGGTGTCGTGCAGGTCCGCAACGCTCCGCCCAAGCCGCCCGACCGCGCCGATCAGCCTTACGGCGGCGTAGAGCCCGTCATCATAGCCGAAATAATCGTCGGCAAAGAAGAGATGGCCGGTCATCTCGCCGCCCAGAGAGGCGCCAATCTGCTTCATTCTGGACTTTATGTGACTGTGCCCGGTCTTCCACATGTCGGGCCGGCCGCCCAGCGTCCCAATCAGGTCGAAAACCGCCTGACTGGTCTTTACATCCGCCACGATCGCCGCTCCCGGTCGTCTTTGCAGCACGTCGCGTGCGAACAGGCCGAGCAACTGGTCGCCCCAGATCGTCCTCCCCTGCCCGTCCACCACGCCGATGCGGTCGGCGTCTCCATCGAAAGCCACTCCGAAGTCGAGCTGCTTGTCGAGGACGAGCGCCCGCAACGCGCCCAGATTGGTTTCTATGGAAGGATCGGGATGATGGTTGGGAAAGTGACCGTCCACCTGGGTGAAAAGCAGGTGATGCTCACCCGGCAAGCGTTGCGTGAGCGCTTCGATCACGGGACCCGCGACACCATTGCCCGCGTCCCATCCGATACGGCAGGCAGGACCGTCGAACCCGTCCAGCAGCCGGGCGACATAGCGGTCCATGATGTCGATAGTGTCGACCCTGCCGGTTCCCCACTCCCAATCGCCCGCCGCCGCCATCTTCCCCAGATCCTGGATCGCCTCGCCGAAATAGGGCGCGTGGCGATGCACCAGCTTGAAGCCGTTCTGATCGCCGGGATTATGGCTGCCGGTTACTTCTATGGCACCGTCCACCTGCTCGACCGCCTCGGCGTAATAGAGCATCGGCGTGCAGGCCAGGCCGATGCGCAGGACGCCGACGCCGGCCTGCGCCAACCCATCCACCAGCGCGGATTCCAGCATCGGTGAACTCAGGCGCCCGTCATGGCCGACCGCGACGCGCGATCCGCCCTTCCGCCTGATGACCGTCCCGAAACTGCGTCCCAGCGCATGCGCATCGGCCCCGTTCAGGTTCTGCCCGACAGTGCCGCGCAGGTCATAGTCGCGCAGCAGGGTCGGATCGAAACGATGCGCTTTCATAAGGTCCGCCTAATCGCCGCGGTCCACTGTCCGCTGCTGCGCCAGAAGCAGGTCGCGCGCGGCATTGATCTGGGCTGCCAACGCTTCGGTCCCACCGCGGTCGGGGTGGACCGATGCGATCAGCCGGCGATGGGCGGCGCGTATTGCCTGCGCGTCCGCGTCCGGCGAAAGGCCGAGCAGGGCCCGGGCCTGGGCGACATCCTGCGCGCCGGGTTGCCGGACCCGCGCGGCACGCTTGCGGCGCGTCCGGCCTTGTCGCGCGAAAAACAGAGCCGCGCCCATCAACAAGGGTGCGCCGATCACGGGCTTTCCCTTGGCCGCCAATATGGCGCCGACCAGTGCCGCGCCCAGGGCCATCCCGTCCTTTGCCGTCATGCGTTGCAGCCTCCCCGTCCAGATAAGCCAGCCGGCCAGTCCGATCAGCAGGAGCGCCAGCCATCCCATCAGGCCGCGCCGATCATGTCCATCGACACGGTTCCCTCCCGCGTCGGGAGCGCCAGGCCCGATATCATTTCTCGCAATTCCTGCCGCGCGGCGATGTGGCTGACGCCCAGTTCGCCCAGATGCCCCTTGTCCAGCAACGTCAGGCCCGAGGGAAAGAGTTCGCGGAAGATCACGCGCTCCGACAGGCCGGGGATAACCCGGAATCCGACCCGGCGGGACAATTCCGTCAGGGCGTCGCCGACGCGCTTCTTGTTCCTGGCATCATGATGCTGGACCCGGTTGCGCAGCACCACCCAGTCGATCGAGACGCCATCGACCTTGGCCCGCGCCTTGCGCGTTTCAAAGATCAGTTCCGAATAGAAGGACAGTCGACGGACCTTGAACGTTTCCGGATCGACCTGCCCGATCAGGTCGAAGTCGACGAAGCTGTCATTCATCGGCGTTACCAGCGTGTTGGCGTGCGGCGCCAGATGGCGGGCAAATTCATCGTCTCGACCGGGCGTGTCGATGACCAGGAAATCCTTGCCCTGGGCTATCGTGACCACCTGATCGTCCAGAGCGGCAATGCTGTCGCCGACGAACACCTCGAAATCGGGCGTAGGCAGGTCGATACCGCGTCGACGCGCTGTGTCGCGGCGATTTTCCATATAGCGGGTCACGGTCCGCTGGCGTGGATCAAGGTCGATCATGCCCACCGCATGACCCAGCGCGCTCAGCGCGATCGCAGTATGCACAGCCGTGGTGGATTTGCCGGTTCCACCCTTTTCATTGGCGAAAACGATCAGATGCGGCTGCCTGTTCGCCATTGGACCTTGATAACCCCGTTGATTGTCGCAATGATTCTTGACGGTCGCGCAGACACAAGCCTAGCAGGACCTCCCTTGTCGGCCTGCCCATATCGGAGCCCTTCCTCCCGTGCAAATCCTGCGTGACATTCCCGCTTTGCGTACCGCAATCGCCGCCCTGCGGGCCGACGGAAAGCCGCTCGCCCTGGTGCCCACCATGGGTGCCCTGCATGAGGGCCATATGGCCCTGGTCGACGAAGCGCGGCGGCACGGACGCCATGTCGTCGTCTCGATCTTCGTCAATCCCAAACAGTTCGCACCAACCGAGGATCTGGACGCCTACCCCCGACGCGAGGCAAAGGACGCGGCGATGCTGACGGCGGCGGGCGTGAACCTGCTCTGGGCGCCCGGCGTCGACATCATGTATCCGGCCGGCTTTGCCAGCACCATCAGCGTGTCGGGGGTAAGCGACGGGTTGGACGGCGCGGCCCGGCCCGGCCATTTCGACGGTGTGGCGACGGTCGTGACAAAGCTGTTCAACCAGGTGTGTCCCGATGTCGCCATTTTCGGCGAGAAGGATTATCAGCAACTGGCCGTCATCCGTCGGATGGTTGCCGATCTTGATATGCCGATCGACATTGTGGGCGTGCCCACGCAACGGGCCGAGGACGGGCTGGCCCTCTCCTCGCGCAACGCCTATCTCAACGAAGCGGAACGCAAGGCGGCGCTCGCCCTGCCCCGTGCGCTGGGCGAAGCCAAGCGGCAGATGGAGAAGGGCGAAGCGGTCGAGGGCGCGCTCGCCAAAGCCATCGCCATACTGACGACTCATGGATTCGACCCGGTCGATTATGTCACCTTGTGCGACGCGGCGACGCTGGAACCCATCACCGTGCTGGACCGGCCGGCGCGATTGCTGGGCGCGGCGCGGCTGGGGCGGACCCGCCTGATCGACAATGTCGCGGTCCATCCAGCCTGACCGGCGTGTTCGTCGATCCGGCGGCCCGCCGCCAGCGGGATCTTGTCAGAAGGGTTTGACGATCACCGCGATGACGATCACTGCCGCGGCAATGCCGGGCACTTCGTTCAGCAACCGCAATTGCCGGTCGGTCAGCGGTCGCTGACCCCGGCCGAGCTTCTTCACATATGCTGCGATCCACCCGTGATAGCCCGACAGGCCGAGCACGAAGAGCAGTTTCAGGTGAAACCAGCCGAAATGCCAGGCGCCGATCTCCACCATGAGCATCAGGCCGAAAATCCATACCAGGATGAGCGAAGGGTTGAGGATGATCCTGAGCAGCCGCGTTTCCCGTTCGATCCATCGCCGATCCTCCGGCGAACCGGGCACGGTTTCCTGATGATAGACGAAAAACCGCGGCATCATGAACAGTCCCGCCATCAGGAAGATGACGAAGATCACGTGGGCGGCCTTCACCCATGGGTAGGCTGCGCCGAGATAGGCCATCAGTTGCGGTCTCCTTCCTGCCGCACATAGCTAAGCAGTGCATCGACATGATCAATGGGGGTGTCGGGCAAAATGCCATGGCCCAGGTTGAAGATGTGCGGCCGGTCGCTAAAACCGGCGCGGATATTGTCCACCGCCTGCTCTACCGCCTTCCCGCCCGCGATCAGCGCCAGCGGATCGAGATTGCCCTGCACGGGCAAACCTGCGGGCAGCGCCGCATTTGCCCAGTGGGGATCGACCGTTTCGTCGACGCCGACCGCGTCCACGCCCGTACCGCGTGCATAATCGGGAAGTTTTGCGCCCGCGCCCTTGGGGAAGCCGATAATCGGAATATCCGGATGCCGCGCCTTGAGCCCCTTCACGATCGCGCGGTTCGGGGCGATCACCCAGCGTTCGAACTGAAGCGGAGACAGGCTGCCCGCCCAGCTGTCGAACAGCTGCACCGCTTCCACGCCCGCTTCGATCTGGCCGGACAGATAGACGATGGTCGCGTCGACTATGGCGTCGATCAGCGCGGCGAAGCGATCCGGTTCCTGATAGGCCATGCGTCGCGCCGGGCCTTGGTCCTTGCTGCCCTGTCCCGCGACCATATAGGTTGCAATGGTCCAGGGGCTACCGGCGAAACCGAGGAAGGTCACGGACGGGTCGAGCGCCGCCTTCACACGCCGCACCGTTTCGTAGACCGCATCGAACCGACCGAAATCCGGAGTCAGCGCGGACAGGTCCGCTTCCGCCAGGATCGGCGCAAGCCTGGGACCTTCCCCCGCCTCGAACCACAAATCTTGTCCCATCGCGTAAGGGACGATCAATATGTCGGAAAACAGGATGGCGCCGTCAAAGCCGAACCGCCGCAGCGGCTGGAGCGTCACTTCGGCCGCCGCGCCACTGTCATAGACCAGTTCGAGGAAACCGCCCTTCTGCGCACGCAATTCGCGATATTCGGGCAGATAGCGACCGGCCTGGCGCATCAGCCAGATGGGCGGCACGGTGGGCCGTTCACCCTTGAGCACGCCGAGCAGCGGTTTTTCGGCGGTGACCGCCGGGGCGTCGAAGCGCATCAGACTCTCTCTATAATTTAGATTCAATAAGGATGCTGGAGATATAGGGGCGTTGGTAGCGGGGTTTATGCGCTGTGCCCGCTTTTGCCAACAGATTGACTCGTCATCGACGTCCGATGGGTGCCCGAGTCCATGACATTATCCCCGTTATCCACAGACTGTGGATGAAAAACGGTGCCTGTTGGCGGCCTGTGGATGAAATTTAGCAAGGCGGGGAGGAGAAAAACCGGGTTGCTTCATCCGCAACTCGTTCCTTGCTTTATCCACAACCACCCCACAGAGATATGCGGCATGGCGCGCATCCATCTTCACCTCCTGTCCGATTCCACCGGCGAGACGCTGGAGAATATCGCCAAGGCGGCGATCGGCCTGTTCGAGAATGTGGAGGCGATCCGGCATTTCTGGCCGATGGTGCGGTCGGAAATCCATCTCGACCGGATCATGGAGGAAATTTCCGCCAATCCCGGTCTCGTTCTCTTCACCCTCACCAATCACCCGCTGCGCAAGCGGCTGGAGACGCGCTGCCGTGCGCTGGGCCTGCCCCATGTCGCGGCGCTGGACAGCGTGGCCGATGCCCTGTCCAACATATTGGGTCAGGAAACCCGGACGCGACCGGGCCGAAAACATATTTTGGACGAGGCCTATTTCGCGCGGATCGAGGCCATCCAGTTCACCATCGCCCATGACGACGGGGTAGGACATGAAAATTGGGAGGAAGCCGACATCGTGCTTGCGGGCGTGTCCCGTGCGTCGAAGACGCCGACCTCCATCTATCTTGCCAACCGCGGGTACAAGACGGCCAATATTCCCCTGGTTCCCGAATCCCCGCCGCCGCGCAGCCTGTTCGCCCTGCGGCATCCGATGGTGGTGGGGCTGACGGTCAGTCCGGAACGACTGATCCAGATTCGCCGGAATCGGCTGCTGTCGCTCAATCAGACGCCGGAAACCGCCTATGTCGACATGGAGAAGGTGCAGGATGAGCTGGCCTTCGCCCGGCGCATGTTCGCGGACAATGGCTGGCCGGTGATCGACATGACGCGCCGGTCGATAGAGGAGGCTGCGGCCGCCATCATCAACCTGTTCAATGACCGCGTGCTGGCGGACGGAGAAGAGGCATGATCGTGCTGGCGTCGCAGAGCGCGAGCCGCCGGGCCCTGCTGGCGGCCGCGCAGGTGCCGTTCGAGGCAATGTCGCCCGGTGTCGACGAGGAGGCGGCGAAGGAGGCGTTGCGGGCCGACGGACTGGACGCGCGCGCGCTGGCGGATGCGCTGGCCGAGCTAAAGGCGTTGCGGATTTCCCGCCGGCTTCCCGGCGCGCTGGTCCTGGGATGCGATCAGACGCTGAGCCTGGACGATGGCACCATGATCGACAAGGCGGTGGACCGGGATGATGCGGGCCGTATCCTGCGGCTGCTGTCGAAAAGAGTGCATCATCTGCACAGCGCGGCGGTCGTCGCGCTCAATGGCGAGGCGATATGGCGCCATGTCGAACGGGTGCGGATGACCGTGCGCCGGTTGTCGGACGACTTCATCGACTCCTATCTCGACAGCGACTGGGACGCGTGTCGCTGGTGCGTGGGATGTTACCGGATCGAAGGACCGGGCGCGCAGCTGTTCAGCCGGGTGGAAGGAAGCCAGTTCGCGATTCAGGGTCTGCCGTTGCTGCCCCTGCTTGACTTTCTGCGCGCGCGTGGCGTTCTGGCGGCATGACCGACACGCTTCCCTATGCCGAGGTGATTGGTGACCCGATCGCGCACAGCAAATCCCCGCTGATTCATAATTTCTGGCTAAGGGCGCTGAATATCGAAGCGGAATATCGCAAGACCCATGTGACGAGCGAGGGGCTGGCGGCCTATTTCCTGCAACGGCGTGCCGATCCGGACTGGCTGGGCTGCAACGTGACCATTCCGCACAAGATAGCGGTGATGGACTATACCGACGACCCGGGCGGAGTCCGGTCGCGGATCGGGGCGATGAACACGATCGCGAGTGAAACAGGCGGTCCGCTTATCGGCACCAATACCGATGCGGGCGGGTTTCTTCAGCCCTTGCTTCGCGATCAATGGCGCGGGCAGAGCGCGGTTCTGGTGGGTGCCGGCGGTGCAGCGCGCGCCGTCCTGTTCGCGCTGGGCAGCCTGGGCGTGCCCGATATCAGCATCATGGTGCGCGACATTGCAAAGGGACAGGCGCTGCTGGACCGGGCGGGCGTGAAGGGGCGTGTGATCGGCATCGACGACGCGGTTCCGGCGGCCGACCTGCTCGTCAACTCGACCTCGCTCGGCATGGTGGGCCAGCCCCGGTTCGAACCCGACCTGTCACCCTTGCCCGACGATGCGACGGTCTACGACATCGTCTATGCACCGTTGGAAACCGGCCTGTTGAAGGCGGCGCGGGGCAGGGGACTGAGAACGCTGGACGGACTGGAAATGCTCATCGGCCAGGCGGCGCTGGCGTTCGACATTTTTTTCGACGCGCAGGCGCCGCGCGACCTGGACGAAGAACTGCGCGCCCGTCTGCTCGCAGCGGCCTGATGGACATTTATGGCCTGACCGGCTCGATCGGCATGGGAAAGTCTGCCGTTGCCGCCATGTTGCGCCGGCAAGGCGTGCCGTTGTTCGATGCCGATGCGGCGGTTCATCGGTTGCAGGGACCGGGCGGCATGCTCCTGCCCGCGATCGAAGCGCGCTTTCCCGGCACGACAGGGTCGGCCGGGGTCGATCGGCAGAAGCTGGGCGCGGCGGTGTTCGGCAACCCGCAGGATCGAAGGGCGCTTGAAGCCATCGTGCATCCTGCTGTGAAGAGGGAGCGAAATCGCTTTCTGCGGCGCTATCGTTCGCGCCGCTTCGTGATTCTCGACATTCCCTTATTGTTCGAGACCGGCGGGCAGGCATGGCTTGACGGAGTCATCGTGGTAACCGCACCCGCCTGGAAACAGCGAAAGCGGGTGCTGGCCCGTCCCGGCATGACCGCAGCAAAATTTCGCCAGATCCTCGATTTGCAGACCCCCGATGCCGAAAAGCGGCGCCGGGCGGACCATATGATCGATACGGGCACGACATTCGACGCGACCCGGGCACAGGTCAGGCGTCTGGTCGCTTGCCTTGGCGCAAAGACAGGCAGATAAGGGTTAGCCCACGGAGTCGAATGAAGAGGGCAATGCGCGAGGTCATTTTCGATACCGAAACGACGGGATTCGATCCCGCTTCCGGCGACCGCATGGTCGAAATCGGCTGTATCGAGCTTATCAACCGCGTGCCTACGGGCCGGACGTTCCACGCCTATTACAATCCCCAAAGGGACATGCCGGCGGCTGCTGAGGCGATCCACGGCCTTTCGTCCCAATTTCTTTCCGATAAGCCGCTCTTCGCCCACGGCGTGGAGGACCTTCTGGCCTTTCTCGAGGACAGCCCTCTGGTTGCACATAATGCCCGGTTCGATTTCGGCTTTCTGAATCACGAATTAGGGCTGTGCGCGAAAATGGCGATCTCGATGGACCGGATGATCGATACCGTCGCCATCGCCCGTCAACTGCATCCGGGGGCTAAACATAGTCTGGACGCGCTCTGCACGCGCTATGGCATCGACCGCAGCCATCGCGTGAAACATGGTGCGTTGCTGGACGCCGAGTTGCTGGCGCAACTCTATATCGAACTGACCGGAGGCCGTCAGATCGGCCTGGGTCTGGCACAGGAGGAAGCGAAAGAGAGTGCCAGGGCGGAACTCAACGCACCCGTTGCGGTTCGCCCTGTTCGTCCCGCGCGAGTCTTTGCGGCCAGCGCGGCGGAGCTGGAACGGCATGCAGCGTTCGTCGCGACGCTGGAAAAGCCGCTCTGGCTGGAGGGGGCGCAACCGGGCTGATCCCGGCATCGTGCCCCCACGTCAACCGGGCTGCGTTCCGCAGCTCGGCAAGAACAAGGAGAAGGCATATGGATATTCGTGTTTCCGGACATCAGGTCGATACGGGCGACGCGCTGAAGCAGCATGTCACGGATCGGCTGGAGGCGATGGCCGAGAAATATTTTTCCCGCACAATCTCCGCCCATGTCACTTTTCGGCCGGCACCACATGGCGCGTTCCATTGCGACATAATTTGCCATGTCATGACCGGCCTGATCCTGAAGGGTGCGGGCGAGGCGCAGGATGCGCATCCTGCCTTCGACATCGCGGCCGACCGCATCGACAAGCAACTGCGTCGCTACATGCGTCGCCTGAAGGATCGCAGCCAGCAGGCCGCGGCCGCGGAGGCCCAGCGCGCCAACGGCTTTTCCATCGATGAGATTGGCGGCGCAGCCTACACGATTTTTGCGGGGTCGGCCGATGAGGAGGAAGAGCCGAGCGACGCACCGGCCATCGTGGCGGAAACCCGCGTCGACATTCCCGAAGCCAGCGTGTCGGACGCGGTGATGATGCTGGATCTGCGCAACACCAATGCGCTGTTGTTCGTCAACGCAGGGACGTCGGCCTATAACATGGTCTATCGGCGTCATGACGGTACGATCGGATGGGTCGAACCGCGCGTCTGATACACCGCTGCTTGGGCCGCCTGTTGACCTTGGGACGCAGGCGGCCTATGGGGCCGGGCTTTACAGTCTCCGAGCATTCGCGCATTTTTCAACTGGCTGAGCGCGGCTCGGCTGGTTCGGAATTGTCATGGTGCATTTCAACGATCTTGTTTCGCCGGACGCGCTCGCAACGGGCATGACCGCGAACGGCAAGAAGCAACTTTTCCAGAAGATCGCGGCGCTCGCGACTCCGGCCTACGGGCTGGAGGCCGATACGGTGGCGGAATCCCTGCTGGAGCGCGAGCGTCTGGGATCTACCGGTTTCGGGGGAGGTGTTGCCATTCCCCATGCCAAGATTCCCGGCCTGGAAAAAATGTGCGGCATCGTCGTGCTGCTTGATCCGCCGGCGCCGTTCGATGCCGTCGATGATGCGCCGGTCGACATCGTTTTTGCGCTTCTCTCTCCGGTGGACAGCGGTGCCGAACATCTCAAGACCCTGGCGCGTGTATCCCGGTTCCTGCGGGACGAGGGCCAGGTGACGCGCCTGCGCGGAGCCAAGTCCACGGGCGCCCTTCATGCGCTGCTGGCCGGCGGCGAGGCGCGTGACGCAGCCTGAAGCGCCATCGAGCGGCGAGACTGCGCATTTTCGAGCGCTTGAGTCGCTTTACCGCTCCGCGCCGATCAACCGGTTGTTCCGGTCGGAGTTGCAGATTCCCGAGGCGGGACGATCGGTCATCGAATTCGATGTCGACGAGACTCAGTTCCATGCCGCCGGCGCTGTGCACGGAACCGTCTATTTCAAGATGCTGGACGATGCGGCCTTTTATGCCGCCAACAGCCTGGTGAGCGATCGCTTTCTGTTGACCACCGCCTTCAACCTGCTTTTTACCCGGCCCGTCAGTCCGGGCCGGATCCGGGCGGAAGGACGCTGGATCAGCGGCAGGCGCCGCGTCTATGTCGCCGAAGCCACCCTTATCGACGCGGACGGAGAGGAAGTCGGCCGCGGCACGGGCACCTTCATGCGGTCGCAATTCCCGCTGTCCTCGCTGCCCGGCTATGGCACCTGACGCGCGACTGACCAGCGCCATGCTGGTCGGCGCGTTGCGACGGCGCGTCACGGCGGAAGGCGGCTTTGCCACCGTCCTGGTCAAGGGCGATGAAATCAGCGGCATGATCCTGGTCCAAACCCTTGAAAAAGGACAGGAATGCGGGCTTTTTGAGCGCGTGCCCGATTTCACGGGCGGTTATCGGCTGCTGCCGTGCGGACCACGGCCGGATGAGGGGCGCGAGGCTTTGGCGGATTATGTCGCCCGCCGCCGTCGGTCAGACCCCGACTTGTGGATCGTCGAACTCGATGTCCCGCAGGCAGAACGATTCGCCGCAGAAACGATCTGCTGATCGTTGACAGAATGTCCGGGCATGTGCACAGGCCCGCGCACGCCAACGCGCAGGTTGCCGCATTCGCTCATTGGGGGGCGGAGTCGGTGAACACGCAGACGGGGGGCGGCCGGTCGTCGGAAATAAGTGTTGAAGAGCGACGATCAGGGCCAAGAACCGCACTTGAATGAGTCGTAATGAGTTTTCGTCTGAAGGCCGCTATCTTTGCGGCGTTCGCCCTGTCCGCAGCTGCTGCGGCCACGGCTTCCGACATGTCGATCGCCGCAGAGTCGATCGCGTCGGTGACATCACTACCAGGCGCGCTGCCCGCAGCGCCTTCGGCCGGATCTCAATCCGCCGTTATTTTCGCCCCGCCGCGTGAAATTACGCAGCCGCTGGCTTCGGCGCATACCGCCGATTCATCCTTTTCCACCGACCCCAGTGCGAGCAGTCTTGCCGCGCTCGTCGATGCACATGGCGCGCCGGAAGACCTGAGCGGCGACATGCAGTGCCTGGCCGGGGCGGTCTATTTCGAATCCAAGGGCGAAAGCCTGGAAGGCCAGCTGGCCGTTGCCCGTGTCGTTATCAACCGTGCGCGCTCGGGAAGGTTCCCCGACAGCCTGTGCGGCGTCGTGTATCAGCGCAGCCAGTTCAGCTTCGTGCGCGGCAACAGCATGCCGCCGATTCGCATGAACGGCCGCAGCTGGCGCGAAGCCGTCGCCATTGCCCAGATCGCGATGGACGACAGCTGGGACAGCCGGGCCGAAGGAGCGCTGTTCTTCCATGCGCGCCGCGTGTCGCCGGGCTGGGGCAAGAAGCAGCTGGCCGCGATCGACAATCATATCTTCTATCGCTGAGGCGAAAGAGCCCATTGCGGAGGCCGATTCGACATCGTGTCGAATCGGCCTTTTCTTTTGTTCGCTTAATGTTCTAGGATCGGGTCCATGAACGAAGTTGCCGTCGAATCCTGTGCGCCTTTGACGGATGGCACGGCGCTGGCCGTCGCACGCGGTACTTTGCGACTCTTCTTCCGGCATGACATGAGCGGGATATTGGAAGTTCCGCTGCCCAACGGCAGGCGCGCTGACATCATGGCTATCGATGGCGCCGGGCGGCTGACGATCGTGGAGATAAAGTGCAGCCGCGCCGACCTTTTGGGCGACATGAAATGGCCCGATTATTTCGACTATTGCGATCGCTTCTACTGGGCGGTGCCGTCCGGGTTCGACCTTGGGCTTTTTGACAGCGAGGCGCTATGGCCGGCGCGCACGGGCCTGATTGTTGCGGACCAATATGACGCGGAACTGGTCCGGCCAGCGCCGGTCGAACCGCTGGCCGCGGCCCGGCGCAAGGCGGAGACGCTCCGCTTCGCCCGTCGCGCCGCGCGACGGCTGACGGCGCTCAGTGATCCGGAGCATGCGGCGGAACTGGGCCGGTAGGTCGGGCACCAAAGTCGATTCAAGGGTCAGGATTGTCCGGTAAGACCGTCGATCGCGGCCCATCCGGCAGCGCCCAGGCGTCGAAGCATGGGCCGGTGATTGCCGCCCACGCCGCCCAGCGCCATGACCGGAACGCCGGCCTGATGCGCCAATGCGGCGAAGCGGACCCGTCCTAGCGTGGGTCCGTCGGGGTGGGACAGCGTCGGGAAGAGCGGCGACAGGAAGACGAAGTCGGCCCCTGCCGCAACGGCGCGATGAAGCTGTGGAGCATTGTGGACAGGTGCGCTGCGCAGCAGCAGCCGGCAGGCGTGTCCGGCACCATGTCCGTGCCAGCCATCGGCGCGCCAGGCCATGGCCTGGCGCGCGGTTCCCGCCAGCATCAGCACCAGCCGCCGCCGTCGCGCGATGGCGCGCAACGTGTCGAAAAGGTGCCGGCGGGCGGGCGCAGCCGTCCGATAATGGCGAAAGACGATGCCGGCCCGCCCTTTGGGCAGCCTTCGCGCTGCCTTGACCAGCAGGTCGGGCGCCACGCGCTCGTCCGTCATCAGCCAGAGGCCGGGCAGCTTTTTGCGGTGGCGGGGCGTCATGCGCCTGTCCTATAGCAACGCGCATGACGACCGCCAGCACCGCAAGCAGCTCTCCTGTCGCGCAGCGCCTCGACGCCGTGCGCGACGCTATCGATCGCGCCGCCCGCCTGACGGACCGGGCGGGCACGGACATCAACCTGATCGCCATTTCCAAGACGCATGATACCGATGCCATTCGTCCGTTGATCGATGCCGGGCAGCGCGTTTTCGGCGAAAATCGTGTGCAGGAAAGCCAGGCGAAATGGCCCGCGCTGCGTGAGGAATTCCCCGATGTCGCGCTGCATCTGGTCGGCCAGCTGCAATCCAACAAGGCAGCCGACGCAGTGGCCCTGTTCGACGTGATCCAAGGCCTCGACCGGCTGTCGCTGCTGACGGCGCTCGTCAAGGCCATGGATGTCGCGGGGAAACGCATTCCCTGCTTCATTCAGGTCAATATCGGAGCGGAGGAGCAGAAGGGCGGGGCCGCCATTTCGGACACGCCCGCGCTGATCGCAGCCGCGCGCGGGGCCGACATTCCGCTGCTCGGCCTGATGTGCGTGCCCCCGGCCGACGTCGAGCCGGCGCCCTATTTCGCGCTGTTGGCGAAAATGGCGCAGGAAGAGGGATTGCAACGCCTGTCCATGGGCATGTCGGCCGATTATGAAACCGCGATCATGCTGGGCGCGACCGATGTCCGCGTCGGTTCCGCCCTGTTCGGTGATCGAGCCCCGGCCGGCCGCCCCGTTCCCCGGAGCGGCCAGGGGATGATCAGAAACTCCCTCTCAGGGTAATGCCCCAGGTGCGCGGTTCCGCCAGATAGGCGGAGATGAGCTGGTTCGCCATGGTCACGGGAGCGGCCGGCCGGCCGCATAGCGTCCCGAACTGGCCGGTGGTCGACGTGCACGGACTGCTGGACTGGAGCGGGCTGGAGAAGGCGACCTGGGTGTAATCCTGGTTGAAAATATTCTGGCCCCACAGTTCGATGGCCCAGCGCTGGTCCGGCCCGCGCAGGCCGATGCGTGCGTTGACGACGGCGTAGCCATCCTGCGCTTTTTCCGGGAAAAGGTCCGAGCCCGTATTATAATCTCCGGTCATGCGCCCATCCACGTAGAATAGCGCCGACAGGCCGCTGGAGCCGATCTCCGGCGTCCAGGCGAAGCTGGCGGTGGTCACGACCTGCGGCGCGTTGCTGTTGATCGAACCGGGCAGCAGGAACAGGGCGGGATCGAGCGGCACGCGCCCGTCGCTGCTGCCGACCAGCCGGTTGGCGAACTTGGCCCGGGCATAGGTCAGGCCGCCGGTGACGCGGATGTTGCGCGCGGGCGTCGCCACAAGCTCGAGTTCGACGCCCTGGCTGATCAGACCGGGTCCGACGTCACCGCTGTCGCAGGTACCGGCGCTGAGCGCGGAATCGCAGCCATTGATATTCTGCACCACGAAACTGGTGCCGTTGAAGGTGTTGAGCTGGAAATTCTTGAATTCCTGCCGGAAGGCAGCGACATTCGCGCTCCATTTGGGCTGGCTGTATTTCAGCCCGATTTCGAAGGCGTCGACCTTTTCGGCGGCGAAGCGCAGGCTGGCGGCGTCGGCATTGGTGCGGGGCGAAAAGACGGCGGGAACGGGATTGAGGCCGGTCGATCCGAGCTGGAAGCGGTCGAGATTATAGCCGCCCGCCTTGTAGCCCTTAGAATAGCTGCCATACAGCAGCAGCTCGTCGATCGGCTTCCAAGACAGGACGGCAGTCCCGGAAAATTCGCCGTCGCTTATCCGGTCGTTGAGGTCGAGCGCGTTGAGACTGGTCGATCCATTGCCCAGGCAACCCAGAGTGAGGATGCCCCCCGCGAGCGCAGCGGCGCTGCCCAGCGCCGGGTTGGTCGCCAGAGTCGGCAGCGACGAGGCCTGAAGCGCCGCGCAGGTCGCGTTATTGTTGTTCAGGTCTGCGGAAAATCTTTTGCTTTCATGCGTGTAACGCAGGCCCAGGGTCAGGTCGAGACGCTTCGTCAGATGGACGATATTATGGGTGAACAGCGCCCAGTTCTCGCTCTTCTGATAATAGCGCGATGCGACGTCGCCGGTTCCTGCGGGGATCGCGGCAAGCGCGCGCAGCCCGTTGCCAAGGCCGGTGGAGATCGCACCGGCCTGTGCCGCCGCGACCGCCGGCGGCAGGCCGGCATTGAGGAAGGCCGCGGTCAGGCCCGCATTCAGGTTCGCCTGCGTCCCGGTGATCAGCGGTTGCGTGGCCAGCCCGCTGCCACAGGCGGCCAGTTGTTGCGCGGTGAAGTTGCTGCTGGTGCCCGCACCAGCCATCAGCCGACAGGCGGCAAACCGGCCATAGTCCGCGCCGAAGCGGATATTGTCCTGAAGCGTCAGCTTTTCATGGGCGTAATAGCCGCCGACCAACCAGTCGAGCCGGTCGGCGAAGGCGGTTCCCTGCATCCGCAATTCCTGCGTGAAGGTCCGGAACTGGCGATAGGTGTTGGGATCGCGGTAGAGCAGGTCGGCGCGATTATAGTCATAGTCGCCATAGTCGCGCGACTTGTAGTCGCGCCAGGCGGTGATGCTGGTCAGCTTGGCCCCGCCCAGATCATAGTTGATCTCGCCGGAAACGCCCCAATCCTTGAGCTTGCTGACATAGTCGCGGCCCGGCGTGATGACGAGGTTCCGGTCATAGGGATCGGCGGCGATCACGCTGCCCTGTCCGGCGAGTATGGCCGCGATGCGGTTGAAGGGCGCGTCGGTATAGCTGCCGCCCGTCGCCGGCCGCCGCTCGCGCGTTTCGATATAGGCCGCGCCGCAGCAACTCTCGTCGCGATTGGTATAATCGCCGATCAGACGTATGGAGAGCGCGTCATTGGGTTCGATCAGTGCCTGACCGCGCAGGAAATAGCGGTTGCGGTCATTGGTGTCGCCGACCTTGTTTCCCGCCGTGTCGCGCAGGGTGAAAAACCCGTCGCGCTTGCTCCATACGCCATCCAGCGACAAGGCAACGCCGTTCGCCACCGGACCGGTGACGCGGCCGGACAGACGCCAGTAATCATAATTGCCGTAGGTGATCTCGCCTTTGGCATGAAAGCTGTTTTCCGGTGCCTTGCTGACGATGTTGATCAGGCCGGCCGACGCGTTGCGGCCGAACAGCGTACCTTGCGGGCCGCGCAGCACCTCGACACGTTCGATTTCGCCCAGTTCGTTCAGGCCCGCGCCCGTCCGGGATCGATAGACGCCGTCAATGAACACCGCGACGGAACTTTCCAGGCCTGGATTGTCGCCGACCGTACCGATGCCGCGGATCCGCGCCGACGCATTGGCTTCGGACCCGGTGGAGGAAACGAGCAGGGACGGCGCAAGCTGATTCAGGGTGCGTATGTCGCTCGCGCCGCTATTCTGCATGGCCTGTGCGCCGACGGCCGAAACGGCGATCGGAACGTCGGACAGGGGACTCGCGCGCCGGGTCGCGGTGACGATGATGTCGGCGCCAGGTTCCTCGGCGCTGGAAGGGGGAGCGGCGCTCCCCTGCGCCAGGGCGGGGGCGGCCGTGGCCAGCGCGATGGCGCCGGCACCGGACAACCAGAGACTCCGGTAGGTCATGATGCTTCTGTCCTCTCCTGGCCCGCACGGCTTTTTGCCACGTCGGGACTGCGGGTGATTATGCTGCCACAGAGCCGACAAGGCAATAGATGCAGTGATTCCGCGGGTCTTGCTGCATGTGCGCTGTATTGCTGGCATATGTCTGTTGCTTAAAGGCAACGCATTAATTTCGAGTTTCCGTAACGTCGCCCTAAGCCAGCGGAAAGCGCAGGATCCGGTCGGCCAACGGTACCAGCGCGGTCGCACCCGGCCCGACCGTCCGACGAATCGCCTCATGACCCGCATCCAGCCCCCCCGCCAGCGTCCCGAGCGCGGGCAGGATCAGCTTGGTCGCCGACCCCACGAAGCACCGGCGCGACACATGCCGTCCGCGTAGCGCCAGCCGGAATTTGGGATGGAAATGGCCCGATATTTCCGGCCGGGGATCATCCCGGGCCGCTTCGTGCCGCAACCAGATTCCCTCTATCTCGGCTTCCGCCACCCTCTGGCCCCCCGGCATGTCCCCGATGCCGGCATCATGATTGCCCGTTACCCACGTCCAGTCCAGACGGCGCGTCAGGACGCCCAGACGTCTGCGAACGTCGGGGTCGAGCCGGGCCACGCCATTGGCGTCATGAAAGCTGTCGCCGAGCGAATAGACTGCGCGTGCGCCGGTTCGCGCCGCCAGCGCCTCGATCAGGTCGATGGTCGCCGCGCTGTCATGGGGTGGCAGAAACTGACCGAAACGGGCGTACCAGCTTGCCTTTTCGAAATGCAGATCGGCGACCAGCAGGGCCCGCCGGGCCGGCCAGTAGAGCGCTGCATCAGGGCAGGCGAGAAATTCTTGACCCGCGAACGAAAGGGGAACCATGGGTCGCCTATGCGCGTTCGCACGCCCGCTTTCAAGAGCCCGGGCAAATCCCTATAGGCAGGCCATGTCCGCCTTCACCATCGCTGCCCTTTACCGGTTTGCCTCCTTTCCCGACCCGCAAGCGCTGGCCGGCCGACTACGGGCATTGACCGCTGACCTCGGCCTGTGCGGCACGCTGATCCTGGCGACCGAGGGGATCAACGGCACCGTTGCCGGATCGGCCGACGCAATCGCGACGCTGGTCGCGCATATCCGGACATTGCCCGGCTGTGCCGACCTGGACGTCAAATATGCCACGGCTGAACAGGCGCCCTTCGCGCGTATGAAAATCAAGGTGAAGCGGGAGATCGTGACGCTGGGGGCGGGGGACCTGGACCCGGCGAATGCCGCGGGGACCCATCTCGATCCGGCCGACTGGAACGCGCTGATCGCCGATCCCGACACCATCGTGATCGACACGCGCAACGGCTATGAGGTCGCGTGCGGCACGTTTGAACGCGCCATCGATCCGAAAACCGGTTCCTTTCGCGATTTTCCCGCCTGGTTCGATGCGTTCGCTGCGCAATTGCCGGACCGGGGCCGCACGCGCCGGATCGCCATGTTCTGCACCGGCGGCATACGCTGCGAGAAGTCGACCGCGCTGGTCAGGGCGCGGGGCTTTGGCGAGGTCTACCACCTCAAGGGCGGCATATTGCGCTATCTGGAGGAGGTGCCGGAAGCCGACAGCCTGTGGCGGGGCGATTGCTATGTGTTCGACGAGCGCGTGGCGGTCGGCCATGGCCTGCGACCGGGCGAACATCGCCTGTGCAAAGCCTGCGGCCTGGCGCATCGCGGCGATGAATGCCACGCTTGTCCGGCCTGATTCACGTCATGCCCGATAACGGTGCAGACCGGTTCCGTGCGCGCGCAGCCACGCGCGGGCCGGTTTCGGATCGGCGCCATGGATGCGCATATGGGCGGCATGAAAGGCCGCGCTATGGTCCATGTGCAGCAGGTGGGCCAGTTCATGCGCGACGGTGGCGCGCCGTATCTCAGGCGGACAGAGGATCAGGCGCCAGCTGTAACGGATCGTGCCCGATGCCGTGCAACTGCCCCAGCGGGTGCGGGGATCGCCGATGCCGACCGCCGTCACGATCAGGCCATGGTCGCGGGCCAATGCCATCGTCTCGTTTTCCAGAACGGCCTTCGCCCGGTTCCGCAGCCAGCGTTCCACACGTCTGCCTACCGATTCGATCGCGCCGCCAAGGACCAGCCGATCCCGTTCCAGCCGGATGGTGCGGGTTGCACCCGTGATCCAGCATATCCGCGTCTCGCGTCCTTCCAGAGGAAACACGGCGCCATGTGCCAGCCGGGTAATGGCGGGCTGTTCCGCCAGTTGCGCGCGGACCCAGCCTTCATGTCCCTGCGCCCAGCCCAGCGCCTTGCGCAGGTTCGCACGTGCGGGCAGCGAAAGGCGCAATTCGCCGCGCGTGCCATCGAAGCTCAGCCGATAGGTCTTTGCCCGGGGCGACCGGCGCACAAGCACCGGCATTGCCACGCCATCGATGAGGATCGCCGCGTCACAATTCCCGGTCGACAAGATGATTCTCCCAGTCGCCGGCGTCCGCTTCGGCGATGGTCCAGCCGCGAACCGATTCGCCGGCGCGATGCACTGCCTCCCGGTCGCCGCAGACCAGATAGTGCCAGTCGGGCAGCGGCAGTCCCTCTTCGCGCAGGCGATAGGCGCAGGTACGGGGAAGCCAGCCGATCTGCCGGACCTTCGCTGGCGTCAGCCGCACGCAATCGGGCACGAATTGCCGGCGATTTTTATAGTTGCTGCATTGCCCGCTCTGTCGATCGAGCAGGCGGCAAGCGATGTTGGTGGGGTAGATGCGCCCGGTGTCGGAATCCTCCGCCTTGTGCAGGCAGCATTTGCCGCAGCCATCGCACAGGGCTTCCCATTCGGCCCGGTCGAGCTGGTCGAGCGGCTTTTCCCAGAAGGGCGTCACTTCACCCATTGGTCCAGAAAGGCCGCGACCTTGTCGGGCGCGCCTTCGTCCTCGTCCGCGGTAGCGGGATTGTCGACCGGCACCAGCGCGATCGGCTTGCCGGCCGGATCGAACAGATAGGGCGTGCGGCTATGGCTCACCAGATAGTCGCTGGCGCCGCCGGCATCCTCCCGACCATAGACGACGGCAAAATCCTTCGCGACCGCGGCGATCTGTTCGGGGCTGCCGGTCAGGCCGATCAGCCGCGGGTGGAACGCGGCGACATAGGTTTTGAGCACTGCGGGCGTATCGCGGACGGGATCTACGCTGATCAGCATCGGCTGGACCTTCGCCGCCCGCTCCGGCGCGCGCTTTTCGAATCGGGCAAAGCCCTGCATGATCTTCTGCAGGTCCACCGGGCAGACGTCCGGGCAATAGGTATAGCCGAAATAGACCAGTCGATAACGGCCCTTGAAATCGTCCCAGGCGGCAGGCTTGCCATCTTGGTCGGTCAGGGTGAAGGCGCCGCCGATGCGGGCGCCGGCCAGATCGCCCTGCAGGCTGGCACTTGATGCGTTGTCGCCGCTGCCCATATCGCAGGCGGCAAGCAGGGCAAGCAGGGCAAGCAGGGCAAGTGCGGGCAGAACGGCAAGGATGAAGGCTTTGTTCATGACATGGCCAGCCATGCCCTGCTAGAGAATGATTTGCAAATCCAACGGGGCGCGCGATGACCAGGTTCAGATTTTCTGCAATAGGGGGGCCGGTGGCACTGGCACTGCTGACCCCCGTGGCCGCCCAGGCCCAGTTTTCCGACAATTATAATTTCCTGAAGGCGGTGAAGGACCGGGACGGGCAGAAGGTTACCGACCTGATCCAGAAACCGGGATCGACCGTGATCAACAGCCGGGACGTCACAACCGGCGAAAATGCGCTGCATCTCGTCGTTGCCCGGCGGGACGACACCTGGTTGACGTTCCTGCTGTCCAAGGGCGGCAATCCCAATCTGACCGACAATGCCGGCAACACGCCGCTGATGGATGCGGTGCAGGGACGGTTCGAGGAAGGCGTGCGGACGTTGCTGGCCTATCGGGCGCAGGTGGACAAGCCCAATGACAGCGGTGAGACGCCGCTGATCCGGGCGGTGCAGTTGCGCGACGTGGGACTTGTCCGGCTGCTCGTGGCGCAGGGCGCCGATTCCGACAAGCGCGATGCCATCGCTGGCATGTCCGCCCGCGACTATGCGGCGCGCGATAGTCGCACGCCCGGTCTTTCCGAGGCGCTGGACGCGGCCAAGAGCAATGCCGGCAAGCCGTCGGGGCCGGTTCAAGGTCCGGTTTTCTGAAATGATCCGGTGGTGGAGAGCGGAGTTTGCCTGCCGCTCCCTCACTTTGCGGGTAAGCGGTGAGCCAAAGCCTGGCCCATTGTCATCCAGCGATCATGAGCGGCTGGGAAACGTCAGAATTTGAATATCGTGCCCAGATAGACAGCCTGGCTGTCCTGCCGGTCGTCGGTCATCGGGGTCAGGCGGCCCGCGACATTGTTATTGTAGCGCACGCCGGCCGTGACGTTGAGATTCTTGGTGAGCGAATAGGAACTCGCCAGATCGAGCGAATAATCCTTCTCGGCCGACGGGTTGCGCACGGTTGCGGTTGGTTCGCGACGCGTCTCCAGCAGAACCTTGGTGCTGAACCGGTCCTTCCTTTCGTCGTCCAGCGAGAAATTCTTCGCATCGATGGAGGCCACCGGCACCGGATCCAGCGTCTTGCGACCGGCCGATTCGGGCAGGGCGAACTTGCGCCAGTTCTGCGCGCCGTTCAGGCTGAATGCCACCGGCTTGATGTCGACCGGGTCGATCGTATGCGTCACCGTGTCACGATCGCTGCTGGCGCGGACCATGATCGTGATGGATCGCTGACCGCTCATCGAACCGCTGGTCGGCGTGAAACGGAAACCCTGGTTGCTCGCCTTGGCCGCAATCTTCGCATAAGCTGCGGCAAGGCGCGAGTCCTGGGTGGAGGGCGTGAAGGACGAGATGCTGCCAAGCGCGCCGAGCGATACCGGCATGTCCGGCCCCATCCTCACGAAATCGGTGGCGGCGCCAAGCGCGGGCGACAGCAGAAAGCCGGCCGCGGCAACCGCCGAACCCGCCAATGCCAGATGTGCCCTCTTAACGCGCATGACCCGAATCTCATCCCCGACGTTCTATATTTCAAGACGCATTACACCTGCAAAGCCGCTACTGGCTAGGGGGCGACGCCCTTTTTATCCAAGCTGTTGCACCGAACACACAGGCAATACGCGTCTGGAATGGCGTTTGAAGCGAACCGATCGACGGCGCCGGCGCGGTGCCCCTTGCCCATTGGCGCATCGGCACTATAGAAGCGGGCTGATTTTCGTCTTTACAGCTAGGACATGCCCTGATGGTCCGCCGCCTTCCCGCATCCGTTTCCGCCGGCTTCCTGCTGGTCGCGTTTCTGCCGCTCGCCGCGTGCGGCGGCGGGTCCAAGGAGCGGCCCAAGGCCGATATGGCGGCGTCCCGCGTGACCACGATCGGCGTCAACGCCTATCTGTGGCGCGCGACGCTGGACACCTTGTCCTTCATGCCCATGGCGCAGACCGATTCGAACGGCGGCGTCGTGGTGACCGACTGGTACACCAACCCCAATACGCCGACCGAGCGGATGAAGCTGACCGTGTCGATCCTGGACCAGGATCTGCGCGCCGACGCCCTGCGGGTAGCGGCCAGCCGGCAGGTCAGCCAGAATGGCGTCTGGGTCGATGCGCCGGTCAAGGCCGCGACGGTGCAGAAGCTGGAGGAGATCATCCTCACCAAGGCACGCGACCTGCGCCGCATGGCGATTGCCGGCTGAGCCTTCCCCCCCCTATCGGGCGTGCCACGCCCTGTTTTCAAACATATGGGGCTGGGCTTGAGAGAAGCCCAGCCCGATTGCATTTGTAAGGACTGACGATGCAAAGGCGCTTCAACCCGCTGGAGGCCGATAGCCGCTGGCAGGCGATCTGGGACGAGCGGCAAAGCTTCAGGGCGGACGACGCCTCGACCAGGCCGCGCTCCTACGTGCTGGAGATGTTCCCCTATCCCTCGGGGCGCATTCATATCGGCCATGTCCGCAATTATTCGATGGGCGACGTGCTGGCGCGGTTTCGCCGGATGACGGGGCATGAAGTGCTCCATCCGATGGGCTGGGACGCCTTCGGCATGCCGGCCGAGAACGCCGCGATGGAGAAGAAAGTCCATCCGGGGTCCTGGACTCGCGACAATATCGCCAACATGCGCGCGCAGTTGAAGAAACTGGGCTTCGCGATCGACTGGAGCCGCGAGCTCGCAACCTGCGAGCCGGACTATTATGGCCAGGAACAGGCACTTTTCCTGGACATGCTGGAAGCGGGCCTGGTCTATCGCAAGGAAAGCGCGGTCAACTGGGACCCGGTCGACATGACCGTGCTGGCCAACGAACAGGTGATAGACGGGCGCGGCTGGCGTTCGGGTGCGCTGGTCGAGAAGCGCAAGCTAAGCCAGTGGTTCCTCAAGATCACCCAGTTCGCCGACGACTTGCTGGAGGGGTTGAAGCACCTCGACCAATGGCCCGACAAGGTGCGAACGATGCAGGAAAACTGGATCGGCAAGTCGGTCGGCCTGCAATTCGCCTTTAAGCCCGTGGCCCCCTTCGATAGTGCGATAGAGGTCTATTCGACCCGGCCAGACACCATCTTCGGCGCCAGTTTCGTGGCGATCGCGGCCGACCATCCGGTGGCGCAGGCGGTGGCGGCGAACAACCCCGACGCGGCTGCCTTCATCGAGAAGTGCAGGGAAGGCGGCACGACCGCGGCCGAGCTGGAAACGGCCGAGAAGATGGGCTTCGACACCGGACTGACGGTCGCGCATCCGTTCGACCCCGATTGGCACCTCCCGGTGTTCATCGCCAATTTCGTGTTGATGGACTATGGCACCGGCGCGGTGATGGGCGTGCCGGCGCATGACCAGCGCGACCTGGATTTCGCGCGCAAATATATGCTGCCGGTCGAGCGCGTCGTCGCTGCCCAGGGCGACGAGCAGGCGCCGATCCACAATGAAGCCTATACCGGCCCGGGCCGCGTGGTGAACAGCCGCTTCCTGGACGGCATGGCGGTCGAGGAGGCGAAGGCCGCCGTCATCGCACGTGCCGAGGCCGAAGGCTGGGGCGCGGGGAAGACCGTGTTCCGCCTGCGCGACTGGGGCGTGTCGCGCCAGCGTTACTGGGGCACGCCGATCCCGGTCATCCATTGCGAGGATTGCGGGGCCGTGGGCGTGCCCAAGGACCAGCTGCCGGTGGTGCTGCCGGAGGATGTCAGTTTCGACATTCCGGGCAATCCGCTGGATCGCCATCCGACCTGGAAACATGTCGACTGCCCGTCCTGTGGGCGTCGGGCGGTGCGCGAGACCGATACTCTCGACACCTTTGCCGATTCGAGCTGGTATTTCATCCGTTTCGCCAGCCAGCCCAAGGACAGGCCGTTCGATCGTGCCACGGTCGAACAATGGTTGCCGGTCGGTCAATATATCGGCGGCGTGGAACATGCGATCCTGCATCTGCTCTATGCCCGTTTCTGGACCCGCGCGCTCCAGCATATGGGGCAGCTGGGCTTTGCCGAGCCGTTCACCGGCCTGTTCACGCAGGGCATGGTGACGCATGAAACTTATAAATCGCCCGAAGGCACCTGGCTTGCGCCGCAGGATGTGGTTCGCCAGAGCGACGGGCTGGTCATGGCCGAAGGCGGCGCGCCGGTGACGGTGGGGCGCGTCGAGAAAATGTCCAAGTCCAAGAAGAATGTCGTCGATCCCGACGACATCATCGCCCAATATGGGGCGGACGCGGTGCGCTGGTTCATGTTGTCGGACAGCCCGCCCGAGCGCGATCTGCCGTGGACGGAAGCCGGCATCGAAGGCAGCTGGCGCTTCGTCAACCGGGTCTGGCGCCTGTTTGGCGAACATGATGCCGGGGCGGAGGGCGATGACAAGGCCCTGGACCGCAAGCTGCACCAGACCATCGACGGCGTGGCGAAGGATGTCGAGGCGCTGGGCTTCAACAAGGCGGTCGCCAAGATTTACGAGCTGGTCAACGCGATCGAGAAGGCGAAACCGTCGGCCAGCCGCACCGCCGCGATCCGGGCGCTCGCCCTGCTGGTGGCGCCGATGACGCCGCATCTGGCCGAAGAAGGCTGGGCGGAGATGGGCGGGCAGGGGCTGATCGCCGACGCGGCCTGGCCGGAGGTCGACCCGGCGCTGCTGGTGGATGACGAGGTGACCATCGCCTGCCAGGTGATGGGCAAGTTGCGCGACACCATCACCGTGCCGAAGGGCACGGCGAAGGACGAACTGGAGAGGCTGGCACTTGCCGCGCCCAATGTCGCGCGCATCCTGGATGGCGCCACGCCCAAGAAGGTCATCGTGGTGCCGGATCGTCTGGTCAATCTGGTCGTCTGACCGGCCCTTGCCCTTCGACAAGCCCGAAGCGAACGGTTAGAGAGGCGTCATGAAGCACATCCTTCCCGTCCTGGCTCTCGCGACCCTTACCGCCTGCGGGCTACGGCCGGTCTATGGCGGCGGCGGGAACGGACCCGTGGCGCAGGCGCTGGGCAATGTGGAGGTCGCCCCGATCGAGGGGAAGGGGGGCTGGCTGATGCGCAACGCCCTCAACGACCGCCTGTCCGCCATGCGCAGCGGCGCGGGGCAGCGTTATCGGCTGGTGGTGAAGCTGGATGACCAGATCACCGGGTTCGGGCTTCGCGCCGACGCCGCCATCACGCGCGAACGGCGGACATTGCGTGCGCGCTATCAGTTGATCGACATAACTACCGGCGCCCAGATCCTGGACGATACCGCCGGGTCGGATGCAGGCATCGACGTCACATCGAGCGAATATGCGACCATCGCGGGGGAGGATACCGCCCTGGAACGGCTGTCGCAGACCGTGGCGGATCAGATCGTGACGCGCCTGGCATTGTTTGCGCGCAAGGCGGGCAACCCTTGAAAGCCAGTCGCGGCCAGATCGAAAAGGCTCTGGACGCCCCGCCCGCGGACATTCGCTTCTTCCTGCTCTACGGTCCCGACGAGGCCGGCAGTGCCGCGCTCGCCAAGCGGTTGGAGCGCGCCATGGGGCCGGCGGCGGAGCGGATCGACCTCGATGCGCCGACCTTGCGGGAGGACCCGGCGCGACTGGCCGACGAGGCGGCGTCCTTTTCCATGTTCGGCGACCGGCGGTGGATTCGCCTGCACGGCATCGGCGAGGATTCAACGCCGGCGGTCACCGCCCTGCTGGAAGCGCAAGCGGCCGGCAATCCGGTCATCGCGGTCGCCGGCGCGCTGAAGCAGACCGCGAAGCTGGTCAAGCTGGCACTCGACCACAAGCAGGCGATGGTCTTCATTTCCTACCAGCCGGACGCGCGCGAAGCCGAGCAGATCGCCATCGGCATCGCCCGTGACGGCGGGTTGCGCCTGTCGACCGAGATTGCGCGGAGGATCGTATCGCTGGCGAACAATGATCGCGCGCTGATGAACGGCGAAATAGAGAAGCTGATCCTCTATCTCGATGCCGCGCCGGATCGCCCGCGCGAGGCGACGATGGAGGCCCTGGAGGCGCTGTCGGCCGACCATCCCGATACGGAAGTCGCGCCGCTGGTCAATGCGGTGCTGGGCGGCGACCTCAAGGTCATGCACCGCGAATTGCTGCGCCTTGCGGAAACCGGTGCGGCCATGGCGTCAGTGATACGACCGTTGCTGGCGCGAGCATTGCTGATTGCCCATATCCGCGCGGACCTCGATGCGCATGGTCGCCTTGAAACCGCCATGGAGAGCGCGGGCAAGGCGGTGTTCTGGAAGGAAAAGGGCGCGGTGTCGCGGCAGGTACGGCTGTGGGATGCAGGCGGTATCGCGCGCGTCGCCCAGCGGTTGCTGGAAGCTGAACGGGCGAGCCGCGGCGGCCGCGGAACGGGCGACCTGATGGTGCGGCACGAATTGCTTGCCATCGCCCGCCAGGCGGCGCGCGAGCGAGCTTGATCGGCCGGGACGCCGGGACCATATTGGGGGCATGGACAAGATGACGCTCACCGACGCGCAATGGCGCGACCGCCTGTCGCCCGAACAATATCATGTGTTGCGGGAAGCCGGCACCGAACGGGCCTTTACCGGCAAATATAACGCGAACAAGGCCGACGGCGTCTATTATTGCGCCGGTTGCGGCACCGAATTGTTCGACGCCGACGAAAAATATGACAGCGGATCGGGCTGGCCCAGCTTTACCGCGCCTGTCGACATCGACGCGGTCGAGGAGATTCGCGACACCAGCCACGGCATGGTGCGCACCGAGGTGCGTTGTGCCAAATGCGAGGGGCATCTGGGCCATGTTTTTCCCGACGGCCCCGGGGTCAATGGCCTGCGGTATTGCATGAACAGCGCCAGCCTGGACTTCAAGCCGCGCGATAGCGGCGACTGACCCGTTCAGCCTCTGTAAAGCGCGCATCGGCATGGCAAAAGCCAACGGTCTTTTCCGGCATTTGCGCATGATTTGCGCTGGTCGGAACGGGCAATAGCGCGTATCCGGGGCGGCACAGATGGCAGGATCAGGCAAGAGCAGAGGCGCGCCCGGCCGCGTAAGGACATGGCTGGTGCGCGCGTTGAAGATCGGCGTGGCGGCGGGTGTAGCGGGATTGCTGGCGGTGGTGATCGCGGTGGTGATCGCGATGCAGTCCCTTCCCGATTATCAAAGCCTCAAATCCTCCCCCAACGGCCAGATGATCCGCGTCCATGCCGCCGACGGCAGTGTCATCGTGTCATTAGGGCCCAGCTTCGGGCGATGGATGCGCTACGACCAGATTCCCCAGGTCATGGTCGATGCGATGATCTCTACCGAGGACAAGCGTTTCTATCACCATCCCGGCGTCGATCCCGTCGGCATGGCACGCGCCGGGTGGGTGGCGCTGGAACGGCGGGGGTCCGGCCGCCGCTGGCAGGGCGCATCGACCATCACCCAGCAGGTGACGCGCAACATCTTCCTCAACAACAGCTACAGCTGGGGCCGCAAGGTACGCGAAATCGTCCTGGCTCTTGCCATGGAACGCAAATTTTCCAAGCGCCAGATACTCGAACTCTATCTCAACAAGGTATATTTCGGCGGGGGCGCCTATGGCATCGACGCGGCCAGCCGCAAATTCTTCGGCCATTCCGCGACCAGCCTGAACCTGCCGGAAGCGGCGATCATCGCCGGGCTGGTCAAGGCGCCATCCAGCTATTCTCCCACCGCCGACGCGGACGCCGCCATCGGCCGCGCCGGCGTGGTGCTGGGCCTGATGCAGGACAATGGCGTCATCAGCGCGTCCGAGCGGGCGGATGTAGATCTGCGCGACGTCAAGATGGCACCCGAACCGCCGCAGAACAGCGTCCGATACTTCACGGACTGGGTGCTGCCCCAGCTCGACGTGCTGATCGATGAGTCCAGCGAGCCGCTGGAAGTCTATACGACAATCGACCTCGGCATGCAGCGGGCCGCAACCGCGGCGATCCAGTCGAACGTGCCGTCGGGCACCCAGGGCGCGCTGGTCAGCCTGGACCGGGATGGTGCGGTGCGCGCCATGGTGGGTGGACTGGACTATGTGACGTCCAACTATAATCGCGCCACCACAGCGACCCGGCAACCGGGTTCGGCCTGGAAGATCTTCGTCTACATGGCCGCGCTGGAAGCCGGCTACACGCCCGATACCAGCATCACGGACGAGCCTGTGACGATCAACGGCTGGAGCCCGCGCAACAGCAATGGCCGGTTCGCCGGGGCGATCGACATCCGCACCGCCTTTGCCTATTCGATCAACACGGTGGCGGCAAAGCTGGGCGTCGAGGTCGGCTTTCCCACGGTGGCGGACATGGCGCGGCGCTTCGGCATTTCGACGCCCATCAATACGCATCCCTCCATGGTGCTGGGCACGTCGGATGTGCATCTGATCGACATGACCCGCGCCTTCGCGTCGATCGCGCGCAAAGGGGTGGCCGTGACCCCCTATGGCATTACGAAGGTCACGACGGCCGACGGCCGGATGTTGTACCAGCATCAGGACGATACCAGCCGGGTTCTGGTGGCGCCCTGGGTCGCGGCCGGCATGACCGACCTCATGCAGACGGCGGTATCGACCGGGACCGGCAGGGCCGCGCAGATCGGCAGACCTGTGGCGGGCAAGACCGGGACCACCAGCAGCAACAAGGACGGCTGGTTCCTGGGTTTTTCGAGCGGGATCACGACCGGTGTGTGGATGGGGCGGGACGATGCCAAGGCCGTGGGCGGGCTTCAGGGCGGCCGCGCGCCTGCCCGCGCGTTCGCGGACTATATGAAGGCGGCGGTTGCCAAGCGACCCGTGGAGCAGTTCGACACGCAGGTCACCTTGCCTGAGTGGCAGCTCGAGCCGGACGAGGAAGCCTATTATAACAGTCCTGACGACGGGATGATGGTCGACGAGAACGGCCTGCCGATCGAGCGGCCGCAGGCGGAACCGGACATTCGCGACGATGAGCCGGCGATGGAGGTCGATCCGGAAGATCGTCCCGCAGCGCCGCCGAAACTCGACCAGCAATGGATCGACAATGTCCTTGGCCGCAACCGGCAACGCCAGCCGCCGCCGCAGCCAGTTCCGAATCGGCCAGCGCCCAATCCCTGATCGCGCCGTGGCTCCTTCAGGCCCGAAACCTTATCGCGCCGGGGGACCGTTCGCCGCGAAGCGGGTATGACTGAGCGCGCTTGCATCGGGCAGCAGGAAATCGACCTTGCCCCGGGCGAAGTCGATCGCGACCCGGTCGAAAATCCTCAGTGCGCTGATGCCCAGCAACAGGGCGGGTTTTTCCTGCAAGCCCAGTTCCGCGAAGGGGCTGGCGTCGGCGAACAGCACGGGCACCTGCGTCAGGTTGACACGGCCCATGCGCACCGACTTGATCATGCCGACCGCGCCCGTCAGCTCCCCGCCCGTGACGCTGGTCAGCGTGGCGACCATCAGGTCGGGAGCGCGCTTTTTCGACAAGAGCCGGTCGCGCAGCGCCAGATTGCCGATGCTGTAATTGCTGCCCGTGTCGAGCATGATGTTGACGCGCATGCCGTTGACGTCGGAATCGAGCAGGATCAACTGGCCGCGTTTGCGCCTGGCCTCCACCACGATCGTATCGGGTTCCGAAGCCGCGCGGCTGGCCCGGCGGCTGTCGCTGATCGCCATCTGGCCAGTGCGGAAATTCAGTATGACACGTTTGGCATGCAGGCTGTCGAGCCCCAGCAAGCCCGGCGCGCCCAGATGTTCGCCTTCCAGTACGGGTGCCTCGATGTCCTGGATCTCGCCCCCCGCGAAGTTCAGGTGAGGAACTGCTACCGTGGTCGTTTCCGCGCGTCCGGTCATGCTGAGGATAGTCACATTGTTGCGCGGCGGGAGCGCCAGCCGTTGCGCCAGGTCGCGGGCGATGACCGTGCGCTGCGACCCGGTGTCGATGATGAAGTTCCACGGCCCCTTGCCGTCGATATGTATGGGGATGCTGACCCGGTTGTCGGGCGCCGTCTGGGTTCGCACCACCGCCGGCGGCTGATCCGGATCGAGCGGGGGGGCATCGCGGGCAGACAGGGGCGACGATGACAGCGCCAGTCCGACGCCCATCAGCACGCGCAGCCGAACCATATCCTCTTCCTTTCTTTTGCCCCGCCATTCTAGCACAAAAGCCGATGATCGCCCAGCGGCACTACCGGTCGTATCAAGCCGGAAATGCGGGCGCCCCTTGCGGCACTTCCGTTTCCCGCCTTGACTTGGTGGCGGGCGGATCGCTAAGTGCGGAACTGCCCAACCTCGCCCGTCCGGAGCGAAGGGCCGCTGGCTATATCGGCCGGCCATTCCTCCCCATTTCCGGTCATTTTCATCTTCTCCTCATCGGACTGAATCGCCAATGCATCTCAAGGACCTCAAGAAAAAAGCGCCCGCCGACCTGGTCACCATGGCCGAAGATCTGGGCGTGGAGGGTGCATCCACCCTGCGGAAGCAGGATTTGATGTTCGCGATTCTGAAGGCCGAGGCCGAAAATGGCGAGCAGATCATGGGCGAAGGCACGATCGAGGTGCTGCCCGACGGTTTCGGTTTCCTCCGCTCGCCCGAGGCGAATTTCCTCGCTGGTCCCGACGACATTTATGTGTCGCCCAATCAGGTGCGCAAGTTCGGCCTGCGCACCGGCGATACGGTGGAAGGCGAGATTCGCGCGCCCAAGGATGGCGAACGCTATTTCGCGCTGACCAAGCTGCTCTCGGTCAATTTCGACGATCCCGACGCCGTGCGTCACCGCGTCAATTTCGATAATCTGACGCCGCTCTATCCCGATGAGAAGCTGCGCCTCGACACGCTCGACCCGACCGTGAAGGACAAATCGGCCCGCGTCATCGACATCGTGTCCCCGCAAGGCAAGGGCCAGCGTACCCTGATCGTGGCGCCGCCGCGCGTCGGCAAGACGGTGATGCTCCAGAATATCGCCAAGGCGATCACCGACAATCATCCCGAGGTGTTCCTGATCGTCCTTCTGATCGACGAGCGCCCGGAAGAAGTCACAGACATGCAGCGCAGCGTGAAGGGTGAGGTTGTTTCGTCGACCTTCGACGAGCCTGCGACCCGCCACGTCCAGGTCGCGGAAATGGTGATCGAAAAGGCCAAGCGTCTGGTCGAGCACAAGAAGGATGTCGTCATCCTGCTCGATTCGATCACGCGTCTTGGCCGCGCCTACAACACCGTCGTGCCGAGTTCAGGCAAGGTGCTGACCGGTGGCGTCGACGCCAATGCGCTCCAGCGGCCCAAGCGCTTTTTCGGTGCCGCGCGCAACATCGAGGAAGGCGGTTCGCTCTCGATCATCGCCACCGCGCTGATCGACACCGGCAGCCGCATGGACGAGGTGATCTTCGAAGAGTTCAAGGGCACCGGTAACTCGGAAATCGTGCTGGATCGCAAAGTTGCGGACAAGCGGATCTTCCCGGCGCTGGACGTCGGCAAGTCGGGGACGCGCAAGGAAGAATTGCTGGTCGACAAGCCGACGCTCAGCAAGATGTGGGTCCTGCGTCGCATCCTGATGCAGATGGGAACGATCGACGCGATGGAATTCCTGCTCGACAAGATGAAGGATTCCAAGACCAACGAGGATTTCTTCGCCACAATGAACCAGTAAGGGTGCGGCCGGGTTAATCCCCGGAACCCGGACTTCATATTGTATCGCGACGCCGGGCCATGCATGGTCCGGCGTTCTTCTTGACAACCGAAGGGACGTCAGGCCGCCATGTTCGACCTTTTCACCGCCGCTGCCGCCGCCGTTCAGAGCGTCGGATCACCCGCTGAAATCTGGCAACATATCGTCAATGATTTCAGTAATATCACCTCTCCTTCGGCACTTTCCGCCTTCCTTCAGGTACTGATGATCGACGTGCTGCTGGCGGGGGACAACGCCATCGTGGTGGGTGCATTGGCGGCGGGATTGCCGGCCGATCAGCGCAAGAAGGTCATCCTGATCGGCATTCTTGCCGCGCTGGTATTGCGCATCGCCTTCGCGCTGGTGGTCAGTCAGTTGATGCAGATCGTGGGCCTGATCCTGGCCGGCGGCCTGTTGTTGCTGTGGGTCAGTTGGAAGATGTGGCGCGAACTGCATCCGCACCGCGGTGCGGATACGCCCGACGATCCGAGCGACGACGACATATCCGGGCTGCGTCCGGCCAAGAGCTTTGTCGGCGCCGCTTGGGCCGTTGCTGTAGCGGATGTATCCATGAGCCTGGACAATGTCCTGGCGGTTGCCGGCGCTGCGCGAGACCATCCCGGAATCTTGATGATCGGTCTGGTTCTTTCGGTCGCGCTGATGGGCATCGCCGCCAATGTCATCGCCCATTATATCGAGCGCTTTCGCTGGATCGCCTATCTGGGCCTGGCGGTCATCGTCTATGTCGCGGTGAAGATGATTTATGAAGGCTTTGTCGATCATCAGGTGGGAATATTGACCCTGTTCTGATCGCGCATGCTCGAAAGGCAGGAAAGAGGGGCGGTGCCTTCGGGCGCTGCCCCCTTTTCTTGAGAAAATTCAGCTATCTGTCACGGGATAAGTACGGTCGCACCAGTAGTCTGTCGCGCTTCGAGGGCCCGGTGCGCATTGGCTGCATCGTCCAGCCCATAACGCTGTCCGATCCGCGCCTTCACCACGCCGCGCTGCATCCGGTCGAACAGGCGGGCGGCCGTGTGCTGCAATTCGGGTGCCGTTGCGATATAGTCGAACAGGGTAGGGCGCGTCACATAGAGAGATCCGCCGCGGCTGAGATCGAGCAGGTTTACCGGCGGCACGGCGCCCGACGCGTTGCCAAAACTGACCATCAGGCCCCTTCGCTTGAGGCTGGCGAGGGAGGCGGACCAGCTGTCCTTGCCTACGCCGTCGTAGACGATGTCAACGCCGGTACCATCGGTCAGATTGCGCACTGCCATGGCCAGACCGTCGAACGGCCCATGCAGGCTATGGTCGGCATCGATCGTGTGCGCTTTGTCCGCCGATCCGCAATGCGCGATGACCGTCACGCCCTTGTCCCGTAGCCAGGGCACAAGAATCGATCCGACACCACCCGCCGCCGCGTGGACCAGCGCGACCTGACCGGCGCGAAGTCCGATGCAATCTTCAGCGAGGTAACAGGCGGTCATGCCTTTCAGCATCGTCGCCGCCGCATCCTCGCTTGATATACCGTCAGGGATCGGGACGACCTGCGCCGCCGGGACGATGCGATGTGTAGCGTAGGCGCCCAGACCCTGCACGCAGACCACATGATCTCCCTCGGAAAGGTTCGTTACGCCCGGCCCCACAGCCACGATACGCCCCGCTGCCTCGGATCCCAAGGCAGCGGGCAAAGGGGCGGGATAAAGGCCCGAGCGGTAATAGGTGTCGATGAAGTTCAGGCCGACCGCATCCTGCGCGATCAGGACTTCGCCTTCTGCCGGCTGGCCGGGGTCGAAATCCTCCCGCACGATCACGTCCGGTCCGCCATGGCAACGGACCACCATGCGCCATGGCCGATGCATCAGGCGAGGTGCTCGGCGAAGAAATCGGCAGTGCGCCCATCCGCCAGCTGTGCGGCATCCTCGACGCGGCGCTTGCCCATTTCGGCGGCGAAACCATGATCCAGCCCGTCATAATCATGCAGCGTCACATGCCGATTTCCGGACAATCCGTCATGCATCGCCTTTTGCACCTTGGGCGGGACGAAGCCGTCGGCGGTGGGAATGTGCAGCAACGTCGGCTTCCCGATGGCATGTTGTTCGCCAAGAAGGCCATCGATTCCCACGCCATAATAGCCGACAAATGCGTCGCCATCGGTCCGGCAGGCCGACATGAAGACCATGCGCCCGCCTAGGCAATAGCCGACCAGTCCGACCTTGCCGTTCCCGCCCAGGTCGGTACGGGCCGCCTTGATGGTGGCCTCGATATCGCGAATGCCCTGATCCTGGTTGAAATCCGTAATGTAAGCGAGGGCGCGATCCATCTCCTCGGCGATGTCGGCATCCAGTTCGATGTGCGGCGACAGCCGCCAGAACAGGTCGGGCGCGTAGGCGAGATAGCCGGCCTTTGCCCAATTGTCGCATTTGCGGCGGATGCCTTCATTGACGCCGAAAATCTCCTGAACAACGATGATCGCCGCCTTCGGTGTGCCTTCGGGGCGCGCCACATATACGTCGAACTGAGCGTCGCCTTCCAATGTGGAGATGGGGGTGAAGCCTGACATGTTCGCACTCCTCTGCTTTTTTCGGGTTGATGGCATATTGGCTGAATGCCCGGCGGGTGCAACCGTCTTGGGATACTCAAAAAAATTGCCACGATGTGACTATTTGCGGCATGACAGCACATGATACAGCCGCAGCAACCAAGGAGGCGTGCGAAATGAAGGTGACGGTCGATGTGGATTGCAGCCCGGCCGAGGCGCGCGCCTTTCTGGGACTGCCGGATGTCAGCCCCATTCACGACAAATATGTAAAGACCGTCCTCGACAGTCTGGAGGGCACGATCAATGTCGAACAGATGGAAACGCTGTTCAAAAGTTTCTCGCCGCTCGGGGATGCTGGCATGCGCTTGTTTCAGCAGATGATGAACATCGGCCTCTCCGGCATGGGCGGCGGCAGCAAGGACGGAAAGAAGTAAGCGGGCTCCGCCGCATGTCATGAGCGATACGATCTACGCCTTGTCGAGCGGCGCGCCGCCCGCCGGGGTGGCCGTTATCCGCGTGAGCGGTCCGGGAGCCCGAAACGCCTTGCAGCAACTCGCGGGACGGGTGCCGGCCGAACGGCGCGCCAGTCTTGCCCTGCTGAAGGATCCGCGCGGCGGCGGGCTGCTTGACCGTGCACTGGTGCTATGGCTGCCCGCGCCCCAAACCGTCACCGGGGAGGATATGGCCGAATTTCATTGTCATGGTGGCCGTGCCGTCGTGGCGGCCGTCGAGACGGCGCTCGGCACTTTGCCGGGATTGCGGCGGGCGATAGCGGGAGAGTTCACCCGCCGGGCCTTCGAGCAGGGACGCATGGACCTGAATGCCGTCGAAGGTCTGTCCGACCTGCTGGCGGCGGAAACGGACCAGCAGCGCCGTGCCGCACTCCTGATGGCCGAGGGGCATTTCTCACGGCATGTCGAGCGGTGGCGAAGCGACCTGTTGACGCTATCGGCGATGGCCGAGGCTGCGCTGGATTTTTCCGACGAAGATGACGTGCCCGATCAGGGCATTGAGACGCATATCGTCAACGGCGTTAGGGTGCTAGGCGAAGATGTCGGGCGCGCGCTTGAAGCACCGTCGGCCGAGCGCTTGCGTGACGGCATACGCGTGGTTCTGGCTGGACCGCCCAACGCCGGAAAGTCCACGTTGCTGAACGCATTGGTGGGCCGGGATGCGGCGATCGTGTCGCCCCTGGCAGGTACGACTCGCGATCGGATAGAGGTCCCCGTCGCAATCGGCGGCACTGCCTTTTTGTTCACCGATACTGCCGGCCTGCGCGAGGAGGCCGGGGACGCCGTGGAAGCGATAGGCATGGACCGTACACGGGCGGCACTGGATGGTGCCGACATCATCCTTTGGCTGGGGGGCGGTAACGACCTGCCCCGGGATGATGCCGTGCTGATCGCGGCCCAGTGCGATCGCGACCCGGCGACGGCGCGACCCGGGCTTGCCCTGTCGGCGGTGACAGGAGCGGGCCTGGACCAGTTGGTCGCCCTGCTGCTCGAACGCGCCGCCACGCTGCTTCCCGGGGATGGGGAGGTCGCGCTTCATGTTCGGCAGCGCGATGCGACAGGGATGCTGCACCATCATCTCACCATGGCTGCCGGGACGGATGACCTCCTGGTCTTGGCCGAAGAGTTGCGGCAAGCACGCCGCGCGATCGATGCCCTGACGGGGAGAGCCGGCACCGAGGACATGCTCGACCGCCTCTTTTCGGGATTTTGCATCGGCAAATAGCTATTGTTCCACGTGAAACGCTTTTGACCGTTGCCGGGCGAATCTGGTAAGGACGCTTCATGCGGACAAGCTATGATGTGATCGTGGTCGGAGGAGGCCATGCCGGGTGCGAAGCGGCAGCAGCGGCAGCGCGAAAGGGCGCACATGTGGCCCTTATCACCTTCGACAGGCACACGGTGGGCGCAATGTCCTGCAATCCGGCGATCGGAGGTCTGGGCAAAGGGCATCTCGTTCGTGAAGTCGATGCACTCGACGGACTGATCGGACGCGGTGCGGACGCCGCTGCCATACATTATCGCATGCTCAATAGCAGCAAGGGTGCCGCCGTTCAGGGGCCGCGGGTGCAGGCCGATCGCAAAAGATATCGCGACGCCGTTCAGGCGATGTTGGCGGACCAGGACGGCCTCGAAATTCTCGCGGCGGATGTCCGGGCCTTGTCGTTGACCCCCAATGGGGCCGTGAGCGGCGTGGAGATTTCTGACGGGACTGTCATTGCTGCACGATCCGTCGTGCTGTCGACGGGTACCTTTCTGGGCGGGCGCCTCTTTCGCGGCAACGAGCGTCTGACCGGTGGCCGGATCGGGGAGCGTGCCGCCACCGCGCTTGGCGTGCAATTGCGGGAAATCGGCCTGCCGACAGGGCGGCTCAAGACGGGCACGCCGCCCCGTATTGACGGGCGTACCATTGACTGGGCAAGGCTCGATACGCAGCCTTCGGACGAAAGCGGCTGGACCATGTCCCCGCTGTCGCCGGGGCGTGCGCTGCCGCAGCTCGCTTGCGCCATCACCCGGACCAATGAACGGACGCACCAGATCATACGCGACGGCCTTGGCCGGTCGCCCTTGTTCAGCGGTGCGATAGAAGGGCGGGGTCCACGCTATTGCCCGTCGATCGAGGACAAGATCCAGCGCTTCGGCGACCGGGATGGACATCAGATTTTTCTGGAGCCGGAGGGCCTGGACGATCCGTTGGTTTATCCCAATGGTATAAGCACCTCGCTACCCACCGACGTTCAAGTGGCGATGGTTCGGTCCATGGTCGGATTGGAGCGGGCGGAAATCTCTGTTCCGGGCTATGCGGTCGAATATGATCATATCGATCCCCGCGCGCTGGACATCAGTCTGGAAGTTCGCGCCATCCCCGGCTTGTTTTGTGCGGGCCAGATCAATGGTACGACCGGGTATGAGGAAGCCGCAGCACAGGGACTGGTGGCCGGGACGAACGCCGCGGCCCGGGCCCGGGGCGAAGATACCATGATCCTCGACCGGGCAAGCAGCTATATCGGCGTGATGATCGACGATCTCGTGCTTCAGGGTGTTACCGAACCCTATCGCATGCTCACGGCGCGGGCGGAATATCGACTTCGTCTGCGCGCGGACAATGCGTCGACGCGGCTCACGTCCATCGGCATGACCCACGCCATTATCGGCGACACGCGACGCCGCTGGATGGAGCACCGTCTGACGCTGCGGGCACAGGCCGAAACCGGCCTAGGTAGAATGATGACCGCTACAGAAATGGCGCGCGCCGGTGCGGCAGTGCGGCAGGATGGCGCGCGGCGATCCCTGTTCGATTGGGCACGCTTCCCGGAGGTCGACAGGAATATACTCGCTGCTCTGGCCCCAGCGATGAATGATCTGCCTGCCGACCTGCGGGACGAAATATGGGAAGATGCCCACTACGCGCCTTATCTGGAGCGGCAGGATGCCGAAGTCGCCGACCTGCGGCGCAATGAGCGGGTATTCATTCCTGGCGATTTCGATTTCCGGACCATTGGTGGCTTGTCTAGTGAGATGGTCGAACGGCTGACCGCCGCGCAGCCGGACACGCTGGCGGCGGCGGGGCGGATACGCGGCATAACGCCGGCGGCGCTAGCGGCGATACTCGTTCATGTCCGACGGATGGCCGCATGACGGAAGATGAAGCGCGGTCTTGGATCGACGCGCAGTTTAATGTTTCACGTGAAACATGGAGGCGGCTGGAGCGGTATGTGACGCTGCTTCTTGCCGGGATGACCGAACAAAATCTTATCGCTGAATCGACCCGTGACCAAGTGTGGGCGCGGCACATCACGGACTCCGCGCAATTGTTGCGCCACGCGACTAATGCGAAAGACGGCATCTGGATCGATCTGGGCTCGGGCGCCGGGCTGCCCGGCATCGTGCTTGCCTGCCTCAGCGACCGGCCACTGATGATGGTCGAATCCCGTCGCAAACGGATCGACTTTCTCAACAACGTGCTGCGTGATCTCGACCTGCGGCACGCGTCGGTTTTCGGGGGACGGGTGGAAACGGTGCCTGCTGCGAGCGCCGCCATATTGTCGGCGCGTGCATATGCGCCGTTGCCGCGTCTATTCTCGTCGGCGCAGCATTTATCCGATAAAAACACCGTCTGGGTGCTGCCCAAAGGGCGAAATGCGGAAAATGAACTGGAGGCTACGCGCGGGACATGGCAAGCTGTGTTTCACGTGGAACCAAGCGTGACAGATGAAGCAAGCGCCATCATCGTCGCGCAAGCCGTCAAGCCCGTCGCTGGAAGGAACAAATGCGCATGATCCGCATAGCTATTGCCAACCAGAAGGGCGGGGTCGGGAAAACGACAACGGCGATCAATCTTGCCACTGGCCTGGCCGCTACTGGGCTGCGCGTGCTTTTGGTCGATCTGGATCCGCAAGGGAATGCGTCGACTGGGCTTGGCGTCGGGCATGCTGACCGGGCGCAGTCGAGCTATGACCTGCTCGTGGGGAATTGCGCTCTCGAAGACGCGGTTGTGACGACGCGCGTTCCGAAGCTGGACCTTGTCCCCGCCACGCAGGATTTGTCGGGTGCCGAAATAGAGTTGATCGAATATCAGGAAAGGACTCACCGGCTGGAGCAGGTGTTGGCCGAGGCGCCTTCCGGACGATGGGATATTTGTCTGATCGACTGCCCGCCCTCGCTAGGCCTGCTCACGATCAACGCCATGGTGGCCGCCCAATCGCTGCTGGTTCCGCTCCAATGCGAATTTTTCGCCCTGGAAGGCTTGTCCCAGTTGCTCCAGACGGTGGAGCGGATTCGCGGCCGGTTCAATCCGGTCCTGTCGATCATGGGGGTTGCGCTGACCATGTATGACAAGCGAAACCGGCTGACCGACCAGGTGGCGGACGACGTTCGGGCGTGCCTAGGCGATCTGGTCTTTTCGACCGTGATTCCGCGCAATGTGCGTTTGTCCGAAGCGCCAAGTCACGGCGTGCCCGCCCTTATATATGACTTTCGATGTGCGGGTTCGGAAGCATATATGCGTCTGGCGCGCGAATTGATCGCGCGTCTGCCTGCTCTGGAGGTTGCCGCTTGAGCGACGAGATTTCCGACAAGCCGAAGAATGTGAAGCGTCCGCACGGGCTGGGCAGGGGGTTGTCCGCCCTGCTTGGCGATGCCGTGCGTGAGGAGCCGGTAGCACCGAGCGGCGCACCCTCCGGCAAAGCCGTCCAGAATATCGAGGTGGCGCTGATCCAGCCTCACCCGGAACAGCCACGGCGGCATTTCGACAGCGATGCGTTGCAGGAGCTGGCAGACAGTATCGCCAAGCGCGGTGTCATTCAGCCCATCATCGTGCGTCCCCATGGTGGCGGCTTCCAGATCGTGGCGGGCGAACGCCGTTGGCGTGCGGCGCAGCGTGCGCAACTGCATCGCATTCCCGCGATCGTGCGGGAGTTTGACGAACAGGAGACGCTGGAAATAGCGCTGGTGGAAAATATCCAGCGTGAAGACCTTAATCCGATCGAAGAGGCCGAGGCTTATCGCAAGCTGATCGCCGAATTCCATCATAGCCAGGAGGCGCTCGGGCGGATTGTCGGCAAATCGCGCAGCCATATCGCGAACCTCATGCGACTACTGGACCTGCCTGTCTCGGTGCAGCAGCAAGTACAGGAAAACCGCATCAGCATGGGCCATGCGCGCGCCTTGATCGGCGTGCCTGAATGTGAGGCGCTGGCAGTCCAGGTGGAAGCCAAGGGTTTGTCGGTGCGTGAGACGGAACAATGGGTTCGGCGCGTAAAGGCCGGTAAGGAAGGGTCCGCGACCCGGCAGGCGGCGACGAATATGCCGGGTCACAAAGATCCCGACATCGCCGCGCTGGAGCAGCATCTCGCCGACATGCTTGGATTGAAAGTAGATATCCGGCATGAGGGGCCGAACGGCGGCAATCTGACGCTGCGCTATTCGACCCTGGATCAGCTCGATATGTTGTGCCAGCGCCTTTCGGGCGAGCGTATCTAAGGCATTCCGCCCAAAAAGGCTGCGAAAAAGGCCATCCGGCCCACTGGTCTTTTAACAGGATGGTGCCTAATTTGCGCCTATGGCCGACATGCAATCTACCCAAGCCGCCGCCCCCATGATCATCCGCCGTACAGATTATCGTCCGCCCGACTGGCTGGTGCCCGACATCGCGCTGGATTTCGATCTCGACCCCGCGCTTACCCGCGTGCGCGCGCGCCTTTCGGTGGCGCGCAATGGCGATCATGACCGTCCGCTTCGCCTTGACGGCGACGGGTTGGTACCGCTGGAAATAGCGGTTGATGGCGTTCCCCTGGCGCAGACCGACTGGCATATGGAAGCCGGCGCGATGATCATCGCGCTAAGTGGTGACATCCATGTCGTCGAAACGCTGGTCGAGTTGGTGCCGGAGAGCAACAGCAAGCTCATGGGCCTTTATGCGAGCGGTGGCCTGCTCTGTACCCAGTGCGAGGCGGAGGGGTTTCGCCGCATTACGTTCTTCCCCGACCGGCCCGACATCCTTTCGCGCTATGATGTGCGGATGATTGCGGACAAGGCGCGATTTCCGGTCCTGTTGGCCAATGGAGACCCGGTGGAAAACGGCGATCTGGACGATGGTCGTCACTGGGCGCGGTGGACCGACCCCTATCCCAAGCCATGCTATCTCTTCGCGCTCGTTGCGGCCGATCTGGCCTGTAACGAAGATCGCTTCGTCACGATGAGCGGGCGTGAGGTGCGGTTGGGCATATGGGTCAAGGAACCCGACCTGCCACGCACCGGCCATGCCATGGAGGCGCTGAAAAATTCCATGGCCTGGGACGAGCGCGTTTATGGCCGTGAATATGATCTGGACGTGTTCAACATCGTCGCCGTCGCCGACTTCAATTTCGGCGCGATGGAGAATAAGGGCCTCAACATATTCAATTCCCGTTATATTCTTGCCGACCCCGAAACTGCGACCGACATTGATTATGACGGCGTCGAAGGGGTGGTCGCCCACGAATATTTCCACAACTGGTCCGGCAACCGGGTCACTTGTCGCGACTGGTTCCAGCTTTCGCTGAAGGAAGGGTTCACCGTCTTTCGCGACCAGAATTTTTCTGCTGACATGGGAAGCCATGCGGTGAAGCGGATCGAGGATGTCCGCATCTTGCGCGCAGCCCAGTTCCAGGAGGACTCAGGACCGCTGGCACATCCGGTTCGTCCCGAATCCTATATGGAAATCAGTAACTTCTACACAGCGACCATCTACAATAAGGGCGCTGAACTGATCCGGATGATGGCACTTATGCTGGGTCCGGAACGGTTTCGTGCGGGTACCGACCTATATTTCGATCGCCATGACGGACAAGCCGCGACCTGCGAGGATTTCGTGCGTGCGATGGAGGAGGGCGGGAACGTCGATCTGACCCAGTTCCGTCGCTGGTACGAACAGGCGGGCACGCCGCGGGTCCGTGCGCTGATGACCCATGACCCGGCATCGGGTCAGGTTGAACTGACGCTGGAACAGCATGTCCCGCCCACGCCCGGACAGCCCGACAAAAAGCCGATGGCGATCCCGCTGCGGACGGCTCTGTTCGATCCCGCCACCGGCACGCACCATGGTGACCAGTTGCTGATGCTGACCGAAGCGCGACAGAGCTTCCGGTTCGAAGGTCATGTTGCGGCGCCGGTCCTGTCGATCAATCGCGGCTTTTCCGCGCCCGTGATCATGGAGACCAACGGTAGCCAGGCGGACCTTGCGTTTCTCTCCGCGCACGACGACGACGCGTTCGGGCGCTATGAAGCGATGCAGCAACTGATGGTCAACGTGCTGGTCGCGCAGGTGGCGGGCCGGCTGGCGGATGACGATGCGGTGGTGGCAGCGATTCGCCATACCATAACCGATCCGGGGCTCGATGCCGCCTTTGTCGCGGAAACGATCCGCCTGCCGAGCGAAGCCTATCTGGGTGACCAGATGACGCTGGTCGATCCCGACGCGATCCATGCCGCGCGCGATGCCCTTCAGCACAAGATCGGCGCGGCGCTGGAACCGATATGGCGCGACATTCATGCCCGGACCAAGGCCGGGGGCTTTGCCCTTTCGCCTGCGGCCAAGAGCGCGCGGAAGTTGCGCAATACCGCGCTGCTTTATCTGGTTGCTTCGGGAACGGAAGACGGCGCGCAGATCGCTTTTTCCCAGTTCCATGAGGCCGACAACATGACGGAGCGTCAGGCCGCGTTGGGCACGCTGGTGAACGGCACCAGTCCTGAACGCGATGCGGCGCTGGACATTTTCTATCACCGTTATTCGGGCGATGCATTGACGCTGGACAAATGGTTTCAGACCCAGGCATTCGGCTTTCATCCCGACACGGTGGAGCTGGTCGAGGAACTGGGGCGGCACAAGGATTTCACCCTGTCGAACCCCAATCGCGTCCGCTCCCTTTATGGGGCGTTCGCGGGCAATCAATGGGCATTCCACCATCGGTCCGGCAAGGGCTACCGGCTGGTCGCCGACTGCATCCTCGCGCTGGACCGGCTCAATCCGCAGACTGCCGCGCGGCTGGTGCCGCCCATGGGACGCTGGAAGCGGTTCGATGCCGATCGGGCGGCGATGATGCGCGCCGAACTGGAACGCATATTGGCGCAGCCGGGCCTGTCGAAGGATGTGACCGAGCAGGCCGGCAAGAGCCTGGACTGACGATGAGCCTTACTGCTCCTTAACCGCCGCGACCCAGGCGGCGACGTCTTTCGCGACCATGTTTGCGGCCGTGTTGAGTGGGACGCCGACGCTGGTTGCGTCAATCTTGCCGCCCACCGGCGTGCGCGCGGTAAAGCGTTGTCGCGCGATCGCCAGACCATTGGGCGTCGTCAGCATCGCGTCATAGGTCACGACCGCCTGACCGGACGGTTCATCGATCCCGAAATCGACCAGTTCGCCGGTCAGGCGCTGACCGCCATCGCCCGAAAACTGTCCCGAATCCAGCACGACGCGACTGGTCGTGGCCGAAATCGTCTCAGCCAGAAGGCGGCGAAACAAATGACGCGGCGTGTCGGCCCACTGGACCTTGGTCACGTAAGCGACCGAAGTCGCGGCGGTTCGGACAGGTACGCGCACCGTGTCCAGCATCTTGGACGCATCGGGGTCAGTGACGATCAGCGTGCGGCCGTCGCCCGCGACGCGGGCCGCTCCTGCCGGTACTTTTTGCGCAGCGTCGAGCGTCAGCAGCCTCTCGGGCACCTTGCCGCCGAAGGACACGCACCCCGACAACAGCATGCCGACGGTCAGCGCGGCTGCGGCACTCCGGATTTTTGCGTGGAACATGCGGCTCATCCTTCCCGTCATCATGGCTTATAGTCCGGCAATTTGGGTGATCCGACCAGCGAACCGGCGCCCTGCTGATCGAGCTTTTCCGCGACGCCGCGGAACGCGCGGGACATTTCGCGCAGGTCCCGAACCAACTGGTTGACCTCCGGCATGGTCTGGTTGCTGAAGGCGCGCACGCCCGGCTGCGCTTCGCTGATCGTCTTGTCGAGCGTGTCGATGCTGCGGGTCGCGGACTGGACCGTTTTGCGCAGATCGCTCATCAGCGGCTTGCCTTCGTCATTCAACAATGAGTCGGTGGTTGCCGCCAGCTTGCCTATCTGTTCGACAGCGACGCCGGTCCGTTGCACCGCGATACGCGCTTCGGCCAGTGTGGCGGCGATTTCCGGACTGCGATCGGCCAGAGATCCGGAAATGCGTTCGACATTGGCCAATATGCCGGCGATCGACCGCTGGTTCTTGTCGTCCAGCAATTCGGTCAGCCGCTCGGTAAGGGTCGAAATCCGTTCCAGCAGCTGCGGCGCGTTGTTGAGCAATTCGCCCAGGGCACCCGGCTTGGTCGGGATAACGGGCACGCCATCGGGGCAAACCGCCAACGGATTGTCTTGCGGGCAATTGATCGGCGGCGCGCCCTTGACCGCGCCGTCCAGCACGATTTCGCTCACGCCCGTGAAACCCACGCCCTGGATCGTCGCGGTCGTGCCTTGCAGCACGGGGGTTCCTTCGCGGACGGAAATGCGCACCTTCACGAAGCTGGGGTCGCGCTTCCACAGTTCGATCTTCTCGACCTGCCCGGACGGCACGCCCGCATAGTTGACGCCGGATCCCTTGGCGAGGCCGTTTACCGACTGCTTGAAGAAAATGTCATATTCCTTGTTGTCCCCCTGTGACAGGCGGGAAAACCAGAAGGCGGTGGCCATGATGGCCGCCAGCAGCAGCAAGGTGACTGCGCCCACCAGCACGTGGTTGGAACGGGTTTCCATATCCTATTGCCTTCCATCCGGGGCGTGCGGGGCCCCCTGCTGTTGCCGGCCCTTTTCGCGCGTCACCGCCGCTGTCGCGGCCCGGCCGCGCGGACCGTTGAAATATTCCTGGATCCAGGGATGGTCGGTGGCCAGCAATTCATCGATCGTGCCGACCGCGATCACGCGCTTGTCCGCCAGCACCGCCACCCGGTCGCAGATCGAATAAAGCGTATCGAGATCATGGGTGATGAGAAAGACGGTGAGGCCCAGCGTCCGTTGCAGGCTGCGCGTCTGGTCGTCGAATGCCGCCGCGCCGATGGGATCGAGGCCCGCTGTGGGCTCGTCGAGAAACAGCAGGTCCGGGTCCAGTGCGAGCGCGCGGGCGAGGCCGGCGCGCTTCTTCATCCCCCCCGACAGTTCGGCCGGATATTTGGGGGCCGCCTCGGCCGGCAGACCGGTCATGCGAATCTTGTAGGCGGCGATTTCGTCCCGCAGCCGGGGGTTGATATTCGGATAATATTCGCGGATCGGCACTTCGACATTTTCTGCCACGGTCAGCGTGGAAAACAGCGCACCACCCTGGAACAGAACGCCCCAGCGTTTGCGAACCGCCAGCGCTTCGTCATCCAGCCGGCCTATCATGGACTCGCCGAACACATGGATTTCGCCCTGTTCGGGCGTTTGCAGTCCGATGATCGAGCGCATCAGCACCGACTTGCCCGTGCCCGATCCACCGACGACGCCCAGAATTTCGCCCTTGCGCACATCCAGATCCAGATCGTCGTGCACCGTCTGGCTGCCGAAACTGTTGCGCAGGCCGCGCACCCGGATGGCGACGTCGCTGGTTTCGACCGCCACGTCTACCCGTTCTTCCTCCCGGATTTCTTCGTCGCTCATCAGTTCCACCCCACCCAGGTGAAAAAGACGGCGAAAAAGGCATCGAGCACGATGACGAGGAAGATGGCCTGAACGACCGCCGCCGTGGTGCGCAGGCCGACTTCTTCCGCATTGGCTTCGACCTGCATGCCCTGGAAGCAGCCGGCCAGCGCGATGATCACGCCGAAGACGGGCGCCTTGATCAAACCCACCCAAAGGTCGGTGATGGGCACCACTTCGCGCAGGCGCTGGAAGAAGGTGATGGGCGGAATGTCCAGCGAGACGGCGCACAGGAAACCCCCGCCGATCACGGCGACGATGGACGAATAGAAGCCGAGCAGCGGCATCATGATGACCACCGCCATGGTCCTGGGCAACACAAGCGCTTCCATCGGCGATACGCCGATGGTCCGCATCGCATCGACTTCCTCCGTCAGCTTCATCGTGCCGAGTTGCGCGGCGAAGGCGGAGCCGGAACGGCCCGCGACCATGATGGCGGTCATGAGCACGCCCAGTTCGCGGAAGGTCAGGCGCCCGACCAGGTTGATCGTTAGCATCTCCATGCCGAATTGCCGCAACTGGACCGACCCCTGTTGCGCGATCACGATCCCGATCAGGAAGCTCATCAGGCCGATAATGCCCAGCGCGGATACGCCCACCACTTCGAACCGCTGCACCACGGCATTGATGCGAAAACGGCGGGGATTGCGAATCAGCGACCAGCTGGCGACGAGCGTTCCGCCGAAAAAGCCGAGCAGGCCGAGCAGGGTCGATCCGGCGGTGGTCACCGCTTCGCCGATCTGGCCGACCACGCGTGTGAGCGGGGAGACATGATCGGGCCGTATGGACACCGGTTCGTCCAGCGTGCTGAGCATATCGACCAGGCGCCGGGAATCCTCGTCCCCGCCTTCCACGACACAATCCAGCCGACGCGCTGTGCGGTGAACGGTCCAGGCACCGATCGTATCGATATGCGTGACGCCGGAAATATCGATGGCGCCAACGGGCCCTTCGATGGTTTCCAGCCGGTCGGGCAGGTCATGAAGGCAGGCGACGGAGAGGGACCCGGAAAGCCGGATCACCTTGCCGCCGTCGCGCATCTCTTCGGCAAGATCAGCGGCTTGGTTCATGCGTTGGGATTAGTGGTCCATTATCGGTTGCACGGCAAGCCGAAACGGCCCATCCGCAAGTCAGAACGAAGGCGGCGGGCAAAAGTTTCGAGAACGGCATGACTCACAGGCTGGCGATCTACGACATGGACCGCACGGTGACGTTCAGCGGCACCTATACGGGGTTCCTGATTCATGTGGCGCAACGCATGGCGCCCTGGCGATTGCTGTTCCTGCCGGTCGTGCTCATGCTCATGCTCGCCTACATGTTCAGATGGATCAGCCGGCAAAGGCTGAAGGAACTGAACCAGGCGCTGATGATCGGACCCAATGTGGAGAGGGCTCGGCTGATGCCGCATGTCGAAAGCTACGCCGCCAAGGTGGTGGCGACCAATGTCCGGCAGGGGGCACTGGCGCAGATCGCGCAGGACCGTGCGGACGGCTATCGCCTCATTCTCGCCACGGCATCCTACCGCCTTTATGTCGAACCGATTGCGCGGCGGCTGGGATTCGACGCGGTTATCGCTACCGATCATCTGAGCCAGGACCTGCGCTATGTGCGCGCCAAGATCGCCGGCGAGAATTGCTACGACACGGGCAAGTTGCGCATGATCAAGGCATGGATGGCGGCCGAGGCGATCGATCGCGCCCATGCCCATATTCGTGCCTATTCGGACCATGTGTCCGACGCGCCCATGCTGGAATATGCCGACATTGCCTTTGCGTCCAACCCCTCCCGCCGGCTCGCCCTGCTGTCGGCGGCGCGGGGATGGACCCGGGTCGACTGGAACTGAACCTCAGGCGACCGGGCAGGGCAGGGGACGGCCGGCGAAATGCGCCGACAGGTTGGCCATCAGCATTTGCGCCATCCGGCCGACCGCTTCATGTGTGGCCCCGCCCGTGTGGGGTGTCAGCACGACGTTGGGCACGTCGCGCCAACGCATGGGATCAGCCGGTTCGGGGTCGAACACGTCGAGCGCGGCGCCGCCCAGCCGTCCGGATCGCAACGCATCGATCAGGGCGATTTCGTTCACGAACTGGCCGCGGGCGACGTTGACCAGCAATCCGTCCGTCCCCAGCGCATCCATGACGTTACCGGCGATCAGCCCGCGATTGGTGTCGTCGGCCCGGCAGGCGACGAGTAATATATCGCTCTGCTGCGCCAGCGTTTCCAGACTCCAGGTGCGGGGCCAGGGCAGGCCGGGCTTCTCGCGCGGTCCCCACCAGCCGACGGCCATCTTCATGACCTGCGCGCGCTCCGCCACCGCCAGGCCGATCGCGCCCATTCCCACGATGCCCAGCCGCGCGCCGGCCATGGATCGCGTGCGGGTCTTCGACTGGATCGTCCATCGGCCCGACCGGATGTCGCGATCCCCGGTTACGATGCCCCGACGATGGGCGATCATCAGGCCGATGGCGTGGTCGGCGACATCTTCCGCATTGGCGTTCCCGGCATGGGTCACGGCAATGCCGCGATCCCGCGCCAGCGCCAGGTCGACGCCGTCATAGCCGACGGTGAAGCAGGCGATGAGCGACAGTCGCGGCAAAAGGTCGAGAAGGTCCGGGCCGAGAGGAAATTCGCCAGCCCAGACCAGCGCGTCGACGGCCATCAGTTCCCCGACTGACGGTGCTTCCCACAGGGCTATGACGTCATGATCGGCGCGCAGCAGCGGCAGCAGCGGAGCCAGCAAGGGCTGGCCCATCAGCAACATGGGGCGGGCCATGGATCAGCCGACCCGCCGCAGCGCCTGGGCGAAATCGGCGATCAGATCATCGGCATCCTCACATCCGATCGAAATGCGCACCATATTGTCGCCGATGGCCAGCGCCTTCTTGCGCTCAGTCGGGACCGACAGATGGGTCATCGCCGCCGGATGGCTGGCCAGCGTCTCGGTGCCGCCCAGGCTGACGGCCAGCTTGGCGATTTTGAGCGCGTCGAGAAAGGCGAAGGCTTCGGCCTCGCCGCCTTTCAGGTACAGCGAGAAGGTGGATCCCGCCCCGGTGCAATGGCGCCGATAGATGTCGGCCTGTCGTTCCGTTTCCGGGAAGCCTAGATAGACGACCTTGTCCACCTGCGGCTGGTCGCGGAGCCAGGCGCAGACCCTGGCGGCATTTTCCCCCGCGCGGCTCATGCGCAATTCCAGCGTCTCCAGGCTGCGCAGCAGCATCCATGCGCTGTGCGGATCGAGGATCGTGCCGATGGTGTTGCGCATCAGGCGGATGGGGTTGATCAGCGCATCGGACCCCAGCACGCCGCCCGCCACCAGATCGCTGTGCCCACCGGCATATTTGGTAAGGCTGTAGATGACGAGGTCGGCGCCATGGGCCAGCGGCTTGTGCCAGAGCGGGCCGAGAAAAGTGTTGTCGATCGCGATCGGCGGTACATGCTCGGCACCGGCGAACAGGGAGTCGCGCCGCGCAACTACAGCCTCCAGGTCGACCAGCACGTTGGTGGGGTTGGCGGGACTTTCGAGGTAGAGGAGCGCCACGCGGCCCAATGCCTGCGCTTTCTCGATCACCGCGCCTATCTCCTCCGGCGTCGCGCCGGCCGGAAAATCCAACCATCGCACGCCGAACTTGCCGAGAATCCGGCCTATGAGCGATTCGGTTGCGGCGTAGAGCGGGGCCGAATGGACGATCACGTCGCCCGGCTGCACCAGCGCCAGCAGGGTGGTGGCGATCGCCGACATGCCGCTGGAAAAGAGCAGCGCGTCCTCCGCTTCCTCCCACACCGACAGCCGATCCTCGCAGATTTCCTGGTTGGGACCGTTGAAGCGGGAATAGACGAGGCCCTCGGCGCCACCCGGGCGCAGGCCGGTCACGCCTTCGAAATGGCGCTTGCCCGCCGCCGCGCTTTCGAAGGCGAAAGTGGAGGTCAGGAAGATGGGGGGTTTTAGCGATCCTTCAGACAGGGTGGGATCATAGCCATGCCCCATCATCAAGGTGGCGGGCTTAAGGGGCCTTCCGTCGATTTCCATCACCGGTGGCTTTGGACGGCGACGGTTGCGGGTCGGTTCGGCGCCGGTCAGGTCGGCTTCGGTTTCGCCGGTCATCATCATCTCCTGCATGGTTGGCGGCGTCTGGCGCGCCGCTCGGTGTCATGCCGGGAACTTAGCGCGGGACCGCCGGGCGCGCGAGAGGAGCAAGCAAGATTATTTCTCTTTCTTATTCGATTATTCCCAGCGCGTTCGATCAGGCGACCAGCCCCTCCTCCACCTCCACATCGACCGGCGCCTCATTCTCGGGCCCTGTTCGCGGCGGGGTCTTTCGCGCGACATGCAATGACTGGGCGCAAAAGCTCCACCAGTTGGCCCAGAAGGCGAATGGCTGGAACCACATGTCGAAAAACGGCGCCAGGTAGGTTTCTGCGGGATCGCTTGAATGACGGGGGGATGCGGCCATGATCCTTCCTCCATGCTGCAATTGCTGTTCCAAGATTCGGCCCGGCCAGCCCGGAGAAAAAGGGTAACGGGTCGGCGGGCCGCCTGTTCCGCCGGGTGCCGTGGCGTCCCGGCGTCCCGAAAGGGACAGGCGCGACTATAGCATGGGCGACGCGCGCCCACCATCTGCACGAACGTCGGCCTGATGACAGGGGGCGGAGCGTTCCCTACATCCAGTGCATGTCCGACCTCTTGCCAGCGATCATCGAAAACTGGTTCGCCGGGCGAGGCTGGCGGCCGCGAAGGCACCAGCTGGAGATGCTGGATGCGGCGGACCGGGGGGACCATGCTCTGCTGGTTGCGGCGACGGGGGCCGGCAAGACCCTGGCCGGGTTCTTGCCGACCCTGTCCGACCTGATAGCCGCACCGACCGACGGGCTCCACACGCTCTACGTCTCTCCGCTCAAGGCCCTGGCGGTGGACGTGCGGCGCAACCTTCTGGCACCGATCGAGGAGATGGGGCTGCCGATCAGGGTCGAAACGCGTACCGGGGACACGCCTTCAGACCGAAAGGCGCGCCAGCGGGTCCGGCCGCCGCAGATATTGCTGACCACGCCCGAATCGCTTTCGTTGCTGCTCAGCTATCCGGACGCGATGCTGATGTTCGCGGATCTGAGGACCATCATCGTCGATGAGGTCCATGCGTTCGCGACGCAGAAGCGCGGCGACCTGCTCAATCTCTCGATGGCGCGTTTGCAGGCGATCCATCCGCGGCTGCGCAGGGTGGCGCTTTCGGCTACGGTCGCCGACATCGACGCCTATCGCGCGTGGATCGCTCCTGATGGCGATATCGACCGGGTAACGCCGGTCCTGGGCGAGCAGGGGGCCGACCCCGATGTCGCCATCCTGATTCCGGAAGGGCGCGTGCCCTGGTCCGGCCATTCGGGCAAATATGCCGCAAAACAGGTGATGGCAGAGATAGAATCGCGCCGCACGACTTTGGTCTTTTGCAATACGCGCGGCTTGGCCGAACTGATCTTTCAGGAACTCTGGTCGGTCAACGATGCGAATCTGCCTATCGCGATCCACCATGGCAGCCTGTCGATCGAGGCGCGACGCAAGGTCGAAAGTGCGATGGCGGCGGGCAGGCTGCGCGCGCTGGTCGCGACGGCATCGCTCGACCTGGGCGTCGACTGGGGTAATGTCGATTGCGTGATCCAGATGGGGGCGCCGAAGGGGAGTTCTCGTCTGTTGCAGCGGATAGGCCGGGCCAATCACCGGCTCGACATGGCGTCGGAGGCGATCCTGATCCCCGGCAACCGCTTCGAATATCTGGAGGCGCGCGCCGCGCTCGACGCGGTGGAGGCGGGCGAGCGCGATGCCGACGACTTCCGCTCAGGCAGTCTGGACGTGCTGGCCCAGCACATCATGGCGCTCGCCTGCGCTGGCCCGTTTCGCGCCGCGGAGATGCTGGAGGAGGTCCGTTCGGCCACCCCCTACAGCGCCTTGAGCGCCGAAACGTTCGATAATGTCCTCTCCTTCATCGAAGGTGGCGGCTATGCACTGCGCGCCTATGACAGGTTTAAGCGGCTGACGCGCGATGCCGACGGCCTGTGGCGCGTTTCGCACCCGCGATTCGTCCAGCAGCACCGCATGAATGCCGGCATCATCGTGGACCAGCCCGCGCTCGCGGTGCGCTTCGCCAACGGCCGCAAGCTGGGTACCGTGGAAGAGGGCTTCGCCGCTTCGCTGCGACCGGGCGACAGTTTCTTCTTCTCCGGCATGGCGCTGGAGGTGGTGCGCATGGACACGAGCGATCTGGTCGTGCGGGCGACATCGAAACAGGCGCGCATCCCCAGTTGGGGCGGGACGCGCATGGCCATGTCCACACGCCTGGCCGATCGGGTGCGCCATTTCCTGGCCGAACCGGGCGAATGGCATCGCTTTCCCGATGATGTGCGCGAATGGCTGGAAATGCAGAAACTGCGGTCCGCGCTGCCCCAGCCGGGGCAATTGCTGATCGAGACATTTCCGCATGAAGGGCGGCATTACCTCGTCTGCTACAGTTTCGAAGGCTGGAACGCGCATCAGTCGCTGGGCATGTTGCTGACCCGGCGGATGGACGCGCAGGGGCTGATGCCGATGGGGTTCGTATCGAACGACTATGCGCTGGCGGTTTATGGACTGAAACCCGTCACCGATCCGAAGAGCCTTTTTTCCGCCGATATTCTCGATCACGAATTTGTCGACTGGGTGGAGCAGTCGAGCCTGCTGAAACGCGCCTTTCGCGACGTGGCGGTGATCTCCGGCCTGATCGAGCGTCAGCATCCGGGCAAGCGCAAGACCGGGCGGCAGGTTACATTCTCGACCGATCTCATCTACGACGTGCTGCGCAAATACCAGCCCGATCATCTGCTGCTGAAGGCTGCATGGGCCGATGCCCGCGCGCGCATGACCGATGTCGGCCGACTGGGCGATCTGATCGACCGCGCCGCCAATACGATGCTGCACATCGCGCTGGATCGCGTCAGTCCGCTGGCGGTGCCGGTGCTGATCCTGATCGGGCGCGAGCAGGTCGCGCAGCGGGATGCGGAGGACGCGCTGCTGATGGAAGCGGAGGCGCTGGTCGCGCAGGCGATGCGCGCGGACTGATGGCTACAGGCCGCTCATCGCCGCGAAGGGATCGTCGGACGGATCGTCATGCCAGCGATATTCCGCGCGGTTCGCCACCCATGTCGCCATTTCCTTGCCGTAAAGACGGGCGATCAGGCCCAGCGCCATGTCCGTGCCGGCCGAAATGCCCGAAGAGGAGATATATTTGCCGTCCTCGACCCAGCGCGCATGCGGCACCCACAATACTTGCGCGCCCTGCGCCGTGGCCCATTCCCATGCCATCTTGTTGCTGGTCGCCTTCACGCCGTTTAGCAGGCCCGCCTTCGCCAGCACGCCCGAGCCGGTGCACACGCTCGCAACCTGCGGGGTCGCATCGGCCAGAGCCTTTACCGCCGCAAGAAATGCGGGATTGTTCACCTCGCGTCGGGTACCCGACCCGCCCGGGACCATGACGATATCCAGTTTGGGCGCGTCGGCGAAACTGACGTCGGCGATCGTAGCGGGTCCGGTCCGGCTCTTCACCGGTCCGGCCTTGTCGGCGATCAGCACTGTGTCGATGCGGTCGTTCAGCATGCCGAACATTTCAAGTGGTCCGAACACGTCGAGCAGTTCGAACCCCTCAAAGACCACCATGCCGAGCATTTTCTTCGGCCCATCCGGGGGTGTCGGCGGATTGCGGGACATCTGCGTGGCTGCCCGGGCCGGCAGTGCGATAGCGGACAGGGCGGTCGCGGCGATCAGCAGGTCGCGTCGGGTAGCCTGATGGGGATGATCGGTCATCACACGTCTCCTTCTTCCTGCAAGACGCTCAGGGCGCGCTTTCCCGCCGGTCGTCCCGCAGGCCGCCGCACCCTTTCCAACTGCCCTCGCCAAAAGCGAGCTGCACGCGATCCGACCAGATGGCATCGCTCATCCCGTCGCTGCATGGGCCGGGTGTTGCGGTCAGGGCAAAACCGTCGCCCCATATATGAAGGCCATGCTCCCCACTCGCCTGCCGAACGGTGAATCGGCGCGCTGATATTTCCGGACGTTCCAGAATCGCGACGTTGCCACTGACCGTTACGGCCCAGAACGGCTCGGTTCCGATCGCGCGATAGTCCGCTTTGGTGTCAGGGGCAGGCGATCGCGGCGCGTCCACTGGCGGGGACGGCATTGCGGGACGTGGCGGCAAGGAGGAAGGGGCGGGCGACATGGCGGGACCGGCCGCCTCCCTTGCTTGCACGTCGGTGCGCGGTCGATCGGTGGTGGCGGTGTCTCTGTCCGCTACGGGCGACTGGCCGCAGGCGGCGAGCAACAGCGAAGCGAGAGCAACGAAGCGCGCGGTGATGGCGGAACCTCCATCGTCGGAACGCGATCGAAGCGATCCAGCCGCAGATGATCGGCCCGCCAACGACCGGGGCGACGTCGGGCGGGGCGCCTGCTTGAAACGATAGCGCGCGCCCCTGCCCATGGCTTTTCGACGACGCTGATCAGACGTCGAGATTGGCGACGTTCAGAGCATTGTCCTGGATGAATTCCCGGCGGGACTCCACCACATCGCCCATCAACTGGCTAAAGACCTCGTCGGCGATGTCGGCCTGCTCGACCTCTACCCGCAGCATCGAGCGATTGTCAGGATCCAAAGTGGTTTCCCACAATTGCTCGGCGTTCATTTCGCCAAGGCCCTTGTAACGCTGGATCGACAGGCCTTTGCGTCCGGCCGTCAGGATCGCTTCCAACAATTCGCTGGGCGATGTCACGGTCGCGCCCTTGGAGGCGACTGGCAGATCGTCCTCGCCCGCTTCCTCGGCCGCCTGCGCCGCCTTGGCGGTGACGAGCCGGCCGCTGCTGCGATAGCTGCCGGCCTCCTCGCTGGCGATGGTGTGCAGCTTGCGTGCTTCGGCCGATCCGATGAAGCCGCCCTCGATCACATGATGATCGGTGACGCCGCGCCACAGTCGCTCGAAATGGAAGCCGCCCTCTTCCGCGACGCGACCCGACCAGCGGCCCTCGGTGTCGTGCCCGTCCATCCAGGCCACGGTCGCCGCCAGCCGCTGCGCCTGCGCGTCCGTCGACAGTTCGGGATCCAGCGCACCGTTGAGGCTCAGCGCCTCGATGATCTGCGGATTATAACGGCGCGGCACATAGCGCATCACCGCGCGCATCCGCCGGCCATGCTCGATAAGCGCACGCAGGTCATCGCCGCTGCGCGCGCCGCCGCTCGTTTCCAGCACCATCGTATCGACACCATTGTCGACCAGATATTGTTCCAGCGCGGCTTCGTTCTTGAGATAGACCTCCGACCGGCCCCGGCTCGCCTTGTAGAGCGGCGGCTGGGCGATGAAAAGATGCCCGGCTTCGATGATCTGCGGCATCTGGCGGTAGAAGAAGGTCAGCAGCAAGGTGCGGATGTGCGCGCCGTCGACATCGGCGTCGGTCATGATCACGATCTTGTGGTAACGCAGCTTTTCCAGGTTGAAATCGTCGCGGATGCCGGTGCCCATCGCCTGGATCAGCGTGCCGACTTCCTTGGACGACAGCATCTTGTCGAACCGCGCGCGCTCGACGTTCAGGATCTTGCCCTTCAGGGGCAGGATCGCCTGATTATGCCGGTTGCGGCCCTGTTTGGCCGAACCGCCCGCCGAATCGCCCTCGACCAGGAAAAGTTCGGACTTGGCCGGGTCGCGCTCCTGGCAGTCGGCCAGCTTGCCGGGCAGGCTGGCGATGTCCAGCACGCCCTTGCGCCGGGTCAGTTCGCGCGCCTTCTTGGCCGCCTCGCGCGCGGCGGCGGCGTCGATCACTTTTTGGATGATCGCCTTGCCGGTCGCCGGATTCTCCTCCAGCCATTCCGCCATCTTGTCCGCCATCAGGCTTTCCAGGGGCTGGCGCACTTCGGAACTGACCAGCTTGTCCTTGGTCTGGGACGAGAATTTGGGATCGGGCAGCTTGACCGAGACGATCGCGGTCAACCCTTCGCGCATATCCTCGCCGGTCAGAGAGACCTTCTCCTTCTTGAGCGCCCCGGACTTCTCGGCATAATTGTTGAGCGTCCGCGTCAGCGCCGCGCGGAAGGCGGCGAGGTGCGTGCCGCCGTCGCGCTGCGGGATGTTGTTCGTGAAACACAGCACATTCTCATAATAGCTGTCGTTCCATTCCAGCGCGACGTCGATGGTCACGTCGTCGCGGGTGCCGGCGATCGCGATCGGATCGGGCATCAGCGCATTCTTGTTGCGGTCGAGATATTTGACGAAGGCCGCGATGCCGCCTTCATAGAATAGCTCGACTTCCTTCTTCTCCTCATGTCGCGCGTCGACCAGGAACAGGCGCACGCCGCTGTTGAGGAAAGCCAGCTCGCGATAGCGATGTTCCAGCTTGTCGAAATCATAGTCGGTCTGGTTCTTGAAGGTGCCGCCGTCGCCGGGTACCTTCTCGGTCGAGGCGAGGAAGGTGACGCGCGTCCCTTTCTTTCCTTCCGGAGCCGGGCCGAGAACCTTCAGGGGCGCGGTGGCGTCGCCATAGGCGAAGCGCATATAATGCTCCTCGCCGTCGCGCCAGATGTTGAGGTCCAGCCATTCGCTGAGGGCATTGACGACCGAGACGCCCACGCCGTGCAGGCCGCCAGACACCTTGTATGCATTGTCGTCGCTGGTGTTCTCGAACTTCCCGCCCGCGTGCAGCTGGGTCATGATGACTTCGGCCGCCGAAACGCCTTCTTCCTTGTGGATGCCGGTCGGGATGCCGCGGCCATTATCTTCCACGCTGACCGACCCGTCGGGGTTCAGCGTGATGACGATCCGGTCGCAATGACCGGCAAGCGCTTCGTCGATCGCATTGTCGCTGACCTCGAACACCATATGGTGCAGGCCGCTGCCGTCGTCGGTATCGCCGATATACATGCCGGGCCGCTTGCGCACGGCGTCCAGGCCCTTGAGCACCTTGATGCTGTCGGCGCCATATTCATTGCTATTGGGGGAATTTTGCGGTTCGTCGTTCATGAAAAGCCTATAGGAAAAGCCCGCACGAAACTAAAGCGAAACATGCCGCTTCCCCGCGCGGACGGCGCGGTTTATCTCTGCTGCCATGTATCGCATCCTCATTCTCCTCATCCTGCTTGGCGCCTGTTCCGATACGCGCGAGGTGCCCGACGAATTGCCCAACAGCTCGCTGGCGGGCGCCCCGCGCGAGGAGGTGCCCGAAAGTCGCATGGATGCGCCGGTCGCGCGCCCGGTCACGATCGGCGAGGACGGACCGCGACTGGATGCCTGCGGCGCAATGGGCCAGGTGACGCGGCCGGGTGCCGACGGATTGGCCCTGCGGGCGGCGCCGTTCGCCGACGCCGAGGTCATGGCGCGGCTGGCCGAGGGTGACCGCGCCTATGTCTGTACCCGCAGCCTCGACCAGAAATGGCTGGGCGTCGTCGTTCGTCCCGCGCCGGCACCGGACGGCGACGCGCAGCCACCGGTCGATTGCGGCGTATCGTCGCCGGTCGACCGGAAGCAACCCTATGGCGGACCTTGTGCCAGCGGATGGGTGTCGAGCGTCTATATCCGCCTGATCGCGGGCTGACGTTCGGGCGACGGGCGCGCCTTCACGTTCGAATGCGAGAAAGGGCCGACCGGCTTTCGACCGGCCGGCCAGGAGCTAAGGAGCCGCGCGACAGGTCGATGGGGGCATCGGCCGGTCGCCGTCGAAGCCAGGGCGCGGCAAGGGCATATCTTCCACAATTGGCCTTTTCCAAAAGAACCAATAGGCAATAAATGGCATCTCACCTGCCACCGGGATATTGATTGCCATGTCCACTTCTCATCTTCGTCCGCCCTCCCTGTTGCGCCTCCTGGGCGCCTGGCGCGCGCGCGACAGCGCGGAACCGGCCTATCGTCAGCTCGCGCAGGCGCTGCGCATGCTGATCCTTGACGGGCGGCTGGGGCTCGACGTGCGCCTGCCGGGCGAGCGGGAACTGGCGGCGGCGCTCGGCCTGTCGCGTACGACCATCGCGGCGGCGTTCGACCGGCTGCGCGACGAGGGCTATCTTGAAAGCCGGCAAGGGTCGGGCAGCGTCACGCGCCTGCCGCCCGGCCGGGTGCAGCCGCCGGGACCCGATATCGACGCGACCAGCGGCGGCAACCTGCTCAACTGGACCCATGCGGCGCTGCCCGCCGCGCCCGGGGTCGCGGCGGCATGCCAGGCGGCGATCGAGGCGCTGCCCGCCTATCTGGACGATCTGGGCTATGATGCACTGGGTCTGCCGGTGCTGCGGCGGGCGATCGCGGCGCAATATGAGCGGCGGGGGTGTCCCACCACGCCGGACCAGATCATGGTGACCAATGGCGCACAGCAGGGCTTTTCGCTGCTGCTAAAATGGCTGGCGGGGCCTGGCGACCGGGTGGTGATCGACCATCCCACCTATCATAATGCAATCCAGGCGTTGCAGCGCGCGCATGTCGTGCCGGTCCCGGTCGGCCTGCCCGCGCAGGGTTGGGACATCGACGCGATGGATGCTGCCTTTCGCCAGACCAGTCCGCGCTTCGCCTATGTCATCGCCGATTTCCACAATCCCACCGGGCGCAGCATGGACCCGGCAACCCGCCGCGCACTGGTGGCGGCGGCCACACGCAGCCACACGCCGCTGGTCATCGACGAAACGATGGTCGCAACCGGGCTGGATTTCGCGCCGCCGCCTCCGGTCGCCTGTCACGACCCGTCGGGCCGTCACGTCTTCACCATGGGTTCGGCGAGCAAGATCTACTGGGGCGGGTTGCGCACCGGCTGGATACGCGCGGACGCGCAGACCATCGCCGCCCTGGGCCGGCTGCGCACGACCATGGACATGGCCAGCCCGGTGCTGGACCAGCTCGCGGTCGCGCATCTGGTGGAGGGGGATGCGGGCCTGGGGCCACGCGCCGGCATTCTGCGCCAGCGGCGCGACCATCTGATGGGGTTGATCGAGGCGCGCCTGCCGCATTGGAGGGTCGAGGCGCCGGCTGGTGGACTGTCGCTCTGGGCCGAACTCCCCCGTGCGGAGGCGAGCGCGCTCGCGGCGCTGGCCGAAAGCCTGGGCGTGCGGGTAGCGGCCGGACCGCGCTTCGGTGTCAGCGGCGCATTCGAACGTTTCCTGCGCCTGCCTTTCACGCTGAACGAGGCGCAACTGGAAACCGGGGTGGAGCGGCTGGTGGAAGCCGATGCCCGTCTCCATGCGCGCCAGCCGCGCGGCCGAGACCCGCTGGCGCTCGCACTGGAGGCCGACCGATTGATCTGACCGGAAACAGCTGAGGAAAAAGGCCGCGCGGAACGGTCCACGCGGCCTTTTTCGTTACATGTTTTGCCCGGTCAAGCGGCCTTCTTGCCAGCATGATAGCGCTCGATCGCCTCGATCGTGATGCGCTTGGCATCTTCCGCGCCGCCCCATGTACCGACCCGCACCCACTTCTTCTTTTCCAGATCTTTGTAGTGGGTGAAGAAATGTTCGATCTGCTCCATGACGATGCCGGGCAGGTCGTCCTTCTCGCTCACATTGGAATAATAAGGGAAGACGGAATCGGCCGGTACGCAGACCAGCTTTTCGTCGCCGCCCGCTTCATCTTCCAGGTTCAGCACCGCGATCGGCCGCGCGGCGATCACCGATCCGGGGATGAAGGGCGACCGTGCGATCACCAGCGCGTCGAGCGGATCCCCATCGGGCGACAGCGTATGCGGCACGAAGCCGTAATTGGCCGGATAGCGCATCGGCGTGTGCAGGATGCGGTCCACGAACAGGGCGCCCGACGCCTTGTCGAACTCATATTTCACAGGCTCGCCGCCGGTCGGCACCTCGATGATGACGTTCAGGCTGTTGGGCGGATCGTTGCCGACCGGGATCAGTTCGATATTCATGAAAACGCCTTTTTGTTACGCGTTGGTTTGCGGGTGAGTCATGTTCTCGGTTTAAGGAGCCTGTCGAGGCTGCCTTCACCCTCTCCTGTCTTTTCGAGGCGCGGATAGCGCAGGCCGCCCGAATAATCGAGTGACAAAGTGCGGTAATATTTGTCCTGCTTCAGGATGATCTGGATCGGCGTCTTGGCCCTGATCGCGGCTTTCCAGACGTCCGGTGAAAATTCGTCGCCATTGACCGCGATGATCTTCGCGCCGACCGTAAGTCCCGCCTTGAACGCCGCGCTGTCCCAGATGACGGCGGAAATGTCGCCGTCATTCTTGACGTTCAGGCCGATGCCATAGGCCTGGTCGACATATTTGCCCGATCCTTCCGCGGCCTTGGTGTAGCTGTTGGGTTCATCGGCATAGACCAGCTTGTAGCCGCCCATGAAGAAACCGCCCTTCGGCGTCTCCCCGGTCGTGCTGTCCACATATTTATGGAAGAAGCCGGCCCAGTCATATGGCGCGATGCCGTTCAACGTCCGGATGAGGTCGTCGCGGTTGTAGACAACTTCGCCCCAGTCGCCGGGATTGATCCCGAAAAAGGCCTTGGCGAAATCGTCGAGGCCCTTGCGGCCGCGCGTCGCCTTGCTGATGATTGCATCGGCCTCCAGCCACATCATCAGCCCTTCATTATAATAATCCTCCGAGCGCTGCCAGCTGGTCCAGCCTTTGGGCCGGCGGGCGGAGATGACGGGATCTAGCGTGGTATCCTCCAGCGGGCGCCAGCGGCGGCCAACCGCCGTGTCGAGCCGCGCGGCAATGCTGGCATAGGCGTCCAGCGTCTCCTGCTTGGTGAACAGCCCCGACCGCGCGCCCAGCACATAGCCCCAGAACTGGGTCTGCCCTTCATAGACCCACAGCAGATTGTCCTGCATCGGCGTGCGGAAATCGGGCGTCCACAGCAGGTCGGGCCGGCGGAACTTGCCATCCCAGCTATGGGTGAATTCGTGCGGAAGCAGGTTGCGGTCCAGCAGCGCCTTTCCGGCATCCCAGTCCTTGAAATAGCCCGGTTCGACCTGGTTTTCGGAGCTGCGATGATGTTCGAGCCCGATCCCGCCCATTTCGTCGGTGATGGCGAGCAGGAAGTCATAATGATCGAAATGATAGGCGCCGAACAGCTTGCCCGCCTCGGCCACCAGCTTGCGGTGTTTCGCCATCTGTTCGGGCTTGTAGGCCAGTTCGTCGGCATCGTCGGCGACCATGTTCAGCGTGACGTTGCTGCCCAGGTCCACCGCCTTGAAATAGCGCCCGGCAAAGACCGGGGAATCCTGCAACGCTTCATAATCGATGGTGTCGTAGGTGACGGTATCGCCCGCCTTCGTGCCGCGCAGCGCCGTCGCCGCCTGCCAGCCGGCGGGATAAATGACGCTGGCCCGTATCGGAATCTGGCGTGTATAATAGCCCGCCGGGTATAGCGACACCTGCTCCCACTGGATGTTCATCATCTTGGGCGTGATGACCACGCGACCCTGGTTGGGCTGGGTCGCGGACAGGAACTGGAAGGATGCGACGATTTCGGTCGCGTCCTGCGGCACGTCCACCTTGAAAGCATAGACGTCCAGCGGATCGCGCACCCACTGGACCGGCTGCCCGTTGGCGGTGATGACCAGATCGGTCAGCTTTTCGATCTGGCCGCGCGGCGCGTGGTTGCCGGGCAGCCATTCAGGCATCAGCAAGGTCATCGGTCCGGCGCCCGCGACCGGGATGGTCTCCTTCACGCGATAGATGCGCTGGGTTATGTCGCTGGCGTCGACTTCCAGCCGGATGGTGCCGGGATAGGGCGTATCCTTCGGCGCGGGCGTGGCGTCGTCGACGGGCAGGGCGGTCGGTTTCGACCGGATCGCGTCCTGCGCGGACAGCGGGCCTGCGATGGCCGTGGAAAGGAAGAGTGCGGCAGCAAGGCTGCGGATCATGGATGTCTCCAGAAAATTGGGCGGGCCGGCCGGCCCGGATGGCATACAGCATGGCGGCAGGAACAGGCCGCGTCCACCCCTTGATGGACGGGTGTAAAAACCGCGTTTCCTTGGGGTTGAATTACCGCTAAAGGCGCTGCCCCATGGCCAGAATAGAAACGCCGCGCCCGATACGCGGCACGCAGGACATGCTGGGCGGCACGCCCGAGGCTTTTCAGGAGAGGTTCGCGCATGTGGTCGCGACCTTCGACCGCGTGCGCCGCCTCTACGGATTCCAGCGGGTCGAGGTGCCCGTTTTCGAAGCGACCGCCGTCTTCGCCCGGTCGCTGGGCGAAAGCACCGACGTCGTGTCCAAGGAAATGTACACGTTCGAGGATCGCGGCGGCGATTCCGTTACTTTGCGCCCGGAATTCACTGCGGGCATTTCGCGCGCCTACATCACCGAAGGGTGGCAGCAATATGCCCCGCTGAAGATCGCCACCCACGGCCCGCTGTTCCGCTACGAACGCCCGCAAAAGGGCCGTTTCCGCCAGTTTCACCAGCTGGACGCCGAAATCATCGGCGCGGGCGAACCGGGCGCCGACGTGGAATTGCTGGTGCTGGCCGACCAGTTGCTGCGGGAACTGGGCGTATCGGACGGGGTGACGCTGACGCTCAACACGCTTGGCGACGCGCCGAGCCGGGAGGCGTGGCGCACGGCGCTGATCGCCCATTTCGAGGCGCATCGGGGCGAACTGTCGGAAGACAGCGTCGAACGGCTGGCGAAGAACCCGCTCCGCATCCTCGACAGCAAGGACCCGCGTGATCGCCCGATCGCCGACAGCGCGCCGGACATCGACGCCTGTCTGACCGACGAGGCGCGCGGCTTCTTCGAAAAGGTGACGAGCGGCCTCGATGCCGCGGGCGTGGCATGGGAACGCAATGCCCGGCTGGTGCGCGGCCTGGATTATTATCGCCACACCGCCTTCGAGTTCGTCACCGACCGGCTGGGCGCACAGGGAACCGTGCTGGGCGGTGGCCGCTATGACGGCCTGATCGAAAATCTGGGCGGTCCCTCGACCCCGGCGGTCGGTTGGGCGGCGGGGATCGAACGGCTGGCCATGCTGGTCGATGCGCCGGAAATCCAGAAGATCGATGTAGCGGTTATTCCGATGGGCGAAGCGGCCGAAGTGGCGGCAACAGGCATCGTCGCGAATCTGCGGCGGGCGGGCGTTGCCACTGACATGGGCTATCGCGGCAACATGAAGAAACGCATGCAGCGGGCCAATGCATCGGGCGCGCGGTGGGCGATCATATTGGGTGAGGACGAACTGGCGCGTGGCGAAGCGTCCGTACGCAACCTGGGTACCGGCGAGCAGCATGCTGTGGCGCTGGATGCCCTGATCGCGACGGTGACCGCGCTCTGATGCACATTTCCGCAGAACGCATCGCGCAGATCGAGGCGCGCAAGGACGAGGTGCAGGCGTCGATGACGCGGAGCGACCTTGCGCCTGAAACATTCGTGCGGCTGTCGAAGGAGTATGCGGAGATCGAGCCGGTCGCGCGGGCGGCGGCCGAGTTGCGTCGGTTGCGGCAGGAATTGTCCGCCCTGGAAACGATGACCAGCGGCGAGGAAGCGGACCCCGCCATGCGCGAGATGGCGCAGGAGGAGATGCAGATCCTGCGCGGTCAGCTGCCCGAGGCGGAACGCGCGCTGGCGATTCAGCTTCTGCCCCGCGATGCGGCCGACGCGCGCCCGGCCATGCTGGAAATCCGCGCCGGCACGGGCGGGGACGAAGCCGCCCTGTTCGCCGGCGATCTGTTCCGCATGTACCAGCGTTATGCCGATACGCAGGGTTGGAAGATGGAGATGATGTCCGCCAACGCGTCCGAGCAGGGCGGCTTCAAGGAAGTGGTGGCCAGCGTGAACGGCGCGGGGGTCTTCGCCAAGCTGAAGTTCGAAAGCGGCGTCCATCGCGTGCAGCGCGTGCCCGCGACGGAAAGCGGGGGACGCATCCATACCAGCGCGGCGACCGTGGCGGTACTGCCCGAGCCGGAGGAAGTCGATGTCCAGATCGCGGACGCCGACCTCAAGATCGACATTTATCGCGCCAGCGGCGCGGGCGGGCAGCATGTGAACACGACCGACAGTGCCGTGCGCATCACCCATCTGCCGAGCGGCATCGTGGTGACGCAGCAGGACGAGCGGTCGCAGCACAAGAATAAGGCCAAGGCGATGCAGGTGCTGCGCGCCCGGCTGTACGAGGCGGAGCGCGAACGCAGCCAGAGCGAGCAGGCTGGCGCGCGCAAGGCGATGGTGGGATCGGGCGACAGGTCGGAGCGCATCCGCACCTATAATTTCCCGCAGGGGCGCGTCACCGATCATCGCATCAACCTGACGCTGCACCGCCTGCCTGAAATATTGGAAGGCCCCGGGCTGTCGGAAGTCATCGATGCGCTGATCGCAGAGGATGAAGCGGCGCGGCTGGCCCAACTGGACGGCGTCGGGTGAGCATCGCGGACGCGCTGCGGACGGCGACAGCCGGCCTGGCGCCGACCAGCGACACGCCGCGGCTGGACGCGGAATTGCTGATGGCCCACGCGCTGGGGCTCGCACGCACCGACATGCTGCTGCGGCAGCGCGACCTTATGGTGCCGCCCGGTTTTGCCGATCTGCTGGCCCGGCGCATGGCCGGTGCGCCGATCGCGCACATTACCGGTATCCGCGACTTCTGGACCATCACCCTGCGGGTCACGCCCGATGTGTTGATCCCCAGGCCGGACAGCGAAACCCTGATCGAGGCGGCGGTCGCGCATTTCGGTGGCCGCGGCCCGGCCACCATATTGGACCTTGGCACCGGGTCGGGCGCATTGCTGCTTGCCGCGCTGGACCAGTGGCCCGGCGCGCGTGGCGTGGGTGTCGATGCCTCGCCTGCCGCGCTGGCGGTGGCGCAGGACAATGCGCGACGGCTGGGCTTCGCCGATCGCGCCGAATTCGCCTTGGGGGACTGGGGGGCCGGGATCGGCGGGGCGTTCGACCTGTTGCTGATAAATCCGCCCTATATCGCGCGGGACGCTGCGCTGTCAGGGGATGTGCTGCACGAACCTGGCTGCGCCTTGTTCGCCGGCATCGACGGGCTTGATGATTATCGCAGGATCGCACCGGACCTGCCGCGCCTGATCGCCCCGAACGGCCTGGCCGCCATCGAGATCGGCCATGGCCAGCGTGCATCGGTAAGCGCGCTCTTCGAAGCGCAGGGGCTGGCCGTCTCTGCCTTGCCTGATCTTGCAGGAAAGGATCGTTGCCTTGCCGCGACAAGGGACTGAATGAAAATTGCGGCAGGATGCGTGAAATTCGCTTGGTTTATGCCGCGAAAGTCACTACATCGGGCCCTAGGAGACGGCACTCTCTCGCGACATGGCCCGTAAGGCCGTTGATGGAAAAGGCCGTTTTCGCTCCTGCAAGTCATGACGGCGCTCCTGCGCAGCGCCTCTGGCCGGAAGGGCAAGAGCCATGCTGTGGCTCCTGTCCGGCAGGGCTTTACCCGGACGATGCGATGACCGGGCTTTTGGGATGGCGATGAAATACAGACTTTCAGCCAGGATGATGACAGCGAACGCAAGGATCACGTCTTGATCAACAACAGGCAGGCCGGCCGCCGCAATCGGGGCCGGAATAATAATGGTCGTCCCAACGGCAACAACCGGGGCGGCGGTGACAATGGCAACCGCATCGACAACCGCGCGCGTGGCAATGCGACCCAGTTGCTCGAAAAATACAAGAATATGGCACGCGACGCCCAGATGGCGGGCGATCGGGTGAACGCGGAATATTATCTGCAGTTCGCCGATCATTATTTCCGCGTGCTGGCCGACAACCGGGCCCGACAGGAAGAGCAGCAGCAGCGCTTCCGTCCGCGCGACGACAATTTTGACGAGGACGGCGAAGATTTCGATTCGTCCGAGGAAAATGGCGAGGACATGCGCGCCGAATCGACGCAGCCCGAACGCAGCGGCCGCGAATATCAGGCGCGTGACAATCAGGACCGGCGCCCGGACGATCAACGGGATTCGCGCGGTCCGCGCCGCGACCGTAACCGCCGCGACCGTTTCTCGAACGAAGAGGACGTCGCCCCGCAACAGACCATGGGTGCGGAAGGTCCTGTCGGGAACCCCGCGGACGATCAGTCCGCACGGCCGTCGCCGGCCACCGCTTCCGCGCAAGCGGCTCCGGTTGACGAAACGACGCCGCCCAAGCCGCGCCGCGGCCGCCCGCGCAAAGCCGACAAGGTCGACAAGGCTGACAAGGCCGATGCCGCGGAAGGCTTCGACGCTGCCCTGCTTCCACCCTCGATCGCGCGTAGCGACAATGACGGCGATGGCGCGGAGGATGCGCCGCGCAAGCGCACACGCAGGCCGCGCGCCGCCGCCGCGGAAGCCGCCGAATAAGGTTGCCCCGGAACGGGCTGGAAAAGGGGCGGCGCCGCAAGGGGTCGCCCCTTTTCATGCACGCTTTCCAAGCTCGCTGCGATCCGGCACAAGGCGTCGGTCAATCGTGGAGAGAGACATGACGACCATCGCCCGCCTGCTGCCGTTGACGCTGATTGCCCTGCCCATTGCGGCGCCGGCACAGGATACTGCGGATCCCAACGGCGCCACCGCGCAGGGGGATGTCGCGGTCACCATCTATAATAGCGGCCAGTCGCTGGTGCAGGACGATCGGCAACTGACCGTCAATGCCGGGCGCAATCGCATCGAATTTCCCGATGTGTCCGCGCGCATCCGACCCGAAACCGTCAACCTTTCGGGGCCGGGGCTGTCCATAGTCGAACAGAATTTCGACTACGACCTGCTGTCGCCCGACAAGCTGATGGACAAGGCGGTGGGGCAGGAGGTGACGCTGGTGCGCACCAACCCGGCGACGGGCACCGAAACGCGCGAGCGGGCGAAGGTGCTGGCGGCCAATGGCGGCATCGTGTTGCAGATCGGCAACCGGATCGAAGTGCTGCGCGACGACGGCTTGCCGGTACGGGTCGTGTTCGACCGCGTGCCGCCCAATCTGCGCGCCCGACCTACGCTGTCGGTGACGGTCGAGGCGGCGCAGGGCGGCATGGTGCCTGCCCGCCTGTCCTATCTGACCCCCAACTTGGGCTGGACGGCCGACTATGTCGCCCTGTTCGATGCCTCCAAAGGGGCGATGGACATGCAGGGATGGGTCACGCTGACCAACAACACGGGAACCACCTTCACCAATGCGCGCACCATTCTGGTGGCCGGAAACCCGGCCAATGGCGGCCGCCGCAGCAACTGGTGGCAATCGTCGAGCGGCGCGATCGATCAGGCGGGGACGGAGAGTGGCCCGCGCGAACGGCTGGGCGACTATTATCTCTATCCGCTCGGGGCGCGCACCACGATCGCCAACGCGCAGCAGAAGCAAGTCAGCTTTCTGGATGTGAAGGGCGCTCCCGCGCGCGCGACCTACGAATATGTCAATCCGTGGATGGGCAGCGCGACCGAACCGATGAGCGCGTCGAGCGTGCTCAAATTCTCGACCTCCAGACAGGGCGGTCTGGGAGACCAGCTGCCAGCGGGCACGATCCGCGTCTATATGCGCGATGCCCGGGGCGATCCGCAATTCATCGGCGAAAACAGCATTGACCATACGCCCATGGGGTCTTCCATGGCGCTGCGCACGGGTGACGCATTTGACGTCAAGGTGCGCCCGACCGTCGAGCAGCGGACCCGCCGAAGCGGATCGCGCTGGGAAACGAAAATGCGGTACACGCTCACCAATGCGCGGGCGGAACCGGTGACCGTCGATCTCGCCCAGCAGGGGCTCTGGGGCGATACCCGGGTTTCCGCCCAGAGCATCGATGGCCGCCGGGTTTCCGCCGACCGGATGGAATGGAGCGTTCCTGTCCCCGCCAATGGCTCGGCGGAACTCAGCGTCACGTTCGATTCGCGGTACTGAACGGACCAAGCCTGTGTCGCGGCGCCTCCTGACCCTCATCGCTTTCCTGTGGTGCTGCATCGCGCCCGCCAATGCCGGAACAATCATATCGGACCGGGCGGAGTCCGTGTCCGTTACCGTCTATCGCCAGCCTGGCCGGGCCAGGGGCGCGATCGATCGCGACTGGCCGGGTGGGTATGCGCTCGTAGCCGAAACGCGCACCGTCGACCTGCCGCCCGGCGAAACGGTGGTCCGGTTCGAGGGTGTGGCGGAGGGGCTGATGCCCGAAACGGCAGTGCTGTCGGGTATGCCTCAAGGGGTGAAGGAGAAGAATCGCGACGCGCGGTTGCTGTCTCCGGCCGGTCTGGTCGATGCCTATCTCAGGCGCCGCGTGACCGTCCGCCGCACCGACCGCAAGTCCGGCAAGGTCACGGAAGAGGAAGCCGTCATCACTGCCGGCCCGAGCGGCGGCGTCATCCTCCGGACGCCGCGCGGCTACGAGGCGCTGGGGTGCAGCGGTTTGCCCGAAAGGATGCTTTACCGCGATGTTCCCGCTGACCTGTCACCGCGTCCGACGCTGTCCGTGATCGCGACGAGCGATCGCGCGACCCGCGCCACGCTGCAACTGACCTATCTGGCCGAAGGATTCGACTGGGCTGCCAATTATGTCGCCGATATGAATTCCGATGGCGGCACATTGAATCTCATGGCCTGGCTGACCGTCGCCAATGGCGGGGTTACCGGCTTTCCCGGCGCCCGGCTTGGGGTTATCGCCGGCCAGCCAAACAAAGCCGCGCGTGCGCCGCAGCCCCGCCCGACGGGGGGAGCGTTGCTGCTGACCTGCTGGCCGATGGACGTCACCAGCACACATCCGGGCTGGGCGCTCTTTCCCGTGCAGATGCCCCCACCCGTCATGGAGGAGGCGCAGGAGATCATGGTGACGGCGTATCGCAGGTCGGACGCCGTGCCCGTGGCGATGGCCGCGCCGCCGCCTCCTCCTCCTCCGCCGCCGGCGGAGGATGTCGGCGACCTCAAATATTATCGCGTTCCCGTTGCCGTTGACGTCTCTGCCAACAGCCAGAAACAGGTCGCTTTGCTGCGCCAGGACGACGTGCGGGTCGAACGCCTTTATGCCGCGACCATCGACTATCGCGACGGAAGCGGCCAATCGCGGCCGATGACCCTGCGTCTCAGGCTCCGGAATAGAAAGGCCGACGGCCTTGGCCTGCCGATGCCGTCCGGCCGGGTGGCGGTGTTCGAACATGTGGGCGGCTTGCGGCTGCTGGCCGGAGAGGCGGACGTCGGCGACAAGGCGGTCGACGAGCGTATCGACTACGACATCTCGGAAAGCAGCGACATTCGCCTGACTGTCCGCCAGACGGCGGCTTCGGAAAAGCGGCGTGACTGGACGATAAGGATCGCCAATGCCCGTCCCTTCGCGGTGACCGCGGAAGTCACCATCGGGCACGACATCACCCCCCGGCCGCAGGACCTGGAACGGCGGGGCGGCGCATGGATCTGGCGGACGGTCGTGCCGGCCAATGGCTGGGCAGACTATAGTTACGCCGAGATGTTGCCCCGTTGATGCCCCGGTAATGGCGGGTCAGGGCAGGGGACGGGGCCGGTGATCGGCATCCAGCGCGACGAAGGTATAGACGCCGCTGGTGAGTTCAATCTGGTCCTGCGCGGGGCCTCGCGTCGCCACCACGTCCACCTTTACGGCGATCGACGTGCGGCCGCGTCGTTCCTCGCGCGCGTAGACGGATACCAGGTCGCCGAGCAGGATCGGCGTGATGAACTTCATTCCCTCGATCGCCACCGTGGCCACCGCGCCCTGCGCGATGCGGTTGGCGACGATGCCGCCGGCTATGTCCATCTGGCTCAAAACCCAGCCGCCGAAGATATGGCCATTGCTGTTGATGTCGGCCGGTCGCGGCATGACCCGCAGAATGACCTCGCCCCGTTCATCAGTCATCGATCGGTACCTCGTCCTTCAGCCTGTCCATCACCTGATCGTCATGGCCGGTTCCGTGGGACAGAAAGGCCAGCGCCATGAGGCCGGTTCCCAACATGAAGGTCAGCCATACGCCCAAAACCGTGGCGATGGCCATATGCAGCGGCAGCATGCCTGCCCACCAGTAAAGAAACAGCAGCGCTGCGCCCACGCACAGCAGGCCGCCCAGCGCCATCCACCCCATCATGCGACGGAACCGGCCCCATGCCGTGGCCGCGATTTGCGGATCGTCCAGTGCCTGTCTGCGTGTCATCCCTTTTCTTTGGGGTGCGAAAGTGGGATCATCAAGCACTCGAAAGAGAAAGTCAGGCGAAAAGGAGAGTTGGCATGACCGTCGCAACGATTTTGCAGGGCAAGGGCCGCAACGTCATTCAGGTGCGCTCAACCGACAGCCTGCTTTCCGCGGTGCAACTGCTTGCCGATAAACGCATCGGTTGCGTGCCCGTGGTCGATGACGGGCAAGTCGTCGGCATTTTGTCCGAACGTGACCTGGTCTATCGCGTGGCAAAGGATGGCGCGTCTGCGCTCGACCTGACGGTCGGCGACGTGATGACCTCTCCCGCCATAACCATCGACGATCAGACGCCGGTCATTCATGGCCTTTCGCTCATGACGAAGCGGCGCATCCGTCACCTGCCGGTCGTGGTCGACGGCGAACTGGTCGGACTGATCTCGATCGGCGATCTGGTCAAATTCCGTATCGACCGTATCGAATCCGAGGCGGCGGCGCTGCGCGACTATATCCAGACCGCCTGATGCCGTGCGTCAGGCTGGCGCCGGAGCCGGTGCCCGCCGCCGCACGACCAGCGCGATCAGGTCCATCAGCGTCGACCGCGCGCATAGAAAAAGCGCGGCGAGGAAGGCCAGACCGCCCGCCGGCACCAGAACGCCCAGCCGGACGGGCGCGGCGAGGGGCGGAAGCAAGGCGTCGATCGCCATGACGACGCCGGCCATCAGAGCGGAACAGATCACGCCCGGTGCGGCTGCGCGGATCAGGTCCCTCGCCTGCAGGCCCATCGGTCCTCCCGCCAGTCGCGCCGTGACGGCGGTCAGCACGGGGAAGGCGATCAGCCAGGCCCAGGCGAGGCCGACGGCGCCGAATTGAATGCCGATCAGGAATGCCGCGGGCATCAGCACCGCGCCAACCGCCGCGACTTGCGCAGTGGTGCCGGGCCGGCCGAGCGCGTTGCTGACCGGCGCGAACATCACCTGCAATGTCATGAACGGCATCGCCAGCGCGAGAATCGCGACGAATGGCGCCATGTCCGCCCATTTTTCCCCGAACAGGGTTTCCACCAGCGGTCCGGCGGTGACGGCCATCCCGAAATAGACCGGACAAGACAGCAACAGCAGCAGCTTCACCGCCTTGCAGAAGGACCATGCCACCCGCGACACATCCTTCTGCATCCGTGCATAGGCGGGAAAGGCGACGTCGTTGAGCGGAGGGATGAATTTGCTGACGAAAATCTGGGTCAGGAACAGCGCTTCGGCATAGAGCCCCAGGGCATGGGGGTCGAGCATCCGTCCGCCGATGAAGATGTCCGCCTGACTCTGCACGATCCAGAATAGTTGCCCGCCCAGCAACGACGCGCCATAGGCCACCATGCCGCCCGTGCCGCGAAAATCCAGGGTGGGGATCGGGCGAAAGCCGGTGGCGATCACATAGCCGGCCGCCTTGACCCAAAAACCCGCGATCGGCGCGAAGACCAGCGTCCATACGCCCCAGCCCAGCATCGCTCCGGTCAGGGCGACGGCGGCCGAGGCGATGGCGGCGATCAGGTTGACCAGCGCCGGACGCTTGAAATCAAGCGCCCGTCCCATGATCGCCTCGGGAACCGACAGGAAAGGCGTCGACAGATAGAGCAGCGCCTGCACCCGCAGCAGGTCGGCCACCAGGGGCTGGTCGTAATAGTCGGCCGCGACCGGTGCGATCAGCAATTGCATCAGGGCAAGGGCGCCATTCAGCAACAACATGATGCTGAACGCCTGGCGCAGGCGATGGGGCGTGACCGAATCGGACTGGACCAGCGCGCTGACAAGCCCATAGCCGTTGAGAAAGGTCGCGAAATTCAGGATCACCTGGGTCATTGCGAACAGGCCGTAATCCGCCGGATCGAGCAGGCGGATGACGACCAGCGTCACTACCCAGCTCATCACCTGAGACAGGATCTGGCTGCCCGAACGCCAGAAGACGGCGCTCCTAATCCTTGCGCCAAATCCTGCGTCATCCGCGTCGGCGTCCTGAAAACCCATATTGCCCCGATTCCTTCCGTGGCGACCCTTCACCCTCTCCCGTCTAGAACCCAACCCCCAAAAATTTCTGAAATAAAATTGCAAAAAGCGTTTGACGGGTCCGGAAGCCGTCCATATATGCGCCTCCACCGACGAGGCGCTGGCCACATAAGCCCAGCAAAACGCCGGTCGCCAACATAAGCGGGCAGTCAGTCCCCCGGATGCCAATTCGGGGAGCCGTCACTGTCCGGTTTTCAGTCGGCTGGTTCTTTGACATTGTTGATTGATGAAGGGACATGTGGGCGGCGGCTCGTGTGGTTCGGGACTTAGGCCCGGATCGCAGTAGCAAAGCCAAGTCG
>NZ_JALJVY010000006.1 GCF_024168485.1 Sphingobium sp. OAS761
GATCGCAATGATCTGCTCTTCGCTGAACCTGCTCCGCTTCATATCCGTCCGACTCCTTCGCGTCGGACTCTACTCAAAATCGGTCACATTTCAGGGGAGCACGTCAAGGCGCATCAATTCTGGAGGGCGCGCTGGCGGCCTGCACGACGGACGCGTCTATGCCTTTTCTCCAGAAAGTCGTTGCCGACCCCGAGGTGGTGCGAAGCATAGGATCGCGCATGTGCCGTCGTGATCGGCCCCCACGCCGAACTGCTGGGTCTTCGTCTATCGACAGTGGCGCGCCAGAACTTGCTGACACGGCAGAGATAGAAAGGCTGGTCAGCGCCTTAAACGGACGCGTCGGGCCGGCTCCTCAGCATGATTATTCTGTAAGCTGCGGGGCAAGCACACCAGGGAAGAGGGGCACCACGTCCGTATTACCTGAGTCTTCGGGGGTCCAACGGGTCACCATCTCCGCACAGCGCTTCGCAAACACGGCAGCAATCTCTTCATCCCCGGCCAAGATGGCGCGGACCATTTCCGCCCGCGTGGTCCAATATTGCCGAATGCGAGACGGATGATTGCGATACACATCCTGTTCAGGCGGCATTTCCGCGCAAAAATCATAAAGCGTGTCGAGGAACAGGGCGAGCACCTTGTTGCCAGCCATAACCGAGAGAATTTGACTGAAACTCCGTTCGGAGCGCAAGAACGCCTTATAGAGATTGCCGTCGTCGGGAATGTCCTGCTCCGCAAATTCCCGCAGAGCGGCATGCAGTTCCGGATCACGATTACGACTGGCCAGAATGGCGAGCTCTGCCTTGATCGGGCTAACCGCTTGCAGAATTTCGCGCATCGACGTGGAGTGCGCCATCAAATAAACGGCCGCCGAATGTGCCACACCGCTGGTGTCAGGTCTGCGCGAAAAATAGCCGCCGCCAACGCCGCGCTTGACGGTCAGCAATTGCTCCTGTGCGAGCAGCGATGCCGCTTGGCGCAGCGTCGGCCGGCTTACCCGATAGCGGGCCAGCAGATCATCCTCGGACCCCAGCATATGCTCGGGCGGTACGGCCAATATGTCCCCGCGGATTTGCTGTGCGACACGTCGGACGGTGGAAGAGATCGATGCCATTGTTACTCCTTTAACCGCTCACTGTAACGAGAGGGTTTCGGGCACGTCAAGAAGCGCATGCTGGTCATGCGAACGAAGCTTGGTGCGGGAACCGGCACAATCTCTGGTACCGCGCCCTTATGAGCGCAATTTCAGCACTCAGGCGTTACCAGGCTCTGTCGAAAAAAACTTCTTCAGCTTGTCATCCACACCGTTCATTTCATCGGCATCAGCAGGCGCGCTGCCTTTGGCAGTGATGTTGGGCCATTCGGTGGAATATGTGGCGTTCAGCGCCAGCCAAGCCTCCAGACCGCTTTCGGTATCAGGCATGATCGCTTCTGCAGGACACTCGGGTTCGCACACGCCGCAGTCGATGCACTCGCTGGGGTTGATGACCAGCATGTTCTCGCCCTCATAGAAACAGTCCACCGGACATACCTCTACGCAGTCCATATATTTGCAACGGATGCAGTTGTCGGTCACGACATAGGTCATGGTTGTTTCAGTCTTTCTAGCTTTGGCTATCGTTTCGCACTGACGGACCGCCGCTTCTCTTCGTTTAGGTTGATGGCGCCCCTGCTTCAGCTTTCCCTGTTTTCGCCGAGTACCGTCCATGAGGGCTGGCGCTTTTCAAGGAAGGCCGCCGTGCCCTCGACCGCGTCGGGATGGCTGCGGTGACGAATCAATATGTCGAAGCCGTTGGCATAGGCTTCGGCCAGGGGCTTCTCGTAGGATTCCCAAACCGCCTTGAGCGATCCCTGGACAGCTGCGGGTGACACCCCCGCAACGATTTCCGCAAGGGCCATCGCCCGGTCGATCAACTGATCGGCAGGCACCACTTCCGATACCAGGCCGGCTGCCAGCGCCTGCTGCGCGTTCAGCCTTTCGGCCTTGCCCAATATGACCATGCGCAACACTGCGCTCGCGCTCATCTTGCGCAGCAGGCCGATCGGCTCCAGCGCAGTCACCTGGCCTACATTGACATGGGAGTCGACGAAGCTCGACGACTCGGACGCGATCACGATGTCGCCGTCCGCCACGAAATGCAGGCCCGCTCCCGCACAAACGCCGTTCACCGCCACGATCACCGGCTTCCAGATTCCGGCCATCCGGCTGGTGAATTTGGGAACGATCACCTTGGATGGATCATTGGTCGTCTCGGCCGCTTCCTTGAGCCCGCCTACATCCGCGCCGGAACAGAAGGCACGTCCCCCTCCGGTGATGACGATGACGCGCACGCCCGGGTCTGACGCGGCCAATGCATATTGTTCTTCCAGCGCATATTGCATCGGGCGGTTCAGCGCGTTGAGCCGATCGGGCCGGTTCAACGTCAGCTTCAGCACATATCCATGCCGTTCGACGAGCAAAGGCGGCGTTTCGGACATCGCGATCTCCTGGTCCTGCAATTTGTCTGCGCCCGCTTACTATCATTGTCCTGCCAAGCGGCAAGTCAAAAGAGTATATTGAATTCAGTCCCGACAGCCTATAGGGACTTAATCGCATGCCGTCCGGAAGGCGGCCATGCCTGTGCGGCAAGGCGCGGGGCGGCGATAGGAGCAGGACCGGCTTAATGGATTTGATCCCGACTGACGACCAGCAGCAGATCATCGATCTGGCTGCCGACTTCATCATCAACGAACTGCCTTTGTCCCGGCTGTTCGACGCTCATTATGATGCCGACAAGGCTCGCCTTCAGCGGCAGTCGATGGCGCAGCTTGGCTGGATGGGCATTGGCCTTGCAGAGGATGGTGGCGGCGTCGGCATGACAGTGGTCGAGGAAGCGTTCATTCTCCGCGAGATCGGCAGGGTGATCGGTCCGACGGCGATCATCCCTGCGATCCTGGCGGCCAAGCTCGCCCACGAGGCGGGCCTGAATGGTCTTCGCGATGCCCTCCTTTCGGGCGAAGGGGGCGCAGCACTGGCTGTCGCGGAAGCACCGCTGAGCGCTACGGCCGATGGAGTGAACGGGACAGCACGCATCTACAACGTGCAGGACGCGCAGGCCGTGCTCGCCATTGTCGGCGATGAGGCGCTGTTGCTCGACGCATCCGCCGCCGGTCTTCAAGAGCTGCCCTGGCTCGACGCCTTTACGCCGGTCGCCCGGCGCGATCTGGCTGGGCTATCGGTGCTCGCCCGCGTTCCGGCCGCAGCGACGGTGCATAACGGCCTTCTGTTGACCGCCGCCTATCTGACCGGGCTTGCCGAAGGCGCCGTCGCCATGGTGCAGGAATATGCCGGCATCCGTGAGACGTTCGGACGCAAGATCGGCGCTTACCAGGCGGTTCGTCACCCGATTGCTGAGGGCGCGGCGCGCAGCGAGCATGCCAAGTCCCTGCTTTATGTCGCCGCGCTGGCTCTGCGCGATGGGCGTGACGATGTGGCGCTGCAACTTTCCTCGGCGAAGGTCGTCGCGCACCGCGCCGCCACCCGCAACGCGGATATCAACATCCAGTTGCACGGCGGCATCGGCATCACGAACGATCTGCCCGCCCACCATTTTATGAAGCGGGCGCTGATGCTGGCTCCCTGGTTCGGCGGCCGCAAACCGTTGCTCGACGCCCTGCTCGACGAACCGCTGCTGACGATCTGAAGGACTGACCATGGATCTGGATTATACACCCGAGGACCTGGAGTTCCGCAGGGCCGCGCGCGCCTGGCTGGCCGCGAACGTTCCTACCGAACCGCGCCCGGCCGAAGTGCAGGCCGGCGCCGCCTTCGACAAGGCATGGCAGCGCCGCCTCTATGACGGTGGCTGGGCCGGGGTGAACTGGCCGAAGGAATATGGGGGGCTCGGCCTCAACGGCGTCCGCACGCTCATCTGGTGGGAGGAATGCGAACGCGCTCGCGCGCCCGGTTATGAACGCTTCACCATCGCCTTGACCCACGCCGGCCCGACGATCATCACGCGCGGTACCGAAGAGCATAAGGCCGCCTATCTGGAGAATATCCTTAAAGGCGAGACCATCTGGTGCCAGGGCTTTTCCGAGCCGGGCGCGGGGTCCGACCTTGCCGCGCTCAAGACGCGGGGCGAGATCGACGGCGACTATCTGGTCGTGAACGGCCAGAAGACGTGGACTTCGGGCGCCGCGACGGCGGAGTTTCAGGAACTGTTGATCCGCACCGAGCCGGGGTCGGAACGGCATAAGGGCCTGACCTGGATCATCTGCGACATGTCGACGCCGGGCATCACTGTCCAGCCGATCTCGACCATGATGGGTGAGAGCGACATCAACGCCACTTTCTATGACAATGTCCGCATTCCGCTGAAGAATGTCGTGGGCGAAGTAGGTGGCGGCTGGTCGGTCGCCATGTCGACCCTCGCCTTCGAACGCGGCAACACCTTTCTGCGCGATCAGATTTCCATGGCCGGCAAGGTGGAACGCGCGATCGAACTGGCGCGCAAGACGGTCACCGCTGACGGCAATCGCGCGATCGAGGACAAGGAGATCGCCCGCAAGCTCGCCGATCTCAAGGCCGACGCGATGGGCTTGCGCGCCATGGCGATCATGAACGTGTCCAACATCGATCGCAAAGGCCAGCCGGGCCCAGAAGGGTCGATGGTCAAGTTGCTCGTCAGCCAGGTGAACAAGCAACTGATGGAAGTCGTGGCGGACCTCTCCGGCCAGCCCTTCCTCGACTATGACGGCACGCGTCACAGCAACGAATGGACGTTCGATCATATGTGGTCATGGGTGCTGACCATCGCCGGCGGGGCGACGGAAATCCAGAAGGAGATCATCGCCGACCGCGTTCTCAATCTACCGAGGTCACGATGAGCAACGAACTGCATGATATGGATCAGGCCGGCCTTCAGGCCGTTGCCGACGACAAGGGGCTGCACCTCGCCAAGGTGACATGGGTCCATCACTGGACCGCCGGCCTGTTTAGTTTCCGCATCGAGCGGCCGTCGACCTTCCGCTTCCGCTCCGGTGAATTCATCATGATCGGCCTGCTGGGCGCGAACGGCCGCCCGTTGATGCGCGCCTATTCGATTGCCAGCCCTAGCTGGGAAGAGCATCTGGAATTCTTCTCTGTCAAGGTGGAGGAGGGCGCGCTGACTTCCCGCCTCCAACATCTCAAGGAAGGTGATCATATCTTCCTGGGCAAGAAGCCGACCGGTACGCTGGTGCTGGACGCACTGCTGCCCGGCAAGACGCTCTGCATGGTGGGCACGGGCACGGGTCTCGCACCCTTCCTCTCGGTGCTGCGCGATCCCGAGACGCACGAGAAGTTCGAGAAGATCATCGTCACGCATACGGTGCGCCAAGCCGAGGAACTCGCCTATCGCCAATTCCTGGAGGAGGAAATCCGTGCGGACGAGATTTTCGGCGAGATGCTGAAGGACCGCTTTACTTACTATCCTACCGTCACGCGGGGCGAATTCCATCGCAAGGGCCGAATCACGGATTTGATCCGCGACGGCATCTTTCGCAACGAGGTGGGCGTGGTGGAGGAAGACCGTGGTTCCTTCCGCTTCATGCTGTGCGGGTCGATGGCGTTCAACAAGGACATGGGCGCGCTGCTCGAATCCAACGGGCTTGTCGAAGGGTCGAACTCCGAACCAGGCACTTATGTGATGGAACGCGCCTTCGTCGGCTAATTGGCAAGCGCGGAGAGCGGGGGATCGTTGGTCGCTTCGCTGCCGTTCCGCCATCTGCGACCGCGATGATGCTCAGGACAGCAGCCGGATGGCGGCCACCATCAGCAACAGCGCCATGCCGCCGCCATGGTAGGCAGGCGCGACTTGGTGAGAGTCAGTTTGCGCCCGAGCCGGTCTGACAGCGCGTCCTGACAAGTCCGGGGCGACGCCGTGGCGGCCCCATGATGCAATCCCGTGTCTTTCCTTTGCAGCCTTTCAGGTAAATTTATCCTCAGGTAGATTTTCATAGCTATTTCGCGAACGGCGCCTCCGCCTATCAGAACGGGACGACAATCGTGCTCGATGGCGGGCCCTCAACCCAGAAATGAGCTGGTGGCAGCGAAGTGCCCCGTCGCATGGGGCCTGAAAGCAGGAAGGGGCGGATCGACTGATCCGCCCCATTTTGGTTCCGGCCACGATATTCTTCCGCGTCAACCTTCGTCAACGCGACGGCAATCCCTTCAGCGAACCGGATCTTCGGCGAAATATTCGCCGTACTTCTCATAGGCCGCCTTGAGCAGCGTCGGCACATGATCTGACGGCAGGAGGCCCTCGACCGGCTGGACGCGCTTGAGGATCTGCTTGCCGAGAACGGCGCGATGCACCTCGGTCGGACCGTCGACAATGCCCATACGAAAGGCCGCGCCGATCATCGGGCCGAAGCGGGTCTCGTTCGACGCACCCCAAGAGCCGTGAAGGTGCGCGACGCCCCAGATGATCTTCTCGCACACTTCGGCGGTCTTCACCTTGACCGCCGCGGTCTGGATATAGGCCTCGCGCTGCTTGGCCGGCCCCTGATCGTACAGCCAGGCGGTGTGCAGCACCAGCAGGCGGAACTGCTGAAGCTCGGCCCACCAGCCGCCGATCTGGTCGCGCACGACGCCGAGATCGGCGAGACGGCCTTCCTTCACCTCGCGGCTGACGGCGCGTTCGCACGCCATTTCCAGCGCTTTCTGGCACAGGCCCACCGTTCGCATCGCATGGTGGATGCGGCCGCCGCCCAGGCGCGACTGGGCGACCTTGAAGCCTTCGCCCGGATTGCCCAGCACGCAATTGTTGGGCACGCGGACGTTATTATAGTGGATATAGCCATGGGTGCACATGTCGCCCGTCTCGCCCCACAGGCCGACATTGCGCACGAAGTCGATGCCGGGCGTGTCGCCGGGGACCAGGAACATGGTCATGCGCTTGTGCGGCTCGGCATCTGGATCGGTGATGACCGGGACGATCAGGAAGCTGGCATAGCGGGCGTTGGAGGAGAACCACTTATAGCCGTTGATGACCCAGTCGTCGCCGTCACGCACCGCGCGCGTCTTGAAATTGGTCGGGTCGGAACCGCCATCGGGCTCTGTCATCGAATAGCAGCTGATGATCTCGCCGTTGAGCAGGGGTTTCAGGAACCGCTCCTTCTGCTCGGGCGTGCCGAAATGGGCCAGGATCTCGCCATTGCCGCTGTCGGGCGCATTGGCGCCGAACACGCGCGGGGCCCAGTTGGAGCGGCCCAGAATCTCGTTGATGAAGCACAGCTTGGCCTGGCCGAAGCCCTGGCCGCCCATCTCCGGTGTCAGATGCGGCGCCCAGATGCCCTTGTCGCGGACCTTCTGCTGCAGGATCTTGAGGAGCTTCATCGACCCGGTGTTGGTCGTCACATACGGCGCGTTGGTGCTGTAGCCGTGCACCACGTCCATCGGCTCGACCTCGTTCCTGACGAAGGTCCTGATCCACTCAAGCGTTTCCTCGAACTCCGGTTCGAGCGAGAAATCAATCATCTGCTATCTCCTTGGAAATGGGTTTCAAGCCTGTCGCGTGATTTCCAGCGCGCCTGCCACCAGGCGCGGGATGAACGCGGCGAGGCGATGGGCCATGGACCCGGCCTCCTCGTGCAGGCTCTTGACGTGGTTGAATTCGATCAGGGCGGCGAGCTTGAACATGGACAAGGCCATATAATAGCGCAGATCCTGCACATTGAGCCCGCTCAATTCCGCATAACGCCGCGCCAGGCTTTCGCGGGTCGGATAGGCGGAAAGATCGACCGCGAGGCTGTAGCCCGGCGCGCCGCTTTCCGACGGGAAGGGATAAAGCGCCCGGCCGAGATCGAGCAGTGGATCGCCGATCGTCGCGATCTCCCAGTCGATCATCGCCGCGAGGCGCGGCGGCAGGTCGTTGGCGAACATCACGTTGGAGAAGCTGAGATCGCCATGGATGATGGTGATGCGCTGGGTTTCCGGTCGATTGTCGCGCAGCCATTGCGCCAGCTCGTCCCAACCGGGCAGCTGCCGGTCGCCATAGTCGGGATGGGCGCGGTGCTTTTCCATCTGTGCCTGCCAGCGGTCGACCTGGCGCTCCAGGAAATTGTCGGGCTTACCGAAATCGGTGAGGCCGACCGCCGCGACATCCACCTTCGACAGGGCGGCTAGCCCCTCGATCATCGCATAGGCCGTCTTGTGCCGCTCCTCCTCGGTCCAGCCCTGACCGGCAGGGGGATCGCCCGATCCCATCCAGCCTTCGACGAAGCCGGTGAGACAGAAGGGCGCGCCGATCACGCCTTCATCGTCGCAATAGCCAAGGAAGGCGGGGTGCGGCACGGTCGACCCTTTGAGCGCCTCCAGCACGCGCGCCTCCCGCCGCAGGGCGTTGAGACTGTCGGGCCGCGCCGGCCAGGCTACCGTGCGCAGCACGGCCTTCCAGGCGCCCGCCGTGACCAGCATCACCGATCCGCTCGTACCGCCGGCCAGCGACACCAGCGTAGCCCTGTCGGCGTCGGCCTCGGGGAAGCGCGCGGCCAGCCATCGCCCCAGCCGTTCGCCCGCCGCTGCCTCGAACCAGGGTGCGGAAACTGTCTCGCTCATATAGTATATCCTGTTACCGCATTGAAATGGGCAGACAAAAATACGGATATCGCCTCGATGAAGGCGTCGTTGCGGTCGTTCACCACCATATGCCCCGCATGCGCCACGTCCACATATTCGAGTTGCGGCGCGAGCGCGCGCAGCGCCTCCACCCCCGCTTCCCCGACGACATCACTTTGCAGGCCGTGGACCAGCAGCAGCGGCTTGCCGAAGGATGCGGCGGCGCATTCCAGGTCGATAATGCGCTGTTCGCCTCGCGGAATGCTGGTCAGGAATTTCGGGTCCCAGTGCCAGTACCAGCGGCCATCGTCACGCTGGCGCAGATTCTTCTCCAGCCCCGCCGTGTCCGTGGGCGCTGGCTCGCCCTTATAGTTGGCGATTGCCACTGCCGCCTGCTCCAGCGATTCGAATCCTTCGGCATGGGCCAGCATGAAGCCGCGGATGCGCGACGCGCCGTTCGGCTCGACGCGCGGCACGACATCGACCATGGCGACCGCGCCGACCGGCGAATCGGGTGCCGCGCCCGCCAGCAGCGACATCATGCCGCCGAACGAGGCGCCGACCAGCCCCACCGGTCGGCCCTCGCCATAAAGGCGTGCAATCTGGACAATGTCATCGGCAAACAGGTCCAACCCGTAATGGGCCTCGTCCGGCCAGCTGCTCTCGCCATGGCCGCGCAGGTCCAGCGAAATGGTCTCGAACCCCCTGGCCCACAGCGACTCGGCGGCGCCGCGCCAGCTGTGGCGCGTCTGCCCGCCGCCATGGGAGAAGATAATGAGCGGGGCGCCAGGGCGTGGCAGGAAATCGCCGACGATAGTCGCGCCTTGATTCTCCAGAACCAGCTTTTCCATTCGGGCTCCCTCCACCTTCCTGCGTCTTGCCATGTCGCGCATCGGAAGCGCGATCAAGAAAAAAGTGATCTCTTTTAGGCGGGAAACTGGTTTGCGGTCGATCAACATCCATATGGAGGCGCGTGTGCGACCAGACACGAATTGCATGGTCTTACTGGACGCAAGCAATAGAGATAGCTATATCGCGGCAAAATTCGGAGCAGGAGTGAGCGATGTCTGCATTGGTGGCTGGAGTGGGGATGGTGCGTTTCAGCAAGCCTGGGGCTCAGGAGGCCTATCCTGTGATGGCGTCGGAGGCGATCCGTGTGGCGTTGAGGGACGCGGGCCTCGGTCTTGAGGATGTTGCGCAGGCTTATGCGGGCTATTGTTACGGGGCGACGACCTGCGGGCAGCGGGCGCTGTATGAAGTGGGGATGACGGGCATACCAGTGATCAATGTGCGCAATGCGTGCGCGACGGGGTCGTCTGCGTTGCTGCTGGCGAACCAGGCGGTGGCGTCTGGCGCGGTGGACGTGGCGCTGGCCTTTGGTTTTGAGGAGATGAAGCCGGGGGCGCTGGTGAACGAGGATTTCCGGGTGTCGCCGGTGGACCGGATCGTGGCGCGGTTCAATGAGCTGGGCTATCCTGTGGACGAGGCGATGTCGGCGCCGGGTTTCTTCGGGGCTGCGGGTCAGGAATATCTCAGCAGGTACGACGCGAAAGCGGATATCTTCGCGAAGGTGGCGGTCAAGACGCGGACCCATGCGGCGAACAATCCGATGGCGCTGTTCACCAAGCCGATCACGGTGGAAGAGGTCATGGAATCGCCGGTGATCTGGGGCGACTATCTGACGCGGCTGATGGCATGCCCGCCGACCTGCGGCGCGGCGGCGGCTATCGTGGTAAGCGAGAGGTTTGCGCGCGAACGGGGTCTGACCCGTATGGTGCGGATTGCGGGGCAGGCGATGGGGACGGACGGACCCGAGGCGTTCGACAGCGCGATCGATCTTGTGGGCCGCGGCATCACGCAGCGGGCGGCCGCGAGCGCCTTCGCGCAGGCGGGCGTGGGTCCGCAGGATGTGGACGTGGTGGAGCTGCACGACTGTTTCACGACCAACGAGGTCATCAACTATGAGGCGCTTGGCCTGTGCGGCGAGGGCGAGGCGTCGAGGTTCATCGCGGACGGGGACAACAGCTATGGCGGCAAGGTCGTCGTCAATCCGTCGGGGGGGCTGATGTCCAAGGGCCATCCTCTGGGTGCGACGGGTCTGGCACAGTGCACGGAGCTGGTGCAGCAGCTGCGCGGCGAGGCCGGCGCTCGGCAGGTCGAGGGCGCGCGCGTCGCGCTTCAGCACAATATCGGCATGGGCTCTGCCGGTGTCGTCACTCTCTATGTGAAGGATTGAAGCCGTGGCGCGCATTCTCGTCACCGGATGTTCCAGCGGGATCGGTCGGGCGCTGGTCATGGAACTGAGCCAGCGCGGCCATGATGTGGTCGCGACCGCGCGGCGGGCGGAAACGCTGGCCGACCTGCCGGTCGCGCTTGCCCTGTCGCTCGACGTGACCGACGATGCCTCGGTCGCGGCGGCGGCGCAGGTGGCGGGCGATGTCGATATCCTCATCAACAATGCGGGCTTCAGCATCTGGGGGGCGGTGGAGGCGCCGGCGATCGCCGACCTCGAACGGCTCTTCTCGACCAATGTGCTGGGCCCGATCCGTATGGCCAAGGCGCTGCTGCCGGGCATGCGGGCGCGAGGGCGCGGGGCGATCTACAATATCTCCTCGGCCGCGGCGAAGCGCTCGACCGGATTGCTCGGCCATTATGCGGCGACCAAGGCGGCGCTCGATGCCTATACCGACGCGCTGCGGATCGAGCTGGCGCCGCTGGGCATCGCGGCCTGCACCGTCGTGCTGGGCGCGGTGGAAAGCAGTTTCGGGGACAATCGCACCGACGTCTCGATGGACGCCTATGCCTTGCTGGAGGAGCGTGCGCGCGCGCGGATCGCGGCGAGCCGCAAGGCACCGGCGACAGCGCAGCAGGTGGCGTCGCGCATTGCCGACGCGATCGACGCGGGACGTCCGCCGCTCCGGCTGGACGGCACGGGTGACGGCTTCGCGCTGATCGCGCAGCGCACCGGGCAGGACGACGAGAGCTGGGAAGCGGGAACGCTGGCCGGGCTATTTCCCGAGGGGCTGGCCGCCCGCACCGGCTGAATGGGGCCGGCTGACCAATTTCGAACCGATATCTTCATAGGGAGAGCAAGAATGGCTGAGACGGTGGACTATGGCTGGCTGAAGGAAGAACGTGCGTTCAAGATGGACGTCAAGGAAGCGGGCTACAGCGCGCGCGAGATCGTGCCTGTTGGCGAGCAGACCTATGACCCGCAGCTGATCTTCTGCCCCAACCAGGACTGGTTGGAGCCCGACGGCTCGATCATCTATGGCGACATCGGCGGCCAGCAGACCTATGGCTGGGACGAAACCAAGGGTCATGGCTCGATCATGAAGCTGCACGCCGACAACAGCGTGGAATATCTGGTGCGGCCTGAGAATATGGGCACCTATATGCCGCTCTGTCCGATCCGCATTCCCCCTGAGTTCGGGGCGTACAAGGATCAGGTGATGCTGGTCGGCCAGGCGGGGCCAGGCCGCGTCGGCGCGCGCAACCAGCATTATGTGTTCAAATATGCCCAGGGCGACAGCAAGATGGAGGTGTTCGCCGAGATCCCCCATGCCGGTACGCTCAATGACGGCATTCCCGGCGCCGGTCTGACCGGCGGCTTTGGCCCCTATGGCAGCCCGCAGGAGGGCAAGTTTTTCTGCATGTCGATGATGAACTGCACCATCTACACGGTGGACAACAAGGGGCACATTGAACCCTGGGTGACGCTGACACCGCCGGTAACGCCCGCGCCGATGATGCCGCTCGACATCCAGGTCGCGCCGGCCTGGTGGGGCGAATATGCCGGAGAATATATCGTGCTGGGCAAGATGGGCGCCTCCTATATCGACGATGTCGACTTCAAGGCGACCGAAAAGCCCCAGTGGCTCCATTATCTCATGGATCGCAACGGCAAGATCGATCCCACCCCGATCCCGCTCGACAAGGTTCCCGCGCTGATCGACGCAGTCAAGGCGCCCGAAAGCTTCGGCAGGTTCGCAGGCGACCTCTTCTGGGTGGACGAGGGCGGGGTCGACCTCAACCATGTCACCACCTGGGACGAGCCGGTGCCCTACAAGGCGCGCCTGCTGCGCACCGACAAGGACGGCAAGACCCACGTGTTCGCCGACAATTTCCAGGGTGCCTCCACCATGCTGGCGTTCCGTGGCAACGAACTGCTCATGTCCATCATGGGCAAATCCTACTCCACCGGTGAATATCACCACCCAGACGGCTCCATCTACGCCGTCACAGCAGAGTAACGGGCGGGCCGGCTAGCCAAGCATCAGCGTAAAGGCGCGGGCCTCTCGGCCCGCGCCTTTTTCACAACTTAGTTCATTGATAAATTAAGGTTCTTGCACGCCATTGTGTGCCGACTGGGACCTGGATTCCGGCTCGCGCGGAGCCGGCTAGATTGCCCCGTCGCGGTCATCAGCATCCCGTGCGCTATCAATCGGCCGTACCGGAAGGCGCGCAGATGCGTTCACGCTGGCAGGGGGCTACCAGTTGGAGCGGCCGTCGAAATATTCGACGCCGCCCAACGCGCAGCGGGATGTCATGCCGCTGTCGACTGTCAGCAACGCCCCGGTGATGCCAGTCGCCTTGCTCGACAGAAGAAAGGCGATGCTCTCCGCCACTTCCTGAGGAGATGTGATGCGGCCGAGCGGATTCCACTCACTATAGCGCGCCTCCATCTGCTCGCCGAGCAGGCCGACGGCGCGAGATGTCTTGGTGGCGCCGGGCGCTACGACATTGGCGCGAATGCCATATTTGCCCAGTTCCGCCGCCATGGAGCGGGTGAGCGCGACGACTCCGGCCTTCGCTGCGCCATATGGCGCGTGGAAGGTGGCAGAGGGAAGGGCGCTGACCGAGGCGATGTTGACGAAGGCGCCGGCGATCTTCCGCTCGATCATATGAGCTGCGGCATCGCGGCAGATGGTGAACACATAATCGAGATTGAGTGCCATCACCGTGCGCCACACCTCGTCCGGCGTACCTTCGAACCGGCCCCATTGCGTCGGCGCCATTCCGCCCGCGATATTGGCCACGGCGTGGATGGTCCCTGCCATCTCCACCGCCCGCGCGATGATCGTGCTGCGCTGGGCAGGGTCGCGCAGGTCCGCGACGATGCCGTGGCACGTAGCGCCCACCGCGGTTACCTGACGGATCGTTTCGTCCACCAACGCCTGGCTATGATCCACCGCGACGACGTCCACCCCCTCGCGCGCCAGCGTCAAGGAGGTGGCGATGCCGATGCCGCCGCCGCCCGCGCCGCAGATCAGGGCCGTCGTTTTTTTCATATGTCTCTCCTTCATGCCTGCGGCGGTGCCCGGCGACACTTGCCATTTGAGTAAGTTCAATTAGAGACTTTCGGATCGGGCGAATAGAGGCAATGCGCGTGCTTGGCTGGAGAGGATATGAGCGGAGAGCTGGCGGGATATTGCACCATAGTGACCGGCGGGGCACGCGGCATCGGTGCGGTCGTGGCGCAGGGCTTCGTCGAAGCCGGAGCACAGGTGCTGGTGTTGGATAAACGCGACGATCTTGGTAAGGCGCTCGTCGCCGCACTGCCGTCCGGCCAGGCGCGCTACCGCCGATGTGATGTCACCGACGCCGCGCAGGTCGCCGCCGCTTTCAAGGGCGGGGCGGACTGGATGGGCGGGCTGGACGCACTGGTCCATTCTGCCGGGATGGACAAGCCGGGCTACACACCCGAGGACCTGCCCGAGGAGGTTTGGGATCTGGTTCTATCGGTGAATGCGAAGGGCACTTTCCTCACCAATCAAGCCGCCTTCCGCCTGATGAAGAACAATGGCGGCGCCATCATCAATTTAGGCTCTTTCGCGGGGATTCGCGGCATGGCCGATCGCCCCGCTTATTCCGCGGCCAAGGGCGCCGTGCTCGCCTGGACCCGGGCCGTCGCCGCCGCATGGGGGCCTTACGATATCACAGTCAATGCTATTGCCCCGACCATGGGCACGGACGTGGCTGAGCGCTATCTGGCGCAGCTCGATCCGAAGGAACGCCGGAAACTGGAAGAGGACAGGAAGCGTTTCTCACCACTGGGTGGGCGGCTGGGCAATGTAGAGCGTGATCTGCTGCCGCTGGTGCGCCTGCTCGCCGGGCCGGGTGGCCGTTATATGACCGGCCAGACTTTCGCGGTCGATGGCGGACGAACCATGCTGGGTTCGTGATGACAGGTTGCAGCTGAAGCGCAGAAGACTTAGAGTAAACTCAATAATTCGGAGATGGCAATGAACGTCGCGACTTCCACCCAGATACCCGATCATGTCCCGGCCGATCTGGTGCAGGACTGGGCTTTCGATTCGATCGAAGGCGTGACCAGCAATCCGCCTCAGGCGATGGATGGGACCCGGGACGAACGGCCGATCATCTATGCGCCGCGCGGTCGTCGCGGTCGGGGTACGTGGGTCGTCAAAAGCTATCCGCTGATCGTCGAAGCCTTCCAGACGCCGGAAATCTTTTCCAGCGATCGCTATTCGGGCTTTTCCCAGCTGCTGGGCGAAGATTGGCCGATGTTACCGCTGGAGGTCGATCCGCCGCTGCACCGCCCCTATCGCATGTTTCTGAACAAGGTTTTCTCGCCCAGCCGGATGAGCATGCTGGAGGAAGGCATCACCGAATTCGTCGCCGATATGGTGGAGAAGGTGAAGCCGCTGGGCAAATGCGATTTCCAGGAAGCCGTTGCATTGCCGGTGCCGACCACCGTGTTCCTGCGTCTGATGGGCCTGCCGCTGGAAGACGCGCCGCTGTTTCTGGAATGGGAAAAGCAGCTTCTGCACGGTACGGTGATTGAGGAACGGGCGAACGCGGCGCGGGCGATCAAGGACTATCTGGTCGACACGTTGAAGGCGCGGAAGGCAGATCCGAAGGATGATGTGGTGAGCTATATCGCCAATTCGGAATTTGAGGGCCGTGCGCTGACCGACCAGGAGCAGTTGGGCATGGCCTATGTGCTATATGGTGCGGGCCTCGATACGGTTGCGGCTGGCCTTGGCTTCTTCTTCAAGTTTTTGGCGGAAAATCCCGATCGTCAGGAGGAGTTGCGCGCGAATCCGGACCTGCGGCCCAAGGCGATGGAAGAAATGCTGCGCGCCAATTCCATGGTAGTGTCGGGCCGCTTCGTGACGAAGGATGTCGAATTCCACGGCGTCCAGATGCGCAAGGGTGATTATGTGTCGCTTCCGACTATGTTCGGTAACCGCGATCCCAACCAGTTCGCGGATCCGACGAAGGTCGACTTTGAGCGTCGCGATGTAATGCGGCATATCGCCTTCGGGTCGGGCGCGCATAATTGCCTGGGTTCGCACCTTGCGCGGCGCGAACTGAAGATTGTGCTGGATGCATGGCTCGACAATCTGCCTCCCTTCCGCATCGCACAGGGCGACAGGGCCGTGACTTATGGCGGATCGGTTTTCGGCGTCGATTATCTGCCGCTAGAATGGTGAAGGCGGGGGCCGCCTTTGGGCGGCCGTTTGCCTCGGCAGCCGACTCAGCGCAGTTTGGCAGAGCCGTTGTTCAGCACGATTGCGTTCCGCTTGGGGACGCGGCAGCGGAAGGAGACATGGTCTTCCTCTTTCCACATCTCCGTCACGATCAGGTCACCGGGGTAGACCGGGCTGGTAAAGCGCGCGTCGAAACGCTGGATCGCCGCCGGATCATTGTCGCAGGCCGCGCGCAACACATGTCGGCAGGCGATGCCATAGCTGCAGAGACCATGCAGGATCGGACCGGGCAAGCCGGCGGCGGCAGCAACGCCCTCGTCGATGTGGATCGGGTTATAGTCGCCCGAAGCCAGGCGATAGACCACCGCCTGGTCGACGGACGTCTGATAGGCATCGATGAAGTCAGGTGAGCGATCCGGCAGCTTGTGCGGCGCGGGCGCCGGGTCCGATGGGCCGCCATAGCCGCCGTCGCCGCGCAGGAACACGGTGATGCGCACGTCCGCGATCGGCTCGCCCGTCTCCGCGTCGGACAAGGCGCGCTTCATCGTCATCAACGCGCCGCGACCTTCGCCCTTGTCGTGCAGCATCTCGACCGTCATCTGGCTCTTGATCGTCGCGGCCGCCTCCAGAGGACGGTGGATTTCCGTACTCTGTTCGGCGGCCAGCATCTTGACGATGTTGAGGCCATATTTGGCGTCCGTCAGCCAAGGCTTTTCGCGCCCGAGCGTCACCGCAAAGGTCGGCAGCGCCTTCAGCCCCTTTTCATAGACGAAGGGGCGGTCGGCGGGATCGGCGCCGGCACCCACGCCAAGGGCATAGAGCATGGCGTCCTTCTCGCCATAGGTCTGCGTCACGATTTCGGAAGCGAAGTTCCGTACGAGTTCATGGTCCATCGTCGCGGCTCCACTCAACCGCGGGTGACGACGAAGTCGGTCGATTCGCGGTCCCAGCTATCCGCGGTCACGCCCTCGTCGCGCAATTCGTTCTTCTGGATGCGGCCATGCGCGTTGCGTGGCAGCTCGTCGATGAAGCGGATGAAGCGGGGCACGTAGAAATAGGGTGCTTCATCATTGATGAAGCGGGCCAACTGCTCGACTGTCACGCTTGCGCCGGGGCGGCGGACGACGGCGATCATCAGTTCTGCCTCTGACTCCAGTTCCTCGGACTGGATACCATAGGCGGCCACGTCCGCCACTTCCTCATGCTTGTCCACCACCTGCTCGATCTCGAACATGGACAGACTGCGGCCCTTATAGCGGATATAATCCTTCTTGCGGTCGGCAAAATAATATTGGCCGTCCTCGTTCAGCACCGCCATGTCGCCGGTGTGGTGCCACAGGTTGGTCCAGCTATCGAGCGTACGCTGCGGATCGTTGAAATAGCCCAGGAACAGGTGGCCCGGCTCTTTCGGCCGCACGCAGATCTCGCCGCCGGTGCCGGCCGGCACGGGCAGGTCGTTGGCGTCGAGCAGCGCAACTTCGTAGCGAGGGACGGGCGTCCCGATGAGGGCACCGGTCTTGTCACTATTGTCGTCCGGCGAATCGAACACGCGGAAGGTCTCGCTGGTGCCATAGCCCTGCGACATGGCGGCGATGCCGAAACGCTTCTTGAACTTCGGGATCAGATCGCTGGGCATGGGGATGGCGACGAAGCGGCGCAGACTGTGGTCGGTGTCGCCCGGCGTGGGCGGCTGCTTGTAGAGCAGGATGTGCATCGCGCCCAGCGTGAAGGCCTGCGTCGCCTTGTAATGGCGGATGCGGTCCCAGAAGCGGCTGACCGAGAAGCGCGCGTCGATCGCGGCGGTGACGCCATAGACCAGCGAGGTCCATAGCGAGCCGGACCAGGCGCTGCCCAGATAGAGCGGCGTGCAGGCGTAGAGCACCTCGCCGTCGAGATATTCGCGGTTGTAGGCGGTGCACTGCACCAGCACCGAACTGTGGCTGTGCAGGATGCCCTTGGGCTTGCCGGTCGTGCCCGACGACCACCAGCATTGCACCGGATCGAGCCAGCCCGACTGTTCCTCGACCGGGTCGCTGCTGAGGGAGAGCCAGTCTTCGATATTCGTGTGCTCGATCACCTCGATCGCGGGGGCCGCGCCGATGGTGAAGACCTTTTCCAGGCCTGCGAGCGTCGGCAGCTTGTCGAGGCGCGGCAGATATTGCGGGTCGACGATCAGCTTGGTCGACAGCGCCTCGCGAAGCGCATCCTCCAGAAAGCCGGTATGGAAGTCGGTGTTGATCGTCGTGAAGAGCGCGCCGGTCCGCGTCACCGCCATCGCCAGCAGCATCGCTTCGATCGACGGATCGACCAGCATGGCGACTGATTCGCCCTTCTCGACACCGGCCGCGATCAGCCCGCGCGCATATTGGTTCACGATGGCCTCGGCCTGCGCAAACGTAACCTTGCGGTCATCCGAATGCAGCCAGACAACATCCCCGATATGTGCCGCCTGATCTCGCAGCACTTTCCCTACGACACGGCTTTCCGGGTCGGTCAAATCATAGCAACGCATGTCTCTCAGTCATCCCGCTCGAATCTGGCCGCTGAAAATCTGGCCATTGCACCTTCGCACAAGGACGATAAAGGTATCTGAATAGAGGTCAATAGCTTCGCGTGCGGAAAGCGCGTAGCCAGAACAGCAAGCACAGAAAGAAGGGTGCGATGAAGGCTCTGCAGGTAAACAGTTTGTCGGACGATCTGTCCGGCGTGGGAATCAACGAAGTGGCGGTGCCGGAGCCCGGGGCGGGGCAGGTGCTGATCCGCGTCTTTTCGGCAAGTCTCAACTTTCCGGATCTGCTGATGACGCGCGGCCTCTATCAGATGAAGCCGGACATGCCCTTTACCTTGGGCGGCGATTGTTCGGGCGAGGTCGCGGCCGTGGGCGAGGGCGTGTCGCGAATCAAGGTGGGGGATAGGGTGACGGGCATCGGCGTGGGCGCGTTCGCCGACTATGTCGTGCTTCCCGAGGCGACCGTAGATCCCATGCCCGCGGGTCTTTCCAACGATGAAGCGGCGGCCTTTGGCGCGGCTTATCTGACCGCCTATGTGGCGCTGGTGGAACGGGCGCGCATCCAGGCGGGCGAGACCGCGTTGATCCACGGTGCCGCGGGTGGCATGGGCCTGGCCGCGACGGACTTGGCGCGGGCGCTGGGTGCCCGCGTGATAGCCACCGGCATCGAGGATCACAAGCTCGCCAAGGTGGATGAGCTTTATACGCCCAGCCTGCTCATCAACAGCCGCGACGGCTTCAAAGACAGGGTGAAGGAAGCGACCGGCGGCGCCGGCGCGGACGTGATCTTCGATCCGGTGAATGGCGACGTGTTCGATGAAAGCGTGCGCTGTATTAACTTCTGCGGCCGTATTCTGGTCGTCGGTTTCGTGGGTAATCGGATCACCAGCCTGCCTACTAACCTCACCATGATCAAATGCTTCTCGGTCGTGGGCGTGCGCGCGGGTGAATATGGCCGACGCTTCCCCGACCGGCGCCGATTGGTCAGCCAGGAATTGAAGCGGTTCGCTGAGGAAAAGGCGATTCAGCCGCACGTCCACGCCTCGTTCGACTTTGACGACTGGCGCTCCGCCTTCGCATCGATGCAGCAGCAGGACGCGGTGGGTAAGGTCGTAATCCGGGTGAACGCCGAATAAGCGGCCAATGAAAAGGGCGCCGCATCGACGGCGCCCTTCCCGGCTTCCCCCGACGGACTGGCGATCAGCCGATCGGGTCGTAGGGGAAGACCGCCGCCGGCACGCACAGTTCGATGTTCGAGGGTTTGAGCGAGGGCAGGCCCGCTTCCAGGATCGAGTTCACATCCCAGCCGCCGATGCGCGATACCGAGCGGATCGGGCGGGGCTGGCTGAAGAGCAGTATCTCGTCGCCGCGCACGGCGTAGATCTGGCCGGAAATGTCCGCACCCGGCGCGCAGAGCGCGACCGCGAATTCGGCGACCTGGTCGGCGCGCATCGTCTTCTTCATGCGGTCGAGGCGCGCGGCCTGTTCGTCATTCTGGGGCACGACGCTGTCCATCATGCGGGTCCAGGCGAAGGGGGCGAGCACGTTGCTGCGGATATTGCGCGACTGGCCCTCGATCGCGACAACCCGCGACAGGCCGACAATGCCCATTTTGGCAGCGGCGTAGTTGGCCTGCGCCACATTGCCGATCAGGCCTGCGGTAGAACCGAACAGCACATAGCTGCCCTCGCGCTGCTCGCGAAAATGCTCGATCGTGGTCTTCACGATGTTGAACGAGCCGCGCAGGTGGACGGCGAGAACGGAATCCCAGTCCGCCTCGGTCATCTTGTGTAGCGTCAGATCGCGCAGGATGCCGGCGGGGTTGATGACGCCATGCAGGCCGCCCAGCTCATCCTTGGCCTGCTCGACCATTTGAGCCACATCCTCGATCTTCGCAACATTGCCGCCATTCGCCGCAGCAGTGCCGCCGGCGGCGCGGATTTCGTTGACAACTTCCTCCGCCGGGCCGATCGAACCATCTTCCGTGCTGGCCATGCCGCCGCCCAGATCGTTCACCAGCACCTTCGCGCCATATTTCGCCGCGGCGAGCGCGCATTCACGGCCGATGCCGCGACCGCCGCCGGTGACGAGGATTGTCTTTCCCTCCAAGATCGCCATTATTTTTGCTCCTTCCAGTCTGCCGCACTCCTCCTTCCTCAATCCGATGGACAAATCAATAGAGATACCTAAAACCGTGCAGGGCCGGTGGGCGGCAGCTATTCGTCTGCCGCATTGAATTTCGTCGCTCCGGGCGGCACAAGACAAGAAGAAGGGTTGGACATGCTGCTTTCGGGTTACCGGATCATCGAATCGTCCATGCTGCTGAACGGGGCTGCGACCGGCATGATGCTGGTAGACCTGGGCGCGGACGTCATCAAAATAGAAAGTCCTTTCCTGGGGGACTATCTGCGCCTGCCGGATACGCGACACCTTCACCTCCAGGCGAGCAAGGGCAAGCGCAGCCTGGCGCTGGACATGAAGCAGGAAGCGGGGCGAGAGGTGTTCCGCCGTCTGCTGGCGACGGCTGACGCCTTCGTTACAAACGCGGTCGCCGACCGCAACGACAAGCTGGGCCTTGGCTATGCCCAGTTGAAAGCGCTCAAGCCTGACATCGTCTATTGCCAGAATACCGGTTTCGGCGCGACCGGCCCATTCCGAGAGGTGCCTAGCCACGGGCAGATGATGGACGCAATGGGTGGAGCCATCCCGATGAAGATGTGCGACGACGGACTGGTCTGGCCGGATGAGACATATCTGCGGCGCGTCAATTCGATGGCGGGGGGCGGCGAGGGCACGACGATGGGAGCAATCTATGCTGCGTTCCACATCGCGGCGGGTCTTGCTCACCGCGAACGCACCGGCGAAGGCTGCTATATCGATGTGTCGTCGGCCCATGCCGTCGTCGCCAGCGCCTGGGCGGGCGCCACTGTGGAAAATAATCGGCCAGCGCGCATCGGCTGGTGGCAGAATCCTGACAATATGCGTCCGATCGCTCGGTATCAGGCCTATCAGACGCGCGACGGCAAATATGTGCTGATCTGCCCGGAGGAGAAGAAGTTCTGGCATCTCTTCTGCGATCTCGTCGATCGTCCAGATCTCAAGGATCAGGAACGTGGCGAATCGCTGCGGCGCGAACTTCAAAAGGTCATGTGGACGCGCGACCAGGCCGACTGGTTGGCCATGGCGATCGAACATCGTATCCCCATCGGGCCGATCAACAACGGCATAGAAGAGGTGCGCAACGACCCGCAAATCGCCAGCCGGCCGATGTTCGTCGAAGGGGAAGCGGACGGCAAGCCCTTCACCTACGTCGTTCAGCCCGCGATCGTGAACGGCCAGGCGCCAACATCCTTCACACAGGCGCCGGAACTGGGCGAGCATAATGAAGAACTGCTGGCCGAGCTGGGCTATGGCACCGCCGACATCGAACGCTTGACCGCCGAAAAGGTGATCGCCGCTCCCGTCGTCAGCGATCATATCGCCAGCGCCATATATGGGGAGGGGTAAAGCCCTCGAAAAAGACAGCAGCGACTGGGACCGAAACAGGAGACGACGGTCAAGGCGGGCCGAGATACGGATGAATAAGCAGCATCGGCTTCAATGATAAAGTCATACTGAACTGACGCACGTTCGGGCATTGCTCGGGCAGCGGCGCTGGAGTTCGCACGGAATATTTTTCCGGCCATGGCCGATAGGTTCGCACCGTTGCAGAACGCCAGCGACCAACTACTGACCTGTCGTCTGACGGGCTCTCGATCCATTCACTTGACAGAAAATCCACCTTCTTGACAGGGAGGGTGCGCACGCGCAGCGCGGGGTAAAGCGTTAATTGTTTGAGCGGAGAGATATTCGTGCGGCGAAATATTTCACGGGACACGCTTCTTGAAATATATCGCCGAATGCGCCGCATTCGGACGTTTGAAGATCGCGCGGACGAAGTTCATCGCAACGGCGAAATTCCCGGCAAGCGCGCTGATGAAGGCGCCCGATGTCAACGTTACCTGGACCGACGTGGCGATGCAGCGCCATTCGGTCGCCGACATCGCCATGGCGGTGGTAACCGAAGGCGGGTTGTCTCGTGACACGATCCTGATCAATGGTGAGTGGCGATCGACCGCTTCGGGCGGTACGCAAGAAATCGGCGAGGCGGTGCAGTCGACCAAGCGAGCCTTCCCCGCATGGCGCAAGGTCACGGCTGACGTTCGCCGCGATATTCTCTACCGCTTCGCCCAGCTGCTCAACGAAAATGCGGCCAGCTTTAGCCATATGCTGCGGCGCCAGTCCATGGCCGGGCGCGGCTTCCCGCTACCTTCAGGCCGGGGCCGCAGTCGGCTCCGGCCTGACCGGCGCCTCGATGGGGCAGGCATAACCCCGCGCCTTCAACTTGCGGTCAAAATCGGCAAATAGTGGGTCGAGCGCGCCGGCATTGGTGAGCCGCGCCCGGAAGGTCCTGATCATGTTCGCATCGAAGACGTTGTTCTGCGCTGCCAGCCCAAGCACTTTCAGCATCACCACCGGAACGTAGGGTGGGCGGCCGCCCTTGCTTCCGTCCGCATAGGTTCACGCGGCAACCAGCGTTGGACGAAACGCCTCGAAATCCACCACCCGTGCCAACACCTGCAGCGGATCGCCGTCCGCCGCTTCATATGGTCCGATAACCCGAAAAGCCCGGATTGCCGCAACGCTCGCTCCCACTGCCCGGAGCCAGTGAGCCACCCCTCAGCGGATTTGGCGAGCGGTAAATGGAAGTGCTCGCTTAGCCCCGTCGCCACCCCGAGCAGCGCGCTAAACACATGCCGTCTCCCTTGGTGCTCTTGCTCCATAATGCCGGGTAAATACAAAAGGGAAACGGCGCGCCCGTCGCCAGGACAGACGCGCCGTTCAATTACACTGGGATCAGAAGCGGTAGGTTGCCTCGGCGCCGTACATCCGCGGCTCCCCGATCGTTGCCGGGGCCAGGTTTCCGCTGATGATACCGGCAGCATAGTACTTCTTGTCGGTCACGTTCGTCGCGAACAGCGAAATGTCCAGATGCTCGCCGATCAGGTAGCTGGCCCGCAGGCTCAGCGTTCCATAACCGGGCAGCTTCCGATCCGCCTTGTTCGGGGACATGTAGAAGCTGCTCACATGGCTGTAGTCGGCATTGAGACGAAGCGTGTTCGATTCCCCTATGGCCAGGTCGTAGGTCGCTCCGAGCGCGTACTGCCACTCAGGAGTGAAGAACTGCACGCGGTTCGGATTGGGGAACTTGGTCTTCACGTAGGATACCGACCCGCGAAGCGTCAGCCCGTCGATCGGGCGGGCCGTGCTTTCGACTTCGAAACCGTCAACCTTCGCCTTGCCCGGGTTGTTGATCACCTGGGTCGTCGTGGTCGGGACGACCGGTGGCGCCAGGATGACCTGCTGCTGAACGTTGGTGTAGTCGACATGGAACACCGCAGCATTCGTGCGGAACGTGCGGTTGAACAGGTCCGCCTTGATACCGGCTTCGTAGTTCTTGACCTTGTCCGGGAAGAAGGCGGTCGCCGAATTGAAGTTCACCGCGCGGGCCTGCTGGCCGCCACTGCGAACGCCGTTGTTGGTCTTGGCGTAGAAGAAGATATCCGACGAGATCTTGTAGTTGATGCCGACATCATAGGTGAAGTAATCGAACTTGTCGGTCCGATCGAGCAGGCACGGTCCGTCGGTCGTGGTCGAAGTGGTGATGTCGGGGCCCGGCGAGTAGATGCACGAGCGCTCGAGGTGAGGAGCCAAGCCGATGAGCGGATTGCCCGCCGTGGCGAAGCTCCATCGGTTACGCCCCTGCAGCGACTTGGTATCCCAAGTGTACCGACCGCCGGCATTGATCGAAAGCGCATCGGTAACGGCAAACTCGGCATAACCGAAGAGCGACTTTGACGAGTTCACGCTGTTTGCGTCGAAGGTGACCGAGCCGCCGGGATCGCCGAAAACCTTGGTGATGCCGGTATTGGTTTCAAAGCCCTTTTCCTTGAAATAATAGGCACCCAAGATCCAGTTGAGGCGCGAGTCGAAGCTCGTACCGAGCAGTTGGAACTCCGCCGACCGCTGGTTCTGCGCCTGCAATGTGGTCGGCGTGAACTGGAACAGGGCCAGGGAATCCGTGACGATGCCGCTGGTGTTGTTGTTGTTCGTGGTCGCATGCGACTTGGCGTACGAAACGGCCAGCTTCGCGGTGATTTCGTCGGAAAGATCGTACTCGATTGTCCCCTGGACATATTTGGTCAGCGCCTCCGTCGAAGGCACACCGCCGTTACGAATGGTAACCGGAATAAGCGCTGAGTAGAAGTCGGCAGCCCGCTGCGGCGAGTTGCGGAACGAGGTTGCGAAAGTACTCAGGTCGAGCGTGGCGATATCGCCGCTCAGATTCGCAACCAGCGCCCCGTTGCTGGTGCCCCTATAAAGGAACCCGCTAACGTCAACGCGAAGCCCGTCCACCGGCCGCCACGCGAGCGAGAGCCGGTGCGTCTGGCGGCTGTAATCGTTCATGTCAAACGAGTCGATCGGGGTGAGATTGGGTTCCGCGACCAGATAGCCGGTCGTATAGCCGTTGCGCTTGCGGTATGAACCGGCGTAGCGGAGGGCGAGCTTATCCTCGATGATGGGTATGGTTACCGCGCCAGAGATGGATGCCGCGTTGTAATTGCCGACGCCGGCATTCACGAAACCTGTGTACCCTCCGCTGACGTCGGGCTTGACCGCCGTGATCTTGATCGCGCCGCCGATGGTGTTGCGACCGAACAGCGAACCTTGCGGCCCCCTCAGGACTTCGACCCGCTCGACATCGAGCAGGTCGCCGAGGACGCCGTAAGCGCGCGCGACGTACATGTCGCCGATGTACACGCCCACAGCGGGATCGACGGTGATGTTGGTTTCGTTCTGCTGCTGGCCGCGGATCGTGATGATCGCCGAATCCGGATTGTTTGACTGCCTGCGGATGGAAACGCTGGGCGTACTCCCGGCAAGATCGGCCAAGTTGACCACGTTCTTTTGCTTCAGGGTATCGCCGCTCAATGCGGTGACGGCCACCGGCGCAGTCTGAATTGACTCCTCGCGCCGCCGCGCTGTGACAACGATCTCATCGAGGCCGACCGAGGACCGAGCCTCTTGGGAGGAAGGTTGCTGGGGAAGGGCAGCTTCGTCTTGGGCGAAGGCCGGAAAGGCAACGCCGCACATCGCGATGGTCAGCAGGCTGGACCGGACCTTAAGAACTTTTTTCTTCATATTTTCCTCCCTTTCGACATTTTAACATTCTGAGTTGAGCGACACAGACAACTGCATCCCGCCCGCATCGGCACAGGCAAGCAACCGCCGGGTGGCGTGGAGTAGGTTGACCTTCGGAAGCATAGCTCGGCGCCCATAGAACGGGCCGCCCAATCCTAAACACCTCTCCCGCCTCGTCTGATATTATGCTCCTCTTACAGTAATCTCAATTGGCGCAAGGTGCAATATCATTGTCGACCTAGATTTTTCGCGATGTCGTTCGAATTCTGGAACTGCCCGGTCTCGCGGCTGCGCGGAGGGGGAGGGGAAAGTGCCTGTTCGCAGCATCGAACCCGAACGACGCCCGGTGCGATACGATCATCAATTATCCCGCGCTCGTCCGCATCAGCTCCGATGAATTCATCCATCTCTATATCAAATAGCAGCTGCACGCTGCGGAAGGCTATCGAGATCATGTCCGAGGCCGATCCGCACGCGATCCGGGAACGGGCCGACGCGCTGCCGCCTTGCCACTGCTGATCGGATTAGGGCGAACCTACCGCCCGTCCTTCGTACAGAGGATTGAGATCGCAGGCGTCTGGCGCGGATGGAGTGGATGCATGGAAATACGAGCGATGCGAGCAGTCAATTTTTCGAGAGCATGGCAATCTGGCGAACCGGTGCGTGCTGGCCTCGTCTAGGATTCCGTATATCCACGCATTGACGCCTAAATCAGTATCAGGGCGTTGACGAAGGTCAGTTTATGGCACACCGTGTCAAATAATAAGTGGCCGGTGGATCGTCTGCCGGGTGATGCCCCATGGAGAGTGAGAGATGACGTTCGTGGAACGCCCCCTTTGGAATTTCGACCATCATGGGTCGCGCTACGCGCAAAACTGGGAAGATCTGGTCCGAGAATTACACGCAATGGACTTCCCGCTGGCCTGGTCGGAGGCCAATGGCGGCTACTGGATTCTGGGTGCATGGGCTGAAGCGAAGAAGGCGCTGGAGGATTGGGAGGCTTTTTCGGCGGATAATGATGTCAAGCATGAACGTCGCGGCGGCAAGGGATCACGCATTCCGCAGCATTCCTATCCGTTGATGCTCAGCGAGTCCGATCCACCCTTTCACACGGCGCGTCGTCGGATCGAGATGCCGTTTTTCACGCCCAAGGCATTGCGCGAATATGGTCCGATGATCGATCGCTTCATGGATGAAGCGCTGAAGGGAATTCGAGCGAAGGAAGAGGCGGACATGCTGCGGGATGTGATCCTGCCGATCACTGCCCGCGCGACCTTTCACCTGGTCGGCTATCGCGAGAGTTGGAGCGAAGTAGCCTATTCGGTGCACCTGGTGTCACATACAAAGGAGACGGACCCCGGTTATCCCATCGAGATGATCCAGCGCATACAGGCCGGGTTCCGCACGATGGTAGCCGAGCGCCGCGCCGAGCCGAAAGACGATATCGCATCGGCGCTGGCGCAGGGCGAGGTGCTGGGCCAGCCGCTGTCGTTCGAAGAGGCCGAGAGCATGATGACCGCACTCGTCTTCGGAGGGTTCGACACGACGACCGCGTCGGTCATCAACGCCCTGATCTGGCTGCAGGATCGTCCCGAAATCCGCCGGCAACTCCTCGACGATCCCAAGCTTCTCGACAATGCCATTGAGGAATGGCTGCGCGTCTGGCCGCCTGCGCAGGGGATTGGACGGACGGTGATGCGCGACATGGAGATTGGCGGCCGCCAACTCCGCGCGGGCGAACGCATCTTTATCTGGTTCGCAGGCGCCAACCGCGATCCGGCGAAATTTCCCGATCCTGAGACGGTTCAACTCGACCGTCCCAAGGCGTCCGATCATCTCGCATTCAGTGGTGGTGGGCATCGCTGCCTGGGTGCGCCGCTCGCCAAGATCGAGCTGCGCACCATGATCCGCGCCGTGCTGACGCGCATGCCGGACTATCGGATCGATCTCGACAGGGTCACCCGTTTTCCGACCTACGGGGCGGTGGCGGGGTATCTGGAAGTTCCGATGCGGCCAGGTGCGATAAGCTAAGCCTGAGCCGACGCCCGCTCCTCGATCGGCGGGCGTCGGCAGAACGTCAGACGACTTTCATGGGAAGTCGGCTGATCGCGTTGATCGAGACGGTGATGGCGTGCTTCCACTCTCCGTTGAGATCGAGCCGCAGCCCGACCTTGCGGAATTCCTCGAAGAGGATCTCTACCTCCAGCTTGGCGAGATGCGATCCGATGCAATAGTGCGGACCGCCCGCGCCAAAGGCGGAATGACCCGCGCGGCGCCGGGAGATGTCGAATTTGTGCGGGTTCTCGTACACTTCGGGATCGCGGTTGCCGGCGGTGTACCACAGCATGACGAACTCGCCCTCGCGGATCGTCTTGCCGTGAAGTTCGACATCCTGGCGCGCGGTACGCCCCATGTGCATCACCGGCGACGCGATGCGCAGCAGTTCCTCGACGACGATCTTCAGCGGCCCGGTCTCCACTTGCTGCCGGGCATCCTCGTCGGTGGCCATCAGCAGGAGGGACTGAGCGATAAGGGTGTGCGTCGTTTCAAATCCGGCGATCAGGATCATGAGCCCCGATTCGACATATTCGTCCAGCGTGATGGGATCGCCCTGATGATGGGCGGAGAGAAGCTCCGTAGCCATGTCGGCGGCGGGTTCGGCCAGTTTGATCTCCCGCAGCTTGTGGAGATAGTCGATGACGCCCTGGTGAGCCAGCGCGCCCTTTTCGAACCCGATCTCGGGATCCATCCGGCCAAACATGTCGTTCGCCCAGGAGACGATCAGGTGACGGTCTTCTTCGGGTACGCCGAGGACGCTGGCCACGACCTGCGCGGGCAGTTCCGCCGCAATCTGGGGGATCGCATCGAAGGTCTGCTTGTCCTGCACTTCCCGGACGATCCGGACGCAGATCTCGCGGATCCAGTGCTCGAACCGCGCCACGACGCGTGGCGAGAAAGCGCTGGCAAGGAAGCCGCGCAGCCGCGCGTGATGCGCCCCGTCATGCCACATCAGGTTGTTGACCAGCTGGCCCCGGAAATGTTCATTGTCCTGCCCTGCCGCCCGGAGAGAAGAAGCGAGGGCAGCCGGGTAGAGGAAGCCGAGGCCAGACGTGAACCGCTCGGTATCCATGCTGACCGCACGAATGTCGGCCGCGCGGGTCAGCGCCCAGAAACGGTCCCCATAGGGCGCACGAAGTTCATGGCACGGATCGTTGCGCCGAAGATGGTCGAAATAGTCGTGCGGCGGACCGCGCACGAAACTTGCCGGGTCGAGAAGATCGAGCTCAGTGATCGTATCCATTCATTCTCTCCTACTCAGGCGATCCGCCGCTTGCGCAGAATGCCTCAAATTCTTCCTGGAAATCGGGGTGCCAGCGCGAGAGCGCCGGGCGATTGCGGATGACGTCGTCCTGCGCCCATTGCAGGCGGCGCTCATCGATCGCGCGGGACGTTTCATTGTCCTGGCACCAGATGTAAAAATCGCGCTGCGCCAGACCTGCCAACAGGGCTTCGGCAACCTGATCGCAGGTCCATGCGGCGGCGGGCTTTTCCGCGAAATGGCGGGACATCATGGCGGAGTAGGTGAAGCCGGGCACGAGGAGGTGGGCCGAGACCCGGCATCCTTCGATCTGGCGCAAACTGTGGGCCAGTCCCTCCGTCAATGTCCTGACCGCGGCCTTGGTGACGTTGTAGGCCGTGTTGCCCGGCGGCGAGGTGAAGCCCTGTTTTGATCCGGTGTTCACGATGGCGGCGGGCGTGCCCTGGTCCACCATGGGCTGCACGAAGGCCTGCACGCCGTTGAGAACGCCGTTGAGATTGACGCCGAGGATCCCGTCCCAGCTGCCGGGGCCGGAGAACAGGTCGCCGCCGACGCCGATGGCCGCGTTGTTCATCAGCAGTCCGACTTCCCCGAACCGCTCGAACACGGCATCGCGGAGGTCACAGACCTGAGCGACGTCCGCGACGTCGATCGTCCGATACATGACATCAGGCGCACCTGCCCTGGCGACTGCATCGGCCGCGTCCGCCAGCCCTTCGCTGATATCGGCCAGGCACAAGCGCATACCCGCAGCGGCACAGCGCAAGGCCACGGCGAGACCGATGCCGTTCGCGCCGCCGGTGATGACCGCGGCCCGACCCGGTGCAATGGCCGGATGGTTGTTCATCGTGGACACCCCTCCCGATCGGTACTTATATAAATGGGATTATATTTGAGGAGGTAGGATGTCAAGCGGCTTGCCCTGGCCTTTCGTTGAGCTTGGAGAAATCGCGGACAATGCCTAAGCTCAGCCTCTTTGCGTGCGGGAGCGAGGAAGTTTGGTGACGTCAATCGACAAGATTCGGAAACCGGATCATGGAGGCGCGAGGTCCTCCAGGACGTCGAAACTCGCAGAAACAGTCGCGCGAAATCTTGAGGAGCGGATCATCTCCGAAGGCTGGCCGGTGGGTCATCCCATCGGTCGCGAAGCCGATCTTGCCACATCGGCCGGAGTAGGGCGATGGGCCATGCGGGAGGCGCTGTGCCTTCTGGAGGAAGGTGGTCTTATCGAATCCCGGCGTGGAAATGGCGGCGGGATGTTCGTCGCCTCCCTGCCGTCCACCATGGTGATAACACGTCTCAGCAACTATATTGACTTCATGGGTGCGCCCGCCGCCGAGTTGTCGATCCTGCTGGCCGCGTCCGACAAGGTCATGATCGACCGCGCGGCATCCCGCATGAAGGCAGCAGATCGCCGGGAGTTGAAGGAAATTCTCGCCAGCGTGGAATCGCCGGTAAGGCCAGAAACCATCAGGTCGCTCGCACCCATCCGTCCTTTGTTGTTGCGGGTGGCAGGCAATTCCGCCCTCAAGTTGATATCGGGTTCGGTGACCTTGGCCACGATGCAAGCGTGCTGGTATTCAACGCTGGCGGATGAGGCGTATCGGGAAGCCTTCATTCCGGTCGCTATCGCCGAGCGGGATATCGCGACGGCACTGGTGGGGGCGGCGGTTGCGGATGCCCATGTCGCCTCGACCCTTTTCGTGTCCGCATGCGAAAAGCTGTTCCGGGCCTCGGCGAACTCGCTCCGTTTGCCGGGACATACGCAGGCAGCGGTTCGCGCGTACGAACTTTTTCCGGCGGGCAGGCCGATGAAGAAAGCGGAGAGCGTCGCGCGCCACTTGCGGGAGATGATTCTGGATGCGGGGTGGCCGGTGGGCGCGCAACTGGGCACTCTTCCCGAACTGATGGAGCGTTTCGATGTCGGGCGCCCGGTATTGCGGGAAGCGCTGAGAGGTCTGGAGCGTATGGGCGCTATCAGGGTCGAGAGGGGAATCGGGGGTGGGGTGAAAGTCGCGTCCCCCGATCCAGATGAAATCATCTCTGCCTGCCGTCGGCACCTGGAGCGCGAAAATCTCCAGCCGGATGAGGCCCATGAGATGTTGGATGCCATTGCCGAAGCAGAAATGCGCAGAGGACGACCGAACGGCGGCGAAGCGGAACTGACGACATTGCTGCCACTTGTCCGGCAGATATTGATGCTGGACAAATGATGCGAGTCAACCCTGCGTCAAACAAGGTCGCTCGCCCACCTGAAGCAGGGTGTCATTTGATATTTTACCAATGACCGCTCTACAGTGATCCCATGTCCAGCCAAGCCGAGCAACTTTCCCCGGGGATCCCAGCCAGACCGGCGAACAGGAAGATAGCGGGGGTGCCTCGGACCCGTTCGCAGCAGAAGCGCGAGACGGCGCAAGCCTTGCAGGATGCGGGCATGGCGCGTTTCGTCAAGGATGGGTTCGAAGCAACGACCATAGAGGACATCGCGCGAGACGCCGGCGTCTCGCGGCGCACTTTTTTCCGCTACTTCCCGACAAAGGAAGAACTGATCCTCTCCCAGTTCGAGGAAATGGGTACGATCATTTTCGACGAGATCCGGTGTCGGCCCAAGAGCGAGGGGCCGATGCTGGCCTTGCGCAACGGTTTCAGGACGCTGGACGTCCAGGATACGGCGCAACGCCGCCGGATGGAATTGCTCGGCTGGCTGATCGCGGAGACGCCCGCTCTACGAGGCCTGATGCTCCTGCGGCAAGAGCGGTGGGAGGCGGAGATTGCCGACAGACTGGCCGACAGGCTCGGCAAGCCGCACGGCGATCCGGTTGCGCGGCTGGTGGCTGCCGCCGGCTATGCCGCCTTCAGAGTGGCTTCGTTGAAGAACAACATGAGCGGCCGGGGAAATTTCGGAAAAACTCTGGACGAGACCTTCGACTTGCTCGGTGAAGTCGCGGGGCATTTGCAAGGCTGACTGTGGCGCGGTCCAGCGCAACATGGAAAAGGGCCACAGTCAGCCTTGCAATGGCGGATGCGCAGACCCGGCCGCCATCCTCATCCCGCGCCCGCGAAGTCGGTTTCCGGCTTGATTACGGTAAGGCCTTCATGCTCGCTTCCCTGTCGGCTACGCGCGGGCGTCTACAACGGCGAGCGCCGCAAGAATCGCCGTCACCTCCATCGCATGCTCGGCCGTCTTGGTCATCAGCTCGACCTGCGAGGGTTCGGGCGACACGAAGGTGGAGGGCCCCCAACTGCCGTCGGAACGCTGGCGGGCGATGAACCAGTCGGCCATCTGCACGAGTGTATCGGAATAGTCGTGCGTCGGATCGGCGATCTGCATCAGCGCCACGCCCCAGCCGAACTTACACGCCTGCACCGATGCGAGATCGTCAAACTGCGCCTGTGTGCCGGCAAGGTTGATGCCGAGATAGGCGTGGCCGCCGGCCAACGCGTCCTTGTCGCCCGTGCGCATCGCATAGAGCCCGAGGAAGCCGGCAGCAATGCCGGGGTAGAAATAAGCCTGTCGCGCTTCCTGGAACTTAACTGCGGCGACCCAGCCGAGATCGGCCGGGGGCTCAGTCACAAGCCCTTGGGGCGAGCGCAGCGTATAGAGGATGTTAGGAAGCGCTGGCTGTTCGGCCAGGCAGGCGAGCGTCCAGTCGCGGATGCGCTTCGCCAGATCCATGCGTCCGCCCAATATTGCCGCCATGCCCACCTGCGCGGTCGAGAGCAGATCGGTGAGGTCGGCATAGGGGCCGCCGGGCACATCGACGGGCATGCCGCCATTCTGCTCCAGCGCGCCAATCCGGTTGAACAGCCGCGCGGCGACGTCGTGCCGTTCCAGCAACAGCGCGCCCATGGTGAGGTGGCCGATCGGATAGGCGCTGAACCGCCCCTGGCCATAAGCGACGCCGGCGGAGAAATCGCCATTCTCCCCAAGGCCTTCACGATTGGCCCATTCCAGCACGGAGGCGCCCGCTGCGGTTTCGCCCAGCAGAGCGAAGGTCCAGGGAAAGCGCGACCAGCCATTGCCCTTGTCGGCGTCGGCCGGGCGGCCGTTGGAGCAGACCCTTTCGAGCAGCCAGTCGCGGGCGCGGTCTCGCGACGCCCGCAAGCGCTGCGCAGCGGCAACGACGCTCATGCCGCCACTCCCGCATTCAGTCGGACCGGCACGCTGGAATAACCCAGGATGGTTCCCGTTCGCGGGAAGCGGACGGCGCGATCCTCGTCGATGGTATAGTCGGGCATTTCGCGGATGAAGGTCCCCAGCATGGCGGTGATCTCCAGCTTGGCCAGCGGCGCGCCCAGGCAGCGGTGCGGGCCGGCGCTGAAGGACAGATGGTCGCCCGCATTGGCGCGCGTCAGATCGAGCGTGTCGGGATCGGAGAATTTCTTGGGGTCGCGGTTGGCTCCGCCCAGCCAGCAAAAGATGCGATCACCCGCGCGCACCTTGCGCCCGCCGATTTCCACATCATGCCGCGCATTGCGCCCGACACCGGGCGTCGGCGGGAAAAAGCGGAGAAATTCCTCGATGCCCAGCGACATGGCCTGCGGACTGGTGATCAGCGTTTCGCGGGCGCCGGGCCGGCTCGCCAGCCAGATCAGGGCGTTCACGACCGCGCTGGTCGTGGTGTCGAAGCCGGCGAAGACGAGGGCGTACATCATGCTTTCCGCTTCGGGGTCGCTGAGCGGTTGTCCGTTCACATGCCCATGGGCAAGAGCGGAAATGATGTCGCCCGTCGGGTTCGCGCGCCGGTCAGCAAGATAGCGGGAGAACATCACCCGCGTATTGGCTATTTCCGTATGCGGATAGTCGGGATGATCGGGCGGCAGATAGATGGCGCGGTGCGAAGACATCGCCGCGTCCTGCCAATTGTCCGCCTCAAATCCGACAAGGTTGAGCGTGGTGCGCGCAGTTGTCGGGATGACGATGTCATTGACCAGATCGACCTCGTCGCGCCCCTCGCAGTTCTTCAGGGCCTCCCTGAAGAATTCCTCTGCCTTCGCCCCCCAGGTACGCAGCGACTTGGGCGTGAAGAAGGGCATTTCCAGTCGCCGCCGCGCGGTAGACAAGGGCGGGTCGCTCTCGCTCAGCATCAGTGGGAAGGTCTGCTGCGGGATGGAGACGCCGCGATAACCTTCGCGTTCCTTGTGCACATCATTGTCGGACGAAAAATTCTCATAATCCGTCGTGACGCGCTTCGCCTCTTCCCAGTCGGCGAGTACCCAATAGCCGTCATGGGCGTCGGTCCACGCCATGGGATAATCCATGGCGTGCAACCGGCGGGCAGTGTCAATCCAATTGTCCTTGAAGTCGATCGACTGATGATCGAAATCGAATGTCGGCGACCGGTCCGTCATGTTCCTGCCTCACTTGCCCTGTGTTACTTGCTTTGAACGCGTGCCAGCACCCGGTCGAGCACCGGGATCAGCATGTCGGCGAAGGCCACCGGATCGTCGGAGGGAGCGAAGTGGCCCAGGCCGTGGGCGACGATCACTTCGGACCCGGGGACGTTGCGCTCGATCGCCGGGCCGCCGTGCACCTCGTCATAGGCAGCGGAGTCATATTGACCCTCGATCACCACCAGCGGCTTGGCATGCGCGTCGATCATGTGGCCGCATTGCTTCAGATCATGCCCATGCATGAAATAGTCGTTGTCGCCGGCATAGACGCCCGGGAAATTGCTGCGGTAGATCCAATAAACTTCCTGCGCCAGCGCCTCGGGCGCGACGGGGGTCGTGCCCCCCAGGATGATCGACATCGGATAATCTTCCGAGACGGACGGCGTGCGAAAGATGTCATTGTTGATCGCGTCGGGCGGGATCGGATTGTCGTACCAGCCGTTGAGCGAGATGAAAGCGCCGAAGCGGTCCTTGTGATAGGCGGCAAGATCGAGCGCGAGTTGCCCGCCGACCGAGCAGCCGGCGAAGAAGGGTTGGTCGAGCTTGAGATAATCGGCGAGGGCGACGACCCAGTTCATCAGCTCCTCGCGCGTCGTCTTGTAGGGCTGCTCCCACCAGCGCACGCCGATCGGCGGCAGCGACTTGCCATGATAGGGCAGGTCATAGGCGATCATGGTGAAGCGCTTCTGCATCTCGGGATGGGCGAGCAGGTAACGATATTGGCGGCTATCTGCGCCCGCAGTGTGCTGAAGCAGCAGCGGCGTCGGGCCGGTGCCAGCGGTCTCATAATAGACGCGAGCTTCCACGCCGTTCGCCTGGATATAGCCATAACGGCCAACTGCGGTGTCGGTGTCGCGGAAGGGAGCGGGTTCCGCGCGGCGCTCGTTGAGGCCGCAGACCGCCTTGCGGAAGACGAGGTAAAGACGCTGCCATGCGGCCTGATAAGCGGCAACGTGCGCCGCAAAGTTGCCCTCAATCTTGAGCCCATGCGAAAAGCTCATCGTCACCGTCTCATAACCTGGCTCGGCGAGCGGCTTGGACAGCGCCTGCGCCCAGAAGGCATCAGGTGCGGAGATGACAACGTCTGCATCGCCTGACGCGGGGCGCACATCCTTGATCTCACCGCCCACGATCTCCAGATCGAAGGCTTCGGCATCGGGGCCGATCCGCACGGTCGCGTCGAGACCGCGCAGCTTGTAGGTCAGTTCCTTGTCACCGGTGGCTTCGGCCCGGAATGTGTCGATTGTCGGCACTGGTAGGATCCTCTCTAAGATAGAATTCTTGTGATTTGCGGCAGACTGTCATGCGTTGCAGGAAACAGAACAAACCCGGAAGCGGACATGCTGACCGTTTGCCCATCGCCGGTCCGATGTCTTAATATAGCACTTTTAATAGAATTATGTGACTTGTGGCGCAAGCCCGCGCGACGCGCGCTGGCCGGTTCACAATCCACCCATCATCACATATTTGAGTTCCAGATATTCCTGGATGCCGTGCCGTGAACCCTCCCGACCCTGGCCGGAAGCCTTGATGCCGCCGAACGGAGCGACCTCTGTGGAAATGGCGGCCTCATTAAGTCCAATCATGCCATATTCCAGAGCCCCCGAGACGCGCATCGCCCGCCCGATGTCGCGGGTGTAGACATAGGCGGCGAGGCCAAACTCGGTGTCGTTCGCCATGCGGATCGCGTCGGCTTCGTCCGAAAAGCGGATGATGCCGGCGACCGGACCGAACGTCTCTTCCCGCGCGATGATGGCGTCGGCGGGGACATCGGCGATCAGCGTGGGCGTGAAGAAAAGATCATGGTCGAGCGCGCCGCCGGTGACGAGCTTACCGCCGCGGGCGACCGCATCGGCCACATGCTGCTCCACCTTCGTCACGGCGCGCTGGTTGATCAGCGGGCCGATGGTGGATTGGGGATGGGTCCCGGGGCCAACGACCAGCCGGTCCATGCGTGCCGCCAGCGCCTCGACGAACGCGTCATGTACCTTGTCATGGACCAGGAAGCGGTTGACGCAGACGCAGGTCTGGCCGGCATTGCGGAACTTGCCGAGAATAGCGCCATCCGCCGCAGCTTCGATGTCAGCATCCTCGAACACCAGGAAGGGGGCGTTGCCGCCCAGTTCCAGCGATAGACGCTTGAGCGTGGGCGCCGCCTGCGCATAGAGCATCTGCCCGACCGCGGTCGAACCGGTGAAGGATAGTTTGCGCACCACGGGGCTTTTCATGAAGGCGCCGCCGATCGCCTGTGCATCGCCTGTCACGACGTTGAACAGGCCGGCCGGGATGCCCGCTTCTTCGGCCAGCCCAGCCAGCGCGAGCGCGGTCAGCGGGGTTTCGGGAGCCGGCTTCAGGATGACTGCGCAGCCCGCCGCAAGGGCCGGCGCAACTTTGCGCGTGACCATGGCGGCGGGGAAATTCCACGGAGTAATCGCGGCAACGACGCCGACCGGCTCTTTCCAGACCAGCACGCGCTGATTGGAGCGGGGGGCGGGGATGATCTCCCCGTCGATGCGGCGCGCCTCTTCCGCGAACCAGCGCACGAAGCTGGCGGCATAGGCGATCTCGCCCGCTGCCTCCGCCAGTGGTTTGCCCTGCTCGGCTGTCAATATCGCGGCGAGCGCGTCCTTGTGGCATAGGACCAGTGCATGCCAGGCATGCAGCAGGTCCGCCCGCTCGATCGCCGGGCGCGCGCGCCACGCGATCTGCGCTCGCTCCGCCGCTGCGATGGCGCGATCGGCCTCCTCGGCGCCCAGCGCCGGCACCTGTGCAATGATTGCGCCGGTCGCGGGGTCGTGAACATCGGTTGTGGCGGTACCGCTGATCCATTCGCCGCCGATCAGGGCGCGGTCGCGATAGGGGGGCAGGGTTTGCAATGTCATGATGCTCGACCTCGGTGGAATAGATGCCTGGGAGAATGACGTTGCCGCCATCCTCCAACCGATCTCGCTATCTTGCAGTGGCGGATGGACATTTTTAGGCGCAGGCCGATGCGGACGCCCTCACGGCCATAGCCGCTCTGCGATCGTCGCGATCGGTAATGCCAGGATCAATATTGCGACTCGGGCCAGCGAACGGTCATGCCATCAAGTTCCGGCGTTACGATGATCTGGCAGGTCAGGCGGCTGGTCGGCTCGGGAGCGATCGTCCCGTCCAGCAGCATCTCCTCATTCTCGTCCGGCTTGGGCAGCAGGTCGTAGAATTTTTGGTCCAGATAGCCGTGACAGGTCGAGCAGGAGAGATTGCCGCCGCATTCGGCCTGAAGCCCCGGTACGCCATTTTCGATCGCGACGCGCATCACGGACTCGCCATCCTTCGCATCAACGACATGCTCGGTGCCGTCATATTCCTTAAAACAGATTTTCGTCATGATAGTCTCTTCTCCTCAACGCCAGCAGCTCGCACGGCGCTCGCGCGGCCATCCGCCGGGCGTAGAGGGAGCGCGTGAACCACCGTGTTCTGTTGAAAGGGCTGCGGTCTTTTTAATATATTACTCTTCGTTTTCACCTGCCGCATTTCGGTTGGCCATGCAAGCAGAGTTTGACAGGCATTCGGAGTATATGGGGGGCAAAACCGAACACAAAAGCGCGGATACTCACCGGAGGACCGTGCCCTGGGAGACTCCCTGCCATTGGTCGGGATCATGGCCGAACAGCATGCGCGTTCCCCGCTCGCGCATCGAGCGGAGACGCCGCAGCACGTCGAGGCTCATCTCCCGGTCGAAATTGCCGGGAGATATGACGAGCTCGTCCAGGTTCCGGGCGAGATAGCAGCAGTCTGACGTCAGCACGACATCACCGTCCGCCAAACGCACCCGCGCCGACTGATGACCGGGCGTATGGCCGTAGGTGGGGAAAAGGATCAGCGATCCGTCGCCCCACAGGTCATACTCGCCATCGACCGCCAGGAAAGATTGCCCCGTCTCGAAGTCGTCGTCAGCGTAGAGCATGCCGTCGATATGCGCCCGTGCGAAATCCAGCTCCTTCCGCTGGATGACGATGGTCGCGTTGGGAAAGGCGCCGTTGCCGCCGCAATGGTCGGCGTGGAGATGCGAGTTGATGACCCAGCGGATGTCGGCCGGATCGATGCCGGCCGCGCGCAGACGGGCGGCCAATTCGTCGCCCTCCCGGAAATCGAAGCCGACCTCCTCCGGCCCGAGCTGCGCGTCAATCTCCCTCCGGAAGCGGTGATGAAGGCCCGTGTCGAAGATCGCCATCCCCTTGTCGGGATGACGGATCAGATAGGCTGGAACGGGCGAGGTCAGCAAACTTTGATCCTCGCCACCCAGGAAAAAGGTCAGCGGCGCCTGAAAGGACCCGCAAGTGAAGCGAAGCAGCTCAATTCCCATGGTCCGCCGCTCCTACTGCCCGAAGGTGAAGACCGGCCGCGTCGCATAGGCGGCGTCCAGCAGGTCGCGCTCGGCATCGGTCAGCCTGATGGCGACGGCAGCGAGCGATTCCTCGAGTTGCGCCATCTTGGTCACGCCGATGATGGGGATCACGCCGCTCTGCCGGGTCGCGAACCAGGCGAGCGCGATCTGCATCGGCGATACGCCATGCGTCTGCGCGATCTCGGCCAGCAGCGCCTGCAATGCGAAATCTTCCTCACGAAAGTAAATCTGCTCTGCCGTCTTGTCGGCCTGCGCACGCGCCGTTTCACCGCCGCCCTCGCGCTTGCGGTTGCCGGCAAGGAAGCCGCGTGCCAGCGCCGACCAGGCGAGCACGCCCAGCCCCTGATCCTGGCAGAGCGGGATCATCTCCCGCTCTTCCTCGCGATAGACGAGATTATATTGCACCTGCATGGTCGAATAGCGCGTCCAGCCGTTAAGCGCCTGGATCTGCAAGGCCTTGGCAAGCTGCCATGCCTTGTAGTTGGACGCGCCGATGTGCAGGACTTTGCCCGACCGCACCAGATCCTCGAACGCGCGCAGCGTTTCGTCCAGGGGCGTCGTGCCATCCCAGGCATGCTGTTGGTAGAGGTCGATATAGTCCGTGCCCAGCCGTTTCAGGCTGCCCTCTACCGCCTGCATGATATGCTTGCGTGACGCGCCCCATTCATTGCGGCCGGGGCCTGTCGGCGCGAAGAATTTGGTGGCGAGTACCAGATCCTCGCGCCGGCCGAACTCTTTGATGGCCTTGCCTACGACGATTTCGCTCTGCCCCTCGGCATAGCCGTCGGACGTGTCGATGAAGTTGACGCCCCCCTCGAACGCGCGCTGGAAGAAGGGGAGGCTCTGTTCCTCGTCCAGCGTCCAACCAGAATGGAACTGCCCCTTGCCGAAGCTCATGCAGCCAAGGCAGATGCGCGAAACGGTAAGACCGGTGGTGCCGAGTTTGGTATAATCCATGGGATCAATTTCCGTCTGCTGAAGCGATGCCATAGTCGGCAAGCCGCGTGTCGAGCCGGTCCAGCGCCTCGCCGACTTCGCCATGCCGGCGTTCGGCAAAGGTCCGGATCACCGGATCGGTGATGATCATGAACTCATCCTGCGCAACACCGTCAAGGCAGATGCGCGCGGTGAGCGCCGGGTCTTGTCCGGCGGCCTTGAGGTGCGCGTCCATTGCAGCGCCTTCTTCTTCGGGCATCTTGACCGGCCCGCCGTAGCGATCGTGTCGCAGCGCACGCGCATCCCACAAACGAGTCGCCGTCAGGCCGGGGCAGAAGATGGCGACCGTGACCTTCGTCTCCTGCAAATCACGGCGCAGCGCATCAGCGATGCCGAGGATCGCATGCTTGGTCGATGTATAAACGGATGCAGGGCCCAGCGCAGGCAGGCCAACCGAATTTTCCGATCCGGTAAAAACGATGCGGGCGGCGCCCTTCTCCGCCGATCGCGCCTCCAGAGCCGGATAAAAGGCGCGCACGGTGGAGACGGCGCCGATCACGTTGACATCGTAGAGCCACTGAACCTCCTCGGGCGCAATGTCGATCACCGTACCCCCCAGGGCGATGCCGGCATTGACGAATAGCAGGTCGACGCCACCGAAATCCCCGACCACAGCATCGGCCAGTGTGGCGAGCGACGCCGGATCCGTTACGTCGCAGGCATAACCGCCTGCCCGCTCTCCCAGCGCAGCGGCGACACTCTTCGCCCGCTCGCCATTGATGTCCGCCAGCGCCACGCGGGCGCCCCGACCGATCAATGCTTCACCCAGCGCCAGCCCGATGCCGTTGGCGCCGCCGGTGACGACCGCCACGGTCTCGCTGTTGATTTCCATCCGGCTCTCTCCGTCAGAAGGATGATGAATTAAATTCGAATTCGGAACAGGCTTTACAACGAGGTGATGTCCGAGATGTGCTCCTTGACCAGCATGGCAGTAACGGTCGCGCGATCCATGAAGCTCTCTTCATCTGCTTGCAGCAGCTTGCCCTGTTCCGACTGGGCCACCGCGATCGATGCCTGCCAGCCGGCCTCATCATCGAACCACAACTCGGTGATCGCATCGAAGGCCGGTGCTTCCCCGGCAAGCGTGGACTCGGGATAATTGCGAACATAGGCCCGCAGGCTGGGGAAAAGCGATTGGGCGAGCGGCGCGTGAACATTCTCATAATGATCGCGAAAAGCCTGAACGTCCATGCCCTGCTTACGCCGAACCAACATGACGAGCTTGATCACCGCACCCCTCCATCTGCCTATAAATACGCCAGCGCTCTTTTGGCGCCAAATATGATACTCTTTCTGCATGTGTATCATATTCATCGTCGGCGCAAGAAAAATCCCCACCCTCCCGGACGGGGATCAATAGCCGTCGATTTGGCAGTTTTTCAGCGATCCAGCAACGAAACCATCACCTCGCGCGGCCCCGAAAAGGGATTGCGGCCATGTGCGCAGAGCAGGTTGTCGAGGATTGCGACATCGCCATCCTGCCAAGGCCAGGCGAGTTCGACATCGTCATAGAGTTTGAAAACCGCTTCGATCTCCTCCTCGGTGAATTTTTCGCCCGTATCGAGATAATGGCCGGAGGGATATTTCTGCGCGGCGCGCACGGCGGCGACGATGCCGGCGAAGGCGGGGTTACGATCGAAATTGGTGTTGGTGTGGAGATTGGTCCGATAGATGCGCTCGCCGGTTATCGGATGAACGGTGAAAACATCTGTTTCCTCGCGGAGGGTCAGACTGCCGTCCGCGTGCCAGATCGGTTCCATGCCCAGCTTCGCGCAATGCGCCTCCACCTCTTCCCGGCTTTCGGTGAAGAAGGCGTCGTCCCAACCGATCTTGTCGGGATGGTCGACCGATGCGGCATTCTTGGTGCTGCCGGCAGGGGCATAGTTGCGCACGATGTGCACTTTGCGCCCTTCCAGCCGTTGCATCAGCCAGTCGGGGAAGCGGCGCATGAACAGCCGCATCGATCCAATGATCGTCTCGCCGCCGACTGGCGCGGTCGTCTTGCTGAACAGCGCGATGCGCGGCGGATAGCGCTTCATATAGGCCATCTCACTGTGCAAATTGATCTTGAACTTTTCGTCCAAGCGTGTCGATTCCAGCACCTGCCCCGTCACCGTCTTGCGCGGCGACATGCCGGCAACATAGCCGGGCTCATAACGCGGAAAGAGCGCCATAAGACGGTTGAAATCATCTGCCGAGCCGACGGGAAAGCCGCGCAGCATAACGCCGCCATGCTCGATCATCAGCGCGTCGAGCGTGGCCCGATGATCGCGTACCCAGTCAAGAAAGACGTCGAGCGCATTCAGCGCCTCGCCCTGCCGCTCGATGAAGAGCGGCGGCACGTCGGAACCGCCGGTCCAGCAGCGCACATCCCCGCCTAATTCAGGCACCTCTACGGCCATGCGGGTGGTCAGATAATCGGTATCGCGCATCGCCGCCGGCGCGGGCTGCTCTGCTATCGTAGCCATTTCATTCTCTCCCAATGCCTCGAATATCGCTTCAGACGTCCTGATAGTCCGGCCGGGCAAGCTCGGTATAGAAGGCCAACTCATCGACCGGATGTTCATCTCCCGCCCGTGCATAGGAGGGGCGCCCGGCGCGGAAATTGATAAAGCGCAGCCCGTTCTGGCCGGCGTGAAAACTATAGACTGCCTCCCGCTCGACCGCGATCGCGGTTCCCCGACCATAGCGACGGCGGCCGAGCACAATCTCCCCTGCCGTCACCATGATGACCTCATTTTCGGAATGATAGTGAGGATGCACCGGATAGCCGGGCGCGTGTAAACTGTTTTCATGCAGCCAAAGCTCGCAGGTCGGGCAGCGCGAATCTGCGAACAGGGCCGCGCCGACGCTCTCATTGCCCCTCATCCGCTCGACGCGCGGCTCCTGACCCGCTCCTAATATGTGGACGTGGCCGCCGGCTCGCTCCGGCATTGGTTCGCTGTCGGGATTGACATTGAAAACGATAATTTCCGCGCCTTCTTTCTCCGCCTTTATCTCCGCCGAAGCGCGATGTTCGATCAGCAGCACGCTGCCCGCACCCAATTTCCGGGCACCCGCTTGCACCGATCCGGACCAGATATAGGCGAGGTGGCCGCGCGCGCTGTTCTCCCACCGGAACATCGCGTCGCCCGGCATCATGTGCATCCGCAGCTGAATGGGGGCGCTATCCGGAAAGGCCGTTCGGGTGAGGACGCCGCGGCCGGGCCGTTCGTCGCTCAGCACGACCGCCGGTTCGGCCGGAATTTCGGGAAGCTGCCTTACCGCTATTTTTGCCATCAACGCCTCCTGTCACACCACCGTTTCATCGCCGGTAGCTGGGATCGATCCGGTCAAGCTTGCGTAGCAGCCCGGGCCAGGCGAGTTGGCCGAGCGGCCCGTCGAACGTAGCCCGCGTGTTCCCCATCAGTCCGACGATCCCCTGATTGACGCTGCGCACTTTTCCTCCTGCCTGCGCCCGGATCTGCATCGAGCAGGCGCGTTCCAGAAAATACATGCGCATGAAGGCGTCGGCGCACGTTCGCCCGACCGTCAGCGTGCCGTGATTGCGCAGGATCGCGAAATGCTTCCCGCCGATCGCGGCGGCCATCTCCTTGCCTTCGTCGGCATGCTGCCCTGGACCGCCATATTCATAATAGGCAAGGTCATTCACCACGATCATCGCCTGCTGGGTGATCGGCAACAAGCCGTCGTCCTGCGCGGATACGCCGGTGCCGTCATCGGTATGCAGGTGCATGATGCAATGCGCGTCGGGCAAAGCCATGTGGATGGCGCTATGGATGGCGAAACCGGCCGGATTGACCGGCGCGGGATTGTCATCGACCTTGTTGCCCTGCACGTCGACCTTCACCAGGCTGGAAGCGGTGATTTCCTCGAACATCCAGCCATAGGGGTTGATGAGGAAATGATCATCCGCGCCCGGCACCCGCGCGGAAAAATGAGTGAAGATGAGATCGTCCCAGCCGTGCATCGCAGCCAGCCGGTACAGCGCTGCCAGTTCCTGCCGCAACGCCCATTCCCCGGGCGATACCTGCCCCTCCATCGAGTCGGTGCGGTATGCGCCCGCGACCACCCGCTCAGGGAGCATCTCGACCTTCGCCATATCGCCTCTCCTCGCGTGCAATTCTGTATCGCTGACGGAAGATGCCTTGAAGCAGAGCATTAATCGAATTAATATTTCTGAAAATGGAATTCAGTGTGACTAATGTCGGATATTGACTTCAACCTGATGCCTGTGTTCGAGGCGCTGTATGAGGAGCGGCGGGTGGGCCGCGCCGCCGTGCGCTTGGGGCTGACCCAGTCTGCCGTCAGCCAGGCGCTGGGCCGGCTGCGCCACGCGCTCAACGACCAGTTGTTCCTGCGTTCGTCCGAAGGGCTGGTGCCGACTGCGCGGGCGCAGCAGTTGGCGGCATCGATGCACGCGTTGCTGTCGCAATGGCGCGCTGCCTGCCGTCCGCCGCTTTTCGATCCAGCGACCAGCACGCGTGAGTTCCGGATCGTGGCGGGATCCTATATCGGCGAAATGGTGCTGCCGCCGATCATCGCGTCCCTTACGCACCGTGCCGCGAACATCGGCTTGCGCGTATGGAACATGAGCAGCAATGTGGGGGAATGGCTTGAAAATGGCATGATCGACATGGCGATCGGCACGTTCGAGCATCTGCCCAAACGTGTGCGTTCGCACCGCCTGTTCGGCCATCCCTACGTCTGGTACGCGCGGCGCGAGCATCCGACAGCCTTTTCTCTGCGGTCGATCGAGGAGGTGCTTGCGCTGCCGCGCGTGGAACTGGACGCAGGCGAGGGCCCGGTCAGCGCCAAGGGTTTGTGGCAGGAAGGCGGCATCCGGCGCCGCGCAGCCGCCGACGTGCAGTCGATGCTGCCAGCGGCCGCGCCGCATCGCGCATCGCCAGTGCCCCGGCTCTATCTCCATCAATGGCGCGTGGCGCTTGACGTCGTGGGCAAGACGGACCTGCTGGCCCTCATGCCGGAGCGCCTGGCCGTGATAGGCGGTCAGGAATTCGGCACTGCCGTCCTGACCCAGTTCACGCCGGTCGTTACGTCGGACCCGTCGCTGATCTGGGACGAAACGCAGACCAACGATCCGGGCAACCGCTGGCTGCGCGACCTGATTCTAGAAACCGTCGGCGAGGGGACAGCGGCCCGTTGATCGGAAGTCGGCACGCTCTCGGTTCCGCACGACGTGTCAAAGGGCTTCGCGAATATCGAGATGCCGGCGCGAAAGTGCCGGACGGTCATGAATTATGTCGCGCGCTACCCACAAAATCCGCTTTTCATCGAGCGCGCGCGATGTTTCGCCTCGGCCGCTCGAGCTGTGAGAGTCGGCATCCTGGAGGCGTCCCGCCTCTCATCGCTGGCGTCGGCGGTCCTCATCCGTTAGCGAAGGCGCTCAAACCTTGTGCAATGCATCCCGCCGCGCTTTGCAGGCTGCGTATCGGAGAATAGATGGCAACTAAGTTGCAGGTCGAGAGACGCGGAGCATCAGAGGAGGCGAAGCGGCCACTGCGCCGTCCCCGTCTCGCGGCGCATGTCGCCCGGACGATCGAGGATCGGATTTTGGCGGGGCAATGGCCGATCGGGTTCCAGATCGGCCGGGAAGCTGAACTGGCGATCGATTTCGGCGTGTCGCGCTGGACGTTGCGCGAAGCCGTGCGGATTCTCGAGGCCTCGGGCTTCGTTGAAACGCGCAAGGGCGGGGGAGGAGGCCTGTTCGTTGCGTCGAGCGCGCATGATTTCGTGTGCAAGATGGTCAGCAATTATTTCGAGTTCATCCATGTCGGTCGCGACGAGTTCGCTGCCGTGACGGCCGCACTGGCGCGGCAGGCGCTCGACCTATCGGTTGCCCAACTCACGGCAGCCGGCCGTCAGGATATCCAAGCAAGGCTGGATGCCATCGCGGCTCTCCCGCTCGCGCGCCAGCTGGAGGAGGCCGGCGCGATCCACCGGGCCCTGATCGACGGGTCGGACAACCCGGTTCTCGCCCTGTTCCTTGGCGCGCTGATGCGGATCACCTCCAACGCGGCGATCTATTCGGACCTGGACGATGCGGAGTGGTATGGCGCTTTCGCGACAGTGATCGACGCGACGAAAAGCCTGGGGCGATCCGCGCTGGACGGCGACCTGACGAGCGCCCATGCTGCCAACGACAGGGTGATGGAGCAGTATGTCTTGCTGTTCGAAAACAGTCAGCTGCACCTGCGCAAGTCGATCACCGAAACGGCGACCGACCGGGCCTATGGCTTTTTTCCGCCCTCCCGCCCGACGAAAAAGGCCGACCATGTCGAGCGCGCGATCCGCGAGATGATCTTCGGGCAGACCCTGCCCCCCGGCGCCGGCCTTGGTTCGGAAGCTGATCTGCTGGATCGATTCCGGGTAGGGCGATGGGTGCTGCGGGAGGCGCTTCGCTCGCTTGAGCAGTTGGGCGTGGTGGAGATGGGTTGGGGCTGGCGCAGCGGCCTGCGGGTCGTGGCACCCGATCCCGCCATGGTCGCGCAGGCCTGCTGTCGGCAATTGCGTCGGGAGCGCGTGCGGCGCCGGCATCTGATGCCCGTCGCGGCTATGCTGCGCGACCTCGGCCGCGCGGAGGGCGGCCCCACGCCGATCGTTGATTTCTTTTGGAAGGTCCTGGACGAAGTGCAGGCTCAGCCGTAGCTCCCGGTCATCTCACGGGCGGATCGAGCCGGAAGGCCTGCCCCTCATGCCGGATCCGGCCGACGGTCGGCGCGGCGAAATGGGTGCCGATGACGAGCATCTCCTCGCGCGCCCATTGTTCGAATGTCGTGCGGCGGGTGCTGGCCGCTGCTTCCGGGTCGAAATCGAACGGCGTGTACCAGTCGGGTTCCGCCATCTGGCAGGGGTGATGGGCCATGTCCCCGGTGATTACGGCGCGCTGCCCCCGTGATTCGATCATTACGCTGACATGGCCTGGCGTGTGCCCGGGCGTGGGCACCAGCCGTATTTCGTCGCAGATGCAGTGATCCATCTCCACCAGGTCGACAAGGCCCGCCTCCACCACCGGCAGTACCGAGTCAGCGAAATGTACACGATCATGCTCGTCGCCATGCGCGGTCCAATGGTCATATTCCAGCCGCCCGAACAGATAACGCGCCTGGGGGAAGGTCGGGACCCACCGGCCTTCGACCAGCATAGTGTTCCAGCCGATATGGTCGAAATGCAGATGGGTGCAGATCACTGCGTCGATCCGATCGCGCGCGAAGCCTGCGCGCTCGATATCCTGGAGAAAGGAGGTGGCGAGCATCGTGCCCAGCGCCGCCCGATTCTTGTCATTGCCGATGCAGGTGTCCACGACCAGCGTCTTGCCCGGCGCTTCGACGATCAGCGCCTGGATGGCGAAGAGCAGCTCGTCCGCCTGATTGACGAAATGGGGGTAAAGCCAGGCATGCCGGCGCAACCCTTCGGGCGTCGCGGACGGGATTAGGCCGTTTTCCGGGATGCAGGAAACCGTCGTTTCCATCTCGATGATGCTGGTGACACGCACGTCGCCGACCTGCCAGCGCTGGAATCCGTCCTTCTGCCCGCTCATCTCCTGCTCCTCCTCCTGTGCTCAGGCCGCGTCTTCCAATATCATGTCGGCCGCCTTTTCGCCGATCATGATCGCGGGGGCATTGGTATTGCCCGAAGTGATGCGAGGCATCACCGACGCGTCCGCGACGCGCAGGCCCTCCACCCCCCGCAGCTTGAGGCGCGGGGTCAGCGGATCCTGCGCATTGCCGCCCATGCGGACGGTGCCGACCGGATGCGCGACGGTAGAGGTGGTGTCGCGGATATAGGCGGCCAGATCCTCATCGCTGATCCTGCCGGAGCCCGGTTCCAGTTCACCCGTGACGATCCCTTCCAGCGCCGGCATCGCCGCGATCTTCCGGATCTGCCGTAGCCCTCCGATCAATATCTGCATGTCGCGTTCGTCGGACAGATAGTTCATGTCGACCCGCGCGCGCTTGGCTGGATCATTCGACTGGATGCGTACATTGCCGCGGCTGTAAGGGCGCGTCTGGATCGCCGATATCATCATGCCCGGGAAAGTGTCGGTCGTCACATAGCCGGGCATGGGCAGCAATGAAAAGGGCCGCATCGCCAGCTGAAGATCGGCGCGCGGCAAGCTGTCATTCGATTTGATGAATGCGCAGAAATGCGCGCTCGATGCGCCGAGCAGGCCGCCGCCCGTGACGATCCATTTGGCCAGCTCCACGGCCATGCGCGGCGTTGAGCGCAGCTTGTGATTGAGGCTGTAGCGGCGGCCCGCGACGCCGAACTTTACATGCGCGAACATATGATCCTGCAAATTCTCACCGACCATCGGGCTGTGGACCAAGGGCTCGACGCCGATGGCTTTCAGATGCTGAGCGTCGCCGATGCCGGAATGCTGGAGGATATGGGGCGAGCCGACCGCGCCAGCAGACAGCACGACCTCCCGCCTGGCGCGGAAGGGGCCGGTCCCGCCGGGCAAGGCAACCTCCACCCCCGTTGCGCGGCCGTTCTCGATAAGGATGCGGCGGACATGTGCGTCGGTCAGAATGGTGAGGTTCTGGCGCCTGCGGCGGATGGGCTGGAGGAAGGCGCGCGCGGACGATTGCCGTCGACCGCGATGGATGGTGGCGAGCTGATAGCCCACGCCGTCCTGATGGCCGCTGTTTACATCCTCGTTGAAGGGCAGGCCGAATTGCTGCATCGCCTCCATTGCCCTACGCGAAGTGAGCGGCAGGTCGTCGATCCAGCTGAGCTTGAGTTCGCCGGTGCGGCCGTGAAATTCGTCGCTGCCGCCCCGGCCGAGATTTTCCGATTTCTTGAAGTAAGGCAACACGTCGTTCCAGCCCCAGCCGGTGCAGCCTGCGTCATCGCGCCAGCCGTTGAAATCCTCCTTCTGGCCGCGAATATAGATCATCCCGTTGACCGAACTGCCGCCGCCCAGCGTCTTACCCTGGATCAGGATCATGTCGCGCCCGCCCGTGCTCTGCGTCGCCAGGATCGGATCGTACCAGGCGAAACCGCCATGTTGCAGGGTGCGCATGAACGCCATCGGGACGTTCATCCAGAAATATCGGTCCTTGCGCCCCGCCTCGAGCAACAGCACATTATGTTTGCCCGACGCGGTCAGTCGGTTGGCGATTACCGCGCCCGCTGATCCGGACCCGATGATGATATAGTCATAGTCGGTTTGCATGACGCGCTCCGATTTCGGGATTTGCAGAAGAGGTTTGGCCGCCTAGAGCTTCACGCGCACCGACTTTGTGTGGGTGTAATAATGCAGGGCCGCCATGCCCTTCTCGCGGCCGTAGCCGCTATTCTTGTATCCGCCGAAGGGCAATTCGATGTCGGCGCCGCCCCAGTCGTTAATCCCCACGGTGCCCGCCTCCAGCCGCGCCGCGACGCGATGGGCTCGGGAAATGTCCCGTGTCCATATCCCGGAATTCAGGCCATAGTCGGTATCGTTAGCGATCGCGATCGCCTCCTCCTCCGTGGCGAAAGGGATCACGGACAGGACCGGCCCGAATATCTCTTCCCGTGCGATGCGCATGTCATTGCGAACGTCGGCATAGATGGTCAGTGGCAGAAACCAGCCGCCGCCCCAATTGTCCTGCCGCACATTAGGGCCACCCGCGACCAGCCGCGCCCCATCCTGCGCCGCGATGTCGAAAAAGGCCTGAACCTTGTCATATTGGGCGCGGGTCATGATCGGCCCCATTAAAGCGTCGGGTTCCGGGCCGATCTTGACCTTGGCGGCGGCGGCGACCAGCGCCTCCACGAATTCTTCCTGGATGGAGCGCTGGACGAGCAGGCGCATGCCGGCCGAGCAGACCTGCCCTGCATTAGCCGACGCGGTGCGGATCGCGCCCTGGACGGCGGCGTCGAAATCGGCGTCCTCAAAGACGATGTTGGGCGACTTGCCGCCCAGTTCCAGCGTCAGCGGAATGATCCGGTCGGCCGCGATATGGCCTATCTCCCGCCCCGCCCTTACGCTGCCGGTGAAGGCTACCTTGCGGATGAGGGGATGGCGGACGAGCGCCGCGCCCGCCTCGTGGCCGAGGCCGGTTACAACGTTGAAGAGGCCGGCGGGCAGGCCGCACTCCTCGACCGCCGCCTTGGCGAGCTTGAGGGCCGTGCCGGAGGTGAATTCGGACGGCTTGGACACTATGCCGTTGCCGACCACCAATGCCGGAGCCAAGCCGCGGCTCAACTGGTTCATTGGCCCGTTCCAGGGTGTGATGATACCAACGACGCCATAGGGCTCATGGCGCGTATAACAGTGATAGCCTTCGCCTATGTCGATGCGTTCGCCAGCCGGCAGATTGCAAAAGCCGGCATATATTTCAAAATAATCCGCACAGCCCTGAATCTCAAATGGGGCCATCCAGGCCGGTTTGCCGGTCTCGCGCCGCTCGATCTCGGCGAATTCGTTGACATGGGCGCGGATATAATCGGCGATGCGCATCATCACGCGGGCGCGCTCGATCGGGCGAAGCGCGGCCCAGGCCGGCTGGGCAGCAGCGGCGGCGCGCACCGCCGCATCGACATCGGCCGCCGTTGAGCGCACCACCGTGCCGCATTTTTCGCCGGTAGCGGGTGAGAAGACGTCGATCCGTTCGTCGGAAGCCGCCGGCACGATTTTGCCACCGATCACATTTCCGCCTGTTTCCAGCATATTCACCTTCCCGTTCTTCGAACTGAGGCAATCGAGAAGCACAAAACTTGATGGGTCGGCGGACCATAAGAGGTGGGAAGGCCGTTGCTCGCCATGCTGAACCTCTTCTGCAGAGCAGAGCCGCCGACGCTGGTGCGCTATAGTCTATCCTCGTGAGGTATCCGTATGTACGTACAATGTAAAGTACGGTACGTTGGCGGGACGCGGAAAGCCAACAAATCGCCAGCTTGTGCCCTTGGCTGGCATCGGTAAGTATATGACACGAAGTGAACAAGGAAACTGGATGACTGGCCTTACCCGCAAGGAAGGAGCTGCGCTGCACCATCAGCTGTTCTCGATATTGCGCACGGGCATTTTGTCTGGACGCTACGCCGTCGGGGATCTGCTGCCGAGCGAGGAGTGGCTTGCGGAAAATTACAATGTTTCCCGCGCGACCGTCCGCCGGGCCATGCAGACGCTACATGCGCGCGGCATGATCGAGCGGTGTCCCGGAGTGGGTACTCGGGTTCTGTTGTCGAAAGAACTGACTCCCGCCGTTTCGACCGGCCTGGACTTCGGCGATATCGATGTCGGGGAACTCGCCACGCAGAGCTTCGAATTCATCACGGCGCCGTCTGACGTTGCTGCCCAATTGGGCCTGCCGTCCGAGACAACGGTGCTGCGTATCGTTCGCTTGCGCAGTCACAACGGATTGCCGGTCCGGGTCACCAGTCATTATATGCCTCGCCAACTCGGTGAATGTCTTAAACCCGACATGCTGGGGCAGAAGATGGTCGTGGATGCTTTGGCCACGCTGGGGGCCGTGGGGCAACACGCAGTGGTGACGATCGGCGCCGTTATTGCCGACGCGGCTGACGCCGGCATGTTGCAGATCGAGGTCGGCACGCCGCTGATTGATCTGACCCGCGTCGTCCGAACGGAAGAAGACGAGTGCGTGCTGCTGCAACACACGCTGATCCCGCCGGAGCGGCAGAAGCTGGTGATAGACGTCGTCCGCGACGAGGAAAGCTCCTTGCCCGTGCTGGGTATAGGTCGTCATGTCCGTGCAAGGGGGGCAGAAGCGGTCGACTAGACGCGAACCCGGCAAACCCGCGCCGGGGCGACGGCAGCTAGCGGAGAAGATGATGCTCGGCAGTCGGACTATCGATGAGAACGTTGCGCATACCGAAAACATATTGGACGCCGCCGAACGCAGCGCGCGCGGTGGGGATGCCGAGGCCCGGGCGATGGTCAGGGCCTGCCTGCTCGACTGGACTGCCTGCGCCATGTTTCCTTGGTGCCGATGATCGTGGCGTTGCGCCGCGGGTAAGGCGACGCTAGATCGCGATTCCGGCCGGCTGACGCCGGGGCAAGGGACTGAATTTTTGCGCGACGCAATGACTTCGAAAGCCACGAACCCTGCGCCTGGCCGAGATACGGCTGGCCCCGCCGGGGAAGGTCGGCGACTTCGCCCGGCCGTGAAACTGCCGGTCCGGATCGCGCGGCAGATGGAGGATCGCGTCGTCGCGGAAGGCTGGCCGGTTGGTCATCGCATAGGGAGCGAGGCCGGGCTGGCAGTGGACATGGGCGTGTGTCGTCACACTTTGCGGGAAGCGGTGCGCATCCTTGAGGTGTCAGGCCTCGTGGAATCCCGCAAGGGCAAGAATGGCGGGCTGTTCGTCGCCGCGGACGCCTGTAATTTCGCCTGCAAGACCTTCAGCAACTATCTCGAGTTCGTTCAAGTGGATGTCGATGAACTCAGCGCAATCCATCGTGCGCTGACGCATTTTGTTATCGACCAGGCGATGGCGGTACTGTCGCAGGCGCAGATCGTGACGCTGCGGCGGCAGATCTCGGACCTTTCCATCCTTTCCGCGCCGGAGCAGATTCCCGCTGCGGAGGATTTGCATCATGCGCTGCTGGACGGCGTGGGCAATCCCGCGTTGACGCTGTTCGTCCGCGTGCTCAACAGGATGATGCTCGACGCGTCCATCTTCTCGACCTTGAGCGATGAACAATGGGTCGAAATGCCGCACAGGCTGGTCAATCTATTGGTGGATAAGCTGACCGCCATATTGGATGGCGACCGCGACAAGGCCTTCGCGATAAGCGAGGCGTATGTCCAAGGCTGCGCCGCGCTGTTCGAGGCGTCCTCCTTGGCCGACCGGCAGCCGCTCGACGAGGGTGCCACCCAGCGTGCCTATGACTTCCTGCCCCGAGCCAAGCCGCTCAAGAAGGCCGAGCGGGTCGAGCAGGCCATACGCGATCTGATATTTGCGCAGGGCTGGCCGGTCGGCCGTAATCTTGGCTCTGAAGCCGAACTGGGCGCGCGGTTCGGCGTGGGACGATCGGTCCTGCGTGAAGCACTGCGCTCGCTTGAGCAGCTTGGCGTGATCGAAATGGGACGCGGCGGGCGCAGCGGGCTGCGGGTCATCTCGCCCGACCCGGCGGCGGTGATCGAAACCTGCCGCCGTCATCTGCGACGCGAGCGGCTGGATGCCGGGCAGTCATTGCGGTTACGCGCCGTGATCGAAGCCACCGGTTCGCCGGCTCCTGCGCGGATCGGACCGTTGCTGCTCAGCATCCTGGCCTGAAGGGGGTAAAGCGTTATCTCAGCGCTCCCGTCCCACTCCCCTGGAGCCCGCGGGCAATGAGCCCGTCCGCTAGCATCCTGCTGCCGGCGATCGCAGGCCGAAAAGAGTTACCGGTATCTGCCATTGCGGGTTGAATATACTGACCGTCTAATAGTATGATATTTTCGCCCGGGGAGGAATCATGCGTCAAAGGCGCACTACCCCATCATATCTAAGGAGAGCCTGATGAGCGTAGCCACCCTCCAGCGGTCGCCCGTTGCCCACCCTGACAGATTCTTCATCGACGGCCAGTGGGTGGCCCCGTCAAGCAGTGCGACGATCGATGTCATCAACCCGACCACGGAAGAAGTCTTCCTGACCGTGGCGGAGGCGCAGAACGCCGACATCGACCGCGCCGTCGATGCGGCGCGTCGGGCGTTCGACAAGGGTCCATGGCCGCGCATGACGCCAGCCGAGCGCGCCCATTATCTGCGCGCGATCGCTCAGGAGATCAGCGCGCGCATGGGCGATATCGGTGACGTGTGGACCAGCCAGATGGGCGGACTGCGGGCGCAGGCGGATGGCATGATTCATCATGCTGCCTTCAACTATAATTTTTATGCCGATCTGGCGGATAGCTTTGTCTTCGAGGAGGTGCGGCCCAGCATGAATCCGGGCAAGACCGGCATGCTGGTGCGGGAGCCGGTAGGAGTGGTTGCGGCGATCATTCCGTGGAACGGGCCGGTCGCGCTAACCTCCAACAAGGTCGCTCCTGCGCTGCTGGCCGGCTGCACCATCGTCGTGAAGCTGTCTCCCGAAGCACCGGGCGAGGGGCTGATCCTCGCCGAGATCTGTGAGAAGGTTGGCCTGCCCGCCGGCGTGGTCAACGTGTTGACCTCCGACCGAGCCGCGTCCGAGCATCTGGTACGCAACCCGGCCGTGGACAAGGTCAGCTTCACCGGGTCGAGCGCGGCGGGCAAGACGATCGCGTCGATCTGCGGCGAGCGGATCGCACGCTACACGCTGGAACTGGGCGGCAAGTCGGCCGCCGTGATTCTCGACGATTATGATCTGGGTGCGGCTGCGAAGGCGCTGGCGCAGCAGTCTGTCAACTTGACGGGGCAGGTGTGCGCCTCACTCACCCGCATCGTCGTGCCGCGCCATCGCCACGACGAGTTGGTAGAGGCGATGGCTGCCACCTATTCCGCGATCCGGGTGGGCGACCCGTTCGCCGAAGGAACAGAGATGGGTCCGCTCGCCATGCGCCGCCAGCGCGACCGTGTGGAAAGCTACATCGAACAAGGCCGTCAGGCCGGCGCACGGATCGCCGCGGGCGGTGGTCGCCCGGCGCATCTCAACCGCGGTTTCTTCGTCGAGCCGACCGTCTTTGCCGACGTCAGCAACGACATGGTGATTGCGCGCGAGGAGATTTTCGGGCCCGTCGCCAGCGTCATCCCGGCCGATAACGAGCAGCATGCCATCGACATTGCCAATGACACGGTATTCGGCCTCAACGCGGCGGTCTTCACCCATGACAACGACCGTGCCTATTGGGTCGCGCGCCAATTGCGCTCCGGCTCGGTTGGTCACAACGGTTTCTTTCTTGACCCCTCGATCGCGTTCGGCGGGTTCAAGCAGTCGGGCATCGGTCGTGAAGGCGGGGTGGAAGGGCTTTATCCCTATCTGGAGACCAAGACGCTTATCCTGGACGGTGCGCCTTCGAACAGCAAATGATGGGGCGGCTCGGCCCTGTTCATCATGTGATCGAAGGGCGGAGCAAACCGGTGCTGCTGATGGTGCACGGGGCGATGTGCGACCATCATAATTGGGATCGGCTCGCGCCGCATCTGGTGGAGCGCTTTACTATCGTGCGCATGGATATGCGCGGCCACGGACAGTCGCCCGGATCGGCGGACGACTGTTCGATGGGACAGTGGGCAGACGACATCAACACGCTTGTCGAAAGGCTGGACCTGGGGAAAGTCGTGCTGGTGGGGCACAGCCTGGGCGCGCGCGTCGTGGCCGAAGCGGCGGCGCGCGCACCCGACAGGGTCGCGGGCGTCGTGCTGGTCGATGGCAGCCGCCTGACGTACGCAGAGGTGGAGGAGGCCTCCTCCGCGCCGCGTGCCATCACCAGCTTCGACCTGCTCGTGGGTCCCTATGCCGACGCCGACATCCGCGCGGAGATCCGAGCGAGCATCTCCCGCCGGTCGCGGTCCTTGTTCGAGGAGATCGCCGATGACCTTAAATCCTGGGACGGTGCGCGAGCACAAGAGGTCTATTCCAGTATGGCTGCCGCCCGCATGCCCATGCTCGTTATTCAGAGTACCTATCATGATCGCGTGACGTCCCGCTACTCCTTAACGCGGGCGGAGGAGCGGTCGCCCTATCTCGACTATCTGGCACGTACGGTCGAGCATGCCGCCATCCATGTTGTTCCAAAAGCGGGTCATTTCCCCATGATGGAAAAGCCGGCGGACGTCGCCGCGCTGATCGCCGACTTCGCTGGGCGGCTCCGCGAGATTTGAAGCCGAGGAGGGGCCGGCAGCATGCGCCGCACTCCAATTGCGGCTTGCAGATTTAAGTCGATCGGCGCAGGCCGTCGGCATGAAGAATGAACGAGCCCGGTCACCGATGGCTAAGAGACCGAAGAACAAGACTGACACCGATGACGACAGTGCAGGGCGTTTCTATTCGGCTTTGCTCAGCATGTCGGTCCCCGACGACAGTCCGCAGACCTACAGGCGCAAGGTTCTCGGCCAGTTGCAAGCCATTGCAGCGCTCACACGCTCGCGCAGCAAGAGTTCCGCCGACCTGACGGGACAACATCCCACTTCCCACCTGATCACGGTGCTGGCCTATCGCGTCAATGAGGCGCACCTCATCAAGGTGCGCGAACTGCAACGGGGCTTGGGCTTCACGGCCGGCGGAATAACCCGCCGACTGGATGCGATGGTTCGGGAGGGGCTGGTCGAACGCCTGCCGGACCCGGAGGATGGTCGCGCCCTGTTGGTACGCCTGACCCCGGCCGGCGTCGATCTGGCCCAATTTCTGCTCAAGGATGCGGATCATCGCAGTCACGCGCTGGAGCAGACGTTCACGCTGGAGGAATGGAAAATGCTGAGTGACCTGCTGCACCGTTTCGAGAAGGCGATCGAATGAGCGGGTCCGCATGTCAAAATGATTGACTCGTCAACTAAAATTTGTGAAGCTCTCCATGAAGGTCCTCGCTGCACGAGAAGCGGGACAGAAGGAGAGACGAAATGGCGAGCGCAGCCGAAACCCTTGAAGTGAACGCCGAAAACAAATGGCGTCTGGAAACCCCCCATCCGGTGGGTTGGGCGCGCACGCCTCGTCCCAACGCGAATAAGCAGAAATATTTCATCTGCTCGGTCGATTCGCACATTACCCCGCCGATGGATCTCATTCCGAGTCGGATCGACGAGAAATATCGCGGCTATCTGCCGCGCATGGAAAATCGCGAGGATGGCCAGTATATGATTGCCGAAGGGCGCAAGCCCTTCAAGGTCATATCGGCCGATTTCCAGGGCGAGGACATGTACCGCGCCAAGGCTGCGGTGATGACGCATGATACCGACGCGGGCATGCAGGTGCGGCTCACCGACATGGATTATGACGGCATCGACGCCGAAATCTGCTTCCCGAACGGCCCTGCGCTGGCCGCATATGCCGCGCCGAGCGAAGTGGCGATGGCGGCGTTTCGCATCTATAATGACTGGGCCGCCGAAGTGACCGCCAAATACGGCAAGCGCTGCAAGGTTGTGCCGACCGCCGTCACGTCCGATATCCCAGCGGCCATCGCGGAGGTCGAGCGCATCGTCAAGATGGGTCTCGACATCATCGCGCTGCCGACAGACGCGGGCCGGGACAAGCCGCAATATAATCACAAGGATTATGATCCGCTCTGGGCGGTCATCGAGGAAGCGGGCATCCCGATCGCCATGCATGTGGCGACGGGCGACGACCCCCGCCGGGTGCGCGGGCCGGGCGGGGCGATCATGAACCGGGCCTATTCGCACGAGATGATGGTCCACCCGATCGCGGCATTCTGCAGCGCGGGCGTGCTGGACAAATTCCCCAAGCTGCGCTTCGCCTGCGTGGAGGGCGGCGTGGGCTGGATTCCGGCGCTGCTCGACCTGATGGACGAGACTTACAAGAAGCATCATTTCTGGTGCTTCCCCAAGCTCAAGCAAGGGCTGCCGAGCGAATATTTCCGCTCGAACGCCATCGGCTCCTTCCAGGAAGATCGGGCCGGCACGCTGCTGGTCGAGCCGTACGGCCTCGAAAACAACTTCTGCTGGTCCAACGACTATCCCCATCATGAGGGCACCTGGCCGCATTCGGGCGCTGCGATCGAACGCGACTTCGCCCATCTGCGGGAAGATACGCGGGCCAAGATCCTCGGCTTGAACGCTGCGAAGTTCTTCAACTTCGAGATTCCTCAACCACTGATCTGAATTGTGGCGGAAGCCGGGCTGCTAAAGATGTGGCCCGGCTTCTCTACAGATGCATCTGTCATGATCGCTCGCTGCAACGGGTTCTGGGCAGGTCCCGGTGTGGGAAAGACAACTCGCGTACAGACATTCACTGCGTGGCAACTGTTGCCGTGCCTCCCGACATGGTGCAGATCATCGCCGTATTATGTAAGTACAATTGAACAGCCCTGCGGCCAGCGCGGGCGAAGATAGCAGGGCGGTGGGTTGCCTTCCGTTCGGTGGAAGGGAAGCATGGATAAGGACATTAGAGGCAAGGTCGCGATCGTGGGCATAGGCCACACCGCGCAGGGTGAGTTGCCGGGCCAGTCGCCCGAACTCAATTCAGTGCTGGCGATCAAGGAGGCCATGAGAGATGCGGGTATCGACCGCTCCGCTCTCGACGGCTTGATAACCTGCAAGTCTGTCCAGGGCACGAACACCGATTGCCAGGTCGGGCCTCTGCTGGGAATCAATCCTCGTTACGCGCAGACGCTCGATTACGGCACCTGCAATTTCTCGATCCACCTTGCGGTTCAGGCGATCGTGACCGGCATGGCGGATACCGTGGCGCTCTGCTATGGGGCCAATGCCCGCACTGCAAAATTTCCGTTCGGCTTTACCGCGCCCACCTTGGCTGGCGCGTCGGGGCTCATGCATGTCGGCGGTCCAGCCGCGCTCGCGCTTCAGCGTTACAAGTCGCTCTACGGCATGACCGATGAGGAATTCGGTTATATCGCCGTGGGCGCGCGCGAATGGGCGCGGCGCAACCCCGTCGCCCTGTTCCGGGATCCCATGTCGATGGCGGACTATCTGGCGATGGATTATCTGATCGAGCCGCTGCGCCGCCCCGATCTCACCATGATTTCCGATGGCGGCGTCGCTCTGATCCTGACCAGCGCGGAGCGGGCGGGGGATTTTCCGAACAAACCGGTCTATATCCTTGGCATGTCGGAAGCGTCGCAGATCCGGGGTGAGTTCACGCCCAGCTATCTCGACCGCGAATTTCTTGGCCTTGCGTCGCAGCAGATCTGGAATTCGACCGGCATGACCCAGTCCGACATCGACCTGCTCTACATCCAGGACCCGACAGCCTTCTGGGTGCTCCAGATGATCGAGCATTTCGGTTTCGCGCCGCTCGGCGAAGGCGGCAAATGGCTGGCGGAAGGGCATACGCTTCCCGGTGGCAGCCTGCCGCTCAACACCAACGGCGGTCAGCTGTCCGAATGCTATATGTGGGGCTGGATGCACATCGTCGAGGCGGTGCGCCAGCTGCGCGGGGTCGCCGGCCCCGAACGGCAGGTATCGGGCGCGGAAATCGCCATGTACCTGTCCACTCAAACCTGGTTCAAAGGAGGGGCGTCGATCATCTCGACGCATAAGGGATGACAGAAACAGCCTATAGCAAGCCGGTGCCCGACCTGGACGATCCTGCCATGGCGCCGTTCTGGACGGCCGCCCGAGACCGCCGCCTGACCGCGCAGCAGTGCACCGCCTGCAAATCCTATCGCTATCCGGCGCTGGAGATTTGCCCGACATGCCTCGAACAGGGGGCGAACTGGGTCGATGTATCGCAGGAGGGCACGGTCTGGAGCTTTGCAACCTATCATCGCGCTTTCCATCCCGGTTTCAAGGACGAGCTGCCCTACGTCGTCGCCATCGTAGAGAATGCGGACGGAGTGCGTTACACCGGTCGCATCCTTGGACCGCGCGACGGTTTGGCCGTCGGGGCGAAGGTTCGCGCACGGTTCGTCGATTGCACCGATCGCTTCACACTCCCCGCCTGGGAACTGGTCGCCGCCTGAGCGCTCCCGATGCATGGCAAAAGGGTGGCGGTCGTTCACATGCCCAGGAACCGAACCGTCTCCTCCAACGGCGCTCTGCTGGTGCGCAGCCTATTGACGATCGCATCCGGGTCTGCGTAGCCGATGGCAAGTCCACAGGCGAGGACATGGTCGTCCGCGATCCCCAATGCTTCGCGCACGGTGACGCCGCCATGTGACCATGCGCCCTGCGCGCAGGTCGATAGGCCCGCCTCTTCCATAAGCAACATCACCGTCTGCAACCAGATTCCAAGGTCGGCCCATTGGGCGACGCCCATGAAACGCGGAATGTGGCAGAACATGATGCAGGGCGCGTCGAAGCCGATCCAGTTTCGGGCCGTCTGCGCATGCCGCGCTTCCCTGTTTTCCCGGCCGATGCCCAGCGTGCCGTAGAGTTCGGCTGCATTCTGCCGCCGACGCGCCATCCACGGGTCGGGCAGGGCATCAGGATAGCTGGCATATTCCGAATCAGTACGACCAGCCGCGATCCCGTCGGCGACCTTGCGGAGCAGCTGTTGCAACGGTTCGCCCGCGACGACCACGGCATTCCATGGCTGGACATTGCCGCCCGACGGAGAGAAGCGCGCCTGATCGAGTATCTTCTCGACAATGTTCCTCGCGACTGGTGTCGGCAGAAACGCCCGGACGGATCGCCGCGCGGCCACCGCCTCGCTCACGTTCAATGTCGCCTCCTCCTCTCAAAGATCTCGTGGAGCCGCGCGTCGAATCAGCCTTGACGATTACCCGCGTCCGCCTTGGTGGGCGATGCCCGCGCGAACCGCGATCTCGCTGGCGGCCTCGCCGGGGATCCCTCCCTGTTCGGTCGCGCCGACCCCGACAATGGCCGTCTTTGCCAGGCTCATAGCATCCTCTCCCTTCTCGGCCAATCAGGCCGTGCGCGCCGCGCGAACCTCCGCCGCCAATTTGGGCAGGAGTGTGCGCAAATCGCCCACGATCCCCAGATCGCAGAAGGACATGATCGGCGCGTCCTTGTCAGTGTTGATAGCGACGATGAGGCCCGATTTCTCGATCCCGATCTTGTGCTGAATCTGACCCGATATGCCGCAGGCGATGTAGAGGCGGGGGCTGACCACCGTGCCGGTTTGTCCCACCTGCATTGCGCGAGGTGCCCAACCCATGTCCACCAGCGGGAGGGAGACGCCGACCGTACCGCCCAGCGCATCGGCCAGATCGCGCACCAGATCGAGTTCGTCCGCGCTGCGCAGACCGCGCCCGCCCGACACGATGATATCGGCGGTATCGAGTGCGGCGGCGCCGGTGTCGGCGCCGGGGAGCAGTTCGATGGCCACGCGCTCGGGCAGGTCGGTTGCAGCCAAGGCGACTGCCTCGATCGGCGCCATCTGCGTGCCCGGCTCGGCCGGTGCGCATTCATGCGGGCGGAAGAGCGCAACCGCCAGCGCGGATGTCCAGGTCGCGGTCGTGCGCATGGCGTCGCCATGGGTCGCCCGGATAGCGCGCAGGCTGTCGCCATCCTGCTCAATGGAGGTGAGCCCTCATTGAACCGAGGCGTCAAAGCGGACAGCAACCTGCGCGGCAAGTTCGGTCGCGAGGACGGATGTTGCGAGCGCGACGGCCGCAAAGCCGCGCTGTGCGATCAGATCGCCGATCAGCGCGGCGCGTCGTTCGGGCGCGAGCGTTGCAAAGCTTTCGCTTTCGGCAACCAGGACGCCGGCGCAGCGATGGCACGCAACCGCCTGCGCGACCTCCTGTATGGACGAGCCGCAGACGAGCGCCCAGCTTTCCAGACCCTGCCCCGCCAGCCGTTCCAAGACGCCCAGCGAGTCCGGTGACGGGCCGCCGTCGGTCAATTCGATTGGGATGAGCGCTTTCATGCCAAAATCCTGTGGTCACGCAGCAATGCGATAAGTTCGGTCGCCGCCTCCTTGTCGGATACGAGGCGCGGATCGCGCGTGACCGGCGCAGGCGCGATATCGGTGATCTGCGTCTGCGACAGGACGGGCGCCGCATCCCCGAACAGGTCGGCCAGCGTGATCAGCTTCACGGGCTTTGCATTGGCCTGCGCCCGTCCCTTGAGCGAAACGCTGCGCGGCTTGTTGATCGAGTCATTGACCTCTACCAGGCAGGGCAGGGCGCAGGAGAGGGCATGATTGCCCGCCTCCGCCTGGCGCACGCCGCTGGCGCGGCCATCGGCAATGTCGAGCGAGCGCAGTTGCCCCAGCGCCGGCAGGCCCAGGCGGGCGGCCGTCATCGCCACGAGCAGCGCGCCGTCAATGTCGCCGCTCCAAGGGCTGAAGAGCGTGAGGTCCGGCGCCTCCTGTTGCAGCAATGCGGCGAGCACGCGGCTGATCCCGGCCGTGTCGGCATCCGCCAGCGCGGGATCGGACAGAAGGATGGCGCGGTCCGCGCCCATGCCCAGCGCCTGGCGCAGGCCGCCTAGCCCCTCGCGCGCGCCGATCGAGACCAGCACGACCTCGCCGCCCAGCCGTTCACGGATGCGCAGCGCCTCTTCCACCGCATGGGTGTCGAACGCGGGCAGGACCGAGGGGAGGGTGCGGCCGACGCGCTGGAAGGCGTCGGCGGCATCCACCGCCGCCCCGGTCATCATCTTGATGCAGACGGCGATCTTCACGCGTTCGCCCGTGATCGGCTGATACCCGCACCGGCGATGCGGCCGAAGGTGATGGCGCGCAGCACCGATGTGGCGGCGGGATATTCATGATAGAAGAGCCCTGCGATCTCGCCGGCGGCATAGAGGCCCGGGATCGGCGTGCCGGTTCCGGTCAGGACGCGCCCCTGCGTGTCGGTCTTGATCCCGCCATAGGTGAAGGTGATGGCGGTGGTCAGCGGGTAGGCGAAGAAGGGCGCGCGATCGAGGGGATAGGCCCAGTTGGATTTGGGCGGCTCGATGCCGACGGTGCATTTGCCGTCGAGCCGGGCGGGATCGAACTCGCCGGGCTGAACCGCTCCATTATAGGAATCGATCGTCGCGACCAGCGCGTCCGGCTCGATGCCCAGCTGCAGTGCGAGCTCCTCGATCGTGTCGGCTTCGATCGGCGGCTGGTCGGTGTCGAACAGCGCCAGCAGATGCGGGTGATCGTGAACATGGCGATCGCCGATGAAGAAGGCGGCCTGGTTCTGGTTGCGCCAGATTTCGTAGCCGATGAGTTCGAAGGTCGCGTCCATCGTGTCGCGCCCTTCGTCGAAGAAGCGCTGGCCTTCGGCATTGACCAGGATACCATAGGGACAGCCATAGATCACGGCATCGGCGCGATCGGTACGGCTATCCACCGCCTCGGCATGGATGCCATCGAACTGGCCGGCGGTGCCCGCGCCGATGTCCATCGCCATGCGGATGCCCGCGCCGCGATTATATTTGATGCCCGGTGCGATGAGCCGGAGATCGCAGGCTTTGGGCCCAACATATTGGGTCAGCATCTCGGCATTGCCCTCGAACCCGCCGCAGGCGAGAATGACGGACGGGGCATGCAGTGTCTTGAGCAGGCCGTCGGGTCCGCGCACCACGACGCCCGCCACGCGGCCCGCGTCGGACAGGGTGAGCCGCACCGCCTCGGTCTCATAATATATCGACCCCATGCCTGTCGCCTCGAAGCACCGGGCGAGATTCTCGACGATCGCATGGCCGCCGCCGTTGGGCAGGCTGATCATGCCCTGCATGGTCGCCGCGATCGGCGATCTATGCTCGATCAGTTCGACGCCATGATCGGTCAGGAAGGTGAGGCTGTCGCGGGTCTCTCGCTCCAGGGTCGAGCAGATGTCGGCATCGGCCAGCCCCTTGGACAGCTGCGCCGCCAGGCCCACCCAGAAGGGGTCGAGCCCGTCCTTGATCGTGCCGCGCAGGCCTGCGGTGGTCCAGCGGGTCGCGCCGCCGCGCTCGTCCTGGGGCGCGGCCTCCAGCACAGCGATCCGGGGCGAGCGCCCTTCCTTCTGCTCCGCCTCGGCAAAGCTCACCGCTGCCGACAGGCCGGCTGCCCCGCATCCCACGATGACCAGATCGAATGTTTCGCCCTGCGCCATGCTCACTCTCCCGTCTGTTTCATTTTAACCGTGATTGACCCAGACGCTCTTCACCTCCGTGAAGGCCTCGAGGGCCTCGATGCCGGTTTCCCGGCCAATGCCGCTCGCCTTGAAGCCGCCGAAGGGGATGGCGTGGGTGCCCACGCGATAGGTGTTGACCCAGACTGTGCCGGCCCGCACTGCCTCGATCATGCGGTGCGCGCGGGCGAGGTCGCGGGTCCATACACCTGCTGCCAGGCCAAAGCGGGTATCGTTGGCGATGCGGATTGCCTCGGCCTCGTCTTCGAAAGGGATGACCACTGCGACGGGCCCGAAAATCTCTTCTAGGATCAGGCGCGAATCAGGCTTGGCATCGGCATAGATGGTCGGCTGAACGAAGAAGCCGGGATGGTCGGGCCGTCCGCCACCTGCGACCACCGACAGCCCCTCTTCGCGCGCGCAGTCGAAATAGGCCGAGACCTTGGCGAGCTGGGGCCGGTTGGACAGCGGTCCCATCTGCGTTTCGGGATCGAGCGGGTCGCCCCAGCGCACATTTCTGGCCGTCGCGGCCAACTGCTCGACAAACCGGTCATGGATGCTGCGCTGCACCAGGATACGCGAGCCCGCATTGCAGGCCTGCCCGGCAGTCGCAAAGAGGCTGAGGACCGTCCACTTCAACATCTCGTCGATGTCGGCATCCTCGAACACGATGTTGGGCGACTTGCCGCCCAGTTCCAACGACACGCGCGCATGCCGCTCGGCCGCGACCTTCGCGATCTTCGCGCCTGTGGCGCCTGATCCGGTGAAGCCGATCTTGTCGACCAGTGCATGAGAGATCAGCCAGTTGCCGACCTCTCCGGCGCCGGTCACAACGTTGAGGACACCGGCAGGAATGCCCGCCTCGATAGCGAGCTTCGCCACCAGCAGGGTGGAGACGGGCGTGAATTCCGAAGGCTTGACGATGACTGAATTGCCTGTCGCGAGGGCAGGAAACAGCTTCCATCCCAACAGGTTGAGCGGCGTGTTCCAGGGGGTGATCGCGGCGACGACGCCGATCGGCTCGCGCCGGGTCCAGGCGCTGTAGCCCGGCATCGGCATGTCGATCGTATAGCCGTGGACCGTTTCGGCGAGCGTGCCGAAGAAGCGGCAATCCTCCGCGAAGGCCAAGACGCCATAATACATTTCGGAGAATAGCTTGCCATTCTCCCGCACCGCCGTGAGGCCGATGTCACGGGCATTGGCTTCTATGAGGTCGGCGAACCTGCGCAGGACGGCAACCCGCTGTGCCGCGGGCTTGCGCCGCCAGACGCCCTCTTCGAACGCGCGGTGCGCTGCCCTGACCGCGCGGTCCACATCCTGCTCGGTCGCAAGCGGCACCTGTCCCCAGTCCTGACCGCTATAGGGATCGGTGCAGGCGAATGCGCGCCCATCCGACGCCTGCACCAGATTCCCGTCGATCAGCATATCGACGACCGGCCCCGCATCGCTTGCCCATTGTTTACGGATATCGGCAAAATCCTGCTGGTTCATGCCACGCTCTCCTGCATTTGTTCTGTTCCCCGGTCAGGTCAACCGAACATGTTCTTGCCGCCGTCAAGATGGATGACCGATCCGGTTATGGCAGCGGAGCGGGGCGAGGCCAGAAACGCACAGGCGAACGCGATTTCGCTCGGCTCGGTGTGACGGCGGATCGGGATGTCCTTGACGATCGACGCGACGAAATCCTTGTCGGCGAACTGGGGATGGGTGGTCAGATCCCGCTCGGTTGCGGCAACGCCCGGATTGATGTCGTTGACGGTGATGCCATATTCGCTCAGCCCCTCGGCCAGCGACTTGGTGAAAACGCGGATGCCGCCCTTAGCGGTCGAATGGGGCACGCGGGTGAAGCCGCCATGGTAGCCGTCTGGCCCGTTCATGTGGATGATGCGGCCATAGCCCGCTTCGCGCATCGCAGGCGCGAACGCCTTGGCGAGATACCAGGCGCCGGTCAGCTGCTGGTTGAGGTGGCGGTGCCAATCCTCGTCTGTGGTGTCCCAGAAATCCTTGTGCAGGCGGCGCGCGGCATTGGCGACGTAGATGTCGACACGGCCGAATGCCTCTTCGGCGCGGAGCTTTAGCTCCTCTACCGTCTCTTTCTGTCCGGCATCGCCCAGCACGACGATACCCTTGGCGCCCAGCGCCTCAGCTTCGCGCAGTACACCCTCGGCCTCCTCCCGGTTCGAACGGGTATTGATGACGACATTGGCGCCGCGTGCGGCGAATTCCAAAATGATCGCCTTGCCGATGTTGCGGCCGGAACCGGTGACGAGAACGGTCTTACCGGTGAAATCGAGGTCCTTGTCCATCACGCTCTCCTAATTCTCATAATCTGCGATATCGCCTCTGAACTGGCTCCGTCGCCCGGGGACTCAGTCGCGCTCTTGAGCGCGCCTCTTTCAGCCGACGACGCCCCGAGCGCGCAGTTCGCGAATCTGTTCGGGGGTACGCCCCGCCGCCCGCAGGACAGCGTCGGTATCCGCACCAAGGTCAGGTCCGGGATGACGCACATCGCAGGGCGTTCCCATCATCTTGATCGGCACACCTGCGATCGAGAGCGGCTCCGACAGACCCTCTATCTCAATTTCCGGCAGCATGTTGCGGACAGCGAAATGAGGGTCTTTGGCGATCTCGGCCATATTATAGACCGGACCGAAAGGTACAACGCCGCCCAGCCGCTGCATGAGTTCAGCCTTGGTGAAGCGCGATGTATGCACCGAGAGCGCGGCGATCAGCTCGTCGCGATAGATCCGTCTCCCGTCGGGCGTGCTGAACCTCTCGTCGGCCAGAAGGTCGTCAGCGTCCAGCGCCCGGCACAAAGTGGCGAAATAGGTCTGGTTGGACACGGCTATGGCGGCGAAGCCGTCGCTCGCGGGATAGATGCCGAACGGGGCCATGAAAGGTTGATGGTTGCCAACGCCTCCGGCAATGACATTGCCGAAGGAGCGCTGGTAGACGATGCGCTCGCTGATGGCGAGGATCGAATCGACCATCGCCACGTCCAGAAACTGGCCTTCGCCGGTGCGGTCGCGATGGACCACCGCAGCCAACGTACCGATGGCCAGAAACATGCCTGGAATGATGTCGCCGATGCCCGGCCCCACCTTGGTAGGGATCGCCGGATCGGATCCGGTCACGGCGTTGATTCCCCCCATCGCCTGTGCCACCACGTCGAGCGAGGGCCAGTTGACATAGGGACTGTTGCCCGAGCGTGGATCACCGAAACCGCGCAAAGCCGCGTAGATGAGGCCGGGCTTCCGCTCCTTGAGTATCTCATAGGACAGGCCGAGTTTCTCCATGGTCCCGGCGCGGAAATTTTCGATCACAACGTCATATTGCTGGATCAGATCGAACACGATTTCGTGACTCGCCGGGTCCTTGAGGTTGAGTGCGATACTGTGCTTGTTACGATTGACGCTGTGAAAATAGCCGGCGTGGCGTTTTTCCGTGTCGCTCGGATGATAAGGGCCGGCCCCGCGCGTGGCGTCCCCGATCCCCACAACCTCGACCTTTAGGACCTCCGCGCCGAGATCGGCGAGTATCTGTGTCCCATAGGGCCCCGCCAGTGACTGGGTGAAATCCAGCACCCGCAGACCCGCCAAAGCTCCCCTGCCTTCTGTCACCTGTACGCTCCATCCTCTCAACACTGACTTGATGGCAGTCAACCATCAGCCCCGCGCATATGAATGGTTATACGTATATCCATACAAACGTAAACCCCGATGACGCTCAACAAATATGCGAGCGTGAATCAGGGAAATGGTGCGTTATGGGAGGTCGCCGACGGATGGCTCGCCGTTCGGCCGCCGCGCAGCGATCCACAGGCCGGGGGACGAAATGGGGCCTTGGAGCACGCGGCGGCTCGCGTCGGCGGCGTCAATTCTGCCGACAGAGCATGTTGGCTAAGGGCCGCAAAGTCGGCGTTCTCCCCGCTCGGGGGATGGATGTTGGCGGCTATTGTGGACAAGGCGCGAACATGTTTCGTTCAGCAGGGACATGCCCAATTGAAGAGCAATCCTTGAGGCCGACGGTCACGCCGCGTATCCGCGCCTGCCGCGCGGCGACGGTAAAGACCTGTTCGACCAGATCAAGGGCCTGGGTGCTGCCAAACGCCGGGGGGGCAGGGCAATTGGTAGCATCCTGTGCCTCCAGTCCGTGCGCAGTTCCTCATGGAATAGCAGCGGGATGCCGAGCCGCGTCTGCTCCACCGCATATTTCTGCACCGTGTTCATGAACGCAACCGTATCCTCCCGCGCGCGGTAGGGATCAGTCATGAAACGGGTCGAGCCTGTCGCGTCGGACAGTCGCGATATCTGGCCGATGCCGTGCGGAATGGCGGTCGCCGCCTTCTCGGGCGAAGAGGTGTAGGTCGCCGGGTCGATGATCTTCGACTTGGTCATCCACAGCGCACAAAGCTACGCCACCTTATCCTCCAGGGTTATCTGCCCCAACAGGTCGGCCACGGGCGCTCGCGCTTCGGGATAGCGAGGCCCGGTCGTGCCCGGACCGGTCCTGCCGTTGCCAATGCCAGCACTGCGCGGTGTGAAAAACGAAGCACACTCATTCTCCCGGTTTTGCAACCGGATCGGCAGCGATCATACCGCGACCGTGAACTGATATTGCCCCGACCCGACGACGATCCGGGTCACGCCCTTTTCCTCCGTCACCCGACGCGATGCCGCCACGGGTCTGCGGTTCATGCGGATCTGACGGCGCGCGCCCGGCAACACCACCTCACCCTGCACATTGGGCGGCAGGTCCACCGACAGGATCAGCTGATCGCCCTCATAGTGCCAGTCGGTCTTGATGAGGCCCGCGATCGAAGCATAGTCCGCGCCGCCCTGCCCAATGCGGCGGTCGAAGACAGGCGCCACGCGCACCCGCCGGAACCCCGGATCGATCGGGGCGATGCCCGCGACCCGGCGAAACAGAAAATCGGTGATCGCACCAAAGGCATAATGGTTGAAGCTGTTCATCGTCCGGTCTTCGCCGTCGCTGTTCCAGCGTTCCCACATGGTGGTAGCGCCCTTTTCGACCATATAGCCCCAACTGGGATAGGAGCGCTGGAGCAAGAGCGCCACCGCCGTTTCCTGCTGCCCTGTATCGGCCAGCGCGTCGAGGATATGGGGCGTGCCCAGGAAGCCGGTCGACAGCTTGCCGCCCCGCGCCGCGATATTGGCGGCCAGCCTGCGTCCGGCCTCCATCCGCAGTTGCGCCGGCAGAAGGTCGAAGCGGATCGGCAGGATATAGCTGGTCTGGCTGCCATTGCCGATCTGGCCGTCGGGCTGCACATATTCCTTGAGGAAGGCGTCGCGGATCGCGCCGAACAGCGCGCGATAGCGATCTGCGTCCGCCGTCTTGCCGATCGCGGCCGCCATGTCGGCCATCATCCGCGCATCCGCCGCCCAGAAGGCAGTGCCGATCAAATCCTTGGGCGTGGTGGCATCGCCGGGCTGCTTGGCGTCCACCGCCAGCCAGTCGGCATAGTCCGATCCCCGCGACTTCTTCCAGAGATGCGCCGGGTTACGCTCCAAAATATAGGCCATGTAGCGGTCCATGGCCTCCCAATTCTCGGCGATGATGCCGGTGTCGCCATAGTGCATCCACGCGGTGTGGGGCAGGATGACCCCCGCATCGGCCCAGCCGGGAGAGCTGCTCTGGCTGTTGGGCATGAAGGGCGGGATCACGTCCGGAAAGCCACCCGCCTTGGTCTGGCCGTATCGCACATCCTGCATGAAGCGGCGCGTATAGGCGTCTACATCCATATTATAGGCAGCGGCGGGCCAGAAAACCGCGGCATCGCCCATCCATCCCAACCGCTCGTCGCGCTGCGGGCAATCGGTGGGCAGGCCGAAGAAGTTGGAGCGCTGGCTCCAGGTCGAATTGCGCCAGAATTTGGCGATTACCGGATCGCCCACACGGAAGGCACCGGTAACGGGCAGGTCGTTATGGCCAACCAGCCCGGTCAGCGTCTCCTGTGTCGGCGCATGGGGCAGGCCGTGCAGCTCGACATAGCGAAAGCCGTGATAGGTGAAGCGCGGCTCCCAAACCTCCTCACCCTCCCCCTTCAATATATAGGTATCGCGGGCGAAGGCGGTGCGCAGGTTGGACTGGTCGACCTCGCCGCTGGGCAGCAATATCTCCGCAAAGCGCATCTCGACCTTCGTGCCCGCTGCGCCCTGCGTCCGCAGCCGCGCCCATCCGGCGAAATTCTGGCCGAAATCGACGACATGGACGTCCGGCCTGGGCTGGGTAATGGCGACCGGCGCAATGGTCCGAGTGACGCGGATGGGCGGCGCGACCTGCGGTTCGACCGGGATGTCGGGCGCGGCCGCGCGCGCGGCCGCGCGCCAGCCCTCTTCCGATGTGTCCGGCTGTGCCCAGCCGCTGCGCTCGCGCCGCGCATCATAGACTTCCCCGTCATAGATTTCCGACGACAGGATCGCCGATGGCGCGGTGGTCCAGCCATCGCCCGTGCCGATCACCTCCGTCGATCCATCGGCATAGGTCAGTTCCAGTTGCGCCAGAACGCGGCAGGGCGCGGGACCGAAGACGAAGCGCGCGCCCTCCGAGAACTCGCTGCCATACCAGCCGTCCCCGACCCAAAGACCCAACATGTTGCGGCCCGGCTTCACCAGGCCGGTGACGTCATAGGCCTGATAGAGGATACGCTTGCTGGTATCGGTCGATTCCGGCGCCATCCGCCGGTCACCGATCTTCTCGCCATTCAGCCAAGGTTCGTAGCAGCCCAGCGCCGTGGCATAGAGACGGGCGCTCTGCACGGGCTTGGCAGCGTCGAACCCGCGCCGCAAATGCATGGCGGGATAGGCCGGCCAGGGTTCGCCCACCGGCTTCCTCTTCGCCGCTACCGTCGCGGCCCAGGCGCTGTCGTCAAAGCCGGGCGCTGCCCAGCCGTCGGGGGCGGTCGCGCTGGCCTTCCACCCGGCAGCGCTGGTGAGACGGCGGCTGTTCCCCCGCGCGTCGGTGATACGGATGATGGCGGCCAGCAGCGATCCTGGCATATTATAACTGACGTAGCGGCCCTGCGACACGCCGATCACATTGCGCCCCGGCCGAAGCGGCAGGCGATAGGTCGCCATGGTGGTCCACCTTACCGGGTCGGCATCGTCCGTTTGTACTTCTTTGCCGTTCAGCCAGACCGCCTTCAATCCCGGACAGCTCAGCAACAGCACGCCGCTCTCCCCTCGGGCCGCGGTCAACGCCGTCCGGTAAAAGCGCGTGCCGTCGGCCGGGATGCGGTCCGTCCCGTCGATCCAGTGCAACCCCGCCTGCCGGTCCAGCGCGGCTTCCATATCCTCGCTCGCCAGCCATTGAGCGGACCAGTCGGCCGTATCGAAAAGGCCGGTCTCCCACATCGCCGGGCGACTGCGCGCACTACGCTTGCCCTGAGCGTCCCACGCCTCGACCGACCACCAGAAACGCGCGCGTGACGGCGCGGCCGGACCGCCAAAGGGAATGTCGAAGGTGCTGGCGGACTCGACCCGTCCGCTGTCCCAGACCAGATTGCGCCCTGCGGCCAAATCCTCCTGGGACCGCGCCACCATGATGCGGTAGGCGCCCTGCATGAAATCACCGTCGCCGCTCATCAGCTTCCAGGAAAGGCGCGGCTGCCGGTTACCTAGCGCCAGCGGGGCAGAAACGCCGCATACCTGCAGGTCGACGATGCTGAACCCGGCTGCTTCTGCTGCCGCGAGCCGGCCATTGGCGGCCATGCTGGTGATGGCAACTGCGCTTGCCTTCATTACGTCCCTGCGGCGCATACGCATATCGTTCACGCACTCTCTCCCGTTCGGATGCTTCATTGCCATTGGATTGCAGCATAGCAGCGATCAGGACAAATAATAATACGATATCGTATGATTTATCCCGAGCGCAAAATCGAGAACGCATAGGCGACAGCGGGCCGATATTTATCAAAGCCCTGACGAAGCATGCATCAACCGCTCGGACCCTCGCAACGCGGGACGGATCCGGCAAGGACGCGCATATGGTGGCGGGTCAGTTCGCCTCGCTGCGCATCCGCGCGACCAGAGCGGCTATCTCCCCGGGTTCCAGAAGCCAGGTCCGGGTCGGACGCCCCTCCCGATGTACCGGTTGCGTCAGCAGCACGCGGGCTTGCGCCTGCGCGTGAGGTTTGTAGAGCGCGAAGTGGACCGCGCAGTCACGGACCGTGCCGATCAGCGGTGCCTTGCCGTCAAGATCGATCATGGTCGCGGGCTGATCCCAAGGAATGCTGATCACGGTGCCGGATTTCTGTGTCATGCCGTCTGCGAGATCATGGCGAGGCGCGAAAATCAAGTCCAAGACACGGTTCGCGTCAAAGTCCGCCCCAAAATCCCTGCGTGGGGGGGTGCAGATAGCCGTCTGCTCCGGTCACGCCGCCCGCGCGATCCCGCGACAGCCAAAGCGGTCCGTCAAGATCGACGAACATGCTGTCCGCTGCGATGACCCAGGCCGGCGCGATGGACAGGGACGAACAGATCATGCAGCCGGTCATGATCCCCAACCCGCGCGCGCGCGCGGCCAAGGCCAGCTCCAGTGCGGCAGTCAGGCCTCCGGCCTTGTCGAGCTTTATGTTCACGACGCCATAGCCGTCGGGCAGGTCGTCGAGGTCCTGCGCAACATGGACGGATTCATCGGCGGCGATTGGAACGACCGAACGAAAACTGGCCAATTCTCTATCTTCCTTCGCGGGCAATGGCTGTTCCAGAAGGTCGATCCGCAATTGGGCCATCAGGCCTTGCAAGCCCTCGACCTCGGCCATGGTCCAGCTTTCATTAGGGTCGACGATCATCCGCGGCGCCGGCGCCGCGGCGCGAACCGCCTGCAACTGGGCGGCGGGATCGGCACGGTCCACCTTCACCTTGATGAGCGGGACACCGGCCAGCCTGGTCGCCGCACGCGCCATGGCGTCGGGCGTGTCGAGGCCAACCGTCAGGGCGGTCGCCATCGGCCGCAACGGGCTGCCTAATCCCAGGGCAGCGGCGATGTCGCTGCCCGCGAGGCGCAGCTCCAGGTCCCACAGCGCGCAATCCAGCGCGTTGCGAGCGGCGCCGGCAGGCAGGATGTCCAGCAGGTCGCGCCGTCCCGCGCCCGCCTCGATCGCGGCGCGTGCCGTTTCGATCTGGGTGATGGACGATGCTATGCTCTCGCCATAGCGGGGATAGGGTACGCATTCGCCGCGGCCGACAATGCCGCCTTCCTCGAGCGACACGGTCACAACGTCGGCCACCGTCTTGACGCCACGGGAGATCCGGAACGGCGTGGCAAGAGGGAAGGTTTCGCCTGCGGCGGTCAATGTGCGGCGCATGGGATCAGCCGGTCTCCGTGACGGATATTCGATAGATTTGCCTTCGTCCCATGCGTCAGCCCGCCGGAGCGTGCAAGCGTCCGTCGCCGCGCAACGCGGCCCCGATCGCGTCCCGCACGGGCAAAGGCGCGTCCAGCCATTGTTCGGCCCCGTGCGCCGCAACCCATCCGAGCGTCCGCCGCGCGGCAAAACCGGTCAGCCGGGGGCGCACCACGCCGTCAAGCCGGTAGCAATCGGGCATGACGGTCAGCCCCAGGCCCGCCCCCACCATCTGAAGCACATGTTCGTCGTTGGTCGAGCGGAGGGCGAAATGGGGCCGGACGCCGCGCTCGGTGAAATGGCGGCTGGTGTCCGACAGAGCTTCGCAATGACGGCGCACGATCATCACCGCGTCGGCAAGCTGCTCTGCTCCTATCTCCGCCTCGCCCGCCAGCGCATGATCGGCCGGCAGCGCAAGGGCGTAGCCTTCGGTCAGCACCGGCCGTTCCAGAAAGCGATCTCCGCCTCGCCCGGTCAATGTCAGCGCCAGATCGATGCGCCCCTTGGCGAGATGGCCCACCAGTTCACGTTCATTGCCGAAAACCAATTCGAACCTGTGGGTGTCGCCCGGCCGGGTCTGCGCGACGCCCGTGGCGATGACCCGGCCGGGAACCGACGCCAGCACGCCGAGGCGCAGCGTCGGGAGGTCGGCAGCGATGCCCATCGACTGAAGCGCCACGTTGAAATCGCGCTCGATCCGCCGCGCGTGGGCGAGGAAGGTGGCGCCCGCGGCCGTCAGTTCGACCCGCTGGTTGGATCGGACGAACAGGGCATGGCCCAGCGTCCGTTCCAGCTTGGCGATACCCACCGACAGGGTCGGCTGCGACACGTGGCAGGCGGCGGCGGCGCGCGAGAAATTGCCCTGATCCACGACCGCCAGGAAATAGCGAAGCAGATAGCGGTCGAGCATCGCCCTGCATCCTTTCAGAAAATCGCGCCGCGTTTCGGCCGATGCATAGATGACGATAATATAGTCCGTATGGAAGGTTCAATTGTCCATTGCGTTTGCACTTCGACGGGATGCGCGGGGACAGGAGAGAGCGATGACCGATTCCGATTTCGCGCTTGGCGAAACGGCGGACATGATCCGCGACAGCACCCCCCGTTTCGTCGCCGACCGGATCGCCCCACTGGCCGCCGAGATCGACGCGAGGGCCCGGTTTCCGCGCGCGCTGTGAGCCGACATGGGCGCGCTCGGCCTGTATCGCGCAACCCTCGACGAGGCTGATCGCGGGAGGGCCGCCTGACCGTGTTGCCGCTACAGCCGGTCGGCGTGCCAGCGCAGGTGATCGCCCATGAAGGTCGAGATGAAATAATAGCTGTGGTCGTAACCCGGCTGCATCCGCAGCGTGAGGTCGATACCCGCTGTCCGGCAGGCATGGGCCAGCAGATGCGGGCGCAGTTGCTCGTCCAGAAACTGGTCGGCGTCCCCCTGGTCCACCAGCAACGCGGGGACATGCGCGCCGTCCTCGATCAGCGCGATCGCGTCGTGGCGACGCCACGCCGCCCGGTTGTCGCCCAGATAGCCGCCCAGTGCCTTGCCCCCCCAGGGCACCTGCCCCGGCGCGACGATCGGGGCGAAGGCGGACACCGCCTTGTATCGTTCCGGAAAGGTCAGTCCGATGGTCAGCGCGCCATGTCCCCCCATGCTATGGCCCATGATCGACTGCCGGTCCATGTCGACCGGGAAGTGCGCCGCGATCAGGGCGGGCAGTTCCTGCGTCACATAGGACCACATGCGATAATGCGCCGCGAACGGCGCGCGCGTGGCATCGACGTAAAAGCCGGCGCCCAGGCCGAAATCATAGGCGCCCGACGGATCGTCGGCGACATCATCGCCGCGCGGCGAGGTGTCCGGCGCTATAAAAATCAGGCCCAGTTCTGCGCAGGCACGGCGATATTCGCCCTTTTCGGTGACATTGGCATGGGTGCAGGTCAGGCCTGACAGATACCAGACCACCGGCAATGCCACCCCCGGATCATGTGGGGGGACATAGACCGAAAAGGTCATGTCGGTGCCGGTGCTGGCCGATGCATGGCGATAGACGCCCTGCACGCCGCCGAACGCCCGGTTCTGCGAGAGCGTTTCCATCGCTCTAGAACACCACCACGCTGCGGATGCTCCTGCCCGCATGCATCAGGTCGAACGCGGTGTTGATCTCTTCCAGGCCCATGACATGGGTAATCATCGGATCGATCTCGATCTTGCCGGTCATGTACATATCGACGATCTTGGGAACATCGGTACGGCCCTTGGCACCGCCGAATGCGGTGCCGCGCCAGTTGCGGCCGGTAACCAGCTGGAAGGGCCGGGTGCTGATTTCCTTGCCCGCTTCGGCGACGCCGATGATGATGGAGGTGCCCCATCCGCGATGGCACGCCTCCAGCGCGGTGCGCATCACGTCGGTATTGCCGGTCGCGTCGAACGTGTAGTCGGCGCCGCCGTCGGTCATCTCGACGATCCGCGCGACGACGTCCTCGCGGCTCATGCCTCTGGAATTGAGGAAATCGGTCATGCCGAACCGCCGCCCCCATTCCTCACGGTCGGGATTAATGTCGACACCGATGATCCGGCCCGCGCCGGCCAGCCGCGCACCCTGGATCACGTTGAGGCCGATGCCGCCCAAGCCGAATACGACGACATTGTCGCCGACCTGCACCTTCGCCGTGTTCACCACCGCGCCGACGCCGGTGGTGACGCCGCAGCCGATATAACAGCTCGTCTTGAAGGGTGCGTCCTCGCGGATTTTCGCGACGGCTATTTCGGGCAGCACGGTGAAGTTGGAGAAGGTGGAGCAGCCCATATAATGGAAGATCGGCTGTCCCCTGTAGCTGAAGCGGGTGGTGCCGTCGGGCATGAGGCCCTTGCCCTGCGTCGCGCGGATCGCGGTGCACAGGTTTGTCTTGCCCGACAGGCAGCTTTTGCACTGGCGGCATTCGGGCGTGTAGAGCGGAATGACATGATCGCCCGGCTTGACGCTCGTCACGCCGGCGCCCACCTCGCGCACGACGCCCGCGCCCTCATGCCCCAGCACCGAGGGGAAAATGCCCTCGCTGTCGAAACCGTCCAGCGTGTAGGCATCCGTGTGACAGATGCCGGTCGCCATGATCTCTACCAGCACTTCACCCGCCCGGGGTCCATCCAGATCAAGCTCGACGATCTCCAGGGGTTTTTTGGCTTCGAAGGCGACGGCGGCGCGGGTCTTCATCTTGTCTCTCCTGATGACATGCCCACGGCCTAGCGTTTTTGCGACTGGGTGTTAAAGGGGGCTTTGAGTAAAAGTTTATAACCATGGAGTGATAATCATGGATGGCTGGGCCGGAATCGACGAATTTGTCGCCGCGGCCCTGGCCGGCTCCTTTTCCGCCGCCGCGGGTAGGCTCGGCTGTTCCGTCACCCATATCAGTCGATCGGTCGCGCGGCTGGAAAAGCGGCTCGATGCACGCCTTTTCCATCGCACGACCCGTCGCGTTACGCTGACCGATACCGGGCAGACATTCTTGCGTCAGGCCGAACGGCTGGTAGCGGAGCGGGATGAGGCGATCGCTTCGGTGACGTCCACGGGCGAACCGCAGGGCGCTTTGCGTATCACCTGTTCGACGGCGATGGGAGAGTTGTTCATCGCGCCGATCGTCAATCGATATGCCGCACTCCATCCGCGCCTCAGCGTGACGATGGAACTGACGAACCGGCTGGTCGATTTGATAGCCGACAATTTCGACCTCGCCATTCGTACCGGCGCGATGGCGGATTCGCAGTTGATCCGTACCCGCATCGCCTCCCGGTCCTTTTCGAGCTGTGCCGCGCCCGTTTATCTTGATCGACGCGGCCGGCCGCGAACGCCGGAGGATCTGGCGGGTCAGGACTGCCTGCTGGGGTCGACATCGACCTGGCATTTTTCGGTGGATGGCCGCGATGTGATTTATCGTCCGCGGGGAAGATTGCGCGTCAACAGCGGCCGCGCGGTGCTCGATGCAGCGTTGCAGGGAATGGGCATATGTCAGTTGCCCGAATTCTATGTCCTGCCCTATCTGCGAACCGGCGCGCTGGAACCGGTGCTCGAGGACAGCCGGCCGCGCGACGAACCGATTTGGGCTGTTTATCCGCAGCGCCGTCATCTCTTGCCCAAGGTTACGGCGCTGGTTGCGATGCTTCGACGCGAACTGCCGAAGGCGCTGATCGCCGGCTAGGCCATCGGCGGACATGCGGCGACGACCCGGGGCGACGGGATGCCCCCTGTGTCTTACCTTTCGATCTGGCTCACGTCGCGAACGGCGCCCTTTGCCGCGTTGGTCGTCATGGCGGCATAGGCGCGCAGGGCCGGCGAAACATCGCGCTTGCGGCCAAAGGGCTTCCACGCCTTTGGGCCCCTTGCCTCCATCTCGGCGCGGCGTTCCGCGAGCAGCGCATCGTCCAGATCGACCCGGATGACGCGGGCCGGGATGTCTATGATGATGGGGTCGCCCGTCTGGACCAGCGCGATCAGGCCGCCCTCGGCCGCTTCGGGCGAGACATGGCCGATCGAAAGGCCTGACGTGCCGCCGGAAAACCGCCCGTCAGTGATGAGCGCGCAGGCCTTGCCCAGCCCCTTCGACTTCAGATAGCTGGTGGGATACAGCATTTCCTGCATTCCCGGCCCGCCCTTCGGCCCTTCATAGCGGATGACGACCACGTCGCCTTCCTTGACTTCGTTGCCCAGGATACCCGCGACGGCCGCGTCCTGGCTTTCATAGACGCGCGCGGTGCCGTGGAAGACGAGGATGCTTTCGTCGACGCCCGCCGTCTTCACGATGCAGCCTTCTGGCGCGAGATTGCCGAACAGGACGGCCAGGCCGCCATCCTTCGAGAAAGGATGCTCGGCTGAGCGGATGACGCCGTTTTCGCGGTCGATGTCCAGATCCTCCCAGCGTTCCGACTGGCTGAAGGCGACCTGCGTCGGGACGCCGCCGGGCGCGGCCCGGTAGAAATTCCGCACGTCATCGCTGTTGGTGCGGCCGATGTCCCAGCGGGCCAGCGCATCGGCCAAGGTGCGGCTGTGCACGGTCGGCAATGATGCATCGACCAGCCCCGCGCGCTCCAGCTCGCCCAGTATCGCCATGATGCCGCCGGCGCGGTGGACGTCCTCCATGTGCACGTCCTGCTTGGCGGGCGCGACCTTGCACAGGCACGGCACGCGGCGGGACAGGCGGTCGATGTCGGCCATGGTGAAATCGACCCCGCCCTCATAGGCGGCGGCGAGCAGGTGAAGCACCGTGTTGGTGGAACCGCCCATGGCGATGTCCAGGCTCATGGCGTTTTCGAACGCGGCGAAGTTGGCGATGGAGCGGGGGAGGACGCTCTCGTCATCCTGCTCATAATAACGCTTGGCGATGTCGACGATCAGATGCCCCGCCTCGCGGAACAGGCGCTCGCGATCGGCATGGGTGGCCAGCGTCGACCCGTTTCCGGGCAGCGACAGGCCCAGCGCTTCGGTCAGGCAGTTCATCGAATTGGCGGTGAACATGCCCGAGCAGGAACCGCAGGTCGGGCAGGCCGAACGTTCGATCACCTGCACTTCCTCGTCGGTATAGCTGTCGTCGGCGGCAACGACCATGGCATCGACCAGATCGAGGGCGACCTTCTTACCGCGCACGACCGTTTTGCCCGCCTCCATCGGTCCGCCAGACACGAAGACGACGGGGATGTTGAGACGCATGGCGGCCATCAGCATCCCGGGCGTGATCTTGTCGCAGTTGGAGATGCACACGATCGCGTCGGCACAATGGGCGTTCACCATATATTCGACGCTGTCGGCGATCAGGTCGCGGCTGGGCAGCGAATAGAGCATGCCGCCATGGCCCATGGCGATGCCGTCGTCGACGGCAATGGTGTTGAATTCCTTGGCGACGCCGCCCGCTGCCTCGATTTCCCGTGCGACAAGCTGGCCCAGATCCTTCAGGTGCACATGACCGGGCACGAACTGGGTGAAGCTGTTAGCGATGGCGATGATCGGCTTCCCGAAATCCTCGTCCTTCATGCCCGTTGCGCGCCACAGGCCACGCGCGCCGGCCATGTTGCGGCCGTGGGTGGTGGTGCGGGAACGGTAGGCGGGCATGACTCGGGTCCTTTGCGGGGTAACGAATGCGGCCCCTCTACAGGCTGGGGCCGGGGTGTGGAACAAATTATTCCTTTGACCCGTCGATCACGCCATTTTCTTACGTCGCGCAGGTGGGCGGCAACAGAGTCCGGTAGGAGAACAAGGTTCTTGAATTAACGTCATTTAATTTCAATCATTTATACCATTATTGGCGCGCCAGGTCAGCATCGTAAAAGGCGTTGCGTGGATCGGTCGCCGGACCCACATAGACATGACACGGCGCCACCGCAGGAGAGAGAGAAATGCAGGACGACCCCGTCATCATCGCCGGCTATGCCCGCACGCCCATGGGCGGCTTTCAGGGGGCATTGTCGTCGCTCAAGGCCACCGATCTGGGCGCGGCGGCGGTCAGGGCAGCCGTGGAGCGTTCCGGCGTGCCCGCCGATGCGGTCGATCGGATCTACATGGGCTGCGTCCTGCCCGCGGGGCTGGGGCAGGCGCCTGCCCGGCAGGCGGCGGTCGGTGCCGGATTGAGCCTGCGGACCGAAGCGACGACCGTCAACAAGATGTGCGGATCGGGCATGCAGGCGGCGATCATGGCCTATGAGGCACTAGCGGCCGGCACGGCCGACATCGTCGTGGCGGGCGGCATGGAAAGCATGACCAACGCGCCCTATGCACTGCCCAAGCATCGCTCCGGCGCGCGGATCGGTCACGACCGCATCATCGATACGATGATGATGGACGGACTGGAGGACGCCTATGAACCGGGCAAGGCGATGGGCGTGTTCGCCGAGGAGGCCGTGCGGGATTATCAGTTCACGCGCGAGGAGCAGGATGCCTTCGCCATCAGATCGCTGGAGCGGGCCAGCGCCGCGATCGCATCGGGCGCTTTCGCCCGCGAAATCACGCCAGTTAGGGTCGGGGGACGGGGCGTCGAGACGATTGTCGACACGGACGAGCAGCCCGGCAAGGCGAAGCCGGAGAAAATCCCGTCGCTCAGGCCCGCCTTCGTTCCGGACGGCACGATAACGGCGGCCAACGCCTCATCCATTTCCGATGGGGCAGCGGCGCTGGTGATGACGCGGGCGAGTATCGCCGAAAAACTTGGCGTGAAACCGCTCGCGCGCGTGGTCGCGACCGCAGCCCATGCGCAGGAACCTGCCAAATTCACGACCGCGCCCGTACCGGCGATGCGCAAGGTGCTCGACAAGGCGGGCTGGGCGGCGACCGATGTCGACCTGTATGAAGTGAACGAGGCGTTCGCGGTCGTCGCCATGATCGCCGCGAAGGAACTCGCCATCCCGGCCGACAAGCTGAACGTCAATGGCGGCGCGACCGCGCTGGGTCACCCGATCGGGGCGTCGGGCGCACGCATCGTCGCCACGCTGATCGCCGCGTTGCAGGTGCGCGGATTGAAACGCGGAATAGCCTCGCTCTGTATTGGCGGCGGCGAGGCAACGGCAATGGCGGTAGAACTGGTCTGAGCGCGGTCGCCTGCCCCTGTGCCGACGCCTATTCCTCGACCAGCATCGCGCCATAGGCGGTAAGAATACCGGGACGGGCATCGTTTACGGCGTGAAGCACCCGGCCTGCGACGGGCATTTCCACGGGCCAGTCCGCGTCGCGAGACGTCAGGTTGAACAGGCAGAGCAATGATTGCCCGTCTGCCCGGCGCCGGAATAGCAGGCACTGGTCGTCGGCGACCAGCACATCCAGCCTGCCATGGCGCAGCGCGGGATTGTCCCTGCGCAACGCGAGCATGGCGCGGGTAAAGTGCAGCAGCGAGGCGGGGTCGCTTTCCTGCGCGTCCACCGCGCGGGCAATGTTTTCCTCGCCATGCGGCAGCCACGGTTCCACGTTGGAAAATCCTGCCTGCGCCGCGTCTATCACCCATGGCAGCGGCGTGCGCGCGCCATCCCGGGACAAGGTGAGTGGCCAGTTGGCGATGGCTTCGGGATCCTGTAGCCGCTCATAGGGAATATCGACCTGCGTCAGGCCCAGTTCTTCTCCCTGATACAATATGGCGTTACCGCGCAGCGCGATGAGCAACATGGCCTTCAGCCGCGCGAAGGCGGCATGGTCATCCGGCGCGCACCACCGCGACAGGGCGCGTGGAGCATCGTGATTTTCAAACGCCCAGCTTGGCCACCCCATGCCCGGTTCGTCCGGCCAGCGCTCGATCGTGTCGCGCACCAGTGCGGGAGTAAGGGCGTCGGCATAAAGGAAGTTGAAGCCATAGGCGCTGTTGAGACGGTTTTCGCCAGCCGTATAAGCTTTCATCTCACTTTCGGCGAGGTCGCCGCCGACTTCGGCCACGGTGAAGACGGCCCCGTAATCGTCGCACAGGGCGCGGATGCGTTGTACGAAATCGACGACGCCAGGATGCGACTGGCTGTAGCGCCTGATCTGATAGTCGAACGAGCGGGTACGCGGCTTGCCCGTGTCGGGGGCAGGCGGATTGTCGCGCAGTTCGGGGTCATGCATCGCGTGATTGAGCGCGTCGAGCCGAAAGCCGTCGACGCCCCGGTCCAGCCAGAAACGCATCGCGCCGAGCAGCGCATCCTGCACCGCCGGATTGTGGACGTTAAGTTGCGGCTGGCTGGCAAGGAACTGGTGCATATAATATTGGCGCCGCCGCGCGTCCCAGGTCCAGGCTGGACCACCGAACACCGATTGCCAGTTGTTGGGCGGCGTGCCGTCGGCCCTGGGATCGGCCCAGACATACCAGTCGGACTTCGCGCCCATGCGGCTGGCGCGGCTGGCGGCGAACCAGCCGTGCAGGTCGGACGTGTGGGCATAGACCTGATCTATCGTCACCCTGAGCCCCAGTTCGTGCGCGCGGACGACCAGCGCGTCGAAATCGTCGAGCGTGCCGAAAATCGGATCGACATCGCAATAATCTGCGATGTCATAGCCGAAATCGCGCATGGGCGAGGTGAAAAAGGGCGATATCCAGATCGCATCGGCGCCAAGGCGCGCGATATGGTCCAGCCGCGCCGTGATACCGTTCAGATCACCGATGCCGTCCTGATTGCTGTCGCAAAAGCTGCGCGGATAGATCTGGTAGATGACGGCGCCCTTCCACCAGGGCAGATCGGTCGACGAGGGCTCGAATGGCATACGATGATCCGATCAGAGGGCGGGGTCGGCGTACCGTCAGATTTCGACCTGACTGCCCAGTTCGACCACGCGGTTGGTAGGAAGGCGGAAAAACTCCATCGCACTTTCCGCGTTGCGAAGCATCCAGGCGAATATCTTTTCGCGCCAGATCGGCATACCCGGCCGGGCCGAGGGCAGCAAAGTCTGTCGCGCGAGGAAGAAGCTGGTATCCATCATCTTGAACGCATGGCCGCATCCGGTGACATTTTTGAGCGCGGCCGGCACATCGGGTTCCTGCATGAAGCCATATTGCAGGACCATGCGGAAGAAGCCTCGCCCCAGATCCTCCAGCTTGCAGCGGCCGTCATCCTCGACCACGGGCACGTCCTTGATCTTCACGGTCAGCAAGATGACGCGTTCGTGCAGCACCTTGTTGTGCTTGAGGTTGTGGAGCAGCGCATGCGGTACGCCGTCCGGCGTCGACGTCATGAACACCGCCGTGCCCGGTACGCGCACCGCACTGTTGGCAGCCGATGCAACGAAAACCGGAATCGGCATCGCCGCTTCGCGCAGACGGTCCTGCACCAGTCGCCGCCCGCGCGACCAGGTGGTGAGAAGCGTGAAGACGATGAAGCCGATCAGCAGGGGGAACCAGCCGCCGTCCGGCACCTTCGTCATATTGGCCGCCAGATAGGCACCGTCGACCAGGAAGAATACCGCCAGCAACGGCGCGGCATAGTACCATTTCCAGTGCCACAGGCGGTACAGCAGCACGGTCAGCAGCAGATTGTCGATGAACATCGCGCCGGTCACTGCGATGCCATAGGCGGCAGTCAGGTTGGAAGATGTCTGGAACACCAGCACCAGCAGGATCACCATGACCATCAGCCCCCAGTTGATCAGGGGAATATATATCTGGCCGGCGGTCGATGCGCTGGTGTGGGAAATGCGCAGGCGTGGCATGAAGCCCAGCTGGATCGCCTGTTGCGTGACGGAAAATGCCCCGGAAATCACGGCCTGCGACGCGATGATGGCGGCCAAGGTGGCGAGCCCGACCAGCGGCAGCTGTGCCCATTGCGGTGCCAGATTGTAGAAGGGGCTATGCAGCGCGGCGGCCCCTTCGCGAAACAGCAATGCACCCTGGCCCATATAGTTAAGCATGAGGGCCGGCAGCACGAAGGCCAGCCAGGACACCCGTATCGGGCTGCGTCCGAAATGGCCCATGTCGGCATAGAGCGCCTCGGCGCCCGTCACCGCGAGCACGACGGACCCCAGTGCGAGGAATGCCGGCAGCGGGTCGGTGACGAAGAACATGAACGCCCAATAAGGGTTGAAGGCGTAGAGGATGCCCGGCGTCTGCAAGATCGAGATGACGCCCAGCGTCGCGATCGTGATGAAATAGAGCATCATGATCGGGCCGAAAAGCGTGGCGACCCGGTTGGTGCCGAAACTCTGTATCCAAAAGAGGCCGAGCAGGATCAAAATGGCCACCGGCAGGATGGCGGGCGCCAGATTGCCATTGTAGACCGCCAGACCTTCGACCGCCGACAGGACGGAGACCGCAGGCGTGATCATGGAATCGCCATAGAAGAGCGCGGTAGCGAAAACGCCCAGCAGCACGATGCCGCGCGACCAGCGCTGCGTTTTCGTCTGGCCGTTGATAAGGGCGAGCAGCGCGAGGCTGCCCCCTTCACCCTTGTTATCCGCGCGCATGATGATGGAGACATATTTCAGGGTCACCACCAGCATCATCGACCAGAACATCAGGCTGATGACACCCAGTATATGGTCAGGATCGAGGTCGAGATGATGATGGCCCGCAAAAGTCTCGCGAAACGCGTAAAGCGGGCTGGTGCCGATGTCGCCGAATACGATGCCGATCGCGCCGACGACGAGCTTTGCGGTCGCCTTCTGGTGCCCGTGGCCATGCCCGCCGCTGTCCTCGTCCGACGTGGAATGCGCCGTATTGGGAAGAAGGTCAGCCATTCAGGGTCATGCTCATTCGTCGCTTACTGGAGACGGGACGTCCCGACATTTGCTGTCCCCCGTTGCAAACCGCCGCGCCCTACCATGGGTCGGGGTCCGGCGCAATCCGGGTGCTGCACCGCATCATGGAGCCGGCGCGCCGCCTTGTGCTGCCAGCATTGCGTCGATACGCGCGATATTGGCTTCCAGTTCCGCCTTCACTGCGCTGCCTGCCGGCGCGCCGGCGGCTAGCGGCGCCCAAAGAGCGCGGGCGCCCTGCAATTGCCCGGCCCGCGCCAGCGCCAGCCCGTAGAAATAGCGTGGCGCCGGCCCCTCCGGGTCCAGTGCCAGCGCGCGGCGGAAGGAAAATTCGGCGGCAGGGGACAACACCCCCTCACCATGGGCGACCAGCGCATTGCCCAGGCCGAGCCACAGATTGGCATCGTCCGGTTGCTGTCGCAGGCCGGAGAGCAGGACATTGGCAGATTCCTTCGTCTTGCCCTGCCAGCCGAGTCCGTCCGACAGCATCAGCCATTGTGCCGCCGGGCCGTAACGTTCGGCAAGGCCACGCCGCTGTTCCGCCAGCTTTTCATCGAATGGATCGCCCCTGGCATCGGCGATCTTGCGTGGTGCGCCCGGCAGTGCGGGATTCCCCTGCCATGCATAGCCTGCAAGGCCCAGCAGCAAGGCGGCGGCCGTGATCTCCCGCGCGGCACGTGGCAGGCGCGCGAGCAGCAGCAGGGCAAGGAAGGTGGCCCCTGCCAGCACGAAAGCGATGAACCAGCCGGTCATGCGTCCTTTCTCCGCACGATGCGCCCGCGCAGCAGCAGCAGGCCCAGGGCCAGCAGGGCAAGCGGCGCCAGCCAGAGCGGCCAGAGGATCGGGTCGGCGGTGGGTTCGTAGCTCACCCAGTCTCCATAACGGGAAATCAGCCAGCCGCGTATCTGTTCGGGCCGTTCGCCGGCCATGATGCGCTCGCGGATCTGGGATCGCATGTCGCCCGCCATGCTGGCGTTCGAATCGGCGATCGACTGGCTCTGGCAGGTGAGGCAGCGAATGGTTTCCATCAGCGCCTTCGCCTGCCGTTCCTGCCCTGCGTCGGGGATCTGCCGATCAGCCCAGGGTGCGGGCGGCAGCGCGGTCTGCGCAGCGAGCGGACCGGCTATTAGCGCCAGCAGCAGGGCGAGCCAATATCTCACCGTGTCGCCTTCAGCCGATCGAGGATCATCGGCACGTCGTCGGCGCGGATGTCGCCGATATGCTGGTAGGCGATACGCCCCCTGCCGTCGATGATGAAGGTTTCCGGCACGCCCGACGATCCGAGCGCAATCTGCACGCTGCTGCGGGCGTCGAGGCCGATGCGGGCGTAGGGGTTGCCGTAGCGGGCAAGAAAGGCGTCGACATCGGCCCGGGCGTCACGAATGGCGATGGCATCGATGTCGGCCCCGGCCGCCCTGAGCGCTTCGAGTTGCGGCGCTTCGGCGGCGCAGGGGACGCACCAGCTGGCAAAGATGTTAAGCAGCCTGGGCTTTCCCGTCGCGAGTTGCGTCGATGCGAGCGCCGGCCGGTCGCTGGCGGCGGCGGGCAGGACGAAAGCAGGCAGCGGCTGGCCTACCAATTTGGAATTGATGATGTGGTCGTCGGGCTGGAACAGGCCCGCGGCGAACAGGCCGATAAAGGCCAGGAACAGCGCCAGCGGCAACCAGATCAGGATCGTCCTCATGCCTCGGTCGCCCTTCGCGCGCGCCACTTGATCAGCCAGCCGCGCCGCTCGCGCCCCACCAGCGCCAGCGCGCCGCCCAGCGCGATCAGGATGCCGCCCAGCCAGATAAGCGTCACGAAGGGCTTCCACCAGATGCGCATTTGCCAGCGATTGCCCTCAACCTCTTCGCCAAGCACCACATAGAGTTGCCCATTCCAGCGGGTCAGCAACGCCGCCTCCGTGGTCGTCGTAGGCGGGGCGGCGAAAAAGCGCGATTGGGGATGGATCGTCACCGGTGCCCCGCCGTTGCGGCTGGCCTGCATATCGGCCTGGAGCGCTGTCCAATTGTCGCCGGCGATAGGCAATATCTGGACGAAACGGAGCGTCCAGCCGGCCGTCCGGATCGTGTCGCCGGGGCGCGCGGCGACCAGTTTTTCGACGGTGAAGGCCGAATCGCAGGCCATGCCGGCAAGGCTGACGGCACAGCCCAGATGCGCGATCACCATGCCATAGGTGAAAAGCGGGGTGCGCAACAGCCGGCGTTTCCACAGCGGCGCGAGGCTGGCGATGCCGACCGCGATGGCCAGGACAAGGCCGAGCCAAGGGAGGGTGCCCATGCGGACCGGCGCGAAGGCCAGCATCAGTGCAGCGATGACCAGCGCGACGGCGGGAACCAGCAGGCGTCGCGCCACGGCGCGGGCGCTGTCGCGTCGCCAGCGGGTGAGCGGCCCAGCGGCGAGCGCCACCATCAGCGCCAGCGCCAGCGGTCCGGCTATCCGGTCGAAATAGGGGGCGCCGACGGACACCTTGTGCCCGAAAGCCTCGGTCATCAGCGGATAGAGCGTGCCGATCAGCACCACGCCCAGAATCACCGAGAGCAGCAAATTGTTGATCACGAGCCAGGTTTCGCGACTGACCAGATCGAAGGGCGCGCCTTCGCGCACGGTCCGGATGCGCCAGCCGAACAGGGCCAGTGCACCGCCGATATAGATGGCGAGCAGCACGAGGATGAAGCTGCCGCGCTCGGGATCGACGGCGAAGGCGTGGACGCTGGTCAGGATGCCCGACCGCACGAGGAAGGTGCCCACCATCGACATGGAGAATGCGACGACCGCCAGCATCACCGTCCAGGCGCGCAGGCCATCGCGTGTTGCGAGCACGGTCACGCTGTGAAGCAGTGCCGTCGCCGCCAGCCAGGGCATGAGAGACGCATTTTCCACCGGGTCCCAGAACCACCAGCCGCCCCAGCCCAGTTCATAATAGGCCCAATAGCTGCCCGCTGTGATGCCGAGCGTCAGCAATATCCAGGCGGCAAGCACCCAGGGGCGCATGGCGCGGGCGAACGCGGCGTCGACCGCGCGGGTCAAAAGGGCGCCTACCGCGAAGGAAAAAGCGACCGACAGGCCCACATAACCGAGATACAGGGTGGGCGGATGGAAGGCGAGCCCGGGGTCCTGCAACAACGGATTGAGACCTTGTCCGTCCGGTGGTGGCGGGTCGATCCGTGCGAAGGGATTGGAAGAGAAGAGCAGGAAGGCGTAGAAGCCGAGCGATATGGCGGCCTGCGCGCCCAGCGTTGCCATATGCGTGTCACGGCGTAGGGCACGCTCGAACAGGGCGACGGTCGCACCGGCCATGCCCATCACCGCGACCCATAACAGCATCGACCCCTCGTGATTGCCCCATGTCCCGGCGAATTTGTAGAGCCAGGGCTTCATCGAATGGCTGTTGGTCGCAACGAGCAACACGGACATGTCGGAACGCAGGAACAGCGTGATCAGCAGGGCGAAGGCGACGGCCGTCAACAGGCCCTGCGCAATCGCGACCGGCCGCACGGCGGGCAGCAACTCGGGCTTTCCTCCCTTCAGCCCGAAAAAGGCGAGGAACAGTTGAAGCAGCGCCAGCGCGGCGGCAAGCCAGAGCGCGGCAAGACCGGTTTCCGCGATCATGACCGCTTTGCCCGTTGACGGAAAAACGCAAGCCTCACCGCTCGGCCTTCATCTCATGGGTGCTCTCGTCGTAGCGCATGCCTTCCAGTTCGCGCGGCATATAGCGCTCGTCGTGCTTGGCAAGCAGGTTGGTGGCGACGAATGCACCGCTACCGTCGAACGCGCCTTCGGCAACGACGCCGCTGCCTTCCTTGAACAGGTCGGGAGCGATACCGCTGAATGTCGCCGGTACGGTCGCCTTGCCGTCGGTGACATCGAAGCGGATGGTAACGCCGTCAGCCGCGCGCTTGATGCTGCCTTTCACCACCATACCGCCCAGGCGGATCGACTTGCCCGGTGCGACACCTTTGATCCTCACGTCGTTGGGGGTGTAGAAATAGGCGGCCTCGTCCTTCAGCGCGGATACGGCGAGCAGCCCCGCGCCGATCAGCGCCATTAGCGCAACCAGTGCCAGCACCAGCCGCTGATGCTTCGCTTTCATGCGCGGTCCGCCCGTGTGTCCGCCGACAGGCCTTGCGCCTGCCTTTCCGCCGCGCGCATCGCGCGCCAGCTCAGAATGCTGACCAGCGCCGTGCCCAGCACCGTGACCGAATAGGCGGCGATGACGAAAGCCCATTGGTTCATGGTCCTATCCCCGCGCCATGCGCTGCATCCGCGCCTCGACCTTATTGCGCGCAAGGATCGCCCGCATCCGCATAAGCACAATGGCGGCGAAGAGCAGCGTGAATCCCAGCAGCGTCAGCCCCAGCGGCCAAAGCAAGGATCCATCGATACTGGAGCCGCGCAAAGTGATGCTGGGCCCTTGGTGCAGGCTGTTCCACCAGACGACCGATCGGTTGATGATCGGAATGTTGATCGCGCCGACCAGCGCGAAAATGGCAGTGACGCTGCTGACTCCGCCCTGCTGCCCTTGTTTCGCGCTCGCTTCGGCAAGTGCGATATAGCCCAGGTAGAGAAAGAAGAGGACCAGCATGGACGTCATGCGGCCGTCCCATTCCCACCAGGTGCCCCAGGTCGGACGCCCCCATATCGAACCGGTCATGAGACACAGCGCGGTGAACAGTGCGCCGGGCGCGGCGATGGCACGGCCCCCGACCGCCGCGAGCGGGTGACGCCACACCAGTTGCATGATCGCGGCGACGGCGATGCCAGTCCATCCGCCCATGCCAAGCCAGGCAGCCGGTACGTGGATGTAGAGAATGCGCACCGTGTCCCCCTGAAGATAGTCGGCAGGAGTCACGAACAGGCCGCACAGGGCGCCGGCGACGAGCAGAAACAGCCCTGCCCAGAATAGCCAGCCAGTCAGCGGCCGGGCTATTTTCAGGAAACGGGTGGGATTGGCGAAACGATGCATTTGGGATCGCTATCTAGCGACAGCGCCGCCGCCGCGCCAGTAGGGCATTTTGCCAATAGCAATGGCGGCAGACATGACGAGCACGCCATAGGTGGCCGGCACTTTCCGCCTTTCGCCGTGCCCATCCTGCCGAACGGGCGACGCTCCGATTTTGTTGCGACCGCCGCAAAATGCGCGCTGTCGGGATTTTTTTCACAGAGTCAGGCGGGCGCAAAGAGGGCGATCGGAGCCATGAAAATGGAAAGAATCCGCAAGATGTCACGCATCGAAACCTGAAAATCTCTCAAGGCATGCCATATGCGTAAAATTATCCGCCCAATTTACGTTACGGAAAATACGGGTGGCAAAGCAGATGCAAATTTTGCAATCGTAAAACTAATTTCGCACTTGCGAGAATCGGGCCCTGAAGACAAAAGGTAGAGGCCTTTCAGGCATCCTCTCCTAAAACTTTCAGGGCTGGCCTCCGGGCCGGCTCTTTTTTTGCCTATTAAGGTCGTGCAGGGGCTCTTCAAGCCGGTTCGGCCGCTTGACGCCCCCCGCCAGGGGACAGATGAGGCGATTGATGTGCATCTCATCCTGAACGCCATCGGCAAGCGCCAGGCAAAGCCAATCCAGAAACCGCGCCAGCAATTGCATGGCTCCTCTCCCACCTATTTATAGTGCCAACATATCATAAGGCGGGACGAAAGAGCAACGAATCCGCTGCTGAAGGCCTACTGGTCGGCGGCGATGACGCGGTACAGGGTGATGCGATTGGAGATCAGGGCGAGATCCGTCGCGATCGCAGACCGACGGGCAGCATAGAGGCTGCGCTGGCTGGTCAGCGTCGCCAGGAATGTGTCGATTCCCGCGCGATATCGTTGGTCGGCCAGATCATAGGCATTGCGACTCGCCGTCACCAGCCGGCGCTGGGCTGCCTGCTGTCCCTCGATCGTGCCTTCGCGCGCCAGTGCGTCAGAGACCTCCCGGAATGCCGTCTGGATCGCTCCTTCATATTGGGCGAGGTACCGATCGCGTTCCGCCTTGCTATAATCCAGATTGGCGCGATTGGCGCCGCCGAAAATAGGGAGGCTGGCGGAGGGGGCGGCCGACCACAGCGACGACCCGCCGTCAAACAGCGCGGAGAGCGCCGAACTGGCGACTCCGATCGCCGCGGTCAGGCTGATGCGGGGGAACATGGCTGCCCGGGCCGCGCCGATGTCGGCATTGGCTGCCTTGAGCTGATGCTCGGCCTGAAGCACGTCGGGTCGCTGAAGCAATATGTCGGAAGAGAGCCCCGCCGGAACGCTGGCTATGCCGGGCATGAGGGATTCGAGCGATAGCGGAAGCAAAGCATCTTCCACCGGCGCGCCGGCCAGCAATTCTATGGCGTTGCGATCCTGCGCCACCTGGGTCACATAGGCTGCGACGTCAGCGCCGGCCTGCTCCACGATGGTTTCGGCCTGATGCACGTCAAGCTTGCCGGCGAGACCTGCCGCGTTCAGCGAACGGTTGAGATCGAGCGTGCGTCGGGCGCTTGCCAACGTCTCCCGCGACAGGGCGAGCAGGTCCTGATCTGCTGCCAGCGTCGCATATGCGGTCGCCGTTTCAGCGACCAGACTGATGCGCGCGGCCCGCGCACCTTCCTGCGTCGCCAGATAGCTTTCCAGTGCGGAGCGCGTCTGGCTGCGGACGCGGCCGAACAGGTCTATTTCGAACGCGCTGATGCCTATGTCCGCGCCGTAGCTTTCCTGGCGCTCGCCATTGCGGCGCTGGATCGTGGCATCGGCCGTCGCGGCAAGCGTGGGAAACTGGGCGGAGCGCTCCACGCGATATTGCGCGCGCGCCGAATCCACTGCTGCGAGCGTGGCGCGCAGGTCCCGATTGTCGGCAAGCGCGCGCGCGATGATCGTCCGTAGCTTTGCGTCCTGTACCAGCTGGATCCAGGGCAGGCCGGCCACGACACTAGCCTGCGGGACCTCATATGCAGCGCCCGTCGGGAAGGACGCCGGGACCGGCGGGGCAGTGCGGGCATAGGGGGGGGCCATGGAACAGCCCGACAGAAGCATCGCCGGCACCAATATCAGGATCGGGATCTTCATGCCGGTTCTTCCCCATGTCCCGGAACCTCATAGCCGATCGGCTTGTCCTGTCCGAACAGGCGCAGGATCGACAGGAAAAAGAGCGGGACGAAGAAAATCGCCAGCACGGTCGCGGTCGTCATTCCGCCGACCACGGCCGTGCCGATGGCGATCCGGCTCTGTGCGCCCGCACCGTTCGCGATCGCGAGCGGGATGACGCCGACGATGAAGGCAAGGCTGGTCATCAGGATCGGGCGGAAGCGCAGGCGTGCCGCCGCGATGGCAGCGTCATAGGCATTCTTGCCCTCACGATGCGCCAGTTCGGCAAATTCTACGATCAGGATGGCGTTCTTCGCCGCGAGCCCCATGGTGGTGAGCAGGCCAACCTGGAAGAAGATGTTGTTCTCCAGGCCCCGCGCCCATACCGCGATCACCGCGCCGACCAGCCCCAGGGGAATGACCAGCAGGACAGCGAGGGGGATCGACCAGCTTTCGTATAGCGCCGCGAGACAGAGAAAGACGACGAGCACGGACAGGCCATAGAGCAGGGGTGCTTGACCGCCGGAAAGCTGCTCCTGATAGGACAGGCCGCTCCAGGCATAGCTGGTCCCGGCGGGAAGCTCTTGCTGAAGCGCCACGATGCGGGCCATCGCGTCGCCGGAACTGGCGCCCGGCGCAGCCTGACCCTGGATTTCGAACGAGGACAAGCCGTTGAAACGCGATAAGGTCGATGGGCCCACCACCCAGCGTGTGGTGGCGAAGGCGGAAAAGGGTACCATGATGCCGGTGGTTGACCGGACCATCCAGTTGTCGAGATCGGTCGGCAGCGCGCGGTAAGGGGCGTCGGCCTGCATATAGACACGCTTCACCCGTCCGCGATCGACAAAATCGTTGATATAGGTGCTGCCCCAGGCGGAACTGAGCACGTCGTCCACATCGGCCTGGGTCAGGCCCAGCACCGCCAGCTTTTCGGAATCAATGTCGACCTGAAGCTGAGGTGTATCCTCCAACGTGGCGGCACGCACACCGGCCAGCAGGGGGTCCTTGCGCGCGGCGGCGAGCAACTGATTGCGCAGGTCCAGGAAACGCTCGCGCGACAGGCTGCCGTTATTCAGCAGTTCGAAGGTGAAGCCGTTGGATTGGCCCAGGCCGCGGATCGCAGGTGGCGTGATGGCCAGAATCTGGGCGTCCCGGATCGCCGCGAGCTTCTTGTTGGCGCGCTGCGCTATCGCGCCTGCGCTATTCTCTCGTCCCTTCCTGTCCTCCCACGGGGCCAGGTTGATGAATCCCATGCCGACATTTTCGCCCTGACCCTGAAAACTGAACCCGGTCATGGCAAAGGCATAGGAAACATTGTCGCTTTCATCATTGGTGAAATAGGCGAGCACCTGATCGCCCACATTCTGGGTGCGGCTGGACTTCGCGCCCGCGGGAAGGGTCACCTGTACCATCACCTGCCCCTGATCCTCGACCGGCAGAAAGCTGGTGGGCAGGCGGAAGAAGAGCAAGGCCAAAATCGCCAATATGCCGACATAGCCCAGCCAAAAAAGGCCGCGCTTTCCCAGCACCGTCTCGGTCCGGCGGACATAGCCCCGCGTCACGCGATCAAACCAGGTGTTGAACCGACCGGCCCAGCCCTCATGGCGGCGTTCCTGCGACGAGGCCTTGAGCATGGTCACACAAAGCGCCGGCGACAGGATGAGTGCCACCAGCACCGACAACAGCATCGACGATACGATGGTAATGGAGAACTGGCGGTAGATGACACCGGTCGATCCGCCGAAAAACGCCATCGGCAGCAAGACAGCCGACAGGACCAGCGCGATGCCCACCAGCGCGCCGCCGATTTCGCTCATGGACCGGATGGTGGCATCGCGGGGCGACAGGCCATCTTCTTCCATCAGGCGCTCTACATTTTCGACGACGACGATAGCGTCGTCGACCAGCAGGCCGATCGACAACACCATGCCGAACAGCGTCAGGGTGTTGATCGAATAGCCGAACAGGGCAAGGATGCCGAACGTGCCGAGCAATACGACCGGCACGGCAATCGCGGGAATCAGCGTCGCCCGCCAGCTCTGGAGGAAGAGGAACATCACGACCACGACCAGGCCGACCGCCTCGATCAAGGTCTGAATCACCTCGTCCACGGATAATTTGATGAAAGGTGTCGTATCGCGCGGATACACGACCTTGTACCCGTCCGGCAGGCTGGCGGACAGTTCCTGAACCTTGGCCTTTACCAGTTCTGCCGTTTTCAGCGCGTCGGCGCCCGGTGCCAGCTGAAGCGCGACGCCTGAAGCGGGATGCCCGTTCAACCGAGCCAGCGTCGAATAGTTTTCGTTGCCCAGCTCCACGCGCGCAACGTCCGACAGTCGGACGACCGACCCGTCGCTCTGTGTCTTGACGATTATGGCCCGGAATTGTTCGGGCGTCTGCAATCGCGCGCGAGCGCGCACCGTGGCGTTGATCTGTTGGCCCGGGGGTGATGGATCTGCGCCGATCGAGCCCGCCGACACCTCGACATTCTGGGCCCGGACCGCGCTTTCCACATCAGAGGGCATCAGTTTGACCGTGGCCAGCTTATATGGGTCCAGCCAGATCCGCATCGCATATTGCGACCCGAAGATACGGGTCGCGCCAATGCCGCTGATCCGGGCGATCGGGTCCTGGAAATTATTGACCAGATAGTCGGCGATGTCGGTTTCGCTGGTCGCGTCCTTTTCATCGTACAGCCCGACCAGCATCAGGAAATCCGTCTGCTGCTTGGTAACGGTCAGGCCCTGCTGCTGCACCGCATTGGGAAGACGACTAAGCGCCTGTTGCACCTTGTTCTGAACTTGCACCTGCGCGGTGTCGGGGTCCGTTCCCTTCTGGAAGGTGACACTGATCTGGGCCTGCCCCGACGACGAGGACGAGGACGAGAAATACATCAGCCCATCGATCCCGGTCAGCTGTTGCTCGATGACCTGGGTAACGCTGGTTTCGACGGTCTGGGCATTGGCGCCGGGGTAGCTGGCGCTGATGGACACGCCTGGCGGGGCGATGTCGGGATATTGCGCGATCGGCAGTGACATCATCGACCCGATGCCCGCCAGCATGATGCCGATGGCGATGACCCAGGCGAAAATCGGCCGATCGATGAAGAAGCGACTGAACAAGATAATGGTCCTACTTCGCCGCCGTCGCGACCGGCTTGACGACGTCCTTGGGCTTTACCTTTTCAGTGCCCTCTACGACCAGTCGATCGCCCGATTTCAGACCTTTGGTGATCAGCCATTTGTCGCCGATCGCCTGTGCGGCGGTGACGACGCGCCGCTCGACCTTGTTGTCCTTGCCCACGACAAGGGCGGTGGCATCGCCTTTCGGGTCGCGGCTTATTCCCTGCTGCGGCGCCAGCACGGCACCGGGCACAACCGATTGGGGCGCGACCACGCGCACGAACATGCCGGGCATGAGCAACCCGTCGGGATTGGGGAACCGGGCGCGCAGCGTCACCGTCCCGCTGTTGGGATCGACAATAGGCTCGGCAAATTCGATCCGGCCGGCCTGCGGATAGTCGCTGCCATCGTCCAGCTTCAGCCGGATCGTGGCGCTTGCAGGCAAGGTCTTGCCCGCCGCCAGCGAGCGGCGCAGCGCAAGCAGCTGCGCGCTAGATTGCGTGATGTCGACGTAGATCGGATCGAGTTGCTGGATTGTGACCAGCGGATCGCTCTGGCTGGCGGTGACCAGCGCGCCCGGTGTGAACAGGCTGCGGCCGATGCGGCCGCTGATCGGCGCGCGCACTAGCGTGAATTCCAGATTGACGTTGCTGGTCTGGAGGCTGGCGCGAGCCTGGCCGACCGCGGCCTGCGCCTGCCGTGCGGCGGCGATCACGTCATCGCGATCCTGGGCGCTGACCGCCTCCGTCTGCCCCAGGCTCCGATAGCGCTGGGCCTTAGCCTGCGCGGCGACGGCACTTGCCTGGGCACTCGCCAACGCGGCCGACGCTTCGGCCTGCGCCGCGCGATAGAGGCGCGGATCGATTTGATAGAGGGGCTGGCCTGCGCTGACCGTCGCGCCCTCCGTGAACAGCCGCTTCTGGATGATGCCCGCGACCTGCGGCCGGACTTCTGACATCATCGCCGATACGGTACGGCCGGGCAATTCGGATGAAATGGTCACGTCCTGCGTCGACAGGGTAACCACGCCCACCTCCACCGGACCCGTTTTGGGCGCCTTTTCCTGCCCGCATGCCGCCAGCAGCAGGAGCAGGGCAGCCGGTGCGACCCGAAGACTGCGGGGGCGAGGGGAGGTGGGCGCGAGGCGGCATGCACCAGGCGCCGACGCGTTACGGACCCTTGCAATGCCATTCAGACAGTTTGGACGATCGATCCCGCGCACGGGGGAGGGGGGGAGGGGATGTGCGCAAGCCCGGTTTCCGGCCTGTCTGGATTTTCCGGCCTCATCGGCTGGAGAGGTCATTGCAAGGGCTCCGCGTTGCACCGGCTGAGGGACGCCGGCCGGCTGGTCATCGGTTTTTTGTGCGTTGCGTCATAGTGCGACTTGCTGTCGTCTGTCGTCGGCATGTTGCCATGTACCGCGGACGGTATCGCTTTGTATCACCCCGTATCAACGAGCGCGGGCCGCAGACTCTGCCGTCCGATGACGCTAAGGATCGACCATGCCGGATTCCCTTTCCCGCCCCCCTACGATCCTGGTTGTGGACGACGATGCGGATATTCGCGACTTGATCGTCGGCCAATTGAGCCAGGAAAATTTTCGCCTGCTGGGCGCGGGCAGCCTTTCGGAGTTGCGCGCTACGCTGGAACGGGAACCAGTGGACCTGATCGTGCTGGACCTGAACCTGCCCGATGGGGACGGGCTGGGACTGTGCCGTGAACTCCGGGCCGAGGGGGTGGAGGTCCAGATCATCATGGTCACGGCGCGCGGCAGCGCAATCGACCGGGTGCTGGGTCTGGAATTGGGGGCCGACGATTATCTGACCAAGCCATTCGAGCCGCGCGAACTGCTGGCGCGAATCCGCAACCTTCTGCGGCGCGTGCGCACCGACCCGGTACCGCGGCCCGAGCAGCGGCGTTATGCAACGATCGGTCCGTGGCGCCTGGATCTGGTGCAACGTCGACTGATAGCACCCGACGACCGGCTGGTGATGCTTTCGTCCGCCGAATATCGCCTGCTGACGCGGTTCATCGATGAGCCCAATATCGTGCTGGCGCGCGAAGCGCTGTTGCCGGAACGCCGCGCCACCGCGGCTTTTGACCGCACGATAGACCTTCAGATCAGCCGGCTGCGTCAGAAACTGGCCACCGTTCGCGGCGGCGACGAACTTATCCTGACGGTTCGCGGCGAAGGCTATGTGCTGGCCAGCGAGGTCGTCTATTCATGATCGGTCGGCCGGTCGCGCGCATACGCGCCTTTTTCAGGTCGATGGCGGGGCATATTTTCGTCATCCTGACGCTGGGCATGTCGGTCGCTGCGATCATCGCGCTGCTGGTCGCGGAACGGAACCGACACCACGATTATGAGCGCGTCCGCCGACAGCGCGTCGTGGCGAGCGCGGTAGATATTGCCGATCGAATTCGTCGCGATCCCCGACGGATCGAGGCCATGATCGCCGATCAGGCTATCATCGGCGCGTCGTCCGCGCCGGACGGCATATCGATCAGCGATCCCGACGCCGATCTGGAAGCCATTCTGGCCGAACGTTTCGGGCCCGGATCCAGGCCGGAAGCAGGACAGTTGCCCATCGGCCTTTGCTTTCCTAACGAAAGCCGGCAGGAAATCGCGGCGGGCCTGGTCGGCGCACCCCGCCCGGACTGCTGGGTCGTGCGCTTCACGGATGGGCGGGGCGTGCGCCGCGCCGTGGCACTCACATTTCCGCGCATGGCCAAGCCGCCCAGCACGCTGTTCAACCCGCTCTACCTGCTGGTTATCATCACGGCGTCGGCCTGCCTCGCTATCCTAGTGGCACGGCTCGTGGCCAAGCCGTTACGGCGCATGGCGGCGGCGGCCGAGGCGTTTTCCGTTTCGCTCGACCCTGAGGAGATTCCCGAACATGGACCTACGGAGGTCCGCGCCGCGCTGACCACGTTCAACCTGATGCAGCGGCGGGCGCGAGCCGGATTCGCCGAGCGCACACAATTGCTGGCGGCGATCAGCCACGATCTCCAGACACCGCTTACCCGCATGCGGCTGCGGCTCGAACTGGTCGACAACCCTGAGCTCAAAGAGCGGTTGCTCGCCGATCATCAGGCGATGCAGACGCTGGTGCGCGAGGGGCTGGACTTGGCCAGCAGCACGGAGTCGCGCGAGGATTGGTCTTTGCTGGACGTAGATTCCCTGCTCGCCAGCATGGCGGAAGATGCGCAGGAACTGGGGGCGCCCGTGCGTTACATCCGGGGGTGCGGCGCCACGGCGCGGGTCAAGCCCAATGCGTTGACGCGCTGCATCGGCAATCTGGTCGACAATGCCGTGAAATATGGCGGGTCGGCCGATCTCGGTTGCGCACGCCATGGCAGCCGGCTGGTCATCCAGGTGCGCGACCATGGCCCGGGCATTCCCGCGGCCGAACTGGACCAGATGTTCGAGCCGTTTACCCGAGGGGCAAGCGGCCAGCCGGGCGGACGGCACGGCACGGGCATCGGCCTGACTATCGCACGGTCGCTGGCGATGAGTTTCGAGGCGTCGGTGCGGCTGCGCAACGCGGACGGCGGCGGACTGATCGCCAGCATCGAAATGAAGGGCTGAACGGCTCGGGCGTCACGGCAAGAAGGCCGAAGCAGGGCTTAATTACAGGATTTTTCGCCCGGCAGACATTTCATAGGACGCTATTTCGAAACGGCGCTTGCGATCATCTCACCGCGCGACCGGTCGATCGACCATAGAAGACCCGGTTTCGACGGGTCCCAGTCGATCGCCTGGCCGGGCGAGGCGAAGCCGATGGCACGGACGAATTCCAGCGTCGATCCAGCCTTGGGCAGGGCGAGTTCGTATATTTCCGGCCGGTCATGACCCGTCACGAAAAGGCGTCCATCCTTGCTCCAGCTCAGGCCCGAGCAACTTTTCGGTGCGAAACGCGCCAGGACCTGGGGCGGGAATATCCAGGCGGCCTCCTGACGGAACTGGTCGTCCATTCGCACGAGCAGGGTCTGGCGATAATCGCGGCCGGGCGCGCCGCCCTTACCTTCATAATTGGCGAATACCGCCCACCATTTACCGGCATGACGGTCCATCACGGTCAGCGATCCCGGACCAAGGCCGAGGCTTACGCTGCGGACATGGCGCAAGGTGGCCGTGTCGAAAAACTCCACGGCGCTGGTCTGCGGCACGGCGGGATAGTTGGATGCAGCGCATACCAGTGATCGTTCCACCACGGTGCAACTGTTCATGTGCGGGAACAAACGGCGCTCCCCTTGCCAGGTGGCGATGCGCTTGCCGTCCGATATGCGATATTTTCCGATCCGGTCATTATCGACCGCATAGACATGGACGCCGTCCGATGCCGCGCCCTGATTGGCCTCTGGCGCCGCGATGCGTCGCACCACCTGTGGCGGCGGTGGCAAGGTCGCTCCCGCGACGGGATCGTCGATGGCCGCGCTGCCCGGCATCGACGCCGACAGCAGGAGAAAGAAGAAAATCGTCCGCCGACCCATATTGTCTCTCCCTGCTGAAAGACAGGGCGATAGGCCATGAACGCTACAGAAAAATGGCGGATCGATGCATCGCCGGCGCGGGCGGAGGCGCGATGCCTGACCGCGATCTCCGCCCGACCGGCATGATAACTTAAAGCGCGTTCAGCACCAGTTCCGCATGTTCCTTCCGACAGATCAGCAGGTCGGGCATGTATACGTCCTTCTGATTGTAGATCATCGGCGATCCGTCGATGCGGCTGACATGAAGGCCATGGGCCAAAGCCACGGCCGCGGGCGCGCAACTGTCCCATTCATATTGCCCGCCGGTGTGGAGATAGATGTCGACTTCGCCCCGGATGATCGCCATCGCCTTCGCGCCGGCGGAGCCCATGCCGACCAATTCGGCGCCGATCTGTTCCGCCACGCGCACGGCTTCCGCGGCGGGGCGGGTACGGGAAACCACCATGCGCAGCGTGTCCGGTGCCGGCGGAACCGGCGCCGGTTCATCCGTCCGCAGCACAAGGTCCATGCCCGGCAGCGCCACCGCGCCAATGACCGGCGCGCCGTCGACGGCCAGCGCCACATGGACGGCCCAGTCGGTCCGTTCCTCGCCATATTCGCGCGTGCCGTCGACCGGATCGATAATCCAGACGCGCGACTTTTCCAGCCGTTCGGCGCTGTCCTTCTCCTCCTCGGACAGCAATCCGTCCTCGGGCCGCTGCTCGCGCAGGGCGTGACAAAGGAATTGATTGGCGGTCTGGTCGCCGGCCTTGCCCAGGGATTTGCCCCCGAACATGCCCGACGCCCTTACCTGAAGCAGAATCCTGCCTGCCTGTTCGGCCAGATGGGCCGCGAGTTCCGCGTCGCTCCGGCTCACGGGATCAACCTCTTGATGATCTCGTCGGCCGCTTCGTCGGCACTCATTACCGTGGTGTCGATACAGATTTCAGGGTCCACCGGCGGTTCATAGGGACTGTCGATACCCGTGAAGTTCTTCAGAGCACCCGAGCGTGCCTTCTTGTACAGGCCCTTCACGTCCCGCTTTTCGGCCTCGGCCAAGGGCGTGTCGATATGAACCTCGAAGAATTCACCGGGCTGCATCATCTGGCGCACCATGTCGCGTTCGGCCCGGAAGGGCGAGATGAACGCGGTAATGACGATCAGGCCGGCGTCGGTCATGAGCTTCGCTACCTCGCCGACACGCCGGATATTTTCCACACGATCGGCATCGGTGAAGCCCAGATCCTTGTTCAGGCCGTGACGCACATTGTCGCCGTCGAGCAGGAAGGTGTGGCGGTTCATGCGGGCCAGCTTCTTTTCGACGATGTTCGCGATCGTCGACTTGCCCGCGCCCGACAGCCCGGTCAGCCACAGGACCGCGGGCTTCTGGTTCTTCATGCCGGCATGGCTCTCGCGCGTCACATCGGTCGCCTGCCAATGAACGTTGTCGGCGCGGCGGAGCGAGAAGTGGATCATGCCTGCCGCCACCGTGGCGTTGGTCATCTTGTCGATCAGGATGAACCCGCCAAGATCCCGGTTCTGCGCATAGGCCTCGAACGGTACGGGACGGTCGGTCACCAGATTGGCGACACCGATGGCATTGAGGTCCAGCGTCTTGGCCGCCAGATGCTCCATCGTGTTGACGTTGACCTGATATTTGGGCTGCTGAATGGTCGCGGTAACGGTTTGCGCGCCGATCTTCAGCCAATAGGGCCGGCCGGGCAGCATTTCGTCGTCCGCCATCCAGACGATCGTCGCTTCGAACTGGTCCGCAGCCAGCACCGGCTCGTCCGCCGTCGAAATGACGTCGCCGCGCGAACAGTCGATCTCGTCCTCGAAGCAAAGGGTCACGGACTGTCCGGCCACCGCCTCGTCCAGATCGCCATCGAGCGTAACGATACGGCTGATCGTGCTGTTCCGGCCCGAAGGCAGCACGCGGATCTTGTCGCCCGGACGCACCGTCCCGGTCGCAACCTGGCCGGAAAAGCCGCGAAAGTCGAGATTGGGGCGGTTGACCCACTGTACCGGCATGCGGAACGGCTTGGCTGCGTCAGCGGTGCTGTCGACCTCGACGGTTTCGAGATGCTCCATGAGCGCGGGGCCGGTATACCAGGGGGTATTGGCCGACGCTCCCGTGATGTTGTCGCCCTTGAAGCCGGAAATCGGCATGGGGGTGAAACTGTCGATGCCGATCGACTTCGCAAATTCGGTATATTCGGCAACGATACGGTCGTAGACCGCCTGATCATAGTCGACCAGATCCATCTTGTTGATGGCCAGCACGATATTCTTGATGCCGATCAGATGCGCCAGATAGCTGTGCCGCCGCGTCTGGACCAGTACGCCCTTGCGCGCATCGATCAGGATCACCGCGAGGTCGGCGGTCGAGGCGCCGGTCACCATGTTGCGGGTATATTGTTCGTGACCGGGCGTATCGGCGACGATGAACTTGCGCTTTTCGGTCGCGAAGAAGCGGTAGGCAACGTCGATCGTAATACCCTGTTCACGTTCGGCGGCAAGGCCGTCGACCAGCAGGGCGAAGTCGATCTCCTGCCCTTGCGTGCCAACGCGCTTGCTGTCGGCTTCCAGCGCAGCCAGCTGATCCTCGAAGATCATCTTGCTGTCGTAGAGCAGACGCCCGATCAGTGTGGACTTGCCGTCATCCACCGACCCGCACGTGATGAAGCGCAGCATCGTCTTGTGCTGGTGAACTTCCAGATATTTGTCGATGTCCTCTGCGATAAGGGCGTCGGTCTTGTAAATCGGATCGCTGACTGCGGTGGTCTCGCTCATCAGAAATACCCCTCCTGCTTCTTTTTCTCCATGCTGGCGTCGCCGCCATCCTTGTCGATCACGCGGCCCTGGCGTTCGCTGGTGGTCGTCAGCAGCATTTCCTGAATCACCTCCGGCAGGGTCCGGGCTTCGGATTCCACAGCGCCGGTCAGCGGCCAGCAGCCAAGGGTCCGGAACCGCACCGAACGCTCGGTAATTTCGGGCAACTCACCCAGCACCTTTTCCAGGCGTTCCAGGTCGTCGGCCATGAAAAGCTGCCCGTCGCGTATATAGGTCGGGCGCGGCGCCGAGAAATAGAGCGGCACGATGTCGATATTTTCGAGGTGCAGATATTGCCAGATGTCCAGCTCGGTCCAGTTGGAGATCGGGAAGACGCGCATCGATTCGCCCTTCGCCTTGCGCGCATTGTAGAGATGCCACAATTCGGGGCGCTGAGCCTTGGGGTCCCAGCGGTGCGAGGCGGTACGGAAGGAAAAGATGCGCTCCTTGGCACGGCTCTTTTCCTCGTCGCGCCGCGCGCCTCCGAACGCCGCATCAAAGCCATAAAGATCAAGCGCCTGCTTCAGACCTTCGGTTTTCCACATGTCGGTGTGAAGCGGACCGTGGTCGAACGGATTGATCCCTTTCTCCTGCGCTTCCGGATTGTGGTAGACCAGCAATTCCATGCCCGCGTCGTTCGCGGCCTTGTCGCGCAGGGCATACATGTCGCGGAATTTCCAGGTCGTATCGACATGAAGGAGCGGGAAGGGCGGCGGCGAGGGATAAAAGGCCTTCTTCGCCAGATGCAGCATGACCGCGGAGTCCTTGCCGACGGAATAGAGCATCACCGGCTTTTCTGCCTCTGCGACAACCTCTCGCATGATCTGGATGCTTTCGGCTTCCAGCCTCTGCAAATGCGTCAGGCGGGCTGCGCCCAGCTCCCCGGGGCTGGTCAATGTCGTCATAAGCTGAAACTCTCCCTTCTCACGGCTTCTGCTGTCTGGACAACCGAGTTAGCGGCTTGTTCGGCTAAAATAACTCCCATATGGGAGTATTTATGAGCCTGGCGCGCACGGACGAGAATGAATTGCTGACGGCGCTGCACGGCGGGGTGGTCGAAGATCGGCCCTGGGCCTTGTTCCTGGAACGATTGCGCGCGCGGATCGAAGCAGACTGCTGTTGCTTGTGGGCAAGGCGGAACACGGGCGGATGGTCACCCATCGAATTGGCAAAGTCGCGCAAATCGACAGGCATGGGCAATATCGAGGCACTGGCGGCGTTCGACACGATGCGGCCAAGTCGCATTTATCGTCAGGCCGAAATGGTCGGGGAGGGATCACCCGATATCCGCGAAGACGGCGATGGCCGACACATGATGATCGGGCATGGACAAGGCCGCGAAGTCATATTGTCCGCCTATATTGCGCAGGACGAATTCCAGGCGGGCGATGCGGCTCTTTTGCTCAACCTTGCGCCGCATATGCATGTCGCTTTCCGCATATATGACGCGTTGCTCCGCCAGCGGCTGAAATCAACGATGCTCGATCACATCCTTGCGGACATGGCCACCGGCTGGATTCTTCTGGATGGTCAGGGCCGTGTGCTGGAAACGAGCATGATCGCAAGGACGATGATCGAAGAAAGGCAGGCGCTGCTGGTCGGAAGCGATGGCCGTCTCCATTGCGTGGGGCAAGACGCCCAGTCCGCGCTGGAAGCAGCCATGGCGGACTCCCGAAATCTTCCCCGGGCGGCCTGGCTCGACATCGACCCGCCGTTGCAGATGGTGGTCACCGAACCGACGGAGGATGCAGGTCGGCATATGCCGACAGCGCGCTACCAGCTGCTGATCCGCAAGATTCGCGAATCTGTGATGAAAGACGGACAGTATCTGAAGGAGCTATTTGGGCTGACGCGGAGCGAAGCCCTTTTGGCGGCGCGTATTGCGGAGGGAGACAGCATCGTGCAGGCGGCCGATGCACTGTCGCTGACACCGGAAACGGCCCGGAACTACTCGAAACGCATCTACGCGAAGACAGGAACGCGCGGGCAGGCCGATCTGGTGCGGCTGCTTCTGGGAGGTGTCAGCGTGCTGGGCTGAGTGCTCGGCCAGTTCGCCCGTCATGTTCTGAGTGCGGCAATGGGTCCTGGCACCGACCCGTCGGAAAGTTATTTAACATAAGATATATTATCGGTCTTTTATAGAGATTGCGTGTCAAGAGCGACTGGCTCGACGGCGAGCTGCGAACCAACCTTCCCACTTTCCATACCTACTATTCCAACATGCAGGTGACGCAATATACCGAGTCCGCAGGCGGCGGCGGCGCGGGCTTTACCCGCAACGCCAACGCCATGCTCAAGGGATTCGAACTGGAAACGATCCTGGCGCCGGTAGCCGGCCTGGTCCACCCGCGCAGCGGCCCAGTATAGTTTTTGGCCCAACGGGATCACGCCGTCGGTCCGGGTGGATTATAGCTGGCGAAGCCGACGCTGGTTCCACACCAACAACCTGTCCAACCTCAACCCGTTCAATGACCGGATCGCCGATTCGGGATACGGCCTGCTCAGCGCCAATATCGTTATCGCCGACATTCCGCTGGGCGATGCGAAGGGTCAATTGTCACTCTGGGGCGAGAATCTGACGGACAAGGCCTATCGCGTCCAGGGCGTGGACTTCGGCGCCCTTGGCTTTGCGGGCAATGTCTATGGCACGCCGCGTCGTTTCGGCACGGACATCAAGGTCAATCGCCCGGCGTCACCTGGCACTGACGAGGGCTCCTGTCAGGGGCGCATCGTGCCGCCCCCGTTGACGGAAATGGTCTGACCGTTCACCCATTCCCCATCCTTCGAAAACAGCATTGCCACCATGGCCGCAATGTCCTCGCCGCGGCCCAGGCGCGTACTGCGGCTTCCTGCCACCAATCGGCTCTGAATTGCTTCATCCATTTTCTCGGCCATGCGCGGGATCATCACTATCCCCGGCAGGATGGCGTTCGCACGCACGCCCTGCGGCCCCCAACGGCTGGCGATATGCCGCATCAGCGCGTTAACCGCCGACTTGGTCATGGCATAGGCGAACCGACACGGCTCGCCGAAATGCGCGGCGTCCGAACTGGTGAAGACGATCGCGCCGCGCCGGGCCGCGAGATAGGGCATGACGGCGCGGGCGACGAGCACCGAACCGCGCAGACCGACGGCCAAGGTCTGGTCGAACACGCCCATGTCGATGTCCAGCAGATCGGTGTCATATTCCACCGCCGCCATATCCATGGCGTTAACGAAGGCGAAATCGGGCGCCCCCACACCGTCTACCGTCTTTTGCACCAGCGCGGCAACGGATGCTTCGTCCGATTGGTCATAGGCGACGGCCATGCATTCACCGCCATCGGCACGAATAGCCCCGGCATCGCGTTCGGCCCCGTCCCCGTCCTTGTCTCCCAGAACGACGCGGCACCCTTCGGCCGCCAGCCGCCGCGCGACCGCCGCACCTATGCCGCCGCCGCCTGCGATCAAGGCAACCTTGCCGGCAAGATCCCTGCCTTGGATATGATCCATATTTGCCCCCCCCCTGCGCACCGGCGAGCAATCACGGCGCGATGCTTATGAAAGGCCGATAGCTTATATCGCCGGACCTTTTCGCCAACAGCAGAGGCCGCTTCTCCAGAGGCGCGGAACCGGCGGCGGCATAGCCTGCGCCAGGTAGAGGCCGGCCGGGCAGAACCCGGCCGGCCCTTTCGTCAGAATTTGATCCGAGCGTCCACGCCGTAAGAAATCGGCTTGCTGAAGGTCGCGCCGGCGAAGCCCAGCGACCCGAAGTCGATGCCGTACGAGAGACGCTTCTGGTTGAGCAGATTGTCGCCCCAGAAACCCACGTCAAGTGTGCCGCCGCCCAGTTGGATGTCCTCGACCGAAAGCCGTGCCTTCACATTGGTCGAATTGGGCGAGACCAGCAATTCGTTGAACGGCGCGGTATTGTCGAGCGCATTGACGTAAAAGCTCGTGCGGTGCGAATAGTCGCCGCGCAAGCGGACAGTCATGTCTCCGATCGGATAGGCATATTCGGCACCAAGGTGAACGGTCCACTTCGGGGAGTAAACCGGCTTGGCCTTGTCCGCGACATCCAGAATGTCATTCGTCGCCGGATCGCGGAAGAGAAATTCCTTGTACTTGGTCTTCACATAACCAACCGAACCGTCGATCTGGAAACCGGCAAAGGGCGCGGCTGTCAGTTCCGCCTCGAAGCCCGACAGGCGGACCTTGCCCGCATTGACGATCAGCGAGGTGGCGCCACCGCTGCCAGCGGCGAATTGCTGGATCTGCAGATTGGTATAGTCGGTCATGTAGCCGGCCAGGTTCAAACGCACGCGATTGTCCAGGAACTGCGACTTCAGGCCGATCTCATAAGCCTTGGCCTTTTCCGGGTCGAAGCTGTTGATCACATTGGCGCGCGGATTGAGCCCGCCCGAGCGGTAGCCGGTCGACAGACGGCCGTAGAGCAACACGTCGTCCACGACCTCGTAGGCGGCTGACACGAGGTAGGAGAAATTCTCGAAGCTCTTGCGGCCGCGCTGAACCGGGAACACATCGCCCGCGAGGTAGATGGTCTTGTCATCCGCAGTGAAGCGGCCACCCAGGGTCAGTTCGAACTTGTCGTCCAGCGCCGAGGGACGCCAGCTGGCCTGCCCGAACACCGCCATCGACTGGGATGTGCCCCCGAAGGCTTGGTTCGGGTTGACATTGAAGCCGACGGTATCGAGACCGGGATTGAGGGCAGGGATCGCGCCGCCGAGCATGTCGGCCGTTGCCGCCGGGAACCCGAGCGACTGGAGCGCGGGAGAGAGATAGGCGACCGGCAGAACCAGCGTCAGCGCCTGGCGATTATCCTCAGAAGATTTTTCCTTGAAATAATACATGCCCAGCAGGTAATTAATGTCTCCGACCTTGCCGAGCGCCTGCAATTCTTGGCTGAATTGCCATTGCTTCTGCGGTGCGTTGTTGCCGGCATAGGGGTTGACCCGCTGCACCGAGGTTAGTGTCGGCGAGGTGAAATCGATGACCTTGCCCAACAGCACGCCGTTGCCCGACAGGTTCAGGATCGTGTCCTGGAAGAATTTGCGATAGCCGGTGATCGACTTGATCGTCAGTTCGGGTATGGGATCATAGCTGATGGTCAGCGCGTGACCCTGAACCCGCGTCTTGCTGCCATAACGATAATCGCCGTCGCGGTCCGTGAAGCCGGCCTGCTGCGCGGTGCCCTGCCGCACAGGATCAACCAGGAACGGGTCGCCGCCATAGCTGGGGGATTGCGAGTAATAGCTCTGGGCCAGCGGCGTCGCGGCGACGATCTGGAAGAAGGCAGGTGTGCCCCGACGGGTGTCGTAGTCGAAATTATAATTGACGGTGACATCGCCGAAATCGCCTTCAAGCCCCAGGGCGAAGGAGGTCGCGTTGATCGACCCGGGATCCTTCGACGATGCCGTCAGGGTATTGTCGACATAGCCGTCCGCCTGCTTGTGCTGGGCGGCAATCGATGCCTTGATCACATCACCCAGGATGTAACCGGTGTCGACGCGGCCGCGCACATACCAGTCGTTGAAACGGCCATAGCCCGCCTTTGCGGTCACACCGAAGTCATTGGCAGGCTTTTTGGACACGAGCTGAAGCGCGCCACCGATCGTGTTGCGGCCAAACAGCGTGCCCTGCGGACCGCGCAACACCTCGATCCGTTCCAGATCGATCAGGTCGAACACGGCGCCGGCCGCACGCGCAAGATAGACGCCGTCGAGATAGATGCCGACGCCCTGTTCAGACACGGCGGACGGTTCGTTGTTGCCGATGCCGCGAATGAACACCGTAGCCGCCGAGAGGCTGGACGGCTGTTGTTCGATCGTCAGGTTCGGCGCAAATTTGGGCACGTCGGCAGCGTTCGAGATATTCTGGCGCTCGATAAAGTCGCCGCCAAGCGCGGTCACGGCGACCGGCACATTCTGGAGCGTCTCGGCAGAGCGCCGCGCGGTGACGACAATGTCGCTAAGCCCGGTCTGCGCTTCCCCTTGCGGTGCTGCGTCCTGCGCGCTGGCAACGGTCGCGAAAGTCATGGACACGCCGGCAACGCCAGCAAAAAGCAACGATTTCATAACATCCTCCCATGCCGCCCTCACCCCTTTGATCGGGCGATTCGTTCCCCGCTCATAGCGAGGCAATGCACATTTGCCTGTCATAAAGGGGCGCCCCGGCGGCGCCCGACAAGCATTTGCGTCCGATTTCGTTCTATTGTCCCGATATGTTCATCACGTCAATCGCGAAATCTGCACGATTGCGTAGATATTCATCCTGAAAGCTGCGCAAATGGGGTCGCGTGTCGCACGAGTTTCAGAGCTTGTGTCACGAACGACGGATAGGTGTCGGTCCCGGCCGGCCAGCCTGGCACCCAGATGATGGCAGTTGCGGGGAAGGCCGCTCCTTCCCAGGCCTGAACCATGTCGATCGAGACGCCCGATGATTGTTCGGCAAGCTGTTGGGCGAAGCGTCTCGCCTGCAGGCGCACATTCTCCCGCTCTCTCTCACCGTCGATCAACAGGGCCGTGCGCCGCTGCTGGGAATCGACCCGTTGCCCAGTCGACAGGATGATCTCTTCCGCGCCCGCCGCCCTGATGCGCGAACGGTCCATGAACCGTTCCTCGTCGGCCCGCATGCGGTCCCCGATCGGCCCGTCCATTAGCGCGGCGGCCGCCACGATGTCCTCGGCCCAGAACTCGCTGATCGTATCCCATCCGAAATCGACTGCATCGACCAAGTGGTTGCGGGCATAGCCAGAGAAGGGGAAAAGGCCGACTGCCAGAGGCGCATGATTGTCTTCATAATAGCGCTGAAAGGCCGCGCGTGTGCTGCCGGGTTTGTGCACGAGGGCGCAGACGGATTTGGTCATGCTGCAATTATTCTTTCGTCCAGTTGCCTGAGAAGATGCTCGGCGGCACCGTGCGGATCGATCCGGCGCGCGTCGACGGCATCGAAGATCGCATCGCCCCCCAGCTCCAGCGCGCGCGCCGTCAGCGCGTCTTTGACCAGGTTGATGACTTGCGCCCGCGCACGAAGGCCGTTGCGGCGTGCGAAATCGCCTGCCCCTTCCAACCGGGTGCGATGCGCGGCAATCGCCTCGACAATCTCTGCCCCGCCCTCGCCCCGCGCTGCAACCGATCGCAGCACCGGCGTTTCGGGCTGCGCCGGTCGCGACTGGGCCCGTAGGTGCAGCATCATTTCCATCTGGCGCCGGGTCGCGTCATAACCGTCCCGGTCGGCTTTGTTGACAACGAAGATGTCACCAGCCTCCATGATACCTGCCTTCACTGCCTGGATTTCGTCGCCCAGTCCGGGCACCGCGACGATGATGGTGGTATGGGCCAGGTTCACGACATCGATCTCGTCCTGTCCCACGCCCACCGTTTCGACCACGACGATGTCATAGCCCATCGCATCAAACACCAGCGCGGCGTCATGGGTCGAGCGGGACAGCCCGCCCGCCTGTCCACGCGTGCCGAGCGAGCGGATGAAAACGCCGGGGTCCAGCGCGTGGCGGGCCATGCGCACCCTGTCGCCCAGAATGGCGCCCCCTGTAAACGGGCTGGAGGGATCGACCGCCAGCACCGCGACGCGCATCCCGCGCGACCGCCATTCGGCGACGAGCATGTCGGTCAGGGTCGACTTACCGGCGCCGGGCGGTCCGGTGATACCGACAATCTGGGCGCGGCCGGTATGCGGATAGACGGCGGCAAGTAGGGCCGGTCCGCGCGGGTCGCGATCGTCCAGCCAGCGTATGGCCCGCGCGCCCGCGGCAATCTCGCCGGTCAGAAGCCGCCGCGCGACATCGCCGGCATCCTGCCCCATCAGGCCGCTTCCTCGGCCTGACGTTCCGCCCACCACTGGTCGAGATAGGCGACGATGTCGCGCGTATCCGACCCCATGGTAAAAATACGGTCGACGCCCGCTTCCTCAAGCACCGCCCGGTCTTCCTCGGGGATGACGCCTCCCGCGACCAGCAGCTTGTCCTCCGCTCCCGCCTCGCGCAGCAATCGTGCGAGGCGGGGCAGGCTGCGCGTATGACCCGCCGAAAGGGTGGAAATGCCGACCACGTCGACGTCTTCCTGAACGGCCGCCGCGCAGACCATTTCCGGCGTCTGCTTCAGTCCCGTGAATATCACTTCCATCCCTGCCTCGCGCAGGGCGTGGCCGATGATCGTGACGCCAACGGTGTGGGTGTCCATGCCCAGCTTCGCAAGCAGAACGCGCAAAGGACGCTTGTTCATAGTCATGTCCTCAAATTCCCATGAGTTGGCTGTCGGCGCTGTGCACGCCGAATATATCGCGCATGGCGTTGCAGAGTTCACCGTGCGTGGCGTAGGCTTTTACTGCTTCCAGGCACGGCGGCACCAGATTGGCGCCCGTTCGGGCGGCGTCCCGCACATTGTCCAGCGCCGCGTCGACCGCGGCCTGGTCGCGCCGCGCGCGCAGATCGCGCACCTTGCGCACTTGTTCCTCCTCCATCGAATCGTCGAGACGGAAAATCTCTATCTCCCGTTTTTCCTGGGCGCGGGTCAGATGATTGACGCCGACCCATTTGCGCCGACCTTCCTCGATATCCTTGTTGCGTTCATATTGCTCGCGACCCAGCGCCCGCTGGATATATCCGCCCTCGATCGCCTTGACCGCGCCACCCATGGCGAAGACCTTGTCCAGTTCGGCGAAGGCGGCTTCTTCCATCTGCTTTGTCAGCGTTTCGACATAATAGCTGCCCGCCAGCGGATCGATGGTTTCAGCGACCCCGGTCTCATATGCCACGATATGCTGGATGGCTGCGCCGACGCGAATGGCGTTTTCCGCCGGCAGCGCATGCGCCTCATCATAGAGCGGTGTGGTCATCGCTTCCCCCGCCCCGCCCAGCGCGCACGCCGTCGCCATGATCCCGAGCCGGGCAATGTTGTTGAGCGGTTGTTGCAGGGTAAGCGCAATGGTCGTCGGCGACGTCATCATCCGAATTTTGAGGGAGGCGTCAGACGTGGCGCCATAACGCTCCTTCATCAAGCGAGCCCAGCATTTGCGGAATGCCCGCAGCTTGCACACGCCTTCGAAAAAATCCATGTCGACGTTGACGACGAAGTGATTGATATAAGGGGCAACTTCGTCTATTGTCAGACCGCGTTCCAGTACCGCATCAATGTGCGCGCAGGCGATGGCTAGCGAGTAGGCGATCTCCTGCACCGGGTTCGCCTTGGCGGGCTGCAACTGGGCAGAAATGATCGAGATCGGCGCCCAGTTGGGGTGGTTGCGAATGATATATTCGATGCAGTCTGTCGCGATGCGCAATCCATGCTCAGGCGGATATATATAGCGGCCGACACACGTATATTCGATCAAAATGCCATTGACGATGTGCAGCACGAAATCCGCTGGATCGATACCTTTCTTCTCCAGCGCTGCGATGATCATGGCCAGATTGACCGGCTGCGGCGCGTTGCACACGCTCATCAGATATTTCAGCTTGTCGAACGGCAGGTCGAAGGCCTTTTCCAGATCCTCCAGGCTGTCGAGCGCCATACCGGCACGGCCCACTTCGCCTTCCACAATCGGATCGTCGCTGTCATAGCCGTTGGTGGTCGCCAGATCATATTCCAGGATCAGGCCGGACAGGCCCTGATCCAGCATGTAGCGCGCACGCTTCGCCCAGTCCTCGCCCTTGCCGAAACCAGTGACCTGGGTCATCGTCCAGAAATCCGTCCGGTGCCCGTTGGGCCGGGTCGAGCGCGTGTATGGATATTCCCCGGGGAAACCGAGGTCGGCACCGTAATCGAAACCGACCGCGTCAAGGTCCGCAGGCGTGTAAAGCGGCTTGATCGGCCATTTGAGCGCTTGCGTCTCGAACGCTTCCCGGCGTTCCTTGCGTCCTTCGAGTGCCGGCCCGCGCGTTTCGCGTTCCCAGCGTTCAGCTTCGCCCGCGATATGCTCGCTTTCGCTGACCATGGGTCCGATCGGTCGGTTCATGTCGCACTCTCCTCAAGCAGGGGCCACGCCGCATCCCACAGGAGGCGGGCAGATTCAGGATCCAGGGACGCGCGTGTCACACCCCATCCCGACGGCGTCGGGGGTGTCCAGACGGGGGCAATGGCGCAATCCTCGATATACAGACCGCCGCGTCCGGCCAGTTCGGGTGCGACCGCCGCCCAAATAGGACTGGCGGCGCCTTCCTCAGGCGTGCGCATCCGGCCTTGCGGCAAGGAGCCGTCCTCGTTGATCCAGCCCAGGCGCACCGCGTCCTCAAAGGTCACATGGCGACCGAGATTGGTTGCCACGCCGCCCGGCGTCGCGACATTCATGGTCACTCCGTCCCCGGCGTGCCGGCGGCTATATTCGACCGCCAGCAGATTGGCGCAGAGCTTGGCATGGCCATAGGCCTCGAACTTGTCATACGGGCGATCCAGATAGTTGAGGTCGTCGATCCGCAGTTCGGCGAGATGGTGCGACCCGGAGGAAACGACGACGACGCGCGGGTCGGCAGCAGCTTTCAGGTTAGGCAAAAGCAGTTCCGAGAGCAGGAAAGGTCCAAAATAATTGACCGCCATCTGGCTTTCGAAGCCGTCCGCGGTGCGGGTGAGCGGCGGACCCATCAGCCCGGCATTATTGATCAACAGGTCGAGCGGACGATCACCCCAATCGCGGACAAACGCGCGCACCGACGCCATCGAGAGTAAATCGATAGCGTGGACTTCCGGTGCCTCCACGTCGCGCGTCAGCGCAATGGCGCTGGCGACCGATCGCCCAGCCTCCGTGTCGCGAACAGCCAGCGTCACGGCGGCGCCCGCGCCCGCGAGCGCGCCGGCGATCGCGACGCCCACGCCGGACGAGGCGCCCGTTACGATTGCGCGTTTTCCTGAAAGATCATGCCCGGCGAGCATCACGTCCGCCGTGGGTTCCTGCACAATTTCGCCTTCCATGCTCATGGATCAGCATCCTCCACCTAATAGGTGAACCTAATCCGGCAAATTCCCGCCGCTCAAGCCCGGCCATGATCGGCACGCGCGATTGTGACACATTCTGGCAAGAAATCGCATTATCGGATAAGATCGCGCCATGAATGCGATTTCCATCCGGCAGGCCAGGGCGCGTGAGGATCTCGTCCGCGCGGCGGTCACGCTGAACGGTGCGGTCGTGGAACTTTGCACCTATCCCGAAGTGCGGGAGGAGACACTCAATTTCGTTGAGCCGCAGGCTGTTCTCATGCTCGGACTTTCGCGCCTTCTGTCTGGATCGGAAGGCCGCATCGCAGGCGATCCACGTCGGCCCTTTTTGCGGTTTGGCGCCCTGGCGCTACGGCCTGCCGGCATACCGCTGGAAATCCATGTCGGGCCCGGGGCGTTCGACACTATCCGAATCCGTTTCGAACCCGCCCGAATCGCCCCGGCGCTGGAGGGCGCGAAATTCGACGACGCGCTGCTGGCCGCCTGCCTCGATCTGCGGTCCCACCCGATCGAGGAAGCGATGCTGCGGCTTGCGAGCGAACTGGATCATTGCGAATCGGATGCTATCGCCATGGTGGAAGCGCTTGTCACGCTCATCCTTCTCGACCTTGCCCGGTATTTGCAGAGCGCAGCGGCGCGCGGCAGGCGGCGCAGCGGCGGCCTGTCCGCCCGGGCGTTGCGCCGGGCACTGGCCATGATCGACGCGGACGGGCCACCCCCCCAAATCGATGCAATCGCTGATCACTGCGGCCTTAGCCGCCATCATTTCATCCGCTGTTTCACCCAGTCCACGGGGGTTGGCCCGGGCGCAGCAATTCGGCGCAGACTTATCGAACGGGCCAAGACCTTGCTCGTCGAAGGTGACCATCCGATCGATGAAATAGCGAAGATATTGGGATATGCCGGTGCGCCGTCCTTTGCGACCGCCTTTCGTCGCGAAACCGGGCGTTCGCCCGGCGTCTGGCGAGCGTTGATGCGGTAGGCCGGCAACAGCAACCGGTCCTGCAGAACAAAAAAGGGGCCGGTCATGTGACCGGCCCCCCTTATCTGGATATCAAGCGCCAAGGCGCCGTCCACACAACCTTACAGGCGGTTGACTTCCTTCGCGGTCAGCGTCGTCACCAGACCCTTTTCCGCCGACGACAGCGTTTCAACAGGAATGACGACGAAGCGGCCGCTGTAGATGATCTGCACGGCGGTCGGTTCGCCCGCGGCATTCTTCATTACGCGATCGATGAAGCCAACCTTGCGCCCGTCGGTGGTCTTAACAAGCGCCCGCTCCTTGATCACGGCAACGTCACCGGCAATCGCAGCCGTGGAAAGCGTGAAGGAAAGAACGGCGGCCACAGCATAGGTAAACTTCATGGATACATCCCCTTTTGAAACTGGATGCCCCGCTGGTATCATGCTGCAGCACAGCAATAAAGACATCGATAGTTGCAAAAAATGCAATCGTTCAGCCCTGAAGAACACACACGCGAAGGTGGATCGACGCTGGTCGTCTGAGATATTTTGCCAATCGGCCAAAGCAACATAATGATTATAAAAGCTAATTTCTCCCGATTTAAGCCATGCGCGTTTTCGTGCCCTCGCTGTCTTCAATCATTGCCATGCCTTCGGCAGTTATGGCGGCGACATAATGTTCCAGCAGATCGGCAAAACGTTCCAGATCCTGCGGCGCGAAATGCCCCTGTACGGCATGCATCATGGCGCGCCGTGCATCCGCAATCGTTGCGGCCTGTCTTTGCCCGGCCTCGGTGGGGAAGAGGCGCGTATGACGCCGGTCATTCTCGCCGGTCTGCCGGGCGATCAGGCCAAGTTCCACCAGCGGCAATATCGTTCGGCTGACGGTCGAGGCATTGACCCCCAGCGCCTGTGCCAGTTCATTCATGCGCTGACCCGGATCAGCCATGACAGTTTCCAATATGTCGACCTGGACAGGCGTGAGTTCATGATCGCCGACCGAGTAGATCGAGCGTTGAATCGCCCGGTTATACGGGTTGCGCCGTAGATCGACGATTGCCTTGGCAATACGCGCCGCCGCTGTCGTGGGTTTTCCGGTCACATGATCCTCTTCGCCCTGCCCTGTCACTGCCATTCCCGCTTAGCCGCGGCGGCGATCGATGCAAGCAGCCGCCCTCCGATAATTAGTTGTATGATGCATCTAAAGCGATTAGACAAAGGTATAGCATGTATTATACAAGTATATGGGAGGGCAGGATGCCGGGACACGCCATTGCGCGCGACGAGGCGGCCTTTCAGTTTGCACGCCATGCGGCCCGCATGAATTTCGATACCGTTCCGCCCGACGTCGTGAAGATGACGCAGGGCGTCGAGGAAGTGGCGAAAACCGCCCTCTTCCTCGTTTCCGACAACGCCTCCCCGCTAACCGGCGCGATCCTGCCGATCGATGGCGGCAGGACCTCCCTCTAGGCGCTGCGCCGCAGGATCAGGCCGAGACGTTCACGTCCTGATCGAAGCGTACGAAGCGGCGGGCGATTTTCCATTCCCCGTCCGTTTTGACCACGGTGTCGCGCATCCTGCCCGACACGACAATCTTTGCCGCCATCGGTTGATGGCCGGCATTGACGTTGGTGAACATATAATTGGCCTGAACCTCGCCATTCTCCTCCGTGACGAAGAGATTATAATTATAGTGGCGGTTCTTGCCTTCGGTCTGCTGCTCGGACACCTTTGCATGTTCGATCTGCTCGTCGATGCCGCGGAACCGCAGGGGGATGCCTTCCATTTCGGTTTCGACGTCAGGCGTGTAGAGCGTCGCGAGCGCGTCCCAGTCGCAATAGTCCGAGCAATGGGCGAAACGCGCGATCAGTTCACCGATCGCGATCTTGTCTTCCAACGTGACCATATCCTGTCTTTCTTCGTTATTGATGTTCGTCATACCAAGGGAAAAAGGGCGGCATCTGCGATGCTTTGCCCGTGAACTGCGCCGGGCGCTTTTCATTGAAGGCGCGCACGCCTTCGCGGCCATCGGCCATGCTTGTGTAGAAAACCGCCAGCGATTCGGTCAGGTGCGCCTCCCAAGGCGTCGCCTGGGCACCGTTGCGGTTGATCATCTGACGGATCAGCGCGATCGACACGGGCGAACGGTCCTTCACCAGTGACCGGGCGAAGGCCTTGGCCTCGTCCAGCAGGGCATCGGCCGGCAGGACGGCACGCACCAGACCCTTCTCCTGGGCTTCAATGGCGTCAAATATGTCGGCCTTGTAGGCCCATTCCAATGCCTGCTCAACGCCCACGATACGGGGCAGGAAGAAGGAGGAGCAGGCCTCCATCGTGATGCCCAGCCGCCCGAAGACGAAACCGAAGCGCGCCTTTTCCGAAGCGAAGCGGAAATCCATCGGCAGCAGCATGGTCGAACCGATACCCACGGCCACGCCGTTAACCGCGCCGACGATCGGCTTGCGGCAATTATACATGGCCAGGGTGACCCGCCCACCGGTGTCGCGCACGCCCTTCAGCACGGCCGGGTCGTCCGGCGCCGTTCGCAGATCATCCATTGTCGGCGCCATGGCTTCGTCCAGCCCGAAGACGTTGCCACCGACAGACAGATCCATGCCGGCGCAGAAAGCCCGGCCCTCGCCCGTCACCACGATCACACGGACCGCATCGTCCATGCTCGCCCGATTATAGGCGTCGATCAGTTCCCCGCACATTTCGACGGTGAAGGCATTGAGCTTGTCAGGCCGATTGAGCGTCAGGAGGAGCAAACCGTCCTCTTCCACATCATAGCGGATCGTCGTGTAGTCCATCGGTCAATTCTCCGAAACGAGGCCGGCAGCGCGTGCCAGCGATTCCCGGCATTCGGCCACGATGCGATCGATAAGTTCCGCGCAACTGGGCACATCGTCCATCAGGCCTATGCCCAAACCGGCCCAGACCAGGCCGCCGTCGACATCTCCGTTTTCCAATGCCGCCCGGCCCCGCACGCCCGCGACCAGCGCTTTTATGTCCTCAAACTTGGCGCCTGGCTGCTGTTCGATCGTCACCACCTCTTCCGACACGGCATTACGGAATACGCGGGCGGTATTGCGGAATCCCCGAAAGATGAGGCGGGTATCGCGTTCGCTGCCCTGCACGACAGCCTGCTTTATCGAGTCATGGATCGGGGCTTCCTGCGTCAGCATGAAGCGTGTTCCCATGGTGATGCCTTCTGCGCCCAGCGACAGCGCGGCGGCCATCGACCGGCCGCTGGCCATGCCGCCGGCCGCCAATATCGGAATGTCCAACGCGCGCGCCGCGGCAGGAATGAGAACAAGGCCAGGAATATCGTCCTCACCCGGATGTCCCGCCGCTTCGAAGCCGTCGATCGACACGGCGTCGACGCCGGCGCGCTGGGCCGAAAGCGCGTGACGCACGGCTGTGCATTTGTGGACGATCTTCATCCCGGCTTCCTTGAAGCGTGCGATGAATTCGGCGGGGCTGCGGCCGGCCGTTTCCACGATGCCGACACCCGACGCCGCGATCACTTCGACATAGGCGTCATAGGGTACGGGCTGCGCGGTCGGCAGGATGGTGAGGTTCACGCCGAACGGCTTGTCGGTCATGGTCCGGCAGCGGGAGATTTCGGCCGCGAGCGCCTCTGGCGTGGGCTGTGTCAGAGCGGTCAGGATGCCAAGGCCGCCGGCGTTGGACACAGCGGAGGCCAGTTCCGCGCGACCGACCCATTGCATGCCCCCCTGGATGATCGGATAGCGCGTGCCCGTCAGATCCGTAATACGCGTCTTCATTGCTGCTCCCTATGCACTTGTCTCAGGCGCCTGTGGCCTCGTTCCATCCCAGTTCCGCCAGCAGCGGATAATGTGCCGCCAGCGCCTCGGCATGGGCGGAGGCCGCCGTCCCGCGCAAGGCGCGCGCCTTGATGCCATGATAGATGGCGGCAAGACGGAATAGGGAGAAGGCGCGGTAGAAGTCCAGATCTCCGATGCCATCGCGACCCGTGCGACGGCAATAGGCCGCCACATAATCGTCCTCCGACATCAGGCCGAACGTGTCGACATCGGTGCCACGCAGGCCCGACAGGATTGTCGGGGGCAGCCGGTACATCATCAGATGATTGACGAAATCGGCCAGGGGGTGCCCCAGCGTCGACAATTCCCAGTCGAGCACGGCCGCCACGCGCGGTTCGGTGGAATGAAACACCATATTGTCGGCACGGAAATCGCCGTGAACGATGCGGCTTTCGTCCCCGGCGGGAATGTTGGCGGGCAGCCATTCGATCAGGCGGTCCATATGCGGGTCCCGCCCGGCAACCTCATCAGCAAGATATTGCCGCGACCAACGCGAAATCTGCCGTTCGAAATAATTGCCGGTCTTGCCGAAGTCAGCCAGGCCCAGTGACGCTGGGTCGAAGCCATGCAATTGCGCCAACGTCCCGTTCATGGCGTCGAGATAGGCGCGCCGCTCGTCACGAGGGACGGATTCAAAGCGCGAGTTCCAGAACACGCGGCCTTCGACGCATTCCATGATGTAAAACCAGCTGCCGATGACCGCATCATCCGTGCACAGGCCATAGACTTGGGGAACTGGAAATCCCGCCTTGCCCAGCGCGCCGATCACCCGCGCTTCCCGGTCCACCGCGTGGGCCCCGGGAATAGTCACCCCGGGGGGCTTGCGGCGCAGGACGAAGGAACGATCACGGGTATCAAGCCGGAAGGTCGGGTTGGACTGGCCGCCCTTGAACTGCCGGACGGTCACTTCGCCCTCGGCCTCCGGCACATGGGCGCGCATCCATTCGCGCAGGGCATTCTCGTCGAAGCGATGTCCCTCGCGCACGGCAGTCGTTCCGGCGTTCAGCGCATCGACCAAATCGCTCGTCCCGCTCATATCCTTGCCAGAGCCTCGCGCTTGATCTTCTTGGCCAGCGACCATTTATGCACCTGCGTCGGACCGTCATAGATGCGAAACGCCCGGATTTCGCGAAACACCTGCTCCACGATCGTGTCGTGGCTGACCCCGGTCCCGCCCATCACCTGAACGCAGCGATCCGCGACGCGAAACAGGGTTTCGGAAATCGCGACCTTCGCCATGGAGCTTTCGGTGATCGCCTTGCTTCCCGCATCCAGCGCGTCGGCGCACCAGTCGATCATGAGCGCACACTGTTGAAGATCGATAAGATTGTCCGCCAGCATGAAGCCTACGCCTTCATGGTCGATCAGGGGCTTGCCGAACGCCTGCCGCCGGACCGCATAATCGGTCGCAATCTCGTTCGCCCGGGTCGCCGCGCCCAGCCAGCGCATGCAATGAGTAAGGCGCGCCGGAGCCAGGCGCACCTGCGCATAGACGAAGCCTTCATGCGGCGCCCCGAGAATGGCATCCGCCCCAAGCCGAAGATCGTCGACCTTCACGACCGCATGCCCGCCCGGCATCGAACTGTCGATGGTGCCGATCAGCCTTTCCTGAACCAGCGCGGGGTGCGGCAGCGGCACAAGGAACATCGTGGCTGCATCCTTCCCGTCATCGCGCACTGTCTTGGCCATCAGAATGGCGAATTTGGCGCCGGCAAAACCGGTGGCGAACGCCTTGCGGCCATTGATCACCCACATGTCGCCCTGCTTTTTCGCCTGCGTCTGCATCATCGACGGGTCCGATCCGGTACCGCCGTCAACGGCCGGTTCCGTCATCAGGAAGCAGGAACGCCCATCACCTGCGATCATGGGCTCCAGGAACTGCGCCTTTTGCTCAGGCGTCGCGACCTTGCCGAGCAGGAACATATTGCCTTCGTCGGGTGCATTGGTGTTGCAGGCGAGCGGCCCGAGCGGCGACAGGCCCGAAGCACGCAGCACGATAGCCGTGTCGCGGTGGGACATATGACTGCCGTCCGCACGGATATGCGGGGTGAGCACGCCCGCAGCCCGCGCCTTCGACCGCATTTCCTGCACCATGGTGTCCAGCGGGCCATGGCCATCGTGGCGCTCGTCGCCCTCATAGGCAATCACGACGTCGCGAACGAACGCTTCCACCTTCCGCGCCATGGCGACGCCTTCGCTCTGTTCAGGCATGTCTGTTCCTTTCCCGGCAAAGGGCGCTTGCCAAGCCCAGAACGACAAAGCAAGTTGTAATAAAGCGTCGGATGGCAAAGCCGGTGCTTATCGCGAGAGGATGGACGGACGACGCATGACGGACAAGCGGTTTCGCAAGGAAGAACATCATGGCCGGGTCGTCACCTGCCACGGTGACAGGCCAACGGACATATTCGCCATGTTCCTCGATACCGTGGCGCGCGCGCCCGATGCGGTGGCGCTGGTCGATGGCGACATACGCTGGACTTATGCGACACTCGCCCGGCGAGCCGGACAATGCGCCGCACGACTGGCCGCGCTTGGACTGGTCGCCGGCGACCGGCTGGGCATTCTGCTGGACAACCGGGCGGACTATACGACGCTATTGCTGGCGTCAGCGCGCCTTGGGCTCATCGCCGTGCCGATGAATATCCGCCAGAAACCGCCGGAAACCGCACATGCGCTAACCGACAGCGGTGCGGTCGCGCTGGTATATGAAAATATTTTGGCAGACCAATTGCCGAATCGCGGGGCGTTACCGGACCTGCGCCTCTGGCTGCCCTACTCGACCGAAGCGGCGCTCTGGGACCGTCAGCCCGTCATGGCCGCCGATGGGCCGCAGCGATCGGCGGTGACGGAGGACGACCCCTTCTGCATCCTCTATACATCCGGGACTACCGGGCGCCCCAAAGGCGCGGTCCTGACGCATTTCGGTGTCGTCACAAGCTGCCTCGGCAGCCGCGATCATCTCCACCTGCGCGACGGTGAGGCGATGGTCCTGTCGGTGCCGGCGTCGCACGTCACCGGTATCGTCCTGGTGCTGATGCTGGCTTTGTGCGTGGCGGGAAAGCTGGTCGTGCAGCGTGGCTTCAAGGCCAAGCAGTTCCTGGAATTCGCACAGGCAGAAGGCGTGACCTATGCGATCATGGTTCCGGCGATGTACAAGCTGTGCCTGATGGACGAGGACTATGCCGCCTTCGACCTAAGCCGATGGCGGATCGGCGCCTATGGCGGTGCGCCCATGGCGGAAGCGACTATCGAAAAACTGGCGCGCGAGACGCCCCAGCTCACACTGGTCAATATCTACGGCTCCACCGAAACGACGTCGCCCGCCGTCATGATGCCGCTCGGCGAGGGGCCGTCGCGCCGCGATCAGGTGGGCCGGGCGCTGCCCTATGCCGACATAGTGATCATGGACGCGGATGGACGCCAATGCCCAGCCGGCCAGCAGGGCGAAATCTGGATAGCCGGGCCCATGACGGTGCCGCGCTATTGGAACAATGCGGACGCAAGCGCGACGAACTTTACCGGCGGATACTGGAAGTCGGGGGACATCGGGGTCATGGACGCCGACGGCTATATCCGGCTGCTCGACCGGATGAAGGACGTGATCAACAGAGGCGGGTTCAAGATATATTCGGTCGAGGTCGAAAATGTGCTGATGGCCCATGATGCCGTCGCGGAAGCCGTCGTCGTAGGCCGTCCCTGCCCGGTGCTGGGGGAGCGGGTCGAGGCGTTCGTCGTCGCGCACGAAGCGGTCCGGGACGACGCATTGCGGCAATTCTGCGCAGACCGGCTTTCAGACTACAAGATACCGGATCATGTCTACATCGTGGACGGCCCCCTGCCCCGCAACGCCAATGGAAAACTTTTGAAGAATGTCGTGCGTGAATGGCTGCCGCCGGTCGCCGCGCAATAGCCGCAATTAAGTGCATTGATCGTTGCTTTATCTTGCCTGAGTAAGGCATCGTCCGTAGTCTGAACGACGGATACCGCAAGCAATCGTTCCGACCCGAACGGAACGACGGGAGGAGTGGATGTCAGTAAAGGTGGATCAGCCGCGCCCGGCGCCGGCAGAAGAACCCGTGATTTCGCCCACCGCCAATCAATTGGCCGGACATTTGCCGATCACCGATGGCGCGGCATTGCGGGCAGCGTTGCAGCAGGCTGACATTCCCACCTTGCTGATGGTCTATACCCAGATCAGCGGTGACGAAACGCTGCTGGACCCGTTCCGCCCGCACATCAAGCCGTTCATGCAGGGTGGATCGGCGGGGATACCGGAGGATCTCAAGGCCGATATGCGCGATCGCCTGTTCGAATTGCTCACCCGTGAAGCGCCGGCAGCCATTCCCATCGAATCCGGTCGTATGCGCCGGATGATGGACGTCTATACAGGCGAACATGTTGCGGACGAGTTCGTGCCCCTGTTGCTGGAACAGGCCGGCTTGGCGGGCGTCCAGGGTGTCGATCTTTCTGCGCGCGCCGTGCCGCCGGCGGATTTTAGGATATTGGTCATCGGGGCGGGCATGTCCGGCATCGCACTCGGCGCGAAGCTGGGGGAAGCCGGCTATGACTATGAGGTCATTGAGAAGAACGAAGAGGTCGGCGGCACCTGGTATCACACGACCTATCCGGGACTGGCGGTCGATACGCCCAGCCATTTCTATTCCTTTTCCTTCGAGCTGAACGCCGACTGGTCTCACTGGTTTTCACGGGGCTACCAGAATCAGGCCTATTTGCGCCATTGCGCGATCAAATATGGCGTGCGCGACCGCACGACATTCCGCACCGAGGTAACCAGCGCGATCTGGGACGAAGATTCCGCGATGTGGGACGTTACCATCCGGTCGCTCGATAGCGGCAAAACGGAAAAAAGACGGGTGAATGCCGTCATCTCCGCCCTGGGATTCAGCAACCGGCCACAGACGTTCGACATTCCGGGCGCGGCGGATTTCACGGGCGTGGCGATGCACTCCGCCCAGTGGAACCACAGCGCCGACCTTGCCGGCAAGCGGATAGGCGTGATCGGCACCGGCGCCAGTTCGATGCAGATCTCGCCTCAAATGGCAAAAATCGCGTCGCACCTCACGGTATTCCAGCGGTCGCGCCACTGGATAAACCCGATTGCCATTCTGAACAGCAAGGTGCCCGACGGCGTCCGCTGGGCGATGCGCCACATTCCCCATTATGGGCAATGGTGGCGGCTCTTCACCTACTGGAACGCCTCCGACGGCCTGTACCAGAATGTGGTGATCGATCCGGACTGGCACATGCCCGACCAGTCGGTATCCGCACCGAATGAGGCGATGCGGCAATATCTGCTCGCCTATCTGGACGAGAAACTGAAGGATCGGCCGGACCTGAAAGAAAAGGTGACGCCCGACTACCCGCCCGGCGCCAAGCGGCTTTGCATGGATGCGGGCTGGTTCGACATGCTGTTGCAGGACAATGTGACGCTGGAAACCAGCGGTATCGAAAAGATTGTCGAAAATGGGATACTGACCAGGGACGGCGAACTGATCGAACTGGACGTGATCGTCTTCGCCACCGGCTATGTCCTGGCGGAAATGCTGGCGCCGATGCATGTCGAGGGGCGCGACGGTGTCACGATCCGTCAGCTTTGGGGCTGGGACGACCCGCGTGCGCATCGCGGATCGACCGTACCCGGATTCCCCAACTTCTTCATGATTTCCGGCCCCAACAGCGTGCCCCAGCATGGTGCGGGCATCAACATCCTGTCCGAAACGCAGACCAACTTCATCATCGGTTGCCTGGACCTCATGCTGTCAAACGGCGGTAAGGCGATCGAGCCGAAGTCGGAGGCGTTCGACGAATGGAATGCCAGGCTGGACGATCAGTTGCAGCACATGATCTGGGGCCATCATCGCGTCAAAAGCTATTACCAGAACAGCGCTGGCCGTCTTTGGCTGTCGTGCCCGTTTCGCATCGTCGATGCCTGGCACAACAGCCGGGCACCCGTTCCTTCCGAATTTATCATCCGCGCCTAGGGCGCCAGAGGAGATGTCGCATGGCCACCAAATTCGTTCCGGTCGCCCCACCGCAGATCATCGAGGGGGTTTATAGCACGGACCAGCATGCTCGGCTGCTCAAGCTGGTCCGCGACAAGGGGCCGTGGGAAATGATTCTGGCGCAGCATTTCCAGTCGCCCGAGGAAGTGCTGGCCACCACGTCGGGAACCATGCCCGAAGGCTTCACCCCGACGTGGGAAATGTTCATGTCGCCGGTGTTCCGAGGCTATCTCGCCAAAGGCGCGACCGCCCTCTATCCCGAGATCGAGGATTGCTTCTGGAACAGCAAGTTCACCGATCTGGTGCGCAATTATTGGGGGGCCGAATATGCCCGTCCCGAAAACATGCTCTTCAACATTCAGGGGCCCTGCCGCGGCAGCGAAACTCCGCATGTCGATGCGACCAATTTCCGCGGCGTCGACAGCCTGAACGCTCCCGTCTGGCTGATGAACATGATGGTCAAGTCGGGCCTGTTCGACCGCTGGCGCTGCAAGAAGGCCCAGGTCATCACCTGGTATTACCGGGGTCAGGTCGGAGGCGGCTTCAACTATTGGCCCAACGGCCCGCAGGCCGAGCCCGCCCAGATCAAGGCGCCGATGTGGGGCCGCGCCGTCGTGGTCGAAAATGAAATGATGTACCACACGGCCGAAGCGACCGGACCGTCCGCGATGCGTTGGCCGGACGGACTGAACATCAAGTCGCGCATGCGCAGTGCGCCCGATTCCGACGGATGGCAGGTCGTGAATGGCGATACGGTGATCCAGGACATTCCGGCAGAGGAATTCCGCCTGCTGCTGCACTGGGGCGCCGACATCTATATGGATTACAACGAACTCAAGCGTGCGCTCGACCACACCGACGACATCAGCAAGGACCAGGTGTTCGACACGCTGATTGCCGACATGCGCGCGCGCGGCCTTACCTTCGAGGTCCCGACAGATCCGCTGACCGATCAGAAGTTCATCGCCCTGCTCACCCGGACCTACGACCCGGGCAAGCCGGCGATCTTCCCGCCGGAGCCCGAGGAAGCGCTCGCGGCCTGATATAAGGGGGCGATTATGCGCCTTTCCGCGCCGAGATGACCCAGTTGTGGAAAGACGGCGGCATCAGCGTTCCCCAGACGATCTTCGAAGGGCTGGAAAGCGCGCCGGAGGCGCTGGCCGCCTGTATCTCGGGCGACAGCCCAGGCGCCAAGATACTTGTCCGGGTCTCGCCCGACACCAGCCGGAGCTGACCGAGAGGCGCAACAGCAAGCAGGAGTTGCCGACATGATCGACCGCGCGCGCAGAATGAAGCCCGTCGTCCCGCCCAGGATGCTGCATGACATCTTCACGCCGGAGGAGAACCGGCGGCTTTTCCATATCCTGCGCACCAATGGACCCTGGCGGTTGATCGCGGCTATCTATTTCAAATCGGTGGAAGAACTGCTTGCAATTTCGAGCCCGGGTGCAGGGGGCACACGACCGCGCTCCCTGTCGGACATGCTCAACCCTTCCTTCCGCGGCTTCTTCGGCAATCATGGCCTGCCCTATGAGGAGGAAGCACACGAAATCTTCTACAGCCGCAAGCTGGTGGATCTTGTCAAGTCGATGCACGGTGCGCGCTATGGGACGCCCTATCTGTTCCAGTTCAACATCCAGGGACCGTGCCATGGCTATGATCCCGGCCATTTCGACGGGCGAAGCTGGCGCGGGCTCGACCCGACCAACATGCCGGCCTGGCTTGGCGCGGTGATGGCGAAATCGGGGCTGTTCGACGCGTGGGAAGTGAAAGCCGGGCAGGTGATATCCTATTATTATCCGTCCGATGTCGATGGCGGCTTCACTTACTGGCCGGACGGCCCGGAAGCAGCGCCGCAACGTATGGCGGCGCCATTCTGGAACAGCGGCCTTCTGACCGACAACCAGCACATGTATCATCGGGGCGAGGCCTGCGGTCCGCGCGACCGGCGCGATACCCCGGACGGCATGACGTTGGATTCCGTTCTGGAGGCGGACGGAGAACAGGGCTGGCGCGTGGTCGACGGAGACCGCCTGATCGCCCGTTATCAGCCCAGCGACATGCGCATCCTGTTTCATTACAGCGCGCATGTTTTCACCGATATGGACGAGTTGAAGCTCTTTTACGACCATAAGGACGATCTGACGATCGAACGGGCTTTCGACATGCTGATCGCTGATTTGAAGCGGCGAGGCGTAGGCTTTGCCATGCCGGGCGATCCCATGACCGACCGAGCATTCATCGCGACGCTAACCGAAACATACGCCATGAGTCCGTCGCATTATCCGGCAGAAGCGCCGCTCGACGTCAGGCCGGCGATAGCGGCCTGACCCCAGCGGTTAGTGCAGGACAGGCGCTTCGGCGCCTGTTCCGGCAGGTGCACGGACCGACCAACCGTAGACGGCAATCAGCAAATAACAGACAGCCGGTACCATCAGGGCCACGGCCAGGCTGGACGCATCCGCCACCGCTCCGGTCAGCAGCGGCACCAGCGCGCCGCCGACAATCGCCATGCACAGCAGACCCGATGCCTGCGGCGTGCGGTCTCCCAGCCCTTCGACGCCGAGGCTGAAGATCGTGGGGAACATGATCGCATTCATGAGCCCGATCGCGAGGATCGTATAGCCTGCGACCATTCCGTCCGACAACGCCGAAACGGCGGCTAGCAGAATGGCGCCGATGCACATGATCGCCAGCAGCAACCCGGGACTGACCCTGCGCAGCGCATAAGCGCCCGCGAAGCGGCCGACCATCGCCCCGCCCCAGTAAAAGGCTACCATGCCACCCGCCGCCTGTTCGGCAAGGCCCATGACGCGCGGCTGCCCGAGATAGTTGACGAGCATCGATCCGATCGACACTTCCGCGCCGACATAGAGGAATATGGACGCAACAGCACCGGCCACGCGCGGGATGCGAAGCAAGGAAAAGGCGCCGTCCAGGCTCGCGGCAGGCGCAGCGCCGCCCGCTATGAGACGACGTCGCCACCAGAAGAAGCCCGCGATCAGGGCGAGGATAAGCGCAATGCCGACATAGGCATGGCCGATTACCGCAGCTTCACGCGCGGTGAACAGGGCGCGGTCTTCCGGCCCGAGTGTGGCGGGATCGACGTCGGCGAGTGATCCCAGGATCACCAGCGCGCCGATCGGCGGAAACAGAGTGGTACCCAGCGCATTGAACGCCTGCGCCAGGGTCAGGCGGCTGTGCGACGTCGCCGGATCGCCCATGTTCGCGATCAGCGGGTTGGCCGCGACCTGTAGCAGCGTGATCCCGCTTGCCAGGACGAAGAGCGCCACGAGGAATGTCGCATAGATGCCCGACGACGATGCCGGAACGAAAAGAAGACACCCTGCCGCCATCGTGCACAGGCCCAGCACGATACCGCGTGCGTAGCCGATGCGCGCGATAAGCGCGCCTGCCGGCAGGGACATGACGGCATAGGCCGTGAAAAAGGCGAACTGCGTCAGCATCGCTTCGGTATAGCTGAGCGAAAACAGTGACTTGAGCTTCGGTATTAAAATGTCATTGAGGCTGGTCAGGCCACCCCAGAGAAAGAACAGGGCGACGACGGCCGCCACCAGCATGCGCGGCGCGGAACCGGACTGCGTCGGTTGTGCCGAAGATGCCGGGGGGACGGAACTGACCATGTCTTGCATTGCTCCTGCGACTGATGGGCGGGTTTAGACGATACCGGCGCCCAGGCCTACCGCCTTCCGCTCCTGGCTCTTGCGTTCACGCCAGCGACTGTCGCGATAGGCGGTCAGCACGTCGATTGCACCGCCGGCCTCCATGCGGGCCATGGCAACGATCGGCGACACATCGACGGTATAGGCACGGCGAAGCGCCTGGAACGCCATCATAGTATCGTTCCCGTCCTGAGCCGTGTGGAGCGCGTCGCGGTCGACCAGCAATGCCTTGGCAAAACATTGGGTGATCGCTTCGGCCGAGGACAACATCGATTCGATCGGGTCGGTCACATTGTGCGACTGATCGATCATGTAGCTGGGGTTGAAGCCGCCGCGCGGATGCAATTCGGCCTCGACCAGTTCGTTGAATATCAGAAAAAGCTGATGCGGATTGATCGACCCGGAATCGAGATCGTCGTCGCCATATTTGCTGTCGTTGAAATGGAAGCCGCCAAGCTTGCCGAAGCGGTGGAGGCGCGCGACGATCTGCTCGATATTGACGTTGGGCGCATGGTGGCCGAGGTCGACCAGGCATTGGCATTTATCGCCCAGTTCCTGCGCGGCCAGGATTGAACTGCCCCAGTCGGAAATGACGGAGGAATAGAAAGCGGGCTCGAACATTTTGTGCTCGAGCAGCATGCGCCAGTCGTCCGGCAAGGCTGCATACACCTGCGCCGCCGCGTCCAGATAACGGTCAAGGCTGCGGGCCAGATCCTGCTGCCCCGGCAGGTTCGTGCCGTCGCCCACCCATACGGTCAGGTCCTTGGCGCCAAGCTGGCGACCAATCTCGATGCATTCGATATTATGGTCCACGGCTTGTTGCCGCGTTTCCGCGACGGTCGAGGACAGGGAACCGGTGGCATAGCTGTGCGCCTGACCCGGCTGGTCCTGGAACGTGTTGGAATTGACTGCGTCGAACCCAAGGCCGAGAGACGCAGCCTCTTCGCGCAGCGCTCCATAGTCCGAAACTTTGTCCCACGGGAAATGCGGCGAAACGCGCGGCGTTACCCGGCTGAGTTGGTTGATGACGGCGCAATCTTCCAGCTTTTCATGAATGTCGGTCGGCTCCCCCGCGATCGGAAACTTGGCGAAGCGCGTACCGCCCCGACCCGCTCCCCAACTCGGCACGGCGACCGAGAAATTTGCCACGCGCGCCTTCACCGCGTCGATGGCGATGCCGCTGCGATCCAGCTTGCGGCCGAGCGCGGCGTAATCCTCTTCCAAGGCGACCGCGTCCCGCGCATTGGTTTCGGCGATCAGATCGGCGGAGAGAGGCAGGCTGGTCATGATCATTCTCACTTCTTGGAAATCGGTTCGAGGAAGCCTTGCATCGCCAGCCAGGCGTGAAATTCTTCCATCAACAAGGTTGTGGTCGTCCCGGCGCGGCCCATGCCGCCAAAGCCGTGATAACCCTTTTGATAGGCGTGGATTTCTACCGGCCGCCGGGCAGCATGCCAGGCCTGCGCGATCGGAAAACCATTAGTGGGAAACAGCGGGTCGTCCATCGCGATCGCATCGAACAGCGGCGGAGCCGCGGCGGGCACGGTGACAGCCGCCTGGGGCCCATAGATATAGCCGACAAAGGCGGGATGCTCGTCAGCGCCCGTCGCCAGCGTGGCATTCATCGCCGTCATGGCTCCGGCCGAAAAACCGATCATGCCGACATGCGCCGGGTCAACGCCCCATTCATGCGCATCTCGCCGGACAAGGCGCAACGCGGCAAGCGCGTCGTCCGTCGCTTCCGGCTTTTCCAGCTTCGCGTCGTTGGTCCTGCCCCGCACCGCCTGGCCGATCCGCATCGCCATGAAACGCATGGCCTCCTTCGGATCGGCAGGTGTCGGTATCAGGCGATATTTCACGACGAACGCGGCGATCCCGCGATCGGCCAGCCAGCGGGCAACCTTGTACCCTTCATGGTCCATGGACAGCGCCATGAAGCCGCCGCCCGGGAAAATGATGACGCCGGCGCCATTGGCTTTGCCGGCCGCGGGCAGAAAGGGCGTCAATGTCGGCACGGTCACATTGCGCACCGACCGCCCTTCGTTGGGAACGATGGTCCAGATTTCGTCCGCGTCACCGCCTCTTGCAGTCGAAAGCAGCGGAATCGCGCCGGGTTCGGCGGCGGCAATGGGCGCAACTGCCGCCGGCCGCGCGTGCATTGTCGCCGCCTGCGCCAGCAGTCCCAGAGCGCATAGGGTCCGGACGAATTTTCTCATCATTCCTCTCCCTTCCCCGATTTCTAGCGGGTAAAGGCCTGCGCGTTGCCCGCATCGACATTGATCATGTTGCCGGTCGATTTGGCCGACATGTCCGATGCCAGGAAATAGACGGCTTCGGCGATGTCGGACGGCAGCACGTCGCGCTTCAGCATCGAACGCTGGCGGTAATGCTCCTCCAGTTCGCTTCCCGAATCGATGCCGTAGGCACCCGCGCGCTCCTTGCGCCAGTCGCCGTCCCATATACGCGATCCCTTGATCACCGCATCGGGGTTGACGATGTTGACGCGAATGCCGGCGGGCGCACCCTCCAGCGCAAGGCAGCGGGCAAGATGGTTCGCCGCCGCCTTGGCTGACGCATAGGCAGACGCATTGGTCGCCGCCGCCACGGCATTTTTCGATCCGATAAAAACGACACTTGAGCCGCCTTGCGCCGACATGCCCTTAAGCAGCGGCCAAGCATGTTTGGCGGTCAGGAAATATCCCTGCGCCAGGACATCATAGTTGCGATCCCAAAGGCTCTTGGTTGTTTCTTCAATCGGCGCGGAAGAGGCTATTCCGGCATTGGCGACGAGCATGTCGAGACCGCCGAATTCGCGGGCACAGGCCTGGAAACCGGCCTCCACCTGGCTTTCATCGGTTACATCGACGACGCTCGCACGCACCACGTCCTTGCCGTACTGGCCGGCAAATCCGGCGCGTACCTCTTCGACGGCGGCGGCATCGCGATCCGCCAGCATGACACAGGCTCCATCGGCCAACAGCCGCGCCGCCGTCGCGGCGCCGATACCCCCAGCCCCGCCTGTGACCAGAGCGATGCGACCGACCAGCGGCTTTGGCTTGGGCATGCGCTGGAGTTTCGCCTCCTCCAGCAGCCAATATTCGATGTCGAAGGCTTCCTGCTCGTCAAGCGCGATATAGTCTCCGATCGCTTCCGCGCCGCGCATCACGTTGATGGCGTTGCCATAGAACTCGCCTGCAAGCCGGGCGGTCGTCTTGTCAGTGGCGAAAGTCATCCGGCCGACACCGGGCACCAGCACAACCACGGGGTTGGGATCGCGCATGGCGGGCGAATCGGCCCGCTTGCACCGGTCATAATAGGCGGCGTAAAGCCGGCGATAATCCTCCAGCTTCTCCGCCAGATAGGCGTCGTCGGACAGGCGCGCGGGATCGAGCGTCAACGGCGCGATCTTGGTCCGCAGAAAATGGTCCGGGCAAGACGTTCCCAGCGCCGCCAGCCGTTCGAACTCCACCGAACCGACGAATTCCAGCGCTTCGCCATCGTCCGAGAAATGGCCGACCTTGCGGCGCGCCCCGGTCATCAGGCCACGCAGCCGCGGCATCAACGCAGCGGCAATCGCTGCGCGATCGTCATCGGGTGCCACCTTCTCGCCGCCAAAGGCAGGGGCATCGGCGAGCTTCGCGTTGAGATAGGCTGCCGCGTCCGCGATCAGCTCGATCGTGTGCTCGTAGCAGGCCTTGGCACTGTCCGCCCAGCAGATGATGCCGTGTCCGGCCAGCATGACGCCTTCGACATGCGGGTTCGCCTTCACATAATCGCGCAGCTGCACGCCCAGCGTGTAGCCCGGCCGCTTCCAGGGAAGCCAACCGATCCGCCCGCCCCAGATCGTCCGAGTCGCCGCTTCGCCGCCAGACGAAGCCGCCAGCGCGATGATCGCGTCGGGATGAACATGGTCGACATGGGCAAAGGGCAAAAGCGAGTGCAGCGGGGTATCGATCGACGCCGCGCGCCCGTTCAGGTTGAACGTGCAATGCGGAAGATAGCCGACCATCTTGTCGTCGTCCTGCGGCCCGCCATAATGGCGCTCAAGGCTCAGGAGCTTTTCCTGATACAGGGTCGCAAAACCATCAAGCTTCATGGAGCCGATGTCGCCGCCCGAACCCTTGACCCACAGCACCTCGACCGCCGCTCCGGTAAGCGGGTCGATCTCCGTCAACTTGGCCGATGTATTGCCGCCCCCGAAATTCGTGACAGTAAGATCGGATCCCAGCAGGTTAGAACGGTACAGCAGAAGTTCGGCCGGCGTCATAGCGGCTGCCCGGGAATCATCCCAGCGGCTGACGGGCACGGCAAAGCGCGTTGCGGAACGGGAAAGAGCAACTGGAGCGTTCATAAATATACCTTCAGGCGTCGGACATTTTCTGGTTTCGACGGCGGACTAACATTTTTGCTGGAAATGATCAATTGCGATTGATAGTGATCATTTCATATCAAAGTGGGGAGGCAGCATTTTGCGCCAGGGCGCAATCATCGTCATCGACATCGGCAAGACGCTGAGCAAGGTCAGCCTGTGGTCGCGCGATGGCCACATGGTCGACCGGCAGACGCGCGCCAATCTGCCATGCCAGGTCGATGGCGTCCGATGCCTCGACGCTGTGGGCATCGGCGACTGGCTGCTCGATGCCCTGACGCATTATGCCGGACAGCCCGTCGAGTGCATCGTCCCGGTCGGACATGGCGCCGGCGTCGTAGCCCTGGGGCAATCTGGTCCGGTCATGTCGCCGATCGATTATGAACAGGCTCCGCCGCAGGATATTCTGGCGGCATATCGCCGCGAACGCGATCCCTTTGCCGTGACGGGATCGCCCGCGCTGCCCGACGGCCTTAATATGGGGGCGCAAATCTTCTGGATGGACAGGATGGCGCCCGAGGCTATGCGCGGTACGATCTTGCTGCCATGGGCGCAATATTGGAGCTGGTTCCTGACCGGCCGCGCCGTCAGCGAAGTGACCAGCCTTGGTTGCCACAGCGATGTCTGGGCACCCGGCGATGCCGATTTCTCGCCGATGGCGAGGCGGCTCGGCTGGGCCGAACGCTTCGCGCCGGTCGTGCCTGCCGCTGAAACGATCGGCACGCTGACTGCGGAGGTCGCACATCGCACCGGCCTTCCCGCGTCCACCCGCGTTCTTGCCGGACTGCACGACTCGAACGCCGCGCTGCTTGCCGCGCGGGGCTTTGCCGAAATTGCGGGGCAGGAAGCCACGGTCCTGTCCACCGGAACCTGGTTCGTCGCGATGCGCCTTCCCTCCAGCCCGGTCGACCTGAGCGTCCTGCCGGAAGCGCGCGACTGCCTGGTCAATGTCGATGCCTATGGCCACCCGGTTCCATCGGCCCGCTTCATGGGCGGGCGCGAAATCGAGTCCCTGATCGAGATCGATACGCGCCGGGTCGACATCAAGCCCGACCAGCCGGCTCTGCTTGCCGCCGTCGAGGGCGTGCTGGCATCGGGTACGATGATCCTGCCAACCTTGGCGCCCGGCTTCGGTCCCTATCCCGACGGACAGTTTGAGTGGATCAATCGACCCGATGACTGGTTCGCCCGCCGCGCCGCCGCCTGTCTTTATGCGGCGCTCGTAGCGGATACGGCGATCGGACTGATCGGCTCGCGCGGACGGGTCCTCGTGGAGGGACGCTTCGCCGAGGCGGAGGTGTTCGTGCGGGCACTGGCAAGACTACGTCCGGACGTGGACGTATATGTCGGCCATGCCCAGCATGACGTGTCGTTCGGCGCACTGCGCCTGATCGATCCCGGCCTCAGGCCCGGTGGCTCGCTGACCCGGGTCCGGCCGCTGGACGCAGACATGACGGACTATCGCGCGGCGTGGGCCGACCGTGTCAGGATACTGGCATGATCATCGCCAACATCGCCGATTTTCGGGAGGCGGCGCGTCGCCGGCTGCCCCGGTTCCTGTTCGAATATATGGATGGAGGATCGTATGCCGAGGTGACGTTGCGCCGCAATGTCGATGACCTTGGCGATATCGCGCTGCGACAACGTGTATTGCGCGACATGTCCTCGCTCGACCTCACGACCGAACTGTTCGGACACAGACAATCCCTTCCCGTCGCCCTTGCCCCGATCGGGCTGGCGGGCCTGAACGCGCGCCGCGGAGAATGCCAGGCGGTGCGTGCCGCCGGGGGTGCGGACATACCGTTCACTCTCTCCACGGTATCCGCCTGCACCCTCGGCGAAGTCGCTACGGCGGCGCGCGCGCCATTCTGGTTCCAGCTTTACATGATCCGTGACCGGGGCTTCATGAAAGATCTGCTGGCGCAGGCAGTTGAGGCGGGATGTTCCGCGCTGGTCTTCACCGTCGACATGCCTGTGCCCGGCAGCCGCTATCGCGATTATCGCACGGGGCTTGCGGGCGCACCGGGCATGAAGGGTGCGCTATGGCGGTTTGCGCAGGCACTGCTGCGCCCGCACTGGGCCTTGGATGTCGGCGTGCTTGGCCGTCCGCATGCCCTGGGCAATGTCGCCCCGGTGCTGAAAGGCAAGACCGGGATCGAGGATTTCTTCGCCTGGATGCGCAACAATTTCGACCCGTCGATCAACTGGCGCGACCTGGATTTCATCCGTTCGGAATGGAAGGGACCGTTGATCCTCAAGGGCATTCTCGATCCGGACGACGCAAAGGCGGCTGCCGAAACCGGTGCCGACGGCATCGTCGTGTCCAACCACGGCGGTCGGCAACTCGATGGCGTGCCCTCCACGGCGCGTGCCTTGCCGGCGATCGCTGACGCGGTAGGCGACCGACTGACCATACTCGCAGACGGCGGCGTCCGGTCGGGACTGGATGTCGTGCGCATGCTGGCATTGGGTGCAAAGGGCGTGATGCTCGGCCGGGCGTGGGCCTATGCGCTCGCCGCGCGCGGCGAAGCCGGCGTCAGCCAGATGCTGGCGCTTATCGAATCGGAAATGCGTGTGGCGATGACGCTGACGGGCGTCACCCAAATCGCGGAAATCAATCAGGACATATTGGTGAGGAAGCCCTTTTAATGGCGTCAACATCCGCAAGGCAGACTATGAGCACCCGGGAACACTGGCGCAACACTGTGCTGGCGGGCCTCGCCAATTACATCGACGCCGGCTCCATCGTTGCCGGCTCGGTTGCGCTGGCGCTGTGGAAGGACATCTATCACCTGTCCGACAGCTTCATCGGCCTGATCGGCGCCTTCAGCGCCAATGCGATATCGGCCGGCGTCGGCGCGCTCATCGGCGGCTGGCTCTGCGACCGGGTCGGTCGCAAGAAGATCTATCAATGGGACATGCTGATTTACGCCTGCGGCATGGCCCTGCTGGTGTTCGCGGTGCACCCCTGGATGATCGTCACGGGGTTCGTCATCGTCGGTCTCGCGGTGGGTGCCGATATTCCGGCCAGCTGGTCGCTGATCGCCGAACAGGCGCCTGACGGAGAGCGCGGCAAACATTCGGGTGTGGCCCAGATCCTCTGGTATCTCGGCCCGGTCGTGGTGCTGCTCATGAGCCTCGCGCTGACCGATTTCGGCATATTGGGTGCGCGGATCGTTTTCGCCCATCTTCTGATAATCGCGCTCGGCCTCACGCTCCTGCGGTCCAAGATGCGCGAATCCGAACGTTGGGAGGATGCACAGAAAAGCGACGAGAAGCGCCCGGCCATGTCCAGCCTGCTCAAGGGCAGGAACCTAGCAGCGCTCGCCGCATTGGTAGGCATGTACGGATTCTGGAACCTGTGGGCCGGCACCAACGGCTTCTTCTTTCCTTACATCCTGCGAACCGTGGGCGCCGCTACGCAGGCGCAGAGCGTGGCTATCCAAGCGCTCAGCTTCTTCACCGGCATGGTGTCCATCTGGCTGATCTTCATGCGCCTGTCGGACCGGGTCAACCAGCGGCTGCTGTTCATCCTGTCGGCTGTCATCCAGGTCGGCGGCATGGCATTGCTCGCTCTCTTCCCGCTGACGTTGCCGATCGCCATCCTGCACGTCTTCCTGCTCCAGTTCGGCGGCGGATTCGGCGCGCAAAGTTTCTTCCAGCTCTGGAGCGCGGAGATGTTCCCTACGCTGCTGCGCTCGACAGCGCAGGGACTGGCGTTTGCGATCGTGCGGATCGGCCTTGGCATTTTCAGTTTCTTCGTACCATTCCTGACGTCGACGGGCTTTACCAATCTTGCGTGGATTCTCACGGGCTTCCTTGCCATAAGCGGCGTCATCGGCGCCCTGTGGGCACCGCGCAACGAAGGCAAGTCGCTCGAACAACTCGACGCGGAGCGACAGATCAGCGGATAACGGGAGCAACGGACAGTACATGCACGCGGCGGAACGGCACGGGCTGATCATGGAGGCGCTGAGCCACAACGGCTTCATCACATATCGTGACCTGGAGGCCCAGCTCGACGCCTCGCCCGCCACCATCCGTCGTGATCTCGCGCGTCTGGAAGAGGAGGGCCGGATTGTGCGCGTCCACGGGGGAGCGCGCCTGGACAATATGCCGGTCGCTCCGCAACCCGAACCGCCAGCGCAACTAGCCGGCGTACCGTTCGAACAGGCGATCGGTCACAATCTTGCGCAAAAACGCGCCATCGGGCGCGCGGCCGCTGCCTTGTGCGAGCCCGGTGAAGGCGTAATGATCGATGGCGGCACGACCACGTTGCAAATGTGTGCCAACCTGGACGGCCTGAACTTGCAGGTGCTGACCAACTCGCTGCACATCGTGAACGCTCTGCTGCCGCAGGCTGGCACCAGAATTCTTACCCCGTCCGGAACGGTTTTTCGCGAACAGAATATCATTCTGGCGCCAGCCGGCGAGGATTCGATGCCGCGCTTTCATGCTCCCAAGCTGTTCATGGGCGCGGCGGCCGTGGGTCCGCAGGGGATAATGCAGCAGGACGTCATCCTGGTGGCGGCGGAACGACGATTGATAGATCGGGCCGAACGGCTGATCCTGCTGGTCGACAGTTCGAAGTTCATGTCGTCCTCCGGCGCAATCGTGTGCCACCTCGAAGAAGTCGACATCTTGATCACGGACGAAGGAATCAGCGCGCAAGCCGAAGCGATGGTGCGGCAGGCCGGGGTCCACCTGATCATCGCACGCGATGAAGCCTGAACCCCGCTAGGCAACTCATCAGAAGATTTTGGATAATCGGGCGACGTTCCTGCGCGGATCGCGCTTTCCGCCGCGCAACGGCACCGCACTCTCCGGCCTTTTCGGGAGAGGCGGTGCCGCCATGGCTTATTTCAACGCAGCGAGTTCCGCATCGATGGCTGCCAGCCGTTCGTCCGTAACATCGTCGGGCGCATAGGCCTGGATACCCTTCAGCGTCATGCCGCGGGCCATGTCCACCTGGTCGTTGGTGGTCATCCCGGGGATGTGCTTTTCGATGATCGCCTTGGCGGCCGGATTGTCCAGCAAGTCACCCAGAGGGGTATCTTCGGTAGAATATTTCGGCGCTGCATGGGCCGAATGATCAACGGGGGCCGGCTGTTTCGCATCGGTCTGGGCAAAAGCAGGTGCCGCAACCAGTGCAGCCGCGGCGATCAGGTACAAGCGCATATTACAGGATCCTCCAATTGACTATGCACGCCTATATCGCACGTTATCGTTCTAATTTCAAGTGTCACCACGCGTCCCGGCCTGCAAGGAACAATGCGACGATCCTTTCGACGATGACCGGCCAATCGTCATCGTCTATGGCGCGTACAGTCCCCTCCTGAACATAACGGCCGATCAGGGTAGATACGAACATGCGCGCTATCTCGTCGGGGGCCTTGGCAGCCCGACCATCGCGTTGCGCGGCGGCCGCAATGTCGGCGGCGATCAAGCCGACGATGTGAAGATAGCCGATATCGTGCATCGCACGTGCCAGTTCGGGAAAGCGCTCGGCATTGGCAAACACCAGACGCTGAAACGCCTGAACATCCGGACGGGTCAGCGACTTTGCGATGGTGTGCCCATGGTGCCGCAGCCGATCGCCGATATCGTCGGTCAGCAAATGGTCCCGCTGCGATGCCTCACGCGCCCAGGCATGGACATTTTCATCGACGATCGCGGTGAACAGCGCTTCCTTGGAGGGGTAGCGGGCGTAGAGCGTACCTTTCGACACGCCCGCGCGGGCGGCGACATTTTCCATCGTCACCGTGTCATATCCCTCCTCGAAAAACATCGCGCGGGCAGTGGCCAGGATGGTTTGCTCGATCGCAGCCGTCTGCGCTGCATTGGGACGTCCCCGGCGAGGCGTGAAAGTGGGAAGGGCACTGCTTTTCGTCATCGGGTTACCTGCTGGATCACATCGCCGATCCGGCGTCAATATTCGATCGCTTCCGTTCGATTATTGACGCCGGACATTTATCGCCTTATCTCTTGGCTGAACGCCGCGGGTCAAGCCACGGCGCTGCATCGAGAGGATTTCGCGATGAGCGGACATAAGCGTCATATATTCCTGCTTCTTCTGTCGGGCGCGAGCGCAACCTCGGCGCTGGCCGGCGAAGCCAATCCGTCGCCCGACCAGCGGGCGCGCGACATAGTGTCGCGCATGACGGCCGAAGAGAAGCTGAAACTGCTGCACGGTCCCATGCCCGCGCTGCTTGCGCCCGCCAAGCGTCCGCAAGGCGTGCCGTTGGGGGCCGGTTTCATCGAGGGGATCGAAAGGCTGGGAGTCCCGATGCTGGTGGAAACCGATGCCAGCCTCGGCGTCTCCAACCTGATGGAAATGCGGAAGGGCGACGTCGCCACGGCCCTGCCTTCCGGCCTGTCCCTCGCGTCCACCTGGAACCCGGCCGTCGCCGAGGCGGGCGGCCGGATGATCGGAGCGGAGGCCCGTGCCAAGGGCTTCAACGTCATGCTGGTGGGCGGCGTCAATCTGGTGCGCGATCCGCGTGCCGGCCGGAATTTCGAATATCTGGGCGAGGACCCTTTGCTCGCGGGCAGCCTCGCGGGGGCGCAGATCGCAGGTGTGCAATCCAACAATATCATTGCGACCATCAAGCATTTCGCCCTGAACGACCAGGAAACCGGACGGAATGTCGCCACGGTGGAAATGGATGAGGCCGCGATGCGCGAAAGCGACCTGCTCGCATTTCAAATCGGTATCGAACGCGGCGACCCCGGATCGGTGATGTGCGCCTATAACCGGGTCGGCGGCGTGCATGCCTGCGAACATGCCTTCCTTTTGAACGACGTACTTCGCCGTGACTGGGGCTATAAGGGCTTCGTCATGTCCGACTGGGGCGCCGTGCACTCGACCAAGGCCATATTGGCGGGCCTGGACCAGCAATCGGGCGAACAGATCGACAGCAAGCCGTACTTCTCGACCATGCTGGCGCAAGCGGTCGAGAAAGGAGAGGTGCCGGCGACGGCCATCGACACCGCTGCAAAAAGAGTCTTGCGGAGCATTTACGCCCATGGCGTGGCAGACAATCCCATCGTTCCGGGACAGGCGATCGATTATGACGCCCATGGCGACATCGCCCAGCAGGCGGCGGAACAGGGCATTGTCCTGTTGCGGAACGAGGGAAAAATCCTGCCGCTCGCCGCGAACGCGAAGTCGATATTGCTGGTTGGCGGCAATGCCGATATCGGCGTGCCCGGCGGCGGCGGGTCAAGCCAGGTGCATCCGGTCGGCGGCCTGAAGCGTGTGACCAGAGGCGCAGAAAGCGGCGTCGCCGCAGGATTTGCGAAGCGCGGCTATGGCGGCACTGCACCGCTCGACGCGTTGAGGGCGGCATTGCCACAGGCCGCCATAAGCTTCCTCGACGGCAAGGATGTTGCCGCGACGCGCGATGCAGCGGCGAAGGCCGACATCGTGATCGTCTTTGCCGAAAAATATGCGACCGAAGCCGCCGACCAGCCCGACCTGGCCTTGGGCGAAGGCCAGGATGCGCTGATCGATGCAGTGGCCGATGCCAATCCCCGCACGGTCGTTGTTCTGGAAACCGGCAACCCGGTGTTGATGCCATGGCACGACAAGGTTCCCGCCATCCTGTCGGCATGGTATGGCGGCCAGCGCGGCGGAGCGGCAATCGCGCGCGTGCTGACCGGCGCGGTCAATCCCTCCGGCCATTTGCCGGTGACCTTCCCCGCCGCCGTCGACCAGCTTCCCAATCCGGTGCTGCCGGGATCGGACGCGCCGCCCGCAGACAAGGAAACGCGCGCGGTCTATGGGTTGCAAGCCGGCACGAAGCCATTTGAAATCCGTTATCCTGAAGGGTCCGACGCGGGTTATCGCTGGTTCGATCGGAAAGCGGTGAAACCCCTTTATCCCTTCGGCTATGGCCTCAGCTACACGCAGTTTCGCTATGGCGACCTTAAGGTTTCGGGCGGAAAGACGCTCACCGTCCGCTTTACCGTGACAAATACCGGCGATCGTGCAGGCGTCGACGTCCCGCAGGTTTATGTGGTGCGGCCGGGCAAGGCCAAGCGGTTGATCGGTTGGGGCCGCCCGGATCTCAAGCCTGGCGAAAGCGCGCAGGTCAGCGTTACGGCCGATCCGCGCGTTCTGGCGGACTTCGACGTAAAGACGCAACGCTGGATCGTTCCAGCCGGAACGGTCCGGGTAGAAGTGGGTACGTCCGCGGTCGATGCGGCACTCAGCGACACCGCAAAACTGGCGCGTGTATCGCGAAGGCCCTGAAGCATGCCGGCGTTTTCGCCACGCGCACTGATCGGATCGACGTTCGCGGCAACGACGCTGACCGCTCTGCCCGCATCCGGACGAGCGCTGAAATCGATCCGGCCATCCTGCGGCTTCCTTCGGGGCGCCGCTACGGCGGCGCACCGCGCTGGCGGCATGCACCGCCGACGGCATTGATGTGCGCGGCTATCTGCACTGGTCGCTTTTCGATGATCTCGAATGGATGCTGGGCTATCGCCCGACCTTCGGACTGGTGGCGGTAGACAGGACCACCCAGGTCCGGACGCCGAAGCCGAGCGCCCGACATCTCGGCCGGATTGCCCGCGCGAACCGGATGGCCATGTGAGTAAGGAACGAGACATGCTTCGACTATCGGATATTTCCCGCCTGCGGCATTACAGACCTGCCAGAAAGCACCGTCGGCCGGTTCTCGCCATGTGCGCGGCGATATTCCTGATGGGGGCTGCCCCCGTTTCTGTGCCGGACGATCAGGCCATATTGGCGACCGTCAATTCCGAATTGCGCCCGATGGCGCGCATCCTGCTGAATGCGCAACGGCTGGAACGGTCCTTCAAACCGTCCCGCCCGGCTCGCCCGCCCGATGGCGTCAGCGAGGTTGAAGTGCCCGGCATGGGCAAGGCGCCACCGGTCACCCTCTATATCGTCAACCGCAGCGCAGCGCTGACGCCGCCGCGGGGCGCCATCCTCTATATTCATGGCGGCGGCTTCGTCGCCGGCGACGCCCGCGACGATCTGCGCGAACTCCTGCCTCTCGCCCGTCGGCTCGATTGCCTGATTGTCAGCGTCCAGTATCGGCTGGCACCCGCCACCCCCTTTCCCGGCGCACTGGAAGACAATTATGCCGCGCTGAAATGGCTGCACGCGCATGCCGGGGAACTTGGCGTCGATCCCGCTCGGCTGGTGGTGATGGGCGAGAGCGCCGGTGGTGGACATGCGGCGATGCTGACCATTGCCGCACGGGCGCGCAAGGAGGTCCCCATCGCCTTCCAGGCGCTGGTATATCCGATGCTGGACGACCGGACCGGGTCCGCCCGCACCGTTCCTCCCCATGCCGGGCGCCTGATCTGGACCGCGGAGTCGAATCGTGCGGGCTGGCAGGCCTTGCTGGGCCGCAAGCCCGGCCGGTCCGACGAACCGCGCGGCGCCGTTCCGGCGCGGGAAAAGGATCTGACAGGTCTGCCGCCCACTTTTATCGGCGTGGGTTCCATCGACCTGTTCGCCAACGAGGATATCGAATTCGCCAGGCGGCTGGTCGATGCCGGGGTGCCCACCGAATTGCTGGTGATACCTGGCGCCTTCCACGGTTTTCAGCGCGCCGTGCCGCGAGCCGCCGTCTCGCAACAGTTCAACGCCGCGCTGGAAGCCGCGCTTGCTCGCGTGCTCAAACCGGGCGGGTGACGGGCCGGCGCAGGTCCGCTTCAGCCGCGCAGCACCAGGACGGCGGTCAGAAAAAGGCCGCCTAGCGCTACGTTGAGCGGGACAGCGGCGCGCAGATGCGCCGCCTGGGCTTCGGGTGCGTGGCGCAACAGGACCATCGCAGGGGTAAGAAGCAGCCACAGGTCGGCGATGACGACCGCAACCGCTGCGGCCAGACCCATGGCCCGTCCATGGCTGCCGCTCATGTCGGCATAGGCAATCTGCGGCAGTGGCGACAGGGCACCTGTCACCATCAGGCCAACACAAGCCGGCACGATGAAGATCAGCGGCAGCAACCAGCCCGCACCGGCTATCACACCGGCCAATACACCGCGGCACCGTGCTGCCCCGGGCCAGCTCTGACGCAGGGTCGCCGCCAGTGGCAGCAGCATCGCGCCGGGCAGGAGGAAGAGCGGGTCGACGCCCGCCTGCGGCATGTTCATATCGCGTCCGATCCGCGATCGAGCACCAGCGGATCGGGCCGCGCGGGTGCCTGGAAGGTCTTGCCTGGCGGGCCGGCCAGCACATGCATCTTGGCGCGCAGGGTCGGCGCCGCGGCAACGTCGCGCGCCAGGTAGCGGAACTCATGGGCAAGGACACGGACAGGGTTTGCCGAACGCGGCTGGCGCGTGATGCCGAACACCGGAGGTTCGCTATTCTCAAGCCGCTGATAGGTGCCGAACACATGGTCCCACAACATGAGGAGGCCGCCATAATTGCGGTCGATATACAGCCTGTTGCAGGCATGATGCACCGCATGGTTGCAGGGTGTCACGAACAGCCATTCGAACCATGGCGCCAACCGTCCGATGCGCCGCGTGTGGCAGAAGGTCTGAAAGGCCGGAATATTGATCGCCATGATCACCAACGCAACCGGATGAAAGCCGAGCAGCGCGAGCGGCGTCCATGTGATCAGCCTGTAGACGGTGGCGAAAGGTGTATGACGCAGGTTGACGGTGAAGTCATAATGTTCGGCGCTGTGATGGATCGAATGATCCGCCCAGAAAATCCGCATTTCATGGCCCGCGCGATGGAAGAGGTAGAAGGCCAGTTCGCCGGCGAGGAAATAGAGCGGCAAGGTCCACCAACTTACCGGCACCCGCAGAGGCGTGAGGTGCCAGGCGGCGGTGAGGCCGGCGATCAGCAAGGCATTGGCGAATATGCCCTCCATCAGCGGACCGAGGGGGAAAAATAGGTAGTTGTGGATCATTTCGCGGCTGAACGGCCGTTCGCCCTCCCGCCAGCGCAGGAAGGACTCGGCAATGACGCAGAACAGCAACAAAATGCCGCCGCCGAACCCGAATATCTGAATGACATGCACCAGATCGCCGACGAACGCTTCGTCCATCATCCCCTCCCCCGGTCCCATCGCCAAGCGGTTATTTGACAATCAGCTTATGCCGATCGCCTGCCCGTGCCAAGACCTGCCCGATCAGGGCAAAGCTGCAAGGGCCCGGTCGATCCGGCGCAGGACGGTGTCGGTCAGGATGTCCGGCATCATCGGCTGAAGGTTGCGGAGTCGCGTTTGGGGAAACAGCCCCTTGTTCGGAGACTCCGCGAGCGCCGGAACCTCCCGGTCGAGGATCGCCCGGCTTCGCGGGTCGGCCAGCAGGTCGCTGGTCAAGGAATCGAGACTGTAATGCTGGCCATTCGCCGCGCGCACCGGCCCCGGTATCACCTTCACTCCCGCGAGCGCGCCATCTATTTCCGCAAGCTTTGCCTCGGTCAGCATCCCCGGGGCAAACTGCCTGATTCCGTCCAGAGTCAGGCGCTCCCAGCCATGGATATGGCTCATCCCCTGAAGCAGGCCAGGCACCATCCGGTCCAGAACCGCCTTGCCGCCGGGCGTCGCAACGATGTGGCCGATCAGCGACCGGTGCGTAAGAGGCGCATCGGGCACGGGCGGAAGATCGACGATCGCCGTTTGCACCTTATCGTCCTGGGCCGGCGAAGGCGGCAAGAGCGGTAAATCCCCTTTGCGCTCGATCGTCAGAGATATGTTGTCGGCGCCCGCTGCGTTGCGAACGGTCAGAGTGGCGGCATCGGGCGGGGATATGACCCTTCCCCCGGTCACACGCGCGCGATAGCCATCGGGAAAGGCGGCGGCCGGAATACGGACTTCGGTCAGCAGCGCCGCCCCGGCGCGCCGCCCGTCCGGCAATCGCGCCGACCAGGTATAGCGCATATGACCGGTCTGCTGATCATATGTCAGCGCGTCGGGCGTGCCGGCGGTCGCCTGAGGATAAGGCCGGGCATAGGCGCGCAGCATGGCGAGGCGATTGCCGTTACCCTCATCGGGCAGCGCGGGATCTACCAGAGACTCGAACGCGCCACGCGTCCAGGCGAGCCAGGATATATGCCGCGCATCGAAATCATCCGCCTGGCCGTCCACCTCCGCCGGGTCGTTCGAAAATCCCCATTCCGTGTTCAGGATCGCCGCCCCGACCCGCTCGACATGAGCTATCGCGCCGTCGTTCACCGTGTCGCGCGTGGCCTTGATTGGTCCGTAATTATGGAAGGACAATGCCCTTCGTCCCTGCGGCGCGACGATCGGCGTGTCGATCGCGGGTACGCCCAGTGCCCCTTGCAGCATGAAGGGTTCCACGAACACCATCATGCGCGGCGCGGCACCCGCGATCGCGCTGCTGGCCTTTTCATAAAAGGGGCGCAGCAGTTCGTCCTGCAGCTCCGGGCAGTTGGACGCTACCGGATCCGGCTTGGCGCAACGGGACCCGGTCGCCGGCTCGTTCATCACGTCGATACCGATCACCGCCGGTTCGTCGCGGAAACGACGGGCTACCGCGACCAGTCCTTCAATATAGAAATCCTGCACGCCCTTGTCCGTGCCCGGCACCAGGCGGTTGGCCCAGAAACCATCAAATGCCTTCTGGACAGCCGGATCGATGAAATAGCCCATGGGAAATTCCACGCCCGGCTTGCGCGACAGCCCGTCGTTGAGCACGGCCCAGTCGGGCATGCCGCGCACCCCGACCAGGGCGCCATATTCATCCTGATGAAAATCGATGAGGACGTGGATGCCGGCATCCTTATAGGCCGTGACAGCCGCCGCGATCCGGTCGAGATAAGCGTCGTCAATGACGCCGGGTTCCGGCATCAGACCCGACAGGTAAATCGCCAGACGGACGCCATTGAAGCCTTGTTCAGCCATGCGCGCGGGCGTCGCATCGCTCCACTGCGTTTGCGCGCCGCCATTTGCGGCATTGCCCGGCAAGCTGACATTTCCACCGTGAATAAGGATGGCCCGTCCATCCGGGTCGACGAACCAGCGCCCCTGCTGCGCGATGCGGGCGGGTTCCGCCTGAACCGGAAGCGCCAAAGTCCATGCCAGAATGGCGCAACTCACCTTCAGCATCGCGCTCATTTGTCTCTCTCCTTCGGTTGGCGGTTGGCGGCTTGCCGTCAGTTCGTCTTTTCTTCCGTCCACACCTGCGCGAAAAACGGATTGCGCGCTGCCTCGGCATCGTAGGTCTCAGGCTGGATCATGGTGTCGGGGCACCAATGGCCGCCCTGAAGGTAAAGCCGCGGCGTCATTTCGAAACGATGGCCCGCCGCCGATACCCAGCCAACGGGGACGTCGGGACCTTCGAACACCGCAGCCTCGCACCGAGCACCCCGAAATTCGGCCGCGGCTCGCAGATCGTCCAGCCGCCAGTCATCGGGCGCGCGCGTCTCGTCATAGCCAAGGTCGAGCAGCGTCGGCTCGCGCGACGGCTGCTCGAGCGCAAAATCCTTCCAATCACGCGGAATTGCTTCCCAGGCCGCGCGCGATCCGAAATAGGCGCGGATGTGCGCCTCGTCATTGGTATCGAACCAGTGGAGGGACCCGCCGGGCCCTTTCGCCATCATTTCGATCTGCTTGTAAACCAGGCCAGGCACGACCTTGGGAATGGCACGGACGAGAAAGGGCATGTGGCGAGGGGCCTGATCGAAATAGTCGCCGATCGACTGCTCGCGATAGGGTATCAACGCCTCAAGCCTGTCGGAATCGGCATACCATTGCCCATGGAAATTGCGCGTCGCAAACCAGTGCGGCTTCAATATCTTGTGATAATTGGCGATTTGCGCAGCCATGAATTCATGGTTGACCACGCGCGAGGCAGCCCCGCCACCGATATTGTAAAACCCCCGCCAGAACGCCTCCGGTACGTCGTCCGCACAGACCCCGGCCATCAGGCGGCCGCTGTCATTGGCGGTCGACCATTCGAAGACACCGTTCAGCGGGTTATGAAACATGATCGGATCGTTGATCTTCCACATGTCGAAATGGGCCATCCCGCTCTGCCGGAGGGACACCCAGTGATCGATGCCGCTTTGCGCAACGATCGCTTCGGCCTGGGTCTTGGTGACGGCATAGTGATCATATTGGCTGATCTTGATCGGATCGCCCGTTCGCCCCCAATGGATCGGCGCGTTGCGACTACCGGTTTCGGCCACGGTGCCGATGTAGACGAGACGCGTCCTGCGGGGATCGCCCACGGCATGGATCGCGTTAACGATGTTGCGCGCACCGCCGACGTTGACACGCGTCACGACGTCAGCCGGTAACCGGTCTGCCAGCGGCGACACCAATCCACCTACGTGCAGAACGATATCAGCACCTTTAACCCCGGCCTCGATGGAGGCCGCATCGGCAAGGTCGCCCCATTGAACCTCCGCCAACCGCTCGCGAACGATTGTCCGCACCACCGGGTGATCGCGCTCCTCGGGGCGAATCAGAACGCGTAGACGAAGGCGATCTTGCTGGGCTGCGATCCGCCGAACAGCTTCGCGCCCCATATTGCCGGTGGCGCCGGTCAGGAACACAAGTTTTCGACTGTCCATCATTCAGGTCGTCCTCCCCACATTGAGCTATAATCGCACGCTTACGTTCCAATATCAATCGTCAACCTGCAATGCCCCACTGATGCAATCCTGCAACATCTGCCATGAAATGATCATTTTTTACCCCGAGAATGACGCAAGGTGCTCGTTTTCGATCATGTTAGCGTTGCCAGACTCATGGCTTCCCGCTAATCCTCGGCTCATGTTTCGATAGCCGGATGGAATACCGGACATCCATGATGGGGAGGACTTTAATGATTTTGCGCCGCTCTCTTTTCGCCCTGCTGGGCACATCCACATTGGCGATGGCCACTGCGGCACAGGCACAGACGGCCGAATCAGGTGGCATCGCGGAGATCGTGGTTACGGCGACCCGGCAGGAAAAATCGCTGCAGGACACTCCGGCCGCCGTCGACGTCGTGACCGCCCAGGACATCCGCAACCTGAATATCTTCGATGTCAAGGAGGTGCAAAATCTCGCACCCGGCCTTGAACTGACCAACAATTCGGGCCGTTCAAACGTCGCAACCCTGCGCGGCATCACCTTCGACCCGGATTCCGGTTCGGCACCTGCGGTCGACCTGTTCTTCAATGAAATTCCGACCGACGCCCAGACGATGTTCACGGCCATCTACGACATCGGCCAGATCGAGGTGCTGCGCGGTCCGCAGGGTCTTTTCCGTGGCCGGACCTCGCCGGCAGGCGCGATCCTGATTGGCGCACAGAAGCCCGATCTGAACGATTTTACCGGCTACATGCAGGCAACTGCCAGCAATCGTCATGCCGTGAACGTACAGGGCGCGGCCAATCTGCCGCTGGTCACCGACAAGCTGGCGCTGCGCGCCGCACTGCTTTACGACGAAAATGACCTCAATTCGGTCCGCAATATCGACGGGCGCCGCCCGTCCAGCAAGACGATGAGCGGCCGCATCAGCCTTGCCTATGATTCGGGCGCTGGCCTGACCGCAAATCTGACCTACCAGCATCTGAACGCAGATAATCGTTCGTTCGTGGCGGTGTTCGGACCGGGCAATCAGCCCAGCCCTCTCAGTCCCGAACGTAGCGGGCCGGCGCTGAGCATCAAGGACCGGACGTCGGTGACCGAAGGCATCGAGCGTTTCCAGAACCGCACGGATTTCGTCACGCTGAACGCAAAATATGATCTCGGCGCAGCTGAAATCATTTTCAACGGAGGCTATCAGGACACGCTGCTGACGCAGCATTCCGACCTGGATAAGGGCAACGCGGTCCCCGATTATGTCTTGGACCAGAGACTCACGACCGCATATCAGGTGTCGAACGCAGAACTGCGCCTGCAATCGAGCGCGGGAAGCCGGCTCTTTTGGGCAATCAGCGGCAACTATACGCATCAGAAGAATAACGTATCTGTGCTGCAAAATCAGGATCAGCTGTACTCCCTGCAATATGTCGGACCGCTCCCCGCGAGTTCCGCCTTCCCGATCATCGCCGATGTCGGCATCGGTATCGCATCGGATACCTACGGTCTTGCCGGTACGCTCGGTTATGAACTGACGGACGGGCTGACCGTGACGGGCGGCCTGCGCCAAACATGGGCGGACATCAACCGCGAGCAGGTCGTCGTCGTTACCCTGCCGGACCTGGATCTGGTCCTGCCCTCCCCGCCCACCGTCTCGAACCTGCACAAGAAGGCGCTCACAGGCGGCGCGAATATCAGCTGGGAAGCGACCCCGGACCTGACCATTTACGGCAATTACGGGCATTCCTATCGCCAGGGCGTCTTCGCGGTGGGCGTCTCGGTGCCGCTCGACGCCAATCTTCTGGTCACGCCGGATGAAACATCGGACGGTTTCGAGGTCGGCGTCAAAACCTTCCTGTTGGACCGGAAGGTTTCGCTGAATCTCGCCGCATTCTACCAGAAGTTCAAAAACTACATCTCCTACGCAGGGGGGGTTACCACCGATGCCGATATGGATGGCATCATCGACTCCACGGGTACGCCGTTGCCGTTCGCCGGGGACGCAATCTCCAAGGGTGTCGAGATGCAACTGGAAGTGCGTCCGTCCGACTACGCCAATTTCGGGGTCAACGCGTCCTATACCGATGCGCATTGGGATAATGCATCGATTCCCTGCAACGACTTTAACGGCGACGGCATTCCGGATGCCAACGGGACACCGAGCGTCCAGCCCGGAAAACAAGTCTCCTTCTGCACACGAAACGACCGGATCAGCCGGACTCCCAAATTCTCGCTGTCCGCCAATGGCGAACTGCGCATTCCCACGGGATCGGTCGAGCCCTTCGTTCGCGGCCTGGTGAATTATCGCCCCGGCTTCTATTCGCTGGACGATGATTATCGCTATCGCGCTTATACCAAGGTCGACCTGTTTATCGGTGTCCGCGATGCGAGCCAGCGTTGGGAGATATCGGCATTCGCCAAGAATCTGCTCAATCAGACCCGCGTGCTCGCAGCATCGCAAGGCACCGTGCAGAGTGGAACCAGCGAACTGGATTTCATAACCTTCCAGCCGACCGGTCGCGCGGGCATACCCCTCGATTCCGGCTATCATACGGCCGTCCTCAATCCGCCCCGCGAATTTGGCCTGACGCTGAAGTATAACTGGTAAAATCAGTCATCGGTGATTGAAGGGTGTCCCGTTCGCGCTTGCGCGGGCGGGACATTTCTTTTGGCTGGGCCAGCGAACTGGCATTCCCTGCCAGGGTCCACCATTTCATCCCGTTTCCTTACTGGACGACAGGCTGGAGGTAAGGTGTTTCCCCAAATGAACAATATCGGCTTTCGTCCCTAACCGCTCCACATCGCGATCAATTCCGGCCGTTTTCATCTCCGCGCATCTCACCGGCGCCCCGAAGGAACAGGGCCGTCGCGACTTCCGCCTGGCGCCGGATCGCTGCTTTCGTCATCGGTCTCTCGCCATAAATGACGCGGTTTTGCCATTTCTGAAACACCATCGCGACATAGGTCGTCCCGAGTTCCTTGGCTTGCGCGGCGTCAAATCCATGCGCTTCCAGAATCTGCCGAACCGGGGCCAATTGGAATCGATCGAATTGGTAGCGGGAAATCGCCTCAAGTTGCGGAAAGCTGGTACATTCGCGGAAAATCACGCGCGCGAGACGAACCTGCCGATCCTGATTCAGTCGCCCCTGCATATGGATGGAAAAATCGATGAGCTGTTCCTGCAGGGCCGCGCAGCGCTCTTGCGGTTCCCAGACATCCTGAAGCGCTGACATTTCGAGACAGGCAGCAAACAGGGCCGCCTTGTCGGTGTAGCGATTGTAGAGCGTGCGCGTCGACAATCCGGCCCGTTCGGCGATGGCACGAACGGAAGCACCATGGAATCCGTGGCTGGAAAATTCCTCGAGCGCCGCTTCCAGCATCGCCTCATGCTTGCGTTCGGCTTCCCGCGCACTGGGCCGCCCGACCCGTCGCCGGATCGAACTATCGGCTGCCGTCGTCCTCTCTTCCAATTGGATGGTTTCGCTTGTCCCGTGCATCAAGGCATCATGGACTTTTGCGTTTGAAACGTCCAGTCGTTGCCGCACTCGTCAGAGCAAGCGCATCTGAGCCGGTGCGGCTGGAGGAATAGCGGCAAGAAGGCAGCGCGCCGTGCCGGCCAGAGTGTAAACCGCCTGCCGCCGCGCACCGCGATTTTCATGATCGACCCTGTAGCCCTGATAATGGCGCTTAAGCAGCCCGGCACGCACGAGTTCCGACACGGTTCGGCTGACATTCGTCTTGCCCGAAGACAAAATCCGCGTCCTTACCTCTTCTTCCAGACGGGTCGCCGCGGCGACAGGGTCCTTGGGCCATTCCCCATTCGCTGCAAGATCACGCATCGCCCGGACGGCCAGTGCCTTGCGCCGTGCATCGCGATCGGCCATGGGGCTCAGAGCCTCGCACAGCCAGTCGCGAAGGGAAATGAGCCCGTCGTCGCGCGCTATCCATGGCCCGGCGCTGCCATCCGGCCGGGCGATATCCGCCAGCAAGCTCAACAACATATAAGCATAGCGCGGACGGGTGCAATGTTCAGCGAGACAGACCAGCAACGTCGCCCGATTGTGCGTGGACCTATTGTTACGACTGACCTGGCGATGAAACATAACGGGATTGAATCAAGCACAAAGCAGAGACGATGTGAATCCCCTATATGCCGATATCGACCGGAAACGGTATTTTGTCGGGCGTGACACTTTGCCCCCGGGTAAAGTGTCACTGCCGCCACTTCACATGCAGGATCCGGCAATCGGGTTCCACGGCTATGGAAGGAAGATCCGTTCGGTTGACGCCGGACATACCTTCCCTCTCTTCGGCATCGGAGGATCTTCATGCACATTCTGGTTATCGGAGCGACGGGTTATCTCGGTTCTCACATTGTGGCCAACCTGATAGCAGCCGGACATAGCGTCAGCGGATTGAGCCGGGACTCGTCCCGCGACACAAAGGTAATCGACGCGGGTGCCACCGTGGCGCGGGGCGATCTGTCGGACCCGGCCGCTATCGTCGACCTGATGCGCGGCCACGATGCGACCATCTATGCCGCCCAGCTGATGTTGCAGGAGGAATATGACACCGTCCGTGCGGTGTTGACCGGCGTCGAAGGGCGCGATCACGGATTCGTTTTCACCAGCGGCACGGGCCTTCTTTCCCAGCGCACCGACGGCGACTGGAGCGAGGACAGTTTCGCAGAGGACGAACCGTTCACGCCGTCCAAATATATCGGCTTTCGCCTCGTGACGGAAACCATGATCCGCCAGAGCGGGTCATCAGGCGCCACGCGCGCAATGGTTGTCCGCCCACCGATGATATGGGGCAATGGCGGATGCGGCCATTTGCGGATGTTCTACACCGATGCCGGACGCAGCGGCGACGTCGCCTACCTGGGCGCGGGACTCAATCTCTATTCCAATGTTCATGTCGAGGATTTGGCGGACGTTTACCGGCTGGCGCTGGAAAAGGGCAGCGGCGGGGCGCTCTACCATGCCGTAGCAGGTGAGCTCAACAATCGCGGCCTTGCACAAGCCGTGGCAAGAGATCTGGGCATGACGGCGCGCAGCGTCGATTTCGCCGAGGGTGTACGCCGCTGGGGCAAGTTCGAAACGCTGATAGGCATGGCCATTTCCAGCCGCTCTCGCAGTCCCCGCACCCGGCGCGAACTGGGCTGGCGCCCTCGCCACCTCGACATCCTCGCCGACGTCGGCCATCCGGCCTATCGGCGGATGGCCGGGATGGACGGCTGAACCGGGGGCTGTTCCGCCGACCCGGAACGAAACGCGTGCGGCTTTGACGCCCGTTGCCGACCCGGTTCATTGCCCTTCGCATCAGCTAGACAGCGGCAACCGTCGCTGCAAATTCAGGAGAGTTCCATGCAAACGAGCGAAGAGCTGTTCAGCAAGGCCGACATCGCGCGCGCCGATCGTCCCATCCGACTGGGATCGCTTCTGTTCACGATGGTGGAGCCCAGGCCCGGCCATGCCGTCGCCTATAATCGCTGGTACGAGCGTGATCATTTCTACAGCGGCTGCATGATCGGCGAATATACCGTTTCGGGCGGTCGCTACGTCGCGACCAAGGCCGAAAAGGCCAAGCGCTTCGGATCCGGCAGCATGGACCTTTCCAAGGGATCCTATCTCGCGCTTTACTGGATATTGGACGAGCATCATCAGGACTGGGACGCCTGGGCGGTAAAGCAGGTAAACGTGCTGCACTCGACCGGCCGCATGTTCAAGGAGCGGGATCATATCCACACCAGCTTCTACAATTATGATGCGGAATATAACGCCCCGGGCAGCAGCATGCCGATCGAACTGGCGCTCGACCGCGCCTATGGCGGCCTTGCTGCCTTCATCATCGATCTCAATCCGGGGAAGACCGGCGATGACCTCGTGGCGTTTCTGAAGGCGCGAGACCTGCCCGGCGACGTTGCGCTGAGCGGGTCGCCCCTCCCCCTGGATCCGACGAGCCCGAAGGACGTGCCGGTGGAGGAGAAGGATCGCGCCGTGCTCGTGAGTTTCTCGATCGAGGATCCCAAATCGGTCTGGGAAGAGAAATATGTGCCGCTCGCCAAGGCAATCGAGGACGCCGGCATCGGCTTGATCGCCATCGCGTCGCCCTTCATTCCGACAATTCCGGGCACGGACAGTTATACCGATCAGCTTTGACCGGATCAGGCCAGGCACGAAAAAGGGGGCGTTTCCGCCCCCTTCTTTTTACCTGCGTGTGCTTTATGACAATTCCATGTCATCCTTGCGCGGGCCGCTGCATGCATTCCAGAAGTCGATCAGACGCCACGGCCACGACAGGAAATTACGCTTCTTGCTGTTGTTATAATAGCTGTAGGCGCGCGGATGGCTCCAGATCATGTGCACCATCTGGTCGTCGACCTTGTCCTGCCACGCTTCGAACGCCATTTGGGAGGGCTCGATGGCCTTCTTCCCTTCAGCATTGATCCAGTCGAGACATTCGATCGCATAATTGACCTGCCGCTCGGAGATCAGATTCTGGCCTGCCGCGTGATTGGGCGCGCTGTTCGGCCCCACCGTGTGAAAATAATTGGGAAATCCGGGGATCAGCATGCCGAAATAGGCGCGCGGATCTTCGGTCCCCCATTCGTCACGCAGACGCTTGCCGCCCCTTCCGACGATTTCCAGATTGCCCATCATGTTGGCAACGTCGAACCCGGTCGCACAGACGAGAACGTCCAGTTCGATCTCTCGCCCATCCTTCATCTTGATGCCCTTGGGCGTGATGCATTCAATGCCCCCCTGCTCCAGATGCACATTCGACTTCAGATAGGTCGTGAAATAGGGACCGCGATCCAGGATGATCCGCTTGGAAAAAACCGGGAAGTCCGGCGTCAGCTTTTCCTTCAGGTCGGGCCGTTCCGCGAACGTCCGTTCGATATGACCCACCGCGAACTGCCGCATGGCTTCGTTTACCGCCGAAACCGACGGTGAATCCTTGGGCCATTCGGGATCAAGCAGGACGTTGGGATAAAGGCCGTCGGCAGCAAACCAATAGATCCGGAAACGATACCATTCCAGATAGTGCGGAATATGCCGCATCGCGAATTTCACGCCATCCGTCACCAGATCCTCACCGGCCGGGCTGGGCATGACCCAGTGGCGGCTGCGCTGGAACACGAACAATTGATCGACTGTGTCGGAAACCGCCGGGATAAGCTGAGCCGCGCTCGCACCGGTGCCGATCACACCGACACGCTTGCCGGTCAGGTCGATAGACGTGTCCCAAGTCGCCGTGTGCAGGCGCGGGCCCTCGAAGCTCTCAAGACCCGGAATGTTCGGCCATTTATAGCGGTTGACGGGGCCATGACCGTTGATGACCGCGTTGGCGCGGAGAACTTCCTCGCTCCCGTCGCGCTTGCGCACGGTGACATTCCAGACAGCGGCTTCATCATCCCAAACAAGCTTTTCGACCGCCGTGTTGAAGCGAATGTTCGGACGCAGACCGAAATCGTCCGTGACGCGCTTGAGATAGGCGAACATATCGTTCCCCTGGGGGTGGTAATTATTCCACTCCGGATTCAAAGCGAAAGAGAAGGAATAGAAATGGCTAGGCGTGTCGACGCCGACGCCGGGATAGCGGTTTTCCCACCAGGTCCCGCCGATTTCCTCATTCTTCTCGACGATTTCCCAGTCATATCCCGCCTCGTTCAGCCGTACACCGGCGGCAAGGCCGGTCATGCCAGCGCCGATAACGAGCACCTTGAAATTGGGGTCGGCGGGCTTTCGGCCTGGCCTTTCCTTACGCGGCATTTCAGGCTTCAGCCCGATCTGGTCGTACAGAAGCGGCAGGAATTCGTCCGCCACTTCCTCAGCCAGGCCGACACCCATCATGCGATGCATAAGGGCTTCCGACGGATCGCCCGCGGAAGCACCCGGCGTCACAAGAACGTGCAACAGCTTCTCGCGCAATTCCTGCTGCAGCTCCGCCGGGATCGATTCCGGCGGATAGGCGTATGGCGACTTGATGTGCGGCGCGAACTTGTCGAGCATCTCTTCGTCACCGGTGACATGGACATATGTCATCAGCAGCGTGTGGATTTCGCCTTCCTCGATCGCCTTCCGCAATTCGGGCGTATCATCCATGGGAAGGGTTCGCTTGCTCAAATCCACCCGCTCGACTTGGTCAAGTTCAGCAAAATTGGCGGCCATTCAGGGACTCCTCGGTTATTTGGACTTCTCTCTAGTCGCATCCGCCAATGGAATGGAGGCCATGACGGGTTGGCTCGAAAGGGTTTCCGCGACTCCGGAGTAAGTCTTTACACAGTTGCTGGGGTAGACGAAAAGATGCTTTTCATCTGATGAAGGGTGCCGGGAGCTGAACGATTGACCTTTTCGATGCGTGGGCGCAGCGCGCTCCTCGTCAGCGAGTGCCAACGTGGTATCATGGAGCCCGGCATGGGTGGCTTCCCTGCGTTGATCGGGCAGGTGACAGACCGCGGCATCGTGCCCCGCATCGCCCGATTGGCCGCGCATTTTCGCGCGTTGGGCCTTCCCGTCATTCACCTGACCATCGCGCATCGACAGGATTTCGCGGACGTGCTGCCCAACAGCTTGCTAGGAACGCTGGCGCGCAAGCACCGCATGCTGGTTGCAGGAACACCCGAAGCAGACATCATTGCAGAACTGACGCCCGCCGCCAAAGACTTCGTGGTTGAACGCAGTTCCGGACTCATCGGCTTTTTAGGCACGTCGCTCGATGCGATGTTGCGACGCATGCGGATCGATTCAGTCGTCATCACCGGCGTGTCGACGAATGTTGCGGTGACCGGATGCGCCATGGTCGGCGCCGATCTGGGCTATCATGTCGTCGTAGCCGAGGACTGTATCGCCGCCAGTGATCCCGCGATCCACGACGTTATCGTCAACGAACAGCTCCGCATGATTGCACGGATCTCGACCGCGGCCGATGTCGAAGCGGCGCTCAAAACGACGTGAAGCTATTGAATGTTGCCACGCGAACTGCGACGCAGCCCATCATTATAGCGGAAGATGACTGACTGCATCGCCGACAACATGTGGCGGACGTCATTGTCATTTTCGAACAACGGATCCCCCACGACGCCTATTGCGTAGGAGGCAACGGCATGCGGCACGCGCAGCGGCATCGCGATGGAATCGACCGGCACGCTCGGACGGCGACGGCACAGGGCGAAACCGCGCGTGCGCGTATGCGCGATGCGATCGACCAGATTCTTCATCAAGGTCGGACCCTTGGGCCCCAGCCCCAACCTCTGGGTGCGGGTGGCAAGCTGAATGATCGCCACGTTGGTCTGCTGCGACAGCATCGCGGCCGCGAAATTGGTGGCCGGGCGCCAGTTGTTATGATCGAAACAAATCATTTCATTAGGGTAGGTAGGCTGAATGTCCGGCGCGGCCGCCCATTCACCGGTCACTTCGGCCACGCTTTCCACCCAGCAGTCATTCTGCTGCGTGAGGAAGACCGTAGCGCCCGTTTCGCGTCGCAGATCTTCCATGATCTCGTTTATCCGGCCGCTGCCGAAAAAGCTGTCCTCGATCGACGTCGCACTGGCAATGATCTTGTATGAAGGCGAGTAGAGCTTCGATGCCTGATTATAGCTAAGATAGCCGGTCATCGCGAGCGTGCGGAGAATTTCATCGGCGCTCGAATTGGGAATCCCCAACGCCTCGCTGATTTCGATCGTCCTCGCCGGCACGCGCGCCCGCATAAAGAACTCCAAAACCTCCAATGTTCGCAGACAGGATTTCACGCTACCCCGCCCGCGCGATCTGCCGTCTCCCGCGCGAATGTCAGAACCCATTCCCATCCTCCTGCACGGCGCATTCCCGCAGACGCACGTCGCCGATCGCCGTCCTTTTATGTAGACCCACCATATTCCCAGGCGGGCATTGATTCAAGCATTCCTGCCACCCGATACCGTTTACGGCCATGCGGAAAGCGGATTTTGCCGGTCGCGGTCCATGGTGCAACCGCCTTTAGGCATTCGATGGCACATATCCATACTGAGGCGAAGCGATCCCGCGCCAAGTCGCCATGCACACGGCGGCATTTCCTGAACATCCGCATGCCGCTCGCCTATACCGAATGGGCAAATGAAGGAGCTCCGATCGCGATCCTGGTCCATGGCAACCGTGATCACAGTCGCAGCTGGGACGGGATCGCATCGGTCCTACACCGCAATCATCATGTCGTGGCCCCTGATCTGCGCGGGCATGGTGACAGCGGATGGTCTTCGGACGGCCGCTATAATTACGCCGCTTATCTATCTGATATTGACGTTCTTTTTAGGCACTTGGGCGTCACGTCCGAACAGCCGGCTTTGCTGGTCGGCCATTCCCTCGGCGCGCACGTCGCCCTGCGCTTCGCCGGCGCGCGGCCGGATCTTGTCCGCCATCTGGTGGCAATAGAGGCCGTGGGCGCGCCACCTGCGCTCGACGCGCGTCAGTCCGCCATGACGCTCGATGCGTCTTTGCGATCCTGGTTCGACGACCGTCACGATGCCGCCGCCTCGCGCCCGCGCCTCTTTCCCTCGGTCCACGCCGCGGCGGAACGGATGCTGTCGCGGCACCCCTATCTTACCGCCGCGCAGGCCTTGCATCTGACACGTTGCGGCGTGCGACGCCGGCATGGGCAGTGGCGTTGGAAATATGATCCGCTAGTGACCGTGTGGCCTTTCCCCGAACTTGACCTGGCGGAAACCGAGTCGTTGTGGCGTCATGTCACCTGTCCGACGCTGCTGATCTATGGCGAAAAGAGCTGGCCGTCGTCGGTACCGGAGCGTCTGGTCCGGACGCTTAGCGACGTGCGCGAAATACGCCTTCGCGACAGCGGCCACTGGCCTCAGCATGATGCGCTGCCGGAATGCCTGAGCGCGATCTGCGCCTTTCTGCACGACAGGTCGGGGTAAGGGGGCGTGCGGGCCAACCGCAGGGTCGGCCAGCACGTCGATCATCATTCGTTGCTGGTTTTCACCGACATGACGCGCGGATCGAAGTGATTTGCCGCCATCCAGCCGCCATCGATGCACAGCGTATGTCCGGTCACATAATCCGATAGCGGCGAAGCGAGGTAGAGCACGCCGCCGGCGATGTCCTGCGTGGTGCCCGCCCGACCGATGGGCAGAACGCTGTCTTCCATACGCTTTTTGGATTCCGGGGTTTCGGGCAGGCGCGGCGTGCTGATGCTGCCGGGCGCGATTGCGTTGGCCCGGATGCCGTTGCGGCCCCATTCCGCTGCCATGGATTTTACGAGGTGCATCAGGCCCGCCTTTGCCGCGCCATAAGGCGCGTGCCATGGTGCACCGACGATGCCATCGCTCGACCCGATGCAGATCAGCGATCCTTTGACCCCGCGCTTGATCATCGATTCCGCCACGGCCCGTCCAGTGACGAAGAAATAACGCAGATTGCGCGACTGGTCGAAATCCCATTCCTCCACCGTGACATCGAGAAGCGGCTTGAACAGCGCCTGGCCGACGATGGTGACGAGAATATCGAGACCGCCAAGCTTTTCTTCCGCTTCGGCCACAGCCTTTTTCACGGCGCCTTCGTCCAAAATGTCCGCTTCGACCGGAACGCCTGCCCGACCGAGCTTGCGCACCTCGCTCGCCACCAACTCCGCGCGGTCAAGCACGCTGTCCAGCACCGCGATGTCGCACCCTGCCTGCGCCAGGATCAGAGCACTCGCTTCACCCATACCGCGGCCGCCGCCCACGATCAGCGCCTTCTTTCCTTCCAGTCCCAGCAAGGATGCGGTCATTATTTTCTTTCCTCTCAATAGCTCATCGGGCGGCATATTTGCCGTGGCGGCGGTCAGGCCGCGTCAGCCAGAAACATCCGCTTGACGTCGTTCAGGCTGACTTTCAGCGAGGGCGTGCGCGGCAGGGCGTCGACGATCCGGATTTCCTTCGGAATGTGCGTCGCCGGCAATTCCTGCCGCAGGAAGGCGATGAGCGCATCCTGATCAATGGCACCGGCGCTGTGGCTCAATTCAACGGCGGCCACCGGTACAGCGCCCAGGCGTGTATCGGGAATGCCAACGACCGACGCGTCGACGACTGCCGGATGACGCCGCAGTGCGTCGACGACCCGTTCGGGTAGGATCTTGAAGCCGCCGCGCACGATGGCACCGTCGAACCGGCCGCGATGGAAAACATAGCCATCCTCGTCGATCATCACGAGGTCGGTGGTGCGAACCCAATCCGGGCGAACCGAGGGACAATATACTTCCATCAGCCCTTCCTGGCCGCGAGCCACCTCCGCCCCGTTTTCAGGATCGACCGCCTTGATCTCGACGCCCGGCATGGGCAGGCCGGTGCTGCCCCGCTTGCTGTCGCCGACCTGCGCGCGCATCTGCGGCGTCCAGCGTATGATCGTGCCGCAGAATTCCGTGGCACCCATCCCCCACAATATCGGCACGCCGAACCGTTTTTCGAACCGGTCCTGAAGATCGGGATCGAGATAGGCCGATCCGCCCGACACGACCTCCACGCTCGACAGGGCATCGTCCGGCAGGTTTGCGTCCATCAGCATCGCGATAGCAGTGGGGTTCAGGCCCAGCATGTCCGGTCGATGCCGTCGCAATGCATCGACCAGAGCATCGACAGAAAAGCGTTCCATCAGCACCAGCGGCGTGTTGTTGACCGCCGCGCCCGTCAGCAGACACACGCCGCCAACCCCGCCCAGCGGCCAGATGTTGATCTGGACCGGCGGTGCCTTGCCTGATTCCGCGCCCGGCGCGCTCATCACGGCGCGTTCCAGCAGCTTTAGCGCCATGGGAATGCGCTTGGGCGTGCCGGTTGTGCCGCTGGACAGCACTTCGATCCCGCCGTCCGCAAGCGCGTCATCGAAGCCCGTGCGGGTACAGCGTTCCAGCCCTTCGACCAGCACCGCATCCTTGTCGATGCTGCACAAGGCCAGGCCCGCGCATCCGGCCTGGGCCGCCGCGTCGCGAAAATTCGGCCAGTCCTGTTCGTCGGCCAGGATCGCCGCCGCGCCCAGACTTTCGATATTTTCCGCGATCACCGCCGCCGGGAGAAACGGATAGACGAAGCTCACCGACCGGCGGTGGGCCAACAGGCCCACTACTGCGGCGGCATGAGCCAGACGATTGCGGATGATGATGCCGACCTTCGCCGTTGGCGGACAGCCGGCAGCATCCAGTTGCGCCACGACGGCATCGCCATAGCGCGCGACGTCGCCCCAGCTTATCCAGCGGCCTTCGAACTCGATCGCGCGGTCTTCACTATGGTCACGCAGATTGGCGCGGAGCTGGTCGATAACGTCGTGGCTCAACAGTTGCTTCCTCAGTTCCGCACGCCTTCGAGCAACCCCTTGAGGTTGGACGACATGACCATTTCCTTTTCAGCCATCGAATAGCTGGTCAGTTCATGCAGGAAATCGAGCGGATGCTCGGTCCCTTCGGGGTGCGGATAATCGCTGCCGAACAGGATGCGGTTGACCTGCATATGCTCCTTGAGTTCGGAAAAATCATCCTCGACGAACGGCGTGACAAAGATGTTGCGATGGAATTGCTCGACCGGGTCTACCTTGAACTTCTGCGGCATCTGGCCATAGACGTGCTTGAGTTGCTCGATCAGCGGGATCACCCATTTCGCACCATTTTCCACGCTGACAACGCGGACGTCAGGAAAGCGATTGAACACGCCGCCGCATATGATGGCAGCCACTGTGTCGGAAATCGCCCGCTCGATAATACGCAGGCAACTGACGAACGGATCGGATTCGAACGGCAACCATTCGGCGCCGCCGGTCCACATCTCGATCAGATTGTCATAGTCGGAATTGGAGGCGTGGATGGAAACGAAGATGCCCGCTTCCTCCACTCGCGCCCAGAAGGGATCGAAATCCTTCAGGCCCATGGAACGACCGCCGCGGTAGCCGGGGACCGGGGACGGGCGAATGCAAATGGTGCGTGCGCCCTGCTTGATCAGCCAGTCGGTCTCCGCGACCGCCCGGTCAATGTTCGCCAGCGAAACGACCGGCACGCCGAACAGACGGTTTTCGCGCGCAAAACCCCATTCCTCGCTGGTCCACTGGTTGAGCGCGTGCAACGCGTCATTCAGGAACTCATGATCATAGCTCATCCACTTTTCGATCACCGAAAAGAGGGTCGGAAACATCAGCGCGGCATGGACATTATGCCCGTCGAGCACCGCCAGGCGCTCACCGCCGGTGCGCCAGGATTCGGGGGGCGTGACCGGCTTGCCGGTCATTTCGCGCATCGTCAGACCATCCGGATTTTTGGCCTTATAATAATTGACGTGCGTGCCCGGCGCGGCGACACGCTCAAAGGTCGGGTTCGGGATATAATCGGAAATCTGCCCCTTGATCGCCAGACGCTTGCGTCCGTCGACCTGCACGAAGCGGAAATCCTTGTGCCACTTTTTGGGAAGATGACGGAACAGCGCATCTTCCGGTTCGTAGAAATGATTGTCCGCGTCATAAACGGGGAAAGGCAGCGTCTCGGTCGTCATCGAACGTCTCTCGATAAAAGGGTGATCCTATATGGCCTGCTTGTCGGGCAGCCGGGCCTTTGGGGTCAATTGGGCGGTCCGCCTTTCCGGCTACGCGGAAACCCCGGAAACCGTTGGTTTCAGTGCCTTCACGAAGTCCGCCATGGCCGCAATGGCAGCGGTGCCTTCCGGCGAATCGGGCGCCATCAGCGGCCATACATGCCCCATAGCCGGCGCAATATGCAGACTGACGCGCTGGTCGGCCAGAGCGAGTTTGTGAACAAAGGCCAGCGCCTCGTCCAGCAGCACCTCCGCGCCACCTGTCAGCACCAGCATCGGCGGAAAATCGGTGGGGTCAGCCTGTATGGGCGATACCAGCGGATCAGACGCGTCGTGGCCCTGGAGATAGAGTGTGGCGGAATCGAGCACCGATGCCTTGGAAAACAACAGATCGCGCTCGGCATTGCGGTCGAGGCTATCCCCTTGTGCCGTGAGGTCGAGCATCGGCGACACCATGATAGCAGCCGCCGGCCGCTGCCCCGCACGCGCCGCCAATATACATAATGCCGCCGTCAGGCCGCCACCGGCGGAATCCCCGGCGATGACCGTAGAGGCAGGATCGGGCAACGCGCGATATATCCCGACGATATCGTGCAGCGCCGCAGGAAAAGGGTTTTCCGGCGCGAGCGGATAGAAGGGCAGAACGATCCGGCGTCCGGACAGGTCCGCGATCCGCCTGGCATAACCAAGATAGGCTACCGGAGATCCGAGCCGGTAGCCGCCACCGTGAATGTAGAGAATGTCACCCGTCGCGCCGCCCGCCGCCGGTTCGACAAGGAGGCAGCGCACCCCGCCGATGTCCGCTTCCGGTAAGGGCGCATCGCAACTGCCTGCCGCCCGTGCCCGCCGCTCGACAAGGCTTTCATCCGCCGGACAGCCTTGGCGCAGGGGCGGCAATATCCATCCGCCTGTCACAACACGAATACCCCGCGAGCCAGCTTGCCTTCCTCCAGATCGTGGAAGGCCTGCTCGAAATCCTTGAGATCGTAGCGCTGCGTGACAAGTTCATCGAGCATCAGCTTTCCCTGCCGATATTGCGCGATATAGGCCGGAATGTCCTGGTGCGGACGCGACGCGCCGTAGCGAGCCCCCATCACGCCGCGATCCACGAAGGCCAGCGGAGTAAGCGATATCTCGGCGGTCGTGCCGGCGGCTGTCGTACCGACCATGACGCAATTGCCGCCCCACCCCAAGCTGTCCATCGCGTCCTTGAGCACGCGGGTGCTGCCGACACATTCGAACGCCCAGTCCACGCCGCTGCCATGATCGGGATTGCCGTCGGATACGATGTCCTTGATCCGCCGAGGTGTGTCGCCCTGCGAAGCGTCCACGAAGTCGGTCGCGCCAAATTCGCGCGCCTTTTGCTCGCGCGAAGGAAGCAGGTCTATCGCGATGATGCGGCTGGCGCCGGCCAGGCGCAGTCCCTGTAGCACGTTAAGCCCGATACCGCCGATGCCGAACACGGCAGCGGTTTCCCCAGGGCGCACGCGGGCACGGTTCACGACCGATCCGACCCCAGTGAGGACGCCGCAGCCCACCACACAAGCCGTATCGAGCGGCACGGTAGGATCGATCTTGACCGCCTGGTTCGACTTGACCACCGTTTTTTCGACGAAAGTCGATGTCGCGGCAAAACTCGATACCGCTTCGCCATTGCGGCGGAAGGGTTGCGCACGATTGCCGTAGGATTGGCGACAATGGGTCGGACGACCGCTCTCGCATGGTCCACAGCGGCCGCAATTGGCCAGCGTGTGGAGCGCGACATGATCGCCCACCGCCAGGTCGGTGACTCCCGGACCCAGCTTTTCCACAACGCCGGCGCCTTCATGGCCCAACACCGCCGGCGCCGGCCAGTCGATCGTGCCGTTGATCACGGAAATGTCCGAATGGCAAATGCCGCTGGCCGCGATCCGCACCAGCACCTCGCCGGCCTCCGGATCCCGGACCTCCATATCCTCGACATACCGGATTTTGCCGGGACCTTCATACATCAGAGCGCGCATTCAGCATCTCCCATTCCAACCATATTCAGCATCCCCGCGTCCTTCGCGGTGAGTGCGTTTGCCGCCATGCGGCAATCACGTATCAGACTGTTCCCGAGCAGCGTTATCCGCTTCAACGATAATGGCCGGTCGAAACCGAACAGCGACAATGTGCACACCACCGCACCAGCGCCATCGAATACCGGCGCGGAAATCAGGTCGACCGGGTAGAGCCTGTCAGGTAGCGCATCGATCATCAGGTAAGCGTCGCCCATCCGTCCGATGGCTTCGGCGGCCTGCCGCTGACGCGCGTCGGCAAATGGTTCGTCGGCAAGGTCGAGGACTGCCAGCTCCGCAGCGCCCTGCTGCGGACTGCGCAGCGTAACGGCAAAGCCGTGCTGTCGGACGACCGCCAGCGACTCCCGCAATCGCACAGGCTCCACACCCGCCGGCGCCCGCGCCAGCCAGCTTTCGACTTCCGCTTCGTCCGCCCAAGCCAGAAACGGTGTCCCCAGTGGCGGGATCATCGGTACGCGCTGGCCAACCCGCAACCCGGGCTGGCGCCCCGGCCCGGCCGACGCCAACGCGATCAGTCGATCGTCGACGCGCGCTGTCAGCAGGCAATCCAGATCCAGCTCGGCCGACAGCGGGCCGATGCGCTCGCGCGCGGCGGCCACGAGGGGATGACATTGCAGAGCGCCCTGACCGATCGCGATGAGTGCCGGCCCCAGCTGATAGGTCCGTCCCCGCGGTTGCCGGACCAGATAGCCGTCGCGCGTCATGGCATTTAGCAGCGCATGGCAGGATGCCGGATTGAGGTCCAAAGCACGCACCAGATCCGTCAACGAATAGCCCCGGGCCGGCGCAGCCGCCATGAAGTTCAATATGTCTATGGCGCGGGACGCGGCCAGGGCGGGACGAGGCAAGGCGCGTTCAGCTCAGCGCCAGATCGTCCCATTCCACCACCGTGCACATGCGGTGGAAGTCCGGGCTGAGGAACGGGCAGCTGACGCCCAGGCGCCGCGCTTTCTGGTTGACGTAATAATTCTTGTCCATGCCGCCTTCGGGCGTCATCTGAAGCCACTTTTCGCCTTCGGCGTCCAGCGCGCGGTTGAAACGATCGAACGCCTCGGGTTTCACGTCCACTCGCGTCTTGCCGTCCCTGATCATCTGCATGATCACGCGACCGGCATAGCTCGACCATACCGTCCACCACTGCGGCAGGCCGGTACCGCCGGTGAGCGGCTGCGAGTTCGGGCCATAGAGCATGAACATGTTGGGGAAGCGGGGCACCATCATGGAGATATAGGCGCGTGGTCCGTCGCCTTCGTCCCAGCTGTCGTGCAGATCCTGCCCGTCGGCGCCCTTGTAGCGGGCGGGCCAAAGATATTTGAGCACATCGAAGCCGGTCGCCGAAACGACGACGTCCACCTCCACATACGTACCATCGCTGACGGTAAAACCGGTTTCGTCGAACCGTTCCACAGCCCCGGCGATCAGGTCCACATTGTCGCGCGTCAAGGCGCGATACCAGCCATTGTCCACCACCGGACGGCGCGACAGCGGCGCATAGTCGGGGATCAGCTTGTTGATCAGTTCCTCGTCGCCGTTGGTTTCCGACCGGATATAGCTGATCAGAAAGTCGCGCACCTGGTCATTGGCTTCGCTGACCTTGCCTCCCTTTTCCTGCCAGGCGCGGTCGACGCGCTGCATCAGGTGGAAATCGAAAAGCCCGGCCGCAGCCAGATAACGCGACCAGTTCCAGTAACCGGGCAGGCTATCGATCAGCCAGGCTAATTCCGACTGGATCGGCTCACCATATTTCTCGCGCGGGCTGATCCACTGCGCCGTGCGCTGGATGACGGTCACATGCGCCGCCTGCTGGGCCACGGCACTCAACAACTGGACGCCGGTCGAACCGTTGCCGATCACCGCGACCCGCTTGCCCCGCAAGTCCAGATCGGCCGGCCACTTCGACGGATGCACAAAGGCGCCGCGGAATTTTTCCACGCCTTTGACATTGGGCAACTGCGCATTGGCGAAAGTGCCGCAGGCCGTGATGACGAAGCGGCTTTCCATCACCTTCTCGCCCGCAGGCGTATCGACCGTCAGCACCCACATGTCGCGCGCCGGATCGAATTCGGCCCGCTTCACGTCATGGCCGAACAGCGTATTGTCCGCGATGCCGTATTTTTCAGAGATGTGCTGGAGATATTCGCGCACCGCGCCGCCGCGGTTGAAATGCTCGGCCCAGCGATAATCCTTCTCGAACCCGAACTCGTAATTGACCGACGGCGTGTCGACGCGCACGTCGGGATAGCGGTTGATCGTCCAGGTCCCGCCCGCCTGATCCTGCCGTTCCAGAACGGTGTACGGGACGCCCAACAGCTTGCACTGCATGCTGGCGGCAATGCCGGCCGGGCCGCTGCCCACGATGATGACGCTGAAATCCTCGGGAATGGCGGGCTTGTCGCCTTCCCATTCTGCGGCGAAGGGATAATCCCGAAACGCCGGGAGATCGCGCCGAGCCGCGAACTCATGATCGCTCATTTCCTTGCCGGTGACCATCGTCATCAGCTTGCGCAATTCCGGCTCGGGCGGCTCGGGCAGGCGAATACTCGCCGCATTGTCCGCCAGCCACGCGACCGCACGGTCGATGAGCATCGCCTTTTGTGCATCGCTCATCTGGGCAGTGGGGGGGAGTGCCCCGACTTCCGCGTCTCCGCTATTCTGGTACAGGGCCACGCGAACCGCGTTCAGGTCCGCCTGCTCCACCGCGCGCGTGATGAAATCCGTGTCTACCGCTTTAGCCGCCGTCGCCATTCCACATCCTCGTCGTCCGGGCCGGCGGACTCGACCGCCATCGCCTATGTATTTTTTGCAATATCGAATTTTGTGAACTGGCAAATGCGCCTCCGCCACCATTCCGGCATTACGGAACCGGCCTGAAGCGAATGGGGTTTCGTTCTTTCAATACCCCAGATAACGGGGCATGCGACGCTCCAGGAAGGCCTTCGCCGCCTCGGTCGCGTCATGCGAAAGCAGGCTGATCTGTGCGTTGGACACAGCTTCCTGGGCCATCGTTTCCTCCAAGGCGCCCACGGCCGCCGCATTGAGGTTACGCTTCATGGCGGCAAAGGCGGCTGTCGGACCGGCGGCAAGCTTCGTCGCCAGCACCATGGTTTCCGCGTCAAGCGCATCGTCGTCGACCAGCCGGTTCAGCAGGCCGGCGGCAAGCGCCTGATCGCCGTTCATCGGCTCATCGAGCAGGAACATCTCCCGCGCCCGCGCCGCACCCAACAAACGGGTGAGCAGATAGCTGCCGCCCGGATCGCCGCAGCGCCCCGCGCTGGCGAAGGCCAGCTTGAGCTTGACCGTGCGCGACGCGATGCGCAGGTCGCAAGCTGCCGCCATGACGAGACCGCTGCCTGCCGCCGGGCCGCGTATGCTGGCCATGGTGGGCTTGGGCATGCGATGCAGCAGCAGGGGAATTTCGGCGTGGATCATCATCCGTGCCGCCGCCTCGTCAGGCCGCATCGGTTCCGCCCGTTCTTCCTTCCCGTCGCCCGACAGGTCGTAACCGGCGCAAAAACCGCGCCCTGATCCCGCGAGGACGACGCACCGCACCGCCGGATCGGCCGACCACTTGCGCAGCGTCCCGGCAATGTCGTCCAGCATCGCTTCGGTCACGGCGTTCAGGCGATCTGGCCGGTTGAGCGTCAGCGTGGCGACACCCTGATCGATCGTGGTCAGGATGCTCATGACCGTGCTTTTACCTTGTCCATACCCGCAACGATGAACTCACCGGTCTGGCCATAGGCAGACGCGTGCCCCAGTTGGTGGATGTCGAAGCAACTCTGGAGCGCGGCTCCCTGCCCCATGATGTCCAGCGTCTGGTTGACGGCCCGCTTCGCCATCGCGAGCGCGTGCGGATGCATCTGGGCAATGTCGCGTGCGAGCGCCAGCGCTTCGGCGTCCAAGTCTGCACGCGGCACGACCCGGTTCACCATGCCGCGCCGTTCCGCCTCGACAGCACCGATCGGCTTGGCGGTGAACAACATCTCCTTCGCCTTGCGTGGCCCTAGTTCCCAGGTGTGGCCATGATATTCCACACCGCCGATACCCATCAGCACAACCGGATCGGAAAAACGGGCGTCGTCCGCGGCGATGATCAGGTCGCAGGGCCAGGCGAGCAACAGGCCGCCGGCGATGCACGCGCCTTGCACGGCCGCGATCGAGGGCTTGGGAATGTCGCGCCAGCGCCGGGAATAGCCGAGATAATGCTTTGCTTCCCATTCATGGATGCCCAGCAGGCCCCTTTCCGGAATGGTTTCCCGGATACGGTTGAAGGACCCGTCGCGGATCGCTTCCTCGCTGACGTCGTGCCCGGCGGAAAAATGCTTGCCCTCCGCACGCAGCAGAATGACCCGCACGTCTTCGTCCTCGGCCGCCTTTTCCCAGGCGGCGTTGAGCTGTTGCAAAAACGGCTCGTTCTGGGCATTCGCCCGGTCGGCCCGGTCGAGCGTGATCGTCGCGACCCGCTCCTCGACCGAATAGCGTATATATTGCATCATGGTCCCGATCTCCTGTGCCGCCGGTCGCGCGTCCGCGCGTCGCCGAACAGCCGATACCGCCCCCTTCCGCATGGTCGGAAGCGCGGCGCCCAAAAATTGACATTGGGGATGACAGGATGGCCTTGCATGGAACTGCAAACAAGGTGGAAGCGCGATGAACCTCGATTTGAACGAACAGCAGGAAATGATGCAGGATGCGGCCCGCCGCTTCTTCGATCGGGACGAGGTGGTGCAGGCGGCACGGGTCGCCGGCGAGGCCACTGACACGGCGTTGTGGCGCGACGCCGCGGAGATGGGCTTCGTCACCATGCGCGCTGCCGAGGACAAGGGCGGCCTGGGCATGGGCCTGATGGAAGCCGCGCTGATCTGCGAGGCGGCAGGCCGGGGAGCGGCGCCCATTCCGATCGCGGACGGCATCGCCGCGTGCACGCTTCTGGGCGGGCTGGAGGACGGGGCGGCGACCGCGCTGCTTGGCGAAGCAATGACACGGCCGGTCGGCTTCGACGCCGTGGTGGACGGCACCCAGCTCGTGCTCGACGGCGACAGCCTGCATGCCATCGCAACCGACGGGAGCAGGACGATGATCGCCAGCGGCAATGCCGTTGCCGAAATGTTCGAGGCCGCGCTCAACGAACGGGCATTGTTGCGCGCTGCCTGGCTGATCGGAGCAGGAACGCGCGCGGTCGAGATGGCCGCCGCTTATGCGACGGAGCGCAAGCAGTTCAATCAGCCTATCGGCGCTTTCCAGGGCGTTGCCTTTCCGCTCGCCGATTCCTTCACCGATATGGAAGGCGCACGGCTGCTGGTATGGCGCACCATCTGGGGCATCGCGGAGGGGCAGAAGGACGCCGGCGCGCTCATCGCGCTGGCGGACTGGTGGACGGCCACGACCGCCCGCGCCGCCGTCCGCCGGTCGCTGCGCGTGTTCGGCGGCTATGGCCTGTCCGTCGAATATGGCATCCACCTCTATTTCCTCTCCATCAACCGCGTAGCGCTGGCGGCGGGCGATCCGGAAGGCCGGCTGATAGACGCCGGTGATCGCCTATGGGGCGGCGCAAGCGCGGCCCTGCCCGATGCCGGGGAGCCGGGCGTCGAAATGGGTTTTACGTCCGAGGAAGAATCGTTCGCCGCCGAGGTCCGCCGCTTTCTGGAAGTCAATGTCACCGACGATATACGCGCCAAGGCAAAGGCGTCCACGGACGGCCATATTCCCGAATTGCATGTGAAGCTCGCCGCAGCCGGTCTTGCCTATCCGGACTGGCCGGCAGAATGGGGCGGTCAGGGACGCAGCCCGATGGAGGTTACCGCGCTGGGCCGCGTGTTCGAGGAATTCGGCCTGTCGCGCATTCCCATCGGCTGCACCAATATGGGCGCCCGCATGACGATGAAATTCGGTTCGCCCGAACTGAAGGCCGAAGTGCTGCCGCGCCTGGCCGACGGGTCGGCGCTGGCGTGCCTGGGCTTTACCGAGCCGGGGTCCGGTTCCGACATGTATGCCGCCCGCACCCGCGCCACGCGCGACGGTGACGACTGGATCATCTCCGGCCAGAAGATGTTCACGACCATCGCGCATATCTCCGACTATATACTGATGCTGGCGCGCACCGATCCCGATGCCCCCAAGCACAAGGGCATCACTATTTTCTTTTTCCCGCTGCGCCTGCCCGGCATCACCATCCAGCCGGTGAACACGGTCCAGGAGGAACGCACCAACATCACCTTCTACGACGATGTGCGCGTACCCGATCGCTACCGGCTGGGTGAGGTCAATGGCGGACTGAAGGTAATGGCTGCGGCGATGGAAATCGAGCATGGCGGCGAGGGCTATCATATCTATCACCACAGCCTGATGCGGGCTGCGGTCGAATGGGCGCGGGCCACCGATGCATCGGGCAACCGCCCGATCGAGAATCCGGCGGTGCGCGCTCGCCTGGCAAAGGCGCGCGCGCACATGGAGATTGCCGACCTGTTCTGCCGGCGCGTTACCTGGGCGATCGGTGCGGACAGGATGACCCGCGCAATCGGCCCGATGGCCAAGATGTTCACCACCGACATCTATATGGAGGATGCGGGCGATCTCGTGGCGCTTACCGCGCCAGCTTCTCTCAAACCGGCGACACCCGCATTGTCGGTCATCGAGGAATCCTATCGACAGTCATTGGGCCAGACCATCTATGGCGGTACCAGTGAAGTGCATCGCGGTATCATCGCCCAGCACGGACTGGGCCTGCCGAGGGCATAAAAAAGGGCGGGAGCCGCTAAGGCTCCCGCCATGGCGATGGGTCAAGCCACGCTTACCAGCGCAGCTTGAGGGAGGTAAAACCCATCACCGACCCGCCAAAGACGGATGCCTCTGCCTGGTCGGGCGCCAACTCGAAATCGGGAATATGCTTGAGCCATTCCTGCATCGAGATCATGATCTCGCGCTTGGCGAGATGCGAACCGATACAGCGATGCGGCCCTACGCCGAAGGTCACGTGATTGTTCACCTTCCGGTCCAGATCGATGCTCTGCGGATTGCTGAAGATCGAGGGATCGCGATTGGCGACCGTGTTGGGCAGGATGATCCGGTCGTTCCGCTTGAAACGAATGCCCTTATATTCGAAATCATGCGTTACCCGGCGGTAGATATTGGACACCGCGTTGATGCGCATCAATTCCTCGATCGCCATCAGGAACGCCTGGGGGTCATCCAGCTTCGACCGGAAATAGGCCCGTGCTTCCGGCGTGGTCGCAAGGTAGCGCCAGACATAGGTCATCGTATTGGTGACAGTGTCCAGCCCCGCGACGAACAGCAGGAAACCGCAGTTGAGGATGTCGATCCATTTATGCTGGTTTCCGTCCGCATCCCGGGCGGTGACGATCGTGGAGGCGATGTCATTGCCGGGATTGCGTTCCTTCTCGCGAAACAAATCCTCCAGCACCGCATAGATGTCATTGAGATTCTGCGCGCGGGCGTCGGGATCGGTGCTGCGGAAAAAAACCTCCGACAGCGCCAGGAACTCGGGCAACCGTTCCTGCGGCAACCCGAACAGCTCCAGGAACGTGCTGGTCGGAAAGATGGATGCATAGTCCGCAATGAAATCGCACTCGCCCTTGTCGGCGAAACCGGCGATCAGCTTTTCGGCACGTTGCTGCAAATGTTCGGTCATGCGCCGTACGGCCAGCGGCGTGAACATCGGCGCGAGAAGCATGCGGAATACCGTGTGTTCCGGCGGATCGACGCCCTGCGGCATCACAACCGGAAAAGGCTCGATCGGTGGAATCGGCGTCTGGTAGGTCGAGAATTTCTCGAAGTCGCGATAGCCCTCGACTATGTCGTCATATTTCAGGAAGACCCAATGCCCGCCATTGTGGGGCGTGTAGAAAATCGGCGGCGCGCCATCGCGGACAAGGCCGTGCCAGATTTGCGCCGGGTCCTTCAAACCTTCAGGAATCTTGAAGAAATCGAAATCGACCATCAATTCAGGCGGCACATGTTCGGGCGCCGAGGGTTGCCAGTGAAGGGTCATGCCTTGGCCCCCTTCGCAATGCGCAACGCACCTTCGGGACAATTGCGTACCGCCAGGCGTACCTTCTCCTCAAGCTCCGGCGGAAATTCCGGATTTTCGATCACGACCTTTCCCTCGATCGCATCGGTCGAAAACACTTCGGGACAAATATCCTCGCAGCGGGCATGGCCCTGGCACACGTTCAAATTCGCGACGACCTTCATTGGCAAGCTCTCCCAGCCCTATGATTGACGTCCTGTGTATCAGTCCAACGAGGGACGACCATGGCGTGATCAGAGCAAAACTGGACTTACTGAACTGACTGCGCCATAATCCGGTTGCCCGTTTCCTGGGGATCGTCATGGATTTCACGCCCACCATCCTCGAATGCGTCGCTCTACCCCAAGGCCGGGTGGAACTGGTGGAGTGGTTATGGCCTGACATCATTGACTTCGAGAAGAAGGAATATGACCTGATGCTCGAAATGGCACTGGCGCCCCATGCCACCGATGCATCGGCTGAATTCCCGGAAATCGATCCAGGCAATCGATGCTTTGTGGGAACGCTTTTTGTCCGGTATCCAGGTATCACGATCCATGGCCGCGGCGAGGGAGGGCATATCCGCGTCCTGCGCTTCATCTTCGATGACGCGCTGGCAAGACGCATCCTGGGTGGCGTCACGCTCCCGGCGGTAACTGTGTTGCAGGGTCTGCTCGACATTCGCCGCGAAAGTCTGCGCAAGATCATGAACCTCGTGGTGCGCGAAATGACCGCGCGGGAAGATCGATCCGCCGAAGCTCTGGCGGCGCTGCAGACGCTGGCGGCGATCGAGATCAGGCGCCTGCTCGATCAACAGGTCCATGCATCGCCGGGCGGACGGCTTGCGGCCTGGCAGTATAGGCGAATCCGCGAACGACTGGCACAGACCGGTCCGGTTCCATCCGCCGTCGAACTCGCAGCGCTGTGTGGCATCAGCGTGCGTCATCTCAATCGTCAATTTCTGGCTCTGACCGGCAGCACCGTTGGCGACTATGTGACAAATTTCTGGATTGAGCGTGCAAAGGAAATGCTGGCCGGCGATGTTCCGGTCAAGAATATCGCGTTCGTTCTCGGCTTTTCCCACCCCAACAGCTTCGCCAGGGCATTCCGACGCGCGACCGGAGTCCCGCCACGCCGATTCCGGCAGCGCCTGTCCGGCACCATGCCCGGCGAAAACGAGGCATGAATCCGCTTCCAGATAGATGGAAAGCTGGCCGCTCGCGTTGATTACAGACGCAAGCCAAGGTCCTGCTCTTGCCGCATGCGCGCGGCGTTCAGGCTTCGCCTTGCACGAAGGAGAGCAATGCCAGAACTTTCACAGCCTGCAGCGCCGCGCATAGCCAGCGAACCGACCGCAGATGCGGGCGTGCCGCGCGAACGCGGTCCCCGCACGGCGATGCTCCTGATGCTCGCCTTCATATACAGCCTGAATTATCTGGATCGACAGATCGTCATCATCCTTCAGGAACCGATCAAGCATGATTTCCAGCTGGCCGACTGGGAACTCGGCCTGCTGACCGGAGGCGCCTTTGGCATATTCTACACCGCCATGGGAATCCCGATCGCGAACATCATCGACAAGGGCGTCAATCGCGTCCGATTGATAGCAGGCTTCACCGCGGTGTGGAGCATCATGACCGCAGTATGCGGCATAACCCGCAATTTTGCCCAGTTCTTTACCGCCCGCATGGGCGTCGGCCTTGCCGAGGCCGGTTTCGCACCGGCGGCACATTCGCTTATCTCCGATCTCTACGAACCGCGCGAACGTCCCGCAGCGGCCGGTCTTTTCGCCATCGGCGTCCCGATCGGGATGATGGCAGGCCTCTCGATCGGCGGGGTGGTCGCCCAGTATGCGGACTGGCGAACGGCGCTGCTGCTCGCGGGCATCCCGGGCGTGTTGATCGCGCTGATCTTTCCCTTCGTGGCGCGCGAGCCCACCCGCGGTGGAACCGACGCGCCCGTCGCGCCCGGAACCGCGCCGGCCAGGCTGGGGTTCATGGAAGGTCTGAAACTGCTCGCGCGGCGCTCTGCCTTCGTCCACGTGATCGCCGGCAGCGCTGCCTTTTCTTTTGCGCAGGCGGGGATCGCGACCTGGTTGCCTTCCTTCCTCATCCGCACGCATGGCATGAGCCTGGCGCAGGTCGGCCTCAGTCTGGGCGTCATAAGCGGTCTGTGCGGTGCGATCGGAACCTGGTTTGGCGGATGGCAGGGGACGCGCTTCGGCCGAGCCGGATTGCACGCCATCGTGCGCCTCCCGATCATCGGGATCGTCCTGGCTGCTCCTCTTTACGTCCTGGTACTGAACATGGGCAGCGGCTTTGCGGCACTGATGCTGCTGGTGGCGCCAGTCCTGCTGGGCGCATTTTGGACGGCGCCATCCATCGCGCTGACCCAGAGCCTGGCGCCGGTCGCCATGCGTGCACGCGCCAGCGCCGTCTATATCGTAGCCGCCAACCTGATCGGCGTATCGATGGGGCCCCTTGTGGCGGGCGCCTTGAGCGACTGGTTCACGAACATGAACGGCGGCGATGCGGCGCGCGGATTGCGCGACGCACTCATGCTGCTCACCCTTTTCATGTTCATCGGCGCCGGGCATTGGGCCTATGTAGGCCGCCTGCTCAAGCGCGAAGGGACAGCGTGACACCGATATGGCAAGGAATGAAGCCATGAAGCAGGCAGGTATTATCGGGGCGGGCAACATCGGCTGCGCGGTCGCCCAACGCCTGATCGCGACGGGTCACGAAGTCCGGATGGCGAACCGGCGCGGTCCTGAATCGCTCGGTGATCAGGCCAATGTCCTGGGGATCGTTCCCGCGACACTGGAACAGGCAGCGGGCGCGCGCGACGTGGTTTTGATCGCGATACCCGAATATGCTGTCGCGGAATTGCCAGACGGATTGTTCGCGCACACCCCGGCCGATGCCATCATCCTGGACGCGGGCAACTATTACCCCGGGGTGCGGGATGGCTCGATCGCGGAAATCGACGGGGGAATGCCCGACAGCCAGTGGGTGGTCAGTCGGATCGGCCGACCGGTAATCAAGATGTTCAACATGATCCATGCGAACCGCATCGCCGAATCGCATCGCCCGGCCGGAGCGCCCGATCGCCTTTGCCTGACGATTGCAGGCGACGATCCGGAGGACAGGGCACGCGCCATCGCCTTGGCGGACAGCATCGGCTTCGACGGGTTGGACGCGGGCGCATTGACGGAGTCGTGGCGCCAGCAACCCGGGACGCCCGTCTATTGCGCCCATCTCGGCATCGATGCGGCGCGCGCTGCTCTGGCAGCGGCGCGCCGGGACGCCGTGACCGCGGCTCGACAAGAGGCACTGGATCGCGCCCGCTCCTGGCAGGCGAACGGGGCTCAGGTCGGCCTATGGAACGCCGCAGGGCGTAGCGATCGGGCCTAACCGTCGGGATCGATCCCGTTCTCGACGAAAAAGTCCGGAGTGTTGATTATGCCAGGCGTCGCGATTGCCGCGTCTATCGAGGAACGGTCCAGGAGATCGAGCCGAACACCGATGGCGCATCCGCCCTCGGCCTGATCGCGGCGACGGTTTCGGCCACGCTGCCCGGTACGGGCTTGCGCATTCCGTCATGCACGCCGGCCGTCGGACCATGGTCCGACCGGTGACCACTATCGCAAAGCCCGCCCGGCCGAGCGCCGATGCGATAGCGCGGCCAATGCCCCGCGTGGCGCCGACAACAAGTGCGACCTGTTGCATCCAGTCCTTCCATCCTCACCCTTGTCCTTACATGATCAGGACATGAAAATGCCGTTCCTTCACCGGGTACCGTCCGATGTTCACGATCATCCGGTCGCACGCGGAAATCTTGCAGCATTCGATGTATTTGACCACGGACGTTGCTAATATGGGAGAAAGATATGTGATTCGCGCGTGAGGCGCGAGCTTTAAGGGAGACATGTGATGGCAGTTGGCAACGCGAAACGGCAGATGGTTTCCGGTATGTCTGCTGGAGACTCGCGACCGGTAAAGCCTTTGGATTTTGACGGTCCGCTGCCTCGCCCGACCCGGGATATGGACCAGATACGCGCCGATCTGGGACGTGCAGGCTATGCCATCGCCGCTGAAGTGATCACGCCGCAAAAGGCCAAGGAGATGCGAAATTTCCTGGCGGACGAGATCGCACGGCTGGAGGCGATCGATGTCGATAACGTGCGCGGATTCTATACCGACAACGACGACCGCAACCGGCGTGTTTCAGGTGCGGAACTGGTCAATCGCCATCCCTTTTTCCGTGACATATTGGAGCATGAACTGCCGCTTGGCATAACTAAGGAGATATTGGGTCCGCAGACCCACGATGAATCCTACCTCATTCACAGCTATGGTGCCAACGTGACGCGGCCGGGCAGTGCGCAGCAGGGTATTCATCGCGACCGGGGCGGCAACGTACCACTCAGCGCGGGCGCGGCACAGACGCGCTTCATCTGGTGCCTCGACGATTTCGTGGAGGAAAACGGTGCAACCAGGGTCGTTCCCGGCAGTCATCTGGATACCGAGCCGCAGTCGTGGAGCGTGCAATATGAGTCGGTCGCGGCCGAGGCCCCTGCCGGGTCTGTCCTGATTTACACCGACCTGCTGCTGCACGGAACGGGCGCGAATGTCTCTTCCAATCTTGAGCGGGCGGGTGTCATCATCGGCTATTGCCCGCCCTGGTGGAAACCCATGATCCAGTTCCCCATGACTACCGACCCGGCCGCGATGCAGGATTCAAGCAAGACGTTGCGGCAACTCATGGGATATTCGTCGGTCGCAATCGGCTTTGACGAACCCTGGACCTTCGCGCCGCAGGCGGTGAAGGACCTGCTCGTCACGCCCGAGATGGAGTGGTGAGGCTCACCAGCCCGACCGCGCTGGTGTAGAATATACGGTCCGGCCCCTCACGGGCGCCGGACAGTGCGCCACGATTTGGGCCGTGCGTGCCGACAAGGTCGGGTAATCTACGCAGATTTGCATCATAGACGGTTGTCCCACGCCAAACTCCGCAATACGGATAGCCCAGCTCTACGAGAATTTGGGAGAGATGGATCGTGACCGACCTCAGCTATGAATCAACCAGCCGGTTCCTCGAAACGGCGAACGGAAAGCTTCATTATCATGAAGCCGGCACCGGCACCGCGCTGCTGCTGTTGCACGGATCGGGCATCGGCGTGTCGGGATGGGCCAATTTCGGCGCCAACCTGTCCTTCTTTTCGACCCATTTCCGCACGATCATTCTCGACGCGCCCGGCTACGGCCAGAGCGCGCCGGTGGCGGGCGACCCGGTCCAGGTGGCGGTGGATGCCTGCGTTGCGTTGCTCGACGGCCTGGACATCGACAAAGCGCACGTCATCGGTAACAGCTATGGCGGCATTGTGGGCGGCAATTTCGCCGCAAAGCACCCGGACCGGGTGGACCATTATGTGACGATCGGTGGCATCGGCTATAACCTGACATCCGCCTTCCCCAGCGAAGGGCTGACCCGGTTGGTCGATTTCGTGGAGGAGCCGACCCGCGAACGACTGATCGCCTGGCTGCATTCGATGGTCTACGACAAATCGATCATCACCGACGAGTTGGTCGATGCGCGGATGAAGCAGGCGCTGGACCCGGTGACCATGGAAAGCAGCAAGAAGATATATACCCGCGCGGCACTCGGCTTCATCGCCAGCGCGATCAGCGGTCCCGAAGGGGCGCAGCGGCTTGACTATCTGGCCCGTATTCAGGCACCGACCCTCATCACCTGGGGACGCGACGACAAGGTCAATCCGCTCGATGGGGCGCTCTTGCCCATGCGGATGATACCGGACGCGACACTGCATGTTTTCCCCCGTTGCGGCCATTGGGCGATGATCGAACGCAAGGCGGAATTCGAGACGCTGGTTCTGGGCTTTCTCACCGGCCAGGCGGGCTGACAGCGCGACGCGCTGATAACGAGTTCTGAAAGACCACAGGCGCGAGCATCCGCTCGCGCCTGTGTCGCATCTGGTCTTCCGGAATTATTCAACCAAATATTTGTATGATACATCTATCTTGCTATTCGAAGTCGAAGATGAGTCGATAAGGATAGAGGATAGCCGGCATGCAGCACGATCTCGTCATCAAGGGCGGCACCGTGATCGATGGAACGGGCACGCCCGGCTTTGTAGCGGATCTGGGCATCGTCGACGGTCGGATCTCCGAAGTAGGTCAGGGACTGGAAGGCAAGGAAGAGCTTGACGCGACCGGCCAGATCGTCGCGCCCGGCTTTGTCGACGTGCATACCCATTACGACCCGCAGGTGCTCTGGGATCGCCAGCTCACCCCGTCTTCCTGGCATGGCGTCACTTCGGTCGTGGCCGGCAATTGCGGTTTCAGCGTCGCGCCGGTGAAGCCGGAAGGACGCGAGATACTGATCGGGACGCTCGAGAAGGTCGAGGACATGGATGCCGACGCAATGCGCAGCGGCATTACATGGGATTTCGAAAGTTACGGCGACTATCTCGATTCCCTGAAACGCGCCGGCCTGGCGATCAATTTCGGCGGCTATGTGGGCCATACCCCCATACGCATCCACATAATGGGCGAGGAAGGATGTGAACGCGAAGCGACGCCGCATGAGATCGCCGAAATGAAAGCTCTGGTCGCCCGTTCCATCCGGGAGGGCGCGTTGGGATTTTCGACCGACCGGGCCGGCTTCATTCTTGGCTATAAGGGCAAGCCCGTTCCGTCGGTCGTAGCCACGCAGGAGGAAACCGAGGCGTTGATGAGCGTTCCGGCGGAAATAGGGCAAGGCATCGCGCATATCGCACCGGGGGAAAATTATGCCTGGTTGCCCGCTTTCCAGCGTCGCATAGGCGGTATGATCAACTGGTCCGCGATCCTGGCCTATCCGCATGGGTCCGGCCGCGATTATTCCCCGAAAGCGGCCCTGCTGGCGCAAGCAAAAGCCGAAGGAGCTGCGCTGGTAGGTCAGGTTACCTGCCGTCCCATCATCCAGCTCCTGTCACTGAAAACGCCCTATTCCTATTCCAACCTGCCCGCCTTTCCCGAAATATTGGCCGCAGCGCCGGATGAGCGCGCCACATTGTATAGCGATCCCGACTGGCGCGCGCGGCTGCACGCGGGCCTTGACCAGCCCAATGTGCTGCAACCGCGCTGGAACCTGATGCGGGTCGCGGAGACGACCCGGCACCGCGCCTTGCTGGGCCGTTCGATTGCCGACCTCGCCGCCGAACGGCAGGCCCGGCCTTTCGATGTCATGATAGATCTTTCACTCGAGGACGATCTCGACACTCGGTTCAGCGTGACGTTCGCCAATGACGACGAGGACGCCGTCGCGGCGCTGCTGAAGGGTGACAATTGCATCATCGGGCTGTCGGATGCAGGCGCCCATGCGGCGCAGATCTGCGACGCGGTGCTGCCGACCGACTTCCTGTCGCGCTGGGTGCGCGATCGCGCGATCATGCCGATCGAACAGGGAGTTCGCAAACTGACCGGCGAGCTGGCCGACGTGATGCGCATCGACCGCGGTTATCTGAAACCCGACATGCCGGCCGATATTGTCGTCTTCGACCTGGACCAGTTGGAGGTTGGACCGATCCGGCGTGTGCATGATTTCCCCGGCGGTGCCGACCGTCTGATCGCCGACGCGCCGCGCGGCATCGCGCATATCCTGATCAACGGCGTGCCGATCCGTCGCAATGGCGCAATCGATCGAGACGGGCTGGCATGCGCCCCCGGCCAGATCCTGCGCAGCCGTCCCGCCGCCTGACGACATAAAGGAGCATAGCCATGGCTACTCTTGCCGAACCCGCGCCGACCGATGTCGCAGCCGAACTGGCGCGCACCAGGGTGATTTCGTCCGACTCCCACATTATCGAGCCGCCCGACGTCTGGGCGCCGCTCGAAGCGCATCTTGGCGACCGCGCGCCGCGCGTCGTCACTGCCGACGATGGCGACTGGTGGTATGTCGACAACAAGAAAACAATGTCCTTCCTGGGCATCAACGCGGGCAAGCGGTTCGAGATCGACAGCTATGACCTGCGCACGTCGGGCCATTTTTCCGATGTGGCACCGGGCGCTACCGATCCGCACCGCTACCTGAAGGAAAATGAGAGCGACGGCGTCTGGGCTTCCGTCATCTATCCCAGCCAGGGCCTGGTCCTCTACGCCGTGCCCGACAGCGAGGTCGCAACGCTGGCCATGCGCCGCTACAATGACTGGATCGCGGAATTCTGCTCGGCGGCGCCCGACCGGCTGAAGGGCATTGCCATGCTGAACGCCGACGACATCGACGAAGCCGTGACGGAACTGAAGCGGGCGCGGGCCTTGGGGCTCGTGGGTGCGATGATCAGCGTAGCGCCGCCTGCCTGGGCCCCCTACGCAGCCGCGAATATGATCGGCTCTGGGCCGTCGCGCAGGACCTGACGATGCCGTTGTCGCTGCACATCGGTACGGACCGCGCCGACCCGCGCGTGGGCGATGCCGCTTTTCGCCTGAACGTGAAGGAAGTGCCGCCATCGACCTTCATCAATTCCGATTATCGCGTCCGCATCACCCTGGCCGACATGATCTATTCCGGAATTTTCGAGCGATTTCCGAAACTGATCGTCGGCGCGGTGGAATTCGAATTGTCCTGGATGCCGGTGTTCCTCCAGCGCCTCGATTATACCTACACCGACCGGCCGGCGCGCGGGGCGGAATGGATGCGCTTCAAGGACCGTTCCAAACTGCCGAGCGATTTCTTCCGCTCCAACATCTTCGTGTCCTTTCAGGAGGACCCCTATGGTCTGCGCCTGCGCGACATTTTCGGCACCGACGGCCTATGCTGGGGCAGCGATTATCCGCACACGGAATCCACCTATCCGCGCTCGATGGAAATATTGGCGCGCAACCTGGCAATCCTGTCGCCTGAGGAGATCGAGAAGGTCGTGAACGGCAATGTCCGCCGCATCTACGGCTTCTGACCCCGGATGATCGCGGCGAGGCGGTCGAGCATCGCTGCCTCGCCGGCCGCGCTCTGGTCGACGGGTTCATGCTCCAGCTCGATCACACCGGGATAACCGACGGCGTCCAGCGCGCCGAGTATCGCGGCCCAGTCCAACGTGCCAAGGCCGATGTCGACCCGTTCCCGTCCCTTGACGTCTGCCGCCTGGACAAGTCCGATGCAGTCTGCACATTGCCGCAGCGCGACGGGCACGTCATGCCCCATCATCGCGACATGGCCGATGTCGAACATCAGCCGGACGGATGGCATCGCAACAGCCCGCACAACGGCCACCGCGGATTCCAGCCTGTCGAGCAGCATGTCGGGAATGCGTTGCAGCGCGATCGGTTCGATCAGCAGGACCAGGCCATCACGCGCGGCGTCCTCGGCCACGCGCCTGAGATTTTCGGTCAGGTCGGCCAACTGGGCCGCGACCGGGCGGTCGGGATCAAGGCCAGCGACCACCACTACTCCCGCCCCGCCGAAAAGCCGCGCCAGCCGGGCGCTTTCCGTTACGCTGCCCGAAAGTGCGACATGATCGTTACCGCTCCACAAAGGCGTGTTCCAGTGCAGCGGATCGCCGCCGAAACTGGACAGACGCATTCCGCGCGCCGCCATCCGCTGCGCCATGGACAGTTGTTCGGCGGCCGGGCGCAGCTTCAGGAACAGATCCTGCACAGCGCGAAAACCGTAGTCGGCGAGCGCGTCGATCTGGTCAAGCGGGTCGACCGAAAACCCCAGATGCGCCAGCAATGGCAGGTCCGGGGCGCTCAGTCCCAGATGCCCGCCCAAAATCATGGCATCACCTCGTCCAGAAAGCCCAGCATGGCGGCGTTGAAAGCCTCAGGCTGCTCCTGTTGCACGAAATGACCGGCGCCTGCGATCGGTTCGATCCCGCGCAAGCCCGGCACCCGCGTGCGCAACCGCGCTTCCCAGTCGGGGAAAAAGCCGAAGGACGGGTCTTGGGCTCCGTAAAGGAACAGGGTCGGCACCGTGACATCGGCGTCGGCGTAAGCGGCGCCGATCCGCCAGTTCGCATCGGCCGTGCGGTAGCTGTTGAGGCCGCCGATAAAGCGCAGCATCGGATCGGGATGGTCATAGCCCATCGCAAAATGTTCGAAAGCCGCTTCGCTCAGCCACGGCCAGGGAAGCGGCGGCGCATCGGGCAGCACGTCAAGATAGCCCGATCCGTCACTCGATCCCGCCTTCCACGCCCACATGTCGCCGTCTGCCGACAATGTGTGGAACAGGCGGTGCAGGAAATCGGCAGGGCGGGCGCCCAGTTCGCGTTCCGCGGGGCCGGCCGACTGGAAATAATGAAAATGGACGAACTGGTCCCGTGCCATCGCCGCAAACCGTTCGCTGGGCAGGCGATCGGGCGACGAAGCGACGGGCCGGGCCGGCGCGTCGACCGGCAGGCGCGGTGCCACGCCCAGCATCGCCCGTCCGGCCATGTCATAGTCATAGGGGATGGTCGTGATCAGCGCGGCGACGCGGTGGGGCGCACGCACCGCCATGTTCCAGGCATATTGCGCCCCGAAATCCTGCCCGACCACTATTGCCCGGTCCGCGCCATAATGATCGATCAGCGCGATCAGATAGGTCTGCATTCTGTCGGACGTATAGGCAGACGGATCGCTCGGCCGGTCGCTGCCGCCATAGCCCAGGCTGTCGATGGCGACGGCGCGGTAACCGGCCTGCGCCAGCGGCGCCATCTGATGACGCCATGACCAGGCGAGGCCGGGGAAACCATGGATCATCAGCACCAGCGGGCCATCGCCCCGTTCCACGGCCCGCAACCGATACCCGCCAACGTCGATCAGGCTTTCCGTCAATCCCGCATCCTCTCCGCCCAAGCCGGTGGTTCATCCACCTCCCCGAAACCATGGCGAAGACCGGACCCCGGCGCCACCCGGAAATAAGGCGGGCGGGCGCACCGATCGGACTTTCAGTCTCGCAAGCCTTCCAACAGCCCCTTCAGGTTGCCGCCCATGACCCTGGCCAGATCGGCCGTCGACAGGCCCTGCGCCTCCTCGATGAAATCGAGCGGATCGGCGAGCCCCTCGGGATGCGGCCAATCGCTGCCGAACATGACCCGGTCCACGCCGACCTGATCGATCAGGGTGGACACTGAATCCTCGGTAAACGGCGTGATGAAGAAATGCCGCCTGAAGGTCTCGACCGGATGGCGTTTGAAATATTGCGGCATCATCCCATGCACATGGTCCAGCCGATGCAGCAGCGAACCGACCCACGTCGCGCCATTTTCGACCGACGCGACGCGCACATTCGGATGCCGGTCGAACACGCCATGGCAGATGAGCGCGCTGCACGTGTCGGAAATGGCGCGTTCCAGCGTCATGACGCAAGCAGTCATCGGGTCCGGCTTGAAAGGCGTCCATTCCGATCCGCGATTCCACCACTGGGCAAGTTGCGAATAGGGCGTGTCGGACGCATGATAGGCGACGAAAATGCCCGCTTCGTTGATCCGCGTCCAAAATGGATCGAACATCTTGTCGCCCGGCGAGCGATAGCCGCGATAGCCGGGCACCGGCTGCGGGCTCATCGCCACCGCTCGAGCGCCCTGCTTCAGCAGCCAGTCCAGCTCCTTTACCGCCTTGTCGATGTCCGCCAGGGAAATGACCGGGGTCATGAACAGCCGGCCGTCACGCGCGAAACCCCACTCCTCGTCGATATAGCGATTGAGCGAATGGGCGGCGGCAAACAGGAAATCATGGTCGTGGTCCATGCGGCTTTCGATCACCGAAAACAGGTTGGGAAAGGTCAGCGCGCCCTGCACCCCGACCTTGTCCATCCATTTCACCCGGTCGTCGCGATAGCGCATGGCGTCCGACGGACGGATCGGATCGCCGCCTATCTCGCGGATGGACAGGCCTTCGATATTCTCGCCGCGATAATATTTGAGGTGCGATCCGGGCGCGGCCACCTTGTCGAAGGTGGGGTTGGGAATATAGCGAGAAATCTGACCGCGGATGGCCAGCCGCCGCGCCCCGTTCACCTCCAGGAACTGGAAGTCGTTTTTATACTGCGCGGGCATGTGGCGGAGGATGGAATCGTCAGGATCATAGAAATGATGGTCCGCGTCATAAACGGGGAAAGGCAGGTCGTGCTTGGGCATGGCGGAATCTTTCTGCAAAGGTGCATGGGTGCCGTCCGCCTTCGCGACGGCGGGAACGGTCCGCAGGGGGTCCGGGTTGCTCTGTTCCAGGCGGCGGCGGATGAAGTCGACATCGACCGCATTTTCTATTGGCATCGGAAACTCCCTTGGCTGACCGTCGCACGGACGGCGTCCTTGGGGCTTCTTGTGTCGCCGACACCGGGAAGCGACTTTGACGTCGCTCAAATCGACTTGTGCAGCGCCAGTGGCGCCGGCGGCTTTTAAAAGCTTTCCGCAGGAGCGGAATTTGCATCCGCTACCAAATGCCGTCCCGACTCATGCTACAGACGCGCATCATCGTCCCCGTTGGCGATACGCCATGCCAGCCCGGCAATCTCGCCGGCGCGGGCGCCGTGCATGGCCGCCGCCTCGCTCGACGCATTGCCGTCGATCGCGCGGCGATAGACACCCTGACGGATGCCGGCGTTGCGGAACATCGCGAAGGTCAGCGCATAGCGCCAATGGTTTGGATCGATCGCGCCCGCGCCGCTGCGCTCGCCATAGCGGCGCACATAGTCAGCCTCGGACGGAATGCCGAGCGCCCGCAAGTTTGCGTCGGACAGTCCGCGATAGCCCTCACGCGGTACGCGCCAGGCCATGACGTGCTGGGCGAGGTCGGCAAGCGGATGGCCGAGCGTGGACAACTCCCAGTCTAGCACCGCGACGATGCGCGGCGCATCGGGCGCGAAGATCATATTGTCGTTGCGAAAGTCGCCATGGACGATCCGGCTCGCCTCCAGCCCCGGATCATTGGCGGGCAACCAGTCGATCAGCCGCTCCATCGCCTCGATCCGTTGCGTTTCAGTGGCGCGATACTGCTTCGTCCAGCGCGCGACCTGCCGCGCGAAATAATTGCCGGGACGGCCATAGGTCTCCAGTCCCACTGCGACCGGATCGACCGCGTGCAGCGCGGCGAGGACGCGGTTCATCTCGTCATATATGGCGGCGCGCTCGACCGGCGACTGGTCGGGGAGGCGCGCGTCCCAGAAATTGCGGCCGCGCGCATAGTCCATCACGAAGAAGGGCGTGCCGACGATGCTCGCATCCTCGCACAGGGCGAAGGGCCGCGCGACCGGCACGTCCGTGTCCTTCAGCGCATCGGTGACCCGATATTCGCGCTCGACCGCATGGGCCGATGGCAGCAGCACGCCATCGGGCTTGCGCCGCAGCACGAATTTCTCCTCGCCGTCGACCGCCAGCAAATAGGTCGGGTTGGACTGGCCCCCGACGAATTTCTCCGCCGTGATGACGCCGTCCGCGCCCGGCACATGGTCGCGCAGCCAGGGCGACAGACGCGCGACGTCCAGCGTGCGCACGTCCTGCCCTTCAGCCATATTTCGCCAGCTCCATACGGCCAAGCTGGTGGCGGTGCACCTCGTCCGGGCCGTCGGCATAGCGGATCTTGCGGGCGTGGGCGTAATAGTTGGCGAGGAAGAAATCCTGGCTGATGCCCGCCGCGCCATGCGCCTGCATCGCCCAGTCGATGACCTGGCAGGCCATGCTGGGCGCGGCGACCTTGATCATCGCGATCTCGGCCTTAGCTTCCTTGTTGCCGACCGTATCCATGCGATGGGCGGCGTGGAGGGTCAAAAGCCGCGCCTGATCGATCATGATGCGGGCGTTGGCGATGCGTTCAATGATCACCCCCTGCTCGGCCAGCGGCTTGCCGAAGGCGACGCGGGACTTGACCCGGCGGCACATGGCTTCGAGCGCGCGTTCGGCCATGCCGATCATGCGCATGCAATGGTGGATGCGTCCCGGCCCGAGCCGCGCCTGCGCGATCTCGAATCCGCGCCCTTCGCCCAGCAGCATGTTCGACGCGGGCACGCGCACATCCTCGAACACTATTTCCATATGGCCGTGCGGCGCATCGTCATAGCCCAGCACCGTCATCGGCCGCAGCACGGTGATGCCCGGCGTGTCGCGCGGCACCAGGATCATCGATTGCTGCTTGTGCTTGGGCGCTGACGGATCGGTCTTGCCCATGAAGATCATGAGCGCGCAGTCCGCCTCGCCCATGCCCGAAATCCACCACTTGCGGCCGTTGATGACATAATCGTCGCCGTCGCGGACAATCGAGCTCTGGATATTGGTGGCGTCGGAGGAGGCGACGTCGGGCTCGGTCATGGCGAAGGCGGACCGCATTTCGCCCGCCAGCATGGGCTTGAGCCAGCATTCCTTGTGCGCGTCGGTGCCGAAGCGCTCCAGCGTCTCCATATTGCCGGTGTCGGGCGCGGCGCAGTTGAACACGGCGGGGCACCAGTGCACCCGCCCCATCTCCTCGCAGAGCGGCGCATATTCAAGGTTGGTGAGCCCGGCTCCATGGCCGCTGGCGGGCAGGAACAGGTTCCAAAGACCCGCCTCTTTCGCGAGCGGTTTCAGCCGGTCGACCAGCGTGACGTGCGCCCAGCGGTCGCCGGTCGCCACCTCCTCATAATAGGCCTGTTCATTGGGATAGATATGCGCGTCCATGAAGGCGCGCAGCCGCGCCAGCAGGTCGGCGGTCCTGGGATTGGGATCGTAGCTCATGCGGTGAAACCCCTGCCCTCCGCCGCGTAGCGGACCAGCAGCGGCGAAGGCGTCCAATAGGCGTCGCCCTGTTCGGCCCGGAATTGCTCGATCCGCGCCAGCACCTTGTCGAGGCCGATCCGGTCGGCCCAGTGCATCGGGCCGCCGGTATAGGCCGGCCAGCCGAGGCCGTTCACCATCGCCACGTCGATCTCCTGCGCGCGTGGGGCGATGCCTTCGTCCAGGATCTTCGCGCCTTCATTGACCATGGCGTAGAGCAGCCGCTCGCGGATCTCGTCCTCGCCGATCTCCCGCAGAGTGAGGCCATGGCGCTGCGCATGGGCGGCGATCATCGCGTCGGTCTCAGGATTCGCGCTGGCCTTGCGATTCTCGTCATAGCTGTACCAGCCAGAGCCCGTCTTCTGCCCCAGCCGCCCCTGGGCGACCATCTGTTCGGGGAAGTCGGCGCGCAGCTCGCGCTGCGTGGCGGAGGCGGCGCGGGCCTTGCGCGCGGCGGCCTGCACGTCGAGGCCCGCCAGGTCGCCCAATGCGAAAGGCCCCATCGGGAAGCCGTAGGACAGCAGCACCTTGTCGATGTCGGCGGGTTTCGCGCCCTCCTCGACCAGGAAGAAGCCCTCGCGCGAGCGCTTGGAGAGCATCCGGTTGACGATGAAGCCGTCGCATACGCCCGAGAGGACGGGCAGCTTGCCGATGCGCTTGCCCAGCGCCATGATCGTCGCGACGACCTGCGGGTCGGTCCGCGCGGTGCGGACATTTTCCAGCAGCTTCATGACGTTGGCGGGGTTGAAGAAGTGCATGCCGCACACGTCCTGCGGCCGGCCCGAGGCCTCCGCCAGCGCGTCGATGTTGAGGAAGCTGGTGTTGGAAGCGAGGATGGTGCCGGGCTTCGTCGCCTGCCCCAGCTGCGCGAACACCGCCTGCTTGGTGGCCATGTCCTCCGTCACCGCCTCGATCACCAGATCGGCGGCGGCGAGATCGGCGAGGTCGGTCGCGGTGGTGATGCGCGCCATCTGCGCGTCCATCGCCTCCTGGCTCATGCGCCCCTTGGCGACCGAGGAGGACCAGAGCTTGGCAATCGCCTGCATCGCCTTGTCGACATGGCCCTGGTCGAGGCCCACGGCGATGACGGGCACGCCCGCGCCGGCAAGCGCCATGACGATGCCCCGGCCCATGACGCCCAGGCCGATGACGCCGACCGTGTTGACCGGGCGGGTCGCGGTGTCGGCCGGCAGGTCGGGAATGCGCGCGACCTCGCGCTCGGCGGCGAACAGGTAGCGCAGCGCCTTCGATTGGGGGCCGCCCATGCATTCGCGGAAGATCGCCAGCTCCTGTTTCACCGCCTCGTCGAAGGGCAGCATATAGCCCAGCCGCATCGCTTCCAGCGCGCGCAGCGGTGCGGTCTGGCCCTTCATCTTCTTCGCAAGCGTCTTCTTCGCTTCCTCGAACAGGGCTGGGTCGTCCTCTGGCATGGGCAGAGTGGAGGAACTGCGCGGCCCCTTGCTCTCCGCCACGAGCTGTTCGGCAAAGGCGCGCGCCTGCGTGGCGAGATCGTCGCCCGACGCGATGGCGTCGATCAGGTTCGCCGCCAGCGCCTTGTCCGCGCCGATCGGATTGCCCTCCGTCACCAGCGGGATCGCAGCGGCGAGGCCGGCCAGGCGCGGCGTGCGCTGGGTACCGCCGCCTCCGGGCATCAGGCCGAGCTTCACCTCGGGGAAGCCGAATTTCGTGCCTTTGGCGGCGATGCGGTAATGGCAGGCGAGCGCGACCTCGAACCCGCCGCCCAGCACCGTGCCGTGCACGGCGGCGACGATCGGTTTGGTTGCCTTGTCCATCATCGCCATCACTTCGGGCAGGCCGGGATCGGCCATTGGCTTGCCGAATTCCTTGATGTCCGCACCCGCGATGAAGGTCTTGCCAGCACAGCGGACCACCAGTGCCTTGACGGAGGGGTCGGCCTCCATCGCCTCGATCGCTGCGGCAAGGCCGTGGCGAACGCTGGCCGATGTGGCGTTGACGGGCGGATTGTCGATCAGCGCTTCGGCGATGGCGCCGTTGACGGCGTAGGCAACGGTTTCGGACATGATCTTGCTTTCCTTTGTCAGGATTCAGGCGCGATGGTCAGCAGCACCTTGCCCTTGACCTTGCGTCCTTCGAGATGCTGGAGCGCCGCGACCGCATCGGGCAGCGCGAAACGGGTATCGACGACCGGGCGGATTGCGCCTTGCGCTAGCCAGTCAAGCAACTGGCGCATATTGGCGCCCTGCGCCACCGGGTCGGCGCGCACGCTGTTGCCCCACAGGACGCCCACCGCAGAAGCGCTCTTGAGCAGCAGCAGGTTGGCAGGGATGGACGGGATTTCCCCGCCGGCAAAGCCTATCACCAGCAGGCGCCCGCCCCATGCCAGGCTCTTGACCGCGGTCAGGTTCATCGACCCGCCGACCGGATCGTAGACGACGTCGACGCCCTTGCCGCCGGTGATCGTCTTGATCCTTTCTCGCAAATCCTCATCGCTATAATTGATCAGTTCGTCCGCACCCTGCGCCTGTGCCAGTCCAAGCTTTTCGGCACTGGAGGCAGCGGCAATGACGCGCGCGCCCATGAGCTTGCCCAGTTCCACCGCGGTCAGGCCCACCCCTCCCCCGGCGCCCAGCACCAGCAGGGTTTCGCCCGGCCGCAGCCCCGCCCGATCCTTGAGTGCATGATAAGATGTACCGTAGGTAATCGAGATACCGGCCGCGACGTCCAGATCGACACCATCGGGCACCGCCCATATCTGCGTCGCCGGGACGCGGACCTGCTGCGCGAACGCTCCGCTGCCGGTGAAAGCAATGACCCGGTCGCCGATCGAAAAGCCCTCGACGCCCTCTCCGATCGCAGCGATCGTACCCGACGCTTCGCTGCCGGGCACAAAGGGAAGCGCGGGCTTGGTCTGGTATTTGCCCTGGACGATCAGCACGTCGGGATAGTTGACGCCCGCGGCCGAGACGGCGACGACCACTTCGCCCGCTCCTGCTTCAGGTGCCGGAAATTCGCCGAAGGACAGGGTTTCTATGGGCGCAAACGCCTCACACACCATTGCCTTCACATCTCTCTCCTCACCCAACGATCGCGCGCCCTGCCTAGGCGCTGTCGCCGTGCGCTACCATTTCGAATATCAGACGCATAACATAAGAGAAACTGATGTCAGGCCGTCAGTTGCCTTCGATATTCGCCAGTTGCGCGGCGAAGGCGCGAAATGCGCGGGTTGCAGCGGGCTGTTCGGTATTGCGGCGGCTGATCAGGCTGAATATGCGGGTAAAGCGCAGTTCCGGGACGTCGAGCAGCCTGAGATCGCCGCGCGCGACTTCCTCCTCTACGGCCAGCCGCGACAGGCATCCCAGACCGGCGCCTTCCCGCACAACGCGCTTGATCGTCTCGATGCTGTCAGCCTCGAATATGATGTTGAGCGAATTGATATATTTCAGCGCTTCGACGGTGAAGGAGATGCGCTCGCTCGACTGGGTCTTTTCCAAAATCCACATGGCATCGGCCAGGGTCGAGAGCGGCGCTTCGGCATCGCCGGCAAGCGGATGGCCGGGCGCCGCGCAAACGGCCAGTCCGTCACGCAACCAGGGTTCGGCATCCAGATAACTGGAATTGACCGGCGCCCCGACAAAGCCGATGTCGAGCGCCATGTTCCGCACCCCTTCCATCACGTCCTGCGAGGGCAGGACCCGGACATCCATCCGCACACCGGGATGGCGGCGCAGAAAAGCCGCGCACAGGGACGGAAGCACATAGTTGCCCACCGGTGCCACCGCACCGATGCGCAGGCGCCCGCGCACTTCCTCCGGCAGGGACAGAGCCTCCATGTCGGCTACCCGCACCAGAACGCCGCGGGCCATTTCCAGCATGGGCCGCCCCTGATCCGACAGATGCATTCTGCGCCCGGACCGCGCGAACAGCGGGATGCCCAGATGCGTTTCCAGATCCTTGAGCGACATGCTGGCGGCCGATGGTGACAGGCCGATTTCCTCCGCCGCGCCGGCGATGCTGCCGATCCGCGCCACGGCTTCGAACACCGCGATCTGCCGCAACGTAATTCTCACCCGCGTCCCTCTATCCGGCCCCTGCTTCGACGCCTGTCATAGGCGGCGACCGGCTTGCGGAAAACAGGAAAGGACAGACCCTCTGGCCTTGGCTCCAAATAGGCGGAAAAAGAAAAAGCACTGACCCTGGTCGACGACCGATCACGGTAGGCAGCATCCGAATTGGTCGCCAGCAACATCGAAGCAGGAGAAGCGGGATCATGGATCTGCAACTAACGGGCAAGCGCGCACTCATCACCGGATCAAGTTCCGGCATCGGCGCTGGCATCGCCGAAGAACTGGCGCGGGAGGGCGCCCTGGTCGTGGTTCATGGTCGCAACGCGGATCGCACCCACGCAGTGGCCAGGGCAATAGCGGATGCCGGCGGCCGTTCCGCCACCGCCATCGGCGACCTGTCGACCGACGATGGCGCCGATGCCGTCGCCAATGCGGCGGTTGCTGCATTTGGCGGTATCGACATACTGATCAACAATGCCGGTGGCCGCTCGGGCGGCGACGGCGCATCCGACTGGATGGCGGCATCGGTAACGGACTGGGCCGACACATATCAGAAGAATACCATAGCCACCGTGCGCATGATCCACCGACTTGCCCCGGCCATGAAGGAACGCGGCTGGGGGCGGCTCATCCAGTTCGCATCGTCAGCGGCCAATTCGCCAAGTTCGGCGGTAGGGCATTACGCGGCATCGAAAGCCGCGATCATCAACCTGACCGTCAGCCTGTCAAAGGCATTCGCGAACACCGGCGTAACCGCCAATACGATCAGCCCCGGAATGATCGCCACACCGTCGGTCGACGAATGGTTTGACCAGATCGCAGCGGAAAAGGGCTGGACCGGGCCTGATGCCGCCAAGCGGGCCGAGCGCTGGGCCATGGCGAACATTGTCCACCAGACAGTGTCGCGCGTGGGCCGCGTGCGCGATATCGCAAGCCTGACGGCCTATCTGTGCAGTCCGCTTGCCGATTTCGTCAACGGCGCCAATTTCCGAAGCGACGGTGGTCGTTCACCCGGAATCAATTGAGTCCGGCCGACACGATTGAATGCATTTGAATGATGCGCCCGCGCAATTTTCCGCCCCGCTGGAATATCCATGGGCGCAATTGCACGAAGCCCCCTAATTCCTCCAATTGCGTCGCGTTTCACCGGCTCTCCAGACTGTCGGGAAACCAATAAAGCCATGCTGAATACTGACCACCCTCTTCAGGGAGAGGAAATCATGAGACGGATCAAATTTTCCGCCACCGCCACATCTTTGTTTGGACTGACTGCCGGCCTGCTGCTGACGGCCCAGCCGGGAACGGCCCTCGCGCAGGCCGCTGCCGCTGACCAGCCCGCTCAGGGCATCGCCGACATCATCGTCACGGCAAACCGCCGCGAAGAAGGCATGCAAAAGGTGGCCACCGCTGTATCGGCACTGAACGCCGACACGCTGCGCGAACAGAATATCTCGTCGGCGAGTGACCTTATGGGCCGCATACCGTCGCTCAACGTGACCACGAACGGCCAGCAGCGCGAAGCCGAAACGATCACCATCCGTGGACAGGGCCAGACCTACCTCGCGCCAACTGGCGTCGTGAACTATTTTGCCGAAGTCCCGCTGATCGCAGGCTCCATCATCGGCAACCAGGGCGGCCCGGGCACATTGTTTGACGTCGAATCCCTTCAGGTTTTGCGCGGTCCGCAGGGCACGCTGTTCGGCAAGAACACCACCGGAGGCGCGCTGCTGATCGGTCCCAAGAAGCCGACCGACCGGCTGGAAGGGTGGGTGTCGGCGCAGCTGGGCAATTATAACAGCCGCGAATTTGAAGCCGTCGTCAACATCCCCATCGTCGAGGACAAGCTGGCCGTGCGCTTCTCGTTCAAGAAGGCGGATCGCGACGGCTATACCATCGATGCCGGCACCGCCGACCTGCCCGTTTCCCTGCCGTTCCAGGGCGCGGGCTTCACCCCCGTCGTGATCAAGAACTCCGGCTTGGTGTTGCCGGGTAATGGCCCCAACTCCGGCAATCTGGGCCTGCCCGGCATCAACAACACACATGCCGATTTCCGCGGCAAGGATTATGACGATCGCCATTATTGGGTCGGCCGCGTCGGTGTGCTCTTCAAACCGACCGAAACGATCGAAAATTATCTGGTCGTTCATTACGCCAAGTCCCACAATAACGGCACTGGCCAGATCCTCTATGCCGTCGCCACCGATCATCCGACGCTGACAAACCTGGTCGCCAACACATATGGCAATGCAAATCTGGGCCAGCCTGGAGCCCCCGGTGCGTTCACCTCCGGCGACTCGACGATTGCCGAGGCGCTAGCGGCCCGATCGCGCGCGCTCGGACCGCGCCGGACGTCGCTGAACCAGGACCAGTTCTATGAACTGGAAACCTACAGCATCGTCGACACGCTGAACGTGCAGCTGTCCGACGAGCTGACCTTCCGCAACATCTTCGGCTATCAACGGATGAAGCAGGATTACAGCTGGGATCTCGACGGCAGCCCGCTGCCGATCCTGTCGCAGGTGCCCAATGTGGTTTCGTCGGCGGTGGCAGCACGTTTTCCCGAACTCGAAGCCGGCATGCGCGCGAAGGTCACCAACACGAGCCTGCTGACGGTCGAACCGCAGATTCAGGCCGACTTGCTGGACGGAAAGCTGACCGGCGTGGTAGGCCTGTTCTATTCCAAGCAAAAGCCCGAAGGCCTCCAGGCGACCGGAAGCTACAACGCGGCAGGCTATGGCGGCGGCTACTTCTGGGTCACGACGAAGAGCAAGGCGGTCTATGGCCAGGCCACGCTGGACTTTGGCGCTTTCTCACCGTCGCTCGACGGCCTCAAGTTCACGGGCGGAATTCGCTACACGAACGATCAGTATGACGGACGGCGCATCTCCCCCAACTATGTCGTTATCCCGCTCGCTTCGGCCGGCGACACCTACAAGAAGACCACCTGGACGCTGGGTGTCGATTACCAGATGCGGAATGCCCTGCTCTACGCAAAGATTACCAAGGGGTACAAGGCGGGTGGATTCAACTATGCCGGAGTGCGCCCCGATGGCCTGACCTTCGATCCTGAATATGTGAAAAGTTATGAAATCGGCGCCAAGACCGATTTCACACTGGGGTCGATTCCCATGCGGGTCAACCTGTCGGGCTATCGGCTCGATTATGACGGTATTCAGCGTGCCGCGGGCGACAATTTCCCCAACGGCTGTCCCGACGCGACCAACCCCTATTGCAACACGACCGGGCTGGACCAGGGTGCGATCACATACAATGCCGGCACCGCGCGTGTGCATGGCATTGAACTGGAAACGACCGCGCGTCTGTTCCCCGGCTTTGAACTGTCGGGCAGCTATTCCTATACGAAGGGCCGGTATCTCGATTACAAGCTGACCCTGCCGCCAGATCCGCCGGCCGGATCCAGCAACGCCGTGCGCCAGACCTGCTCGGGCCCGGTGACCGTGCCCAAGGGCATCGGCGTGCCCGGAGCCGTGCTGGACTTCAGCTGCGCGCCCTTCCCGTTCATTCCGAAAAACCAGTTCGCCATCAACGCACGCTATTCGCATGAACTGGAAAACGGCCTGGGAACGCTCGTCCTGTCGGGCAGCTACAGCCATGCCGACAAGAACTGGACGGCGGTCACCACCTTGCCGTCCCAGGAACCCGGCGGCTATGTCGATGCCTATAATCTGTTCAATGCGTCCGTCGACTGGAACGGCGTTGGCGGATCGGGCGTCGACCTGCGCTTCTTCGTGACGAACCTGACCAATACCACCTTCAAGGTCAGCAACACGGCATCCAGCCTCGATAGCTCGACCGGCTTCAACGACGTGGTCTACAACGAACCGCGCATGGTGGGTGCACAGATCCGCTATCGTTTCGGTTCCAACTGATTGGTGCGGGCGAAAGCCCGCATCGCCCGGCCGCCCGCGCTTTCAGCCGGGCGGCCGTTTGATACTCCTTCCTGCGCGCCGCCCCGGCGACGCAAAAAAAGACCGGCGGCCCCTTTTTCGGGATGCGCCGGCCAGCGCCTTTTCTTGCAAATGTCAGTCGAGGTCGAAGAAGCGCCTTGCCGTATCGCGCATGATCGGCTTGCGCTCAGCGATCGGTACGCCGTCAAATTGCCAGTCCATCACTTCGCGAGACCGCGGCCAGGTCGTCTCGGAATGCGGGTAGTCCGTCGACCACATGATATTGCGCCCGCCCGGCAAGTCGCGGTTCCGGATACCGACGGGATCGCGAATGAAGGAGGCAAAGATATTCTGGTCCATGTAATGGCTCGGCCGATGCTTCAGGTCGAGTTGCAGCCAGTGGCGCTGATTGTCGTAAATGCTGTCCATATATTCGGCCATCCAAGCCATCCAGCCGACGCCGCTTTCGATGGCACCGAAACGCAGTGCGGGGAAACGGTCGAAAACGCCGCCGAAGATCATGTTGGCGATCGGTTCTGCCATGCAGACTTTCGACATCACCAGGTTGGGCAGAAACCGGTTCATGCCCGGGCGTGCGATGCGGGCACCCAGATGGATAGTGATGGCCATGTCATGATCGACGCAAGCCTTCCAGAATGGATCGAAAGCCAGATCATCATATTGCAGCGGGCCGTCCGGGTCGCCGGTCAGCGCCAGCACCTGGGCAGCGAACCCGCCGCCGTCGGTGCCCTTGGACGATTGCGGGAAAGCGGGGATGTTGACGCCGCGCATGCCCCGTCCGGCCGCGTCCTTGAGCATCCGAACGGACTGGTCGATGTCCTGCATGGGTAGATAAGCAACGCCGACCAGGCGATCGGGCGCATGCGCGCAGAAATCCGCTAACCAGCGATTATAGGCCTCGAAGCTTGCGATGAAAAGATCATTGTCGCGGGTTCCGAGCGGACCGCCACCGAACAGCGCAGCCGCTCCCACCCCGTCCTTGTCCATATCCGTCAGACGAGCTTCGGGCGCCCAGCTACCGGCCTGGATGTCGTCACGACTGCCCACCGGCCGAAAATTGCGCCCTTGCGCCACCACCGAGGACAGGAGGTTGAGAGGCTTGCGCACACCTTCGAAGACAACCCAGTCATGTCCCTCCGCGGATGTGCCCGCCTCGATCTGCGGTCCCCGGCCGGCAAAGGCCGAAGGCAGATAGTCATCCCAGAATGTGGGGGGCGGGTTCACATGCGCGTCGGCGTCGAAGGGAACGAAATTCAGTTCGGCCATGGTCATCCTCTCCGGAATTTCGCCGGAAACCTCGTGCGCTTCCGGCATCTCCCCCAGCATCGGCACGGCATTATCCCTCGTCAATAAGTCGATTATATTTTCCACATATCGAAAATTATATCATAGATCGACGCGAATTATCCGCTCATGCCTCGCCGAAATCATGTTAGGGCGGCGCTATGGCATCTTCCCCTCCTATATCCCGGGCCGTTGCAGTCCTGAACTTTCTTGGTGGCCATGCCGGCCAGGCTTTTACCCTGACCGAAATCGCGAAATCACTCCGCATCAGCAGCGCCACCTGCCATAATCTGCTGGGGGCGCTGGCCGAAGCCGGCTATATTTACCGGACGGCCGCCAAAACCTATGTCATCGGCCCTGGGGTCAGCCGGGTCGCGCAGGCCGCCGTCAATCCGGACTTGCTCATGCAGGTCGTCCGCCCGGAAATGCGGGCGATCGCCGATGAATTCGATGTCGTATGTTCCGTCTATACGTTGCGGGGCGATCAGATCGTGGTGCGCGAGCGAGCCGCCGCCCTGTCCCATGTCGCCTGGAACATGCCGGGCCGCGCTTCCCTGCGCGCCACCGCGCCGGTCGGCACCTTGTTCGTAGCCTGGGACGAACTTTCCGACCTGGAAACATGGTTTTCGGCCGCTAATCCCCCGCTTAACCCTACGGACAGGGATGACCTGCATGCAGCCATGGGCTTCCTGCGGGAGCGTGGTTATGCCTTCGGCGTCCGGACTGCGTCCATCGACGGGCTGGAACGGGCACTCGAGTTGCACAACCGACGGGACATGACCGACTATGCCCTGTCCTCGCTCGATCCCAAAGCCAGCTATAACCTCGCCTTCGTAGCCTCCCCCGTCTTCGGCGCGGCACAGAAGGTCGTATTCGGCCTCGGACTGGTGGGTTTTGACAAGCCCTTGAAGGGCGACGCCGTGGAAGCCATGGGCACGAAGCTTCGAGCAGCATGCACCCGCATCACGCGCTTCATTGCCGGACGCGATTTTCCGCCGCTTTGACGGCGCCGGCGAGAACGAAAGGCATTTTTGCAAGTGATGGTACGCCTGTATCGCTGCACCGTGGCGACCAAAGGCTTGGCTTCTTTTCTCATATCCGGAAAATTATTCGATAATAGGAATTAACATTGACGAATCTCTAAACCCTGCGACTTTGCGCGGATCGGCACGCCAAGGGCCGTGGTCCAATGCTCCATGACGAGAGCGAGTGACGGGAGAGAGAAAATGTCCGTAAGCAGCGCATCGCTGAAATCAGGCACGATAATTGCCATGGCCTGCGTGGCCATGCCCGCCGCCTACGCCCAGAATGTCAAACTGGCCGAACAGAATACCGATCCCAACGAGATCATCGTATCCGCTCGGCGTGTCGATGAAAGCCTGCAACAGGTCCCGGTTGCGGTCAGCGCGGTGTCCTCGGCCATGCTCAAGGATCTCAACGTCCGCACGCCCGATCAGTTGAACGCGGTCGTGCCCAACGTGGCGATGGTCCAGGTGGGCGGCAGTCCCATCGGCAATGTCGCCTATATCCGCGGCATCGGCACGGGCGACCCCAATGCGGCGCTCGATCCGCCGGTCGCAACCTATATTGACGGCGTCTATATCGGCCGCATGACCGCCGCCAACCTGGAGCTGGCGGACGTCCAGCGGATAGAAGTGTTGCGCGGACCGCAGGGGACGCTCTTCGGGCGCAACACGACCGGCGGCGCAATCAGCCTGGTAACGCGCGTCCCGGACCCGGAATTCGGGTTCGAACAGCGGGTCACCATCGGTGAGCGCGGCGAGTTCATCTCCCGATCGCGGGTCACGACCGGTGACCTGGGCCAGAGCGGGTTGCGCGCCACCGCTGTATATCTGCACCGGCAGCGGCACGGCACCCTCAACAGTCCAACTCTGCCCAGCGACCGCGATCCCGGGGCACTCTCGCTCGACGCATTCTGGACCCGCATCCACGGCGAGTGGGGCAGCGTCACGGCGGATTACACATTTGACCTGATGAATGGGGACTTCATGTCCAATGCCTATCAGATCATGGTCGCCAGCGATCGCTTCAAAAATTATTTCGGGCGGTCGGAATCTCTGGGCGGCGCGCCGCTGGTGATGGGGGCCGATGGGCGGATCAAGAATCTGCCGGTGCTGGAGAGCGACCCGATCGACGTACGATCGCTCGGCCATGCCCTTACTCTCAACGCCGATCTGTCCGACGCCCTGTCCGTCAAGTCGATCAGCGCCTACCGCAAATTCCACAAGCTTGGCGTCGCGCCTTATGGACCGGACGGCCTGCGCGGTTCGACCCCGACTGGCGTTCAGGATATGCTCGTCTACGCCTCGCGACCCAACCAGTATCAGCATCAATTTTCGCAGGAAGTGCAACTTTACGGGACATCAGGCGACCTTTCCTACATAGGCGGGCTCTATTACTTCCGCGAAAAGGCGCGCGAAGAAGGAATTTCGCGCGGGACCTTCCTGATTTCCGACACGCTTGCGGCGCCCTTCACATCTCTGACCAATTTTTCGGTGAAATCCGTCGCGAAGGCCGCCTTCGGGCAGCTCACCTATCGTCCGTCCTGGGCGGACGAACGACTGGAGATGGCAGGCGGGCTGCGCTATTCGCATGATCGCAAGGTTTTCCAGCAGACAGCCAGCACCGTCAGAGGCGGCACGGCCAGCTTCGACAATGTGTCCTACAACTTCACGGCCAGTTACCGCATCACGCCCGATGTCATGTTGTTCGGCCGGGTGGGCACGGGCTATCGCGCCGGCGGGTTCAACACGCGCGCATCGGCCGGCGCTGATTTCACCTTCAAGCCGGAAAAGGCCAATGTCTATGAAATCGGCATCAAGTCCGACTTTCTCGACAAGGCCGTTCGCTTCAACGTGACCGGTTTCTATACGAAATATCGCGATTTGCAGGTAAACCAGTTCAACGGCGTGACCAAGGACGGCACTGTCGGCGATATTTTGAGCGCGGCCGCCGTCTACAAGGGCATCGAGACAGAACTGACCATTCGTCCCGTGCGGGGCCTGACGCTCTATAGTAATGTCGGCTATACCGACGCCCGGTATGACCGGATTTTCTTCCCCAATCCGGCCACGGGCTTTCTGGAAAATTATGCCGATCAGGCCTATTTCGCCTACCAGCCAAAATGGACAGTGGCCAACGGCATCAGCTATTCGCAGCCGCTGGCCAGCGTAGGCACATTTCAGGTCCGGCTGGACCACAGCTATACCAGCCGCCGTTATTTCGCGGCCTCCCCCGCAGCCATTGCGCCATGGACACCGCTGATTTCCGACCCCTCGCACAATGTGTTCAACGCCCGCGTCTCGCTTTCCGACATTCCGTTGACGGATCGTGTCAAAGGCGATGTCGCGCTGTGGGGCCAGAACATCTTCAGCGAAGAATATATCAACAATGCCATCGACTTCGGTTCGCTGGGCTTTGCCGGCGGCGTTTACAGCGAACCTGCCCGCTTCGGCGTGGATTTCACCGTGAGGTTCTGAACATGCAGTCTTCCCAGCACTATGATCTTGTCATTCGCGGCGGCTTCGTCATCGACGGGACGGGCCTCCCGCGTCGGCGCGTCGATGTCGGCATCAGGAACGGCCGGGTCGCGGCGTTGTCGCATCTGCGCGATGCGACGGCGGACCGGGAAATCGACGCGACCGGGATGATCGTGGCGCCGGGAATCGTCGACCCGCATACACATTACGATCCGCAGATCACCTTTGATCCCTATGCCACCATGTCGTGCTTTCACGGCGTGACGACGGTGCTCGCGGGCAATTGCGGTTTTTCGGCTGCGCCCGTGCGCAGGGACGACCGGGAGTTCCTGACCGACATCTTCGCCGCCGTCGAAGACATGAACCCGATCGCCCTATCCGGTGTCCCCTGGGACAATTTCGAGACATTTCCGGAATATCTCGCCTCACTCAAGGGCACATTGGGCGTCAACTTCGCCTGTTATGTCGGCCATTCGAACATAAGGCGCTGGGTGATGGGGGACGCCGCCTATGATCGCGCGGCCACACCTGAAGAGGTAGAGGCGATGCAGGCGGTCGTCGACGAGGCGGTGGAGGCTGGCGCCGCCGGTCTGTCCTCATCGGCCGCCGCCACGCATCTGGACATAAAGGGGCGGCCCGTTCCGTCGCGCCAGGCGGACCGGCGGGAATTGCTGGCCCTGTCGGCAACCGCCGGCAAGGGGCGGCCGGGCAGCATCTGTTACCTCCCCGCCAGCGCGATCGGCGGAATGACACAGGATGATTACGACCTGCTGCTTGAAATCGGCGATGCTTCGGGGCTGCCGGTCGTCATCCAGGGCATCGGCGGCCGCAGCAAGGTCGATGTGCCCACAGCCGGATGGGAAGCGGCATCCAAGTTTCTGGACCTGGCGACGGAGCGTGGCACGCCTGTCTATTCGCTGATGATGAGCCGCCCCTTTGACCGGACGGTCGAGATCGGGCCGAACAACGGACATTACAAGGCCTGCTTCGCCTTTCACGAATTCCTGAACCTGCCCGACGACGAACGCCGCGCCGCGATCTGCGAGCCGGCGTGGCGGGACCGGCTGCGCATGTCGGTCGAAAATTGCAACAAGGACCCCGCGAAGGGCACAACCCTGCCCGCACCGCAATGGGGCGACATTTACGTGGTGCAGGTCGCCGAGGAGCGCAATCGTGCGTTGGAAGGGAAATCCATCGCCGATCTGGCGGCCGGTCGCGGCGTCGCGCCCATGGACGCGATGCTGGACCTTGCCGCGGACGAGGATATGCGCACAACGTTCCGCTGGCGCACCGAGAGCCCGGAATGGGCACAAGCCGTGGACGTGGCGCAAGGGCATCCTAACATGATCGTCGGCGTCTCCGATGGCGGAGCCCATCTGCACAAGGACGACGGTTCGGACTGGAGTTCCTATTTCCTACGGTCCTGGGTGCTCGACCGCAAGCGCTGGACACTGGAGGAAGGCGTCCGCCAGATCACGCAGGTGCCGGCCGCCATGCTGGGTTTCTCCGATCGTGGCACGCTGCGCGTCGGTGGCTGGGCCGACATCATGATCTTCGACCCGGAAACGATCGGCCCTTGGCGCAAGGAATTCGTGCGCGACCTGCCCGGTGACATCGGTCGCTGGAAGGCTTTGGGAACGGGAGTCAAGGCGACGATCGTCAACGGCCAGCCGATCGTCATCGATGGCGAACTGACCGGTGCGCTGCCCGGGCATGTGGTGGCACCCGGCACCGCCCTGGAAGCGGCGTGACATCGCAGGAGGAATGCAGATGATGGAAATCCGCAAGGTGACGGGCGCGATCGGCGCCGAAGTAGGCGGGGTAGACCTTAGCCGGCCGTTGTCGGACGGCGAAATCAGCGCGATCACCAATGCGCTGCATGACCATTATGTGGTGTTCTTCCGCGAACAGCGGCCTTTGTCAGAAGAGGAACATATGCGCGTGGGCCGCTATTTCGGCACGCTCGACATTTCCGAAATCCAGCCGAAACCATCGTCCAATCGCGAAGTGCTGTGGATGGAGGCGACATCGGCCAAGGGTCGGGGCGCGGAATATTGGCATCGCGACCGCACCTATCTGGAGGCTCCGCCGCTGGGATCGATCCTGCAATGCATGGTAAAGCCGGACGTCGGCGGCGATACCTGCTGGACAAGTTCGGTTGCCGCCTATGAGGCATTGTCCGAACCGATACAGGCCTTGGTCGACCGGCTGTCCGCGCTGCATTCGATCCGTCCCCTCGCTGCGCGAAGCCAGGACGTACGCGATACGCTGGGAGATAAAATCCACAGCTTTCCGACCGCGGTCCATCCGCTGGTCGAAGTCCACCCGGTCAGCGGCCGCAAGGCGCTCAACGTCAACGCCAACTGGACGACCGAGATTATGGGCTTGTCACAGGAAGAAGGCCGGATGCTGCTCGATTTCCTGCTCGAACATGTCAAGCGGCCCGAATTCGCCGTGCGGTTCCACTGGAATGTCGGCGACGTCGCCTTCTGGGACAACCGGACGGTGCAGCATTGTGCCATCGCCGATTTCAACACCAGGCGTGTCATGAAGCGGGTCGCGCTCGTCGGGCATCCGCCCAAGGGGCCGGAGAGCCAAGGCATGGCGGCCTGAACAACACCAGGAAAGGATCAGGATCATGGCGGAAGAGCAAGCGCGCTATCCCTTGGCCGGCATCAACGAGAAGGCCCGCTTCACCCAGCTGGAAGACCATAAGTGGCAGGTCGTTCGCCGCCAGAAGATCGGCGACCGGGTCGTCGAGGCGCGGGAAAAATGGATGGAATGGAACCCCCGCTATAATTCGCTATATGCCGAATGGGATCCGGGAATGATGATCCGCGCCCATGGCCATAACAGCGATCACATCGTATTCGTGCTCAAAGGATCGATGACTTGCGGCGACCGCGTCTGCGGTCCGGGCACGCATATCGCGCTGGACCACGGCGACACGTTCGGCCCTTTCATCGCCGGGCCCGAAGGCTGCACATCCTATATGATCATGATGGGCGATCCGGGTTCCTTCCCGGCCGATCCGGAGGGATTTGAAAAATTGCGCCGGGAACGAGGCGTGGAGCAGCTGCCGGACGCGCAACTCGATATTCCGGAATGGTTCACCGATTCACGCAATGCGGTCACCAAGGACGGCAGCTGAGCCAAAGTTACTTCAGAATGACGGGGCCAACCGCCCGCGCGGAGGTGAGAGGATGACGGACATGGAGGCAGCAGCCCCGCTGGCGGCGGAAAATGATATGCGCTCTCGTCCGCCGGCTATCAGTGCAGGCCGGCGGCGGGCCATGCTCTTCATGCTCTGCTTCATCTACATGCTGAACTATCTCGACCGGCAGATCATCGTCATCCTACAGGAGCCGATAAAGCATGAGTTCCAGCTGCAGGATTGGCATCTGGGCTTGCTGACGGGCGCGGCCTTCGGCTTTTTCTACACGATAATGGGCGTTCCGATCGCTCAGATCGTGGATCGCGGGATCAATCGGGTACGGATGCTGTCGGGCCTGCTGGCGATTTGGAGTGCCATGACTGCAATCTGCGGCCTGTCGCGCGGTTATGCGCATTTCTTCATGGCGCGCATGGGCGTGGGGCTGGCGGAGTCGGGATTTACGCCCACCGCCCATGCGCTGATTTCGGACCTGTACCCGCCCGCCGAACGCCCACGCGCGCTCGGGGTATTTTCGGTCGGGATTCCCTTCGGTGTGATGGCCGGCCTCTCGATCGGAGGGCTGGTCGCGGCCTATTCCGATTGGCGGACGGCGCTGTTCGTTGCCGGCGCGCCCGGCATCGTCGCCGCGATACTATTCTGGCTTTTCGCCCGCGAGCCGATGCGCGGCGCAATGGACCGGCAACAGAAGGAGGATGGGCACAAGGCACTCATTCCCTTTGGTCAGGCGCTTAAACTGCTGCTGCGTCGCGCCTCGTTCGTCCATGTCACGATTGCGACGGCCGTTACCTCCTTCGTCGAGGCGGGCATGATGGCCTGGATTCCATCCTATCTGATCCGGTCGCACGGCCTGCCTTTGTCGCAAGTGGGGCCCAGCATGGGCCTGATCGCAGGCGCGGGGGGCGTCATCGGAACGATGTTCGGCGGCTGGCAGGCGACGCGCTTCGGTCGCAACGGCATGGACCGGACATTGTGGCTGCCCGTCGTCGGCCTGTTGCTGTGCATACCGCTCTATGCCACGGTCTTCTATGTCGACAGCGGCCGGCTGGCGCTGGGCATGCTGCTTCTGCCGACGATATTCGGGGCCTTCTGGACAGCACCGGCAATCGCGTTGACGCAAAACCTGGCCCCGGTCGCGACGCGGGCGCGCGCGGCAGCGGTGCGCATCGTCGCAGCCAACCTGATCGGCGTGTCGGCCGGGCCGCTCGTCTGCGGGATGCTGAGCGATCATTTCGGCAAGGCATATGGCGCCCCTTCCATCGGGCTGCGCATGGCGCTCATGGTGTTTGCAGGCTTGTTCGCCTGGGCCGCTGTTCACTGGTTGGTCACCGTCCGGGCTCTGCAACGCGAAAAGGCAGAACTGCCGGCACAGGCCTGACCATCAGCCGATCCGTTCCCTCAGCGCGGCATTCGCGCTGACCGAGCGGAATGACGCGAACCGAATGCCGCCCATTCGGCAGCCTGGTCCTCGTCAGATTATTGAGCACTGCCTTGGCCGCGCCATACCCCACCGCATCGGCCATCGACGCCTGTCCTGCCGCCGATGTCAGGTTTACGATGCCGCCGCTCCCTGCCCCCGCGACGATGTAAAAGCACCCTTCCAGATTCAGCATCGCAAATCCTCTCCCAATGCCCTTCGGCCTGCCGACATCCGGGTCAACAATGAACGTATGGAGAGATTTTTCGATATTATGGGAAATATTCTGAAATGTCGGAATAGGGCCATGATCATATGGTCATATGCGTGGCTGCGGTTAGCTTGTCGAAATGACAGCCGAAGCACCGATAAGAGTGTTCACGGACGAAAGCACCGCCCCCCGGGCGGCGATCTTCGCGAGAGGAACAGTGGCGCGCCAACTGGCGGACGGTTTGCATCGGTCCGGCGTGCGCTGCGCGCCCGTCGCGGGCGAAGCGACCGACACGAACCCGCTTTCCTCCGTCGAAGCCACCCATGCGTTCATGTCGACCGTATGCGCAAATCTGGGGGGGGTAGATGCGATGATCCTGAGCTGCGCGGACGAGGATGTCGCGACCCCGCAGCCCATCGCAACGATGACGGAAGGCGACTGGATCGCCCGCTGCGAACGCCCCCTGCAAAACGGACGCATCTTCTTTCAGGCCGCGCACGACATGCTGCGCCCGACGGGTGGGCGGATCATCCTGCTGATACCTTCGCTCGCCATGACCGGTGCCGACGGATTATTGCCTTGGGCGGCAGCGGCTGAAGGATTGCGGTCACTGGCCAAGGCCGCCGCGCGCGCATGGGGAAATCATGGCATTCGCGTCAACAGCATCGCGGTCCCCGCCGCCCGCCTCGCCGGCATCGAGGCAGAACTGGAACGGCCCGGGCTGCCCGCGCCCAGCCTGCATGCGGGTTCGGACTGGACGAGTACGGCACAACTGATCGCCACCATGCTGACGCCAGGCTTCGCGGCCGTGACCGGGACAACGATCGGCGCGGACGACGGACGGTGGATGACGCCATGAGCAAGCGCGACGACTATTTTCTCGATCTGACGGACCGGACAATATTGGTGACAGGCGGCGGCGCCGGCATCGGTCGCGGCATATGCCTGGCCTGCGGCGATGCGGGCGCGAATGTCGCCATCCTTGCCCCGAGCGAAAACGGCGCGAGGACGCAGGATGCGGTGAAAGCAAGGGGAGGCTCGGCTCTCTGGGTGCAGGGCGACGTCACCGTCGCGGCCGACGTCGAACGCGCCGTCGCGCGCGCCGTGGAGATTTTCGGTGGGCTGGACGGCATTGTCCACAACGCCATCGACCGGCGAAGCGGATCGGAAATCGAAATTCAGAATGCAACCGATGACCAATGGGAGTCGGCGATCGGCGTGTCGCTGCGCGGCGCGTTCAACCTCGCACGTGCCGCCTTCCCCCACCTCCGGCCGGGGCGCGGGCGCCTTTTGCTGATGACATCCCCGGCCGCGATGGAGGGTGCCGTGCGCCGCCACGCCTATGCCGCAGTCAAGGGCGCCCTGCGCGGCTTTGCCAAGAGCCTGGCAGTGGAATGGGGACGGTACGGAATTTCCGTGACCTGCCTGTCCCCCCTGTCGATGACACCGGGACTGGAAAGTGCGATCGCCGCCAACCCCGCGCTGAAGGCCCGGCTTGACCGGGTGGTGCCCCTGGCCCGGGTGGGCGATCCCGAAACCGACATCGCGCCGGTGGTCGCATTCCTTATGAGCAGCGGCTCCGGCTATATCAACGGCCAGACGATCATCGTCGATGGTGGCCGCTTCACTACCCTCTGAAGGATGTGCCATGGCCTATCAGCATCTTCCGCCCTTCGCGCCCGGCTCCATTTCGTTGCGTATCTACCTGCACGACGGACTGTCAGCGCAAAACATTGTGGGGCAGCAGATGAAACAAGCACGCCAGGCGGCCAAGGTCGGCTTCGACGGGATCATGATGGGCGAACATCATGGCGGTTTCCCGGGCTACATCCCCAATACGATCCAGACGGCCGGATTCATGCTGGGAGCGATGGATGGAGGGTGGGTAGCCCCTGCCCCGGTCCTGCTGCCGCTGCGCCCCTGGGCACTCGTCGCGGAAGATATGGCCTGGCTGTCCGCGCGCTTCCCCGGCCGGGTCGGACTCGGGGTGGGCACCGGATCGCTGGAGAGCGATTTCGATATCATGGAAGTGCCCAAGGAGGGCCATATAGACCGCTTCCTCCATGCGTTCGGGCATATAGCAGAGGCGCTGCGCGGCCGGTCGGAAGGCGAACTGGGCCAGGACCCCGCAATCCTGGCCTGCGCCGATGCGCCGGTACCGATCCTGGCGGCCAGCGCTTCCCCGCGCGGCTGCCGCTTTGCCGCCAGCGTTCAGGCAGGCCTGCTGTTCGAATCCATCACGCCTCCACCCCGCCTGCGCGAACTCGCGCAGATCTACCATGATCATGGCGGGACGGGGCCTATCGTCCTGATCCGCCGCGTGTGGGCGGGTGAAGGATCGTTCGAACGGCAGGAAAGGCAGATCGGTGTATATGGCTCTTATGGCAGCAGGGAGCTGATGAAGCATTGGGGGGAAAATCAGCTGATCAACGGGACGCCGGACGCCATTGCCGACCAGCTAGCCGAGGCTGCCCATGCCGTGGGCGCGGACGCCATCAACCTGCGCGTGCATGTGCCGGGGGTGATGCCTGAAGAGGTGGAGGCGCAGATCGACGCGCTCGCGCCTATGCTGCCGCTGCTGCGCGCCGCGCACCCATGGAAACAACGAGGGTGAAGGCATATTTTCTACGCAATCAATAATTAACTATCTGGCAATGACCGTCATTTGCGGATAGGTAGGCGACCAATCCAATGCGAAATGCGGTGAAGCCCAGCGCCGGGCGTAACGAACCGCTACGGAACGGGAGAGAGATATGCGGTTTCACTATGCCGAAAGCATGACCCCCATTGCCAATTACGTTCCTCTGGCCCAGGCGGCTGAGGCCAACGGTTATGCGGGCTTCACGATCCCCGACAGTCTGATCTATCCCAAGGCATCCGACACCAGCTACAGCTATACCGAGGATGGCGGGCGCGAGTTTCTGGAAAACAAGCCATTCATCGAAAGCTTCATTCTGGCGACTGCGATCGGCGTGTCGACGAAAACCCTGGAGATGACGACCAATGTCGTCAAGCTGCCGGTGCGCCCCCCGCTCTATTCCGCCAAGCTGGTTTCCTCCATCGCCGCGCTGACCGGCGACCGGTTCAACCTGGGCGTGGGACTTTCGGTCTGGCCTGAGGATTATACCGTCATGGGCGTGCCTTATGCCAAGCGCGGGAAGCGGTTCGACGAGTGCATCGCCATCGTGCGCGGCCTGTGTGCGGGCGGCTACTTCGAATTCCACGGCGAATTCTACGATCTGCCGCCGGCAAAGCTCAATCCCGTCCCCGGCAAGCCGTTGCCGATCCTGATCGGGGGCTTTTCGGACGCGGCGCTCAAGCGCGCGGCACATAATGACGGTTTCATGTATGCCGGCGGCAATGGCGGAACGGAAGAAGTGTCGAGCATGATCGACAAAATCAACGGCTATCGCGCGGAAGCCGGAACCAGCGGCAATCCGTTCCGCATATTCGCGACAGCGATGGGTAAGATCGACGTCGACGTGGTAAAGCGGCACGAGGATCTGGGCGTCACCGACATGCCGGTCGCCTTTCGCAACCTCTACGCTGTCGAGGAGGACAGCCAGCCATTGTCGGACAAAATCGACGACATGAAGCGCTTCGCGGACGAGGTGATCTCCAAACTCTGAAGGATGGGCACGGCGCGATGGAAACGGTCCTGATCTTTGACATGCGCGCGCCGGATTTCGGCGCGCCAAGGAAGGATGTTTTCGCGGCCGCGCTGGACATCGCCACCTGGGCCGATGACATCGGTATCGACGTGATCGGCCTTGGCGAGCATCATCAGGCAAACGACGGCTACAATCCTTCCCCGCTGGTGCTTGCGGGGGCGCTGGCGGGCAGGACGAAGCGCATTATCTTGCGGTCGGCGGTGCTGCTCGCGTCCTGCTACGATCCGGTCAGGCTGGCGGAGGATATCGCCGTTCTCCAGATCGTAAGCGGCGGGCGCTACGAACTTGGACTGGGCTTTGGCTATCGACCGAGCGAATTCGCCATGTACGGGCGCAACGCCGACGACCGGTTCGATCATACATGCCGGGTTGCCCGATTGCTGAAGCAGGCCTGGACCGGCGAGCCGTTCGATTATGACGGGCGACCCTGCCGGGTTTCACCGGTCCCGGACACGGAAGTGCCGATCATGCTGGGCGGCGTCGCCCCGAAGGTTGCGCGCGCGGCCGCCCACGTCGCCGACGGGTTGCTGGTCCCGCTGTTCGGGCCGAAGGCTTGGAACATATATCGCGCGGAATGCGCGCTGCTGGGCCACAACGATCCAGGCGAATATCCCCGGCAGGGCCCGACCTTCCTCTGGATTTCCGAAGAACCCGAGCGCGAATGGCAATGGCTGATGCCGCATATACGTCACGTCATGCACAGCTATGCCGCCTGGACGGCGGAGGCCCAGCACGAAACGGTGAGCCCCTACAGCACGAACATCAGCGACGACACGATCCGCGAAAGCGGCGAATATCAGATATTGACCCCCGATGAGGCGGTTGCGCTGGTGCAGACGCTGGGCGACAGCAGCTCGCTGTATCTTTCCCCGCTGTTCGCCGGCGCCCCGATAGAGAAAGGGTGGGAGATGCTGAGGCTTTATGAGCGCCACGTTCATCCGCATGTTCCGCGGACGACGAAGCCGCGTTGGCGGCACAGGCTGTAGGATGCAATGACCGGCGCAATGGATGAAGTGACGCTGCGGCACGTCGCCGCAATGGAACCGCTCGCGGCGCTCATGGCGCGGGCCGCGGCGGTGCGCGACGAAGGGTTCGGTGCCGTCGTTACCTATTCGCGCAAGATCTTCATCCCGCTGACCCGTCTATGCCGCGACGTCTGTTCCTATTGCACCTTCGCCCATCCGCCGCGAACGGGCGAGAGCCCCTATCTTTCGCCCGACGAGATACTGGCGATTGCGCGCACGGGCGAAGCGGCGGGATGCCGCGAGGCGCTGTTCACCCTGGGTGACAAGCCGGAACTGCGCTATCGCGTCGCGCGTGAAGCGCTGGACCAGATGGGGTATGGCAGCACCATCGATTATCTTGCCGCCATGTGTCGCCTGGTGCTGAAGGAAACGGGCCTTTTCCCCCACGCCAATCCCGGCGTGATGACGGCGGCGGATATCGCCGCGCTTCGGGAAGTATCCATCTCTCAGGGCCTGATGCTGGAGGGGACAGCCCCTTCCCTCACTGCCCGGGGCGGACCACATTTCGGATCGCCCGACAAGCTGCCCGAACGACGGCTGGAAACCATCCGGCTCGCGGGCGAGGCGCAGGTTCCTTTTACCAGCGGCATCCTGATCGGCCTGGGCGAAAGCCGCAGCGAGCGGATCGATGCGTTGCTGGCCCTGCGCGCGCTCCACCGGCGCCACGGGCATTTGCAGGAAATCATCATCCAGAATTTTCGGGCCAAAGCCGATACGCGCATGGCCTTCGCCGACGAACCCGACCGCGACGAATTATTGTGGACCATTGCCATCGCGCGGCTGGCTTTCGGGCCGCATATGACGATACAGGCGCCGCCCAATCTGGCCGGTGCCGGTTTCGGGCAGCTGCTCGCAGCGGGCATCAACGACTGGGGTGGCGTGTCGCCGGTGACGCCCGATCATGTCAATCCGGAAGCCCCATGGCCCGCAATCGCCCGGCTGCGCGAGGAAACCGAAGCCCGGGGAGGTATATTGACCGAGCGGCTGGCCGCGCATCCTTCCCATCTGGTCGACCTTGATCGTTGGCAGGTGCCGGTATTGCACGGCCGCTTGCGTGAGGCGATGGACACGCACGGCCTGCCCCGCATCGACGGCTGGCGTGTCGGCAGCGCGCTGCCGGCGCCGGCGTTGGTCCGGCGGCCGTCGCTACCATATGACCCGCGCGTACAGGCCACTCTGGAAGCGCTCGAATCCGGCGCTTCGCCCGATGACGCGATGATCACGCAGTTGCTGGGCGCGCGCGGACCGGATGTCGGCGCAGTCTGCGATGCCGCCGATGCGCTGCGTGCACAAACGGCAGGAAACGAGGTCAGCTTCGTCGTCAACCGCAACATCAACTATACCAACATCTGTTTCCACAAATGCGCCTTCTGCGCCTTTTCCAAGGGAAAGACCGCCGCCGAACTGCGCGGACCGGCCTATGACCTGGACCTTGAGGAGGTCAGCCGCCGGACCGCCGAAGCCTGGGCGCGCGGTGCGACCGAGGTCTGCATGCAAGGCGGCATCCATCCCCATTATAGCGGGCAGACCTATCTCGACCTGCTCGCCGCGGCGAAGGCGGGCGCGAAGGATATCCATGTCCATGCCTTTTCCCCGCTGGAGGTACGGCACGGCGCTGCGTCGCTGGGGGTCGACGTGCCGACTTTCCTGACCATGTTGCGGGACGCCGGCCTGGGCAGCCTGCCGGGCACGGCAGCGGAGATATTGTGCGACGATGTCCGCGATACGCTGTGTCCCGAAAAGCTGACTGCCGGCCAGTGGATCGAAACGATAGAGGCGGCCCATGGCGTCGGCCTGCCCACCACCGCGACGATCATGTACGGGCATATCGAGCGGGTTGAACATCAGGCGCGCCATCTGCTTGCCATCCGGGCGTTGCAGGCACGGACAGGCGGGATAACGGAATTCGTCCCCCTGCCCTTCGTCGCGGCGGAGGCACCGATCTATCGCAAGGGCGGCGCGCGACCCGGCCCGACGTTCCGCGAGGCGATATTGATGCATGCGGTGGCGCGGTTGGTGCTGCATCCGCTGATCCCCAATATCCAGGTGTCCTGGGTCAAGATGGGCGAGGCCGGCGTAAGCGCGGCGCTGGCAGCAGGCGTCAACGACCTGGGCGGCACGCTGATGAACGAAAGCATATCCAGAGCGGCAGGCGCGGCCCACGGACAGGAATGGTCGCCCGAGACGATGGAACGAGTGATCCGCTCCGAAGGTCGTGAGCCCAGACAGCGCGATACTCTATACCGTGCGGCATCGATCGATCGGATGGCCGCGGGACGGGGTGCCGAGGCGCTGACCGCACCACATCAGACAGCGCCGCGACGCCGGCGCGCATTGGAGGAAGCCGGACGATCATGAATGACGACAAGCAAGTCATCGCCGTGCTGGGCGGCACGGGCCATGAGGGCGCCGGGCTGGCGGCCCGTTGGGCAAAGGCGGGGTATAGGGTTATCGTCGGTTCGCGCGACGCCGACCGCGCGGCGGAGGCCGCCGGCCGGCTGGCCGAAGCATCCGGTGGCGACGTCAGCGGCGCAGCGAATATGGACGCGGCTGCGGCCGGTGACATCGTCGTGCTGGCGGTTCCCTATTCGGGGCAACAGGCGTTGGCGCAGGAGGTGAGCGAGGCGCTGGACGGCAAGATATTGATCGACGTGACCGTCCCTCTTCAACCGCCCAAGGTCGCCCGCGTTCAGCTGCCCGAAGGCGGATCGGCCGTGGAGGCGCTGCAAAGGATGTTGGGCGACGGTGTGCGCGTCGTGTCGGCGTTCCAGAATGTGTCGGCGCATCAACTGTCCGCGCTCGATCAGCCGGTCGATTGCGACGTATTGGTGGCTGGTGACGATGTGGATGCGCGCGAAACCGTGTGCCAGCTGGCCCGCGCGATCGGAATCGTGGCCTGGCACGCCGGGCCGCTTGCGAATTCGGCTGCGGCCGAGGCGCTGACATCGGTCCTGATCGCCATGAATAAGCGCTACAAGGTCGCAAACGGCGCAGGGATACGTATCACCGGCATCCCCGACCAGCCATGAGCCGAAAACGCCTGATCAACGCGCAGGGCCCGATCCGGCCGCGCCACATGGGCATGTGCTGATGAAGCCGCGCGTTCTGGCCCTGTGCGGCGGAGTAGGCGGCGCGAAGCTGGCGCTGGGCCTGACTCATGTCGTTCCGGCCGAGGCGCTTGCGATCCTTGTCAACACCGGTGACGATTTCGAGCATTTGGGCCTTCATATCTCCCCCGATGTCGACACTGTGACCTATACTCTGGGCGGGATCAGCAACGCGGCGCAGGGCTGGGGCATCGAAGGCGAGAGCTGGGCTTTCATGGACCAGCTGCGACGTCTGGGCGGTGAGGACTGGTTCCAGCTTGGCGACCGCGATCTGGCGCTGCACGTCGAACGGACCCGGCGATTACGTGCGGGCGAAAGTCTGACCGCCGTTACCGCCGACGTCTCGGCACGGCTGGGTGTCGCCGCCCGCATCCTGCCGATGAGCGACGATCCGATCCGAACCGAAGTCGACACCGACGAGGGATTGCTTCCCTTCCAACGCTATTTCGTCGGCCGCCGCGCCGAACCGGCGATGCGCGCCATCCATTATCGCGGCGCCGAAACCGCCATCCCCAATGAGACGGCGATGGCCGCGCTCTCCGATCCGGCGCTGGAAGCCGTGATCCTGTGCCCGTCCAATCCCTGGCTGAGCATCGCGCCGCTACTGGCCATGCCCGACTTGCGCGCAGCGCTGGCTGCCACTACGGCGCCGGTCGTTGCGGTCGCTCCCATCGTCGCGGGACAGGCGATCAAGGGGCCAACCGCGAAGCTGATGCGCGAGATGGGTCTGGCGGTATCTGCCGACACGGTCGCACATTATTATCATGGGCTCATCGACGGCTACATGCTCGACACAGCGGACGCCGAACTGGGCGAAACGATCGAAGCACAGGGTATCGCCGTGAATATAGGGCCGACCGTCATGACCGACCTGCCTTCACGCATCACCCTGGCGGAACGGGCCATCCGCTTTGCCGGGACATTGCCGAATAGCCGGGACGCTCCATGCCCTGGACATTGATCCCGGCCAAGGACTTCCGCCTGGCCAAACAACGGCTGGCGCCTGTGCTGGGCACGCACCAGCGCGCCGATCTGGCCCGGACGCTGCTCCGCCACACGATCGGAATCGCGCAATCGGCGTTCGACGAGCCCGTGCTGGTGGTGACACCCGATAGCGAGGTCGCGTCATGGGCGCGCGATTGCGGCGCGGACGACATAATCCTGTCCGAAGCAGGGGACCTGAATGCCGAATTGAAGGGTGCGGCGCGGCAGGTGCCGACCCTGTCCGATCTGCTTGTATTGCATGCCGACCTGCCATTCCTGACAGCGGCAGAGTTGCGTGCTCTGGCCCAACGGGAGCAGACCGTCCTGATCGGCTGCGACCGGAGCGGCAAGGGAACCAACGCCCTTTTGCTGAGGGGCAGGCATCGGTTTTTCGCCTTCGGTCCGGGAAGCTGTGCCCATCATCTGGCGCAGGCGAATGCGCGTGGCCTCTCGCGCCGCGTTATCCGGTTAAAAGGCCTCTCGCGGGACATGGACACGCCCGGCGACTGGGCATGTTCCGGCAATATGAAAAATCCCCCGGTCGCCCTACACGCCCGTTGCTCGTCCCTATAGTCTTCGCTCGGTTACCAGAGTGGGTAGCGCCACTTTCCCGGAGAGCAAGCAGCATGAAAGTCCATGTCAACCTGAATGTCTGTCAGGGGCATGCGCGGTGCGAAGATATCTGCCCCGAAGTTTTCGGAACAGACGCCGTCGAGGGCAAATGCGTGATCCACCAGCCGGACGTACCGCCCGAACTGGAGGATAAGGCCCGCCTCGCCGTTCGAAACTGCCCCGAAGGCGCGCTTCGCATTTCGAGCCGATGAAGGACAGTATATGACCCGTGCATTCTTCCCAGCTCCGCCAGACCATGTCCCGGCCGAGCTGATCCATGACTTCGATTTCTTCTCCGTTCCGCCCGGCGAAGGCGATCCCACGGAAATCTGGCACGATCTGGTTCGAAGCGGTGTCCCGAGCAAATTCTACACGCCGCGCAACGGGGGCCATTGGGTCTTCCTGGACTATGACGACATCGTCGAAGCCTATCGTGACTATTCCATCTTCTCCAACCACCAGGCCTCCATGCCGCCGATGGAACATTGGCCTACATTGCAGCCCGTGGGCTTCGATCCGCCGGAGCATAATGTTTTCCGTCGCCTGCTGGCGCCGATGTTCACGCCCAAGGCCGTGCGCGACATCACCGATGAACTGCGCCGCCGCTCGGCCGTGCTTATCGACGGGTTTGCCGCGAAGGGAAGTTGCGACTTCATTCCCGAATATGCGGAGAAATTTCCCACCTCCTCCTTCCTCTATCTGTTCGGGATGCCCGAGGAGCGGCTGGACGATTTCCTGACCCTGGCCAATGCCTTCTTCCGCACCAGCGATCCCAAGGTGAAAGGCGAGGCGGTGAACAGCATCTTCGCCGAAATCGACGCATTTTTTCGCGAAAAACAGAAAAATCCTGGAAATGACATCGCCAGCACCATCGTGACCGCGCGCGATGCCGACGGGAACCCGCATAGCTGGCAGGACATGCTCAATTGCGGCTTTCTATTGTTCGTCGCCGGGCTGGATACGGTGACGAACACGATGGCCTATATCTGGCGCCATCTCGCCACGACCCCGGCTTCGCGCGCCTATTTCAGAGACCGGCTGGACGATCCTGACGGTTTCCTGCGCGCCATCGAGGAACTGATGCGGATCAATGCCGTGTCGAATATCGTGCGCCGGGTGAAGGACGATTGCGAGTTTCGCGGCGTGCAGCTGCGGCGGAACGACCGTGTGGCACTGCCAAATACGGTCGCGAACCGCGATCCGCGCACATTTCGCGACCCGGAAACCATCAATCTGGACCGCGAAGTCAATGTCCATGTGACCTTCGGCGTGGGTCCGCACCGCTGTGTAGGATCGCACCTCGCAAAGCGGGAAATCATGGTTTCGCTTCAGGAATGGCTGAAGCGCATCCCTGATTTCGAGCTGGTTCCCGACCAGGGGCAGGCTACGGCATTCGGCGGATCGGTAATGGGCTTTCGCAGCCTGAAACTGCAATGGCCGGCGGGCTGAACGCGCCTGGCGGATTGGTTTTTCGAGCGAGACTTGGCCTCGAACGGGATGTCAGAATCGGACGACCAATCTGTCCTAGGCGCACGGCACCAGCCGGGCCGGGACGGGCTGATGGCCTAGGCTTCCGGGCAAGGGGGGATAGGTCACGCCGGCTATCGGTTCCATACACGCCACACGATCGAGCAACACCTCGAGCGATGTCCGCGCCTCCAGCCTGGCCAGCGCCGCGCCGGGGCAGATATGCGAGCCCGTACCGAAGGCCAGGTGCGTGCGCGGGCTGTCACGGTCGAGACGAAAGGCACGTGCATCGTCATAGCGCCGCTCATCGTGGTTGGCCGACCCGATGCCCGCTTCCACAATCTCCCCCCGTCGCATATCGACGCCCGCGAACGACGTGTCGCGCATGCAACGGCGCGTGGTTCGCTGAACAGGGGCGTCGCGGCGCAGCGATTCCTCGATGAACCGGTCGATCAATCCCCGGTCCGCCTTCAGCGCCGACCAGAGGGCCGAATCCTGCACCAGCCGGTTGTAAAGGTGAGTCAAAAGCGACCGTGTCGTATGAACTCCGGCCTGGATCAGGAAATGCAGCTGGGTGATGATCTCCGCGTCACCGAGCGGCGCGCCTTCGACCTCCGCTTCGATCAAAAGACGCAGCAGATCGTTAGACGGCCTGGGCAGCGCGCGCTGCCGCGCCAGGTAGTCGGCGAAAAAGACATGGCTTGACGGTCCTTGCGGCGGCACGCCCGGCGATGACGGCCGTTGCAGCAAGGTGCCATCCCAGGACCAAGCCATGAAGTGCGCGGCCGCGCCTTCGTCAAGGTCCATGACATGCGCCATGGCGAAGGCAGGGATAGCCATCGCATATCCTTCATGCAGATCGGCGACGGGTGCAGCGCACATTGCATCAACCAGCAGTTCGCATTCGGCGCGGAGGCGCGGCTCCAGCGTGGCCAACCGCGCCGACGACATGGACGCGGTTATCAGGCGGCGGATCGCCTTGTGACGCGGTTCCAATATCTCGCTGAGATAATGCTGTTCGGGCGGAATGGCCTCGACCCCGGCGGGAATACCCGTGATGGGCCCAAGATCGGCGCGAAAGCCCTCGACATCGGTCAGGGCCGCCGCCACGTCGTCATAGCGTGACAGGTACCATGCACCCGCACTTGTCCGGTAAGTTCGCCGTTCGCGAATATGTGCGAGCGTGTCGAAAGGAACGCCGGATTCGGCCAGCTTTGGATCATGTGGGTCGAAGTTGATGTCATCGTTCCGAAGTTGATCGCGCATTCCGCCTCCCCTTGTCCGGGTCGGGCGTACGCTGCCATGTCCGCGATACCGTCACTACGCAGCGTCGCCCTATTCCAGGTTGGCGGAACAGACAAGGGGGCGGGCGGACCCGAATGGGATAATGACCCGACCGTTTACTGCATATTCACGATAATATTGTATGCAACGCCACGCAGAGCAGAGAATAATATTACTGTATGGCTGGGCATATCAGGTGAGGATGCGATGTATCGCTTCGAAATAGACGATGCGGGCGTACTGAAGGTGGAGACATCGGGCTTTTGGGATGTCCCCACGGCGCGTGGCTATCTTTCCGAAATGAAGCGTTACTTGACGAACGTGCGCGATCGCTGGGGCTATTCGCTGGTGCTGGTCGACGGACGAGAATCCCAGATTCAGCCTAAAGAAGTGATGGACGAATTCGAAAATCTCGAAAGCTTGCTGATCTCCACGCGTGGAGATCGCGCGGCCTATATCGTCGCCAACAGCCTGGCGAAGATGCAGGCGCAAAGACTTACCGCATCGGAACGCTTGAAGGTATTCCTGTCGCCAACGGCGGCGCGCACTTGGCTGACCGCCTATGAGGTTGGCGACAGGCGTTAAGTCGGTCAGTCGATATTTTCAATGATCAGTGCGATACCCTGCCCACCGCCGATGCACATGGTGACCAGCGCATAGCGTCCCCCGCAGCGCCTGAGTTCATACATCGCCTTGACGGTCAATATGGTTCCGGTGGCGCCAACCGGATGGCCCAACGCGATGCCCGATCCGTTGGGGTTGAGTTTTTCCCGGTCAAACTTGAGTGTATTGGCGACAGCCAATGCCTGCGCGGCAAAGGCCTCGTTCGCCTCGATCACATCCATCTGGTCCAGCGTGAGGCCCGCCCGTTCCAGTGCGACCGGCACGGCCTTGATCGGTGCCTCACCCATATAGGCGGGATCGACGCCCGCATGGCCCCATGCAATGATCCTGGCCATCGGCTTCAGTCCGCGGCGTTCGACCTCGGTCGCAGTCGCCAGCACGACCGCGGCCGCGCCGTCGTTTATGCCCGATGCATTGCCCGCGGTGACCGTGCCGTCCTTCTTGAAGGCCGGGCGCATACCCGCCAGCATGTCGAGGCTCGTGTCGGCGCGGGGATGCTCGTCCGTATCGAAAAGCGTCACGCCCTTGCGCGTCTTGATCTCCACCGGCACGATCTGATCGCCGAAACGCCCCTCGGCGATGGCACGAACCGCTCGCTGATGTCCCTCAAGCGCAAGTGCGTCCTGATCCTCACGGCTCACGCCATAGCGTTCGGCGCAATTTTCGGCGGTGATGCCCATATGATAGCCGCCCGACGCGTCCTGAAGACCCACGGTCAGCCCGTCCTCGACCCGATTGTCGCCCATCTTGCGGCCCCAGCGGGTGCCATGATCATGATAAGGCACGTTCGACATCGATTCCGCGCCACCGGCAACGGTAATCGATGCTTCGCCCAGCTTCATCATCTGCGCGGCCGAGACGATCGACTGCACGCCCGATCCACACAGCCGGTTGAGCGTCAGTGCAGGCACCGTGACGGGCACACCGGCGTCAAGCGCGATCGTCCGCGACAACATCCCGTCGCGCGCGCTGGTCGGCATCACCTGCCCGATCACGACATGGCCCACGTCCTGCGCGGGAACACCAGCGCGCGCGAGCGCCTCCTTCACGACGATCGCGCCCAACTGCGAGGGCAGGAGAGATTTGAGGGCACCGCCGAAATCACCGATGGCCGTGCGCGCACCGGCGACAATGTAGATATCTTCCACCATATATTCCTTATCGGACAAAAACAGATGCGAGTTGGCTCGGCATATGGCTGGCCGGCGCCTTGGGTGCAATGTCTTGGGGGGTCAACGCGGTCGTTGCCTTTCCCATGATTACGGAAATGCCCTTGCTTCGGCGAGACCGATTGTCGCATCCGATCAGCATCGGTCGGCTACCTGTCGTTCCAGCTCCGAAACGAGTGCGTCAAACCCCAGTTTCACAATCTCCTCCCGCCGGATCGAGGGCAGATGGGAACGGCGATCCAGTTCGGCGCACTCTGCTTCGTCATTCATGTCGATCGGCACCTGCGGGGGTTCACCGGCGATCAGGCGATTGCGCCCCGCATGACTTTCGACCAGCAGCAAACCGGTCACCTGCCCTTCGAACCAGGCATGGATCAAGGCAAGATCCCGCCCTTCGAAACCCAGCGCACGCAGAACCTGCAACAGCGGCATGCGGACATGAACCCAGGCGGGCGATGCCTGGCTACTGGTGGCCATCAGCCGGAATGCCATCGGATTCTGGTCGAAAAACCTGTCGATCGCCGCCAGCCAGGTCCGCAGACGCATCTGCCATGGAACGTCGTCGCCCGGATCGTCGAAAGCGAAGGAAGCGAACAGTTCAGCAGCAACCGCAGCGAACAGGGCGTCCCGATTAGGGAAATAATTATAGACCGACGAACCCGGGACGCCAAGCGAGCATGCCACTCGGGCAAAGGTCACATCCGCAGGAGCGTGATCGGCCAGCAACGTCCGCGTCGCGGCCACTATGGCCTCCACCGTCAACTTGCGCGGGCGGCCACGCGTCGCCGCGCGTCTGACTGTGGGGGCGGAAGAACCGGCATCCATGCCGCCTCTTGACCGCCCACCGACCTGTCTTGTCAAGCGTCTACGTCGTCCGGATCATATTTTTGGTAATGATTACCAAAATATTCTTGCGTCCCTCCGCAGAACGGTGCGAAATGGTGACAATCGCGGAATGGCACGCAATGGGAGAGTGGACGACATGCCAGAGCAAACCCGCAGCGGCTTCAGTTTCACAAAGCTGATCGTGTCCGACGTCGACAGCCTTTTCACCTTCTATCATCGCGTCTTTGGCCTGGTCGAAAAAGCCCGCGTGCGGCAGGGCGAGGGCGAGTTCAAGCTGGACGAGATCATTCTGGGCCCGGAAGGCGGCGGCTATGCCATGGCGACGCTGGTGATCCAGCGATTCCCCAACCGGCCCATTCCAGAGCCCGGCGAAGCGACACTGGGTTTCATCGTGACCGATGTCGACGCGACGGTCGTTTCCGCACTGGAATGCGGCGGCAGCGTTCATCGCCCTGCCCATGCCCAGCCACAACATGGTGTGAAGGTTGCCTTCATCAAGGATAGCGATGGCCATCTGATCGAAGTCGTCGAGATGCTATGAACACCGGACCGCATATCGTCGATGGCCGAAGGCACGCCCCATCAGGGCAATATCGCCATTGCAGGCACCCTGCCCGGGCAGCTGGTGCGGGGTGCCCGCAAGGCACCCGACAAAGACGTGGCGGATATTGCCGCCTGAACAAAGGAGAAATGTCATGAAGGCTGACCTGGCAGAACGTTTCCGGCCGGTCGCACCGCCGCAGGTGCTGGATCGCGTATATAGCGACGATCAATATAATCGCCTGGTCGGCGTCGTGCAGGATCATGGGCCATGGCCGATGATCCTTGCCCATCACTTCAAGTCACCGGAAGAAGTCGTCGCGACCAGTTCCGGCGAAGTTCCCGAGGGTGTTACGCTGACCTGGGACCCGTTCCTCAATCCGGTTTTCCGTGGCTACCTCGCCCGTGGCGGGGTGTGCCTCTACCCGGAAATCGAGGATTGCTACCACAATCCGGAATTTCTGGCGAAAGTACGTGCCTATTGGCGCGCGCAATATGCCATGCCCGAATCCATGCTGTTCAATATTTCAGGCCCATGCGGCGGCGGCGGTTCGCCGCATGTCGACGGCACGCGCTTCCGCGGGCTCAATCTCGACAGTTCACCGGTCTGGCTTCTCAACATCATGGCCAAATCCGGCCTGTTCAAGCGCTGGCAGGCAAAGAAGGCCCAGGTCATCGCCTGGTATTATCGCGGCCGGATCGGCGGAAGCTTTACCTACTGGCCCGACGGCCCGCAAAATCCGCCGCAGCAATTGAAGGCGCCGATGTGGGGCAAGGCCGTCGTCGTCGAAAACGAAATGATGTATCACACGGCCGAGATGAATGGTCCGTCGGCCATGCGCAAACCCGAAGGGCTCGCCTATGAAAGCCGCATCGGCAAGGACATGTCCGGTCCGGGGTGGCAGATCATGAACAACGATCAGGTCATACAGCAGATTCCGGAAGAGGAAGTCCGCTTCCTGGTTCATTGGGGCGCGCAGATTTTCATGGATTATGATGAACTCAAAGTGTCGCTGGATCACTCCGACGACCTGAGTATCGATCAGGCGTTCGACATGCTGATCGCCGACCTGCGCGCGCGGGGCGAAACATTCGAGGTACCGACCGATCCGATCAGCGACCGGGCTTTCATCCGCCTGTTGACCCGTGCCTATGATTTGGGAAAACCGACAATATTCCCGCCCGATCCTGTCGAGGACATGATCGCCGCCTGATCTGCCGCTCATAAAAAAGGGGACGTCCCGTTGCCGGGACGCCCCCTTTTTCATGCCCTTGCGCCTCAGCGATTGCCGAAACTATAGCTCAGCTTGATGCCGTACATACGCGGTTCGCCATAGAGTTCGGCCCAAATGCCCAAGCCGCTGTAACTGTTGGAGTTGGCGATCCGATACAGCTTGTTCGTGGCATTGGTGACGAACAGGCTCGCATCGACACCGCTTTCGCCGATGTTGCGCCAGTCGAGCGACATGTTGAGCAGGCCATAGGGTTCCAGCACCGAGCCCAATTCGAACGACGGATCGCCGGTCGGCGAGGTCGGCTGCGCCGAGAAATGCGAGTAGCCGATATAATAGCTGAGCTCGCCCATATTCTCGCCCACCGGGATCTTGGCCGTCGCATGGATATTATACATCCACTTGGTGACATATTCGAATGGGACGCAGCGCGCGTCAACCGTGGTTCCGAAAGGCGCGAGCGCGAAGCCCCCACCGGGAAGGCAGGTGTAGCTGGACCCCAGCGACGTGTAAGAAAATTCCTTGTACTTGGGGTCGGTGTAGCTCGCGGTTGCACCCAGTTCCAGTCCGGGGAAGGGCTGGATCGACGCTTCGCCCTCAAGGCCCTGGATGCGCGCCTTGGCCGCAAAGACGGCGGCACCGCCGGCGAACGTAGTCAGGTTGAAGTCACCGCCGGGCCGCTGGATGTTGTTATAGTCGGAATAATAATAGGTCAGGTTGAGACGGCCCGGGACGCTACCAAGACGCCAGTCGGACTTGAAGCCGACTTCATAGGTGGTCAGACGTTCAGGATCGAACGTCCGATACTGCTCATTGACGGCGACGGAGTTAAAGCCACCCGCCTTGTAGCCACGCGTCACCTTACCATACACAAGCAGGTTGCTGACGGGCTTGAAATCCAGGCCTATCGTCCAGGTGGGCGCGCTGGTTTTCAGCGTCGCATCGAACCGGCAATCCGTCATCGGATCCGTGGTGATTTGGTTGTTGACGCCACAACGGAAGGAGCCTCCGCCAATCGGGGAGAAGCCCGCGGAAAAACCTTTTACCGTATCCCATGTGTAACGGTATCCCGCCGTCAGACGCAGGCTTTCGAGAGACGGAGAGAACGCGCCAAAATCCAGCGTTCCTTGAGCATAAAGCGCCTTGGATTTGTTCGCCACGCCGCTAAACCCGCGTGAGCCGCGGCATGTTTCGGCCCCGGTCGAAGTAGGCGGGCAAAATTGAACCGCGGCCGATTCCCATACACCCACCGGTTTGGTGTCTATGAGGAATGCGCCCGCCGTGTAGGTAAGGTGGTTGTCGAGCGCATTGCCCTGTATCTGCAACTCTTCCGAGAACTGCTTTAGATAGTCGCGTGGGCCATTCAGCTTTACACCGTTGACATAACCGTTCGGCGCCACGCCGAATTCATCCGTCAGACCCGGGATCGGGAACGTCGGAAAGTCGCCGCTTTGCGAGATCTGGTAGGCTTGCAGCGGCGTGCCGTCATTGTCGTTGCCATAATCCGACTTCAGCTTCTGATAGCTGACGATGTTACGCAATTTGACGGTATCGCTCAGTTCAAGCTCGCTGGTGTTGATCGCGCCCCAGGCATCGATATTGGAATAGCTGTCCAGATCGTTGCGGGTCTTGCGCGGACCGATCTGTTGCGCGATTTCGGTCTGGCGCGTGGCGATTGCGTTGCACAGCGCGGTATTGCAATTGCCCAGAACCAGCGAGCCGGGCCGGAAGCCGCGGTTGATATAGCCTGCGCCATGATTGCGCGACTTCGATCCATAGACCATCAGATTGTTGCTGAAGGTTTCCGTCGGCGTCAGAAGGATGCTGACGCGCCCGGTATACCAATGCTGGTTGTCGCGATCCTTGTCCCACACCAGGTCATGCGTGAAACCTTTGCGATCATAATAGGCACCAGCGACGCGGACGGCCAGCTTGTCCTCGATCAGAGGAACGTTCAACGCACCCTCGAAGTTCACAAGGTCGTAATTGCCCGTCGAACCCTGAATATAACCTTCGACATGGTCGGTCGAGGGTTTATGCGCTGTGAGCAGCACCGCGCCGCCCGTCGTATTACGTCCGAACAGCGTGCCTTGCGGCCCCGACAGCACCTGAACATTCTCTAGATCGACGAAAAGGCCCGGGCCGCCCTGAAGACTGAGGCTGATCGAAGCGACGAGCGGGACTTCGTTCAGATAGGTGGCGACCGACGGCAGCGCGAGAAAGCCCGTCGACTGGCCGCGGATCGAAAAGGTCTGCACGTCTCTGCTTGCCTGTCCCTGGGGTCCGGACACCAGCGAGGGGACGTTACCATAAAGATCCTGCGGCTTATTCACGTTCAGCTGCTTCAACTTTTCGGCCGAAAAGGCGCTGATGACGATGGGGACGTCCTGGGCGCGTTCCTCCCTACGCTGGGCTGTCACGACGATGTCGCTCAGCGTATTGGGTGTCAGCGCACCCGCATCCTGCGGTTCGGATTGCGCCTGCGCCTGCGTCACGAGCGCGGGAAGCGCTATCCCGGTGAGCAGCGATACCGTCAACCCTCTGAAATATCCTGGCATGATCTCTCTCCCTTCTGTGTTCGATATTATGCACCGAGGCCGTTTCGTTGAACGGACCGGCGGGTTCATTATGTCGATGGGAATGTTCGGTTCTGCATGGCGGAACCGAAAGGCGTCAACGATGACAGCTGAAGCGACAGACGCGCAAAGAAACAGATCGCCAAATGGCCACCCATATTTCCCCCCATGCCGCGCAACCACGCGACCGACAACCTCTCGACTGCGGATTCCGGCTTCTTGGTCCAGTATCCCCAAACGCAACTTACATCATCTGATGTAATATGCAAATCAATACTTCTTTTCTCCGCAATGCCGGATCTGCGCATTTATTCGCACATTATCGAACGATTTTTAAAAGGCCCGGCCTCTGATGAACCGTCTGATTATCCAGTCGCTGCGTCGGTGAAGAGAGCGTCCATTGCGCGATACAAAAGCCTGGCGCGATCCAGGATTGGGACGTCATCCGGCCAGCGCTTCGGCGCTTCGACCGCAATTGTCGCATGGTCAGGCAAGCGGGGCAGCAGCGCGGCGAGATCAAATTCCCCCTCCCCGGGCGCCAAGCGATCAAAAACGGCCTCCCCGCGCCCGTCAACCGGCGGCACAAGCGGCCCGTCATTCAATTGAACATGTCGAATACGATCAGGCGGAAGCGCGGCAACGTCCGCCCATGTGCCGCCGCCTCTGATCACGTGCATGCTGTCAACACAGAGGCCGACGTCCGGCCCCAGGCTTTGCGCCAGGTCCAGCGCAACGGCGGGCGTTCGGATCGCGGAAAAAGGGAAAGCCTCTATGACCATGGGGGCTGCCGCCGCACGACAGATGTCGACGAGGCGGCCGAGCGATTCCCCCATGCGCGGCGCATCATCGTCCATGCCCAATATATTGACTGTGCCGCCGAGTTCGGCCGTCAGGTGGGCAAGGCCCTCGATCAAGGGCCAATTCATTTGGGGTTCGAGCATGAACGGCTCGATAATGCCGACCGTCAGCCCTGTATCGCGAAGCGCACGCTGCACCGCGACCCGAGCCGCCCGGTCCGAAACCAGATTGCCTGCCTTGCTGATCGGTATAGGCGTAGCGAACAGGCTGACGGCCGTGAAGCCGGCCTTGGCCGCGACCTCGATCAAACCGGGTGCGTCCAGTTCCACGAAAGACAGATGATCGAGGCAAAACCGGGTCATGATATTGCCCTATTGCAGGGCAGCGGGCCGCGCAATGTCATGCGCGGCCCTACCGTATCAGCGGAAAATCATGCCGCCGCTGCGTATACCTCTCCACGCGGCGCATCGACCGGATATTCGGCCGGGCCACCATAATCATAAGCTGAATTCAATGCCTTGATGAAGGCCGGATCACGCATCGGATCGGTCGGCGTGTCGATGGCGATGCCGCGCGAACGGACATCCTTGATCAGGGTTTCGAACACCCGGTCATAAGTGAGGTTGTCCGATCCATCCATGTTCTTCTTGAGCTCGGCATAGTCCTCGAACACTTCGGCGGACCAATGGACCAGGAAGCGCAGGTCCTCGGTACGATAGCGTTCGATCACCTCGCCTCCTGTCTTGACGACCCAACCGTCAGGATCGCCCTTCTCACCGGTGAAGACGCTGTCGAAACCCAGGCCAGCGGGGCGCTGGCGTTCAATCGGTCCGTTGGCTTCGCCGCGGTGAACCAGCATTTCGTTCTGGACGACGATGCCGCGATTATAGATTGGCGACTGGAGCCTGGCCGGCTGCGACAGCGGCCCTTTCGGCCAGTAGGTAAAGCCGCTGGCCGGATCGTGACTGAACCAGGTGATGACCTGGGCCATCTTGATCATATAGTCCTGAAACAGCCCCGAGCGTCCCATGATCGAGCAGAGCCAGGTGGGCGAATTTTCGTACCGAATACCGCGAAAGCTGGGCGTGTCGAGATGGCCCGGATCATTGTTCCCGCACGGGCCGTTCACGTTGAACAGCATCATCTGGGGCTTGGCATATTCCGCGCCCCAGTATGATTTCGCATGGCCCAGGAAGGTCTGGTTATAGAAAAGATCGCTGATCTCCGGATAGAGACAGGTCGAATAATTTCCGTAAAACCCGCGGAAGGTGGGCGTCAGGAACATGTCGAGGGTCGGTTCGAACCCTTCGGGAAAGCCGCCTGCGAAGGTTGCGATCAATTCCTCGGCGCTCGCGAAATGCTGCGCGATGATGAGCTTCCATTCGCCCTGATCGTGCACGACGTCGAGCAGGCGACGATGCTGCTCCGGCGTGAAGATGTCACTCAGTTCGCGCGGCGGCGAAGCGGGTTGCAGAATGTCGGACAGGTGCCGGCGCTGGGCGTCGTTCAGCATAGGTCGCTCTTCCTCTCGGATAATGTGGTCACAGGATGACAGACGCACGAGTCGCGCCATCTGCTTGTGGAAAAAAGTTATCACCCTATAACCGGATAGCCAAGAGCAAATTTTGCCGCTACGCTGCCAATTATGGGCGATAACGGGGGCAAGGCCGGCGCAAGCAAGGGCCAGAGGACGGCGGAGCGACTGCTGGACGCGGCAGAACTGCTGTTCGCCCACAAAGGTTATGAAGCGACGAGCCTGCGCGACATCGCGGCAGCGGTCGATATTCGCCAGCCGGGGCTGTACAAGCATTTCGAAAGCAAGGATGCCCTCTACCGGCAAGTGTTGCAGCGCGCACTGCAACCTTTGGTGGAGGAAATGGAAGCGACGATTCAGCGCCCGGCCAGCGAGGCGTCGTTCCGCACGCTTACCGACCGGCTGGTCGACGTTCTGACCCGTCATTCCCACGTGTCGTTGCTGCTGATCCGGTCGCTTTTGTCCTCGCCATCGGCACGCGACGAAATCGGGCTCGAGTGGGTCAACAGGCTTGCCGACTATGGGCGCGGCATCGCCCGCGCGGCCGAAATGGATCCGGATGCGCGCGACCTCGCCTTGCAGATCGTCGCCATCTTCAATCTGATGTTCGGCTATTTCTGGGCGGCACCCATGATAGCGAGTTTAAGCGGCGACGATCCTCTTTCGCGCGACATGATCGATCGGCACAAGGCGCTGCTGGCGCGGTTCGTTTCCGCGCTCGACATGACCAGCCTGCCCGCTCTCTGAACGTGTCAGGCGTGGACGCCGCCGTCCACCCGTACGATGGCCCCGTTCATATGCGCACCATCCTCGCTCGCCAGCATCGCGATGACCCCGGCGATCCGGTCGGGCGGCGCGAATCCGTTGATCGGGCTCAGATGGTTGTAGAGTTCCCAATCGGCGCCTTCGACCATCCCGGTCTGCACGCTTTTCGCCAGCGGCGTTTCGATACCGCCGGGCGCCACGGCATTCACGCGAACGCCGCGCTTGAGATATTCCCAGGCCAGACTCTGCGTGAAGGCCGCCACGGCTCCCTTGCTCGCAGCATAGCCGGTCAGGAAGGGATGCCCGAAATGGCTGGACGTCGATGCCGCGTTGACGATGTTGCCGCGCGCCTGTTCCAGATAAGGCAATGCCGCCCGGCACATCAGGAAGGTGCTGCCAAGATTGACGGTGACGCAACGCATGAAATCGTCCAGGCTCATGTCCGCCGCATGACCCGAACGAATGATGCCGGCCATGTTCACCAAAACGTCGATCCCGCCCGCTTCGGCCGCCCAGTCCTTTACGATCGCACCGACGGCATCCTCGTCCGAGGCCGACCCGGTCCGGACGCGGATAGCGGGGCATTCATCGGCCAGAGCCGCAAGTGCGTCTCCGTTCAGATCGAACGCCAGTACTTGCCCTCCTTCTGCGGCCAGCCGCAAGGCGGTGGCGCGCCCGATGCCCGATGCACCGCCGGTGACAATGATCGATTTGCCGGCGAAACGGCGTCCCGGTTCCATGCGTTCGTCCTTCAGGAGATGATGGCGGGATGCGCGATACGCGGCTCGCCCAGCTTGCCGCGATAGGAAGGCGGCTGCCGTCCGTCATCATCCGTAAAGCCGTATTTTACGGCGACTTCGGCCGTGATGAAGGTCTGACCGTTCAATTCGTCGCGCGCCGGATCATCATGCATGGCAAGGATGGCACGGCCGTTGAACTCCGGCGTTTCGGCATTTTCCAGGATCTTGGCATAGGTTTCCGGATGCTCCTTGGCGGTACGGGCGCTGCGTTCCGTCTTGAGCGGCCCCATCCACAGCGACACCGCCACCACCCCGGTCCCCCGGAAATCCACGCCCATGTCCGCCGCGAACTTGTCGACGCCGGCCTTTTGCGCGCCATAGGCAGGGCCATGCATGTAGCAATGCGCGCCAAAAGAGGATGTGAAGGCGATCAGGCCGGTTCCCGCAGGCACCATCAGGCGCGCGCCGTGCCAGCTCGCAACATAATGCGAGCGCAATCCAACGTCGAGAATATCGACCAGACCCAAGGATTTTTCCCAAAACGGGCCTGGCTTTACAAGATCGTCATGCAAGGCGGTGACGTTGTTGACCAGGATATCCAGGCGCCCGCCGCATTCGTCGGCGACCCGCTCGAACAGCGCCGCGACCTGCGCATCATCCGCATGGTCGCACTGAACCGCCACGCCTTCCCCGCCGGCCGCCGTCACCTGCGCGGCTGTCGCGCCAATGGTGCCCGGCAGATCCGCTTCACCGTCGCGCACCGTACGACCCGTCACATATACGCGGTAGCCTTGGGCGCCGAAGGCGGCGGCGATTCCGCGGCCCGCGCCCCGGCTTGCGCCGGTGACCACTGCCACCGGGCGTTCACTCCTCCCCATATATTCTCTCCTTATGTATGGTCAGGCAGCAGCGCTGGAAGACCGCTTGTCCATCGTGACATGCAGGCCGTTAGTGCGCTTGTGCGAATCCGGAGCCTTTTCGCGCGGATTGTAGAATTGCTTGTACCACAGGCGGACCTTCCCATAGGGCCCGTCATTGGGCACCACCAGCGGATTGAGGCAGGCACGCTTGTTCTGCCAGATTTCGACGTCCTGCGCGAAAGCCAGGCGGCTGCCTTCCTGATATTCAAGAGCAGCGGCACGCATATCATCCGTTACCGGCGCTGAACCGTCGTTCACTTGCACCATCAGCCCGTGCCACACCCGGATCTTGCCATCCTCGATCGGCGTGTGGGTGATCATGATGAAGCTGTCGAACGTGCCCTGCATTTCCGACTGGAGGATCGAAGGTCCCGTATACCAGGTATCCAGCGTCAGCACGTCCTCCGGATTGAGCGTGAGCGTGCGATGGCCGGCGGCATAATATTGATGGACGATATGGTCCTTGAACTCATTGGCGAAATACACAAAGTCCTTGGCACCGTGAATGGGCACGAAATGACCGAAATCGGCCATGTTGTCGACAACCTCGATCGGGTGGATGTCCAGATCGCCCATATAGTCGATCTTCCAGTTGACCCAGCCCGGCATATCGAAATGGCCGCCGAAATCGGGAAGATCGAAATTGGGTTCCTGCCCCTCGGGATCGTGCCACATCCATATCGTGCCCGCGCGTTCGATCACGGGAAATGTCTTCAGCCTGGCTGCCTTGGGCTTGAAATCGGAATAGGGTATGTCCTTGCAGGCGCCGTCAGGACCGAACTGCCAACCATGAAAGGGGCACCGGATCGATTCGCCCTCGATCTGCTCGCCATCGCGAACGATGTAGGAGGTCGTGTTCTTCGCGAGATGCGCCCCCATATGCGGGCAATAGGCTTCGACCACATAGGGCGCTCCGCTTTCCCCGCGGTACATCACCAAATCCTGGCCGAAGTAGCGCATAGCCTTGGGCGTCGAGGTCGCCTCCGCGCTTTCCCCCACCATGAACCAGCCACGGGGAAATTCGAATTCACCCAGACGATAGTCGGTCGATTTAGCCATATTCCAATCCTCTCGCTTACCCACAGCATAGCAAATGGGGCGGCGGGGCACTACCCGCCGGCGCATAACCACGATCAAGTGTCGCACTATTTACGCAAAGCAGGCCACACCGCGCAAGATTTTAGTTGAATGCGGGGCATTTGGCGTTGCATTTGATGCACAACGCGAAAATCGGGAGGCAAAGTGCGCGATCGACAGGCCGATGATGGCGACCCGAGCTACGCCACACCCGGAATCGCACCGGCAGAGCCCAGCCAAGCCGTGATGCGCGCGGCGCTGTCCGCATATGCCGACAGGATCAATCAAGGTGACCGCGACGGCATATTGGCCCTGTTCGCGCCTGGCGCGACGATCGAGGACCCGGTCGGAACGGCGCCCAAGCGCGGGCAGGAAATCGTCGACTGGTTCACTGACACCGTCGCATTTCGCACGCATATCGATCAGGTCGCCCCGATTCGCGGTTCGCACGCCAATGCCGCTGCGCTGATATTCGACGTGACCTTTCATCCCCCAGAAGCGCCGCCGGTGCGTATCCGGTCCCTGGACGTCTGCACCTTCGATCAGGAAGGGTGTATAGTCAGCCTGAAAGCTTATTGGGGGCCTGATGACATGGTCGTGCTGGCGGACCCATGAGCCGGGCCCGCCAGCATCGTTCAGGCGGACAATAATTCTACCACTTCAAGCAGATGTCCTTCGGGGTCCGTCACGAACGCCACTTTGACGCCATGTTCGACATGCGTTTTGATATCGGCGACGACCGCGCCGCCGGCCGCCTTCGTGCGATCGACGAACGCGGCGAGGTCCGGCGTGATGAAGCCCAGTATGGACTCCTCAACAGCCGGGGCTTCCCGGTCCAGAAACTTGAACAAAACGAGCGTAGGTCCGCCCTCGCCCGTGGCATTGAACAGAATCTCGTCGATCGCGCGATCACCAACGGCGCTCTGGACGCGTCCCATTTCAACAAGTCCGGCGACGTCTTTGTAGAATGTCGCCATCGCTTCGAGATCCTGCACGATCAATTTGGTGAAGCCGAAGTGCGCCTTTTGCATGATGACAATATCTCCGATTTAGTGGATTCGTTGTGCACCGCCTCAATGCCTGCGCAGTCTGCCCCCGGCAAGCAGGGCTCGAGTTGAGATCGCGCCTGCTGCTTCCGCGGCTTGTGGGAAAGGCCGACTGCCTTTACACCATCGATTGCAATCCTGCCGCGCTTTGTCAGCCTCCCGGTGCTGCTTTCAGCCCCGAGAGATTTTTTTTGGGAGTATTTCGGTTACTCATGGCCGCATCTCGTCTTTCAGCCGCGGGACGGCGTGCCTCCATCATCACCGCAGCGAAGGGCGTGTTCGCCCGGTATGGGCTCGAGGGCGCCCGTACCCAGCAGATTGCGCGCGCTGCCGGCGTTTCGGAAGCCCTGCTCTTCCGTCATTTCCCGACCAAGACGCATATTTATCGCGCGGTCTTGCGCGAAGTGATCTCGGATCAGAATGCCTCGTTCAGGGCCGCCGCGGCCGTGAAACCGAACACGCAGGGCCTTCTGGAGATGATCCGGGACCTTGTCTCGCACGCCATGCGAGGCGCGGAGGCAAGCAACGCGACCGGCATGCGGATGGTGGTTGGCAGCCTGGCGGGCGACGGCAATTATGCCCGCCTAGTTTATCGCCGCGCGCTGCGCTTGTCTCTTCCACGCCTGGAACTGGCGCTAAAGGGTGCCCAAGAGGACGGCGGACTGACTGGCGAGGTTCTTTCACCGCCCGACATAGCAGCATTCCTTGAACATATCGGCACGATGATGATGATGGCCCGCTGCCACGAGCGGACAGCGGTGCCCTATGATGACAGTGAAGATCGTGTGATGCGAGACGCCATGTTGTTCTGCGCACGTGGGTTGGGAATCGCGGAGGATCGTATCCTTGCATTTCTTGCGTAGCAGCTGGGCCACACCCAGTGTCAAAATGCGACGAACGGACCGAATCTAAGTGAATAGTCACAAATAGCTGTTGCCTTGGCATTGCCGTTTCCCTAAGTGACCGCAAAACATAACATAATTCCAGCGGCTTCGCGCAGTTTGGCAGGGAGAGCGACATGCTTCTGAACGGAAAAGTGGTCATCATCAGCGGCGTCGGTCCCGGCATGGGCCAGGCTCTGGCGCGGATTGCCGCATCCGAAGGAGCGTCGGTCATCCTGGCTGCCCGCAATCATAAATTTCTCGAGGAAGTGCGCGACGACATCGTGGCAAATGGCGGCAAGGCCGTCGCCATTCCCTGCGACATCGCCGATGAAGCCCAGTGCGGCGCGCTGGCCGAGAAGGCCGCGGCGGAATTCGGCGGACGGATCGATGGTCTGGTGAACAGCGCCTATTATCATGGCGACTGGTCGGTTATCGAAAATGCCGACCCTGCCGACATGGCTACCGCATTCGACGTCAATTGCCTCGGCACGTTGCGCTTGACCCGCGCCTGCATTCCTTATCTGCGGGATGGCGGCGCCGTGGTGAACGTGTCCACCATGGCGACGGTACGCCCCTTCGGCGGCGAGCATGGCATGGAAATGGGATATGCCGTAGCCAAAGGCGCGGTAAACACTCTCACCAAATATATGGCCGCCGATCTGGGCCGGTATGGCATTCGCGTGAATGCCTGCCGGATGGGCTGGATCCATGGCGCGCCGGTCGAAGGACATATTCAGGCACAGGTCGATGCCGGGCTTGCGCGCGAGGATGTCCTGGCAGGCATCACCCGCGACATTCCGATCGGCAAGATACCGCCGGAAGATGATTGCGCACGTGCAGTGCTCATGATGATTTCCGATTTCACGCGCGTTGTCACGGGCGCTTCGCTCGATGTCAACGGCGGCCACTGGATGGCGCCCTGAGCTCCATCCGGACCAAAATCCAAAAATCTAGAAAAGACTGGGAGAGGATTATGTGGTGCGGGCAGCGATGCCGCGCGCCTTTGATCCATGCACAGGAGAGAGTGTGATGTTATCCGAAATCCGGCGCCGGCATGTTCGCCAGCTTTGCGCCGCCACCATGCTGGCAGGGCTGGCAGGGTTGTTGCCGCAAGCCGCCGTCGCGCAGGTCGAGGCGCCGCAGGAAGCTGGCGCGGCCAATAGCGGCATCGCCGACATCGTCGTGACCGCCAACCGTCGCGACGAACGCAACCAGGACGTGCCGATCGCGATCACTGCCCTGTCGGCCGATCGCCTGCAGCAGCAGGGCATTGCGAAGGAACAGGATCTTCAGGCCAGCGTGCCATCGCTCGTCGTCGGTCCCAACGGCCAGGGATCGCGCGATTCGCAGTCCTTCACGATTCGCGGCCAGGGTGCGACCTTCCAGGCCTCGCCGGGCGTCGTCGTCTATCTGAACGAAGTGCCGCTGCCCGCCGCCATCACCCTGTCGCAACAGGGCGGTCCCGGCAACTTCGTCGACCTGGAAAATCTCCAGGTGCTTTCCGGCCCGCAGGGCACGCTGTTCGGCCGCAACACCACCGGCGGCGCGGTGCTGCTGGTGCCCAAGAAGCCGACCAATGAGTTCGGCGGTTGGATCCAGGGCCGCATCGGCAATTACGACCGCCGCGAGATCGAGGGCGCGGTCAACATCCCGGTGATCGAGGACAAGCTGCTGGTTCGCGTCGTGGGCGCCTATCACGACCGCGACGGCTACACCCGCGATGTCGTGTGGAACAAGGACCGCGACGACGAGCATTGGTATTCGGGCCGCATCGGCATCACCTTCAAGCCGACCGAGACCATCGACAACTACACGATGATCTACGGCGCGAAGTCGAGCAATAACGGCGCCGGTTTCATCCATCGCGGCTTCAATATCGCGGGTCTGCGGGGCTATGGCCTGTGCGACAGCGCGTTCACCGGTCCCTGCTCCGCCTATCAGCAGATTTCCGATCAGGCAAACGCTCTGGGGCCGCGCCAGACCGCCCTTGGCACCGACGTGTTTTCGAAAACAAAGACATGGGGCATCACCAACACGACAGATATCGAGCTGTCCGACACATTGACGCTGCGCAACATCGTCAGTTTCCAGAAGATGAAGCTGGATTACGCCTATGACAGCGACGGCACGATATTGCAGCAGCATGACGTTGACGGCAATCGCTATCCGGCGCCCGGCCAGGCGACGCTGCCCGACGGCACGCCTCTGACATATGCCAATGCCTATGACAGCGGCAGCCCGCGCGATGACCTGAAGCAGTTTACCGAAGAGCTCCAGTTCCAGGGCAAGACGCTGGACAATATGCTGACCTATACGGTTGGCGGCTTCTATTATGATCAGAAGCCCAATGGCATCCAGCAGGGCGGCGTGTTCCTGTTCTGCCCCGCCGCCTATACCGGTTCGTCGGCTGCCTGCTATTCGGGCCGCAGCACCTATGGCACGAGCCAGGAATCGAAGGCGCTTTATGCCCAGGCTACGCTTGACTTCGGTGCGTTCGCACCGTCGCTTGAAGGACTGCGGCTGACCGGCGGCTACCGCCATACCTGGGACAAGATCACCGGCTTCTCCGCCGGCTACACGCCGCAGGCGGCTACCGGCGGAACGACCGCGAAGTGCAATTCGACCGGTCTGCTGGTTCCCACGGCTACCGCCATCGACGATTGCCGGTACGAGGCCGAATTGAAGAGCAACGCCTCGACCTGGCTGATCGGGCTCGATTACAAGGTCACGCGCGACATATTGCTGTTCGCCAAGGTCAACCGCGGCTACAAGTCGGGCGGCTTCAACCAGCAGGCCGTGTTCGAGACGACCCGGACGTTCGATCCGGAAACCGTCACGTCCTACGAGGCGGGCTTCAAGTCGGACTTCCGCGTCGCCGACGTCCCGTTCCGGCTGAACACGACCGGCTACATTCTCGACTTCAAGAACAGCCAGCGGGCAGGCGCCGACTTCAATCCCGGCTCGGGCGCCGGCGGCGCGGTGGTGCGCAACGCGGACGCGCGGATCAAGGGCGTCGAAGTGGAAGCCTCGATGCAGCCGTTCAAGGGGCTCGAGATCGGCGGCAACTTCAGCTACACGGACGCGAAATATACAAATTATTCCTATGAGACGCCCACGCAGATGCAAGCATGTAACGGTACCGTTCAGCCCGGCGGTATCGTCGACCTGAGCTGCCTGCCCTATCAATATGTGTCGCCCTATATCTGGAGCATCCATGCCAATGCGACCATCCCGGTCGGCGACGACATGGGCGACCTTAACTTCTTCGTGAACTATTCGCACACGTCACGCCAATATACGGACCAGGACTCGCTGGTCGGTACGCAGCCGGGTGCCTATCTGGAAGCGTTCGGCATTTTGAACATGTCGCTCGACTGGAAGAATATCGGCCGGAGCGGCGTCGACGCGGGCCTGTTCGTGACCAACGCCACGAACAAGCTGTACCGGATCAGCAACGCCAATGTTTATGGCGGCCTGCTCTATGACACGACGCTGTACGGCGAACCCCGCATGTACGGGCTCAAGCTGCGCTACCGCTTCGGCGGCGAATAAGGCTTGAAAGAATCGGGGCCGGCGGCAGGATGTCGCCGGCCCTATTCACAGGACAATGCCATCCGCGCGAACGCGGAGGCGCGGAGAGGACGCATGGCCTATTGGCAGCATCGCCACGCGCGGATAAACGGCATCGGCATGCACTATGTCGAGCAGGGCGAAGGGCCCCTGCTCATCCTCTGCCATGGTTTCCCACATCTCTGGCTGAGCTGGCACCGGCAAATGCCCGCATTGGCAGACGCGGGCTGGCGCGTGGTTGCCCCTGACATGCGCGGCATGGGTCAGACCGATGCGCCCGTCGACGCGTCGGCTTACGACATTGACCATGTCGTCGGCGACCTGATCGGGCTGCTCGACCATCTCGGCGACGAGCAGGCCGTGTTCGCGGGCCTCGATTTCGGGTTGTTCACCATCTATGATCTGGCGCATCGCCATCCCGAGCGGGTGCGCGGCATCATCGCCTTGCAGAACCCGCATTTCCCCGACCGGCCGGACATATCCCCTCTGGCGGAGGCGTCTGAGTGGGCGAAGGAACACTTCGTCCATATCGACTATTTTGTACCCGTCGGTCCCGCCGACCGCGATTTGGCGGCGCGACCGCGCACCTTTCTCCACCGGCTATTCTACGCACTGTCGGGCGATTTTCACTATATCGACATCTGGCGTCATCCGCCGGGCACCTCCTATATCGACGCCCTTCCGCAAGCGCCGCCGCTCCCCTGGCCATGGCTGACCGAATGGGAACTGGAATGGTTCGTTTCCGAATATGCACGGTCCGGATTTACCGGCGGGCTGAACTGGTATCGAACGATGGACGTGCGCTGGGCGCAGCGCGCATCCTATCGCGGCCGCAAAACCAGCCAGCCCTTCTACTTCATCGGCAGCGACAGGGATGTCGATTTGGAGGTATGGCATGGCGACGATCCCATTCCCGCCATCACCGATCATCATGCCGATGTTCGCCGGGTCGAGCTGATCACCGGCGCCGGACATATGATGCAGCTGGAGGCCGCCGATACGGTCACCGCGCTGATGATCGAATTTCTGAAGGATCTTGCCTGATCCACTACATGGGAGATCGATGCTATGTTCAAATGCATTGCGTTGCTCAAGCGCCGCGCCGACATCAGCCGGGAGGCGTTCATCGAATATTATGAGACACGCCATTCCATCCTGATCCGTCGGCTGTTGCCCGGCATCGTCGATTATCGCCGCAACTATGTCGACCTTGATGGCGCTTTTTCCTATCCTGCCGCCGGGCCGATCGATTTCGACGTGGTAACGGAGATCCGCCTGGCCGACCGCGCCGCCTATGACCGCTTCATCGCCCGCGCCTCCGAACCGGACATCGCCCGCCAGATCGCGCAGGATGAGGAAAATCTATTCGACCGGTCGACCATGCGGATGTTCGTGGTGGACGAGAAGGCCAGCCATGGCACAGCCGACCCGCTACGTGCGTTGCAGGACGAGCGCGCTATCACGCGCGGCCTGTCGACCTTTGCCCGGATTCTCGACAGGAAACAGTGGGACCGGCTGGGCGACGTCTTCGCGTCGGACGTCGTGTTTGATTATGGATCGGGCCGGGACGAAGCAGGCATGGCGGCGCTCACCGACAATATGCGCCGTTTCCTTGACCGATGCGGCGGCACACAGCATTTGCTGGGCAGCATATTGGTCGACGTCGATGGCGACCGGGCGGTCAGCCGGGCCTATGTGCAGGCACGCCACCAGCGCATCGGCGATGCCGCCGGCCCGATATTCGATTCGAACGGCGAATATGTCGACCGATGGGAAAGGCGGACGGACGGGTGGCGGATCGTCCGCCGCGACGCCATCTGGGCCGCGCATACCGGCGATCCGGCAATTCTCGATGCGGGAACGGGCGATCTGGGCTGAGACCGCCTGCCCATGCCTCAGCTGTCAGGGCCAAGGTCGGGTACCCAGGGCACCCCGTTGATATGGCCGCCGCCGTCGACATACAATGTGTTTCCGGTCAGGTAACGCGCGTCTTCGCTGGCGAGGAACAGGGCGACGGGGGCGACATCCTCTTCCGGATCACCCATCCGACCCATGGGATTGGCCGCCGCCGTGGCCGCCGCGACCTCGGGCTCCATTTCCTTGAACCGGCGATAGCTGGCGGTTGCCGCCGCCGGGCAGATGATGTTGGCACAAACGCCGTAGCCTGCCCATTCCCGCGCGGCAGTACGGGTGTAGGCACGCAGCGCCTCCTTGCCCGCATTATATTCCGCCGTGCCCATATGGGCATTGACCCCGTTCAGCGAGGCGATGTTGATGATCCGCCCCCAATGACGCGCGCGCATGTGCGGGAAGGCCGCTTCCATCGACCATTTCGCGGCATAGAGGCACATATCCATGCAATCGGCGAACACCGCGTCGGACTTGGTCTCGACGCGGCTGGCGCCCGTGCCGCGATAGGCGTTGTTGACCAGGACATCAATGCTGCCGAAGCGAGCCACACAGTCGGCGACCGCCGCCTGCACCTGATCCTTTTCGGTGACGTCGCATTGGAAAAAAGCCGATTGCGCGCCCATCGCCAGCAGCGTTTGGGCCGTCGCCGTGCCCTTCTGGGCATCGAAATCGACCACCAGCACCGCAGCGCCTTCCTTCGCGAAGCGCCGGGCCATGCCTTCCCCGATCCCATCGGCCGCGCCCGTGATCAGCGCCGTGCGGCCCACCAGTCTGCCTTCTGACATCTGCTTCGATCCTTATTCGGCCGCATTGGCGAAGGGCAGACAGACGCTGTCGAACCCAAGCACATGGGCGACCCTGCCCAAGCCCATCCACGCCGCGACGCTGTGCGCGAGATCCACGATCTCCGCATCGGAAAACAGCGCATGGGCGCGTGCCCAGAAATCTTCGTCATCGGCGATGACCTTGGGTTCCTCGGCGAAGCGTTCGGCGAATTCCATAGCCAGCCGCTCACGCGGGCTGAACAACGACGATGTGCGCCATTGCTCGACATCGGCGTAGAAAGCCTCGTCCGGCGCCGGTCCATTATCGGTCACCAGATGATCGGGCCGCGTACCGCTGGCGGCGAACATGGCGCCCGCATCCCGCGCTGCTCGAAACTGCTGGCAAATGATGCAGCCATTGATCTGGGCGATGCGGCTGCGCGCGCCCTCGAATTCGCGAAGCGACAATATGCTGTGCTGATAGACGGCCTTCGAAAAATGTCCTGCCGTTTCCATCAACTGCCGCCCATGCGCACGCGCGGCATAGCCATAGGGATCGGCGGCATCCTGCTCGGGAATATCGATGCGCAACATGTCTCTCTCCTCCTCGGTTCAGGTCAGTGCCGTGCCCAGTGCGCGGCGACGAAATCAGCGATTTCTCGATCCTTTTCCTCATCCTCCGGCCCGTCGAAGAAGCCGCCATGGGGCATCGCCTCGAAAACGTGCAGGTCTGCGGCCACTCCCGCCTGCCGCAACCGCCTGTGCATCCGCACGGTGTTGGACAGGAACAGGTCGCGCGTGCCCGATTGCAGCAGCGTCGGCGGAAAGCCGGAAAGATCGCCGAACAAAGGAGACAGCAGCGGATCGTCGAGCCGGTGACCGTTCGAGTAGAGCATGATGGATTCGGTCAGACGGGCCTTCAGCACGGGGTCGATACTCATCAGCGTCTCGAAACTGTCGCCACTCTCCGTCAGGTCGACTTCGGGCGACAACAACAGCAGCGCCGCAGGCATCGGCAGTCCGGCCATCCTGGCGCGCAACATCAGCGCCGCAGCCAGATTGCCGCCCGCAGAACCGCCGCCGACGATAATATTATGGGCACCGCGCCGCTCCACTTCGGCCGCATAGACCGCCAGGCAATCGTCCAGCGCAGCGGGAAAGGGATGGTCGGGCGGCATGCGGTAGTCGATGGCGGCCACCTCCACGCCGAACAGGGCTGCATCGCGCGCGCCGCAGGCCCGGCAGAAGTCGCCCGCACCGAACACAAGCGCACCCCCGTGGATTTCGATGTAAAGCCGCTGGTCGTCGGCGCTCAGCGATTCCGGGCGGGCGCGGTGCACGCCGACCCCGGCACACTGCTCTGTCGACACCATGATGGATGAATCGACAGGGCCGGTATAAGCGGCGGCCATGGCGCCATCGACCTGTGCGATCGTCGCGCGCCATCCCTCCGTGTCAGACGGGTCGGGCATCACGGCGCGTGGTTGCGACGCCGATGCCCGCAATGCGTCGGCGGCCTGCCCGCTGACCGATCGTGGCCACGGGATGACCCGCGCGTCGAGCATCATACCCTTCTCGTCAACGGTCATGCGCTGTCCTCGAGCGGTTGCCAGTGCGCAGATACGAAGGCCTTGAGCTCCTGATCGAGCGCTGCATCTTCCGGCGCGCCGCCGAAGAAGCGGCCGTGCGGCATCGCCTCGAAGACATGGAGCTGTGCGGCGACGCCGGCCTTGCGCAGGGCGCGGTGCATCCTGACCGTGTTTGACAGATAAAGGTCGCGCGTGCCCGATTGCAGCAGCGTGGGCGGCAGCCCCTTCAGGTCGCCGAACAACGGGGAAAGATAAGGATCGCGCAGGTCGTGTCCCCCGGCGTAAAGCAGGGCGGTGGCGGCCAGCCGCCCCTTCAGCACCGGGTCGATATCCATCAGGGTCGCCACCGTGTCACCGCTCTCGGTCATATCGACCCGGGGCGAGAGCAGCAGGGCCGCGCGCGGCAGCGGCAGGCCCGCATCGCGCGCGCGCAGCATCAGCGCGGCGGTCAGATAGCCACCGGCCGACCCGCCGCCGACAATGATCCTGTCAGCGCCCCGCCTTTTCACCTCTGCGGCATAGACGGCAAAGCAGTCATCGAGCGCGACGGGATAACGATGACCCGGCGGCATCCGGTAATCGATGGACAGGACCTCAACACCATGCAGCGCGGCTTCTCGCACCGCGCCCGCCTTGCAGAAATCGCCTCCGCCTGACACCAGTCCGCCACCATGAATGTCGATATAGAGCCGCCTGTCGGCGACATCGAGCGCATGGGGCCGCGCGCGGTGGACGGTCGCACCGGCCAGTGTTTCGGTAACGACCGTCACGGTCGGGTCCGGTTTCGGGAGATAAGCCGCCATGTCGCGGTCTATCTGCGCCACCAGATTGCGCCAGCCGTCGGAGTCGGATGGGTCCGGAAAGGGTGGCGCGGGCCGCCGCGCTGCTGCCTGTAACGCGGCGCGAGCCTGCGGGCTGATCGATTGCGGCCAGGGGATGGTCCGTTCGGCAAGTGTCATGCCATGATCATCGACACGAAGGACGCCTGTGGCGCCTTCCGTCCCTCGGACCGATTGTGCCGTAGCTGCCCGCACACCGGCGGGGAACAGCATGGCGATCAGCCCGGCACAGAAGCGCGCGATGCCACGACGATTCATGGCAAGGCCGCTGGCATGATCCGCCCTTTCCATCAGCCCTCCTTTCAGGCGATCGCCAGGCCGCCATCGACGCGCAGATGCTGGCCCGTAATGAAATCAGCGCCCGGTTCGGCCAGAAACAGCACCGCGCGCGCAATGTCCTCGGTGCGGCCAAGACGCGGCACCAGAGCCGGCCAGATCGCAGCGGCGGCGTTGCGCTCGATTTCCGGCCATTCGCTGCCCCAGCCATTTTTGGCCGCCTCCCCCTCGATCCAGGCGCGCAGCCCTTCCGTAACGGTGAAGCCGGGGCTGACCGCGTTGGACGTCACGCCCGTTCCCCGCAGCGCTACCGCCAGACTTACCGTGAGCGACACGATTGCCGACTTGGCCGCCTTATAGTCGGGGATGGTCGAAATGGGATTGTCCGCAATGGCGCTCGCGGTCTGGATCACGCGGCCCCAGCCCCGCTCGATCATACCCGGCGTGATCGCATGGGTCATGGTGACGGCGGAAAGCACGTTGGCGCGATAGCCTTTGTCCCAATCCTCCGGCATGGCTTCGAACCATTGGGCCGATCCGTTGCCAGCCGCCGCGCCACCGGCATTGTTCACCAATATGTCGATCGGCCCTGTCTCCAGCGCTTGGGCAGCGACCGCGCGCGCGTCATCCGGCGCGTCCAGCGCGCCGCACACGCTGGCGACATCTGCGCCACCGTTGCGCAGTTCGGCAACGACCGCGTCGATCTTGTCCGGATCGCGTCCGTGGACGATGACGCTGGCGCCCGCCCGCGCCAGCCAGCGCGCGCTTTCCGCGCCGATGCCGGAACTGGAGCCGGTGACCAGCGCTCGCTTGCCAAGGAGTGTAGCCGCCATCATCCGACCCCCGGTGCGCCAGGGTAACCTTCATAATATTGACCGGTCATCATCCCACCGTCGACGGCGATTTCGGCGCCCGACAGATAGGATGCATCGTCGCTGGCCAGGAACAGGGAAGCCCTGGCCACCTCTTCGGGCGCGCCGACCCGTTGGAGCGGAATATTGCCAAACCGTTCGTTGACCGCGTCGCGGCTGCGCCCGTCATGGTTGGTCATGACGGTGTCGACCCCGCCGGGATGCACCGAATTGACCCGGATTCCCTTATGCCCCAGTTCCAGCGCGGCAACGCGGGTCAGCCCGCGCACACCCCATTTGCTGGACGAATAGGCGGCAAGACCGTTCGCGCCCTTCATGCCATCGACCGAGGAAATGTTGACGACGGCACCGCCCCCCCGCGCGATCATGCCCGGCGCGACGGCCTTTAGCCCAAGAAACTGGCCCACGAGGTTTACCTCCAGCACCTTTTCATATTCCGCGCGGGTGGTTTCAAGCAGGGTACGGAACAGCAATATGCCCGCATTATTGACCAATATGTCGACCGGGCCCAGGTCGGCTTCCACAGCGGCGACCATGTTGGCCCAGGCCTCTTCGTCCGTCACGTCGAGGCGGTAGAAGCGCGCCGCATCGCCCAGTTCCTCCGCCAGCGCCGCGCCCGCTTCGTCAAGCAAATCGGCGATCGCCACTTTCGCGCCTTCTGTTGCGAACAGACGGCTGGTGGCGGCACCCATGCCGCGCGCCCCTCCGGTGATGATCGCAACTTTTCCGTCCAATCTTCCCATGGCTGATCTCGCTCTCGTTATCGGTCGCCGCGCAGCTTGCGCAGAAAGAAGTTTGCCTGCACACTGATCGCTTCCTGCGCTTCGGGCAGGTGGAACATATACCAGTGCGCGTGCGGCATCGCTTCGAACACGAACAGGTCGGCTTCCCGCCCGGCGCGTCGCAGCGCACGATGGAAGCTGGCCGTCGCGCTCAGGACCGCGTCGCGTGTACCGCTCATCAGCAATGTCGGCGGAAAGTGCGACAGATCCCCATAGACCGGCGACACCGCCGGATCTTTCGCGTCGGCACCCCCCAGATAGGCGCGAATCTCGCTTATCTCATGGTCCGTGGGCAGCACCAGATCGCCCCAAAACCCCATCAGCGTGAATATATTGGCGGTATCACCCAGATCGGACAGGTCGCCGCCCGCGGTGAACATACCGCAGCAGGCGGGAAGCGGCAGCCCTTCGGCGCGAAGCCGCATGATCGCCTGACCCGTGAGGAAACCACCGGCAGAGGTCCCGTAAATGCCTATCTGGTCGGGGCGATGATAGTCGAGCATGGTACGATAGACCGCGACCGCATCGTCGACGGCGGCAGGATAGGGATGTTCGGGCGCCAGGCGATAATCCACCGCCACCACCGCCACCTTTGCCTCATAGGCGATGAGAATTGCTTCGACCAGTGACCCCGATCCCATGACGAAACCGCCGCCATGCAGATTCATGAGGGTCAGGCCCCTATTTTCTTCGGGTATCTCATGCGGCTTAACGAGATGGCACCTGACGCCGGCGATCTCGATTTCCTGGATGTCGACGGGATATTGCTGCACCGCGGCTTCGCCAGCAAGTTTCATCTGCTCGTCGACGAAGTCGCGCAACGCCCACATAGGCAACCGCTCGGCCGCGGGATCGGGCGGCTCGGCCCAGGGCGACGTCGCCAGAAACGCGTGCGCTTCCGCACTGACCGTGCGTGGCACCGGCACGGAGTTCGCGCCAAGCTGGACCGCCCCGCTCTTGTCGATAGTGTAGGTCATGACATCCTCTCTTTGGCGGCGTCAGGCCGCTGGTAGTTCCGCAGGCGGCGCACGGCGACCGATCCGGGACATGGCGAAGAACATGAAGGCGGCAACAGCACAGCCGCCGATAACCAGTCCGATGACCGGCCCGTATCGACCCACCGCGTCGCGCAACAGGCCTACCAGTGGCGGAATGCCGAAAGTGAGGGGCAGTGTGACTATCGCGAACAGGCCGATGACCCGGGGAAGCGAATGCTGGCCGAACAGGTGCGCGGACAGCATGTTGACGGCAGGAAACACGCCGGCGCCGGCGGCTCCGATTACGAGCGCGCACAACGCCATGACCGCAAAGGCCGTCGTCCCGAGCATCGCAAACCAGCTCAAAGCCAACCCTGCCGCCAGGATCGAGAGCGCACGCGGTGCACCCAGCCGCCCGCACAGAATACCGATCACGAGCGATCCGATCACGGCCGACCCTCCCATGACCGACAGAAGGGCAGCCGCATCCGCCGCTGCGACACCGCGTTCCGCCACGAAGCCGGCCAGATGGGACACTCCGGTTATGCCGACGGCATTGAGAAAGCCCGCTCCCAGACAGACGGCCCAGAATGTCGGGTTCCGCAGAAGCGATCGGGCCGTTATCATCTCGTGCGCCACATGCCCGTGCGCGTCAGGTGCATGTGCACGATCCGCCGGGCCGTCCGATACACCCAGGATGAAGGGCAGCAACAGAATATGCAGCCCGACCATCATCCAGTAGAAAGCGGACAGGCCATGATCGCGTATCACCGCCATGCCGATCATCGGGAGAAGGGCCGCGAACAGCGGCGTGTTGGCTACCCCGAGCGCCGTGCCGGGATTATGCGCATACCAGTTGCTCGCCAGCACGCTGGAAGGAAACGGGCCGAACATGGCGAGACCGATGCCGATCGGCAGGGCATAGGCCAGCAACACCACAGTCATGCTGGGTGCGACTGCCAGCAGCGCATAGCCGATGGCGGAAATGATAACCCCGGCCATCATCGTCCAGCGCAGGCCGATGCGCCCGATAAGCGCGCCGATGGCGGGACTTGCAAGACCCAGAACCAGGACGCAGATGGAAAGTGCCAGCGCCGCCGTCGCACTGCTGGCGCCGAATTTCTGCTGCAAGGGCAGCACGGACACGCCGAATCCGCCGAAAGCGCAGCCCACCGCGACATTCTGGGCCAGGAAAGCGCGTCCGACCATCAGGCGTCGCTGCATGGGGCTGCCGGCCGGCTCGGCGGCTCGCGTCATGGCTTCCATCGTCTCTCCTTCGATTGCCGGCGCCTGTCCAGCGGCGCCGCGCTATTCTTCTGCATATCCGGTCCAGCCACTCTTGACCTGGACCAGTTCGATACGCGTTCCATCGGGATCGGCGCAGAACATCAACTCGCCATAGCCCAGGTCGGACCGGCTTTCGTTCAGCCGGTATCCACCAAATTCCGCGATGCGGGCAGCCACTGTGTCGAGATTGTCGACGACAAGGCAAAGATGCGCCCTTCCCGGCACATTGGCGGGCCGCGGGTCAACAGGTCCCCCGGCCGGGTCGCGATTCTCGACCGTCCATAGCTCCATCCGCAATCCATCGGGATGTTTCACAAATTGCGTCCGTACATTTGCGCCGGGCATCTCCAGCAAAGGGCCCGGCGCGTCGGTTCGGCCGCCTTCCTGTGCATCGAAACCCAGACCTTCCACATAGAAGCGCGTCGCCCGGTCAATATCCGCCACATAAATGCCGAAATGCGGGAAGCTGCGGATCATTTCCTGTCTCCCCTCGGCTTTCAGGCAATCATATTCTCTATCGAGGGGACGGGAGGCATGTCAGGCACATTATGGGCATAGCCCATTTCCTCGTAGCGCTCGGAAATGCGCCAGCCCGTCGTCGTTCGAACCAGCCGGTCCCGGTACCAAAGGCCAATGAAGAACACCTGTTCGCTGCCGTCATCGCCCTGATAGACCATCGGATTGAACAGGCAGGTGCGGCTGCGCGCGGTGTCGCCGTCCAGTTCCAGCTTCGTCGTCGCGACCATATGCTGGTATCGGGGAAAACGCTTCATGGCGACGGGAAGCCAGGCCTTGATCTGCGCGACCGAACCCTTGGCCCCGCCTGTTTCGCTATAATCGATCACGGCGTCCGGGACGAACACATCATCGAGTGCGTCCCAGTCCTGCTCATCGATCGCATAGCTGTAGCGCGCCAGAAGATCCTGAATCTCCAGCCGGTCGGAGATTTCCTGTAACGACAACATGGCCTATCCCGCTCCTCGAAATATTTTATAGGTCAAAATCGAATCGACCAACGCATTCTTGGGTTCCGCGTTCGGTCCTTTCTTGAAATGCGTAGCGACGCGACGCAAGCACCAATTGACAACGATCGATGCAGGAGAGGGTATGCGACTGGAAAACAGGGTGGCCATCGTCACCGGCGCGGCGTCCGGAATCGGGCGCGCAGTCGCCCGGAAACTGGCGGCCGAAGGTGCCCGGCTGGTGATCGGCGACCGCAACGTCGAAGGTGCGGAAGAAACGGCCGGCATGCTGGACGCCAATGCAGTAGTGGCGGCGCTCGATGTCTCCGACGAAGCCTCCTGCCGGGCAATCGTGGATCAGGCGGTCGAACGCCATGGCGCACTGGACATTGTGTGCAACATCGCCGGCGTGCTCGATTTCGGCCGCTTCGCCGATGTCGACCGGAGCCGCTGGGACCGGGTTATCTCTGTCAACCTGACGGGGGTCTATCACATGTGCCGCGCGGCCATGCCGCATCTGATCCCCCGGCGCGGTACGATCATCAACATGGCATCGGCGGCAGGATTGGTCGGCGTCCCCTACAATTCGGCCTACACTGCGTCCAAGCACGGCGTCATCGGCCTGACCCGCGCGCTCGCGCTGGAATTTTCGAAGGAAGGCGTGCGCATCAACGCCGTCTGTCCCGGCGGCGTCAGGACGCCGATGCTGGAACAGGCACCGCCCGAAGATATCGACTGGCAGATGGTGATGCGATCGGCGTCGTGGCTGGACGGCGGCGAAATCGCCGAACCGTCGGACATTGCCGACACGGTAGCCTTTCTCGCGTCGGACGAGGCGCGCCGCATCACGGGCGCGGCCTTCACCGTGGACGGGGGCCAGACCGCCGGCTGAACCCACAATGACAGCAAGGGCCGGCGGATCCAGATCCGCCGGCCCTTGCTCACCTCCAGCGAGACAGGCCTGCTGGCCTGCCCGCTGCTTGGCGCCTTCAGCCCCCGCCGAACGTATATTTCACGCGCAGGCCATACATGCGCGGTTCGCCGTAGAGTGTCTCGTTGACCAGCAAACCGCCGGCCTGAAAACCGTTGGAGTTGCTGATGCGATACAGCTTGTTGGTGGCATTGGTGACGAAGAGGCCGACGTCGAATCCCGTTCCGCCTACGCGTCGCAGATCGAGCGAGGCGTTGAGAAGGCCAAATGGCGCCAGCGTCGTACCCGGCTGAACCGCCGGAATATTGACCGGCTCGGTATATTGCGCGGATGTGTGCGAATAGGCGACGTAAAAGGACAATGTGCCGAAGTCGTCGCCCATATCCTGATCGGCGGCGGCATGAATGCTCCAGATATATTTGGCCGTGTACTGGAACGGGATGCAGGAAGCATCGGCGGTTCCCCCGGCAGGAACAACGCCGTTGCACGCCAACGTACCGGTTGCCGAGACATAATCATATTTCTTATAGTTGGCATCGGTATAGCTGAAGTTGCCGCCCAGTTCCAAACCGCCGAAGGGTCGTACCGACGTTTCGATTTCCACGCCGCGGATCCGGGCATCGGCATTGAGTGTCCGTGCGCCACCAGCACCCGTCTTGATATTGAAATCGCCCGTAGCGCGCTGGATGTCCTTATAGTCGGTGCTGTAACCCGCGATGTTGAAGCGGAAGGGCACCCCGCCCAGACGGAAGTCCGACTTCATGCCGATTTCGTAGGAGGTCACGTCCTCCGGCAGGAAGGTGCGCGTGTCAGGATCGCCATTCTGGCCGAAGAACACGGCATAGGGATTGAATCCGCCCGCTTTGTAGCTGTGGCTGATCTTCCCATACAGAAGGATGTTCGGCGATACCTTGTAATCCAGCCCGACAAGCCAGGATGGCGTGCTCGTCCGCTGTGAACCGCTGAAGCGGCAATCCTGAAGGGCGGTTGCCTCGGGAACGAGGAGCGCGCTGTCCTTGCCGCACACGACAGTTCCAGCGGGCAGCAGGGAACTATAGTTGAACTGCGTGGCAAAGCCGTAGACATGGTCCCATGTCTGGCGATAGCCGCCCGTGAGACGAAGCCCTTCGAGCGACGGCGAGAGCGCTGCCAGATTGAGCGTGGCCTGGCCATATACCGCCTTCGACACGGTGCTGGTGCCATATTGCGCTTGCGACGCGGTGCACAGGCCGGTTTGCACGGCAGGGCAATAGACAACCGCGCGAGACCCCTGCGGACCATCGGGGCGCTGGTCGAAATAAAACCCGCCGATTGTCCAGTCGAGATTGCCATCGAGCATCTTGCCCTGAAGCTGCAATTCTTCGGTCCAGACGCGGAAGTCGTCGCGCGGCAATTCGGTGGCAGCCGTCGCATTGCCATAATGGACGGGAATGTTCGTTCCCGGCAAGGTCACAACGCCGTCCGCCGGCAGACGGCCGGGGTCCACGTCGTGCTGCTGAAGGACAGTGGCATCGCCGTCATAACGATAGCCGACCTTCATCTTCTGATAGCTGGCAATGTTGCGCAACGTCAGCTCGTCCGACAATTCGATATCGGTCGTGTTGCTGATGCCCCAGGTTTCCGTTTTCGAGAAGGTGTCGGTGGAGAAGGCCGTCTTGCGCGGCCCACGCGCCTGGGCTTCGGCCGTGGCTGCACGATATACGTCGCACGAATAGCCGCCAACCACGCCAACAGGCAGGTTCGCGCAAAGCTGCAAAGCGGCCAGTCCGCCGGGACCGTCGACATTGAATTGCGAATGGATCAGGCCTGCGCCGTTATTCTTGGAGTAGGCGCCATAGACCATCGTATAGTTCGTAATCGTCTCGGTCGGCTTGAACAGGATGCCGAGACGGCCCGAATAGCTGTGCTCATTGTCGCGGTCCTTGTTCCAGACCACGTCGCGTGTATAGCCGTCACGATCATGATAGGTGCCGACCACGCGGAACGCGAGCTTGTCGCTCGCCGGCACGTTGACGGCGCCTTCGACATATCGCCGGTCATAATTGCCGAATTCGCCCTTGATCCAGCCGCCAAACTCGTCAGTCGGCTTCTTGGGAACCAGCAGAACCGCGCCGCCGGTCGTGTTGCGGCCGAACAGCGTACCCTGGGGGCCCGAAAGGACCTGAAGATTTTCCAGATCGACGAAATTGCCCGGACCGCCCTGCTGTGAAAGAGTGATGCCCGCGGGCAACGGCACCTCGTTCAGATATACGACGACGCCCGGCGATGCCTGGAAGGTCGCACCCTGACCGCGAATGGTGAAGGAATTGGAGTCGCGCGATCCCTGCCCGTTGGGGCCGACGACCAACGACGGGACGCTGGCCTGGAGATCCTGTTCCTTGTTGATGCCCTGCTGTTCGAGACGCTGAGGCGAAATGGCCGTGATCGCGATCGGAACATCCTGCGCGCGCTCTTCGCGCCGGTTCGCGGTCACGATGATTTCGGCCATCGTGTTCGGGCTCTGGTCCGCGCTCTGTTCGGCCGTCTGGGCGGCTGCAACTGCCGGCACCGCACAAGCCAGCACCGCGGCGCTCGACATAAGCCAAGCCCCGCGCTTCAGAAAAAACCTCTTGTCGTGCGAATTCATGTCTCTCTCCCACTGTTCCAAGGAACATATGTCTGGAGAGGTCTGGCCATCATCGTGAAGCGGACAGGAAATTTATCGACGCTCGAAAATCGATAATTATCATCGGCAACAACACGAAAGGTGGCAAAATCCTCTCCGCTTTGCGGCATTTAGCCGGCCTGATATTCGCCGCTTCTCTAGCGTCGGCTAACGTGGTTCGGCATGCCGATTGCGCGTAGACCTGTCAAAGAATTTTTGCCTGATAGTCCCTGCGATCATCGCTTTTCAGATCGATCAATGCTGATTTTCGCAGTGATGTGTGAAATTTGTTACGCATTGAATGCGCCCCGACGCGAAAGCCGAAGCTTGCATAACTGCTGCGAACGGGGATAGGCGGGATGATAGCGAATTCAAGACAGCGATTCCGGCACGCTCTGTCACGAGCCAAAGGCTCAGCGCGGTGGCCGAGGCGGGGATCCTGCATCAGGAGGAATGACTGCATCATGGCCACTCTGACCCAAAATTCCGTCACGGATATTCTCGATCGGGAAAATTTGCTGACGCTCGCCCGGGAAAGAGCGGGCCTTTCCGATTTCGGCGACCTCTGGTTTCTGGAACCGATGGATCAATATGTCGCTGCCTCGAACAGCGAGGGGCGATTGACGCCCGCCGGCCGTGCGTCGACGACCGAGGTGATCGTCAAGGGGCTGGTGAGCCGCCTGCGCATGGTCGACGATATCAAGCGCAACCCTGAAATCCTGGACGAAACCGTGGAGGTCGCCGGCATCATCCTGGGCCTGCCCCGCACGGGCAGCACCATTTTCCAGCGCCTTCTAGCCAGCGCACCTGGCATGACCGGCCTGCGCTGGTACGAAGCCCAGAATTTCGCCCCCTTCCCCGGCGAAGAGCGCGGCAATCCGGTCGAGCGCCGCGACTATGCGCAGGCGATGATCGACGGGTGGTTGCAGCTGTCGCCCGAGCTTGCGTCCATCCATCCGCTCGATCCGGACGCACCCGACGAGGAGATACTCGTCCTGGGCCAGATGTTCGTCAGTACGATGATAGAAGGCATGAATTTCGTCCCCAGTTTCGCTCGATGGCTGAACGGATACGACCAGTCGAAAGGGCATGAAGACCTCAAGACGATCCTCAAATATCTCCAATGGCAGGATCAGACCCGGCGCGGCCGCAAGTGGATACTCAAGAGCCCGTCCAACCTGCCCTATGCCGAAGTTGCGGCAAAGGCGTTCCCGGACGCGCTGTTGATCATGACGCATCGCGATCCGCTCCAGACTGTCCCTTCCTACGTGTCGATGCAGGCCGCGCTCTACAAGCTCAGCGCGACGCTGACCGACCATGAAGTCGGCGCCTTCTGGTTTCCGCGACTGGTCGAGTGGATGCGCCTGTTCGAGGACGCGCGCGGCCGCATAGGGGAGGATCGCTTCATCGACATCGACTATCGCGAGGTCGGCAGGGACCCGATGGCGCAGGCACAGCGCGTCCTGTCGCGCATCGGCATTCCCATCGACGCCCGGCTGGAAGAAGTGCTGAGCGAATTTCTGGCGGGCAACAAGCGCGAGCAGCGTCCGATGCATGACTATTCGCTGGAGCGGTTCGGTTTGAACGAAGAAGCCATCAAGCGGGAATTCGCGGACTATCGCGCCCGTTACACGGACTGAAGGAAAGCGGCGTGACCGAAATACGTCCCGGCATATTGCGAACGCCCGACGAACGCTTCCGCGACCTGCCCGACTATGCGTTCGAACCGCATTATACAGATATCGCGGACCCCGCACTCGGCCCGTTGCGGATGCATTATATCGATGAAGGCCCCCGGGACGCACCGACCGTGCTGATGGTCCACGGCAATCCGACCTGGAGCTTTCTGTATCGGCACATGATCGACCCGGTCGTGGTTGCAGGATACCGGGTCATCGTGCCCGACCTGATCGGCTTTGGTCGATCAGACAAGCCAGAGGCGCGATCGGCCTATACTTTGGCCGCTTTCGTGGGGTGGCTGCGCGCGTTCGTGCAAAATCTCGATCTGCACGACATCACATTGGTATGCCAGGATTGGGGAGGTCCGATCGGACTGCGCGTGCTGACGGAATTGCCGGATCGCTTCGTCGCCACGCTCGCCACAAACACCCTGCTCCAAACGCTCGATCCGCCGCCCCTCGGTGCCGTCGACTGGCCCAACCAGGTGACGCTGGACTGGATCGAGAGCTGCCGGATCAATGACGACCTCCCATTGGACGAACTGATCGCGCGTGCGTGCGTGACGCGACCCGGCGATGCGGTCCTGGCCGCCTATGACGCACCTTTCCCGGATGCCGCATACAAGGCTGGAATGCTGGAGATCACCTGCTGCATCCCGATAGCGGAGGAGCAGCCGGGGATGGCCGACAACAGGGCGGCATGGCGGATACTCGACCGTTGGGAGAAGCCGTTCATCACGGCATTCAGCAACGAAGATCCGGCAACGGTCGCGTGGGAGGCGGTTTTTCAGCACCGCATCCCGGGCGCGAAAGGTCAGCCTCACACACGCATAGCGCGTGCTGGCCATTTCGTTCAGGAGGAACAGGGAGGCGCGCTGGCGGCGGTGCTGATCGATTTTCTCAAGAGCGTTCGCTGACAGGAAATGACTGATGGAACAGATTTGACATGATGTTGAAAGACAAGACCGTAATCGTCAGTGGCGTCGGGCCGGGCATGGGACAGGCACTGGCCCGTCTTGCGGCGCGAGAAGGCGCCCGCGTGGTCCTCGCAGCGCGCAATGTCGCGTTTCTGGAAACCGTTTTGGCCGAAATCCGGTCCGCTGGCGCAGAGGCTATCGCGGTCCCGTGCGATGTGACCGATACGGATCAGTGCCACGCGCTGGCGCAGGCGACGCGCGAAGCGTTCGGCGACAAGGTTCACGGGTTGATCAATAGCGCCTATTATCATGGCGAATGGAGCTTCGTCGAAAATGCCGATAGCGGCGATTTCGCGCGTGCCTATGACGTCAATTGCCTTGGCGCATTGCGCCTGACCCAGGCCTGCCTGCCGATGCTGAAAGGCGGCGGGGCGATCGTGAATGTGTCGACGATCGGCACCGTCAAGCCGCATGGCGCCGATCATGGCATGGAAATGGGCTATGCCATTGCCAAGGGCGGCCTCAACGTGCTGACCAAATATATGGCCGCCGATCTGGGCCGCCATGGCATCCGCGTCAACGCCTGCCGCATGGGCTGGATATATGGCGCGCCGGTGCGCAGCTATATCGACGCCATGGTGGCGCAGGGACAGCGGGAAGAGGATGTCGTCGGCACCGTTACCGCCAATATTCCCCTGGGCGTCATTCCGCCGGAAGATGACTGCGCCCGCGCGGTGCTGATGATGCTTTCGGATTATGCCGCTGTAGTCACCGGCGCAGTGCTGGATGTCAATGGCGGGCAGTGGATGGCGCCCTGACGCAGCGCGCGCCGCTTCAATGTTGGCGCTGGCGAAACTGACGCGGCGTAAGACCTGTTGCCCGACGGAAAGCTGCACTGAATGCGCTGGCCGTCGCGAAACCCAGCACATGGGCGATGGATCCAAGGGGCAGGTCGCCTGCCCTGATCATGTCCTGCGCGCGTTCGATCCGGATATATGCCGCATGATCCGACAAGGCCTTTCCGGTCGCAAGGGCATAGGAGCGAGACAGATGCGAGCGACTAACGCCGCATAGTGTCGCAAGAGTCTGCGTTGAGGGCCATGTCCCCACACTGGCGCGCAGCGCCTCTTCTATCCGTGCCAGTTGCCAGGGAGCTAGGCCACCCCTCGCCGCCGCGCCACGATGCGCGCCGCGCAGCAATCGTCCCAGATCCACCATCAGCAAATCGGTAAGGGCATCGACCGCCAGCGAGGATGCGAAACCGGGTTCCGTCGCCTCCCGGCGCAGGCGCGCGGCCAGCGAACGGACATGCGGCGTCTCGATCGCCGCGCACAGCCGCAAGCGCTGCGTATCCCAGTCATTCAATCCCGTCGCCGCTTCGAAACGTTCGGGATCAAAGCGACAGGTAAGTATGTCCATTATGCCGCCATCGCCCCGCGAATGCATGGCTATCCCGGCGGGACGCAGCATGACGCGTCCGACGCGGTACCTGTTCCGATCCCCCGCATCATACATGATATCGCCATGCGATCCTTCCGCACGCGGCAGGACGACGGACAGGATCGGCGCGTCGTCAACTTCCCACATCTCGCTGGGACGCGGCAGGGTATAGCGACGCAACTCGATGCGCGTCGCCGATGCTCCGGCGCGCGCCAGCACCCGCCATGGCCGCGGGGCGGATTCAACGCATAGAGTTGCTGGAGCCTCTCCCATCGGGGCCATTGATATGCCTCGACCCACGCAAGGGCAAGCGTTGCGCGGGCGCATCACTTCCACCCGAAAATCTCCGTTCGCCCTCCGCCAATTCCGGCAATGCGTAACGCGCATCATGCCGTCTTGAAGATCACATGCGAGAAAAGGAGGAGCCGCCAAGCTCCTATGGGCGCCAACAACCCGAGTTCAGGGCGGAGAGGAAACCGAACATGCGATCCACATCGAAATTCATGCTGACGGCGGCGCTGCTTTGCGTTGCCGGACCGGTTTATGCTCAGGCAGATCAGCCCGCCACAGGCGAACGGGCTCAGAGCGGAGGCGTTTCGGACATCGTCGTGACCGCCCGCCGTCGCTCGGAAAACATCCAGAATGTGCCGCTGTCGGTTACCGGCATTTCCGCCGACACACTGGAACAACAAAATATCGCCTCGGTGGACAAGCTTCAGGGCTTTGCGCCCGGCCTCACGATCCGCGCGACATCAGGTCCGACCACCAGCGGCATCCTGGTCAATATTCGCGGCATCGGGGGCAGCGATTCCACCGGCACGACCGATTATCCGATCGCCACCTATGTCGACGGCGTGCTCATCGCGCGACCCAACGCGGCCATCTTCGATCTGGTCGACCTGGAGCGAGTGGAGATTCTGCGCGGGCCGCAAGGCACGTTGTTCGGCCGCAATACCACAGGCGGCGCGATCAACATCACGACCAAGCAGCCTTCGCGCGAATTCGGAATCGAACAGAAGCTGACCTATGGCACCTATGACCTGTTCAAGGCACGCACGACCGTCGACACGGGCGAGATCGGCAACAGCGGCTTCGCGATCAAGATGGCCTATTCCCACATAGGGCAGGATGGCTACGTACCCAACAGGATCAAGAACGGGTCCTCTCCCGCAGGCCAGAAGCGCAGCGACGCAGCCTATATAGCAATCCATGGCGACGTCAGCGACGCATTCAAGATCGACTTCCGCACCGATTACATGAAGGCGCACAGCACGCCGGTCCTGCAGCAGCTCGCCTATATGAACCCGCTGCAATATGCCTATTTCTCGCAGTCGCCCGCCTATGGTGGCGATCCGTTGGTGATCACCGACAAAAAGCCCAAAGAGACAGCGATCGCCGACCAGCCGCGCGGGCGAAACAAGAATTACGGCGGTGCGCTGACGCTGGATTACGAGATCAGCCCGGCGCTGTCACTGAAGTCAATCACCGGCTACCGGAAATTCTATGAAGCGCAGGCCGTGAGCAACGGCGCACAGGGCGAACTTATGGGGCCGTTGCTGGGCGGCGGGGTCGGGCGGGTTTACCTGTTCGACTATCCGACCCCTGCCGTGGCCAGGGACCGCGCCTTCACCCAGGAATTCCAGGCCTCCGGTGATCTGGGCGAACTGAACTACGTGCTGGGCCTCTATTATTTCAACGAGCGCTATGCGAGCAAGACCACGCAGAATTTCACTTATGTCCTTTCGCCGACCGCCGGCCTGAATTTCGTGAATGTCCGCGATTATATCCAGACGTCGAAATCATATGCAGCCTTCGGGCAGGTGTCCTACACGCCCGGCTTCGCGCCCGGCCTCGAGCTGACCGGCGGCCTGCGCTACACGCGCGACAAGAAGCAGATCGAGCAGCACAATCTTTCGAATGGCGCGGCACTGGCGCCCGGCTTCGCGAAAAACGACTGGACCGATCTCAGCTGGACGGCATCGGCCAATTATCGCTTCTCCCCTGCACTCATGACCTATGCGCGCGTCGCGACCGCCTATCGTGCCGGCGGGTTCGATGCCGGCGGCTCCGGCAATCCCCACGGGTTCGATCCGGAGAAGGTGAAGTCATACGAAGTCGGCTTCAAGGCGGACGTCATCGATCGCACCCTGCGCGTGAATGCATCAGCCTTCTACACCGACTATAGCGATTTGCAGGTCAGTCAGTTCGTTGCCGGCACCGGCGGCGGCCGCACCCAGACGGTGAATGCCGGCAAGGCGAATTTCAGCGGCTTCGAACTGGAAATGACGGCCGTGCCGAGCGACAATCTGACTGTCAGCGGATCGGTCGGCTATGTCTTCTCCAAATATAAGAGCTATATCTACATCGATCCGACGACCAATCTGCCGATCGATGTCGCCGACGAAGTCCATAACCAGCATGTTCCCGACTGGACGGGCAATGTGAACGTCAACTGGGTCGCGGCACGGTTCAACGACAGCAAGCTCAGCCTGAACCTGGGCTACGAATTCCAAGCTGCGGCCTGGAACTTCCCGCTGGATCGGGTCAACCCCTACAATCCCTTCATCCGGACCAACGCACTCGACAATCTGTCGGCACGTATCACATTGGAGGATATCGCACTGGGTGACCGGGCCCGCCTGACGATCCAGGCCTATGGCGAAAATCTGTTCAACCAGGACGTGCGATTCAACGCGGTTGATTTCGGTTCGCTCGGCTTTGCCACATTGGCATGGGCCGAGGGTCGGCGGTTCGGCATCACGGCGACAGCTCGCTATTGATTCCGAATCGAGCGCAATTGAAGATGGCCGGAGCAATGTTCCGGCCATTTTGCGTAGATCATGCGGTAGATTTCATCACAAATCGACGATTGAAGCACAATCGGGACACATACAGGACTGGCAAGACCGCTGAAGCCCTGTCATTCTCCATCCAGGGATATGAGGATGCAAAATGATGGCAGAGGTGATGCCGCTGGCGCGCGTTCACGGCCCGGGCGACGTGCGGTTGGACGATGTGCCGGTGCCGCTCCCTGCCGATGGCGAGGTAATTGTCAGGGTTGCGGCCTGCGGGATTTGCGGCAGCGACCTGGGCTATATAGCGCAGGGCGGGCTCGGCGGGGTCGAACCATTAAGTGAGCCGTTACCCATCGGACATGAATTCGCCGGAACGATCGAAGCGGTGGGACGGGGCGTTTCAGGCCTGGCGACCGGGCAGCGGGTCGCGGTCAATCCCGATCATGGCTATATTGGCGGGGGCGGACCGGAAGGCGCCATGGCCCCCTTCATCCGCGTTCGGGGCGCGTCGCTTGGCGAAACGGTCTTTCCGCTCCCTGGTCATGTAAGTTTCGCGCAGGCGGCCCTGGCAGAACCATTGTCAGTGGGCCTTCATGCAATCGAGCGCCTGGGTATCGCACCGCACGACAAGGTCGCGATACTCGGCGCCGGGCCGATCGGCCTTTGCACCGTGGCGATGCTGCGCAGCATGGGCGCCGAAAAGATCGCGATATTCGATCGCGTCGAAACGCGCCTGGAACGCGCACGCATATTGGGTGCTGGCCTGGCATGCAACGTCGATCGCCAGCCCATGGTGGAGGCGCTGGCGGAGTTTCACGGGGCGGGCGAACGCTTTGGCGCGCCTCATGTGGAAACCGATGCGTTCATCGATTGCGCCGGGTCGCCCCAGGCGCTGACACAGGCGTTCGGCGCCGCAAAATATCGCGCCCGTATCGCCGTCGTGGCGCTTCACAAGAACCCGGTCGCGCTCGACCTGTGGCGAATGATGGCAAACGAGATCTTGATCACTGGCTCGATCGCGGTGGACAGGGCCGAAGCCTTTGGCAAAGCTCTGGCCATGATCGCGCGTGAAGGCTCCGCACTGGCTCCGCTCATCAGCCATCATTTCGACTTCGCCGATTTTCACGAGGCCCTCCGCACCGCTGCCAGTACGGAAGAGTCGGCCAAGGTGATGCTGACCTTCGCGGACAATGCTGCGTGACCGCCTCCGCGGACATCGTCATCGACGATTTGGCCAGCCCACGCCTTACACCCGCAATTATCGCCGCACGAAAAGGCCCGGCGAAATTCGACGAGACCATGGGCGTGACCGACATCCTGGCCCACGCCAGCGCGCTTACGGACGGACTTACGGATTTCGGCGAGGATACCGGGTTTGGCGAACGTCTGGCCGTGGTGCTGCAATCCCTGGCGGAGGACGAAGGGCTGACGCGCGGCGGGCGGATCACCATCATCGACCATGCCATCCGCGTCATGGCCAATCGCCTGCGGATCGAGGATCTGGTGAAGCGCCATCCGGAAATCCTCGAGATCCAAATCGAAAAGCCTGTCATCATCGCAGGGTTGCCGCGATCGGGCACCACCCATCTGGTCAACTGGCTGGCGCGCGATACGCGGCTGCGCTCGCTGACCCTGTGGGAGTCGGAGGAACCGGTGCCCGCCGCGCCCCCTCCCCCGCCGGGCGAACCGGACCCGCGCGCACTGCGCACCGCCGAATTCTGGGGGCATTTCGAATCCATGCTGCCGCACATGGCGGCGATGCATGGCATGGAAGCGAGCTCGATCCATGAGGATAATGAGCTGCTTTACATGGACCTCAACTGCTACAGCTGGGAATTCCAGACGCGCATTCCGCGCTGGATCGACCATTATTTCGCGCATGATCGCACCGGCAGCTATCTTTACGAGAAGAAGGTGCTGCAGGTACTGACCTGGTATCGCGGCCCGGCGCGCTGGATATTGAAGTCGCCGCAACACATGGAAAACCTGGCACCGCTCAAGGCGGCCTTCCCCGACGCGACGCTGGTCATCACCCATCGCGATCCGGTCGCGGTATTGCGGTCGCTGACGACGATGCTGAGTTATTGCGATCGCATCCGCCGCGACCCGGTCGATCCGCCGGGGCTGGCGCGGCACTGGGCCGCGCGCATCGAACGCCTGCTGCGGGCCTGCATCGACCAGCGGGACGCCTGGGGGCAGGATCAGTCGATGGACGTGATGTTCCACGATTATATGGCCGATCAGGAAGGCACGATGCGACGCGTCTATGATCTCGCTGGGCTGCCGATGACCGCGGAGGCGGAGGGTGCGCTCCTCGGCTATCTCGACGAAAATCCGCGCCATGCCCATGGCCGCATACTCTACGATCTGGAGGGCGTGTTCGACGTCGACGTCGCTGCGCTGCGCGACCGCTTCGCCTTTTACTTTGACCGCTTTCCCGTCAGGCAGGAGGATTGAGAATGGCGCTCGACACCGTTGCGGACGAGGCGTCCGAGCGCCTTCTTTCCGGCGCTGCGTGGGAAGACTTCTGCGAAACGTTGAAGGTCGCCGGCCGGATGATCGACCGGTTCGGGGATGAGCCGTCCGACCTTGATCGGGCGGAATTCTATCGCTTTCTAACTCGCCTGACCCGGTCGGGGCTGGAACGGCTGGTCGAAAATGGCGAGCCGACGCGGCCCCGTCTGCGCGACATGGTCTGGCGGCAGTCGATCAATTTCCAGACCGTCGATCAGGACCATCTGATGTGCCAGTTCGACGAGGCGCGCGATTACCGCATCACCGGCACGCGCGGCACCATCCCCTATTTCGTGATGGCAGTGCTGACCGCGCCCGCGCCCGCAGATCCGGGCGCACGGGACTGGGCGCCGCTGGGCGTGGGGGGCTTGGAGCAGTTCGATCCATCCAACCTCAAGACCACCGGCTTCCTCGCCAGCCAGCAATTGCAGATCGCCGAGGATGACACGTTCGAGATCATCCTGTCGCAACAGGACCCGGGCGCCGGCAAGACATGGCTGAAGTTGGAGCCCGACACCAACTGCATCCTGATCCGCTTCGTCTGGACCGACCGCGCCATGCAGACAGCACCGGCGATGACCATCGAACGCATGGACGGCGCCACGCCCGAGCCGCTGACCCCGAAGCTGATGGCCGACAATCTCGCCTGGGCGGCGCAGAATGTGCTGGGCTATGCCGAACTGGTTCGCAACTGGTGGCAGGGCAATCAGGGCAATTTTTCCGCGAAACTGAACCGGCTGGATTTCAGCCGCGCGCAATATCTGTCCAACGGCGGGGTGCCCGACCGGCATGTCGCCTTCGGTGGATGGGAGAAGGGGCTGGACGAGGCGCTGGTGCTCGAATTCACCCCTCCCCCCTGCGAATATTGGAACTTCCAGATCTGCAACATCTGGCAGGAAAATCTCGACACGTTCGAGGACGGCAATGGCTGGGTGAACAACAGTCGCTTCGCTGCCGAACCCGACGGCCGTGTGCGTATCGTCATTGCCGAGCGCGATCCTGGCATCGGCGCGAACTGGGTCAACAGCTTCGGCCATGACAAGGGGCAATGGGGCCTGCGCTTCGTGCAGACGCAGGTGACGCCGTCCGTGAAACTATGGCGCCTGCCGCTGCAATCACTAGAGCGCGAGGGTGCCGCCGTGCTTGATCCGGAAACCGCCGTCGACACCGGCCAGTTCGTGGACTGAACGCCATGCCCGTAAAGACCCTGGACCATGTGAACATCCGCACGCCCGACGTGCCCGCAACCGCGGCGTTCTTCCGCGACATATTGGGGCTGGAGGCGCGCGCCGCTCCGGGCGCCGAACATATCGACAAGGGGTGCTGGATCCACGATCCCGCCGGTCATCCGATCATCCATATCGGGCCCGTGAAGGCACGCTATCCCAGCGACGACACCACGCCGTTCACCGCTGCGCGCGGCAGCGGGGCCGTCCATCATGTCGCGCTGGAGTGCGACGACCTGCCGGACATGCTGGCGCGGCTGGAACGGGCGGGGCGGCCGGTATCGCGGGTCGATTTTGACGCAGCCAATCTGGTGCAACTGTTCGTCGAGGAAGAGAATGGCGTGCTGCTGGAACTGAATTTCCGCTCGGCCGCGACCTGATGCTGTCCACCGACCTCGTCCTTTCCGGCCCGCCCTTCGTGCATCTGCCATTGCTCGACCGGATGGCGCCCGCGCGTGACGCGGGCTTCACCGGCATGTCACTGATGCCCGGCGACGTCTGGGGACTGGAAAGGCAGGGCATGGCTGCATCCGACATCGCCGCTCGGATGGCGGATCACGGCCTGTCCGTGATGGAGATCGACTGCACCGCCTGCTGGTTGCCCGCGCACCGGGTCGCAGGAGACGATGCGCCGATGGCGACGCTGCTGCGGTCCTTGACCCCCGAGCGTGTCGTGGAGACGGCGGCACGCATCGGCGCGCCCTCCCTCACGGTGGTCGAGATGATGGGCATGACCCCATCGCTGGACGAAGCGGCCGAAGCTTTCGCCCATGTCTGCGACCTCGCCGCCGGCCATGGCTTGAGGGCGCATATCGAGTTTCTGCCATTCGGCGGCATTCCCGATCTGGCGACCGCATGGGCGATCGTGCAGGCGGCAGGATGCGCCAATGGCGGGCTGACGCTGGACAGCTGGCACTTCTTCCGCAGCGGCTCCAGCCTGGAATTGCTGCGCAGCATTCCGGGCGATCGCATCCATACGGTGCAGATCAACGACGCGCCTACACGGGCAAGCGACGACCTGATGCGCGAAACGATGAACGGACGGATGCTGCCAGGCACTGGCAGTTTCGATCTGCCCGGATTCATCGCGGCGATCGACGCGACCGGTTCCACGGCGCCGCTTTCGGTTGAAATATTTTCGAGCGAACTGGCGCAACAACCCATGGCTGACGCGATCCGGGACTGGGCCGGTTCCGCGCTGTCGGTTGTGGCGCAAGCAAGGAAAGAAGCAAGAACATGAGCGACAATCAGCCGATCGGCGCAGTGGTGGTGGGCACGGGCTTTGGCCTGTTCACCCATGTCCGCGCCCTGCGCGATGCCGGGTTCCAGGTGCACGCAATCGTCGGCCGGAACCGGGAGCGAACCGCACAGCGCGCCGCGCCGCTGGGCATTCCGCTCGCTTCGGACGATCTGGAACAGGTGCTAGCGGATGAGCCCGCGATCAGACTGGTCACGGTCGCAACGCCGCCCCACGCCCATTACACGCCGGTCATGCAGGCGATTGCCGCCGGGCGGGCGGTGATGTGCGAAAAACCCTTCGCAAGGGATCTGACGCAGGCCCGCGAGATGCTGGCCGCGGCGGAACAGGCGGGCGTGGTTCACGCGCTGGGCGCGGAATTCCGGTTCGACAGCGCGCAGGCATTGCTGCGCCGGGTCGTCAAGGACGGGATGATCGGCGATCCGCTGATGTTCAGCCGGCTTTATCAGCAGCCCGGCGAAGGCGAGGACGAACCGCTGGCGGACTGGTGGACGGACGTCGCGCAAGGGGGTGGCTTCCTTGGTGCGTTCGGCACCCACATGATCGATCAGGTGCTGTCCACCATCGGGCCGATCAGGGTGGTCAGCGCCATCCTGCACAAGCTGACCACCACGCGGCCAAGCATGACATCGGATGATTATTATAACGTTCAGTTCATCGCCGAAAATGGCTGTCGCGGAGTGATCGAGGCCGCCATGAGCTTCCCCGGCCCGTTCGTGATGGCGACCAAGGTTGCAGGGTCTGCCGGCGCGGCGTGGATCCAGTCGGGCGCGGCTTTCGGTGACCCGGAAGAAGTGTGGGTGAGGGACCCGGAAGGCGCACGCCAGATTGCCATGCCGTCCGAACTCGTCAATCCCGCCCCCGAACCCTTCGCGATCAAGGAACTGATCCAGACGGAAATGGACCGTTGGCATACGCAGGGTTTCGACGTCGCACCCTATGCCAAGCTGTTCGGGCAGATGAAGGCCCGGATGCTGGGCCGGCCTGCGCCCCTGCCCGATCCGGGCGGTGATTTTCGCGACGCGGCCGCCGGACAGGCTGTGCTGGACGCCTGCCGCCTGTCGGCAGCGCAAGGCCGATGGGTGGAGGTGGAGGCGGTATGACCAGCATCACGCATGATTATGACGGCGCGCACGTGCTGGTGACCGGCGGCACCAGCGGCATCGGTGCGGCGACGGCAGCGGCCTATCGCGATGCGGGCGCGCTGGTGACGATCACGGGCACGCGCGGCTACGCGGCCGACTATGACGACGACCTGTCAGGCTACCGCTATCTGCGCATGGATGTGGAGGATGGCGAGAGCATCGATGCAGTGGCCGCCGCCCTCCCCCGGCTCGACATCCTCGTCAACAATGCCGGCATGGCGCTGCCCAGCATCGGTCTCGACGAATATGAGCCCGATGTCTTCGCCCGCGCCGTCAACATGCTGCTGGTCGGCGCGTTCCGCATGGCGCGGCGTACGGTCGACCTGCTGGCGCAAAGCGGCCTGCCGGGCGGCGGGTCGGTTGTCGGCATCGCATCGATGAGCAGCTATTTCGGCATCCCGATCGTCCCCGGCTATGGCGCGGCCAAGACCGGGCTTGTCGGCCTCACCCGCACATTGGCGGTCGAATGGGGACCGCGCGGCGTGCGCGTCAATGCGGTCGCGGCCGGCATCACGCGCAGCCGGATGACGGCGGGCACCTTCGCATCGGAAGAATGGACCGCGCCTACGTTAGCCCGCACGCCGCTTGGTCGACTGGGCGAGCCGGAGGACATTGCCGGCGCCATCCTGTTCCTGACCAGCCCGGCCGCCGCCTGGATCACCGGACAGACACTGCCGGTCGACGGCGGATATACGGTGTCGGGATAAGATAATGGACGAACTTTCCCGCAGCGCCGCGATCCGCGACATTCAGATGCTCAAGGCCCGCTATTTCCGTACCATGGACGAAAAGGACTGGGCGGGTCTCGAATCCGTATTCACGCCCGACCTCATCGCCGATTTTCGAGACGCCACGCCGCAGCACCAGCCCGATATGCTGTTCCGCGGCTCAGCGCCCTATCTGGCGATGCTGACGCCGATGCTGGATCAGGTCGCGACCGTACATCATGGCCATATGCCCGAAATCACTGTGGAGGATACCGATAACGCGTCCGGTATCTGGGCCATGGAGGATTGGGTCTGGCCCAACGCCGGGTCGCCCCTGCCCTTCGCTTGGCTGCATGGGTGGGGCCACTATTATGAGCGCTACTGCCGTGTGGGCGGAGCATGGAAGATCGCGTCCATCCGCCTGACGCGGTTGCGGGTGGAGATGGGCTGAATGCGCATCGACGCGCCGGTTGGGCCGACATCTTCCATCAAGTTGCTAAAATTGCAGGAGAAAATATCATGAGCAGGATCATTGTCGTGACAGGCGCGGCATCGGGCATAGGTGCCGCCACAGTTAAAAGACTTAAGGGCGCGGGTCATCGCGTCATCGGAGTCGATCTGAAGGGCAGCGACATCGACGCCGATCTCGGCACCGCCGAAGGACGCGCGGCAATGGCAAGGGCGGTCGGCGAAATGGCGCCGGACGGTATCGACGGCGTGCTCGCGGGCGCGGGCATATCCCGCCCGGACATGGCGCGCCAGACGATCGCCATCAACTATTTCGGCGCGGTCGCCACGCTGGAGGACCTGCGCCCGCTGCTGGCCAAGTCCGACCGTCCCCGCGCGGTCGCCATCTGCTCGACGGCGGTGATGCTGCCCTCGGACCCGAAGGTGGTGGACCTGTGCCTGGCCGGCGACGAGGCCGCCGCACTCGACGCGATGGCTGCAGAGCCTGGCAGCGAATATTCCACGTCAAAGCTGGCGCTGTCACGCTGGTTGCGCCGCGCGGCGGTCAGCGCCGAATGGGGCGGCTCCGGCATTTTGCTGAATGGCATCGGGCCGGGCGTCGTCACCACACCTATGACCGCTCCGTTGTTCGACCAGCCCGAGATGGTGGAACTGATCGGCCAGAGCAATCCCATCGCGGTCGAAGGCTATGCCGGGCCCGAAGAGATCGCTGAACTCATCGACTTCCTGCTGGGTATGGATAATCATTACCTGACGGGTCAGATCATCTTCATAGATGGGGGCAGCGACGCCATACTGCGCCCCGCCCATGTCTGACGGCACGGCAGACGTGTCCCATTTAATACAATGGCGGTTGTAATCTATGGACGCGCTGCCCCATGCAGCGTAGCCTCCTTGGTAACGGACTCGGAAAATAGAAGACGCGCATCGATGCGCCATTTCCGTCCGATGCGCGAGGAGAGATGCTATGAGCCTGGTGATCGACGTCGATGCCCATTTCGAGCCAGGAGAGGATTGGCTGGCCAAATATCCCGATCTCGCCGGGCGCTTGCCCAAATTGCATGGCGGCGCGCTGGCGGTGAAGGTGATCTGCGGCGACCTGATCGCCTCCATTCCGGAAGACCGCCGTCCCTCCGTCGAGGATATGGCGCCGCCCGGCCTGCTGACCTTGTTCGCAAAGGAAAAATCCGACGAGAAGGAACGTCGTGCCCAATTTGAGGGCCGCAATCAGATGGAGGTCGCCAATACGCAGGCCCGCCTGAAATGGATGGATGAACAGGGCATCGACATCCAGAATGTCATCTGCCTTTCGGGCGTCACCTATCAGGCGTTCATCGACGATGCCGGATTGCGGCAGGAAACGGTGCGGGCGGCCAACGACTGGCTGGCCGACACCTGTGACGAGGGCGGCGGGCGGCTGCTTCCGGTCACTGCGCTCGACTATACCGATCTCGACTGGGCGATCGCCGAGCTGAAACGAATGCGCCAGCGCGGCAGCCGCATCGTGCTGATCCCCGGCGCGCCGGTGGAAGGCAAGGCAATTGTCCATCCCGACTGGGAGCCGTTCTGGCAGGCGGTCACCGACAACGGCATGGCGGCCATGCTGCACACCGGCTTTGAACGGATGAAGTTCGATTCAGGCTGGTGGAACATGGATGCCGACCCGACGCTGCTGCGGCAGTTCGGCAGTGGTCACAAGCATGTGACCGCCATGCTCAACATCAACGCAATGGTCTGGTCCGGCCTGTTCGAACGCCATCCGACCCTGACACTGATGATTGCGGAACTGGGCATCGGCTGGTTGCCCTATCTGATCAACGACATTGACGGCCGGATCGACCCGACCGCCCAACTGTTTTTGGGCGAATATAAGCTGCCAATGAAGCCGAGCGATTATATCCGTCGCAACGTGCGCGCGACACCGCTGGATGCCAGCAGCGACAATCCGCTCGACATGCTGATGCAGCAATTGCCTGATGAGATGCTGCTATTCTCCTCGGACTTCCCGCATTTCGAAGGGCATGTCACGCCCAAGGATTTTTACGAACGTTTCTTCAAGACGTTCGAAAGCCGTTTGCCGCGCGGCTATCAGGATGGGTTCATGGGCAGCAATGCGCTCGCCATTTATGAGCGGATGGGCGATCCCCTGACCTTGCCGCAGGGCGTGCGGACCGCCGAACCGGCCTAACCGGCCACGGGCGGGCGCAATGCCCGCCCGTGTTTCATGCGGCGGCTTCGACCAGCCGCCGCATCTTTCGCACGGCCATGTGCGGCGTGGTCAGCACCGGCTCATCGCGCGCCGCCCGCACCAGAGGCGCAGCCCGGGCCATTGAAAACTGGCCGATGACGATCACATCGACCGGCGGCAAGGCATTAAGGGCCTGCGCGCTCAGCCGGTCGTGCCGGTCGGCGTCACCCGTCTGCAACGCCTCCAGAGCGCCTTCGGCGACGGCGGGCAATATCTGCGGTCGCGCCTGCCCGATCGCGTCGGCCATGGCGTGGATTTCCCCGGTCAGCGGCGCGACCGATCCCTGGAATGTCAGCAACAGGCCGATACGCCCTCCCCCTTCCCTGTCCCGGCACAGGGCCAGCGCCTCATCGAACGCGCCTTCGTTAGGCGTGATGACGGGAATCGCCAGATCCGCCCTCACCCTCTCTATCGCTGGCCGGAATGCGGAACAGGTGAACAGGATGCCGCTGGTGGGCACTCGCCCGTCGCCGGTTCGAGCAGCATATCGCCCGAGGGTGAGAAAGCGTTCATGGATCGCGGGGCTGATCTCGCCGATCGTGGCGAAATCGCCCGCCAGCGAATCGTCGATCAGGTTATGGGCGGCGGCCTCCGGCCACTCCTCGCGCATAGCGGCCATGGCCGGGCCGGGCGACTGTGCAAGCGCGCTGATCAGCATGATGCGCGGGGCCATGTCTCGGGGCGATTGGGGCACATCCGTCTCCACAACTACAGTTGTCATTACGACATGACGATGCCATCAGCATTGCGCAAGCAGGAAGGATGGCAAGGGCATGTTGAGGCTGGACGGGAAGGTTGCGATCGTCACGGGCTGCGGGTCCTTCGGCGATGGCTGGGGCAACGGCAAGGCGACGGCGGTACTGCTCGCGCGGCAGGGAGCTACGGTCTATGGCGTCGACGTCAACATGGACGCGGCTGCCATCACCCGCACGATCGTGGAGGCGGAAGGCAACAGCCTGCATGTCGGCGCATGCGACGTCACCGACGCAACACAGATCGGTGCACTCGTCTCGGATTGTCTGATGCGGTTCGGACGGCTGGATATTCTGATCAACAATGTCGGCCGCTCGGAACCCGGCGATCCAGAAACGATGGATGAAGCGACCTGGCGAAAGCAGCTCGACATCAACCTGACCAGCGCTTTCCTGACGAGCAAGGCAACCCTTCCGGTCATGGCGCAGCAGGGCACCGGCGCCATCGTGAACATATCCTCCATCGCCGGGATGCGATGGGTGGGCAAGGATCAGATCGCCTATGCCGCAGCCAAGGCGGGACTGGTCCAGTTCACGAAAGTCACCGCCGTTTCCTATGCCGCCCGGGGCGTGCGGTTGAACTGCGTCGTCCCCGGCCTCATGATGACGCCGATCGTCCAGCGGCTGGCCGACAAATATAATGCCGGCGATTATGAAGGCATGGTCGCCAAGCGCAACGCCCAGGTGCCGATGGGTCGGATGGGCGATGCATGGGATGTCGCCCACGCGGCGCTATTCCTCGCTTCGGACGAGGCGCGCTATATCACGGGCACGGAACTGGTCGTGGACGGCGGCATCACCGCCTTCACCGGCTGGCCCGGCTGAACCTTCGGCCAAGTCTCTTGGTCTGGTCGACCGATCGTGCCAGTCTACATCGGATCGTCCATCAGAGCGGCGCAGTGGAGGGGAGCAGGACATGATGGCGACTTCTGCCGGAGCCGACGGTCCGATGGACATCCGCCCATTCGCGCCTCCAATCCAGGTCGACTCCGTCTACACGCCCCGACAGCACGAACAGTTGATGGACTTGATCCGTCACCATTGCCCCTGGCCCATGGTGACGAAGGGACGGTTCCAGAATGTCGAACAGATTGCAGCCTCGACCAGCGGCCGCATCGGGTCGCACATCTCGATGGACCATTTCATCGTCGCCCAGTTTCGCGGCTGGGTGGCCAGCCATGGCACGTGCTATTTTACCGAACTGGACGTTGATCCGGATAACCGCGATCGCTGGCTGATGACCACCGGCGATCGGGTCAACGCCATCTTGCACACGGACGAGCTGCGGCTGATGCTGCACTGGAATGCGGAGGTCTATCATGATCTGGACGATCTGAAGCTGCATTCCGACCATAGGGACGATCTGACCCACGACATGGTCGCCGAGATATTCATGGCCGATCTGCGGCGCCGGGGCATGGCCTTCGACCCCCCGGCCGATCCCTATCGGGACATGGCCTTCATCGGCGTGCTCAACGACGCCTATAATTTGTGCAGGCCGCAACGTTACCCACCCGGTACGGAACCTCTGTCCCTGCGCCGCCAGGCAAGTGCCGCATGACCGGCCTGCCGCCGCCGCTGGAACGGCCCGACATGGACGCGCGGGCAGCATTTCTAGCCTTGGTGGGCGGCTGGCAGCTGGTGCTGTGGACCACCCATCATCCCGATGGCATGAAGGACTATCCGTTCGGGCGGGACGCCGCAGGACAGATCATGTACAGCCCCGACGGCCATATGAGATGCCACCTGATGCGTACAGATCGGCCGCTCTTCGACCGGCCCAGCGTCTATCATGTCGATGACGCGGCGCTCGGCCGGTCGATGCGCGGATATTCGGGATATTTTGGTAGCTTTTCCGTCGATGCGTCGGCAGGAATCGTCACCCATCATGTGACCGGCGCCTGGTATCCCGACTGGATCGGCACCGATCAGACCCGCCGCTACGCCTTTGCGGGCGATCGATTGTATCTGGAAGCCGATGTCGGTTCTGATCTGGTGCGGATCGAATGGCGCAAGGTCAACGCACCGTCCGCGCGGGACCTCTGATCAATCGGCAAGGGCAACCCGCATCCGTTCCGACAGCGCCGGCGAAACGCGCAACGGGTTGAAATGCTCTGCAACGGACGAAATTTGCGCGCCGACAAAATTGAAGAAGAACGCGTAATCGTTCGAATAGAGGCTGTCGCCATCGAACCGTCCCTCCGACCGGACCGCCGCGGCCGCACGCTCGCCTTCGAGTATCAGCTCTTCGACCGTAAAATTGAGTCCGTCAGGAAATATACGCGCCAGCATTGCCGGCACGCGAAAATAGGCATTGCCTACCATCGGACCTGACAGGGTAGTCCAGAAAAGTGGAGCAGGGGCAAAAAGTGCTGGAGGAAAGGCCCCTGCCGTCAATCCATCGAAAAAGGCACGAACGGCTTGACGTCGCGCTTCATCAACGGGTTGGGATTGCAGGATCAAGCGTTCCCGCCGGTCATGTGCCGGGCCGCGACATAGCCGAAGGTCATCGCCGGACCGATGGTGACACCCGCACCGGGATAGCTTTCGCCCATCGCGGACGCGGCATTGTTGCCAACCGCATAAAGGCCAGGGATCGGCGCGCCGGCATCGTCGACGACCTGCCCGTTCGCGTCGGTCAACAGGCCGCCATTGGTGCCGATGTCGCCCGGATAGATGGGCATGGCATAGAAGGGCCCCTTGTCGAGCGGACGCAGGCAGGGATTGGGACCATGGCGGAAATCGCCATACATCTTGTCATAGGCCGCTACGCCGCGATGGAATTCAGGGTCTTCGCCCTTTGCCGCATGGGTGTTGAAACGGGCCACGGTGGCAGAAAGTGCGGCCGGGTCGATACCGATCCTCTCCGCCAGCTCGGCGATCGACCGGCCCTGCTTCAGGATGGAGCGAACCGCCTTGCTGTGCATCATGGTCGGCATCAGCGGATAGAGCGGTCCCATCGGGAATTTGTGGCGATATTCATGGTCGAAGATCATCCAGCTCGGATCGGCATCACCATGTTCGGCCTGACGCCGCGCCATCTGTTGCCCTACGATGTGATAGGAGGCCGCCTCGTTCAGATAGCGTTCGCCCTTCTGGTTGACCATCATGCAGCCGGGCAACGCCCGCTCGATCGTGCACAGCCGACCGCGATCCTCGCCCGGCACATGAAATACCGGCGCGGCCCAGGCCGATTGCAGGTTCATCGTACCGGCGCCGACCGCTTCGCCGGCACGAATACTGTCGCCGGTGTTGCTGCTGACGCCGCCAGAATAGCGCGCCTTGGGATAGAGCGGCGCGTTGCCGTCACGCATTGCCTGATTCTTGTCGAATCCCCCGGCCGCCAACACGACACCCTTGCGAACACCAATTCGTGTGGCCTTTCCGTCCTTTTCGATGATGGCTCCGGTCACCATGCCGTTCTCGCGCACCAGTTCCTTCAGCGGCGCGTTGAGCCATAGCGGCACGCCTATCTTGTCAAGCGACATCCGCAACCCGCCGACAAGCGCATTGCCCAGGGTCAGACGCCGGTCCTTGCGCGACGTCAGGCGGAAAGGGAGGTCGAACCAGTAGCGGCCCATATTGACGACCAGATTCTTCATCCAGCCCTTCATCCGGTAAAGCAGTTCGCTGGTTTCGCTGAAATGCCAGTTCAGATAACCGAACAGGCTGGCTGCCGGCGACGCGAAGCGCAACGTACGGATTTCATCGCCCAGGACCTTGCCATCGATCGGCATCGGCAGATGGGTGCGATAACCCGTTGGTGAGCCGCCCGGATTTTCCGCATGATAATCAGGATAGGGAAAAGCCATGTACTGAACCGGCGTATTGGCCATGACCCAGCGCAGCATCGGCGCGGCATTGTCGACATAAGCGCGGATATTGGCATCCGGCACGTTGTCGGCCGACAGTCCGCGCAGATAGGTAAAGGCATCGTCCAAGCTGTCGTCGAACCCGGCGGCCTTTGCCACGTCGCTTCCCGGAATCCAGATGCCACCGCCAGACGTGGCGGATGTGCCGCCCCACAATTCGGCCTTTTCCACAATCAGGACCTCAGCGCGATTATGCGCGCCTACCAGCCCGGCCAACAACCCGCCGGCACCGGACCCGACGACCAGGATATCGACCTCTTTGTCCCAATTACTCATTTCGACCATCCGATCCTTTGCATGCGATATAGGGGACCGGGGCGCATGACGAAACGATAATCGCCGCGCCGTTCCCCTCCCGCAAATGTCACGCGGACTGTGACTTTCCTTGCCATAATGTCAACTTCTTGCGTAGGAGGATGGCCAATATTCTACGATAATGTGGAGAGACGCTATGACGGAACTGAAAGGCAAGATCGCCCTGATCACAGGCGCGGGGCAGGGAATTGGCCAGGGAACGGCGCTGGCCATGGCCGGCGAGGGAATCGACCTGCTGCTGGCGGGACGAACGCTGGAAAAAGTGCAGGACACCGCCCGGATGGCGAGCGAAAAGGGCGTACGCGCCATTCCCGTCGCCTGCAACGTCAAGGATCCGGATGATCTGGCCAAGGCCGTGCAGACGGCAGTCGCCGAACTGGGTGGCGTCGATATATTGGTGAACAACGCGCAGGAAGTGCCGCTCGGCCTGCTCGACGATGTCAGCGACGAAGCCTTCGCCGCCGGCTTCGAATCCGGTCCGCTGGCATCGTTCCGCCTCATGAAGCTGTGCCATCCGCACATGGCAAAACGCGGCGGCGGCACCATCTTCAACTTTGCGTCTTCGGCGGGTATCCGCTGGGACATGGCGACCTATGGCTGCTACGGCGCCATCAAACAGGCGACCCGCGCCCTGACCCGGGCAGCGGCCGCGGAATGGGGACGCGAGAATATTCGCGTGCTGACAATCGCGCCGCACGCCGAATCGCCGGGGCTGAAATGGTGGATCGAGAATAATCCGGAAGAAGCGGAAGCATTTTTCCGCACCATTCCCCTGGGCCGCATCGGCCGGCTGGAAGAAGATATCGGCCGTGCTCTCGTTGCCCTTTGCCGGCAGGATCTGGGCTATCTGACGGGCGCGACCGTACCGCTCGACGGCGGGCAGGCGAATTTCGACTAAGGCGCGAATGATCAGGAGAGACTGACATGGAAAAGGTGATCTGCGCCCTGTGGGCTCCAGAGGGCGAAAGCCGGTCCGACTATGCCGCCCGTATTTTGAAAACGCTGCCGGCGGCGCTCAAGGCCGCGGGAGCGTCGGGCATCCGCCTCAATGTCCGCGATGCTACGGTGGACCCGGCCACTCCGCTTAACCAGCAATGGCAGGAGCAGCAGCAGGATGCCGTCGCGCAATTCTGGCTGCCGTCCGCCAACGCGATTTTTCGGGGGCCGGTGGATGCGGTGCTGGCCGACCATGGCAGCCGGTTCGAAGCGTGGCTCGTGGCCGAATCGACCATCATTCCCAATGCGGATCATGCACCGCAGCCCGGGCAACGCACATGGGGCTGGTCGCAGGCTAGCTTCATTTCCTTCCTACCGGAGCAAAGCTGGATGAATTCGGTCAAGCACTGGCACAGTCATCATGCCCGTGTCGCCATCGATACCCAGTCCAATTTCGAATATGTGCAGAACATCATCGTGCGGCCGCTGACCGACAATGCGCCTGCCTACGGTGCCTTCGTCGAGGAGTGCTTCCCGCTGGAGGCGATGACCAACCCCTATATATTTTTCGACGCGGTCGGCGATGAGGAGAAGTTCGCCCGCAACACGAAGGACATGACCGACAGCTGCGCGGGCTTCATAGATTTCGCCAAGATCGACATCATCCCCACCAGCCAGTTCGACTTCGCCGACTTGGACGATTGAGACAATGAAAAGGTGGTCGCGCCCCGCGCGCGATCACCACCCTATTGCGTCATCACTTCCATTTCGTCCCACAGCGGCGCGAACATGATGCGCAGAAGTTCCTCGTCCGCATAGACGCGCTCGCCGGTCAGTGCTTTCTCGCCGAAGGTCAGGATGCCCAGAATCCGCCACGACCGTTCGACCCCGTCGTCGCCCCTGTAACCGATCGTATATTCGATCGCGAGGCCCGTTTCCCCCAGCCAGTTACCGTGAACGACTGCCATTCCGGCAATCATGCGCGGCTGAACATTGTCGAAGAAATGCCGGTAATATCGCCTCGCTGCGTCCATGCCCCGCATTCGCAAACCCACGGGCAGCAATTCGTAGACCGGCTCCCCCTCCAGCGTAGCCAGGGTCGCATCGAAATCCGACGCGCCCTCAGCCATGACATGGGCATGGGCAGCGTCGATCAGGTGCTGGGCCGGCATGCCTATTCTCCAGTCAGGGTATGATTTCCCGACCCTCACCGAAAATCAAGGACGCGTCCTTGCTGTCGGTCGGCCCGGTAAATCCTCGCCAGCCGAGCTGTTCGCGCGCTTCCGCCGGTTGCAGGTGCAGGATCTCCTCGAACTTTCTTGTGAACAGCATGTCGGACTGCTGCCCGATCTCGTACCCGTAGGACAGGTTGCGATAGAGGGTCGGCCAGGCGCCCGGATAGTGCAGCATGGTCCGCGTCATCCAGGGGAACATGATGAGCGTATTCACGGTCATCAATGTGCCGGCCAGCTCCGCGCCCAGATGACGGAAGGCATTGCCCATCACCACGCCCGTGATGAAATATTCGGCGACCGAACCGAACCCGATCTCGCCCAGAATATGATAGCAGTCATGGGTCTGCCCCATGCGCAGGTTCCAGAAATCGAGTGTGTTGGCCGGCTTCCATTCAGGGTTCGCCAGGATGCGGGAATTGAGTTCGGGCGACAGATCGAATTCATCCATATAGTCGAACAGCTGGCGGCCGACCGATCCTTCCGGATATTGGCGCAGATCATCCTTGCTGTAGGTCGACACGAATCCTTCGGTCAGCCAGCGGTCGAATTCCGGATTTCGGGCCCGTTCCTTTTCCACAAGCCGCTCGGCAGCGTCGATGTCGCGCACTTCGTCGACAGCCTGCATCAACGTCGGCAACCCGTAGAGCAGGGGATAATCATGTCCGTTACGGCGAAGAGCTTCGGTCGCCGTCCATTCGCGCACCCGCGCATCGTTGAGCCAGGGCGATGAACTGACCAGCACGCTACTGTCTGTCCGCACCTTGCGCCGTCCGTTCAGGTAGAAAACGGGGTTCCCGCTCGTGACTTCATCGCCAACGGAATCTGTCGTCGGCCTGTGCGCTTCGGTTTCAAGGGTCATGGCATGGCTCCGGCTATATGGCGATAGGGAGAGACAATGGCCGCGGATTCGGCATTGGCCAGCAGCCTTTGCACCTTCACGGCATGGCGGAAATCGGGTTCGACCGGCCCGCCCCGGCGGATGGCATCACCCAGCTCGGCATAGAGCGTGCCGATGGCCGCAAGGGCTTCGCGCGAGGCGAAGCTGTTGGGATAGGCTTCATAGCGATCAGGCGAGGCCGGGATCACCGAACAATCAAAGGACGGTTCGATGGGTATGGGCGCCATCTGGGCCCCCCGCCGCGCGCCATGCAACACCAGTGATTCGACTGCGGGCAAACCGGGGTCGCGCGTCGTCAGCACCAGGCTGCCCTCGTGACCGTCAATCCGCCAGGTGCAACCCATGTCCGTCAACGACACGCCCGCCAGATCGACATTGAACAGCGCGCCGTCCACTAATATGCCATGAAATTTCAGATGATCGAATGCATCCCGGCTGACCGGTGCGCCGGTTTCATCGACGGGCGGCAGGTGAATGGCGCCGCGCATGGCGATGTCGACAATGCCGCCAAAATAGTGATCGAGGGCATCCAGCAGATGTCCGCCATAAATGGACAGCAAGGTCGTGCCGCCAGCGCGCATAGCCATGGCCCGCATCACCGGACCGAACATGCGGGCATTGAGGGACACGTTATGGACATCGCCGACATACCCGTCCACGATCATTTGCGCCGCCTGTCGCATCGCGGCCGAGCCGCGCAGATGCAGCCCGATCATCGCCTTGACCCCGCGCGCTTCCGCAAGCGCCGCCAGTTCCTCCGACTGTTCCAGCGTCGTCGTCAGCGGCCATTCGCAATAGACGTGCTTGCCCGCGTCAAGCGCCGCGCGCGCCACGTCATAGTGATGAGGCGCCTTGACGCAGATAGCGACCAAGTCGATGTCCGCGTGCCCGGCGAGAGCCCGGCCATCCGTGAACCAAAGCGGCGCGCGGAAAGCTTCCGACGCTGCGCGGGCGCTATCCTCCCTGGTAGTGCATACACCCTTCAAGACGAAGCCGGGCAACCGCTCGACCACCCGGCGATGCACGCCCGATCCCCACCCATAGGCAGGATTGGCACCCACCATGCCGACACGAATGACGCGGTCTTCTGCCATTTCGCACATCTCTCCGCATGCGCTCGTTTTTGAAAGCGTACTCTGAGTCTGGTTTAATGTACAGCAGCCCGGTCAGCCCGCAGATAGGCGAGCAATTCGGTGCCTATGATATCGAGGCTAGTGTTGGCTTCCGCCGGCTGTTCCCCCCGTGCGATGTCCCCGCACACCGCCGCGACCCGATTGAGCAGGAGCCGCCCGTGCGTGCGTGCGCGCGGAACAGGATCGCCCGCGCGCGTGGCCGGTGCAAAGCCCGATACGCCCCCGGCGGCAAGCGCATCCATCAGCGCTTCGGTATCTTCCAGGATTCGGGACCGGAATCCGCTTTCGAAAAGCTGCAACTGCGCGATCAGCGGAGTCACATACCTATGTTCGACGTACATCCCGACAAAATCGTCCAGCCATGATCGCATGGCGGCTGGATCACCCGAATCGACCAAGCCGGGGAGGCGCGCGAAAAGCGCCGCATTTTGGGGCGCTATCTCGTCATAGATCGCGAAGGCCAGATCGAGCTTTGATCCAAAATGATCGTAGAAGGTCGCCCGGCTGACGCCGGCCTGACGGATGATATCTTCGATCTTCGCCTGTAGATAGTTGGCGCGCGCGAACACATGCCGGGCCGCCACCAGGATCATCGTGCGGGTCGCGTCGCGCCGACGACGCAGATAGGCGGCACGCCCAGCCCCCCTCGTCTTGCGCGCATCCGGAACCCGCGTCATGTCGTCAGGTCAACGGCGTCGTGAGTTCGATCAGATGACCTTCCGGATCAGCCGCCACCGCTACGGTCAGGCCATGGACGGGGACATCATGTCGCGGGATCACGATCTTGCCCCCGCCCGCTTCGACGGCGGCCAGCGTCGCATCCAGATCGTCCACCGAAAATCCGGTCCATGCCGATCCCGCGACGGGCGCGGCCAGGTTCAGGTATCGAACGAGCAACAACATCGGACCACGCTCCCCGCCCGGTCCCGCGAACACAGCCTCTTCCTGGGCATAATCGCCGTCTGGCGCGGTGAGCCGGGTCAGCATACGCAGACCGATGGCATCACGGTAGAAAGGAATGACGCTGTCCAGATCAGCGACAACGATTTTGGTGAAGGTAAAGCGTGTCGGCATGACGTTTTCTCTCCCAACCGGGCATCAATAGGCAGTAACGCCGCCGTCGACCAGTAGCGGATGTCCGGTAACGAAGCTGGCCGCGTCGGAACATAGCCACAGGACGGCGGCGGCGATTTCTTCCGGCCGGCCCATTCGGCCCATCGGGGTCATGCCTTCGATCATGGCGCGCGCCTGCGGGTCGGCGGCGGCCTGCGCCGACATCGGTGTTTCGATGACGCCCGGGCAAACCGCATTGACGCGAATGCCGCATTTAGCCCAGCGCAAGGCGGCGTGACGCGTAAGGCCGACGACCCCGTGCTTCGCGGCGGTATAGGCGGGCTGCGACGGATTGCCGACGAGCCCGTTGATCGAGGCCGTGTTGACGATCGCGCCCCCGCCCTGTTGCAGCATCACTTCCGCAGCCTCGCGCATGCAATACATCACGCCCGTCAGATTGATAGAGATGGAGCGGTCCCACACGGCGTCGTCATATTCGTCGACGGTCACGGAGTTGATGCCGGCATTGTTGAAGGCGCAATCCAATCGTCCGAACCGCTCCACGGCGGCGGCGACCATGGCCTTTACTTCGGCGGGGTCGGCTACATTGCACCGCTTGTAGGCGGCGCGCCCGCCCAGAGCCGCGATCATTGCCACCGTTTCCTCGCCGTCTGCGTCATTAACGTCGCTCACCAGAACGGCGGCGCCCGAACCGGCGAAGGCCAGAGCCGTCGCACGTCCGATGCCGCCACCGCCACCCGTCACGGTCGCCACCTTGCCGTCGAGCCCGTAGTTGATCATGATTCTCTCTCCCTGAAACCGTTGGTCACGACTAGTCGGCTACGCAAACAGCGGTCAACACCGCCCATGCAAGACGGAATGCGTACAGCTGACGTCAGGTGACGGCGATAAATCCATCGAGCAGGATGGTTACGGCTCGCGCTGCGCAGGCGTGTCGTTCCGTCACACCAAGGGGCTGCGCTCCGGCGAAGAGGCGATTCCCCCGCGTGGCGAGGACCAAAAGCTGGCGAGCATGCCAGTCCGGATCATCCTGCAAGCCCAGGGCCGCGAGCCATGGTCCCAGCGACGAAAGCCAGGGTGCGCGCAGGATGGCGAAGACGTCGCGCGCAAGCGCCGGGTCCCGGCGGGACTGCGCCACAACGGCACGGTGCAAGCCGATCGACCGCACCGAGACGAGGTTGTCGAGTGCGGTCTCGACGAAGATGGTAAGCGCCGCCCGGTCCAGATGGCCTGGCAGCGGCGGCGGTACGATCTCCTCGATGCACGCCCGCGCTGAAAAGCGCATGGCGGCGGCAAACAGACCGGCCTTGCTGCCGAAATGGCGATAGAGCGTCCCGCGCCCCACCCGCGCGTCGACCCCTATCGCGTCAAGGTTCGCTCCCTCAAACCCGCTTTCCAGGAAATGGTTCGTCGATACTTCTAGCAAGGTTCGCAAATGCGGCGCCATGCCTTCGGCCGATCCGCCGACGGCCCTTGTTCCTGCAACAGTCGCCCCGCCCGATCGCAGACCGGCAGCCACACCTTGAGCGAACAAGGCGGCAACGCGGTTGGCACGGACAGTGCGCTCCGGAGCGGCCGGCGCGGGAAACCCCATCAACAGCGCGGGGCCCTCGACCGCAAGAGACCCGAAGTCCAGCGCGAGTTCGAGCGCAACAGGGCGCGAAACGCCATGATCTCGCGCGAAATGCTCCAGAGCTTCGCGCACGGGCTCCAGTCGTTGCCATTGACCGTCACGCAGGCTGGTCGCCAGGTCCGGCATGCGATGGGCAACGCCTACCGCGACCCAGAGCGTACTGAACAATCCCTGATCATAAGCGGAGTCCGCAATCGCCCGCGCCAGTCCGGCAAGCTCGACCGACGCCGTTGGTGCCCTGTCATGGACGGCAAGGGCGCGCGCCGTAAACTCCTCGCCAGCAGCATCCAGAGCCGCCCGGAACAACGCTTCCTTGTCGGGAAAATGACGATAGATGGTTTCCTTGCTCACCCCGGCGGCACGCGCGATGGCATCGATGCTGACGGGATCGAAGCCGCGATCCACGAAGTGGCCCCGCGCGACGTCCAAAAGGTGTCGGACGCGACGGGACCCCATGCCCGGCGCTGGCCTCTGGTCTGCGTTGGTCTGCCCCGTCCCCTGCATCATCCGATGCCTATAGCAAGATTGTGGCGCGTTGCATCGGGCATCCCTTGACCAGAACCGAACGGTCAAATACCGTTCGGTCAAACGTCCTTCTGGAGAGGTGCGGATGAGTCGGAATGCATGGGAGGAACGGCCGCTCGCGCCGTTCGGTATGGAAATAGACATTCGGCTGGATGCGCCGCTGCCTGACGGATTCGAACAGCGGCTGGTCGATCTGTTCGACCGGCACAAGATGCTGATATTCCGTAACCAGGTCATGACGGAAGCGGATCAGGTTCGCATATTGGAGAATTTCGGCCGGGTGCTCGGCGCGCATGGCGAATATCGCGAAATCTCCAGCGACGGCGCGCTGGGTTCCGGTCCGCTTACATGGCACAGCGACCTTGCGTTCACCGAGGAACCTTACAAGATCATCTCGCTGCATGCCGTGGCGGTCAACGACGGCGAAAGCTGGACCGCCTTTGCCAATAGCGTTGACGTCGCCGCGCGCCTGCCGGAAGAACTGGCGGGGAAAATCAGGGACAGGCAAGCGGTAACGGTGATCGCGCCTATCCAGTCCAGCCGCGTCGTCGATTATGACACGTCGACCGAGATGCCCCATCAAATTCGCCCGCTGCTGATCCCGCACCCCAGAACCGGCGAGCCCGTCCTCTACATCAACTGGATGCAGACGAGCCGGATCGAAGGCATGGACCGGGACGAAAGCGAAGCCACGCTCGCCCGGTTGTTCGACGAACTTTATCGCGAAGATCGTATCTACACGCATCATTGGAACAACGGCGATTTCGTCATTTGGGACAATATCGCGCTTCAACATTCCCGGTGCGATCTGACGGGCATGAACCCACGAAAGCTTCAGCGCATCGTGATCGCGGACAAGAGCTTCTTCGACCTGCTGCCGCAGTTTCAGGTCGGGGACAACCGGATCAGCGCCTGGGGATCGGGCGGCAAGGAACTGGTGCTGGACTGAATGGTCGGCATTCAAGGAGAGTGAAGATGGCAGGCGACATTCCATACCTCATGCGCGGCGTAATGCCCGTGGGCACTGACAGCAGCGTGCTTGTTTCCTCGTCCAAATATCTCAACGATGCACGGCTTCGCGACTGGGTCGCCAAAATCCTGCTGCGGCGGAACGGCTCCGACGTGCCGCCGCCTGCTGAAATGCATGAGTTCGTCCAGATTTTGAACGACATCCGCGATTTCGACGCGATCGAAGCCATGTTCACCGCCGAGCGCAAGGTCAATCCGGAATTGGACGCCTGGTTCGACGAAGGTTTCATATCGACATATGCGATCGAAGACTTCGAAATATATCCCAAGGGGTCGCTGGGCGGCATCTTTTACGATCAGATGACGTCTGGCGATTACGAGATCCAGATCACGCCCTGGAAAGAGCCCAGAACGCAGCTGGACTATTATAATCTAAGATCGGGGCAGACACACGATTTCGAGCACATTCTGTGCGGTGGCGGTTTCAATTTCATGGGCGAGCTCGTGCCTTACTGGTATCGCCTGACGAACGTCCCCAAACATATGCATGACCCGGAACTGGCGGGCGAACTGAACGTCATCCATATCTTCGGCTCGCTGCGATATACCGTACGCACCATGCTGCACTATCCGCAGGTTTGGCCGACAGCGGTCAACGCAATCCAGCGCGGTATGAAGGTGGGCCAGGCGAGTGACGCGCTCTTCATGAAGAAGCTGGAACCCGCATTCCATCTGCCGCTCGACGAAGCGCGCGCGGCTCTGGGCGTTCGCGGCGCGGAAGATGTGGATACCTCACGCGAAGGCGCCTTCTGGGCATCGGACGGCAAGACGCCCTTGGAACCGATAGCGGAAGCCGCGGAATGACAGCACGCTGCGCGCTGCTGATCCGCAACGGGACCGTGGTCGACGGCAGCGGTGCCGACCCTTTCGTCGCCGATGTCGCCATTTGCAATGACCGCGTCGTGGCCGTCGGCCCCTACGCCGGGGAGGCTGACAGGGTTATCGATGCGACCGGCATGATCGTCACGCCCGGCTTCGTAGACATCCATACCCATTATGACGGTCAGGCGATCTGGTCGGAGGAACTTTCCCCTTCATCGTCGCACGGCGTGACCACTGTCGTGACAGGCAATTGCGGGGTCGGCTTTGCTCCATGTCGCCCGGCCGATCACGACTTGCTGATCCGCGTCATGGAAGGCGTGGAAGATATTCCCGGCGTCGTCATGGCCGAAGGACTGGATTGGGACTGGGAAACCTTCCCGCAATATCTCGACGCCCTTGCAGCCCGGCCGCGCGACATCGATGTGGGCGCCTATCTGCCCCATTCCCCGTTGCGGGTCTATGTCATGGGCCAGCGCGGCGCCGACCGCGAACCGGCCACGGCGGACGATCTGGCAAGGATGCGGACACTGACACGCGAGGCCATGGAAGTGGGGGCACTGGGCACCGCCTCGTCGCGCATGATGTATCATCGCACCAAGGCGGGCGATCAGATTCCGAGCTACCAGGCCGCCGACGCCGAATTGCAGGCGCTCGCCGATGGAATGACGGACGCCGGGTCTGGGATCATTCAGCTCGTGCTGAATGCGCCGATGGAAAGCTGGGATAATGAACTGGACCATCTGATCGGGGTGGCAGAAAGGAGCGGCCGGCCAGCGACATTCACGCTTGGCACGTCGAACAACGGGCCGCCGACGTGGGAGCAGGCGATGGCCCGCGTTACCGCCGCGAATGAAGCGGGTGCCTATATCCGTGCCCAGGTGCTGCCGCGTCCGGTTGGGTTGATCATGGGTTTCGAACTGTCGACCAACCCCTTCTGCGCGTGTGCCAGCTGGCCCGCGATAGAGCTACTCCCCTTCGCCGAGCGCATCGCGCGCCTGCGAGATCCGGCGATACGGGCGGCGCTGACCAGCGAGGAACCCGACCCGCGCAACCTGTTCGCGATGAATGCGCGGCGCTGGGAATGGATCTTTCCGCTTGGCGACCCGCCCAATTACGAGCCAGCTCGCGCTGAAAGCATCGCAGCCCGCGCTGCGGCAAGCGGACAGGCCCCCGAAGACATCGCCTATGACCTCATGCTGGAACGGGGCGGCCATGCGATGCTCTATAATGCCTTGGGCAATTTTCACGACAACCGGCTGGACGCCATCCATGACCTGATGTCCGATCCCGGCACGGTTGTAGGACTGGGTGACGGCGGCGCGCATTATGGCGCGATCTGCGACGCCAGCTACCCGACCTTCCTGCTGCGATACTGGACCCGGGACCGGGCGGGAGCACGCCTGTCGCTGGCGCAGGCAGTCCGTATTCTGGCACGCGATCCCGCCGAAATGGTCGGGATGAACGATCGCGGCCTACTGCGTCCGGGCTACAAGGCGGACATCAACGTCATCGATATCGACAACCTTACCCTGCATGCGCCGCAGGTTCGCTACGACCTGCCCGGCGGCGGTCGCCGTATCGATCAGAGCGCAACGGGCTTTGTGGCGACGATCGTTTCAGGCGAGATCATTCGCCGTCACGATCGTCCCACAGGCGCGCGGCCCGGCCGTGTGGTGCGAGGCGCACAGGAAGGTCCCCGCCTGCCTGAAGCCGTGGCAGCGACGACCTGAAAAATCGGCGCCCCTAGTGGATTGATTTTGACATTTGCAGCCCCTGGCGGCTTGGCTGGGTCAGCCAATGTCAAAATCGTGAAATCCACTCGAATCAAATATTTCTAATGGTCCGAAGAGATTCTGACATTCGAGCGAGACTTGGCTTCGAACCGTATCAAATGCCTAGCCGGACCACTAGCTGTCGCGGCGGCGCGCGAGCGACAGCATAAACAGCGCGCCTCCCGTCACAAATGCGAGCCCGGTCAGGGTAAAGGCAAACAAAATGCCATATCCATCGCGCAGCGGCGCGATTACGAGCGGGTTCAGAAACTGTCCCAGAAACATCGCGGCCACGTTCACGCCCATGGCGCGGTCATGCAGTGGCTCAGGCGTTACGAGCAGCAGCTGCGACGCAACGGTCGGCTCTATGATCCCGATGCCGATACCGATGACGACAATGGCAAGAATGATCCAGCCGCCTCCGGGCGCCCATGCGGCGAGCGGAAGACCGATACCGATCGCGAGAGAGATCAGGACGAACATCTGGCGGAAACCCAGCCAGCGCCGTGCGAACCCGTAAAAGGCGCTGCAGACCGCACCCACGAGCGATGACAGCCCGATGTAGCGACCGATTGCCGACGGCGCGTCGATCCCCTTTGCCGCCAGCAGGAAGGGACCCTGGATCACCATCATGTACATGCCGATCGTATAATACCAACCTCCAATGATCCTGACTCACGTTGGGGATTCCCAAAGCGATGAATGTCTGAATCTATGGGTGCCGGTTGGAGGGCATTGCCATGG